>NZ_KB899092.1:272653-313209 GCF_000378045.1 Marinobacterium rhizophilum DSM 18822
GCTTCGCGGTTCGGGGTCGCTGTGGTTAGGGTTATTTCTTCTGCTTGCCGAGCACTTCTTCGACTGAGGCGAAGAAAGCGCGCAGCATGCCGAGCCCCGAGTGTTCGGGGTCGCTGTGGTTAGGGTTATTTCTTCTGCTTGCCGAGCACTTCTTCAACTGAGGCGAGGATACCGCGCAGCATGCCAAGCTCGGCCCTTTCCGGGCGACTGCGATTGAAATAGCGGTGCAGCTTGTCCAGCACGCGGCCCTCGTGCTGCGGAATGATGAAGTTGGTAAGACGCAGCACGCGCTCAAGATGCTCGTAAAACAGCTTCATTTCGCCCTGGCGCGGGTACTGGGCGCCTTCGGTCTGGATTACCGGCTGTTCGTGCGCCATCCAGACTTCATAGCTCAGCAGCTGTATGGCCTGGGCTACATTGAGCACCGGGTATTCCGGATTGGCCGGAATATAGACATGAAAGTTGCAACGCTTGAGTTCGTCGTTGTGCAGCCCCATGGTTTCACGTCCGAACACGATGGCGATCTCGCCGTCGGCTGACTCGGCCGCGCACTTGATGCCGCACTGCCTGGCATCCAGCTGAGGCAGATCGAAGGTCCGGTTGCGAGCGCTTGTGCCGATGACCAGCTGACAGTCGGCAATGGCTTCATCCAGGCTGCCTACAACGCGGGCAGCGTCCAGGACATCCTTGGCGCCGGCGGCGCGGGAGTCGGCATCGGGGTGGGGGAATTCCCGCGGCTCCACCAGCCATAGCTGCGTAAGGCCCATGTTCTTCATGGCCCTGGCGGCGGCGCCTATGTTGCCGGGGTGAAAGGTGTTGATCAGTACGATGCGGATATTCTTGAGCATGGCAGTTCCGAAGGCGGATCGGTTTGTACGTCTATCGCTGGCGCGGGCTGTGCCGCTGTCGATCACCATTGAAAACGGGGCCCTGGGGCCCCGTTCGTTCAGCCCGGATCAATCAGATCGATTCGGCCTGCGCCACAGCATTACCAATGTAATTCTGCGGCGTGAGTGCCTTGAGCGAAGCCTTGGCATCGTCCGGCATGTCCAGCGTATCGATAAAGTTCTGAATTGTTTCGCGGTTCATGGTGTGTCCGCGGGTCAGTGCCTTGAGCTTTTCGTACGGCTCTTCGATACCGTAGCGGCGCATCACGGTCTGAATCGGCTCGGCCAGTACTTCCCAGGCGTTCTCGAGGTCGGCGTCCAGGCGTGCAGCATTCAGTTCCAGCTTGCTGATGCCCTTGAGGGCTGACTGGTAGGCAATCAGGCTGTGACCAAAGCCAACACCCAGGTTGCGCAGTACCGTGGAGTCGGTCAGGTCGCGCTGCCAGCGGGAGATTGGCAGCTTGGCTGCGAGGTGCTGCATGATTGCGTTGGCGATGCCGAGGTTGCCTTCGGAGTTTTCGAAGTCGATCGGGTTGACCTTGTGCGGCATGGTGGACGAGCCCACTTCACCGGCAATGGTGCGCTGCTTGAAGTAACCCAGCGAGATGTAACCCCATACATCGCGATCAAAGTCGATCAGGATGGTGTTGAAACGGCAGATTGCATCAAACAGCTCGGCGATATAGTCGTGCGGTTCGATCTGGGTGGTATACGGGTTCCAGTCCAGGCCCAGGCTGGTGACGAAAGATTCGGCATAGGCCTGCCAGTCGACGTCGGGGTAGGCGGACAGGTGGGCGTTATAGTTGCCGACGGCGCCATTCACCTTGCCGAGGAACTCCATCTGGTCCAGCTGTTTGAGCTGGCGCTGCAGGCGGTGCGCAACGTTGGCCATTTCCTTGCCCAGGGTCGTGGGCGAAGCAGTTTGGCCGTGGGTGCGGGACAGCATCGGCTGTGCGGCGTAATCGCGTGCCAGGGTAGCGATGGCATCCTTCACCTGCTGCATCTGATCCTGCATGACGGCCAGGCCGTTTTTCAGCATCAGGGCGTGGGAGAGGTTGTTAATGTCCTCGGACGTGCAGGCAAAATGCACGAACTCGCTAATCTTGGCCAGTTCGTCGTTGCTGCCGAATTTTTCCTTGATGAAATATTCAACGGCCTTGACGTCGTGGTTCGTGGTGCGCTCGATGTCCTTGACGCGCTGTGCATCGGCTTCACTGAAGTCGCTGACGATGGCGTTGAGCTGCGCATTGGTAGCGACGCTGAACGGCTGAACCTCGACGATGCCGGGGTGGTTGGCCAGCTGTTGTAGCCAGCGGATCTCCACTTCGACGCGGAAACGAACCAGGCCGAATTCGCTGAATATGGGGCGCAGGTCAGCAGTTTTGCTGCCGTAGCGTCCGTCGATGGGAGAAATGGCGGTAAGGGCAGAGAGCTCCATGAAACGTCTCGCTGTGACTGTAGGGTTAAAAAAGTGCGCGCATTATAACGGAAATGCGGCGCCGGCGTATGACTTATGCGCAGCTGTGATGCGGAAACCCCGGGTATGCATGCATTTTGCGCTACCCGGCCGTCGCGCTGCGATCTATTGAGGGACTTGCAGGCGCTGCAGCGACGGGCGTACCCGATGTTTGAAAAACAGCAACTGCCAGCGACGCCCACCCACCTGATGCCAGAGCATTGCGGCACGGATGCCGGCCAGCAGCAGGGCACGGATCTTGGCGGCATTGTCGGCATTTTGCAGGTGACGCGGATCGCCTCCAACGTTAATGCGAAAGCTGAAGGTGCTGATGGTTTCCTGGTACAGGCTGGCGATATTGGCCACCACATTGGTATGGGTGAAAACCGCCGGGTTATCCAGTGCATCGCCGTCCTGGCCGTTGAAATACTGCGCCTGCTGACGGATCTGGACGATGCGCTTGCCCAGGGTGTCGAGCATCTCCTTGTTGGAGGCAAGCTTGGCCTGCAGGGTGATCATGCTGAGCACGTAGTTGATCAGGTTGCGGTTCTGATCGCCCCTGCGTTTCTCTATCAGATCGCTGAGCGTTTTCAGGCCCAGGCTCAGGTTGTGGGGCAGGTCATGGGCGCCGCCGTAAATATCTTCGGTGCGCTTGGGGTCGGTTACAAAGATGCTGTAGAGGCTGGACTCAAAACTGTTCTGCGGGATCATGCCGCGCGTGGCGATCTGGTCGACCAGGGCTGCGGCCTGGCACATTGCCGCCAGGGCAATGGCTTGTTCATCCTGTTGGCGTGACATTTTAAGCACTTACTCCGAGCCGGTTTTACCCGTGGTTTCAATTACCCCGCCACCCAGGCAGGTCTCAGCGTCGTAGAACACCACGGACTGACCGGGTGTGACGGCGCGCTGCGGCTGATCGAAGCGAACCCGATAGCCGGCATCGCCGCAGGCCTCTATGACACAGTCCTGATCGGCCTGGCGGTAGCGCACCTTGGCCTTGCAGCGATGCGGCAGGGCTGGACTCTGGCCATTAATCCAGAAAATATCGCCGGCGGTAAGCCAGTCGGTGAACAATAGGTCATTCTGCTTGCCCTGCACGGCGACAAGCACATTGCGCTCCAGGTCCTTGATGGCGGCGAACCAGGGTTCTTCTGGATGGTTTTTAAGGCCGCCTATGCGCAGCCCCTGGCGCTGCCCCAGGGTGTAGTACATGAGGCCTGCGTGCTGGCCGATGACTTCGCCCTCGGGGGTTTCAATATTGCCTGGCTGGGCAGGCAGGTATTGCTGCAGAAAGTCTGCAAAACGCCGCTCGCCGATAAAACAGATGCCAGTGCTGTCTTTCTTGGCATGGGTAGCCAGGTCATGCTCTTCGGCAATGCGGCGCACTTCGGGCTTTTCCAGCTCGCCTATCGGGAACAGGGTTTTTGCCAGTTCAGCTTCGCCCACCTGGTGCAGGAAATAACTCTGATCCTTGTTGTTGTCCAGTCCCTTGAGCAGTCGGGTTCGACCGTCCTGATCCAGTCGCCGGACGTAATGGCCGGTGGCGATGAAGTCGGCCCCCAGCTCACAGGCGTAATCGAGAAAGGCGCGGAACTTTATTTCCCGGTTACAGAGGATATCGGGATTGGGTGTGCGGCCGGCGCGGTACTCGTCCAGAAAGTGTTCGAACACGTTGTCCCAGTACTCGGCGGCAAAGTTGGCCTTGTGCAACGTGATACCCAGGCGGTCACATACGGCCTGCGCATCAGCGAGGTCTGCCAGTGCCGTGCAGTATTCGGTGCCGTCATCCTCGTCCCAGTTTTTCATGAACAGGCCTTCGACCTGATACCCCTGTTGCATTAGCAGCAGGGCTGAAACGGAGGAGTCGACGCCGCCGGACATGCCGACGATTACTTTGGTGTTTGTGTGTTCGCTCATGGTGTAGTCGGGTCGGATCTCAGGGCAGAATATTCGGTCACAAAATCAAGCGGGTAACGCCGGCCCGCCAGGTAGTCATCGATGCAGCGCAGTACCAGGGGGCTGCGTAGCTGATCGGCGCGCTGTACAAGCTCGTCGTGCGTAAGCCAATGGGCCGCGATGATGTCTTCATCCAGCGGGTAATCCTGCTCGCGTTCCAGCGCGGAGGCGGCAAAACAGAAACGGTAATAGGTTACCCCATTGGAGGGTGCTTTGTAGGTATACATACCAACCAGGTATTCAGGGCGCACGTGCCAGCCGGTTTCCTCCAGCGTTTCGCGCCGTGCGGCCGCCAGCAGGGTTTCGTCTTCCTCGACATGACCCGCAGGCTGGTTAAAGACCCGCAGGTTGTCGGCATGTTCCTCAACCATCAGGAATCGGCCGTCCCGTTCAACGAGGGTGGCGACGGTTGCATGGGGCGTCCAGCACATCGGTTTCGTATCCGCCAAATCAAGGGGTGCACAAGATAGCATTAATGCTATGATTTTTCCCGCCCGCAACAGGAGTCGTGTATGACCGATTTTATCAGTATTCAAACCGAAGACTTCGACATTGCCAGCCTGCATGAGCAGCTGCGTGCCGAGGATGCCAGCTGCGGTGCGATTGTGACCTTTACCGGTATCGTGCGCGAGCTTGAAGGCGCCGAGCGGTTGCGGGGCATTTTCCTTGAGCATTACCCCGGCATGACGCAAAAGGCGCTGGCCAGAATTGTGGCCCAGGCGCGGGAACGCTGGTCACTCGGACAGGTGAGCGTGATTCACCGCGTTGGCGAGCTCATGGGTAACGACAATATTGTTTATGTCGGGGTCTCGTCGCGCCACAGGGTGGCGGCCTTTGAAGCGGCGCAATTTATCATGGACTACCTCAAGCGCGATGCCCCGTTCTGGAAAAAGGAATTGCTGGACAGCGATGCCCGCTGGGTCGAGCAAAAGGGCAGTGACCTGGACGCAGCCAGCAAGTGGTAGCGGCGCCATGCCGGCCTCCAGCCGAGGCTTCGCGCTAGCGTGGGCGTCGCCCCGGCTTTGTTCGGGTGGTGCTGGTTTTATTCGATCTCGAGCTTTTGATCGCATTGCGCCTTTCGGGCCTGCCGGGCGTGTGCGCTGCCTTGCGCTGAGGGCGCGTCGCCGGTTTGGGCGTTGGCACGTCGAGGCTGCGCGACTGTCCCGGGGCGAGGCCATCAAGTGTCCAGGGGCCAATGGCGGTTCTGATGAGGCGCAGGGTAGGGAAGCCCACGGCTGCGGTCATGCGCCGGACCTGCCGGTTTCTGCCTTCAGTGATGCACAGCTCAATCCAGCTCGTAGGGATCTGCGCCCGTTCCCGTATGGGCGGATTGCGCGGCCATAGATTCGGGTCTTCGATGCGCCTGGCCTGAGCCGGTGCGGTCATGCCATCCTTGAGTTCAACACCTTTGCGCAGTGCTGCCAGCGCCGCCTCGCTCACATTGCCTTCCACCTGGGCCAAATAGGTCTTTTCCATTTTGTGCCGCGGATGGCTAAGCTGATGTTGCAGCACGCCATCGTCGGTCAGCAGCAGCAGGCCTTCGGAGTCATAATCCAGCCGGCCGGCGGCATAGACCTCTTTCTCGCGAATGAAGTCGGCCAGCGTTATGCGACCCTGGTCGTCGGTGAACTGGGTGAGTACCTGGAAGGGCTTGTTAAACAGGATCAGCTTGGACATTGGACCTGATGGGCTATAGTGCGATAGAGGCAAAAGTGGCTTTGTGCAAACTCAGTCCGGCGATACTACTACGAATGTATTCAGTGGAGTAGAGAATGGGATACAAGAAGATTCAGGTGCCAACTCAGGGCGAAAAGATCACTGTCAATGCTGACTTTTCCCTGAACGTCCCCCAAAACCCTATCATTCCGTATATCGAGGGCGACGGCATCGGTGTCGATGTTACACCGCCGATGATCAAGGTGGTGAATGCTGCCGTTGACAAGGCGTATGGTGGCCAGCGCAAGATTTCATGGATGGAGGTTTACGCCGGCGAGAAGGCGACGCAGATCTATGATCAGGATACCTGGCTGCCGGAGGAGACCCTGCAGGCGTTCAAGGACTTCGTTGTCGGTATCAAGGGCCCCTTGACGACGCCGGTTGGCGGCGGTATTCGCTCGCTCAATGTGGCGTTGCGGCAGGAACTTGACCTCTATGTCTGTCAGCGGCCGGTGCGCTGGTTCAAGGGGGTGCCGAGTCCTGTGATCAATCCCCAGGATGTGGACATGGTGATCTACCGTGAAAACTCCGAAGATATTTACGCCGGGGTCGAATGGAAGGCCGGATCGCCGGAGGCGGACAAGGTAATCCGTTTCCTGAAAGAGGAAATGGGCGTTACCAAGATTCGCTTCGACACGGATTGCGGTATCGGTATCAAACCGGTTTCCCGGCAGGGTACGCGGCGACTGGTGCGCCAGGCGCTGCAATACGCGGTCGACAATAACCGTGACTCGGTGACCCTGGTGCACAAGGGCAACATCATGAAGTTCACCGAAGGCGCCTTCAAGGACTGGGGCTACGAACTGGCCCAGGAAGAGTTTGGTGCCACGCCGCTGGATGGCGGTCCCTGGATGAGCTTCAAGAGTCCCAAGACCGGCAAGCAGATTGTGGTCAAGGATGTGATTGCCGATGCCATGCTGCAGCAGATCCTGTTGCGTCCGGCCGAGTACGATGTGGTGGCCACCCTGAACCTAAACGGCGATTATCTTTCCGATGCCCTGGCCGCGGAGGTCGGTGGAATCGGCATCGCGCCCGGGGCGAACCTGTCCGACGAGGTGGCAATTTTCGAGGCAACGCACGGCACTGCGCCCAAGTATGCGGGCAAGGACAAGGTCAATCCCGGTTCGGTGATCCTGTCGGCTGAAATGATGTTGCGCCATATGGGCTGGCTCGAGGCGGCTGACCTGATCATCAAGGGGGTCGATGGTGCTATCGCAGCCAAAACCGTAACCTACGACTTCGAGCGTCTGATGGACGGTGCCACGTTGCTGAAAAGTTCGGAATTTGGCGATGCGATCATCGCCAATATGTAACGGGCTGCGCCGAGTGCCAAGCAGGTGCCGGTAAGTGATAAAAAAAACCAGCCTCAAGGCTGGTTTTTTGCTGGCTGTGGCTTAAGTCGGCTGAACACGCGGACAGTAGCGCCGTCTTGCGGGTTCAACAGGGTAGCGGCGCTGTGCTGTTGTCTCGGTATCTTGGTGGGGGTTAGTTCGTGCCGAGCGGTTTGATGTTGACGGCATGGGTGCCTTTGGGGCCCGGCTGGGTTTCAAATTCAACCATTTGTCCCGCCTTGAGGCTGCGATATCCGTCTGACTGGATCGCCGAGTAATGGGCGAACAAGTCCTCGTTGTGGTCATCCGAAAGAATAAATCCATATCCTTTCGCATTGTTGAACCACTTTACTTTCCCTGTCTGCATGCGCGAATTCCCCTTGATTTCTGTCCTGAAACTCGTCTGCAGGAAACAAGCTTCAACTCCCAGACGCTGACTTGCTACAATGGTGAAGTGAGTCCCGGGCGACTTCTTTACATTGAGGCAGGTACTGCAGATACTGGATCCATCCTGCGTCACGGCAGTATAGCACCGGCAATCCGGGACGCTAATTGTCAGTCCCCAATTTCATCTACTGACCAAAGTAAAGGCTAACAATCAGGCATGAGCAGTTCCGTATCAATCAGGCTTTCGTCTGATAGTGACAACGAAGGGCATGACGAGCAGCACGGTGATCATGATTCAGGGTTGGCCACCGAGGAGGCGAAGCCGAAACTGAAGCGCCCGCCCATGTATCGCGTGGTGCTAATGAATGATGATTACACCCCCATGGATTTTGTCATTGAGGTGTTGATGATTTTTTTCGCCCTGGATCAGGAAAAGGCGACACAGATCATGTTGGCCGTCCATACTCAGGGTAAGGGCGTTTGTGGTGTATACACGCGTGACGTGGCTGAAACTAAAGCCGCGCAAGTGAATCAATATTCAAGGGAAAATAAACATCCCTTGTTGTGTGAAGTCGAGAGCGTCTGATCAGGAGTCCGCCATGCTTAACAGAGAGTTGGAAGAGACCCTCAGCGCAGCCTTCCGGGTAGCCCGGGACAAGCGGCATGAGTTCATGACGGTTGAGCATTTGTTGCTCGCGTTGCTAGATAACCGCGAAGCTCAGGGGGTTTTGAACGCCTGTGGCGCTGATATTGCGAAATTGCGTCAGTCGCTGACCACCTTTATTGACGAGACGACTCCGCTGTTGCCGGAGAATATCCCCAACATGGAAACCCAGCCCACGCTGGGGTTTCAGCGTGTACTGCAGCGCGCTGTGTTCCACGTGCAGTCTTCCGGGCGGCACGAGGTAACCGGCGCCAATGTGCTGGTGGCGATCTTCAGTGAGCAGGAAAGCCAGGCTGTTTTCGTGTTGCAGCAGCAGGGCGTAGAGCGCATTGATGCAGTCAATTACATTTCCCACGGTATTTCCCGCGTATCGGATCACGAATCCCAGGATCACGAAGTCTCGGTGGATTCCGAGAGCGGTGAAGACAAGGACAAGAGCGCGTTGGCCAAATATGCGGTCAATCTGAATCTTCTGGCGCAGCAGGGGCGTATTGATCCGCTGGTGGGCCGGGATGCAGAGGTAGAGCGCGTTATCCAGATCCTGTCGCGTCGGCGCAAGAACAATCCGTTGCTTGTCGGCGAGGCCGGTGTCGGTAAAACCGCGATCGCCGAAGGGCTTGCCAAGCTGATTGTTGAGGGGCAGGTTCCTTCTGTGATTGCTGACAGCGTTGTCTATTCACTGGATCTGGGGGCCTTGCTGGCCGGCACCAAGTACCGTGGCGACTTTGAAAAGCGTCTCAAGGCACTGCTTGGCGAGATCCGCAGTCAGGAACACTCGATTCTCTTCATCGACGAGATTCATACCATCATCGGTGCGGGAGCAGCCTCTGGCGGCTCCATGGATGCGTCCAACCTGCTTAAGCCGATGCTGAGTTCGGGTGAGATTCGCTGCATAGGTTCGACGACCTATCAGGAGTTTCGCGGTATTTTCGAGAAAGACCGTGCGCTGGCGCGTCGATTCCAGAAAATTGACGTGCTTGAACCCAGCGTTATGGATACCTATCAGATTCTGAAAGGGCTGAAGAATCGCTTCGAGCAGCATCATCAGTTGAAGTATACCGATGCCGCGTTGCGTGCAGCTGCGGAGCTTGCGGATCGCTATATCAACGACAAGCACATGCCTGACAAGGCAATTGATGTGATTGATGAAGCGGGCGCCTATCAGCGCCTGATGCCGGAGGACAATCGCACACTGCTGATTGATGTGCCTGAGGTCGAGGTCGTGGTGGCCAAGATTGCGCGCATACCGCCGAAAAGCGTCTCCGCTTCCGACAAGGATCTGCTGAAAAAACTCGACACCAATCTGAAAATGGTTGTGCTGGGTCAGGAACAGGCTATCGATACGCTGTCCTCGGCGATCAAGCTGTCGCGTGCGGGCCTCAAGGAAGCGAACAAACCGGTGGGTTGCTTCCTGTTTGCCGGACCCACAGGGGTTGGTAAAACCGAGGTTACAACGCAGCTGGCGAGGATTCTTGGTATTGAGCTGGTGCGCTTTGACATGTCCGAGTACATGGAACGTCACACCGTGTCGCGTCTGATTGGTGCGCCTCCTGGCTATGTTGGCTACGATCAGGGCGGTTTGCTGACGGAAGCGGTGACCAAGTCACCACACTGCGTGCTGCTGCTTGATGAGATCGAGAAGGCGCATCCGGAGGTGTTTAACCTGCTGTTGCAGGTCATGGACAACGGTACCCTGACCGATAACAACGGACGCAAGGCAGACTTCCGCAACGTGATCATGGTGATGACCACCAATGCGGGCGCCGAGGCCATGAGTCGGCCGTCCATTGGCTTTACGCACCAGAATCATGCCAGCGATGGCATGGCGGCAATTCGTCGCATGTTCTCGCCGGAGTTCCGCAACCGCCTGGATGGGATCATTCAGTTCAAGTCGCTGTCGCCGGAGATTATTCGCGGTGTGGTCGACAAGTTCCTCACCGAGTTGCAGGCGCAGCTGGATGAAAAGAAAGTTGTGCTGCATGTGGATGATTCTGCCAGCGCATGGCTGGCGGAGAAGGGGTACGACGACACCATGGGTGCCCGACCGATGAAACGCCTGATTCAGGAACAGCTGAAGAAGCCGCTGGCCGAGATGATTCTGTTCGGCGAACTGGCTGAGGATGGCGGAACGGTAGAGATCAGTGCCGGTGACGACGGTAATCTGGTACTACATGTGGTTTCTGAACAGCCGGAAGGGTGTCACTGATCACGGAGGCGGGTTCCGGATCGGCTTTTTGAGCCGGTTATGCAGGAACTGGCCGTATGAGGTCGTCTTTTGGGATAAGGGTGCAGGTCAATTGAGGTGATGTATCTTGCCGCAATTGACCGGCGCCTCTCATGAGGTGAAGTGCTTCGCGTGTTGAAATTGCTGTACCGCTTTCGGTTTGCGCGTTTCTCTGTTTAATCCCCTGACATGCCGTTCAACAGGTGCCATATCGGCCGCACTTTAGGCGTGCCTGAATATTTTTACGGTGCCCGCTTGCCTGAGTGTGTATTAAGGCGAGTGGCAGTGCAGATGTCAGGCGTTCCCGCGCAGAATTAAGGCGCTTTCAGCGTCGGTCAGGGGAGGAGGTGCTTCAGAGTCGCGTGCGCAGCACAGTGACAGCGAGGGTGCTGCCACTGAAGCTGATGAAGCGGAAGAAAGCTGGGTATGGCGTGCAATCAGCGAGCGCGGTAAACGATGCGACCCTTGCTCAGGTCGTAAGGTGTCAATTCTACTTTGACTTTGTCGCCGGTCAGAATGCGGATGTAGTTCTTGCGCATTTTGCCGGAAATGTGCGCTGTTACAACGTGACCGTTCTCGAGTTCTACGCGAAACATAGTGTTCGGCAGCGTATCGATAACGGTGCCTTCCATTTCAATGCTATCTTCTTTGGCCATTCAGTACCTACCTTGTAAAGCTGTTGCTAACCCAGTCTTCCGCGCCGAATTAATGCGAAATTAACCAGCGCTTCCCAGTGAAGCGCAGTATTCTGCCTTAAAAGCGGTGTTATATCAAAGAGATTCGAGCATTGTAGCGTTAAGACTGTGGCGTCCGTTGCATCGTCTGAGGCGTTTTAACGGCAGTAGGGCGCATGCGCAGCGTTAGCAGGGTCTGGCAGCCTGTCGGACTTAACACTGATCCACTCGGCTCGGGCATCCTGCTTCGCCCTACCTCCTGCATCCATGCAGTCGTGCGGAAAAGCCGATTCTGGCCATTGTTTGAGCTCTTCTTTGTTAAATAGAACCACTATTCGTCGCAAAAGAGCTCAAAAAACTGATTCAGAACGGTCTTCCCCTCGCTACGAGCGGTCAAACCCGACAGGCTGCTAGCGCAATGCGCTCCAGTGGCCGTCGATCAGCAATTGCAGCGGGCGGTAACCAATCTTGTAGCTCATTTTCTGGCATTGCTTTACCCAGTAGCCCAGATACAGGTAGGGCAAGCCCAGTTGGCGGGTCTGTTCAATCTGGGTGAGGATGCAATAGGTGCCGAGGCTGCGTTTGGGCATGTCCGGATCGTAGAAGGTGTAAATCGCAGACAGCCCCTGGGTCAGTTGGTCCGTTACGGCAACGGCAAGCAGCTGGTCGTTGAGACGCACCTCAAAGAAAAAACTGCTGTCATGGCCCTCCACCAGAAATGCCCGGAACTGTTCAATGGAGGGCGGGTACATGTCGCCATCGGCGTGGCGGGCATTAATATAACGCGCGTACAGAGCGTAATGCTCATCGCTCATTACCGGTGCGACGCGCTGGCAGGACAGGTCTCGGTTGCGATTCAGGATGCGTTTCTGGCTCTTGCTGGGGCGGTAGTTGTCCGCGGGAATACGCACTGAAACACACGCCTGGCAGCCTTCGCAATGCGGACGATAGATATGTTTGCCGCTGCGGCGAAATCCCAGCTCTGACAGCTGGCTATAGGCGTCCGTGCTGATGATGGCTTGCGGATCCACAAAGAGTGTGCGGGCCATGCGTCCGGGAATATAGCTGCATTCGTGTTCCGGTGTGGAATAAAAATGCAGCTGTCGCAGAGTAGTCACGGAGTCTTAGCCTCTAAAATACGCTCATATCGATATCGAACTTCCAGGTCGGATTACAGGGTGTCTCGACATTTCGATCCAGTTCCTGAAGAAAGGTTTCCCGTGGAATCTCTTCTGCGCCAAGCGTGACGAGATGCGGATTGTGAACCTGGCAATCAATTAAAGGATAGCCCCAGTTTTTGAGTTGTTCGACCAGCCACGCAAAGGCTATTTTGGATGCGTCTGTGCGCCGGCTGAACATCGATTCGCCAAAGAACATGCAGCCTGAAGCGATACCGTAAAGCCCACCCGTCAGTTCCCCATCCTGCCACACCTCTACGGAATGCGCATGCCCATTACGATGTAGCCTGTTGTACGCTGCATGCATTTCCTGGCTGATCCAGGTGCCCGAGCTGCCGGCGCGTGGCGCGGCGCAGCCATCCATGACGTCACTGAATGCCTGGTCGAACGTCACCTGATAGTCATTGCGTTTGAGGCGTTTGCGCAGGCTGCGGGAGATGTGCAGCCGGTCTGTATAGATCACACAGCGTGGATCCGGGCTCCACCACAGGATGGGCTCGCCGGGGTTGTACCAGGGGAATATACCGTTACGGTATGCGTTGAGCAGCCGCTCGGGGCTCAGGTCGCCGCCTGCTGCGAGCAGGCCGTTGGGATCCTTGAGCGCCTGTGAAGCGGGTGGAAACTGGTGGGAGCTGCGAGAAAGCCAGGAAATCATCAAGGTTTCCCCGAATTTGAGTCAACGGGCAGGCTGGAGAGCCTGCCCGGGTGCAGCCGGTTGTGTGGCTTATTTTTCCAGGTCGTCCAGGTAGCGCTCGGCATCCAGTGCCGCCATGCAACCAAAGCCCGCCGATGTAACAGCCTGGCGGTAGACGTGATCGCTGACGTCGCCGGCGGCGAATACACCCGCAACGCTGGTGGCTGTTGCATTGCCGTCAAGGCCTGAACGGATTCGCAAGTAGCCGTCACGCATGTCCAGCTGACCTTCAAAAATGTCGGTGTTGGGCTTGTGACCAATGGCAACGAAGACGCCGGCCAGTTCGATCTCCTGGGTGCTGTCGTCTTTCGTGCTGCGCACGCGCATACCGGTTACGCCGGTTTGATCACCAAGAACTTCGTCCAGGGTGTGATCCCAGATAATCTTGATGTTGCCGTTCTTGGCGCGCTCGAACAGCTTGTCCTGCAGAATTTTTTCAGAACGCAGGGTGTCGCGGCGGTGTACCAATGTTACTTCAGCAGCGATGTTGGACAGATAGAGCGCTTCTTCAACGGCCGTGTTGCCTCCGCCGATAACAGCGACTTTCTGACCACGGTAGAAAAAGCCATCGCAGGTTGCGCAGGCTGAAACCCCCTTGCCCATGAACGCTTCTTCGGATTCAAGGCCGAGGTACTGGGCGGATGCGCCCGTGGCGATGATCAGTGCGTCGCAGGTGTAGGTGCCCATGTCGCCCTTAAGGCGAAACGGGCGGTTGCGCAGGTCGGTTTCATTGATGTGGTCGAACAGAATTTCAGTATTGAAACGCTCGGCGTGAGCCTGCATGCGCTGCATCAGCTCTGGGCCTTGCACACCTTCGGCATCGCCGGGCCAGTTATCGACATCGGTGGTGGTGGTCAGCTGACCGCCGGCCTGCATGCCGGTAATGATCACCGGGTTAAGGTTTGCCCTGGCGGCATAAACGGCCGCAGTGTATCCGGCAGGGCCGGAACCAAGAATAATAAGGCGGTGGTGTTTGACTTCGCTCATGTTAGATCCGTGTCGATGTTTAATTGGCTGTGCTGTGCTGTGCTGTGCTGCGCGCGTGGCGTCTGTCTGGGCTGATCATGTGCCGGCCGTGATGCGGCGCTTCAAATAATAAAGCGCGGGGAAGGCCGGTCAGCATGCCAGTCACAGATCGGTATTTACCTGGCTGGCCCCTAAGATGAGGGCGGCGGAGCCTAAATTCAATCCCGTGTCTGATATGCGGCCGCAGGGCAATGGTGTGCGGGCGTTTGTTCAGCCGGCTGTCAGAATTGCCCTGTATAGTCTATGGCATTGAAGCTGGAAACCGGGAACTGCAGTTGGTTTGAGCATTTGGCAACCATATGTGCTGCATCGCGGCTAACTATCGCTTATTCATGTCTTTGCATCAATAGCGAGTCAACCCAAACCGCCAATTGTGGTATGTTGTTGGCCTGAAAAATCGGGCTAGATTAAGGGCTTGTTGTTTGAGTGAACAGAATTTGAAAGCATCTCTGTCTTTTACGGAACTGTTGCTGCGTATTGCCAAGGAATCGGCGCTGATGTTGGTGCTGGGTCTCTGCCTTTATCTGATGATTGCGGTGCTGGGGTATGACAGCCGTGATCCCGGCTGGTCTCATCTGGGCTATCAGCCTGAAGTCAGGAACCTCGCCGGTACAGCCGGGGCCTGGGTTGCGGACTGGCTGTTATCCTTTGTGGGCATTGGCGCCTGGCTGGTGCCGGTCTTGCTCGCTTACCCGTCGCTGCGCTTTCTGATGCGCCGCAAAGTCAGCTTGATTGCGGGTGTACCCTACCTGATTCTGCGCGCCACGGGTGGACTGGTGTTCGTCGCCGGGCTTTGTGCGCTGGCCTCGCTGCATTTGTCCAACAGTCTGTTTGAATACCCCTTTACGTCGGGCGGCCTGATTGGCCAGGCACTGTCTGACTGGATCGTTTCCTGGTTCAGTGTGCTGGGCGGCTCTGTCGTGCTATGGACGCTGATGCTGGTCGGATTGACGTGTTATGTCGAAGTCTCGGTTGGACAGGCCCTGGAGTGGGTTGGCGGTACGCTCCTGGCGGCGTTTGCCCGGGTACGATCACTGGGTAATGTGCGTTTGCGCCGCTCAGCGCAGCCTGAGGTAAAGCGCCCGCAAACGGCCAGGCCCGTTGCTGCAGCACCAGGTTACAGCAGCAGCGTGTCCAGTGCGCGCGTACGCACCGAATCTGCGCTTGAAAATGCGCCCGAGAATGAAGCGCAGGCGCCGTTGTTTTTAACACCGGAGCTTGCGGATGACGAGGGCATTGGTGCGGCACCTGACGTCCATGATACTGCAGTCGCCAAACCGGCAGGGAAGCCTGCCCGGGTAGAACCCAGTTTTTCATTTGAGCAGGACTCGACGCCGGTTGCCCGGCCGCAGGAATCTGCACGCAATGACATGCGTACCGCTGATGTGCCTTTTGTAGCGCCAGCAGCACCATCCGGGCCTGTTGCTGTATCGGAGTTGCTGGATCACACGGCGGGTCGTCTGGTGGAACAGGGCGATACAGCTGCTCCCACGGTGCAGGATGCCGCGCGCAAAGGTGTGCGCATTGTGCCCCTGGCTGAAGCTCACAAGCCGATGCAGGACAGTGACCTGGGGCTCGATCACAATACGTCCCACAGCGGTGCGCGCCGGCCGCGCCAGCAAGTGCCCTCGCTGGATCTGCTGGATCCGCCTGAGCTGCACCAGGAGCAGGGTTATACCGACGATCAGCTGGAAATGATGTCGCGCCTGCTGGAAGACAAGCTGAAGGATTTTGGTGTGGTTGCAGAGGTCGTTGAAGTCAACCCGGGCCCCGTCATCACCCGTTTCGAGCTGCAGCCCGCGCCCGGTGTCAAGGCCAGCAAGATTACCAATCTGGCGAAGGATTTGGCCCGCTCCATGGCGGTGCTCAGCGTGCGTGTGGTCGAGGTTATTCCGGGCAAGTCGGTGGTGGGCATCGAGATACCCAATGAATCCCGCCAGACCGTGCGTCTGAGTGAAGTACTGAATTCCAAACCTTACCGCGAGGCTTCATCGAAGCTGACCCTTGGGCTGGGGAACGATATCGCCGGCAATCCGGTGGTGGTTAATCTGGCCAAGATGCCCCACCTGCTGGTAGCCGGTACCACGGGCTCGGGCAAGTCGGTGGGCGTCAATGCCATGCTGCTCAGTCTGCTGTTCAAGGCGACGCCCGATGAAGTCCGTCTCATGATGGTGGATCCAAAGATGCTGGAACTGAGCATCTATGAGGGCATTCCCCACCTGTTGACGCCGGTCATTACGGACATGAAAGAGGCCGCGGGCGGTCTGCGCTGGTGTGTGGCCGAGATGGAACGGCGTTACCGCCTGATGGCCAAGATGGGGGTGCGTAACCTGGCGGGCTTTAACGAAAAGCTGCTTAACGCGCGAGAACAGGGACAACCGATAAAGGATCCGCTGTGGAACCCGGAGCAGGAAGGCCTGCCGTTCGACACGCCGGCGCCGGAGCTCGATACCCTGCCGTACATCGTGGTGGTGATCGACGAGTTTGCTGACATGATGATGATCGTCGGCAAAAAGGTTGAGGAGCTGATTGCGCGTATTGCCCAGAAGGCGAGGGCGGCGGGTATTCATCTTATCCTGGCAACACAGCGCCCCTCGGTGGACGTTATTACCGGCCTGATCAAGGCCAACGTGCCGACGCGCATCGCCTTCCAGGTGTCCTCCAAGATTGACTCGCGCACCATCCTGGATCAGTCGGGCGCTGAAAACCTGCTGGGCAACGGCGATATGCTCTATCTTCCGGCGGGTGTCAGCGTGCCCAACCGTGTACACGGTGCTTTTGTCAGTGACGACGAGGTACATCGTATCGTTGAGGCCTGGAAACTGTATGGCGCGCCCGAGTATATCGATGACATTCTGTCCGACCCCTCTGAAGCGGGCGCACCTTCTGCCGGTCTGTTCGATGACGAGCAGGATGCGCTGTACGATGAAGCCGTGGCCTTTGTACTTGAAAGCCGCAAGGCGTCAATATCAAGTGTTCAGCGCAAGCTGAAAATCGGCTATAACCGCGCCGCCAGGATGATTGAAACCATGGAAGCTGCCGGGGTCGTGACGCCGGCAGGCAGTAACGGTCAGCGTGAAGTTCTCGCGCCGCCGCCACCGAGAGATTGATTATGAAACAGTTAGTTGCTGTCGGTTTTGCAGGTCTTTTATCATTATTTTCTGCGCCGCTCTGGGCATTGGAAGCCGATGCCCGGCTGCAACAGATGCTGCAGGGCTACGAGACGTTCAGTTCCGAGTTCGAGCAGTATTCGGTGTCCGACAATGGTCAGCGTACCGAGTCGACCAATGGCACCCTGGTGCTGCGCAAGCCCAACCTGTTTCGCTGGACCAGTGAGGAGCCGTTCCCCCAGGTGATCGTTAACGACGGCACTTATCTGTGGATATACGACCCCGATCTGCTGCAGGTCACGCGCAAGCCCTTCGATGCCAATGGCAACAGTGCACCGGCGCTGATCCTGAATGGACAGATCGATCGTCTGGGGGATGATTTCAGTATTACGCTGCTGCACGAGTCGGGCAGCGAAACGCTGTTTGAGCTGCTGCCACGGGATGATGAAAGCACCTTCACCCGCATTCGTCTGCTGTTTGTCGATGAGCAGATTGGGCAGCTGATGCTGGAAGACTCGCTGGGGCAGCGCACCACCATTGCGTTTCACAACCAGCAGCAGAACCCGTCACTGAGTGCTGACCTGTTCAGTTTTGACGTGCCCGCGGGGGCCGATCTGATCGTCGATCCGGGTGCCTGATGGACGATCTGTTTGCTGACGATACGCCGGGTTACGAACCGCTGGCGGCGCGTATTCGCCCCCGCAATCTTGATGAGTACGCCGGTCAGCAGCATCTGCTGGCACCCGGCAAGCCACTGCGCCTGGCGCTGGAGCAGGGCGTTGCGCATTCGATGATCTTCTGGGGGCCGCCGGGTGTCGGGAAAACGACCCTGGCCCGCCTGATGGCCCGGCAGATCGATGCGCATTTCATTACCCTCTCCGCCGTTTTGTCGGGCGTTAAGGATATTCGGGCGGCGATAGACGAGGCGCGGGCCTACAAGGCTCAGTCGGGGCGCAAGAGCATCCTGTTTGTTGACGAGGTACACCGTTTTAACAAGTCCCAGCAGGATGCCTTTCTACCCTACATCGAAGACGGAACAGTCATTTTTGTCGGTGCGACCACCGAAAACCCCTCGTTTGAACTCAATAACGCACTGCTGTCCCGTGCCCGTGTTTATCTGCTGCGCAGCCTCGAGACGGCAGACCTGCTGAGCCTGCTGCACCACGCGTTAAAAGACAGCGAACGCGGCCTGGGCAAGCGGCGGCTCGATGTTGCCAGGGGCGTGCTGGAGCAGATAGCCGTGGCCGCAGATGGTGATGCGAGGCGGGCATTGAACCTGCTGGAAATCGCCACCGACCTGGCCCAGCCTGACGGCGATGTTGAACGCATCGATGAGTCGGTGATGGTGGAAGTGCTCGGTGCCGGCGGACGGCGTTTCGACAAGCAGGGCGACCTGTTTTACGACATGATTTCGGCGTTTCACAAATCCGTGCGCGGCTCGTCCCCCGACGGAGCGCTGTACTGGTATTGTCGTATGCTCGATGGGGGCTGTGATCCGCTGTACGTCGCGCGCCGACTGGTGGCCATCGCCTCTGAAGATATCGGTAATGCCGATCCCAGGGCCATGCAGGTGGCGCTGTCTGCCTGGGATGCCTTTGAGCGGGTTGGACCTTCTGAGGGAGAAAGGGCGATCGCTCAGGCGGCGATTTATTGCGCCTGTGCTCCCAAGAGCAATGCGGTGTACCGTGCCTTCAATCAGTGTCGTGCTGACGTCGCCGCCGATGCCAGTCTTGAGGTGCCGGCGCATTTGCGCAATGCGCCGACCAAATTGATGCAGGAGCTGGGCTACGGCGAAGAGTACCGTTATGCCCACGACGAAGAGGGAGCCTATGCCGCAGGTGAGGTCTACCTGCCGGAGGCGATTGCTCAACGGCGCTATTACGAGCCAAGCCGGCGCGGTCTGGAACAGAAAATTGCCGATAAGCTGGATCACCTGGCGAATCTCGATGCGCGCAGTGCGCGGCGTCGTTACGGGACTGAATAGTGCCAGCGATGTGCGCTGTAATGGCTTTGACGTGATTTGAATTAAATGCCCGTGATGATAAAGGATGATTCATGCTGCATCTTATAGCGGTTGCCATTGGCGGATCCCTGGGTGCCCTGGGGCGTTACTGGGTCAGCGGGCTGCTCAATAATGCCCAGGGCCGGCTTCCTCTCGGCACCCTGGCATGCAATGTGGGTGGTTCGCTGCTCATGGGTGTCCTGTTTGTGCTGGTGCTTGAAAAGGCACGCCTGAGCCCCGAGCTGCGACCCTTGCTGATGGTTGGCTTCCTCGGTGCCTTCACCACCTTCTCGACCTTCGCGCTGGAATCGGTGGTGATGCTGCAGGAGGGGCATGTCATGTCCGCTTTAATCTATGTATCATTGAGCGTTATTCTATGCCTTGCCGCGCTGTATGTCGGCATGTCGCTAACCCGCCTGCTGTGATCTGAAAGGTGCTTTGAGAACCCATGCTAGACCCAAAATACGTCCGCTCCAATCCAGAAGAAGTCGCACAACTGTTGAAGAAAAAGGGCTTCGATTTTCCTGTCGAACGCTTCAGCGAACTGGAACAGCAGCGCAAGGAAGTGCAGGTCCTGACCGAGAACCTGCAAAGTGAACGTAACAGCCGCTCCAAGCAGATTGGCAAGGCCATGGCGGCCAAGGAAGATGTCGCGCCGCTGAAAGCCGAAGTCAAGGCGCTGGGTGAGCAGCTGGATGCCGCCAAGGTCACGCTGGCCGAACTGCAGCAGGCACTGGATGACCTGCTGCTGGGCGTTCCCAACCTGCCGCACGAAAGCGTGCCCGAAGGCGAGACCGAAGACGATAACGTCGAGGTGCGTCGCTGGGGCCAGCCGCGCAACTTCGACTTTACGCCCAAGGACCATATTGACCTGGGCGAGCAGCATGGCGAGCTGGACTTTGAGGCCGCCGCCAAGCTTACCGGTGCCCGTTTTGCCGTCATGAAGGGCAAGATCGCCCGCATGCACCGCGCGCTGATTCAGCTGATGCTGGATACGCACACCGCTGAACATGGCTACACGGAAGTCTATGTGCCTTTCATGGTCAATGCGGACTCTCTCTACGGCACCGGTCAGCTGCCCAAGTTCGAGGCGGACCTGTTCAAGGTGCCGTTTGGCGAGCGTGACTACTACCTGATTCCGACCTCCGAAGTGCCGGTTACCAACCTGGTACGGGATGAGATCGTACCGGCCGAGCAGATGCCATTGCGCTTTACCTGCCATACGCCCTGTTTCCGCTCTGAAGCGGGCGCGTCGGGCAAGGATACCCGTGGCCTGATCCGTCAGCACCAGTTCGAGAAGGTCGAGCTGTTGCAGCTGGTTGAGCCTGCAAAGTCCTGGGACGCGCTGGAAGAACTCACCGGCCACGCCGAGAAGATCCTTCAGCTGCTGAACCTGCCGTATCGGGTTATTACTCTGTGTGGCGGCGATCTGGGCTTTGGTGCCGCTAAGACCTATGACATTGAAGTCTGGGTGCCGGGGCAGGACAAGTACCGTGAAATTTCGTCCTGCTCGAACATGCTGGATTTCCAGGCGCGGCGCATGAAGGCGCGCTGGCGCAACCCGGAAACCGGCAAACCTGAACTGCTGCACAGCCTCAACGGTTCGGGTCTGGCCGTGGGCCGCACCCTGCTGGCAGTGCTGGAAAACTACCAGCGTGCCGATGGCAGCATCGAAGTCCCTGAAGTTCTGCGCCCCTACATGGGCGGCGTGACCGAACTCTAAACGTTCGCCAGGGAACCGCACCACGACCGGCCTGGCCGGTCGTGGCGTGCTATTGCAAGGTAACCTGTTCGTGCCTGCTCTCGTATGTACCTGCCGTTGTGCATTTCCCGTCTGAAGTGTTTTTGAAGAGCCCCCTATGAAACAGCGCTATGACATTCTGATCGTTGGCGGCGGCATGGTCGGTGCGACCCTGGCCTGTGCGCTTGGTAACAGCCCGCTGTCGGTTGCTCTGATCGAGCATGACTTTGCGGCGCCGTTCGAACCCGAGCAGCCCTATGATCTGCGTGTGTCGGCCCTGAGTGCGGCGTCGCGCAGCATTTTGCAGACACTGGGTGTCTGGGAGGGGATCAGCAGCCGGCGTCTGTGTCCGTATCGACGCATGAAGGTATGGGAGGCGGATGAAACCCGCGCGGCAACTGAATTCAACGCCGACGAGATTGGTTGCAGCGAGCTTGGACACATCGTTGAAAACCGGATAGTGCAGTTGGCACTGCTGGAGCGGCTGCGCAGTTTCGCCAATGTCGATCTTATCTGCCCGGCGCGCACCGAACAGATCGAATATGCGCCCGGCAGCAGTCTGGTGCGCCTCACGGATGGGCGTGAAGTGCTGGGGCGTCTGTTGGTGGCGGCTGACGGTGGCCAGTCCCGTGTCCGCCAGGCAGCGGGTCTGGGCGTTACCCAATGGGACTATGACCAGCATGCCCTGGTGGCCAGCGTGCAGACCGGTTATGGACAGCAGGACATCACCTGGCAGCAGTTCACTCCCACAGGTCCGCTGGCCTTTCTGCCGCTGGGTGGCAACCATGCATCGCTGGTCTGGTATGACAGGCCCGATACGATCAAGGCGCTCATGGCACTGGATGATGAGGCTTTTCTGCAGCAGGTGCAGCAGACCTTCCCTGACTGCCTTGGGCAAATTGACGCGGTTTTTGCGCGCGGTTCATTTCCGCTCAGGCGTCAGCATGCCCAGCAATATGTCGCAGAGGGGGTGGCGCTTGTCGGGGATGCGGCCCACATGATTCATCCGCTGGCCGGGCAGGGCGTGAATATCGGCTTGCTTGATGCGGCCGCCCTGGCAGAAGTGATTACACAGGCCCATGATGCGGGGGAGCCGTTTGAGGCGGTTGAGGTGTTGGCGCGCTATGAACGTGCTCGGCGCCAGCATAACCTGATGATGATGCAGATCATGGATTCGTTCTATCGTGTCTTTAGCAACAGCAATCTGCCGTTAAAACTGTTGCGTAACGTGGGGCTTGGTCTGGCCGAAAGGCTGGGGCCTGCCAAGCGCAAGGCGATACGGCTGGCGATGGGCCTTGACGGCGACCTGCCGGCACTGGCACGTGGCGAGCCCATTATCCACGATAGATAATTTCGCGACTGCCAGCGCC
Organism: Marinobacterium rhizophilum DSM 18822; assembly: GCF_000378045.1. Classification (GTDB taxonomy): domain Bacteria; phylum Pseudomonadota; class Gammaproteobacteria; order Pseudomonadales; family Balneatricaceae; genus Marinobacterium_A; species Marinobacterium_A rhizophilum. Next base: position 295,070 of record NZ_KB899092.1, read on the forward strand.
ACATTGTCTATCCGGTGCCCGCAGGATAACGCCTGATAGCTTGAGCTTCGCCGTTCCTGCGCATTCATGCGCTCACGGCGTAACTACCATGGACGGTGGGATTCCTGAAAACGCAGGACGCAGTTTTCAGGGACCGTTCATCCTGAACATTACCGTTCTTGCGCATCCCTGCGTCCACGGTATACCGCCATGGACTGTGGGAATCCTGAAAACGCAGGACGCAGTTTTAGGGACCGTTCATCCTGAACATTACCGTTCTTGCGCATCCCTGCGCCCACGGTATACCGTTCATCCTGAACATAAATCCTGCTCTGGCACATCCTGTCCCGCAGGATAGCGCTTGATCGTTTGAGTTTCGCCGTTCCTGCGCATCCATGCGCTCACGGCGTACCGTTCATCCTGAACATAAAAAAAAGGGCTACCCGAGGGTAGCCCTGAAAAGGTCCGGCTGGGCCGGACCCGAGTGGTTGGGGACGTGGATCCCCAGAGAACATAATTACGCGGCGCTGGTAGCAGCAGGAGCGGCTTTGCGCGGCGCGGCCTTGGCAGGCGCTTTCTTTTCAGCTTCTTCAGTAACAACCGGAGCGGCAGTGAAGGCGCTCAGATCAGCAAACTTGCTGAAATCGGCGAATTTGCTGAAATCGGTGAATTTGCTGAAGTCAGCGAACTGGCCCATGTCGAACTTGCTGAAATCGGTGAAGTAGGTAGCCGGCATTTCGGACAGTTCAGAAATGCTTTTCTCTACGATTTCACTCACCTGGTCCTTGGCTTCGGACAGGGCAGCAATTTCTTTTTCAGCAACGTCGGTCAGCTTGGATTCAACAGTCTTGAAGAACTGAACCTGCAGTTCTACGACAGACTTGGGCTCCTTCACTGTCGTCAGGGCTGTCATCTGAGCGATGCTGCTGTTGAACAGGTCAGTGACGCAGGCAGACTGCAGGGCGAACAGTTTCTCAGCCGCTTTCTTGTTGATTTCGGTGATATCAACAACAGGCTGCATCTTGTCTTTAAGGTCTTTCATCACGTCGTTGTACATATTCTTTACCTCAATGTGAGATTGGCGGCGGTCACTGGAATCAAATTTGTGCGTTGCAGCAATTGAGATCAAATATAGTGCGGCTGTGTCGGTATGTCAATCCAAAATGCTGCGCTGCACAAAATATTTTTTGAGCGTCTTACACGTGCTGATGTCCCTGTGGCCGAGACTGTAATGCCGGTTTTACGGGGTGCCCCTTCCATGCAGAACGCAGATGCGAACAACGCGGCGGCGGACGTTGAAAACCGTTGCCTGGCACGGAACATCGGTGTCAATCTAGCACTCCAATGCAACAGTTTTTTGAAACCGCGCGCAGAGCCTATAGAATGGGTGTTTGCATTTTTTCATCAAGGTCGCAGTGACGGCCACGGACAGGTTGAGGCACATCGCTTTCATGCAGACAAAGAACTGTCATTCCAGCTTTCGTTTTCTCCGCAGTGAAGTTATCGAGTCATTGAACATTGAAATGGCGGAGTATGAGCATCAGCAAACCGGCGCGCGGCATTACCACATAGCGGCCGACAACGAAGAAAACGTATTCCTGGTGGCGTTTCGTACCGTGCCGATGGACTCCACCGGTGTGGCCCACATGCTCGAGCACACGGCGCTGTGTGGCAGCAAGCGTTACCCGGTGCGCGATCCGTTCTTCATGATGACGCGACGCTCGCTCAACACCTTCATGAATGCGTTTACCAGCTCCGACTGGACCGCCTATCCGTTCGCCAGCCAGAACCGCAAGGATTACTTCAACCTGCTGGATGTCTATCTGGATGCGACCTTCTTTTCGCGGCTTGATCCGCTGGACTTCGCCCAGGAAGGTCATCGCATGGAGTTCAGCGAAATCGGCAATCCGGATTCGCCGCTGGTCTACAAGGGCGTGGTACTCAATGAAATGAAAGGGGCCATGAGCTCCGCCGTCTCGACACTGTACCAGACGCTCGGCAAGCACCTGTTCCCGACCACCACCTACCACTACAACAGTGGTGGCGATCCGGAATGCATAACCGACCTCAGCTATGACGAGCTGCTGGAGTTTTACCGTACCCACTATCATCCGAGCAACGCCGTTTTCATGACGTTTGGCAATATCCCGGCGCAAGAGCTGCAGTCACGCTTTGATGCCCAGGCGCTGGCCCAGTTCGAACGGCTGGACAGCCATATTCGGGTAACAGACGAAAAACGCTTGTACGCGCCCATCCGTGTCGAGGAAGCCTACGCACTGGACGAAGAAGACCTTAGCGGCAAGACCCATCATGTGCTGGGCTGGTTGCTGGGGCATTCGATTGACCTCGAAGCGCAGCTGCGGGCTCACCTGCTGTCCCGTGTTCTGCTCGATAACAGCGCCTCGCCATTACGCCATGCGCTGGAATCCAGTGAGCTGGGGAGTGCGCCGTCGCCGTTGTGCGGGCTGGAAGACTCCAACCGTCAAATGAGCTTCATGTGCGGCCTCGAGGGCAGTGATCCGCAGCATGCCGAGGCGTTTGAAAAGCTGGTGCTCGACACCCTGAATACGGTGGCTGAAAACGGAGTGCCGCAGGAAATGCTCGAGGCACAGCTGCACCAGCTGGAGTTGTCGCAGCGTGAATTGAGCGGTGATGGTTACCCGTACGGGCTGAACCTGATCATGTCCTCCATCTCGGCGGGCATCCACAATGGTGACCCGATCGCCGTGCTGAACCTGGACCCGGTGCTGGAAAAGCTGCGCGAAGATATCAAGCAGCCGGACTTCATTCAGACAATGGTGCGTGAGCTGTTACTCGACAATGCACACCAGGTTCGCCTGACACTGCGCCCCGACCAGCACCTGGCGAGCCGTCGTGAAGCGGCGGAAGCGGCGCAGCTTGAGGCCATACGCGTGAGTCTGAGCGACAGCGAAAAAGAGCAGCTGATTGCACAAACCGCTGCACTTGAAGCCCGCCAGATGCAGGAAGACGACGAAAGCATGCTGCCCAAGGTCGGTATCAGTGATGTGCCGGCGCAGATGAAAATTCCGCAACCCCAGGCGCAGGTGCAGCAGCCCCAGGCGCTGGTCAGTTACGCTCAGGGCACCAACGGCCTGGTGTACCAGCAGCTGATCATCGACATGCCGGTACTGGATGCGCAGGAGCGCCGTTTGTTGCCGCTGTTTACCCACTGCCTCACGGAGCTGGGCTGCGGAGAGCGTGACTACAAGCAGAACCAGCAGTACCAGTCCCAGGTATGCGGCAGCATTGGCGCCTATACCGAAGTGCGTGGTGCCGTCGATAATGAGCAGCAGGTCAGTGGGTTCCTGGTCCTGTCCGGCAAGGCACTGGCAAGCAAGCAGCAGGAGCTGGCTGATCTGATGCACGAAACACTGCAAGATGCCCGCTTCGACGAGCTTAAGCGTCTGCGTGAAATCGTGGCCCAAACCCGCACCCGCAAGGAGCAGAGCATTACCGGTCAGGGGCACTCACTGGCGATGGCCGCAGCGGTCGCCCGCATGAGCCCGTCGGCCCAGCTGGGCCATGAATCCAGCGGTCTTGAAAGCATTCGCTTTATCAAGGAGCTCGATGCATCCCTCAAGGACGACGGCGCGCTGGCACAGCTGGCGGCCCAGATGGAAGCCATCAAGCAGAAGTTCCTTCACGCGCCGCGGCGCTTTCTGCTGGTGGGAGACGCCGACCAGCTGGAGAGCATGCAGGGCCAGATTGAATCATGCTGGAAAGACGTTGCGGTACAACCTGAGTTCAGCGCTTTTGCGCTGGAGCCGGTGCGTGAATCCGTGCGCCAGCTCTGGACGACCAGCACCCAGGTGAACTTCTGTGCCAAGGCTTATCCCACGGTGCCGGTGGAGCACGAAGACGCGGCGGCGCTGACCGTGCTGGGTGACTTCCTGCGCAACGGTTATCTGCACCGCGCCATTCGTGAGAAAGGCGGCGCCTATGGCTCTGGCGCCGGGCAGGATTCGTCCAACGGGGTGTTCCGTTTCTTCTCGTACCGTGACCCGCGTCTGGCTGAAACGCTGGCGGATTTCGATGCGTCGGTCCGCTGGCTGCTCGACACGCCGCAGGATCCGCAGAAGCTTGAAGAGGCGATCCTCGGTGTGGTCAGCTCCATCGACAAGCCGGGCTCTCCTGCAGGCGAGGCCAAACAGGCCTATCACAGTGCGCTCTTTGGCCGCACACCGGAGCAGCGCCGTGACTTTCGTCAGCGCATTCTGGCCGTGACGCTGGAAGACCTCACCCGGGTGGCCGAGCGCTACCTGACCGGTGATAACGCCAGTATTGCCGTCGTGACCAATCCCGCCGGGGCTGCAAAAATGGGCGATGATTACGAGATCATCGCGATCTGATGCGCTGTGCCGTTGCAGTGGCAAGCGGCGCAGTAAGGACCATTGCGTAACAGACAGGCCCCGTACGCGGGGCCTTGTTCATTGGGCCTGTACAACCCATTAAAAGGAGAGGCATGCGCATAGCATTCACCGGCAGAAACCGGCGCAGACTGGTGTTCTGGCTCACGGGGCTCGTGCTTGCCACCGTGTTGGCCTCTTTGGCGGCAGATCGGGCACGCAACTGGACGCTGCAGACGCTGCAACGCTCGGGCACCGAAGTGCAGCTAACCCGTATTGGTGAAATTCGCAGTTGGCTCGACAGTTATGACTATCTGCCGTTTCTGTTGACACAGAACCGGGATGTACGGGCGCTGCTGCTGTACCCGAACCAGGATATGGGGGTGCGTGTCAGCCGCTATCTGGAGCAAACCAGTCTGGTGGCAGGCTCCACAGCACTGTTTATTCTTGATCGCAGCGGCCGTGCCGTGGCCTACAGCCGCTGGCGCGATCAGCACGACTTCTATTTGCGTTCCCACAGTTCACGCAACTATTTTGTTGATGCCCGTCAGGGCAACCAGGGCCGGCGGTTTGGCATTGATTCGGATCCGCAGCAACCTGCGTTTTACCTGTCGGCGCCAATCTATGACGAGCAACGCTTTATTGGCGCCGCCGTGGTGCGGCTCAGCCTGGACCTGTTGCAGGAAAGGCTGGGGGCAGGCCTGCCCTGGATGCTCAGCAGCGCTGATGGCACCGTGTTTGCGGCCTCGGAACCCGACTGGCTGCAGCAGCCCGTCACCGCATTGGCGCCCGCATCGCGTGCATATGCGCTGGACGATGGCACCCGGGTTGAGTTCTGGCCGTCACCGCAGGGCGGGGAGTCAATGGCGCAGTCGGTGACGCTGGATGACCTTGGCTGGACGCTCACCATCCTGCAGGACACGGCTGTCGCGCAACGCAACATGCGCTCCGCCATCCTGGCGGCACTGGGGGGCTGCATCGCCGTTGCGCTGCTGCTGCTGTTCTTGCGCGAGCGTCGTCTGAAGCAGCGTTCGCAACAGCAGGCGCAGCAGACGCTGGCCAGCAGCGAGCAGCAACAGCGGGATATCATCGATACCGCCCAGGTGGGGCTCATCACGGTGGATGAACGCGGCCGAATGCGGTTTCTCAACGGTACAGCGCTGCAGCAGTTCGGCCTGTCCGATGCGCAGGCACTGGATCAGCCGCTGCGCCGGCTGCTGGCGCCAACCGCGGCGCTCGACGTGCTCGAAGCCGCACTGGGGCGCCTGGGTACGCCGGGATTTGCGCCTCTGATCGGGCAGGAAGCGGTCGGGGTGCGCGGTGATGGCAGCGAGTTTCCGCTGCTCGTTTCGATCCGTGCCATGCAGGGGGCACGCAGGGCGAAGGAAGCCTCTCAATACCTGGTGACGGTGATCGATATATCGCGGCGCAAGCGGCTCGAACGGGCGCTGCAGGAAGCCAATGAAACCCTGGAAGCCAAGGTGGAAGACCGCACCCGGGAAATAAAGAGCATGCAGCAGGAGTTGCTGCAGGCCGAAAAACTGGCGGCACTCGGTCGCATGGCCAGCGCGGTGGTACATGAGCTCAATCAGCCCCTCACGGCCATGCGCACCTATGTCGCCATTTGCCGGAAAATGGTGCAGCAGCCCCTGTTGCTGAACGAAAGCCTGGATGAGGTGGATGGCCTGGTGGGCCGCATGGCGGTGATTACCAGCCAGCTGAAAACCTTTGCCTATCGCAAGCCTGAGCGCACCGAGGTGGTGTCGCTGCTGGGGGCCATCGAGCAGGCGCTGGCGCTTTTCCGCGGACGCTTTGCCGAAGAAAAGGTGCAGGTGGACTTCAGTCCCGATATCCCGGACGATCGCGTGGCCGGCGACGGTGCGCGGCTTGAGCAGGTGCTGGTGAATCTGATCAAGAACGGGTGTGACGCCATGCAGCACAGCAGTCCGCCACGCCGGCTGGCATTGCGACTGTCGGCCCAGGACGGCTGGCTGGAGTTGCAGGTGGCGGATCAGGGACCCGGCATTGCCGAGGAGGCGCTTGGCAAGTTGTTCGAGCCGTTTTTCACCACCAAGCAGATTGGCAGTGGACTGGGGCTCGGCTTGTCGATCGTGCGCAGCATTGTGCAGGATCTCGGCGGCGAGATCCGCGCCGAGAACCCGACCGCCGGTGGCGCTTGTTTCATATTGCGCCTGCCGCAGTATGCACACGCCATGGCGAATGCAGAGTGACATCTGACGGACAAGGTACAGACAGGGTGGAGAACGTGATCGATGCATGAGTTGGGTACGGTGTTGCTGGTGGACGATGAAGCCATGGTGCGCAAGGCGACCGAGCAGTGGCTGCGTTTGTCAGGCTATGAGGTGATCAGTTGCAGTGATGCCAAGAGCGCGCTTGAGTATCTGCAGCCGGGGTTTGCTGGCGTGCTCGTGACGGATGTACGCATGCCGGGCATGGATGGCACCGCACTGATGCGGGAGGCGTTATCACGGGTGCCGGGCCTGCCCGTCATGCTGGTGACAGGTCACGGTGATATCGATATGGCAACCCGTGCCATGCGCGAGGGTGCGTACGACTTTATTGAGAAGCCTTTTGCGCCCGAACGGCTGGTCGCCACCGTGCAGCGTGCCTGTGACAAGCGTCGCCTGATGCTGGAAAACGACCGCCTGCAGCATGACCTGGCTTCCCAGTCCGGTATTGATGCGCGCCTGATCGGCCTGTCACCGGCGATTGCGCGCCTGAAGCAGGACATCCTGTCGCTGGCCGCCATTGATACCAACGTGATCATTTACGGTGAAACCGGTACGGGCAAGGAGCTGGTGGCCCAGTGTCTGCACGAGTTTAGCAACCGGCGCTCGCGCAACTTTGTGCCCGTCAACTGCGGTGCGATTCCGGAATCCCTGATCGAGAGCGAGCTGTTTGGTCATGAAGCGGGGGCGTTCACCGGTGCCGTGAAAAGGCGTATCGGCAAATTCGAATATGCGGATGGTGGCACTTTCTTCTTCGATGAAATTGAAAGCATGCCGGCCCATCTGCAGATCAAGTTACTGCGTACCTTGCAGGAAGGCGTTATTGAGCGCCTGGGAGGCAACAGTTCTATCGCCGTCAACCTGCGGGTGGTCGCGGCGGCCAAGGCGGACCTGCGGGTTGAAGAGGGCTTTCGCGAGGATTTGTATTACCGCCTGAATGTCTCCCAGCTGCATATACCGGCCCTGCGAGACCGGTCGGACGATATTCCGCTGCTGTTTGAGTATTACGTCGAGCGCTGCGCGCTGCAGCATGAGCGTGAGCCGCGCGCCATGACGGAGCTGGAGCGCCGCACCCTGCAGCGTTACAGCTGGCCGGGCAACGTGCGCGAATTAAAGAATATTGCCCTGCGGTTCTCGCTTGACGCCCGGGTGCAGCTGGCCGATCTGCTGTTTCCGGCGGTAACGCCCATGCAAGGGTTGCGTGCCTCGCAGCCAGCAACACAGCTGACCTGCCAGCCACTGTCCGTGCAGGTGGGCGCCTTTGAGGCAGAGATCATACGCCAGTCTCTGGGCCGACATGGCGGTTCGATCAAGGCGGTGATGGATGAGCTGGATCTGCCACGTCGCACACTGAATCAGAAAATGACCCGCTATCGCATCAACCGCAGCGAGTTTGTGCCAGGCAGCGCCGAGGACTGAGCACCCAGCAGCCTGTTGGGCTTGGCCGGTCGTAGCGAGGGAAAGACCGATTTGAGTTAGTTTTTGGACTCTTTTGAGGCAAATAGTGGTTCTATTTAACACTTGGAACGCAGTGGAAAGAACCGCTTTAGCGGGGTCGCAGACCGAGGAGCCGGCGACGAGTAATAAAGAGTACGAAAAATAACCCCTCTTTACCGGAGAAAATCGGCTTTTCCGCAGTAGATCAGTGTTAAGTCCGACAGGTTGCTAGTCAGTACTGCATTACTGGGCACTGACTGGCAGTACCGATTGCATCTGTTGGCTTCCACTCCTGTTATTTCTGAACGCATTCTGCGTCTGATTGTTGCCTTGTCATGGGCACTCGGCGGTTTTTTGCCTATACCTGTTGTACGGATCGCCAAATAAGGCCCCGAGCAACGCTATAAGGCTGGTTTCGTCTGCAATAGGCCATTTATTGCCGACGATGAGTCTATAGATAGGCGAAAAACTGCTGGTTTACTCTTTTGTCGTCCCTGTCATCTTATAAAAGTTTTGAATAACAACAGCTTAAAATATTTTTTGATGTTGGTATCAAGATTGCTTTAAGACATTCGGCATAGAGTTTCCCCAATAATGACAAGAGAACACACCGATATGAGTCTGACAAAACGCACGCTTCTCAAAGGTTTCGGTATGGCACTGGTCGCCAGCACCCTGGGTGTTGTCGCCACGACGGGCCAGGCGGCCGAGAATCGCTCCTATATCCTGGCAACCGCTTCCACTGGCGGGACTTATTATCCGGTGGGTGTGGCACTGGCCACACTGGCGAAGGTCAAGCTTGAGCCAACCATCGGCATGGCCATGTCGGCCATCAATTCAGCCGGCTCCGGCGAAAATATCAAGCTGATGCGCGAGAACGAAGCCCAGTTTGCCATTTTGCAGGGACTCTACGGTGCCTGGGCCTGGGAAGGCGAGGGCGATCTGGCCAGCTCGGGCCCGCAGAAAGGCCTGCGCTCGGTGACCATGCTGTGGCAGAACGTCGAGCAGTTCGTGGTGAAGAACGAGTACGCGCCCAACGGCACCATCATGGACCTCAAGAACATGGAGGGTCGCAAGTTCTCCATCGGGCCGAAAAACTCCGGCACCGAGGGCTCGGGTCTGACCATTATCGGTAATCTGGGGCTGGATGCGTCCAAGATGGACATGGCCTACATGGGTTATGGCCCGTCCGCCGATGCGCTGCAGAACGGCACCGTGGATGGCATGAACATACCGTCCGGCGTGCCGACCTCTGCCATCACCCGTGCCTTTGCGGCACTGGGCGACGACATCCGCATTCTGGACTTTACCGATGAGGAAATCATCAAGGCCAATGGCCGCTACAAGCTCTGGACGCGCTTCACCATTCCCGCCAACACCTACCCCGGCCAGACTCAGGATGTGCAGACCATGGCACAGCCCAACTTCCTGGCGGTGCGCGACGACATTCCCGAAGAAGATGTCTACCAGCTGACTAAAACCGTGTACGAGAACCTGGCGTTCCTGAACGGTATTCACAAGGCCACCAAGGACATGGCGCTGGAAAAAGCCATTGCGGGTCTGCCGGTGCCGCTGCACCCCGGTGCTGCACGTTACTACAAGGAAGTGGGCGTCGAGATTCCTGAGCACCTGATCGCCAACTAAGGGATCCACCGGCACCGGGTATCGACCCCGTGCCCCTAACGTTGCGCCTGTCGCAGGCTCTGCCTGCGACACTTCCCGTTTTTGGTTGTTAGTCTACGGATACGTCCTATGAGCACTGTAACCCCGGATACCGATCAGGAAACCGCGGACAAACTCAAGAGCCTTGAGCTGGCTCAGCGTCCTGCGGAGTCTACCGTCGGCCGTTTCGTTTACTGGATCGGCGTGCTGTTTTCGCTGGCCCACATCTATTTCAATACCCTGGGTACCTGGTCTGAGCTGTACGTCTCGGCCATCCATTTCGGTGGTTTTACGCTGATCTGCGCCCTGATGGTACCGGGGTTCAAAAGCAAGACACTGGCCGGTCAGCGCACCGTGCTGCTGCTGGATATTCTGGTGGGGCTGGCGGCGATCGCCTGTGCACTGTATCTGATCGGGTTTGAAGACGCCCTGTATGACCGCGGCGTTGAGTTTGTCACCCTGGACTGGGTCTTTTCCCTGCTGGCCATCTTTCTTGCATTGGAAATGGCACGGCGTACCACGGGCTGGTTTATACCCAGCCTGATCGTGGTGGCGCTGACCTATGTCTTCTGGTGGGGGCCCTTTATTGAAGGCATGTTCGGTTTTGCCGGCCTGAGCCTCGAAACCCTGCTGTACCGTTCCTATTTCGGCTCCGATGGCATGTTCGGCTCCATTGCCCGCATATCATGGACCTTTGTCTTCATGTTTATCCTGTTTGGCGCTTTCCTGGTGCGCTCCGGTGCCGGCGATTTCATCATTGAATTGTCGCGTTGTGCCGCCGGCCGCTTTGTGGGTGGGCCAGGGTTTGTTGCGGTGCTGGGATCGGGTCTGATGGGCTCGGTATCCGGGTCCTCGGTGGCCAATACCGTTTCCACCGGTGTGATCACCATTCCGCTGATGCGCCGCGCAGGCTTCCCGGCACGCTTCGCCGCCGGCGTTGAAGCGGCTGCGTCCACCGGCGGGCAGCTCATGCCGCCGGTCATGGGGGCGGGTGCGTTCATCATGGCGTCCTATACCCAGATTCCGTATGTCGATATTGTTGCCATGGCGGCCTTGCCGGCGCTGCTGTACTTCATGTCGGTAGGGTTTTACGTGCGGGTGGAGGCCATGCGCAGTCATGCCCATTCCGTTGAGCTGGATACCCGTCCGCTGAATGAGGTGATGAAGGAAGGCTGGCATTTCCTGTTGCCGCTCGCCGTGCTGGTGGGGCTGCTGATCTATGGCTTTACGCCCACCTATGCCGCCGGTATCTCCATCATTTCCGTGGTGGTGGCGTCCTGGCTGTCAAAGAACCCCATGGGACCCATAGCCGTGTTTGATGCCCTGGCACAGGGGGCGCGCAACATGGCAACGACGGCCATGCTGCTGGTGGCCGTGGGGCTGGTGGTCAACGTGGTGGCCATGACCGGCATCGGCAATACCTTTTCGCTGATGATTTCCGACTGGGCCGGTGGCAGCCTGCTGATCACCATTCTGCTGGTGGGGCTGGCGTCCCTGGTGCTGGGCATGGGCCTGCCAGTGACCGCGGCCTATATCGTACTGGCTACCCTGTCGGCGCCGGCGCTGTACAACCTGATCGCCGAAACCAAGCTGATAGAACTGATGGTCAGCGGTGGCCTGCCGGAAGCGGCGCGCATGATCTTCATGCTGGTGGACCCGGAGAAGGTAGCGCTGCTGGCGTCGCCGATGTCCGAGCCCGATGCAAGGGCCCTGCTGGCGCTGGTGCCGCCGGACTTCCTGGGACAGCTGATGACCCAGGCCGTGGATCCGGTGGTGCTGTCCATGGCGCTGCTGTCGGCCCACATGATCATTTTCTGGCTGTCGCAGGATTCCAATGTCACGCCGCCGGTGTGCCTCACGGCCTTTGCCGCGGCGGCCATCGCCAAGACGCCGCCGATGGCAACCGGCTTTACGGCCTGGAAGATCGCCAAGGGCCTCTATGTGGTGCCGCTGCTGTTTGGCTATACCAGCCTGATTGGTGGCTCGGCGGAAGAGGTGCTGCGGGTGTTCGTGTTCGCGCTCTTTGGTCTCTATGCCTTCGTCGGCTTCATGGAAGGCTACCTGGAGAGCAAGCTGAACCTGCTGCTGCGCCTGGTGTGCGGCGCAGCGGGGCTGGCCATGCTCTGGCCGCATGGCATGTGGTCGGTGGATCTGGCGGGCCTGGCGGTCTTTGTCGCGCTCTTCATGTACAGCCGGCGCAATATCGCTGCAGCGGGCGCGACCGTGTAAGCCGATGTCTTTTTAACAAGGCGATGCATTGATCAAGGCCGGTTTCGTCCGAAATCCGGCCTTTTGTACAGGGACGTACTTATCCTGCGGGCACAGGGATGTGCGAGAGCAGGGTTGATCAGGGATGTACTTCACTGAAATACCGCTCCTGCGTTTTCAGGCGGGCCGCGTTCGGATTTCCACCCTCCTTGGCGGTCATCCTGCGGGCACAGGGATGTGCGAGAGCAGGGTTTTCCCCAGACGTAACAGGACATGGCATGAACAACAACTTTGATTTTATCGTCATCGGCGGCGGCATTCTGGGCATGTCCACCGCATGGCAACTGCAACAGGCCTATCCCGGGCGTTCGGTTCTGGTGCTCGAAAAGGAGCGCGGGCCGGCGCAGCATCAAACGGGTCACAATTCCGGTGTGATTCACGCCGGCGTCTACTACAAACCCGGCAGCCTGAAGGCGCGGTTCTGTCGTGAAGGCAATGCGGCGACCCGCGCCTTCTGTGACCAGTACGGTATCAAGTACGATAATTGCGGCAAGCTGCTGGTGGCCACCAACAAGACTGAGTACGAACGCATGCTCGGGCTGGTGTCCCGCTGCAAGGACAACGGCATCGAGATCGAGGTGCTGTCCGAGACGCAGCTGCATGAACGCGAGCCCAATATCAGCGGAGTAGGGGCCATCTTTGTTCCATCCACCGGTATTGTCAGCTTCACCGAGATTACGATGCAGATGGGCGCGCTGGTGGAGCAGGCCGGTGGTACCCTGCGCTTTGCCACCGAGGTGACCGCCATCAATGAAACCGCCGCCGGCGTTGAGGTGAATACGTCGGGTGGCACCTTCAAGGGACGCTATCTTGTCGCCTGCGCCGGGCTTATGGCGGATCGCATCGTGCGCCTGCTGGGACTGGAGCCGGACTTCAAGATACTGCCGTTTCGCGGCGAGTACTTTTTGCTGCCGCCGGAGCACAACCGCATCGTCAATCATCTGATCTACCCGATTCCGGACCCCGAGCTGCCGTTCCTGGGGGTCCACCTGACACGCATGATCGATGGCACCGTGACGGTGGGGCCCAATGCGGTGCTGGCGTTCAAGCGCGAGGGCTATCGCAAGACCGATATCAGTCTCAGGGACAGCCTGGAAATGCTCTGCTATTCGGGTCTGCGTCGCGTGCTGATGAAGAACTTTCGCGCCAGTCTGGCCGAATTTCGCAACTCTCTGAGCAAGCGCGGCTACCTGAAGCTGGTACAGAAATACTGCCCAACGCTGACCCTGGATGATCTGACGCCTTACCCGGCCGGTATTCGCGCCCAGGCTGTGACGCCGGACGGATCCCTGGTGGATGATTTCCTGTTCGTGAGCACCGCGCGGGCGCTGGTCGTCTGCAATGCACCCTCGCCGGCGGCCACATCCGCCATTCCGATCGGTGCCCATATAGTGACAAAGCTGCAGGAGATGGTCACGGACTAGGAGGTATGAGCAAGTCCGCCTGTTTGTGACGACGTGCCACGCTGCCGTGCATCGACAGGTTGCTATGCTTAGCAGACCTTTCGACAGCGCGGGAGCGGGAGCATGCAGCACAGCAACCAGCCAGGATGTCGGCCATGAGCGGCGACCGGGAGAACACTACAGGGGTGAATAGCTCGATCGGACGCTGGCGCCGGCGCTATATCAGCGGGCCGGTACTGCGGCGCATGAGAACGCTGCTGCCGCCCATTTCCGACACTGAACGCGAAGCGCTGGAGGCAGGCGGCCTGTGGTGGGATGCCCAGCTGCTGTCCGGCAAGCCGGACTGGTTTGAATGGCTGGCGTCGGGGCCACCGCACCTGACGGAAGAGGAACAGGCGTTTCTTGAAGGGCCGGTCAACGCGCTGTGTGCGATGATCGATGACTGGGCCATTACCGTTGAGCAGCGCGCTGTGCCCCAGGCCATCTGGGATTTCCTCAAGCAGCAGCGTTTTTTCGGCATGATCATTCCCAAACAGTACGGTGGTCTGGGCTTTTCGGCCTCGGCGCATTCCGCCGTGGTGATGCGCATCTCTACCCGCAGTACGGCGGTCGCCGTGACCGTGATGGTGCCCAACTCTTTAGGCCCTGGCGAGTTGCTGCTGCTCCACGGTACCGATGCGCAAAAGAACCACTACCTGCCGCGCCTGGCCGATGGGCGGGAGATCCCCTGTTTTGCCCTGACCAGCCCCGAGGCCGGCTCCGATGCCGCATCCATGACGGACCGGGGTATCGTCTGTTATGGCGAGCATAACGGCGAGAAAACACTGGGCATGCGGGTCAGCTGGGGCAAGCGTTACATCACCCTGGGCCCCGCTGCGACCCTGATGGGGCTGGCATTCAAGCTCTATGACCCCGATCACCTGCTGGGGGATGTCGAATCCATCGGCATTACCGTTGCGCTGGTGCCTACCGACACGGCGGGAATCACCATCGGTGCGCGACACTTTCCGGCGCTGCAGGCGTTTCTGAATGGCCCCAATGAAGGGCACGAAGTGTTTATGCCCATGGACTGGGTACTCGGTGGCGTAGACTGCGTCGGCCAGGGCTGGCGAATGCTGATGAGCGCGCTGGCGGCCGGGCGCAGTATTTCGCTGCCCTCGCTCAGTGTGGGCACCGGCAAGCTGGCCGCACGTACGACCGGCGCCTATGCCCGTGTGCGGTATCAGTTTGGCCTGCCGGTAGGACGGTTCGAGGGCGTGCAGGAAGGACTGGGACGCATGGCCAGCAATCTTTACCTGATTGATGCGGCGCGCCTGGCGACGACCCAGGCGCTGGATGCAGGCAAGGTACCGGCGGTGGTGTCCGCCATCATGAAAGTGCAGGCGACCGCGCGCATGCGTGTGATCGTCAGTGATGCCATGGACATTCACGGCGGCAAGGCGATCTGTGACGGGCCGCTGAATTACCTGGGCAACGTCTATCGCGCCATTCCGGTGGCCATTACTGTGGAGGGTGCCAACATCCTGACCCGCAGCCTGATCGTGTTTGGTCAGGGGGCGGTGCGCTGTCATCCCTATCTGCTGGACGAGATGCAGGCTGCTGCGCAACCCGATGACGAAAAGGCTGTCGCCGCGTTTGATCCGCTGCTGTGCAGGCACGCCAGTTTCGCGCTCAAGACATTGTTGCGCAGTGTCGGCCATGGCCTGACACTGGGCCGTTTTGCGGCCGCTCCGCGCCACCGGGGAGACTATGCGGGCTATTTCCGCCAGGTCAGTCGTTACAGCGCATCGCTTACCTGGCTGGCGGAAGTATCGCTGCTGGCGCTGGGGGGCGAGCTCAAGCGCCGGGAAATGATCTCGGCCCGCCTCGGGGATGTGTTGGGCGAACTGTTCCTGCTCAGCTGTGCGCTCAAGCGCTTCGAGGACGATGGGCGTCCCGCCGCGGATCGCCCGTTACTGGATGCCTGCATGCAGCGTGGCCTTTTTCAGGTCGAGCAGTCGCTGCATGGGGTGATTGCAAACTTTCCCAACCGAGCCTTGTCATGGCTGCTGCGCCTGAGCATCTTCCCGCTGGGTCGCTGGCAACAGCCCGTTACCGATAAGGTGACACAGGCCTGTGCACAGCTGCTGCTGGCGCCGTCGCCCACGCGGGACCGTCTTACCGCAGGCGTCTATCCCGGCAATCCAGGCGATGGGGTTGACCGTGTTGAGCAGGCCTTTGTGCAGGTGGTGGCAACAGAGCCCCTGCGGGCCCGGCTGCACAGTGCAGGCATTGAGTCGATTGAAGCGGCGCAGGAGCAGGGGGTGATTACCGAGGAGGAGGCCGAGGCGCTGCGCAGTGCCGATAAGGCCATTGCTGAAGCGGTGGCGGTGGATCGCTTTGCGCAGCTTTAGCCAGAGCTTTGCCTTGAAGAATACGCCGCTGTGAAGCTTGGATTGCGCTGGTAGGCGGAAGCTCCGCTGATTTTCCCGAGTCCGTAGTTCGCCTTTCGGCGACCGTAAGCCGTTCTGATGTATAGGCGGTAAGCGGGAAGCGGGGCACGGGCTTTGGTAGGGTGCCAATGAGCGTGCGAATTGCACCGTCAGGCGGTACGCCGCCAAGTGGTGGTGGCAGTGCGTAGGATGTGGTGAGGCGCGCATTGCACAAGCCTTTTAGCATTGCACGAAGCCTTGAGCGCGCCGTAACCCATCTTTGGTCGTAGCGGATGGCATGATGGATTATTCGACGCCCAGGCAAACGACCACCCCGGATCGAATCGGCCAACAGAACACTTACCGTATTCTGCGAATCCGTATATCGCCTCTCGGCGACCCGGTAGGGTTCAACCAGAGGCCAGCGGCGGCTATGGCATTAAGACAACAAGCGAGTTCTTCGGCCGGCACTGTTCGCGGGTAAGTCCTATTATCAATGAGGCAAAAGGCAAGACTTGATCACCCGTTGGTGACCCGTGAGCGAACCTGGCCCAGGTAAGGAAAACAAGCATGCAGAATGTCGACATCCGTAAACAGTGGGAAGGCGCCGCTCCCGGCTGGGCTAAATGGGAAGCAACGGTGGCCAGCTGGATGGAGCCCGCCACCATGGCCATGCTCGCCATGGCCGATATGAAACTCGGTGCTCGGGTGCTTGACCTCGCCAGTGGCGCGGGGAGCCAGACCCTGAGCGCGGCCCACAGAGTGGGTCCAGAGGGGCACGTTGTTGCCAGCGACATTTCTGAAACGATGCTGCAATGCGTGCAGGAGAATGCCCGCGCTGCCGGCCTGGACAATGTCACCACGCTCGCGGGCGCCGCAGAGGATCTCGAAGTGAGCCGCGATCATTTCGATGCGGTCATTTGCCGTCTCGGTCTCATGCTCTTTGCGGAACCTGCGAAAGCGCTCGCGGCGGTGAGAGACGCTGTAAAACCGGGTGGAAAGATTGCCGTTGTGGTGTTCACCACACCTGCGAGCAATCCGTTCATGGCAAAGCCGATGCAGATTCTCCTTCGCCATGCCGGCAAGGCGCCGCCATCGCCGGGGCAACCCGGTATCTTTTCGCTGGGTGCTTCCGGGGTTATCGAGCGCCTGTTTACGGGCTGCGGCTTCGTGGATGTCGAGCAGCGCACGCTTGATGTTCCGTTGCAGATGGCATCCGTCACGCAGGCTTTGGAAATGATGCAGGAGGCGTTTGGCGCCTATCGGGCTGTGTTGAGCGATACGCCTGAGGCGGTTCGGGCTGCGGCCTGGACCGAGGTTGCGCAGACCCTTAAGGCCTTTGAAACTGCGACAGGATTCGAAGCACCAGCAGAGGTACTGGTTGTTGCCGCCACCAAACCTGCATGAGAGCGCCCGTGACCGGAACTGACGTGGTCAGTTGGATTAAATCCCGACGATTTGATATCCCTTGGTAGTTGGTAGGATGGGCAAAGCGGAGCGTGCCCATCGGGAACTGGGTTTTTACCTTCAAGAATGCGCCCCGATGAAGCCTTTTCGCTGCGCTCTGCCGCCATTGTGCTGGTGGTACTGCCTTCAAGTTAAAGAGTCGGTACATCCATTTGCTAATCGGCGTCGATACAGCCCCTGCCTCGCCCCTGCGGGCCTTATCGCACAATGATGCCCGTGATCGCCGGCATACGGCCATGGATGGCCGGTAGCCAGAAATTGCAGGAGCAATTTTCTGCTCATAAGGGGAAGTGTGAGCCGTTTTGATGTCTTGGTGGTAAAGGGGTAGATAAGCACTGGCTTTGGTAGGGTGTCAATGAGCTTGCGAATTGCACCGTGCGGCGGTACGCCGCCATGACAAATCACGAATAGCGCATGGCCGCGATCTATGTAGATTTGACGCAAGCTCGGGCCAACTGCTGTGTGGATTGCACCAGGTTACGGTGCTGTTGCTTCTTTAACCTTGCCCCTGCGGCCTTTATCCTTTCAACTTGGACCTGTTTTGGGCATTATGCTCAAGGCACCAAGGGAGTATCGGTGCGGTATTTTGATTGTCAATATTGCAAATCGTCAGCTGAGCAACGGAAGCCAGGCTGGGTGAATCCTCCCCTCCAATCTCAATTCCTCCGTTCTCCCTGGCTCTGCCTGCATTGCGGGACTGTATTTGGTCATCGTTAGGGCGGTAGCGTGGTTTTTAGAAGCGTTCGGTCAGTGGATTAGTTGTAGAAATTGTACGATTGCGTGCGGAGTAAACGGCCTTGCAGGCCAGAATCTCAAGTTACGTATGGATCAGATATCCCTTGACCAAGCAGCGCTGCGCCCAAGTATCAACCTGGTCTATTTCCCGTAAGCGTGACG
>NZ_KB899093.1 GCF_000378045.1 Marinobacterium rhizophilum DSM 18822
TATTGTACAAGTTTTGCTTGGCGACAATAGAGCTGTGGAACCACCTGATCCCATCCCGAACTCAGTAGTGAAACGCGGTATCGCCGATGGTAGTGTGGGGTTTCCCCATGTGAGAGTAGGTCATCGCCAAGCATTTATTCAACGAAAACGCCTCGACCTTCGGTCGGGGCGTTTTTGTCTGTGCAATGGAAAAAATCGTTGCAGAAAGTGAAGGCAAAGAGCCGCCTGATCCTATCCGCGCTTTATCCGACGCGGCGGTCGTGCGCGACCGCTCCTGAGCATCCCTGCTCCTGCGGAATTAGTGCATCCTTGCAACGTCAACGCGGTATCGCCCGGGGTCGTGCATTGTGAGTGCTCGAGGGGCATACCGGGTCGATCATAGACACGCATTTAATTACGTAAACCCCGGTCTCATTGAGGCCGGGGTTTTCCGCATGGGGCCATGAAAAAGCATCGAATAAGTGCAGAGCTAAATGGTGTATTGGCGTAAGCGTCGCAAGGGGGCATTTAATCCCGCTTTGGCCCGTATCGGTTGGAGGCTCGATGTGGCTGGAAGACGCCGTCTGTAAGGCAGGTAAGAGCCCCCGCACCATCCTTGGATTTGGGGGCATCTGTGCAGGATGTTGCTGGCGCTCCTTGCCGGTACTGGCGGTCATCCATCGCCATCAGATCCCTCTGAACCCTTGCACAGGACCAAGTATGGTCGATCTTCACTCGCTCGCCATAGGAAAAACTCCTAAACGGATCCTTGTACGAAGACTTGTTTAGTTGGCTGGTACTGACTGGGAGCGAGGCATGTCTTCTCGCGGGCGCGGTCGATGGCCGACCCGCACGGGCTATTCAGCGAAGCCTGACCGGGCGAGCTTGTGTGATCAGTTCCCCTGTACGTTGCGAGTACAAGGCGACGTCGCCTTCTGGCTCTGTCAAATGTCGCTTTTAGGCCGGACAGAATGTATACAACATGATATGTTAAGCCCATCGTGCCTACTTTTTGGCCAGGCTGAAGCAGAATAAGAGTGAGTGAGGTTTTAAGTGGCGACTGACCAACTGATCGATCCCTTCGGGCGCCAGATCACCTATGTACGGATGTCGGTAACGGACCGCTGTGACTTTCGTTGCGTCTATTGCATGGGCGAAGACATGACCTTCCTGCCGCGTCAGCAGGTGCTGACGCTGGAGGAAATTCAGAGCATTGCCCAGGCCTTTACCGAGCTGGGTGTTCACAAGATTCGCCTTACGGGGGGTGAGCCGCTGGTTCGGCGTGACGTTATTCGTCTGTTTGATGGTATCGGCACGCTGCAAGGCCTGCGTGAGTTCTGCGTCACCACCAATGGCTCGCAGTTGCGCCGCTATGCCCGACAATTGGCGGATGCCGGTGTCAACCGCCTGAACATCAGCCTGGACAGTCTGCAGCCGGATCGTTTCCTGCGGCTTACCCGTACCGGACGTCTCGAGCAGGTGCTGGATGGAATAGAGGCGGCACGGGAAGCGGGCTTTGAGCGTATCAAGCTCAATGCCGTGGTACTCAAGGGGCGTAACGACGATGAAGTGCGCGACCTGGTGAGCTATGCCCGGGACCGCTCGCTGGATATCAGCTTTATCGAGGAAATGCCCCTGGGGCAGATATCCGAACATGATCGCGCCGAGACATTCTGTTCCAGTGATGATGTACGGGCGCTGATTGAGCAGGACTATCCGCTGTTGCCAACAACCGAGTCCAGCGGCGGGCCCTCAAAATACTGGCGCATGGCGGACAGCCAAAGCCGTATCGGTTTTATCTCGCCCCATAGCCATAACTTTTGCGGTGACTGTAACCGGGTACGTGTGACGGTGGAAGGTCGTTTGCTATTGTGTCTGGGCAACGAAGACTCACTCGATCTCAAGGCGCTGTTGCGCCGCTACCCCGGTGATGTCGAGCGCCTCAAGGCGGGCATCGTCGAGGCGATTCAGCACAAGCCCGAGCGTCATCATTTCAGCAATGAGGGCGAGGTACAGATAGTCCGGTTCATGAACATGACCGGCGGCTGAACAGCCTATTTATTAGTTACGCTCTGATACCTATGCGTTGCAGCGCATGGTCTGTCAGAGGACTCGACGCTGCCGTCTGTCAGCCTTGCTGTGCTTGACTCGCTTGCCAGTGCGGCGGTCGATACCGCTGCGCCTGTCCATGAAGCGAACCTTTTCATTTTTCCTGACTTCCGCCAGCCAGCGTACGCCCTCCGGGTCTATGTGGTGTACGGCAGAGAAATCCACCACCAGTTCATCCGTCTGGTTCAACGCCCTGTGAAACAAGGATTCGATCACGGGCAGCGAACCATAATAGATATTTCCCTGGATACGCAGAATATTACCCTTGAGGGATACGTTGGGATGGGCCTTTTCCCATTTTGCGTATGCAAGCGCCAGCAGCGAGCCGCAGATTACTGCGCCAAACAGCCCGAATACATGCACCGATATGAAGGACGCTGAAAACACGATAGCTTCGGGCAAGTTGTGGAAGTGTGGCTTGATGTCTGACCACTTAATCATGTTGGCGCCAACGATCATTATGGTGGCCGCCATGGCGGGGATCGGAATAATCGCGATCAGGTCGGATAAAAACAGTATCAGTAGCAGTAATATCAGGCCTGAAAACACGGCGGCCAGTCGGCTGACCGCCCCCATGGAATGCATCAGCCACATGCGATTGAACGAGGCACAGGTCGGCAGCGAAGAAATAAAGGGCAGCAGACAGTTGCTGATACTGTCGGCGAAGATGCCATGGCGCGCGCTGATGTAATGACCCTGTTTGCGATTCATGCGGCGCATGGCGGCGACCGTCTGGAACAGCCCCAGCAATGCCAGGGTGATGGCGCCGGGAATAATGCTGATCAGGTCGGGCATGGCCTCCTGGGTAAAGAGTGGGATGGATGGAAAGACGAAGCCGATGGCGGACATGTCGGCGGTCTGCTCGATCAGGGTGTTTTCCAGTCCGTAGCGGCTATTGAGATACTCTGACAACAGGGTGCCGGCGATTATCCCCAACAGAATGGCGGCATTGCGAATGGGCTTGAATTGTCGTGCCACTATGGTGACAACCAGGGTTACCAGACCGATGTGGATGGCATGCATATTGCCGATTTCGAGCACAGCGAGGAAAGTCTGCCAGGCAATCCACAGCGGCCATTCCACCTCGGTATTGATCGGCAGTCCGGCAAAGCCTGCAAACGATTTGAAGATCAGGAACAGACCGATACCGCAGATCATTCCATTGATCACGGGCTCGCTGAGAAAGTCCAGCATGCGCCCGAGGGCCGGTATCAGCAGGAAAAGCAGCTGGAACACGCCAGCCATCAGTATAAGGCTGAGGGCATAGCCAATATAGTCGTTGCCAAATTGCGGCGCCACGGGCAGGAGGGTGACGCCAATCACCGCCGACATAGCGCTGTTCGGGCCGCCATGGAACACCTTTGACGGATTAAGCAGGGCTGTGAACAGTACGCCCCAGATCGCTGCATAGATGCCGAAGTAGGGGGGGAGTCCAGCCAGGGTGGTGGAAAAGGCGATGGCCTGTGGCAGTACCACTATCGCCAGGGTAAGCCCCACCAGCAGGCTATTGCCTATTGCGTAGTCTTTTCCACGGGTCATCAGGGAGGCGTGCATGTTTGATCCTAGGATTAGGGCTTGTTGGCGTGAAAGTTTTCAACGGCGGCCACCAGGGGGGGCATGACAAACATCATCACCTGCTGCCAGGCTGCGGCGAGGGGGCCCTGCTTGTCTCCGGCAGGCCTTGGCAGGTTGCTGATATAAAAGGCGATATCACGGCACTCCTGGGGGGCGAGCGTACCCTCCTGGCCGAGGGGCATATTGCGGCAGATAAAGCCCGGCAGGATGGTGGATACGAAGGAAAAGTTGTTACGTGACTGCAGGTTAAATGCGTTGGGTCCCGCCACGGCGGGAAACAGAACCTGGTCGTTCACTACGGTACCCAGGCCCTGCTGTCCGTGACAGGTGGCGCACTTTTCCCGGAACAGTGACTGACCACGTACATAGTCGTCGCCGCGCTTGTCGGTCATGGACGCGGTGACTTCGTCGATGCCCTGTTCGGGGTAGCGGTTACCGATGCGCAGATCCAGTGCAGCCGACAGAAAACGGCTATAGGCGGTGACATCACTGATCAGGTCATCGGCGATATTGGGCTTGTAGCCATTGGAGGAATTGATAAAGCACTGCATCTGGCGCAATTCAAAGGGCAGCAGGATGCCGGTAAAACGGTCATACATATCCGCCATGACCCAGGAAGCCCCCAGGCTCAGAGAACCTGTCTGGGGTGTGCCATCGCTGCCTTGCTTGTCGCCAATGCCCTGATGACAGTGATCGCAGCTGGTCTGGTTTCCGCGCACAAAACGGGTCGAGTTCCAGCGCTCCAGCCGGTTATCCTCTGCATGCTGGCCTTGCAGGTCGTCAATGATATTGCAGCCCCGCTCGATTGCACGTACGTCCTCGGGGCTGTAACCCTGCTTCACCACCGACTGGCCGGTTTTTTGCTGAATGTAGGGCGAGATGTAGTAATCGCCGGCACGGAGCCCGTAGCCTTTCAGCTTGGCCTGACACCCCGGCGTCAGTGCTACTGTGCTTCGGCGTATTTCAGCCCGTTCGTTGTGATACCCCTGGGCGATACCGTACAGGCCGGCCAGCAGAGCGAGCAGCAGCGTTATCTTGAGTCCGTTTATTGCTCCGGCAGACAGGTGCATCAGGGCGCGTCTCGCAAAGTGCCTTCGCCAAGCTGGAGGTGATGAGCCACCATGCGGGCAAAGATCCGCACGTCTCGTACCGCCGGATCGTAAATCGTCGGAATAAAACCATCCAGGTGTTTCACATAACAGCGCATCACGCTTTCCTCGAATGAGATACGTCGGTTTAGCTCCGGTACGAAACGGTCGCCGTTGACCAGGGCGTAGGCCAGATCTTCATTGCTGTGGCAGCTGCTGCAGCTGTTGTTGCTATCGGTGGCTGATTTTCGAGTAAATCGCCAAGCATATTCAGGCGTATGCTGAGTCAGGTTGTAGCCATTTTGCACTGCTCGAACAAAATAACCATCCTCGCCAAAGCGGTCGACCTGGTAGGTCTGGCGAAAGGATTCCCAGCCGGCTTCCGTGTGTGTCTGGTGGACAAAGGTCGTCAACCCCGAGCCCAGGTGTGCCCAGAGCACAAACAGTAACAGAATTGCGGTACATAACAGCGGTCGAACCGCAGCACTCAGCGTCTCTTTGCGAGCCGCTCTGGCGCGCAATACTGCAGGCGAAAGGGCGGATTGTTGCATGCTGACTTATATCTCCTGGTCATTGCTTAATCGCCTGGTGACACTGTGGGGCAGTGTTGCCTGATAGGCACTGGCCGTCATGGGGCGGGCAAGCAGATAGCCCTGCAGGAAATCACAACCCTGCTGGTGAAGGAAGTTACGCTGCTCGATGGTTTCCACGCCTTCAGCGACCACGCGCAGCCCCAGTCGGTGGGCCATCACCACGATGGCGCCGATAAGAGCACAACCGTCCTCATCCTGCGGCAAACCCTGAATAAAGCTTCGGTCTATCTTGAGAGCATCAAACGAAAAGCGTCGCAGGTAGCTCAGGGATGAGTAGCCGGTGCCAAAGTCGTCCAGACTGAGCTTGAGCCCCATGGTCTGTAGCTGATTCAGCGTTTCGCTGACCTGGACGTGATCATCGAGCAGAATGTTTTCCGTCATTTCCAGTTCGAGCATGTGCGCCGGAATGCGGTGTTGAGTTATCAGGTCGCGAATGACCGAAATCAGCCGCTCCTGCAGTTGCAGGCGGGATATGTTGATCGCCAGAGTGCCGGGGGATAGGTCCAGATCCAGCCAGTGCCTTAGCAGGGACGTGGCTTGCGCCAGTACCCAGTCGCCAATGGGAACGATGAGCCCCGTGGACTCGGCCAGGGGGATAAAGGTTGCCGGGCTGATAATGCCGTTTTGCGGATGCCGCCAGCGCAGCAGGACTTCAGCCCCAATGGGCCGACACTGGTCGGCCCGAAAAATCGGTTGAAAATAGACCTCCAGTTCACCCCGTTCAAGCGCCAGGTGCAGGTCCTGCTCGAGCTGCAGACGTTCGCGCACGCGCAGGTTCATTTCCTGGGTGAAAAAGCAGATCGGCAGTTGGCCGGGCGCCTTGGCCTGATACATGGCATTGTCGGCGTTGGCCATGAGTTCTTCGGCGCAGGAGCCATCATCCGGATAGAGCGCGATACCGATACTGCAGTGCACGATGACTTCGCGGCTTTGCAGCAGCAGGCGTTCGGAGGTGACTTCCAGCAGTCGGGTCGCGATCAGCTTGACCTCATCAAGATTCTTTACGCGCGGTAGCAGCACCAGAAATTCGTCGCCGCCCAGGCGGGCCAGGGTATCAACATCCCGAAGTTGCGACGAGAGCCGGGAGCCGATAGTCATCAGTAACTGATCGCCCGCAGCATGGCCCATGGTGTCGTTGACCATCTTGAAGTTGTCGAGGTCGATGAAGATAACCGCGATCAGCTCGTTATGGCGTCTGGCTGTGCGTAATTCGTGGTCGAGCCGTTCGATGGCCATCATGCGGTTGGGCAGTGACGTCAGCGCATCATAGTTGGCCTGGTAATGCAGCTTCTCCTGCTCCTCACGGATGGCATGAATCATGGTGTTGAACGTCTCTGCCAGACTGCCAAGTTCGTCCCGCGATGTTACGACCACCTCCTCCAGCTCGCCGAGGCTTACATTGCGGGAGGCTGCCATCAGGCTATTGACCGGGCCCATGACCTTGTAGCGGAAAACCCAGAAGATGGCACTGCACAGGAACAGGATGATCAGGCTGTATATCGAACCCTGAATAAACAGCTGGCTTTGGATCCGGGAATGCAGTTGTTCACGACTGATACCCACCTTGAGCTGCCCCAGCGGGCGGTCTCCGTGGCTGATCGGGAATTCCATGGGCAGCAGGTCGTACACGCTGGAAGACAGACGTGTGACCAGCCGCGCGGTTTTCGGCGGTGTCAGCGGAGCCGTGTCTTGATCCAGTTCGAGAGACTGCAGTGCATCCAGTACGTGGGGGTCCTGGCGATTGAAATAGGATGTCAGCGGGATGCCCTTGTCATTAACGATGACGCCGTAGACGACATCACGCTGGCGAGAGACTTCACGGGCATATTCGTTAAGGGTCAGGAAATCGAAGCTCAGCATGGCTTCTGGGCTGATCAGGGCGATGAGATGCCCAAGTACCCGTCCGCGCTCATTAAGTTGTTGCTCCAGCAGCTGATTCTGACTGTGGATAAAATAGTAGGTATTGAGTGCGAGTGTCACCGATAGGATGCCGCTGACAATGAGAATAAACTTGGAGGTTAAACGCACGTGGTGGCTCCGTCGTCAGTGACGAACCTGTCTGGGCGGCATGACCTGTTCGATGATACGCCTGTGGGGGGCATAACTCTCGTCATTGGCAATTCCGATGCCGGTCATTTGGGCCTGCTTGAGAATGGCCTGGCCTTCCGGGCTGGCCCCAAGATCGGTGAGCAAGGTCTGAATCCGTGTCGCCTCGTCTTCGGGCATGGTGCGCAGAACGGCCCATGGCAGATGCAGCAACTGCTCGGTGATGGCGAGGTGCGTCAGCTGGCTGGTGTCCACGCTGTCTTTGACGATCTTCAGGTCGATCAGGATATCGCCGGCGCCACTGGCCTGGGCCTGGTCATAGTACAGTGCGATCAGTGAGTTGGGTGGGCTTTTGGCAAAAACGGCCTGATAGTCGCCGGGCTGCAGCCCGGCTTGCAGCAACAGGTACTGCGGCAGGATATAACTCATCATGGCATCTTTACCACCGCCAAAAATAATCATCTTGCCGCGTAACTGTTCGACCCGCGTGATACCGCTGTCCTTCTTCACGTAGAGCGCGCCGGCCACGGTGCTGCGGCCGAACTCCTCGTTATGTGCAATGACGCGGTACTGAGCGGATGAGTGCACATAGTGATACTGGTTGTAGTGCACTATATCGAAACGGCCATCCTCGACATCCTGATGAAAGGATTCAAAATCTTTCGATGCTACCAGCTGTACGTCGCGTCCAAGTGATGTGCTCAGGTAATTCACCAGAGGGGCAAACAGTTCCGTCGTAAGAGTGGCGTTGCGCCTTGGCAGTACGCCCAGTGTCAGCGGCTCAAGGGTTGCGGCTCTGGGGGCCAGTGTCAGGGCGTCGGCGAGCACGCTTGCGAGCAACAGCATAAAGATGCCAGCCCATCGAATAATAATGGCTGAGCTGTGCTTTGGATGGCGCTTGAAGGGCAGTGGCGACGGGCTGGATGCGCAGGTATAAGCGTACCGATCTGACATCCTGTTGCCTCCTGCGTGATTCATACGTTTGTTTGGATCGCATCGATACTAGAGTAGGTGCTGGAATCCTGTCAAACATCAATATATAACATATTGAATTTATTGTGTTCTTTGTAACATGTGGCGATGCATGGCAGCCTCGCTTGTCGGTAGTTGGCGACGGTCGCTTTTGGCCTTAAACGGAAGAGACTGAAGTCCTCAGGTGACTGATGTTGACCCCTTCGTAAAGATGGGGGTAGGGTGGGATTATGACAAATATTGGATCTTTTACCTTTCAGTACGATCAGAGCGAGGATCGCATTCGGCTGATCGGCAATATGAGCAATGGTCAGCAGAGGATAGATTTCTGGCTGACACGACGCCTGTGCCTGCGCATTCTGGGAGCGGCGGAGCAGCTGATTAGCCAGACCTCTAAACAGGTCAGTCGAAGTCCGCTGGAACATCGCGAAGCCATCGCCCAGTTTGAGCATGAACAGGCCCGTGAGGCATTGCAGGTGCATGAGGCGCCCCTGCAGACGAAGGCACAGGCGGTAGTGCTGCACAGGCTTGACGCCAGCTTTCGCGACGGGCGTTACAAGTTGAACTTTTTTGCCGGGGATAACGAGCATGCCATTGCCTCGAGTGTGCTCACTTACGCCGAGCTGCATCAGGTTCTGCATCTGATTCATCGTGGTTGCCAGTCTTTGGACTGGGGCGCGCCCGCGCAGCTGTTTGATACCCGGGCTCAAACCAGCCAGACTCTGCAGTAGTCTTCCTCCATACAAACTTATCACTGCCTGCTATTCCCGTCGATACAGAGATGTCTGTCACCGGACATGGCGGGGGTGACCGTGCCGGCTGTGCATGTCTTCCCTGCTCGCGGTATGATTCGCACCCTGATCCCTGCCAGTACACGAGTCGGTTGCTTTTATGTCCTTTCTGTCTGCGCCGCTGCGTAAGCCCTTTGTTGCCCGCGGTTCGAGAGTCACCCGCTGCGAACACTGCCTGATGCCACAGGTGCGCTGCATCTGTGAATACCGCGTTAAACTTCAGGCACAGGCACGCTTCTGGTTGCTGACACACCGCAATGAAGTTTACAAACCAACCAATACTGGCCGGCTGATTCTGGATACCATTGCCCATTCCCGTACCTTTCAGTGGAGCCGGACCGAGCCTGAGCCCGACTTGCTGGAACAGCTTGCCAGCCCGGAACTTGATCCCTATCTGGTCTTCCCGGCGGCACCGGATTATGACCAGCGCATGGTTGAGTTTGAGCCCAAAGAGGGCCGTGAGCCGGTGTTTATCATCCTCGATGGTACCTGGCGCCAGGCACGGCGAATGTTCCGTCACAGTCGTTATCTGGATCAGGTACCTGTGATTGAACCCAGGACGCTACGGCAAACGCGCTACGATCTGCGAACTCAGGCTGAGGACCATCATCTGTGTACCTGCGAAGTGGCGGCGGCATTGCTGGAGCAGATAGGCGACACACAAAGCGCTGAGGTGCTGGATGCCTATTTCGAGGTATTCAATGAGTACTATCATGCTTCGCGCCGCAAGCGTCCCATGACTGATCTCTCGGCGCCCAAGGCGCGTCTGGCTCAAGCGCGGGCGCAAGTTTCCATTCCTTGACGGATCGGTCGCTCGCGCGTCTTGGGCAACGCCAGTGCGCCGGTGAGTTCTACCTGTGAGCGCAATTTCCTCCTAATCTACAAGCAGGCTGAGTTGAGATACTCAGCCTTTGATGACAGGTGCCACATAGCAGAGAGCCCACCGGGTTTGATCTCGCAGCCGAACCAAAAAAGAACCACGGGAGTGCTGACAATGCTAATCGGAGTCCCAAAAGAGATTAAGAACAACGAGTACCGCGTGGGCATGGTTCCGGCAAGCGTGCACGAACTGACCTCACATGGTCATCAGGTACTGGTTGAAACCCAGGCGGGTGCCGGCATTGGCTTTGCCGATGATGATTATGTCGCCGCCGGCGCCACGATTGCGGCGACTGCGGCGGATGTCTTTGCCAAGGCCGAGATGGTGGTCAAGGTCAAGGAACCGCAGGCAGTGGAGCGCAAGCAACTGCGGGCGGGACAGGTGCTGTTTACGTATCTTCATCTGGCGCCGGACCTGGCGCAGACCGATGATTTGCTGGCCAGCGGTGCCACCTGCATCGCCTACGAGACGGTGACCTCCGAGCGCGGCGGCCTGCCATTGTTGGCGCCGATGTCGGAAGTGGCAGGTCGCATGTCGATTCAGGCAGGTGCGGCCTGTCTTGAAAAGTCCCACGGTGGATGTGGCATGTTGCTTGGGGGGGTACCGGGGGTCGAGTCGGCCAAGGTGGTCATTATCGGGGGGGGCGTGGTGGGCACGAATGCGGCGCGCATGGCCATTGGCCTGGGGGCCCAGGTTGTTGTACTGGATCGATCCGTCGATGTACTGCGCCGACTGATATCCGAATTTGGCACCCAGGTACGTACTGTCCACTCGAGCAAGGCGGCAGTGGAGGAGCATGTGCTCTCGGCGGACCTGGTGATTGGGGGGGTGCTGATTCCGGGCGCAGCGGCCCCAAAACTTGTCACCGCTGCAATGGTTAGGCGCATGAAGCCGGGCTCCGCGATTGTGGATGTGGCGATTGATCAGGGTGGCTGCTTCGAAACCTCCCATGCCACAACGCATCAGAACCCTACCTATATCGTTGATGACGTTGTGCATTACTGCGTTGCCAACATGCCGGGAGCCGTGGCGCGAACCTCCACCCTGGCACTGAATAACGCCACCTTGCCGCATATTCTGGAGTTGGCAGAACTGGGATGGGAGGAAGCGATGCGGCGGGATGTGCATCTGGCCCATGGCCTCAATATTCATGCAGGACAGGTGACCTGCAAGGAAGTTGCCGAGGCCCTAGGAAAGGATTTTGTTCCTTATGTGGCAACGTAAACAATACCGCTGGTCCGAAACCGCCTGAACACTCGTTCGGGCGCTTGCCTGCCGCTGGTCAGTGAGGGTTGCCGGCGGGGCTTGGCATCCGTTCGCGGTGCGCTTAAGATAGCGGGCTTGTTGCGAACGGTTCGCAGCAATTATGTGTTCTCAGGGCGGGGTGCAAGTCCCCACCGGCGGTAAAGGCGATGCGTTGCCAAGCCCGCGAGCGCCCGGCAATGTCGGCATCCGATGGGATGATTGGCAGGCCGGGGTCAGCAGATTCGGTGCAACTCCGAAGCCGACGGTAATAGTCCGGATGAAAGAGAACGGTTCCAGCGACTGACGATGATCGTCAGTGGCACGGATGTGTTCGAAAAGTACTGTGGCACGCTGCAAAGTGATGTCGAGGGTACGTTTTTGGATACACCCAGGTTCCGCATGCCCTGATTCTGGTGACTATCAACGAGGACAACCATGAATCAGACGTACCCCCCAAAACTCAGCAATGAGACCCGCGCCCAGCGCGTTGCCTTTATTCAGGCCCAGTGGCACAGCGACATCGTCGGTCAGGCCCGAGAGGCCTTTATCGCAGAATGTGAAACCCAGGGCCTTGCCGCTTCGCAAGTGGATACCTTCACCGTGGCCGGAGCCTATGAGATTCCACTGCAGGCCAAGCTGCTTGCCAGAAGTGGCCGCTACGGTGCCATTGTTGCCGCAGGCTTCGTTGTCGATGGCGGTATTTATCGGCATGAATTTGTTGCCCAGGCCGTTATCGAAGGTCTTATGCAAGTACAGCTGGATACCGAAGTTCCGGTGCTCTCTGCCGTACTGACACCGCACCACTTCCATGAGCACGGCACGCATCAGGATTTTTTCTATCGTCATTTCAGCAGCAAGGGTACCGAAGTTGCCCAGGCCTGCCTGAGCACAATGGAAAACCTGCAGAACATCCGTTGCCTCACTGAGCGTTAATTCCACTCACTTCCGCTGCTCGAACAGAGCCCGGGTTCTGATGCAGACCCCGGGCTTTTATTAAGGCGCGCCAGACATGGCGCGTAGTGCCTTGGCTTGGGCCGTTCCGGTCTGGCGTGGTGGTGGCCGAATGACTTTAATGCAAAAAAACAGCACCCGCAGGTGCTGAAAAAGGGCTAGCTTTCGCCGGAGATGATCGGAGCGCTTGCTTTACACGTGCATGGCCTAAGCTACAGCGTTTCTCATCTGTTGTGCCAGCATGCGCCTTGGCCACCAGTCGCCCTGTGCCAGCAGGCGGGTGACAGCCTGCTGTTCCTGCGCGCTGCCGTGGCATGATGCGGGCGTTTTGTTACAGAACCGGGGTATCAGGTTTATCAGACGTTGGCGGCACTCAGGGTGCCAGGCCCTGTAGTCGGAGCTGGCCCTACGGGTAATAGCATATGGAAAAACAGGTAGCTGTGGGCACAGGAAGAACAGGAGCCAAGTGGTGCAATGCAGGCGCTCCGAACTCTGGAACACCTGTGTTTGCATTTGTTCCACCAGGTGCAGGGTGAGTTGATGGCGTTCTTCATGTTCCAGCTTGTCCAGGTCGTCCCAGCGGGGTTTCAATTCTGTGCGTATAAAGCTGTCCAGCCGTGCGGCCAGTTCATCGAAGCTGGTGCCGGCGGATTCCAGCCCCTGTGTTGCCCAGAGAATGCGCAGGTAAGTCTTGTCAATCAGGGTACGGCCAGCATTGAGCCAGCCAAAACGTGCAGCCTTTTCGAGACTGCCATACATCAGTACCAACAACGCGTTTTCGCTGCTGCGGGCATCCTGACCCGAGGTGAACGCAGGGTGAGGTTGGCGCCAGTACTGCAGTATGGTGGCGTAGGGCGCCTGAGGCGCGGGATTCATGGCATTCATGGCGAAGCTCTTTATGGATCACAATAATTAAGCTGTCGGCGGGACAGGAAACGGCCAAGTGTCGCAGACCGGTTAACTATAGGGGGCGGAGTCTGCGGGGCGTAGCGCCAGCATTCCTGAATAGTTGGAGCCAGCCGGTCTTGCGCGCACCCGGGCGTGGCGTTGAGGCTGTATTTATATTCTTTTAAGGGCTAAACAAGGAATATTCTATTCCATTACATGCTATAGGGTATTGCCTATACTGGCTCCACTGCCTTCGTTAGGGGGTCTGCCAGTTAGAATAGCCAAAACCGCAGGAGGCCTGAACATGAGTGCAAATCTGAGCGTACGGTTGGAATTATCCCAGCAGACTCCGAGTCAACTTGGCGTACAGCTTTTGGCTCAGGTTCGCGAGCAGCGTAATGCCCGTATGCAGTCAATGTACAAGAAGCCGTCTGAAGCTACGGTGCCCCATTGCGACTTTGTCGGCATCGCTGGATAAAGATGGCAAGCCATACTGCTACCTCTCATGTTAAAGCCTGTTATCTCTCAGTAACGGGCTTTTTTGCGGGCGCTTTTTAACACAGAGCCGCATGGGTGCTATTGCTGCGGGCTGGGTTTCGAATGCCGAATATGGATAATGGGCTGCGTGGATTAATAGCGTCAATGGCAAGGTGGTAGTGGCTGATGAGTGACAGTTTGATGTTTTGGGCGACGGTGCTGGGCCTGGTAATCATAGTGGCATTGTCCTGGTATATCGTCGTTCATGTGCGCGCACTCCGCCAGCAAAAGCGCAAGCGAGCAGAACTGCAGCGTCAGGCGGAAAAAAAGGCGCGGGAGCAGCGCCAGTATCTGATCGACAGTATTCGGGTGATCTCCCGAGCCATGTCTGAAGATGAAAAAATGACCCTGACCGAAGGCTGCATCCGTTTGAAGGTACTGCTGGATAACCTGATGCCGGAGCTGCATCATAATCCCGACTTCACAATCATATCGGTGCACTACGAGGCTACGCGGCACATTCCCTATCTGAAAGAGTGGAAGTCGCTGGAGCGCTCGCAGCAGCGGCGTTACAGGCACGAAATGGACCGGCTGGAGCAGGAGAATCGGGCTGCGCTGTTGCTGGCGGCCGCCAAGCTACACGAATATCCACTCGACCGGATGCACTGACAGGTGGTTTTCCTGGCGGCATTTGGCGTGACGCTGGTGCTTCTTTGTCTGATGGCCGCGGCGCTGTATTTTGGACGTGCGCCGACCTATCGCCCGTCCAGGGCCGAGGTGCTGGCCCTGCTGCAGGGTGTGCTTGATGGCACTACAACGCGCCAGCGCTGGGATCTGTTCGTTGGCATGCCCTTGCGGCATGATCCGGAGCTCGAAGAAGTACGGTTGCGTTGCCTTGTGCTGCACGAGGGCGACGAAAACACGCCCGCGGCCGGAGAGGGCGTCGATGGGCACCTGTTCGACCGCGCCGGCCGAAGCCGGTTGCGTGTTATTGTTGCAGACCTGCAGCAGCTGATTGCCAAGGATCCGGTGTACCGCGAATTCTGATGCCGGAGCAGCTGATTCTGCCGTGCGTTATACCGAATGTGTATCAGGTGGCGGAATGGGCTGTTTACTGAGCCGTTGCAGGCGCCAGAGAGATTGCCATAGCTCACGTAGTGATTTGCCCCTGTTTACACACTGGTGGAACTCGGCGGTCAGGGCCTCGAGTTCTGGCCAGTTGCAGAGCCCGCTGATGCCCAGCAACTGGTGGGCATGATGACGCATTCGGGTTGTGTCCCTGGCTAAAAAGGCCTGCTGGCAAGCATCCAGCTGGCGCTGTATTTCCTGCTGTATTTCGGCATGACTTAGCAGGGGGGCGGCGGAGTCGTGGTCTGCAGGGGCGTGCGGTGCAGGCGTTTCGTAAAGGCGGCTGCAGTGGCGCTTCACTGCCTCGAGCAGCTTGGCTTCATTGATGGGCTTGAACATAATCTTGGTGATACCGGCATCCTGCAGTGCCTTGTGCTCTCGCGGCACCACATTCGCTGTCAGCGCGATAATGGGCAGGTTCGGGTAGGCCATGCGCAGGCGTCGGGTCGCTTCGATGCCGTCCATCTGGGGCATGTGAACATCCATCAGGATCAGATCCGGAACCTTTTGTTTGACTTCTGCCAGTACTTCCAGCCCGCTGCTGGATTGCCTTGAGCGGATGCCGGCGCGGCCGAGCACCTTCATGATCAGCAGGCGGTTCAATTCGTTGTCTTCGGCAATGAGCACATCAAAATCGTTGTCGACCAGTACCTCGCTGGTGGTTTTATCCTGTGCCTCGCGGGCTTTCATATTCAGCGCCCGAAGCAAATTGTGGGGGCGTACCGGCTTGTGCACGATCAGCGTGTTGTCATCCGGTTGCAGCGCGCTGATGCCGCTGGAACACAGGATAATCAGGCGCGCGCTGCAGTTCTGCCGCAGGCGTTGCAGCCGTGTCTTGAACTGCTCGGCGTTGCTGGCCGGGCTTTCCCCCCAGATCAGGCTGTCGTACTGCCTGGCCCGCTGGCAAAATTCGTCAAAGCTCAATGCGATGTCGGCCTGAATGTGCAGGCGCGACAGCAGCGTCTGGAGCGACTTGCGCATGTCCGGGTGTGGCTCGTACAACAGGATACGCGTGCTGTCGGACTGTGCTGCCGGTCGGGGCTGGGTAACGGATGTGCCGGTGGTAAAGGGGATGTCCAGGCTGATTTCGGTACCCCGGTTGAGCTCGCTGCTGAGGGTGATTTTGCCGTCCATCAGGCTGGTCAGCTTCTGGGTAATGACCAGGCCCAGGCCCGAACCGCCGAAACGACGGGTGATTGAGGTGTCGGCCTGCGTAAAGGCCTTGAATAGCTTGTCTTTCTGGTCTTCTGCAATGCCAATGCCTGAATCCTGAACCCTGAATTTCAGCAGGCTCTGGTGCGGGCCAAGAATCTCGGCCTCCACAAATACCTGGACCTCGCCTTTTTCGGTGAACTTGATGGCGTTGGCAACCAGGTTGGTGAGGATCTGGCGCAATCGGGTTGGGTCACCCAGCACGGTATCGGGTGTCCCGGGAGCGTAGTGCAGAATGAGTTCCAGGCCCTTGTTGTGTGCCAGCGGCGCCTGCATTTCCAAAACGTCGAGTAGCAGTTCCTCAAGGTTCAGCGGTATCTTTTCGAGTTTTATGGCATCGGACTCGAGCTTGGAGAGGTCGAGTATATCGTCGATGATGCTGAGCAGGACCGTGGATGTCTGGTTGATGATGCGCGTGTATTCGCGCTGTTCTTCGTTGGCATCGGTGTCGTTTAGCAGGCGCGCGAACCCCAGTACCGAGGTCATGGGGGTGCGCAGTTCATGGCTCATGCGTGCCAGAAATTCATCCTTGGCACGGTTGGCGGTGTCGGCCTTGACGCGGGCCAGCTCCAGCTCGTGGTTTTTTGTCTCCAGATGGTTCAAGGTGGCGCGCAGACGCTTGGTGGTGGTCTCGACCTTGGTTTCCATCATGGCGTTGGATTCCTGGATACGCGCCGCCATGCGGTTGACGCCACGGGCAAGTGTGCGCAGTTCGCCGGTCAGGGATACTTCGGCGCGGGTATTGAGCTGGCCGTCCTGCAGGCGTTCGATAACATGACTGAGTCCCTGTATGGGTTGCGTGATGCGTTGGCCAAACCGATGGGCAATGACGGCGGTAATGCCGAAGGTGCCTATCATGAGCAACAATCCGGTAATCAGGATGCTGCGCTGACGGGTGCGTGTCTGTTCATCTGACAGAATGACGATGACCCAGCCAATGGTATCCAGGCGATCCTGGGCATCCGGGTATTCGGGAAAGTCCTGAAAGGAGATGCCGGTGACCCTTACCGGTTGGGCAAAATACCAGTGATTGTTGTCCTGGTAGACGAAGGGCCCCTGCGGCTTTAGCTTGAGCTCGAAAGCCCGGGAGCGGGTAATCAGTTCAAACTGGCTGTTCAGGAAAGCGACGTCGGCAACATCAGGCTCCTGGCTCATGCCCTTGCCAAGATTGCGCAGTAGCTCGTGGTTGCCGAGCATGAGGCCGAACTCCGACGCGGATGCCAGCAGTCGGCTGATGGACTGGCCGCGCTCGAGCAGTGAATGCTGGGTGTCATCAATTCGGGTACTGATGAAATAGCCCCCCAGCACGAGGGCGAAGAGTACCATCGGCAGCAACGAGATCATCAGAACGCGCTGGCGGATACCGAGGGTTTTAAACTGGCGCTTCATTCTGCACCTTCCTCCAGCCGTTGATGCAGGGCGCTGTTGTCGGGTTCAGGCAGCTCCAGGGTGCGGGCCACGATCGGATTGCTGCTGACATTAAAATATTTCGGGTAGGCCGGTTGCGGCAATGGCTGTGACAGGTCCAGTTCGCGCAGCAGCTCTCCGGTCTGCCGGCCGATCTGGGCCGGCGTGGAATAGACGGCGGCCAGGGCACCGGCTTCGACATAGGTTTTGGAAAAACCGATGACCGGCACCTTTTGCTGCAGGGTGATGTACAGCAGCCATTTGGCGGTCGCGCGGTTGAACAACGCGCGATCTGGCAAGGCAAGGAAGACGTCGCTTTGCTGGATAAGTGGTTTCAGTCGCTCGATCGGGTTGTCTGAATCGTCCAGTGTGATGGACACCGGTGTCAGGTGTTCCGTCAGAGCCGTCAGGTCAAACAGACTCTTGGACTGTGAAGAAAAGGGGCCAAACATGGTACCGATACTTTTTGCATCGGGCGCCAGGAGGC
Organism: Marinobacterium rhizophilum DSM 18822; assembly: GCF_000378045.1. Classification (GTDB taxonomy): domain Bacteria; phylum Pseudomonadota; class Gammaproteobacteria; order Pseudomonadales; family Balneatricaceae; genus Marinobacterium_A; species Marinobacterium_A rhizophilum. The sequence goes on from NZ_KB899093.1 coordinate 17,829, forward strand.
GTGCGAGACGCAACTGGCGTTGCAGCGGCTGGTCCAGATACACCGCGCTCAGGCGGCGTTGCCCGTTGCTGTAGAGTGAGGACAGGGATTGAAAGGTGGTACTCGGAATAAAGGTGCAGATCAGGTCGGCATTGCCGCTGTGTTGCAGCAGCTGTTCGCATGCTCTGGCGCCGATGGCAATATTGAGTCCCTCGTCGAGCCGCGCCTGGGATGGTGCGCTGTCTGCACTGTACAGCTGTATGGGCTGCTTGTAACTTCGCCTGATCTCGTCGGCAACGAGCTGATAGAGTGCGCTGTTTTCACTCATCAACACCAGCGGCGAGGCGGCAGCGACGGTGCCGCTGAGCAACATTAACAGCGCCAGCAACAGCTGCCCCGATCGCCAGAGGTATGGGTACCGCCTGTATGATTTATCCGATGCCTGCATTCAGCGTTTCCGTTCGCGTCGCTCGGTGATCAGAATTCGAGTTGCACTTGCAGATAAGTCCGCTGATCGAACTCACTATACTGGTAAAATTCAGAAAATTCGTTGCCCAGCAGGTTCTGAACAATCAGTGCCCCCGACAGGCGCTGACTGGCCGGCAGATCCCATTCCCTGGCCAGGCGCAGGTCTGTACGGTTGTATCTGCTCCGGTAACCGCCTTCATCCCACTTCACTTCATCCACGTAGTACTGCGCCAGGCTGAGATCCCAGCCTGGCGCGAAATTGTAGTTCATCAGCATGGAGGCCGTATGCAGCGGTGTCTGTGGGGCATGCGCCCGCACCAGACCTTTTTTGGCGGGGCCTTCATCCTGCAGAAAGTCAGTGGTGTTGATGTAGCTGTAATTCAGTAGTAGCCAAAACTGCTCGATTGGCTGCAGGCGCAGTTGCAACTCGGCGCCGTGGTTGCGCCAGGACGTGGAGTTGGCACTATAGCGCAGGCGGTTGTCCAGATCATCGGTGAAGTCGCGGTAGCTGTTGATGGCTCTTTCCACATCTTCGACAAAGATCCGTACGTCGACATGCCCGGCAATATCCTGGAAGGCTCGATAATAGCCGACTTCCGAGGTGAGGATGCGCTCCGGGCCTATGTCTGAATTCGGTATGACGACGACATCCCAGACATCGCCGCTTGTGTCGTAGATGAACGATTGATTGTTCTTGTCCAGCAGCGAGGGCATGCGGTACGCCCGGCTGTAGGCCGTGCGGATAACGGACTGCTCATCGGGCCTGTAGTTCAGGGCAACCCGGGGGGAGATTTTCGTGCTGTCGGCGCTGGTGGTGCTGCGCTCGGCCATGGCACCGAGGTTGAAGGTGAGGGCGTCGGCGGGCTGCAGCTCCAGATTGCCGAACAGGCGCCAGCGGTCCTCATTGATGCGCCCCTGCTCCTGTAGCAAAACGTCGCTTTGTGCGCTCTCGTAACGGTAGCCCAGCCCCCAGAGAAAGGTGGCCCGGTTCGGAATCCAGTACTGGGTTTGCTGCAGCTCGATATCGTACAGTTCCGTTTTGCCGTCCTCGTTGTCCAGTCGAAACTGCGGGTTCTGTAACAGTAAGGCTTCGGCAAAGTCGGCGGGCAGGCCTTCATACTGCACCAGCTCGGCTACGGTGGCGACCGGTGTCGAGAGGTTAAGGTAGTTGTGGTAGGCCGCCAGCTGGGTTTCGCGGGAGCTGTCGCTGATATGGCTCCAGCGCAGGTACTGGTAATTCGACTGGTGGTCTCGCGCGACAACGGGCTTGTCGGTGTCATCCATATCACCGCGGTCGGCGTAGCCCTTGCTGAATCCGGCCTGCATCAGCAGGGTGTCGGCCAGCGTGGGGGCCAGAGTGCTGCTCAGGTTGAGGTACTCGCTGCGTGCGCCGTCCTGAAACCGGTTGCTGCCGTCGTTCTGGTCATGGCCTGCGGTTACCCTGAGCTGGGCATTACCCGCGGGCACGCTGAAACGACCTTCCACGCGACGGGTGTCCTGGGAGCCCCCCAGTACCTTGAGCGAGGCGCCGCTTTCGCTGTAGGGCGAGCGGGTGACAATATTGATGGCGCCCAGGAAGGCATTGGAGCCATACGCGGGCACGTTGGAACCCCGTACCACTTCGATACGCTCAATATCATCGAGACTGAGCCCCAGGGAGTTCCAGTCGACCGTGGACAACAGCGGCAAATAGATGGAGCGGCCATCCACCATGACCTCAAGGCGGCGGGGGAAGTCATCGCTCACGCCATGGTAGGTTGCGCCAAACTTGTTCGCATTGACATGAAATACCTGAAAACCGGGCACCAGTCGCAACAGGTCCGGAATGGTAATGGCGCCGGAGGCGCGGATCATGTCGCGGTCAATCAGGCTGATAGAGGCCGGTGCCTCCGTCAGCTTCTGGGTAATGCGGGTCGCCGAAACCACCTCAGGAATCACCGCATAGAAATCGGATTCGCTGAACATCACCGTATCCTGCTCATCGGCAATGGCGCAAAACGGGGTCAGAGTCAGCAACATCAAGGCTGCGCGACCCGACTTCAAGCGTGATTTAGTGGTAATCATGGTGACTATTCGTTGTTGTCGGTAAATTGGCTTTCAGCGTTGTGGATCAGATCCGAGTGCCGACATAGATCAGTACTGCAACCAATAGCAGCGCTTCCAGAATGAAACCATTGGTCGTCAGTATCCAGTCAAGCATGGCCCCGTCCCGTTGACGGCAACGTGAAAAAGTTTAGTTAACGTACCACAATCCCTGTAAGCAGCCTATGTGAGCTGCATTTGCGAGACGATGAAGGTGTGACTGGTATTGGCCAGGGTTAACCCGGCGGACGAATAGGCTCTGTGCCTGTTTGTGCATCACCCCGGATGCTCTTTAGCGAGAAGGAACGGGCGCAGGTGCGCGGACATGCTGGAGGCTTCGAAGGGGAAGAGGTGGGGTTCGCATTGGGCCATTTTTTCCAAGGAAGGCTCAATGGTACAGCGTTCCTTGGTTTCTTTCGCCAACGCTTTTCCGTCGCCTGCTAGAGCGCTTCGGCGATGCTTGTTTCGTGCTGTAACAGCTGCAATGCGGCTTTCAGGGCGTAAAAGCAGTCGGCATCGATGGCGCTGCCGATCTCTGCCTCCATGATTGCCAGTGCCGCAGGGATGGGGATGGGACCGCGGTAGGGGCGATCGGCGGTGATGGCGTCAAAAATATCGGCGGTGGTGATAATGCGGGTTTCCAGACTGATTTGTGCCGCGGCCAGCCCGCGAGGGTAGCCTTTGCCATCCAGGCGCTCGTGATGGGCGCCGGCAATTCTGGCCAGCCGCGAAAAGGCATTGATCCGGATCAGAATATCTTCGGTGAAGGCCGCATGCTGCCGTACGCACGCCCATTCAGCCTCATCCAGCTTGCCGGGTTTGTCCAGGATGCTGTTGCTGACGCCAAGCTTGCCGATATCGTGCAGCAGGGCACCCCGCTTGAGCCAGCGGCGGTCATTTTCAGATACATTCAGTTGCTCGCTGATCATGTCCGTATAGAGTGCAACCCGTTCACTATGGCCCGCGGTATAGGGACTTTTTGAGTCGACCACCTGGCCAAAGGCGGCCGCAATTTCGTCCAGATAGTCTTCGTCCAGTGCGACTTCATGCTGCGCCGGTTCGAGCTTGAGTACTTCTTGCACCAGATCGGGGTCGCGCAGCAGTGACCAGAAGTTGTCCCGGGCAGAAACCCGTTCAAATGCCTGTACCATTTGCGGGTCAAACCAGCTGCCACTGCGATGGCGGACTTCTTTCAGTGCCTGTGACGGGGATGCGCTTGCCTGAAACACATCCACCACCTGGGCCAGCAGGGCGATGCGCGCATAGAGCGGGATACTGTCGCCGGCCAGGCCTTGGGGCTTGCCGTTACCGTTCCAATGTTCATCCAGCGCTCTTATGCCATCGGCCACGCCGTCAGAGAAGCGCAGCTTTTTTGCGATGTCTGCACCGCGTTCGCAGCGGGTCTGAATCAGTTCATCGGCAATTTCGGAACCATCGCGCAAAATGGTCAGCAGAGCCCGAAAACGCTCTGCGAGGCCGCCGGTAAGCCTGGTATGACGCATGACGAAACGCAGTACCTGGGACAGGCTGCCGTCTATTTCCTTGAAGTCGTGCTTGAATTTGAGGTCGTCTGTGGCATAGAGCTGGCAGATACGGGCGGCATTGCTGCTGCAGCCCAGGTCTTTCAGTAACAGGGTGTAATAAAGCTCCCACTGCTCATGAGCCGGCATGCCAAGCTCATGGCCAATATGCATGCCGATCCAGCAGCAGCGCACACAGTGCCCCTTGGGCTGGCCCTCGGTCATATCCAGGGCATGACTGAGGGCGCTGATAAGTTCTGACATTCTTAAATCACTGAGCATGTCTTGACCCTCTGACGGGAACTGCAGCTTTACAGCGTGCAAGTTGCCTACGCAATTTTTGGCCATTTGGGTTGGCAGTCTAGCGCTTTAACCTGATTACCCGGGCGTTCAGCAATTAAAAAGGCTCTTCCTGAACGGAATTAGCGGTTTCTAATGCCGTGTACACAGGGCAGTGCAATTCGATGATGTCGTCGTTTTGCGTATACCGGTGCCGGCGCCTGGCTCTGTTTCGGTGCGGCCCGCGCATTGATCGCCCTTTATAACCGCACCGGTCGAGCCATGGCGAGTGAATACATACGGCTTTTAAGGGCACCGTGCTGCCGCGGGGCGCCTGCTTTCGCCGCTTGTGCCGGCGTTAAGCTGTGCCGGGCACGACTATTGCTTTAGCTTTTCTGTTTTTAGGGAACTGTCATTGGGCCGGCCCGGGCCCTTACAAACTGAGTTTACGGACAACGGCGTCCTTACTGACCTGCTTCAGCAGCTCGGCTGTGGGCGCTTTTTTGTGTCTGGGGAAAATAGGGATACCAGACAGCCGTGAGCGCATAAATGGGCCGGTACCGGATTGAAGTTACAAAATTATCGCTGAATGAGGCAATAGATATGGCTTATCTAATTCCGTCCGAGTTTGTAACAAAAATGGTTGATGCGGGTGAATCCAAGGTTCACATGTCGACTCGAGATACGTTGATCCGGGCCTATATGGCGGGTGCCATTTTGGCATTGGCGGCGGTTTTCGCCGTTACCGTCGCTGTTCAGACCGGTGTCTTCCTGATTGGCGCCATCCTGTTTCCGGTGGGCTTCTGCATGCTCTACCTGATGGGCTTCGACCTGCTAACCGGGGTTTTCATGCTGACGCCGCTGGCCTGGCTGGATCGTCGCCCGGGGGTTACCGTTAAGAGCATTCTCAGAAACTGGGGTTTGGTGTTTCTGGGGAATTTTGCCGGCGCGCTGACCGTTGCCTTCATGATGTCCTTCGTCTTTACCTACGGTTATAACACTGACGGGGGCGCAGTGGCCGCCAAGGTATCCGGTATTGGTGAGTCCCGTACCCTGGGTTATGCCCAGTACGGTATAGAAGGCTGGTTCACCATCTTCATTCGCGGCATGCTGTGCAACTGGATGGTTTCCCTGGGTGTTGTCGGCGCGATGATCTCCACCCATGTCAGTGGCAAGGTACTGGCGATGTGGATGCCGATCATGCTGTTCTTCTTCATGGGCTTCGAGCACTCCGTCGTTAACATGTTCCTGTTTCCGTTCAGCATGATCATGGGCGGTGATTTCTCCATCATGGACTACTTCATCTGGAATGAAATCCCCACCGCGCTGGGTAACCTGGTCGGCGGCCTGGCCTTCACCGGTCTGACGCTCTACACCACCCACGTGCGCACCGCCAAAAAGCGTGCGGTACAGCCCATCTCTGTCTAATGCCCGCTGAGCCCCGGCCACGCCCGTGGCCGGGGTGTTGGATAATGCCCATGAGCAGCCGTTTAAAAGTATCCGTGGGACAGCATTCCGATAAGGGTCGCAAGGCGGCCAATCAGGATTTTCATGCCTGTTATCTGCCCTGTGAGCCGTTACTGAGTCTCAAGGGTGTCGCTTTTGCCATGGCAGACGGTATCAGCAGCAGTGAACTGAGTCATATTGCCAGTGAAACGGCGGTGACCAATTTTCTTGACGACTATTTCTGCACCTCGGATGCCTGGTCGGTGCAGAACGCCGTGCAGCGGGTCGTGACGGCCTGTAATGCGTGGCTGTACAGCCAGACTATGAACAGCCCCTACCGGTACGACAAGGACAAGGGCTACGTCTGTACGCTTAGCGCCCTGGTGATCAAATCGACCCGGGCGCATATCTTTAATGCCGGCGACACCCGCATATACCGGGTGCATGGCAGGGGTCTGGAGCAGTTGACCAATGATCATCGGCTCTGGGTATCGCAACAGCAAAGCCACCTCAGCCGCGCGCTGGGCGTGGAGTCCCGGATCGAACTCGATTATCAGTCGCGGCCGCTCAGCCTTGGTGACATCTACATACTGGCGACCGATGGCGTTTATGAGCACGCCGATACGGGTTTTATCCTCAACAGTATTGAAACAAGCAGCGACCTGGACGCCGCCGCCAGGGATATTGTCGAGCATGCGCTGGAACGGGGAAGTGAAGACAATCTCAGCATTCAGATAGTGCGCATTGACGCGCTGCCCCAACCGGGTTCGAATCCGCTTCACCTTGAGGCTGAGCAGTTGGAACTGCCGCCCATTCTGGCGCAAGGCGCGCGCTTCGATGGCTACAAAATCCTGCGTGAGCTGCACGCGACCAGTCGCAGCCATGTCTATCTGGCGCTGGATGAGGCAACGGATACACGGGTGGTGCTGAAAATCCCTTCCATAGATTTGCGCGGTGATCCGGCCTATCTGGAGCGGTTTCTGATGGAGGAATGGACGGCCCGGCGCATAAACAACACTCATGTGCTCAAGGCGGGCCCGCAGAGCCGCCCACGCCAATATCTCTACACGGTGATGGAGTTCATCGAAGGGCAGACCCTGAAACAATGGCTTGTGGATAACCCCAGACCCGAGCTTGAAACGGTGCGGGGCATTGTCGAGCAGATTGCCAAGGGCCTGCAGGCGCTGCATCGCATGGAGATCCTGCATCAGGATATCAAGCCCGATAACATCATGATCGACAGCAGCGGCACGGTAAAAATTATAGATTTTGGTGCCGCCCGGGTGGCCGGTATTGTGGAGGCCGACCTTGCCCTGGAGCAGGACGATATCCTTGGCACCGCACTCTATACGGCGCCCGAGTATTTTATGGGGGAGGTCGGCACGACGTGCTCCGATCTGTATTCCCTGGGCGTGTTGACCTATCACATGCTGTCGGGCGCTTTCCCGTACGCAAACCAGGTGTCCAAATCCCGCACCGCGGCGGCACAGCGACGCCTGCAGTACGGCTCGATTCTGCATGATGAGCGGGAAATTCCCGCCTGGATTGATGAAACCCTCAGGAAAGCCGTGCATCCCAACCCCTACAAGCGTTACCAGGAACTGTCCGAGTTCATGGCCGATCTGCGCCAGCCGAACAGGCAGTTTTTAAACAGGACCCGGCCGCCGCTGCTCGAACGCAACCCGGTTCGATTCTGGCAGGGCATTTCGGTCGTTCTGGCCGGCATTATCGTTGTGCTGCTGAACCGGTAGGCGTTTGGACGCACCGCGCCGGTCAGGAGGCGACTGAATACTTTTTAAACGCTGAAAATCAGACCCATCTCAATCACAGAGGATGCCATCAATGATCAGTAATCGTGACGAAGTAACCCAGATGATTCTGAGTGCCAAGGTCGCCAAGAGTGTTAAATGGAGCGACGTTGCCGCGGCCATCGGCTTGTCGAAGGAATGGACGACGGCCGCCTGCCTGGGACAGATGACCTTTAACAAGGCGCAGGCCGAGATTGTCGGTGAACTGTTTGGCCTGCCAGATGAGGCGGTGGCCTGGCTGCAGGTAACGCCGAGCAAGGGCTCTTTACCGACGGCGGTACCGACAGATCCGCTGATCTATCGCTGGTATGAACTGGTCAATGTGTACGGCAGCACTATCAAGGAACTGATCCATGAAGAGTTTGGCGATGGCATCATGAGCGCAATCGACTTCTCGATGGACCTGCAGCGCCAGCCAGATCCCAATGGCGACCGTGTGCAGGTGGTGATGTCCGGCAAGTTCTTGCCTTACAAGACCTTTTGAATTCCCGCCACCTGTCCGGGGCACAGAGCAGCCGCTGTTCTGTGCCCCGCGTCCTCTATCTTCATTAGTGCCACGTCATTAGTTGTCTCTTCAGGGCCCGTCCCGCGTATTGCCAAGGCCGCTATCGCTGCCGTGTCAGTTTTGTGTGGGTGATGCAGAGTACTGTTTGAATTTTCCTCCTCGTCCCCGTCATGTACCTCGCTGGCGGGTATTATCCCTATCACCTGGCTGTGCGGCAGAATTAGGCTACGTTACTGGTGCGCAGGTTTCGATATCGGGCAACCTTCCTGGCGTAACGCGGTATCGAATCCAACGGGGCTGATACTGTCCTTGCCTTCGCGAATCGTTACGTTAGCCTGTCACGTGTGGGTTATCCGCCTGTTGCCAATACCCTATAAAAAGGAGCCTTGCTCGAATGAAATCGGCCGATACCAACGAAAACGTGATGCCGGTGGATGAGGCCGTGAGTCTGCCTCAACCGGCTCAGCCCGCCGCAGGTGGGCATCGTTATCGCTTTGCCGCACTGCTGGCCGGTCCGTTAGCCGCCCTGTTGCTGTATCTGCTTCCTGCCCCCGAGGGCATGAACACCGAGGCCTGGCGTTTGGTTTCCCTGGCTGCCTGGATGGTTATCTGGTGGCTGGGAGAGGCGGTACCGATTCCGGCGACGGCGCTGTTGCCAATACCACTGATGCCGCTGTTTGGCATTGCCGACATGACGCCGGTTGCCGCCAATTTTGCTCACCCGCTGATCTTCCTGTTTCTGGGCGGCTTTCTGCTGGCCGCCGCGATGCAAAAGTGGGGGCTACACCGGCGTATCGCCCTGCGCATTGTGGCGGTTGTCGGTACCACGCCTGGCAGCGTCATCGGCGGCTTTATGCTGGCAACGGCGTTCTTGTCCATGTGGATTTCAAATACCTCGGCGACCATCATGATGTATGCGGTTGGCCTGTCGGTCATCGATTTTGTCGCGCGCAAGACGGCGGATGACAAGGCGGTGCGCAATTTCGGCGTGGCGCTGATGCTGGGTATTGCCTATAGCGCGTCCATCGGGGGGGTCGGCACACTGATTGGCACGCCTCCCAACGCCCTGCTCGCCAGCTTTCTGTCCACAACGTACGGTATAAAGATCGATTTCTTTACCTGGATGCTGTTTGGGGTTCCGATTGTGCTGGTGATGCTGCCACTGAGCTGGTTGATGCTCACGCGGATCATTTTTCCCTCCAGTCAGATTCGTATTGGCGATGTGAGCCAGGTGGTCACCACTGAGCTCGCCGAGCTGGGTGCCATGAGCAAGGCTGAGAAAATTGTCGGTGCGGTCTTTCTGGCCGCGGCATTGGGCTGGATCTTTCGTACGCCGCTGGTTACGCTGACCGGCCTTCCCATCAGTGATACCACCGTGGCATTGCTCGCCGCGCTGGTACTGTTCGCCTGGCCGCTGTCGCGGGAAAAAGGCGAGTTCGTGCTCGATTGGAGCGCAGCCCGGGATCTGCCCTGGGGCGTACTGCTGTTGTTTGGCGGTGGCCTGGCACTGGCGGGCGCGTTCAGCAGTACGGGGCTGGCAGGCTGGATTGGGTCTTCGGTCTCAAACTTTGATGTCAGCAGCTGGTTGCTGGTGCTGGTGGTTAGCGGGTCTATTGTTTACCTCACGGAAATTACGTCGAATACGGCGTCGGCGGCGACTTTTTTGCCGATTCTCGGCGCCGTGGCCGTGGGTCTCGGGCTGGATCCCCGCCTGCTCGCGGTGCCGGTCGCGGTCAGCGCTTCAATGGCGTTCATGATGCCCGTCGCCACGCCGCCGAACGCCATCGTCTTTTCCTACGAAAGGATGCAGCTTCAGGATATGGTCAAGGCAGGTTTTTGGCTGAACATTATCGCTGTGGGGGTCACTTTCGTAGCCATGTACCTGCTTTCAGGCGTCGTATTTGGTATTTAGAAGTGATTGGCAACACGCTTTTTGATGCCCGAACTTAAATGTCATGCTGCCGGTATCAGGATCTGCACCCGACAGCCTCATGACGAATCGATTAGGAAGTATGGAGACACAGGTGTTGCCAGCATGAGGGAATAGCGTGGGACAGCATAATTCAGGCGCGGATGATGTGGTTCGTTTGTCGGATAACCTCAGGAGTCTGTTGACGCTGAGTGACCAAAAACGGCCCTGGGGCTTTCTGACAATGATTGCCCTGTCCACGGGACTTCCTGTGTTCCTGGGCGCCTGGGTGGACGAGTTTGCACTGGGAATTCTTGGCAGCATGGGCGGATTGGTCATGCTGTATATGCCACAGACGCCGATTCCCCATCGCATGGTCACAATGGCACTCTGTGCCTTCGGCTTTGCTGTCAGTTTTACCCTTGGCGTGCTTACCAGCTTTGATGTCTACCTGTCGGCCGGGACCCTGGGGCTGACCGCCTTTTTTGCGACCCTCGTCAGTCGCCATTTTGCGTTGCCGCCACCGGGCAGCTTTTTCTTTATTCTCGTGGCCTGCCTTGGCAGAACCCTGCCGTTTGATTTATCGCTGGCACCGGAGCGAGTGGGGATATTACTGTTCGGCACCATGGGAGCCTGTGTGCTGGCACTGGCGTACAGCATTGGCCGGACGTATGTTCTCAACCGGGCACTTGATACGCCGCCAGGGCCGCCCGATCGCAATATCAACGCCATTATTCTTGAGTCGAGCGTCATCGGCATCTTTATCGGCGGCAGCTATCTGTTCGCCCTGCTGATCGGGCTGGATAACCCCTACTGGGCGCCGGTAAGTTGCGCTGCCATCATGCAGGGGGCGAGTTTTCGACTGGTGTGGCAGCGCAATGTGCACAGGGTGGTCGGCACTGTTATCGGTATGGGCCTGGCATGGATCATTCTGTCCTTGTCGCCCGGCGTCTGGATGCTGGTGCTGATCATTACGGGGCTCAGCTTTATTATCGAAAGCCTTATCACGCGAAATTACGGTCTGGCCGTGATATTCATTACGCCGCTAACGGTCATTTTTGCCGATTCCACAGTCGCGGTCGGAGCGCCTGACACGCTGATCCTGTCACGGCTGATCGACATCGTGCTGGGCAGTAGTTTTGGCTTTGTGGGTGGCTGGGTGATCCACCACCCCAAGTTTTTCCGGGCGCTGGAAGCCCGAATGAAGCCGCGCTAGGGGCCTGTCCGCGTCACCAGTCACGCTGCGCCGTTGCGTTGCTGAGAGTCTTTACCATTGCGTCCTTCTTTTGTAATTGCCAGGCCCAGTGGAGGATCGTCGTAGTGGCGACTTCCGCTGAGTGATAGGTGTGCATTAATGAATCCCCTTATCCAGTCTCCTTATCGGCTCCCTAGCAGGCCGCGACATGCTCAAATGCTGCCAAGAGCGTTCCGTGTAGTCTTGCCCATGAACTCTTTTTCTCGCTCTGTATCCCCAGATTTAGCCCATTAAGCGACCGCAAACGTCCGATCCTGCAGGAGTCATCCGTGATGTCAAAGGCCTAGGGAGTCCATGCCATTTCCCATGTAGTCGATGAGTGGTCGCCAATAGAAGACTTAAGGGGAAGACTTCCTCGTCTGCGTAAAATTTCACCGCACATGAGAAATAATTAACCACCATCCTGTCTGTATTTAATGGTTTGTATATGTAAGTCATTGTTAAGTAATGATTTTTTATATTGGCATAGCGTTTGCTTTTACAGTCAGGACAGGAGATGACAATAAGATGAAAAAATACCTTGTTCTGGCTGATGATTTTACCGGCGGCCAAGAAGTTGCCGGAAAATTAAAGCAAAAGCACATCACAACCGGCGTGGCGCTGTCCGTAGAGGGTGTGGAAAGCCTGTTCTCACAGCATCAGGTTGTTGTGCTTAATACCGACAGTCGATTGATGAGTGAAGATGAGCTGCGTGAATGTTATCACCGCATATTTCATACACTCGATATGAGTCGGTACTGCGTGGCGAAGAAGATAGATTCGTTGTTGCGCGGCCCTATCGGCTTTGAACTGGCGCAGATCAAGTCCTACCTACCGAATGCCAGGTTTATCGTCTCGGTGCCGGTGCTTAGTGAAGGTCGCACTGTGATGAACGGCGAGGTGCTCATCAAGGGCGTCAGGCTGACTGAATCTGAACTCGCGCATGATCCCCTGAATCCGATACTCACTTCATCGATTGCCGAGAAAATCGTCAGCGATTCAGCGATGACCGTGGCCTCTGTTCCCAATGGGAATGATGAGCACAATCTCCACGCTTGCATCGCTGAACAGCTCAAAACCCACGATGTTGTTGTGGTCGATGCCGTGTCCCAGGACGACCTGAATTCTATTCCCACCTTGTTGCCCGATACGGTGCTGGTTGGATCGTCTGATGTCATTTCTCTCGTGGGGTCTACAGCCGGGAAGTGGCTGTTTGTGGTGGGAAGCCTTCACCCTCGCTCCCGTCAGCAAGCTGATTACATGGTGGAGACCCTCGGTGCTGTCGATGTATCAGTGGATGTCATCAGTTGGCAAAAAGATCCGTTGGATTACCTGGATCGACTGGTTGCCGTTGCACTGGAGTGTGCTGAATCTCAGCGGTACTTCATCATCAGGACGCAGTTGCCGGAATCCGGCGTTATCACCAAATCGGATTCGCGCAATGCCGCCAATTGTCTGGCTGATATGGCGCAACGCATTGCGTTGGCTCTGCCAGTGCTTCAAATCGTATGTTGTGGTGGCGAAACGACCGCTGTACTGCTGCATCGCAGTGGGGCTCAGGCGGTCTCGATGGAACATGCCAGTGAAAAGACGATGCCCCTTGGAAGAGTCGAGGGGGGTGTTTTTGATCGCGCCTATATTGCGTCTAAACCCGGCTCCTTTGGCGAGCCCGAACTGTTTGTGAGGATGGTAAACCATGCTACAGCCTGATCTGATCGCGAATGTTTTAAGCGGCTATCAAAGTTTCAAGAATATAGCGCATTACATTGCCAAGGGTGACAGAGTTGTTGTTGTCACCTCGCAGGCGCTGAAGGAACTGGATGCCGTAAAGCAGCTGGTAGCGCTCGTCGAAGAGTGTGCTTCAGTGGTTCGTATCGTAGACGACGTGCCGGCGGAGCCCAGGGTATTCGATATGGCGGCGATCGCCTCGGCTATAGGTGACGAACCGGTCGATCAGGTGATCGGTATCGGCGGTGGCAGCGTGCTGGATACCGCCAAGGTGTTGGCCGCGCTGGTGCAGGGCGATCTGTCGCTGGAGGCGATGCTGAGCGGGACTCCGCTGTCGGCACGCAAAGGGTTGATCCTTATACCTACGACGGCCGGTACCGGTTCTGAAGCGACGCCGAACGCGATATTTGCGGTACCGGAGAAGAATAATAAGGCAGCGATCATCAGCCACATGCTTAAGCCTGATCTGGTAATTCTCGATCCCTTTTTCCTTGAATCACTGCCTAAATCTTTGATCGCCTCCACCGGCTTCGATGCGCTGGCGCACTGTCTGGAATGCTTCACATCGAGCAAGGCTAATCCTATCAGTGATTTCTACGCCTTCAACGGGGCGATTGCGCTGCTGAAGAACATTCGTGCGGTGCACAACGATCCCCATGATGTGGCTGCGTGGCAGAAGATGTTGTTTGCCTCCTATTGTGGCGGATCTGCCATTGCCTATGCCGGCACCCATATTGTGCATCTGCTGTCTTATCCTCTGGGAGGGCGTTACCACGTGCCCCATGGAGTTGCCAACGCGATGTTACTGGTGCCCTGTTTTCAAGAACACCTGCCCAGCTACAGCGGAAAACTTGCGCAGATCGCCAGCTCGCTGTTCCCCGCAGAGAAACGCGCTGACCTGGATATGAGCAAACTGCTGATGAATTATATTGAGGACTTGTCTGGCGAATTTGAACTGCCAACCTCCTTTGCCGGATGCAATCTGCCCAGCGTTGATGTGGATGGCTTGATTACAGATGCAATGACGATTCGGCGTCTAATTGAAAACAGCCCGGTTCCCATTACGCCGGAAGATGCGAAAAATATATACTCGCAGTTTGCTTGAGTTAGTTGCGGATTAGCTAAATAACAAATAATAAAGGGCGATTTTTATGGGTGTGTTTACAGGTGTTTATACAGCGATCATTACACCTTTTGCTGACGATGAAGCTGTTAACTTTTCTCAGCTTTCAAAACTGGTCGAGCGGCAGATAGGGTTTGGTAATAACATTTTTTGTAACGGTACCAATGGCGAGTTCTACGCGACAACCTTTAGTGAAAAAATTGATATCACAAGGCAATGCGTCGAGGCGGTCTCCGGCAGGGCAAAGGTTATTGCCCATATCGGGTGTGCCTCCACTCGCGAATCGATCCTGTTGGGTAAGGAAATACAGCGGCTTGGCGTCGATGCCGTATCCGCCATTACGCCTTATTTCATTCCGTGCACGCAAAGCGAGATAGAGCGTCATTACGCGACCTTAGCCGATGCGCTTGAGGTGCCGTTGTTCCTCTACACCATTCCTGCGCGCACGGGTAATACCCTGGAGAAAGCGACGGTGCGCAAACTGTCCGAGCACCCCAATATTGTTGGCATAAAAGACAGTACAGGCACCCAGGAGAGCCTGGATGGTTACCTTGAACTGCGGCAAGAGTGCAACATCGAGGTCATGACCGGGCCTGACTCCCTGATCCTGCACGGATTTCAGAATGGTGCCAGTGGCTGTGTGTCGGGTCTGGCCAACGTGCTGGGCCAGGAGGTCAATGATATCTGGCGTAACTTCAGCCAAGGTAATGTGGAACAGGCTTCTGCCGCTCAGGACAAGGTTACCGCCATGCGCCAGTCGCTGTATTCGCTAGGCTTTCCGCCCGATATGGTGAAGGAAGCGATGTATGCAATTAATACTGAAAATGGACTGAGCAGAAGTCCCAAAGGTCAACTGCGTGATCTGAGTGAGACTGTCAGGGATTTACTTAAAAGCTGATTTATTCGATACGATGGTTGGCCTTTTTTTGAAGGTCTGATGTGCTATCTAGTGAGGTATGAGGATGAATAAATGTGAACCGGGTTTTACATGATAAAAAAGCTAGGATCGTGACTAGGATGCCTGGAAAGATTTGAGTATTCTGGCGCGAAAATAATAAGTACGAGTCATTTTTGAATAAGAATAAAAGGAGTAATACCATGCGCAATTTATTCGCATGCATGTTCGGTGTCGCTGTTTCTGCTATGTCCGCTGCGCCGACGTTCGCCGCGTCCAACGACGTCACTATCGTTCTGAGTGAAGACCTGGACGTTATGGATCCTTGTATGTCATCCCGATCTAACATCGGGCGTGTCATTCTGCAAAATATATCTGAAACACTGACAGAACTGGACGGCAGTGGCGGGGGTCTTCGTCCCCGTCTTGCTCAGAGCTGGGAAGCGGTCGATGATCTGACCTGGCGTTTTCACCTGCGTGAAGGCGTCAAGTTCACCGATGGCTCCAGTTTCGATGCCGAAGATGTAGCCTATTCGCTTGAGCGTGCTACCAGTCCCAAGCTTTCTTGCGAGATCGGTGCAAAATACTTCGGCGGTATCGAACTGACGCCCAAGATTATCGATGCGCACACAATCGACTTCACTGCCAAAGTCGGACAGCCGATCCTGCCGCTGCTGATGTCCTCGTTGACGATTGTCCCCTCGGGGCTCAGTCCGGACGCCTTTATGCGCGTGCCGGTCGGCACCGGGCCCTATGTTTTCAAATCCCGCGCTATCGGACAGAACATCGTTCTGACCCGCAACAACGACTACTGGGGTGAAAAGCCGGACGTCGAGAATGCCACCTATATTTTCCGCTCCGACATCGCGGTGCGGGCGGCGATGGTGCAGACCGGTGAGGCCGATATTGCACCGAGCATCTCGCAGGAGGATGCGAACAACTCGGCAACTGACTTCTCTTATCCAAACTCGGAAACCCTCTATCTGCGACTGGATAATGAGATCCCGCCGCTGAACGATCGTCGCGTACGTGAGGCGCTCAACCTGGCGATCGACCGAGATGCCTTCCGTGGCACCGTGCTTCCGAAGGACGTGATCCTGGCGAGTCAACTGGTTCCGCCAACGACCATGGGTTGGAATCCGGATGTGCCGGTACAGCCATACGATTTGATGAAGGCAAAGGCACTGCTGGCCGAAGCAAAAGCGGATGGCGTTCCGGTTGAGACTGAGCTGGAACTGGTGGGCCGCGCGAACATGTTCCCGGGCTCAACGGAAACGATGGAAGCCATCCTGTCCATGCTCCAGGAAGCCGGCTTCAACGCCTCTCTGAGAAACTTCGATGTGGCCGAGTGGGTTAACATGTACACGAAACCCTATGCTGAGAACCGGGGGCCTCAGCTGATCGAAGCGCAACATGACAACGCCAAGGGAGATCCGGTATTCACCATGTACTGGAAATACCACAGCCAGGGAGAGCAGAGCACGATCAGCGATCCGACTGTCGATAGCCTGATTGAAGCGGCGACCAGCGCTACCGGTGAAGAACGCGAGCAGCTCTGGAAGAAAGTGGCAGCCGAGGTCAACGACCGGATCCTGTCAGATGCCGTGCTCTTCCATATGGTGGGCTTCAGCCGAGTGTCCGAGCGACTTGATTTCAAACCGACCATTTCCACCAATAGTGAACTGCAGTTGGCTCAGATCAAGATCAAGTAGGCCCGCGAGAAAGCCTGTTCATTGCTCGTACGTACTGGGCATGGAGTGAGCCAATAGACTGGAAAGCGCGCAAGCGATTTCAAAGTCGAAAAGACCAGGGAGTCCGCTCCCTGGTTACCCCTGAACATAACTTCAGGTCCCCGAGGCTATGATGAAATCATTTATAGGCAGAAGAGCGATAAGCAGCGCAGTCTCGCTTGGCGGTCTTATTGTGCTGGTATTTTTCCTTACTCGCCTAACCGGCGACCCGACGAATCTGTATCTTCCACTCGATGCACCGATGGAAGCGCGTGATAATTTCCGGGTGCTGCATGGACTCAATGATCCGCTGATCGTGCAGTTTGGCAGCTACGTCTACGATGTTCTGCACCTTGATTTTGGTGAGTCAATCCGCAAGGCGCGTCCTGCGCTTGAGGTGGTGCTGGAGGCATTCCCCTGGACGCTGACCTTGGCTGTGGTGACGATGGGGTTGGTTACCCTGTTCGCTATCATCATCGGTTCTCTTGCAGCGGCCAGGGTCGGCGGTGTATTCGATCGTCTATCCGGCATCATGTCCCTGATTGCCGCCAGTACGCCGGAGTTCTGGGTTGCAATCGTCGGTATCTTTATTTTCGCGGTTAGCCTGGGCTGGTTGCCCACATCCGGTACCGGAACCATCTGGCACTGGGTGCTGCCGATAACTGTCCTGTTTATTCGACCCTTTGGCTTGATTCTTCAGGTCGTGCGCGGCTCGATGATCTCGGCGCTTTCCTCGCCGTACGTGAAGACAGCACGCGCCAAAGGGGTTCGTCAGCGGGCTATCATTTTCGTTCACGCCCTGCGTAACGGCATGCTTCCGGTGATCACTGTGATCGGCGATCAGGCCGCGGGTATGCTAAACGGCGCCGTCGTGATCGAAACCATTTTCGGTTTTCCCGGTGTCGGAAAGCTCATGATCGACAGTATTCTGCAGCGCGATTTTTCGGTCGTGCTTGCCTCGATCATGGTAACGGCGCTGGCGATATTCATTATGAATCTTCTGATTGACCTGCTGTACGCAGTGCTCGATCCCCGAATCAGGTATTGAGTCATGGCCGCATCATCCACGAACTGCACCGGAGTGGCTCCGATGCTTGAGGTACCCCGACATCCCGCCCTGACAATAATGAAATTGTTATGGGCCGATAAATTTGCATGCATCGCAGCGCTGTTCCTGGTCCTGATTGTGGTTTGTGCTGCGATTGGCCCTTACTTTCTGGAAGACGCAGCAAGCAAGCTGAACCTGCGTGGCCGCAATGCCCCTCCATTTGACTGGAGCCAGGGTTGGTTATTCATGCTGGGGGCCGACTCGCTGGGACGCAGTATCCTGGCGCGCATCGCGGTTGCTGCGCAAAATACGATCCTGATTGCCAGCTGCGCTGTGTTTGCATCGCTGGTGATCGGCGGAGCGCTGGGCCTGATCGCCGGTTACTCGTCGCGCCGTTTGGGTGACACGATTATGCGCCTGGCCGATGTGATCATGAGTTTCCCCTCGCTGCTGCTGGCGGTGATCGTACTCTACATGATGGAGCCGAGCGTACTGAATCTGGTGCTGGTGCTAGCGATCACCCGCATTCCGGTTTATCTGCGCACCACACGTGCGGAGGTGCTGGAGATTCGTGAGCGGATGTTCGTGCAGGCGGCTATCGTCATGGGCGCATCCCGTATGCGCATCATCTTCGGACATATGTTGCCGATTGTCGTGCCGACCCTGATTACCATCGGTACGCTCGACTTCGCCTTTGTCATGCTGGCCGAATCCGCGCTGAGTTTCCTGGGTATCGGCATTCAGCCGCCTGATATCACGTGGGGACTGATGGTGTCTCAAGGCAAGGCTTACCTGCATCAGGCGTGGTGGCTTTCATTTTGGCCTGGGATCGCGATCATCTTGACGACCATGTCTCTCAATCTTTTGTCGGGGTGGTTGCGTATCGTGCTCGATCCGGTGCAGCGCTGGCGGCTTGAAATGGGGGGGAAGAACAATGACTAACACCAATAGCCAGTACCGGCACATTCTAGAAGTGAAGGAGCTCGCCGTTGAGTTCCACACGGCTAACGGCCGTTTTCAAGCGGTCAAGAATGTCAGCTTCCACCTGGATCGGGGTGAAACCCTGGCGATCCTGGGCGAAAGCGGTTCCGGTAAGAGTGTGTCTGCATCGGCGATCATGAACCTGATCGATACACCGCCGGGCTATATCACCCAGGGTTCGATCCATTACCGCGGGCAAGACCTGCTCAACATGAGTGATGTACATCGGCGTGACATCAATGGCGCCAAGATTGCGATGATCTTCCAGGATCCGCTGGCGCACCTGAATCCTGTGTATCCGGTCGGGTGGCAGATTGCCGAAAGCCTGCGTGTGCATGGTGTCGATAAGGACAAGGCAAACCAGCGCGCGCTCGAGTTGATGAAACGCGTTGGCCTGCCTGACGCGCAGGAGAAGTTTGATGCCTACCCGCACCAGTTTTCTGGCGGTCAGCGCCAGCGTTTGATGATCGCCATGGCACTGGGGTTCGAGCCGGATATCCTGATCGCTGACGAGCCGACCACAGCGCTGGACGTTACCGTTCAGGCGCAGATCCTGGAATTGCTGGAGGAGCTGCAGGCGGAAACCGGCATGGGGATATTGCTGATTACGCACGACCTCGGTGTTGTCGCTGAAACTGCCAATCGGGTGGTGGTGATGAACCAGGGGGAAATTGTCGAAAGCGGTCTGACGCGCGAGGTGTTCAAGAATCCGCAGCATTACTATACCCGAAAGCTGATAGCAGCCGCGCCTGGACATCTGGGGCGTCAGGGCGGAGCGACCGGTTTGCGTGAGGGGCGGGATGCGCTGCTGAGTGTCGAGAACGTGGTCAAGTACTACGGCAAATTCAAGGCAATTAAAGGCGTCAGCTTTGACCTGATGCCGGGTGAGACCGTCGCCATCGTCGGTGAATCGGGCTCCGGCAAGTCGACCATGGCCAAGACGCTGCTGCGGCTGGAGGAACCCAGCGAAGGTAAGGCCCTGTACAAGGGACGTGACCTGTTTGAACTCAATCCGAAGGAACTCTTTGAACTGCGTCGTGAGATTCAGATGGTGTTCCAGGATCCGACCCAGTCGCTCAATCCCCGCATGACGGTGGAGAAACTGGTTTGTGAAGCCTGGAAGATTCATCCACAACTCCTACCCAGGGCTAAATGGAAGGAGCGCGTCGCTGAGCTGCTGGTGCAGGTTGGGTTAAGTCCCGAGCATGCGGCGCGTTATCCCCACCAGTTTTCCGGTGGTCAGCGTCAGCGCATAGCAATCGCCCGAGCGCTGGCCTTGAGCCCGGAACTGATCGTCTGCGACGAAGCGACCTCTGCGCTCGACGTCTCGATCCAGGCTCAGGTGATAAAACTGCTGAGCGATCTGCGCAGGGATCTGGGGCTGTCCTTTATTTTTATTGCGCATGATCTGCCGGTGGTACGCGACTTCGCCGATCGAGTAATTGTCATGAAGGATGGCGAGATAGTGGAAGTCGGGGAGGTCGAGCAGATCTTCAACCATCCTGCTCATCCCTATACACGGGCGCTGCTGGATGCGAGCCCCGACGCCGACCCGGATGTACAGGCACAGCGGCGTGAAAAACGGGAGCGTGAGCGACGCATGGCGGTGGTGTAGGTCCGCCGATCAGGATTGTGTTTGGCGACAATGGGTCATTGATTAAGGGGGCTTCTGCACTTTAAGTCCCCCCATGCAGAAAGGGATTCAGTCGTGTTTGATGCGATATCGCTGGATGTGATGAGCAGTCTTTTGCAGGTTGTCATGATCGACCTGGCCCTGGCCGGCGACAATGCCGTGGTGATTGGTCTGGCCGCCGCCGGTCTGCCCGCCAGCCAGCGCAATAAGGCGATTGCTATTGGCATAGCAGCGGCCACCATTTTGAGAATACTGCTGGCAACTGTTACCACTGAGCTACTTGACGTCATCGGTTTGCTGCTGGCCGGCGGGTTACTGCTGCTGTGGGTGTGCTGGAAAATGTTCGGTGAACTCCAGGCCTTGAGGAAGGCGGCGCTGGTCGCCGTCGAGGCGCAGGGACATCTGTCGTCTCAGTCGGGCGGGGCAACCAAGTCCCTGCGACAGGCTGCGGTGCAGATCCTCGTCGCCGATCTCTCCATGTCTCTGGACAACGTGCTGGCCGTAGCGGGCGCTGCACGGGAGCATCCTGGCGTGTTGATTTTTGGTCTGGCGGTATCCATCGGCATGATGGGACTTGCGGCCAACTATATTGCCGGACTTCTGCAGCGTCACCAATGGATCGCCTATATGGGGCTGATCATCATTTTGTATGTCTCGCTCGACATGATCTGGCGCGGCACTATGGATCTGGCACCCCATGTTGCATCCCTGTATTAACCGGGATCTTGCCGTGCGGCGCCGTTGGACAATTTGAACAAATAACAGGAGCTGCTTCATGTTGTTAAAAGGTAAGGTGGCTATCGTAACAGGCGCCAGCCGGGGTATTGGCAGAGCCGTGGCGATGACGCTCGCCCGCAATGGCGCCTGCGTGCTGATACACGGTACCAATGAAATCAAGCTTAATGCGCTGGCAGACGAGATAGCCACTTTTGCCGACAGGCCCCTGGTGTTTGCCGGCGATGTTGCTGACGTTGCAACTGCGCAAGGGGCAGTGTCGCTGGTGCATGAGCGGTTTGGGCGCGTGGATATACTGGTCAATAATGCGGGTATCAACATGAGAAGCTCCACCCTCGATATGCGTATTGAGGAGTGGCAGAGGGTTGTCGACGTCAACCTCAACGGTACCCTTTATTTCTGCCAGGCTGTGTTGCCGTTGATGATCGAGCAGGGTGCCGGCCGCATTATCAATGTCAGTTCGACGACGGCCAAAACCGCACACAAGAATGCGGCCCCGTCATACGGTGCATCCAAGGCGGCGGTCAACTATCTGACGATGCATCTTGCGCTGGAGATGGCCGGTCACGACATTCTGGTGAATGCAGTCTGTCCAGGCCCGGTGGAGACGGATATGAGCGAGCAGTGGAGCGAGGAGTATCGCCAGAGGGTCGTAGCCGGAGTGCCCCTTAAACGGCTCGGCACGCCGCAGAATGTGGCAGATGTCGTACTGTTTCTGGCCAGCGAGATGTCGGGATTCGTAACCGGAGAGTTGATCAACGTCAATGGCGGAACCTACATGAACTGATTCGGCGTCGATCTGAGTCATCAGATTGCCAGTTAAAACTTGCCGGAGCCAGAACCTTTGGCATCCTTGTTAGCCGCCGTCCCAGCGGCTTTTTTTTGGGCTAATCGCGCGGTGCCGGGAAATGCTGCTCTGGTCTTCGGGAGACTGTCGTCCCTGTTCCGCTATTCTTGCGTCATCCGCTTGAACATCTTGATGCTGATTCATCCCTTTCAAAGTGTAAACCCCGCTGTTTCGGTGCCCGCCATTATCAAAGCTCAGCCTGTTGTTATATAGAGCGAGCAGGCCAACCGTCAGGGCTGCTTGCGACTTTCCATGGTCATCCCGCACCCATGGTCCAGCGTGTGAGGAAAGCGTTTTCGCTGGGCATTTATCGCATCGCGTTTAACCGGCTTTCCTGCCGCTGGGCTGGTGTTCTCGGCATTTTGCAACGAACCGCAACGAACCGATGTGCCCGAAGGGTAATGATCGATGGCTGGGGGAATATGAGGTGAGAAGGGGCCGGTTCCCGACGTATGCAGGTCGGGAACCGGACGTTAAAAATGGATATTGAGCCGGTGGCAAATGACGTCGTCAGCACCGGTTTAATACAGGGGTGCAGGACACGCCACCCTTGGCCAATGGCCAATGCGAGCCCTTGAAAAATCGGGGGGTCACAAAATTCCGCCCCGATTATCAAGGGCAACGATGGAACGGGCCAGGACGGCCTGTTTCATCGCCCGGTTGATAGATTAATTGCCGGTCTGTTTGATCCACGCCTCATCAAGTACGAAGTGCCGGATGAACTGGCGGTGGTAGGTAAAGGCCACATGGATACGGCCGTCTGCCGCCTGGGTTACCGAGGGGTAGGAAAACTCTCGGTTGAGTTTGCGTTCAGAGTTATTGGTCATGCAGTAGCCGTCGCCCCGCATGATGTCCCTTTTGTACTGCCAGCTGCGGCCGCCGTCGCTCGATAGGGCAATGCTCATCGGTGCCCTGGGCGTTCCCCAGAAGGCGGAGCGTTGTTGCATGTTGGCGAGGTCGGGAAGGGTGGCGCTATCGTCTTCGTCCTCAATTTCGTCGTACAGCGAGACGCGGCGCTCGGTCTGTTCATCCGCCTGAGAATGGTTGTAAACCAGGGCCAGGTGGCCATTGTGGAGCTTGACGAACTGGATCGACGAGTTGTTGTTCGGCAACTCGGTTGGCTCAGGTTCACTCCAGGTTCGGCCGTTATCTTCGGAGCGACTGCAGTAAATCCAGTCGGCCCAACGGCTGCGATACAGTGCGATCAGGCTGCCGTCATTGAGCTGTTGAATTCCCATATGAACACATCCAACACTGTTGGGAACTTCAACTTCACTCCAGGATAGACCGCCATCAGTGCTGATCTTGACCGCGCTGATGTCATTGTTCCCAACCCACTTTTCACCAGGCTGGGTACAACAGTAGAAGAGGGGAAGCAGCAGGTCGCCGTTTTCCAGGATCACCGGAGGTTCGCGGACAAAAGTTCCGGGCTGGGTGAACAGGTCCTCGACCGGTCCCCAGGTCTGGCCATCGTTGTCGGAGATGCGGCGCCGGACGATGGACGTGTCCTGATTACCGGATTTCTGCGCGGTATAGAGAAGCCAGAGACGAGCGTCCGGCGCTCTGAACAGAATGGGATTCTGCTCCGAACGAGTGGGGTCGTCCGACAGCTGGATCGGTGCGTCCCACACCATGGTGCCCGCTGGGAGCCGGGACATCATCACCGATATATCGGACATTCCTTCCTGGGTGCCGCCAAACCATACGCAGAGCAGGTCGCCATTGCCAAGTGGCAACAGATTGGCAGCATGGTTTTGAGGATAAAGCGAAGGAATATCGGCGTATGGTAGTTCGGCGATGTATTCAATGCTGGTATCGGACAGGGTGTTATTGTTGTCTTGTAGAGAGGTCATCGTATTCGTCCAGAACTGATTGAATTGAATTATCAGGCTGCGTGGCTGCTTTTCTCGCGGTTGGCCAATTCGATGGCTTGCCTGAGCGCTTCGAGCAGGCTGCGTTCGTCGGCGATACTCTTGCCGGCAATATCAAACGCGGTACCATGATCGACCGAGGTGCGTATCACCGGCAGACCTACGGTAATATTCACGCCGGCTTCCAGTCCCAGCACCTTGACCGGGCCATGCCCCTGATCGTGATACATTGCGACGACGATGTCGAAGTCACCGCGCCCGGCCCGGAAAAACAGGGTGTCAGCCGGCAGGGGACCTTCGACGTTCCATCCCCGGCTATGGGTTTCCTTGATCGCCGGAATGATTTTATCTTCCTCTTCACCGTAGCCAAACA
This sequence comes from Marinobacterium rhizophilum DSM 18822, assembly GCF_000378045.1. Taxonomy (GTDB): domain Bacteria; phylum Pseudomonadota; class Gammaproteobacteria; order Pseudomonadales; family Balneatricaceae; genus Marinobacterium_A; species Marinobacterium_A rhizophilum. The sequence continues at coordinate 42,023 of NZ_KB899093.1, forward strand.
GACCGTTTTCACCGGCATGGGGATTGATGCCACAGACCCCGATACGCGGATTCTCGATACCGGCGCGTTGAAGTGTGTCATGTGCTCGTTCAATGGTACGCAGTACCAGGCCTGGCTCGATCTTGTTGATTGCGTCAATCAGACCGATATGGGTGGTCACGTGGATGACGCGCAATCCGGGTGCGGACAGCATCATCGATACCTCTTCTACCCCCACCAGGTGGGCCAGAATCTCGGTGTGACCGGGGAATATATGACCGCCGGCATGCAGGGCTTCCTTATTCAGCGGGGCCGTGCAGATCGCCTGCAGTTCTCCATCCTTGATCAGGTCAATCGTCCGTTCGATATAGCGATAGGCTGCATCACCCGCGACAGGGGATATCTTGCCGAACGGCAGATCCTCTGGTATCAGGCCCAGGTCGATACAGTCTACGGTTCCAGGGGTAAACAGTGCATCTCTGGGGTGCTCGATGGTATTAAATTTTAACCCTGTACCGACGATCTCATCGGCTTTCTGCAGCCGCTTCGTATCGCCGATGATCAGCGGATGGCAGGTGTCATAGAGTTCCGGGTGGGCCAGACTTTTGACGATGATCTCCGGTCCGATTCCCGCCGCATCGCCCATGGTGATGCCAATTACAGGTTTTAAAGCCATGATTTACTCCAGCGGTGATGTTATCGTACGATAATGACTGAAACAGTCATAATATGATCGAATCAATCTATTTGTGCAAGTGATTTGGCTACTTTTTGGGCAGTCAGGGTGGCTTTGCTGAGGGTAAGCGGGGCTTCAGACCGTATCGTTTACTGTCTTATACTGATTTGATCGGTTCTGTCATTTCTGGAGGGTTTGGTCACCGACGGTGGCTTCAGGTCTCGGTGGGACTCAATCGTGCGCGCCGAAAACATGATAACTTGTGATACTGAATAAAAAATCTATCCCTCCATGGGGACCCGAAGAGTCAAGGCAAATCAGCTTATGCATCCCGTATGCTTCATTGCACCTTATAAAAAACTGGCCAATCTGGCTTCTCGTCGTGCCGCTGCGCTGGCGTTGAACATTGACGTTATAGAAGGCGATCTATACGAAGGGCTCGCCGCAGCTCGCAACGGTATCCGCTTCGGCAATCAGATTGTGATCAGCCGTGGCGGTACCGCTCAGCTGATCGATGATCAGCTCGATGTCAAGGTGGTGCATCTGCGTTACACGCCGTTCGATTTTCTGGAGCACCTCGGGAATTTGCCGGGCCGTACCTGTGCCGTGATCGGCTTTGCCGACCTGGTGCCTACTGCTGAGAAAACCTATGGCGCCCTGGGTTTGTCATTGCTGTATATCAATCTGGATATGCATCAGGATCAGGAGAGCCTGACGGAGCTTATCCGTCTCAAGGGTGTGAACCTGATCATCGGTGACGCGGCGGCGGGCAACATTGCCATGCGGGGCGGTGTGGATTTCAAACTGGTGGAGACGGGGGAGTCATCGATTGATGAAGCCCTGAAGTCCGCGTCCGAATACTACCAGTACATGTTTGACATGAGTCAGAAGCAAAGTCAGTTGGTGCAGATCACCAACGCAATCGACTGTGGTTTTCTGCTCGTGGACGAGAGCCTGAATATTGTGCGCTCCAAGGATCACTATGATCTCAATATTCAGTCCCCGACCGATATCGACCAGAAGATCAGCCGGCTGATCCAGGAAAAACGTGAGGTCAAGGGTGAGGTGTTTCATCGACAGGGGGATGATTACACCTATTCGATCTATCCGATTTATACGATGGATCAGTGGGACGGTGCGCTGATACTGATGCACGCAGTCGAGCAGCTCAATGACATCAGCGGCCGCGTGCGCAAGAACCTGCGTTCCCGGGGGTTTTATTCCAAATACCGTTTCAGTGACATTCTGCATAACAGCAAGGTAATGGCCGCTTGTGTCGATAAGGCAATGAGCTATGCCGTTACCGCCAGCAGCATTATGATCAATGGTGAGTCCGGAACCGGCAAAGAGTTACTTGCCCAAAGCATCCACAGTCACAGTGCCTTCAGCGAAGGTCCCTTTATCGCTATCAATTGCAGTGCGATTCCCGCCGGGCTCGTAGAGAGTGAGCTGTTCGGATATGCCGAAGGCGCCTTTACCGGCGCGCGGCGCAGCGGCAAGGCGGGGTTGTTTGAACAGGCACACGATGGAACCCTGTTTCTTGACGAGGTGGATGCGCTCGATATGAGCGCGCAGGCGAAGATACTGCGTGCGCTACAGGAGCGGGAGATCGTCCGGGTCGGAGACAGCAAGGTGATACCGGTGAATATCCGCATCATCTCCGCCTCCAACAAGTGCTTGCCGGACGAGATCAGGGGCGGGCGTTTTCGTCAGGATCTGTATTACCGCCTCAACGTATTGCACCTCAAGATCCCGCCGTTGCGCGAGCGTTTGGAAGACCTTGTGCCGATGTTCACCGCGTTCTTCGAGCGGTTGTCCGGTGAGCGTCGAGAGCCAGCGCTTGGTGCACGGGAAATAGAACAGCTCCAGCAGCATAGCTGGCCCGGCAATGTGCGTGAGCTGCAGAACATTTGTGAGCGCTATTTTCTCACCGGCGCACTGGATTTTGACGCCTTCGACCAGTCAGAGGAGGCAGAGGGCGGCACAGCGCTCGACCTGTACCGGCCGTTAAGAAAGATTGAAGAACAGATAGTTCTGGCGCTGTACGATGCCGAAGGCAGTATCAGCAAGGTGTCGACTATTCTGGGCATCGACCGTGCGACGGTGCGTAAAAAGCTGAATGAGTCGGGCACGGACGCATCCTGAAACCTGGCCATCAGGTTCAGGCCAATTGTAGCCTTATATGGGGCTTCGTCCTGAAAGGTTGCAGGAAGTCGGCTGCCTCATCTGCATCGGTGATCAGGGTCCAATCGAAATGCATCGGTGTCCAGTAGGGCTGATTACCTTCGCCGATCTTGGAGCTGTCGGCCAGAACAAAGGTCTGTGCAGCCCGGGCAATCATGCACTCCTTTAGATACGCCTGCTCCTCGCTTGCCTCGCACAAGCCCCTGTCGGCAACCACGCCATCGGCGCTGAGGAACACCTTGTCGGCGCTAAAGCGAGTCAGCGCGTTCTGAGCAACCGGGCCAAAGGTGGACATGCTGGAGCTTCTCAATTCGCCACCAAGGAGTGTCAGTTTGATCTCGGGGTTGGCGGTCAACAGGGGGACAGCGAGCAGGTTATTGGTGATGACGTGCAGCTGTGTGCGGCCGGACAACAGATTGGCCAGCGCACAGAGGGTCGTTCCACCATCGAGAATGATCACATCGCCATCATTGATGAACGACATCGCCACTTTGGCGATGCGCTTTTTCTCCTGGTTGTAAAGCTCGCGTCTGTGCTCTACCGGCATCTCTGGCACGTGGCTCTGGCGCTGCTGGGCGCCGCCGTAAGTGCGAATAATCGAGCCTTCTTCAGCCAGTGCTGTCAGATCGCGCCGGACCGTCGCCTCCGATACGCCCAGGCGCGAGCATAGCTCATTAACATTACTCACTCCGGCGTGCACCAGTTCGAGTATGGTTCGGCGTCTGTTCGCTACTTTCATGGCTGAGCACACTTACATTGCTTTGAATTACAAAAAGTTATACTCGTATCTCCGGGAAGATTGCAACGCTGGATCGGGAGAGCGGCATTTCTACTGTTGTGTCATTCAGCTCAGGGGCCGTGTTCGTCGGGTCGATTCGGCTCAGACCCGGGCGCCTGCTCGAGTAGCAGGCTTCCCACGCACCTGTGCTGGCCCCCTCTCATAAAACCTGTGCTCAGCGCTGCGCGGCGGCCTGTCGCAAACAGTCGATCAGCCGAGCGCAGGTCGGCGTTCTGATTCGGCCGCGCATCGTGATGATGCCCACCGGCGGCAATTCAATATGCATCTCCAGCGCCAGTACTTTCAGTAACCCCTGCGCCTCGAAATGTTGCGCGACGTCCCGTGCCAGGTAGCCGATGGCTGGTCGCTGGCGCACGAAGGTAAGGATGGTCAGAAAGGATGCCGATTCGATCAGGTCAACCGGCGGGTTGAGGCCGTGCTTGTAGAACATCTGGTTTAACTTGATGCGTGACGAGGCCCAGGGGGGGCGGCACTACCCAGGGCAGGGGGAGTCCAACGCCCAGCGCCACAGCATGGTGTTCTGGGACGAAATGACCGACCGCGTTGCGGCCGATTATCCGGACGTCGAAGTAACCCGCTACCATGTCGATGCCATTGCCGCGCGCATGATCACCAATCCCGAGACACTTGATGTCGTGGTTGCATCCAACCTGTTCGGCGACATTCTCACGGATATCGGTGCGGCCATTCAGGGGGGGCTTGGTTTTGCGGCCTCGGCCAATATCAATCCGGTGAGCGGTGGTCCCGGCATGTTCGAGCCGGTGCATGGATCGGCGCCCGACATTATGGGCAAGGGGCTGGCCAACCCGCTGGCGACGCTTTGGGCCGGTGCCCTGATGCTGCAACATCTTGGTGAAGCTACCGCAGCCGAGTCGCTGATGAATGCGCTTGAGGCGGTTACAGCCTCGGGTGCCGGTACGCCGGATATGCACGGCAGCCTCACGACCGCCGAACTGGCGCAGGCGGTGCAGGCCGCACTCTGATAGCAGCACGCTGGTGTCTTTATAAACGGGCCGCTCTGGCCCGTTTTTTCGTGATAGAGAGGGGATGTCGGTGTCCGGCACACCCTGCCGTATCCCGTTGAGTGCAGAGAACTACCACGTGGCTCGGCCACGGCAGGCCCTTATTTTGGGTATAAATAATTTGCGTGAAGCGCGTCAAGATATCGTTAGAAGAATATGACCAAATAAAGGGCGTCGCATTTGGTGATATTTACCAGTAGCAGTCATTATGTTGTCCGCCGGATAAATAGGTTATTCGGTTATTTTGGCTTCTGGATAACAAGGGCTACTTTTATTTTTGGTGGATAGTATTTTTTATTTTTCTATTTGGCGCCGGAATTCTGATTTGTTTGGATTTAAATTATCGTTACATACGGCTACTTTCGGCTGTACCCTGGTGGCTCGCATAGGTTTGAGCGAGGCTGCGGCTAAGCTATTAACCTACCGTACGAAAAGGAATCAATCCGCCGGATTAATAATATAAAATGTACGGAGTCGGTTTTAAATCTGTACATAAAATTACCTACGGCAGATTTTTGGGTCAGAACCGCTGAAACTTGGAAAAATCAGAGGATCATAAATCTGATGTGCAGGACAGCAAGCGCGGCCGTGAAGAAATCCCGTTACTCAGCACAGTAGGTTGTCTTTGCTCTGCAACAGGCTAAATGATACGCGGGGCCTGTAAGGCCCCGCGTGGGTGGTGGATGGATGCGGATCATCAGGGCCCGTATAGCACTTCTGGAAGCCAGAGCGCTATTTGCGGAAATGCCAGTAACAGACCAAGACCGATAATCTGCAGCACAATGAAGGGCACTGCCGCTTTGTATAGGTCATAGATGGTGACTTCAGGCGGTGCCACCGATCGCATATAGAACAGGTTGTAGCCGAAGGGTGGCGTGAGATAGGCACACTGCATACTCACGATAAAGAGTACGGCAAACCAGATCGTATCGAAGCCGAGTGACTCTACAATCGGCACGAACAGCGGAACCGTGATAAACACGATGGCAAAGTCGTCGAGGAACATGCCGAGCACGAAGTAACAGCACAGCATCATGATAATGACCCACATTGGCGAGAGGCTGGTATCCTCGACAATATCCTGCAGCAGGAATCCGGCATCCAGACCAATGTAAACCTTGCTGAAGAAGATGGCCGCCACTGTTATCCAGATCAGCATGCCCATCAGGCGGGTGGTGCTCAGTAATACATCCTTGAGCATCGCAAACGTCAGCGTTCGGTAAATGGCGGCACAGAGAATGGCGCCGGCTGCGCCGATCGCGGAGGCTTCGGATGGCGCCGTGATCCCCGAGATAATACAGGTCAGTACTGTAGTAATCAGTGCCCCTGGCAGCACCAGTGCCTTGAGTGACTTCAGCTTACCGACCCAGTCGACCTGTTCTTCCTTGGGTACCGGGGGGGCCAGAGACGGGTTGATACGGCTGCGGATCAGCACATAGAGGATGTAGATGCCGGCGAGCATAAGCCCCGGCATCAGCCCGGCAGCAAACAGTTTGCCGACGGACTCCCTGGCCAGGAACGCATAGAGGATCATCAGCACGCTGGGGGGAATGAGAAACCCGAGAGCGCCACCGGCCATAATCGTGCCCGTGACCAGTTTCTTGTCATAGCCACGTTTGAGCATAGCGGGCAGGGCAATGACGCCGAGGCTGACCGTTGCGGCGCCTGACACGCCCGCCATGGCGGCGATCAGCGCGCAGATGATGACAGTACCGATGCCCAGTCCGCCCGGGATCTGCCCCATCAGCTTGTTCATCATCTCGAACAGGTCGTCAGTGATGCCTGATCGTTCCAGCATCAGCCCCATGAAAATAAACATCGGCAGGGCAACGAGCAGAAAGTTGTCCATAGCCGCAAAAGAGCTGATGGTCAGCAGTTCCAGAGAGCCAGGTCCCCAGAGGGAAAAGGCAAATACGATACCGACGCTGAGCAGCGACCAGGCTAGTGGGGCGCCCAACATCAGCATCACGAACATGGCTCCGAACATGCCTATCGTAATGAGTAACGGATCAAGTTCTGACACCTTGAATTCCTTTGAATGTCTTGGTGATAGGGTGTTTTATGACTTTGCGCGTTCTATGTCGCGTTACTGGCGTCGTCAGCGGGTGCGAGATTAAAGGCCATCAGGATGTCTCTGATCCAGTTTGCAAAGCCCTGCAACCAGACCAGGCCGACCCCCAGGGGCAGCATGGTTTTGAACGGATAGACGGGCGGCCCCCAGGTGCTCTTCGACGACATTTCGTTGTTTTGCCAGGATTCAAGCGCAAACTCGCAGGCAGCGTAAAAGAAGACCGCGAAGACGACGAGAACTACAAACCCGGTTATGACATCCAGAATTGCACGGCCGCGTTGGGAAAACAGGTGATAGACGACTTCGCTACGCACATGGGCCTGATGCCGGTGGGTATAGGCGCCGGCCAGTATGCAAAAAGTGCCATACAGCATGGTGGTGGTTTCGTGAGCCCAGGAGGTCGGGTTGAGGAAGAAATAACGGGCCGCGATTTCATAGAGCAGGACGCCAATCATGACAAGGCACATCCAGGAGACGGCCTTGCCAATGAATTCGGATATCCCGTCGATTGTATCGAGCAATCGAGATATCCCTGTCATCAAGCTCTCCCGGTTGCCTTGGCGGCGGCCTTGAGAATATCGATGGCCTTCTTGTTACGCTCGGACTTGGCCGCTTCCTCTTCCCAGATTACCTCTGCCGCCTTGCGCAGGCGGGCCGAATCTTCCGGTGACAGGGAGCTCATAACGAAGTGGCCGGTGGCAGAGGCATCGATGGAGCCGCTGACCATCCAGGTATGCATCTTGCTCGCGTGCTTGGCAAATGCCAGCTCGATGCACTTGCGCTGCTCCTCGGTGAGGGACTTCCATTTGTCCATGTTGACCAGAATCTCGTCTGTATAGCCGGGGTTGACCATGTTCAGCGAGGTATAGTGCTTGGCAGCTTCGTAAAGCTTCATCGACAGGTATTCGTTGGTGCCGGCGTAAATGACGCCATCGATAGTGCCGGTGCTAAGACCGACATAGAGCTCGGATCCGGGCAGGAATACGGTCGGGATGTCGAACTGCTCAAGAATCTTCGCGACACTGGGGGTGGCGCGTATTTTCATCTGCTTCAGGTCGTCCAGGCTGTTCACCGGTTCCTTGGTCAGCAGGTCGAACGGGCCACCCATAATCGGGCCCAGGTAATGCACGTTGTGTTCGGCGTAGGACTCGCGAATCAGGTCAGCCAGGCCCTTTGTATCCATGATGTACATGGCTTCGTCGTAGTTGGTCCAGGCGGCGGGAAGACCGGCTTCGATGGATGCAATATCGAGCTGCCCCGGCCAGTAACCGGCATAGCCCTGGCACATGTCGATGGTGCCTTTGCTGACCGCCTGGAACATCTCCGCATCGGGTACCAGGGAGCTGCCGGTGTAGCGACGTACCCTGAGCTCCTCATTGGATGCGATTTTCACATCATCGGTAAACGCATCGAAAATATCGTTGGCTTCCTTGCCCCAGTAAGTTTGCATGCGCAGGGTCGTTGCAGCACTGGCTGAGGTGGCGCTGATTGCCAGTGGAGCAGCGACAAGCCCGGCGGCGGCGGTTCTGATCAAATCGCGTCGTTTCATGTCTCGGGGATTCCCTGTTGGTTATTATTGCTGAAGCCGTAGCCATTGTTGTCAGGCTGATCGATATCCCGTGTGTTTGTATGCGACATGGATCTGCCACGTTGCGGCCAGGTGACGACTTAACTGAACACTAGATGCTTTTGGTCAAATTACCAGTTGGATGCCGTGTGATTAAAATTTTTCCGACGTACTGACATGCGATTGCTCAGACTCACGCACCTCTTTAAGCGCTACCTAATTGACACTGGGGCCATTGGGCGAATGACCTGTTTTTAGGGGCGTTTAAAAGGAGATCCGCGTAGCTCTGCTGCCAGGGGAGGTCCGTTCGACCGATGTTTTCAATGGCCTGTCTCTGCGAAAAAGCCATGCGATCGGCGTGCTAGGCTGCAGTCATCGGGGGTATGACTGCAAGACAGCCTGCCTGGTCTCAGGCTCGGCGCACCCGGCAGGCTGTTGCCTGCGTATGCATTTTGCTGGACGTATTAATCCGTTGACGATGCGGAGTCAGGGCTATACGGGCGTACCTGATCGGGTTCGCCGTTGCGTAATACGTTGTAAGGCTTTGTCTTCGTTGAAAAATGCCAACGTCGCTGATGTTCGACTATGCCGGTGTCCTTGTTGTCGCGCTCATCCGTGAAGAACCGCGTTTATGGAACCGCCAGGTTTTGGCTGCTTTGGCTGCATCCTTTCCCAATTGTGTCCAGCGCAAGCATTGCAACCCAGCGGCTTTGAGTCAGGCCCAGCTCGGCCATGTGCCTGTCAACCACGGTGCGCCACAGAAGGGCCGTACGGTTCACCAGCCAGCCCAGATTACTTTCCATATTCTCCTCCTTTATCTTAGCGTGCTAAGCAATACGGCAAGTGGTTAGCATGCTAAGCAAGTGAGGGTGAATTCGATTCTCAATGGGCAGCGCGATATTCACAGACGCCTGCGAGTACAGGCTCACAGCATCCAGTCGCCTCGAATCAGCATAAAAAGTGCGGCAACTGCCCCGTTGATTACGGGTACCGTCCTGTCAGCCGGTTCTCGACCAGTTCAACCAGTATGGTATTAACAAGGCGCATCACCGCATTCGGGTTCTCGCCCCGTCGGCGCGAGGCGATGACGGGTACGGTGATGTTGTGGTCCTCCAGGGGCATGTACTCCACGCCTTCGCGACTGAGTTTGCGCACCTGTTCCGGTACCAGGGTAAAGCCCATATCCGAGGCTACGAGAGACAGCGCTGTCTGAAGGTCATTGACCTGCTGACTGACGCGGACTTTCAGACCTCGGCCATGAAACAGGCTCTGGGTAATGGCGGCAAAGTTTGGTCCCGGACCCGAAGGGAAAACGACCATGGGCCACTCCGACAGCTCCTTCATTGAAGGGGGGTGGCGAGTCAGTACGTGGCCAGCAGGGATCGCGGCAATGATCGGTTCATTAAACAGCAGTTCCTGCTCGACATCGGGGTCTTCAATGCTGACCCTGCCGAAGCCAATGTTGATCTTGCCCGCTTTCAGGGCTTCAACCTGCTCCCGGGTTTTCAGTTCATGCAGGACGATCTCCAGGTTTTTATTCTGTCGCAGCCGTCGAACCATCATGGGTAGCTGTCCGTAAAAGACCGACGGCACGAAGCCAATGGAAAAGACGGTCTTGCGGTGCTGGGCAATGCGTCGAGTGTCCTCCACAGTGACCGATACCTTGTCCAGAATCTGGCGGGCCTGTTCCAGAAAGTATTCACCGCCGCTCGTAAGCTCCAGCCCCCGGGGTTTGCGGATGAAAAGCTCCACCCCCACTTCCTCCTCGAGCTGCTTGATCTGCCGCGTCAGCGGTGGCTGCGCAATAAACAGCTTTTTTGCGGCCCGGGTCAGGTTGCCTTCCTCCGCCACCGCGACGAAGTACCGTAGGTGTCTCAGCTCCATCCATACCTCCAGGGTATTGGTCAGTACTTAATCAATATTGGATCGCCTCTGCGAAACTATGTAATTTTCGAATCACAGCATTTCTTACTTGCGATTCGGAGAGCCCATGTCCTCGACCATTCAATCCATTGAATCCATTCTGGTCGACATCCCGACCATCCGCCCTCATAAGCTCTCCATGACAACCATGGGGGTTCAGAGCATGGTTATCGTGCGGATGAAGGACTCCGACGGCCTCGAAGGGCTGGGCGAAGCCACTACGATTGGTGGTCTGGCCTACGGTCCGGAAAGCCCGGAGAGCGTGAAACTTACCATCGACACCTATTTCAAACCACAACTGATTGGCCAGTCTGCGGATCAAATCAATACTCTAAGGGTAATGTTAAACCGCTCGACCCGCGGCAACAACCTGGCCAAGTCCGCCATTGAAACGGCCTTGCTTGATCTGCAGGGCAAGCGCCTGAACCGCCCGGTATCCGATCTGCTCGGCGGCGCCGTTCAGCAGCACCTTCCGGTGCTCTGGACCCTCGCCAGCGGCGATACCGCCAAGGATATCAAGGAAGCACTCGACCTGATCGAAACCCGCCGCCACTGTGCTTTCAAGCTCAAGATCGGTTCCCGTGCGCTGATGGACGATATCCGCCATGTCGCGGCGATCAAAGAGGCCCTGGGCGAGGCCGCCAGCGTGCGGGTGGATGTCAACCAGGCCTGGGACGAGTCCACTGCCGCCAAGGGGATGGCGGAGCTGCAGGCCGCTGGAGTTGACCTGGTTGAGCAGCCTACGCCGATGAAGGATCACGCCGCACTGGTGCGCCTGTCCGAGAGGTTCCATATCCCCATTCTGGCCGATGAAGCCGTGGCGGATGCGAAGGATATGTACAACCTCGCCGCCGCCGGTTTTTCCGGTGCCGTTGCCCTGAAAATCGCCAAAGCGGGTGGCCCTGTTCGAGCCCTGGAACAGGCCGCCGTTGCTCAGGCCGCCGGTATCGGCCTGTACGGCGGCACCCTGCTGGAGGGGACCATCGGTACCGCTGCATCCCTGCATGCCTGGTCGACCCTCGAGACCCTGCACTGGGGCACCGAGATGTTCGGCCCGCTGCTGATGAAAGACGACATCGTGGTCAAGCCGCTGAATTTTCATGACAACGGCGTGGACCTGCCGACAGGCCCGGGCCTGGGTATCGAGATTGACGAAGACAAGCTGGCCCTCTATCGCCGAAAAGACTGAGATGCCGCAACGATCAGCAAACAGAGGAAAGCACATGCTGTTCAAAGTTGAGATGAAGGTGAACATTCCGCAGGACATGCCTGCCGACGTAGCTGCGCAAATCAAGGCGCGGGAAAAGGCCTACGCCCAGGAGCTGCAGCAGCAGGGCAAGTGGCGCCACCTGTGGCGGGTCGCTGGCAGCTACGCCAATGTCAGCATCTTCGATGTGCAGGACAACGCCGAGTTGCAGGACCTGATCAGCAATTTGCCCCTGTTCCCGTACATGGATATCACCGTCGCGCCGCTGTGCCGGCACCCGTCTTCTATCCATGAAGATGACCGTTAAACCAATGCACCATTGCCTGCTGAAGGGCTGTTTTTCACAACAACAAGAGCACTGAGGATAACAACAATGACCGTTAAAACCATGCAAACCGCCGAAGTGAAGGACCTGCTGGAGAAAGTTGCCGGCTTTAATAAAGAGGGCGGCAATGAGCGCGTAAAGACAATCGTTCACCGCGTCATGCACGATGTTTTCCAGACTATTGAAGACCTCGATATCACTCCGGATGAATTCTGGCAGGCCGTTTACTACGTCAACGCACTGGGCCAGAACGGTGAAGCCGCTCTGCTGGCACCGGGTCTGGGCATGGACAAGTACCTGGATATCCGCATGGATGCCGAAGACGCGCAGGCCGGCCTGGCCGGTGGTACTCCGCGCACTATCGAAGGTCCGCTGTATGTGGCTGGCGCACCGAAGAGTGAAGGTTTTGCCCGCATGGATGATGGTACTGACGAGACTGCAGAGACCATGATCCTGACCGGCCTGGTCACCGATGAAAATGGTCAGCCGCTGGCGAACGCCGTTGTTGATATCTGGCACGCGAATACCAAGGGTGCTTACTCCTACTTCGACCAGTCCCAGAGCGAATACAACCTGCGCCGCCGCATCGTGACTGATGAGAACGGCCGCTACACTGCCCGTTCCATCATTCCGGCTGGCTATGGCTGCCCGCCCGAAGGTTGCACCCAGCAGCTGCTGAACGAGCTGGGCCGTCATGGCAACCGTCCTGCGCACATTCACTTCTTTGTCTCCAAGCCGGAATACAAGCATCTGACCACCCAGATTAACCTGGCCGGAGACGAGTACACCTATGATGACTTCGCCTTCGCAACCCGTGAAGAACTCGTGGTTGATGCCGTTCGCGTCGAGGATGCTGCGAAAGCGGAACTGTTTGGCCTGAACGGGCCGTTCACCCAGGTGGAATTCAATATCCAGCTGGTCGCTACCGACAAATCAGCACTTCAGGCACGCCACGAGCGCAAGCGCGCACTTGAAGGCGAGACTGCCTGAACGGCCTGTCCGACCAACCCCCCAAGGTTCTAGTTTCTGTGATTGGCCACCCCTGTGAAGGGGTGGTCCCGGGGAGGCTCACGCCTGAAAACGGGTATCACAAAAACAAAAGGAGTCAGAAGACATGAGCAACAAACTCGAACAACTCGCAGACAAGGTCCGCAATGCGGTTGTTGCGGATCCGGCAACCGGCCGCTACCAGTGCGATCGCGGGATTTTCACCGACCGCGAACTGTTTGACCTGGAGATGAAGCACATCTTCGAAGGCAACTGGGTCTACCTGGCCCATGAGAGCCAGATCCCGAATCCGGGCGATTACTTCACAGTGACCGTCGGACGTCAGCCAGTGGTCGTTACCCGCACCAAGGAAGGCGAGCTGAAAGCAATCCTGAACACCTGCTCGCATCGTGGTGCCACCCTGTGCCGCAAGAAGCGTGGCAACAAGGCTTCCTTTACCTGCCCGTTCCACGGCTGGACCTTTCGCAACGACGGCAAACTGCTGAAGGCAAAGGATCAGAAGAAGGCCGCGTACCCGGAGCAGTTCAACACCGACGGTTCTCACGACCTGAAAGAAATGGCGATGTTTGGCAACTACCGTGGCTTCCTGTTCGGTAGCCTGAATGCTGATGTCGTGTCGCTGGAAGAGCACCTGGGTGAGACCACCAAGATTATCGACAACATCGTTGACCAGTCCGAGGACGGCCTGGAAGTCCTGCGTGGCAGCTCTACCTACACCTACGAGGGCAACTGGAAGTTGACCGCGGAGAACGGTGCCGATGGCTATCACGTCAGCACGGTGCACTGGAACTACCTGTCCACCATGGGGCAGCGGAACTATGAAAAGGGCGGTACCGAGGCTGTGGACGCCAAGAGCTGGTCTGCCGAAGGGGGCTTCTACTCCTTTGAAAACGGCCACATGATGCTGTGGACCCGCCTGCTGAACCCGGAGGCGCGTCCGATCTTCAGTCAGCTGGAGCGGCTCGAGAAAACCTACGGCAAGGCCCGGGCAGACTCCATCGCCCGCACAACGAAGAATCTGTGCCTGTACCCGAACGTATACCTGATGGATCAGTTTTCGACCCAGATCCGCGTGACGCGTCCGATCGACGTCAACAAGACCGAAGTCACCATCTATGCGTTCGGTCCGAAGAATGAGCCGGCAGAGCTGCGCACCAAGCGTATTCGCCAGTACGAGGACTTCTTCAACGTGTCCGGCATGGGTACGCCGGACGACCTGGAAGAATTCCGCGCTTGCCAGAGTGGCTACGAAGCCCGTGGCATGCGCTGGAACGATATGAGCCGTGGCGCCACACAATGGATCGACGGGGCGGACGAGCACGCCAAGCAGCTGGACATGAAGCCGGCCATGAGCGGTGCCAAGCCTGAAGACGAAGGCCTGTACGTGAACCACCACCGGCATTGGCAGTACGAAATGCTCCGCGCCATTGACGCTGAGCGTGCCGGTTTCATTCCCGTGACTGAAGAGGAGGTGTCCGCATGAGCCTGAGCTACCACGACATCGAGCAGTTCATCACCCGCGAGGCTCGTTACCTGGATGACCGTGACTGGGACCGCTGGCTGGCGTGCTATCACGAGGACGTCACCTACTGGATGCCCGCCTGGGATGACAACGATGAGCTGACCGAAGATCCGCAAAGCGAGATCTCTCTCATCTACTACGCGAACAGGGATGGCCTGGAAGACCGGATTTACCGGATCAAAACCGAGCGTTCCGGTGCCAGCTCGCTGCCAGAACCGCGCACCAACCACTTCATCAGTGGTCTGGAGGTTCTGTCCCAGGACGAGAATGAGGTACAGCTGCGGTTCAACTGGCTGACCAAATCCTATCGCTACCAGACGACGGCGGAATACTACGGAACGTCTTTCTACACCCTGGATGTACGGGGCGGTGAACCGCTGATTCGGTTCAAGAAGATTGTTCTGACCAACGATTGCATCAATCAGGTCGTGGACGTTTACCACCTGTAATTGATGGGGAGAGCATCATCATGAGTTACAACATCGCGCTTAACTTTGAAGACGGCGTCACTCGAGTAATCACGTGCAACGAGGGTGAAACAGTACTCGATGCCGCCTACCGCGCGCAGATTAATCTGCCGATGGACTGCTCCGACGGTGTCTGTGGTACCTGCAAGGGAGCCTGCCGCCAGGGACAGTTCGACTTGGGCGAAGAGTACATCGACGACGCGCTGTCCGATGAGGAAGCCGCACAGGGCATGGTCCTGACCTGTCAGATGGTGCCCTCCAGTGATTGTGTGGTGGAAATTCCCGCCGCGGCTTCGCTCTGCAGCAAATCCGCCAACGCGGCGGTGACCGGCACTGTGGACGAGGTCAACCTGATCTCGCCCAGCGCCATCGAACTCAAGATCACCGCGGATGCAGATATCGGCTTTTTGCCGGGTCAGTACGTGAACATCCAGGTGCCGGGCAGCGACAAAACCCGCGCCTACTCGTTCAGTTCCCGTCCGGGCAGTCGTGAGCTGAGCTTTCTGATCCGCAACGTGCCGGGCGGCCTGATGAGCTCCTGGCTCGTAGGCAAGGCGAGGACCGGTGACAAGGTGACGCTGACCGGCCCGATGGGGGTGTTTTACCTGCGCCCGGTTGAGCGTCCGGTGCTGATGCTGGCGGGCGGTACGGGCCTGGCGCCGTTCCTGTCCATGCTCGAAAGCCTGAAAGAAAAAGGCTGTGACCAGCCGGCTCACATGATCTACGGCGTGACCGGTGATGCCGATCTGGTCTGTGTGGCGGCGCTGGAAGCCTTTGCCGAAGACGTTGAAAACTTCACCTTCAAAACGGTGGTTGCCAGCGAAGAGAGCAACCATCCGCGCAAAGGTTATGTAACCGGTCACATGGAAGACGCGCCCATCAACGAGGGTGATGTGGATGTTTACCTCTGCGGGCCTCCCCCCATGGTGGATGCCGTACTGGGTTACTTCCGTGAGCAGGGTATCGAGCCCAACTCGTTCCATTACGAGAAGTTCGCGCCAAGCGCGCCGGCGGTGAAGGAGAAGGTCGCATGACTCCGCGTTTCACCCAAAAGGTGATGGTCATTACGGGCGCAGCCCAGGGCATTGGCAAGCGGGTGGCTGAACTCGCTGCTGCCGAGGGCGCCCGCCTGGTGCTGGTGGACATCTCGGATTTCGTGCAGGGCGTTGCTGCTGAGCTGCGCGACCAGGGCGCCGACGTCCTGGTTGTGCAGGCTGACCTGGAAACCTGGGAAGGCGCCGAGAGGGTCATGAGCAGGGCCCATGAGCAGTATGGCCGCATCGACATTCTGATCAACAACGTCGGTGGCACCATCTGGGCCCGGCCGTTCGAGCATTACCAGCCGGAACAGATCCAGAAAGAGATCCAGCGGTCCCTGTTTCCGACGATGTGGTGCTGCCGTGCGGTACTGCCTTACATGCTGGAGCAAAAGGGCGGTGCCATCGTGAACGTGTCTTCGGTGGCTACTCGGGGGCTGATGCGTGTGCCCTATGGTGCCGCCAAGGGGGGGGTTAACGCCATGACCGTTAACCTGGCCTTTGAATACGCCGAGCATGGCATTCGCATCAACGCCACGGCACCGGGCGGCACTGAAGCGCCGCCCCGCCTGACCCCGCGCAATACCGAGGCGCAGGGCGAGCAGGAGAAGGCCTGGTACCAGACCCTGATCGATCAGACCAATGCAACCAGCTTCATGCACCGCTACGGCACCCTCGATGAGCAGGCTGAGCCGATTCTGTTCCTGGCTTCGGACGCGGCCGGTTACATGACCGGCACCATCCTGCCCGTGGCTGGAGGCGACCTGGGTTAAGGAACTCATTAACGAGCCAAACGGCGGGGTCCGAAGCGCGCCTGCTGCGTGACGGCCTTTTGAAAAGGTGCAAGACCAATGTGCCCTTTGGGGGATTCCCGGCACATTGTGTCTCTATGCCGCATCACTTGCATCGACAGGCATCAGGACTCGCAGGGGACCGCCGGGACTTGTTTGCAGCTTCCCCAGGGCGTCTGGCCACCCCAGAAGCCCACCCGATAACACACAACATGTTTACCGCTTGCCCTTGCCAGCGCACTCCACAGAACTAAAACAAACGGGGTAACACACCATGAGAAACATAGACGTCAACGACGTTATTGATAACGCAAAGTTTAATGCGTTCCACTGGAAGGTGCTCTTCTGGTGCACGCTAGTCATTATTTTCGATGGTTACGACCTGGTGATCTACGGCGTGGTTTTGCCGCTGCTGATGGAGCAGTGGGGTCTGAGTCCGTACATCGCCGGTTTGCTGGGCAGCAGTGCGCTGTTTGGCATGATGTTTGGCGCCATGGGATTTGGCATGCTGTCCGACAGGCTCGGGCGCAAAAGAACGATTCTGATGTGTGTGGTGCTGTTCAGCCTCACGACCGTCATCAACGGCTTCGCGACGACACCCTGGGAGTTCGGCATTCTGCGCTTTATTGCCGGCCTGGGTATTGGCGGGGTCATGCCCAATGTGGTCTCGTTGATGAGCGAGTACTCACCCAAGAAGAGCCGCAGTACCCTGGTGGCCCTGATGTTTTCCGGCTACGCCGTGGGTGGCATGATGTCCGCCGGGCTGGGTATCTGGATCGTTCCCAACTATGGCTGGGAAATCATGTTCTACCTGGCCATCGTGCCGATGCTGATGCTGCCGCTCATGATGAAGTTCCTGCCGGAATCCGTTGCCTTCCTGATGACCCAGAAACGTGAGGGGGAAGCCCGTGCCATCCTGCAAAAGGTTGCGCCGATGCGTGAAATCAGCGAATCGGATCACCTGAAAGTGCCGCCCACTGCCGAAAGCAAGGCGCCCGTACTGGAACTGTTTCGCGATGGCCGTGCCTTCAGTACCAGCATGTTCTGGGTTTCTTTCTTCTGCTGCCTGCTGATGGTCTATGCCCTGGGCTCCTGGTTGCCGAAGCTGATGTCCATGGCCGGTTACGCTCTGAGCTCCAGCCTGATGTTCCTGATGGTGCTTAACATTGGTGCGATCATCGGCGCCGTGGGCGGTGGCTGGCTGGCGGATCGGTTCTCGCTGCGCTCGGTGCTGGTGAGCTTCTTTATTCTGGGTTCGGTGTCGTTGATTATGCTCGGCTATGAGAATCCGATGTGGTTCCTGTACACCCTGATGGGCATTGCCGGCGCCACCACCATTGGTTCCCAGATACTGCTGTATGCCTACGTGGCCCAGTACTATCCCACCAGTATTCGCTCTACCGGACTGGGCTGGGCATCCGGCATCGGCCGCAACGGCGCCATTGTCGGACCCATACTCGGGGGGACCTTGCTGGCACTGGCCCTGCCGCATCATGTGAACTTCCTGGCTCTGGCCATTCCTGGCGGCATTGCCACCATTGCCATCGCCCTGGTTGGCCGCCGCTTCAGTGCGAAGCCCGAGGGAGGCGTCAATCTGGCAACAAGCAACTGATTAAGTTGATGCGACCCAGAAGGAGACGTTCTGTCTGACTTCTCATCGGCCCCGGCATGCAGATGTTTGGGGTCTTTTTGCTTTCTGTCTTCGATGCTTGATAACGATTAGGAACCCCATATGACGCGTTTTCTGAGGGATCTCTCTTTGCCGGCGGCGGTCGCAGGCTTTCTGGCGGTTCTCGTTTCCTATTCCGGACCTTTGGCCATTTTCTTTCAGGCCGGTGCCAGCGCCGGTATTTCACAGGACATGATGACCTCCTGGGTCTGGGCCATTTCCATGGGGGCCGCAATCTCCGGCATTATCCTCTCCATCTGGCTCAAGGTACCGGTGGTTACCGCCTGGTCAGCGCCGGGCACGGCCCTGTTGGTCGCGTTGTTTCCGGACCTTTCTCTTCAGGAGGCCGTTGGCGCGTACATTACGGCGGCGGTGGTGATCTTCATTATCGGTGTGACCGGCACCTTTGATGCCTTTGTGAAAGCCATTCCCAAAGGGGTGGCTGCCGGCATGATGGCAGGCATCCTGTTCCAGTTCGGGGCGGGGGCTTTTGCGGCGATAGAGACCACGCCCGCGCTGGCGATTGGAATGTTGGTCGTCTATGTGGTTTTCAGGCGGCTGGTCCCCAAATACACGCTGGTATTGCTGCTCGTTGCAGGTGTGATCCTCGCGGTGGTGCTGGAAGATGCTTCCCTGGCAGGGATTCGCTGGAACATCGCCATCCCCCAGTTCATTACTCCGCACTGGACTATTGGTTCCACGCTCAGTCTGGCCATCCCGTTGGTGCTTGTCAGCCTGACCGGCCAGTTCCTGCCCGGCATGGCGATACTGCAGGGGGCCGGATACAGGGTGAGTGCCAGACCGGTCATTGGCGTGACCAGTCTCGTCTCAGTGCCAATGGCATTTTTTGGAGGCATCACAACCGTTGTTGCTGCAATTACTGCGGCCATCTGCACAAGCACCGATGCCCACGAAAACCCCTCCCGCCGCTATGTGGCAGGTGTGTTTAACGGTGTGTTTTACCTTGTTGGCGGTCTGTTTGCCGGTACCATCGTCAGTCTGTTCACATCCTTGCCGGCGGCTTTCGTTGCGGTGCTGGCCGGTCTGGCCTTGCTAGGCGCGATTGCGGGCAACCTTTTTGCGGCACTGGAGGATGTCAGGCAGCGCGAAGCGTCATTGATCACGTTCATCGTGACCGCGTCGGGACTGTCGCTGTTTGGCTTGTCGTCTGCGTTCTGGGGCGTCGTGATTGGCTATGGCTGTTACCTTGTTCTGAACGGCGAGGCCAGGAAAGCAGTCAGGATCCGCGTCTGAGAGCTGGATTTCACCAGGGCATTGCATTGACCGGTGAGGGTGGGGATCTAACAGCTTGGCTAGGCACCCCTGATTAAGCCGTCATTGCGGCGCAGGGCCGCAATTTCCGCGCGCTCAGCAGCGCGGCCAATGTGCCAGGTACTCGGCATGCGGGCGGCCCTGGTGTTATTTCAAAGCCCCTGGTTTGCATACGGACTAAGCTTTGAGTGAGCGCAGGCCTGCAGCGGGCGGGCGCCTCGCAGGCATGCTGAAAAATCCGTGCAGGGCAGTGAACGCTGAACGGGAAAGCCCTTTTGGACACGACCACGCCGCGATGTGCTTCAGCTCGCAAAACCGCACTGTTGGCGCGATGTCCTGATCGAAAGCCGGCCATGCCGCCGGAACGAGGTGAACCATGAGTCAGAAGTTTATTGAGGTTACGACCGATCATCCGACCACCGAAGAAGAGTACAAGCTGCTGTTGCAGATCGAACAGATTGTGCAGGTGCGCCCGGAAATCATTATGAATACCGAATCCAAGCATGATCCGATTGCGATCGTGATACTGGCCACGGGCGAGACGCTGGCCCTGAAAAACAGCTATGCCAGCGTGGTCGCCGAGCTCGACGAGGTGAACATGGTGGTCAGGCCCTGATGGCGTTTGCGCTCAGCTGTAGTCGCGAGGGGTACAAAGGATCAACCGACCCACGTATAACAACCGGGCACAGAAGGGGCCGGCGTTACGCGGCCGGCCGCTTTGATTGTCGCAAACCTTGTGGCGCGTCAGCGTAACGCCGTGACGCGCCGCCATATCATCCGCTTTTTCAATTTCAGCGGTGGACATGTTACCGGGCCTATAAATGCCGCCGCTCGGTCATCTGGCGAACACATCGGTGCCCGGATTCATTGAACCGCTGCAGATCGTGACTGCCCTTAACGTCGAGCTGAAAAGTAGAGTCAGGGGGATTGGAGTAGAGCTTTATCTATGAGCGGATACTCGATACCTGCTTGTTCATCCAGCGGACGCCTTCCAAAATTCCACCGAATGGATAGAGGTGGTAACGGATATCGCCAAGGTTTTGCCGCGCCGCGCCGGTCACAAGATCTTTCCAATAGCGATCAGAGACGGAGTGGCGCAAAAGGTTGGTCAATGAGAAACCATATCGCCGGGCGATTGCCGTTGATGTTACGACGCCAAACTGCTTCGCGTATCGAAGGAGCTTCCCGACATCTGCCGGTCCTGGTACGCCGATACGAACGGGCGCGTCAATGCCTTCATCGCGTAGCCGTTGAGTCCAGTGAAGGGCGGCATCGGTATCGAAACCAAACTGGGTGGTTATCTCCACCGTGCAGCCGCTGTCCCGAAGAAAGCGATGTTTCCATTTAAGAGATCGCCAGAGGGTATCCGTATCGATCTTAGGGTGCCCTTCGGGATAGCCGACGATTCCGACATGACGAATGGCGTGACGTTGTACAACCCCGCTTGCAAGGAGCGCCAGCGAATCCCTGTACGGGCCTGCAGGCATGGAAGGATCGCCCCCTACAAAAATGAAGCGTGAAGGACTGGCGGCCTCGTTGAGCAGGTTGAGCAGGCTGTCGAGATCCCGTTCGGAGCGAAGGCGACGAGACGAGATAATCGGCACAGGCTCGAATCCGTATTTCCGTATGACCCGGGCGGCATTAACGCGCTGATCGTGGGTTTCATTTCCCAAGAACGCGATGTTGATCGATGTGCCCGGCGGAATCTCCGATGCGGACACCTCGACCTGACGGATGTCCTTACCCGTCACTTCAAGCGTATACGCCGGTGCTCTCCGTTGGTTTTGGGAATGCGCCTCGCTCCCGGTATTGACAGTATGCATTGGTCGACTTCCCAGAAAATAATTCATAAGCGATTGAATATTTGATCGAAATCACCTGGATCGCCCCTGGCGTTTCAGGCTGGCCAACCCGTTAGTGCGTCTTCGTCGATATCCCATCGGCAGCCAGTTACTCCGGGCCAAAAAGACGGTTATCTACCTGCCCGATCTGCTGAACGCAAATCAAGCGGGCAGGAGCGGAGTTCTCGTTGATGGCGAGATGATGTCAAAGAGTAAACACTGGGTGTACGCCACAACCGGTAATGCGCGCTATGTCGGCGGGTATCAGCAGGGCGCAGAGCTGCGTCAGGGTACTATCCACTGAGGTCTCCTGGCCCAGGAGGCGAACACTGCGCCGAAGCAATATCAAGCTGTTCTTGTCCATGACAGTTGCTGGTCTGTAAATCTGACTAGAACGGGCTCGATTCTGGTGCAGGCACAAACAAAGTGTGTGATCTGTATCGAGAGCGAAAGGCTTTTTGGATCAATGCTCACGTGACCACGCGACAGAGAACTTGTTCTTCAGCTTCCCTTGCCCTCCCAAAAGGATGAAAACACCAGACACAACAATCAGACCGCACCCCATAAACATTGTAAAACTCAACTGTTCGCCGAACAGGAAAACGCCGAAGAAAAGGCCGAATAGCAGCCGCGTGTACCTGAAGGGTGTCACGGCTGAAACCTCTCCGGTGCGCATCGCCTTCATCAGGGCTGAATACGCTGCGACACCCGACAGGATAGCACCCAACAGGTACAGCGAGGTTTCGAGGTCGGGCCGCACGAAAACCTCGGGTTCCCAGAGAGAATAAGTGGCGCCGGCAGCTATAACAGCCAGAAAACCGTACAGCCCCAATACCGAGGTGCCAAGCGAGGCAGGGGCAGCGCGACTGGCAAGATCCCGGCCGGCAAAACCGAGCATTCCAACGACTGCCAGAATCGACAGCGTCGAAAAGCTTTCCGTTCCCGGGCGAATAATGGCAATTACGCCTGCCAGTCCGACGACAATCGCGGCCCACCGCCGCCATCCCACTTTTTCGCCAAACAACATGGCCGCGCCGGCCACAACCACTATCGGCGTTGCCTGCAGGATCACCGTTGCAACGGACAACGGGCTTAACGTGATGGCGAGCACGTAAAACAGGCGGCCAAGAACCTCGAAGCCTGCACGGACGAGCATCGGACGGGAAATGACGTCTGCCGAGAGCAGCCTTTCCCGTTTGAGCTTGGCCAGGCAAGCGAATACCAGGGCGCCACCCGAGCCGAAGAAGATGAGAATCTGACCGACAGGCAGCTTTTCGAATGCGGCTTTGACGAACACATCCTCTATGGCGAAAGCCGCCATCGAAAACACCATCCAGAAGCAACCCATCCTGTTGGCACGATGGTCGATTGCGGTAGCTTCGGTTATTGCCACCATCAACCTCGCTTCCGCCGGTATTCAGCCGGGCTGCCGACACCGTCATGCACGATAGGGGCGCAAACTGTGAAGCCGAACTGGATGCGAGACAAAAGCAATGTTGTTTCGTGCATCAGAAAAGTCCCGCTTGTCTATTTGCGTTGGGTCAGGAAGGTCGTTTCCTTGGAAGCTAAGGCTTGCGGACCTTGGAAGTTGAACGTCAAGGTGGAGCGCGGTTGTTCGATATCGATTCCGCACACCCGGTATGGCAGCCAGGTGGAATTACTTTCGTTCAGGTCGATGGTCTCGGCACCGAACAATTCGAACTGCTCCGGGCCTTGAACCGAGACATTGATCGGTGACAGCACCTTGGCAAAGCTTTCAACCTTGACGCGATAGTTATTGCAGACGGTATGTTCATCCAATTGGGTGAAGAGGGCGCCACGATCCCTGCGGATTTCGACCAGTAGATCGGTGGTACCGGCAAAGCCCCAGAGCACCCCACCCATGGCCGCGATTATCACAGCGCCGTAGCCGGCCAGCCTGGGACGCAGGAGACGAGCTTTTTCGCCGGCAAATTCTGCTTCGGAGGCGAAGCGAATCAGGCCGGTCGGTCGCTGGATTTTCTCCATCACGTTGTCGCAGGCATCGATGCAGGCCCCGCAGTCGATGCAGGCAGCCTGCAGCCCGTCGCGGATATCGATCCCGGTCGGACAGACTTGGACGCAGATGCCGCAGTCGACGCAGTCGCCGCTGTCGGCACCGGCGTTGCGGCGGTTCGCGCGCGGTTCGCCGCGACCATGGTCATAACTGACGGAGCGGGTTTCGCGGTCGAACATCACGCCCTGGAAGCGCGAGTAGGGGCAGGCGTGCAGGCAGATCTTCTCGCGAACCAGGCCCGCGTTGGCATAGGTCAGTGCGGCCATGATCACAATCCAGCCCCAGAGAGCGGGTGACATTTCAAGATTCACGCTATCGGCGACGATCTCGCGGATCGGTACGAAATAGCCGGTGAAGGTGGTGGCGGTGGCGGTCGCCAGCAACATCCAGAGCCCGTGCTTGACGACACGGCGTAGCAGCAATGCCGCGGTAAGTGGCTGATGCTCCTGGCGCGCGCGCTGACTGGCGCGACCTTCGGTGAACTGCTCGATGCGGATGAAGAGCCAGGTCCAGATGCTCTGTGGGCAGGCAAAACCACACCAGATGCGTCCCCAGGCGACGGCGAGAAAGAACAGCAGACTGGCGCCAGCGATCATTAGTCCCGCCAAGAGCGGCAAGTCATGCCAGGATAGGGCGCTGCCGAACAGGTTGATCCGCCGCTGCTCGAACGAGAACAGCAGCCAGGGCTGGCCGTCGACCCGGACCCAGACCAGACCGAAAAACAACGCAAGCAGCGGCCAGCTGGTCAGTCGGCGCCAGTTCTGGAAACGCCCTTCGATGAGGCGTACATGAAACTTCCCGTCCCGCGCAAGCGGGGGCGTATAGTCCTGCACAACATCAATTTTTTCCATAGTCGCTGTCCGCAAGTGTAACTTTGTGTGCAGCTTAACTTGGTGATTTGAATAGGATCAGGTATAAAAAAAATAAAGTCGATAGGGACAGAATCGAGTGGATTACCGATATCAACAACTGGAAAACTGGCTGTTGCAGGGCATACGGGAACAGCGCTGGCGGCTTGGCGAACGGCTGCCGTCGATCCGCACGCTGTGCGAACAACAAGGCGTATCGAAGGCGACTGTGCAGCATGCGTTGCAACGGCTCGAGGCGCAGGGGCTGGTCGAGGCTCGGCCCAAGGCCGGTTATTTCGTCAGGCTTCAACCAAAGACGATCCGGGCGCCGCGCAGCCGGGTTCAAGTAGAAGCGCCCCGTCCAGTGACGGTCAGCGAACTGTTTCTCGATGTCATGCGCCGCAGTGCGGCGTTCGACCTGCTGCCGGATCTGCATGCGGGCGAGGTGCCGTCGGGCATCGTGGCGCTTAATCGCGCGCTGGGTCGCGCGCTGCGCCGCCAGAAAGGCGACGATCATCAGTACTACGATGAACCGGCGGGCGACCCCGGGCTGCGTGAACAGCTGTCGCTGCATGCGGCGCGACGCGGCTGGACGGTGCTGCCGGAGCAGCTCTGCATCACGTCGGGTTGCCAGCATGCGCTGTTCCTGGCGCTGATGGCCTGCTGCGGGCGGGGGGACATCGTGGCGGTCGAGTCGCCGGGCTTTTATGGTGTGCTGCAGCTACTGGAACAGCTGGAGCTACAGGTGGTCGAGGTACCGAGTTCCAGCGAGCAGGGAATGGACATCGAGGCGTTGGAAGCCGCGCTGGAGCGCTGGGATATCAAGGCCTGCGTTGTCTCACCGGCCTTTGCCACGCCGGGTGGCGCGTTGATGCCAAAAGAGGCGCGAAAGCGTCTGCTGGCGCTGGCAGACGCCAATGACCTGGCGATCATCGAGGATGATATCTATGCCGACACCGCCTTTGGCCAGGTACCCGACCCGCTAAAGGCGCTGGACAGTTCCGATCGGGTCATTCTGTGCAGCTCCTTTTCTAAAAGTCTGTCCCGCGACCTGCGCCTTGGCTGGATATCCGGCGCGCGCTGGCACCAAAAAATCCTGCACCTGAAACTGGTGACGCAGCTGGCCAGCAGTCGCTACCAGCAGCAGGGGGTTGCTGAATTCATGCGCGACGGCAGCTACGCGACCCATCTGCGCCGCCAGCGCAACGAGCTGCGCACCCAGCGGGATCGCCTGATCGCCTCCTTGCATGCATGGCCCGGGGAGATTCGGGTCAGTACACCGCTCGGTGGTCTGGCCATCTGGCTGGAATTGCCCGAGTCGATCGATACCCTCGCGGCTTACCCGGCGGCACTGCAGCAAGGCGTCGTGATAACGCCCGGCCCGCTATTTTCGGTATCCGGGCAATTCCGCAATTGTCTGCGCATCAGCTACGCCCATCCCTGGGATGGGCGCAGGATCGAAGCGCTAAGCCGCCTGCCGGAGCTGCTGCTGCGTCGCTGACCATCAATCTGTACTGATCGGAATTAAATTTTTTGAGCCTGCACCTGCGGTATCGGTTTCATTAGTCTGGGCGCCTTTCCACGAGAAAAATCAGGAGCGGACAGAATGTACCGATACGATGAGTACGACCGCGCATTGGTCCAGGCACGGGTCGAGCAGTTCCGCGACCAGGTCGCCCGGCGTATCAGTGGCGAGCTGAGCGAAGACGAATTCCTGCCGCTGCGTTTGCAGAACGGCCTCTACCTGCAGCGTCATGCGTACATGCTGCGGGTCGCGATTCCCTATGGCACGCTGTCATCGGTACAACTGCGGACCCTGGCCCGGATTGCCGAGGATTACGATCGCGGCTACGGTCATTTCACCACACGGCAGAATATCCAGTTTAATTGGATCGAGCTGGAACAGGTGCCTGATATTCTGCAGGTGCTGGCCGATTCCCAGATGCATGCGATTCAGACCTCTGGCAACTGCGTGCGCAATATTACGACTGAGGCCTTTGCCGGCGTTGCGGACGATGAGCTGCTGGATCCCCGTCCGCTGGCCGAGATCCTGCGGCAGTGGTCGACGGTCAATCCCGAGTTCCTTTATCTGCCGCGCAAGTTCAAGATCGCCATTTCGTCATCCGAGGTCGACCGTGCCGCGCTGCGCGCGCATGATATTGGGCTCTATCTCTACCGTGGCGAGAACGGTGAGATGCTATTGCGCGTGATGGTGGGAGGCGGACTCGGGCGCACACCAATACTCAATGAACTGGTCCGCGAGGGGCTGCCTTGGCAACACCTGCTGACCTATGTAGAGGCTGTACTGCGGGTCTATAACCGCTACGGGCGGCGGGACAACAAATACAAGGCGCGGATCAAGATACTGGTGAAGTCCCTGGGCGTCGAAGCCTTTGCCGCCGAGGTCGAGCGGGAGTGGGAACAGATCCGCGACAGCGCCGGCGAGCTGACCCAAGCGGAGTACGAAAGGGTCGCCGAGGGGTTTGCGTCTCCGAATTACCAGAGGCTCGATGCACTGGATCCTGTATTCGGCGCCTGGCTGGCCCGGGATCCGGCGTTTGCCCGCTGGGCACAGACCAATACCCGGCCCCACAGGGTCTCTGGCTATACATCCGTCGTGCTGTCAACCAAGCCGACGGAGGGCTCCGCCCCGGGGGATCTGGTGGGAGTTCAGATGCGCGCCGTCGCCGATCTGGCCGACCGTTATGGCTTCGGCGAGATCCGCGTGACGCACGAGCAGAACCTGGTGCTGCCGGATATCCGCAAGGGCGACCTCTACCTCGTCTGGAAGGCGCTCGACGATATCGGCATGGCGACGCCCAATATCGGCCTGCTGACTGACGTGATTTCTTGCCCGGGCGGCGACTACTGCAGTCTGGCCAGTACCCGATCGCTGCCGGTGGCCAAGGCCATCCAGACCCGGTTCGACGATCTCGATTACCTGCACGATCTTGGCGAAATCAGTCTCAATATTTCCGGTTGCGTCAATGCCTGCGGGCACCATCATATCGGTAATATCGGCATCCTGGGCGTCGACCGTAAAGGTGAGGAGTATTTTCAGATCACAATCGGCGGAGCCCAGGGCAAGGACAGTGCAATCGGTAAGGTGATCGGACCCTCGGTCCGTGCCGAGGACGTGTCGGATGTGATCGATCGAGTGCTGACAACCTACCTGCAGTACCGCGAGGCTGAGGAAACCTTCGTGGATACGCTGAACCGCATCGGCCTGGGACCGTTCAAAGAAGGGGCTTACGGCCGGGACCAGGTGGTTCAGGAGGCAGGAGCATGAACAACTTGATCAAGATCGTTGATGGTGAGGCCAAGGTGGTCGATCGGGATCCGTGGGAAATTCAAGAGGATAGCGATGCCTCGGTGGCTGATAACAGGATTGTGCCTCTGGCACGTTGGCAGGTACTGACGGACAGCGCCAAGGTTAGGGCAGCGGTGCTGCTGTATCCAGATGACGATCCTGAGATCCTTGCGCCCTGGCTGGGGCAGATTGAACTCATTGCTCTGATGTTTCCGAGCTTTCGCGACGGGAGGGCATATACACAGGCCGTGCTACTGCGTTCGCGCCTCGGGTTCGAGGGAGAGCTTCGCGCGGTGGGTGACGTGTTGCGCGATCAGTTGGCAGCGATGCGCCACTGCGGCTTCAGCTCCTTCGCGGTGCGCGAAGACCGGCCCGCCGAGGAGGCTTTGAAAGGCCTTTTCGGCTTCGACCGGATCTATGCCCGCACGGTGTTGAGCCCGGAACCGCTTTTCCGGCAACGCACAACGCGAGCGTATCGAAAGTAACTCATGATCCGATATAGATAATTAGGGTGTTTTCCGGAAGCGACTTTATTAATGATCCATTTCTGTGCAACTAAGGAACCTGTGATTAAGTCCTCATTTCCGTTGCGACTCGCACTCGCCGCAGCTGGAGCACAGATTCCGCACCACTCTCCTGTTTTTTCCGTCTATGGGCTACCTTTTCAGGCGGTTCAGACGGATTAACCCTGTGCTCGTAACATCTGATCCACGCGCACGAGGTTTGACAGGGCAAACAGCATCGCCAGTTTGCCGTCATTTTTCTTCAGACCACGGTAATGGGCTTTCACGAAGCCGAACTGGCACTTGATGATCCGGAACGGATGCTCAACCTTGGCACGGAGGCTGGCCTTCAGGTACTTGGTGCGGATCCTTACCTTGTTGATCCGGGGGTGCTTTTTCAGGGTTTTCAGCTTCCCGGGTTGCTCGGCAATGTGCCAGTCCGCGTTCACGTCTTTCAACTCCTCCCGCTTCTCGGCCCCCCGGTAACCCGCATCGGCGAAAATGAACGCTTCATCACCGTGGAGCAGGTGCTCGGCTTGGTTCAGATCGTGCTCATTGGCTGCCGAGGTAGTGAAGCTGTGCGTTAAACCGGTACGCGCATCCACACCGATATGCGCCTTCATGCCGAAATGCCACTGGTTGCCCTTTTTCGTCTGGTGCATCTCGGGCGGTCCGCCGTTGCGGTCCCGCTCGCCCATGCGATTCTTGGTTGAGCTCGGCGCTTCGATAATGGTGGCGTCGATCAACGAACCTTCCTTGAGCAGCACGCCCGCCTCAGAAAGCCATTGATTAACCTCATCGAAGATCTGGCGCGCCAGGTCGTGTTGTTCCAGTAGGTGGCGGAACTTCAAAGTCGTGGAGTGATCCGGGATGGCTTTGTCCAGCGACAGACCGGCGAACAGACGCATGGAGGCAATTTCGTACAGCGCATCTTCCATAGCCGGATCGCTGAGGGTATACCACTGCTGCAAGAAGTGAATCCGGAGCATGGTCGCCAGTGGGTACGGTCGGCGACCGTTACCGGCTTTGGGATAATGCGGTTCGATCACCGCCTCCAGCCGTGTCCATGGGATCAGTGTCTCCATCCGGCCAAGGAACTTTTCCTTGCGAGTCTGCCTGCGCTTGTTGCTGAACTCGCAATCGGCAAATGTGAGCTGCTGAACCATCCGAGCTTCCTTGATGCAGTTGATGACCGCTATCGTCTCATGGGACGGACTTGATCACACCCTCCCTAACCGGTCGGGGGAATGATTGAAGGAGCCCACCCTGTGGGCGAATGACGTCGCCATCGAACAGCTGCGCCAAAATAGTGGGCTCCCACAGGTAACCTGCTGCAAACGCTTCGCCAGCCCGAGCAGCAGAAGCGGGAAGGGCGACTGATAAAAGCCGGAAAGAGGCCGTCGACGATTTCATAACGGCGTTTTGTCGCCAGGCCGAGGTTGTTTGCTAAAGTTTAGGGAACGATCCAAGTTACGCGATCGTTGTCTTTTTTACGAAGAACGCTGAGGAACCCTGCCATGAGTATGAAAGAGGCATATGAGAAGAAAATGCATGCCCAGCTCGACGAGTGGGATGCCGAAATACGCAAGCTCAAAGCCAGGGCCGATAAGGCGCAAGCCGACGGCCAGCTCGAATACTACAAGCAGATCGAGGATCTAAGGGAGCGCCAGCAGCGAGCCCAGGAAAAACTCGATGAACTGCGACGCGCCAGCGATACGGCCTGGGAGGACATGCGAGCCGGTATCGAGAGTGCCTGGGACTCCATGGCTGAGGCAATGCGCAAGGCATCCTCCCGTTTCAAGTAGTCTGCTCGTACTGGCCGTTTGCGTGATGCTTGTTCGAAGTCAATCCTGAGAAGAGGAAATGACAATGAGATTCCGTTTACCCTCCGCCACCGGATGCCTGCTTGCAGCCACGCTCTGTTTTGCTCCGCTCGGTTATGGCGCAACTTCGGACGCCGAAACCTCGATGGCGGATGTCAGGCAGGAAACCCACGAATTTCTGGAGACCCTCAAGTCTTATGGTGCCGAGCAGCGCGACGAAGCCGTCGAGGAGACCCGTGCCGCGCTTGAAGAGCTGGACCGTCGCCTCGACGCGCTGGGGCGGCGCATTGACGAGGAATGGCAGCAAATGGATACCGCGGCCCGTGAACAGGCACGCGAGAGTCAGCGGGAATTGCGCCGTCAGCGCATTGAGCTGGCCGAATGGTACGGCAGCCTGAAAAACAGCTCGACCGATGCCTGGGATCACATGAAAGAGGGCTTTTCCGGCGCCTACCAGTCGCTGCAACAGGCCTGGGAAGAATCGGCCGAAGAGTTCGGCTCCGATAAACCCTGAACCGAGTCGCGCGTACCAGGCTCGGATCAGCCCGCCAGAGCGGTGTTTTCAGTCACGTTTAACAGCGTCATAGCCGGCCCGCCCGGTTACGACTTCCTGTCAGGGGCGCCCGCTACTGGACGACTGACGCGAGTCGCCTATGTGCTGTGCAAGCTGTCCGGCCTGTCGCCCCTCGGAGTTGAATTCGCGGACCTAAAGGTGATGGCGTCGCACGGTAGTCTCAGCCCCCGGAGGTTTAGGGGGCTGGCTTCGCAGCAGGGCTTTATTGCGATGATCTTGAGTCGCAAAAGGCGGCTCGGCTACAACTACAACGTTGTGGAGTCGTCGGGAGTCGCTGACTCGGAGTCGCTGTCAGGGGTGAGCTCCTCCTGGATATAACGCTTAACGTGGCCCTGAACCTTGCGGCTGGTGATATATGCCCATACACCCACCAGAGTGCCGGTTGCGCCGAAAATAATACGCCCTTCGGGTATGAACAGCATCAGCAGCAACGTCAGCGCAATAATAAACATTAAACCGTATTTGCCGCGGTTACCTACTGTCTCTATCAGCTGCTCGGCATCAGCCCGGGTGGTGACGCCTGCGCCTGGCAGTTTCTGTCGTAGCGAGGCGTATTCGCGCTCGCGTCTTTTCTCTTGGCGTCCGAAGGGGTCTTTGAGGTTCATCGGCTAGTCTCTGTGATTGTTGGTTTTGAGAGAGCCCGTTATTAACTTGCAAATAGCGTCTCGCCGCGTAAGCAGGGTGCGGGTGTCTGGAGCACTTCTTCACCCACTCTGGCGTCGTTGCAGCAACCCCATGTGCGGGGCCGTGACTGATTGCGCGCGCGGGCTGCCTGGCATCACGACGTTTACATCCGCCAGAAACAAAAAAAGCCTGCATTTCTGCAAGCTTCTTCTGACATGGTACCAGTGGCCGGACTCGAACCGGCACGCTTTTAAGGGCGGGGGATTTTGAATCCCCTGTGTCTACCAATTTCACCACACTGGCACAGCGAGGGCATATTATAAGTAGCTTTGTAGCGGGGTCAATCACTGTGACCCGAAATGGCTGAAAAAAACTCCGCTATCCGGTACAATCCGCTGCCATTTCAACAAACGTTTGCCAGAGCTGCGATGCAGGTTAAAGATTTTAGTTTTGAATTGCCCGACGAACTGATCGCCCGCTTCCCGCTGGAACGGCGTTCAGCCAGCCGTTTGCTGTGTCTGGAGGGCGACAGTGGTGCCATCGCGCACCGTCAGTTCAGCGATATCCTGTCGCTGCTCAACCCCGGCGATCTGCTGGTGTTTAATGATACCCGAGTGATTCCGGCGCGGCTGTTTGGCGAAAAAGCCAGCGGTGGCAAGGTCGAGGTGCTGATAGAGCGGGTACTCGATACCACTCAGGCGCTGGCCCATGTGCGTGCCAGTCGGGCGCCGAAACCGGGTACCGATTTACTGCTGGAAGGTGGTGTTCGGGCCCAGGTCATCGGCCGCCAGGGCAACCTGTTTGAACTGCGCTTTGATATAGACCGCCATCTGGTTGAGGTGCTCGAAGAGTTTGGCCACATGCCGCTGCCGCCGTACATGAAGCGCGATGATCAGCAGTCGGACCGTGAGCGTTATCAGACGGTGTATAACCGCAAACCAGGCGCCGTGGCGGCGCCCACGGCGGGGCTGCATTTCGATAACGAATTGCTGGCGCAGCTGGAAGCCCGCGGCGTGCAGCAGGCGTTTGTGACCCTGCATGTCGGCGCCGGCACCTTTCAGCCGGTGAAGGTCGAGCAGGTGCAGGATCACCAGATGCATGCCGAATTTATCGAGGTCAGCGAGGCGGTCTGCCAGGCGGTGCGGGAAACCCGGGCCCGTGGTGGCCGTGTCGTGGCCGTCGGCACCACCAGTGTGCGTTGCCTGGAAACAGCCAGTCGTGGCGGCGAAATCGAGCCCTACAGCGGCGATACCGATATTTTCATCTACCCGGGGTATCAGTACCGCACGGTGGATGCTCTGATTACCAATTTTCACCTGCCTGAATCAACGCTGCTGATGCTGGTCAGTGCCTTTGCGGGCTACGACGGCATCATGCGGGCGTACCGTGAGGCGGTGGCCGAGCGCTACCGCTTTTTCAGTTACGGGGATGCGATGTTTCTGACGCGCCGACGCGCGGCTTTGGAGGATAAGTGAGCAGAAGCTGTTTTATGAGTTACGAGCGCCTGGCCGTCGATGGCAAGGCGCGCCGCGGTCGTCTGACGTTTCCGCGTGGCACGGTGGAAACGCCGGCGTTCATGCCCGTCGGCACCTACGGCACCGTCAAGGGCATGTTGCCGCGTGATATCGAGGCGACCGGCGCGCAGATGATCCTCGGCAACACCTTTCATCTGATGTTGCGCCCCGGCACCGAAATCATCGGTCTGCACGGTGATCTGCATGATTTCATGCAGTGGAAAGGCCCCATTCTGACCGACTCCGGCGGCTTTCAGGTCTTCAGTCTCGGCGCCATGCGCAAGATTACCGAGGAAGGCGTGGCGTTTCAGTCGCCGGTCGATGGCTCCAAGGTCTTTATCGATCCGGAGCGCTCGATGCAGGTACAGCGCGACCTGGGCTCCGATGTCGTGATGATTTTTGACGAGTGCACGCCTTACCCGGCCACCGAGCAGGAAGCGGCCCAGTCGATGCGCCTGTCGCTGCGCTGGGCCGAGCGTTCCAAGCGAGCCCACGGCGACAGCCCGTCGGCGTTGTTTGGCATTGTTCAGGGCGGCATGTACGAGTCACTGCGTGACGAGTCCCTGGCGGGTCTGGCCGAGATCGGTTTCGATGGCTATGCCATTGGCGGCTTGTCGGTGGGGGAACCGAAGGAAGACATGGTGCGGGTGCTGGATCATCTGGCCTGGAAAATGCCGGAAGACAAGCCGCGCTACCTCATGGGTGTCGGCAAGCCGGAAGACCTGGTGGAAGGCGTGCGCCGCGGCGTGGACATGTTTGATTGCGTAATGCCAACGCGCAATGCGCGCAACGGCTTCCTTTTTACCGCCAAGGGCGTGGTCAAGATCCGCAACTCGGTCAATAAAACCGATACCCGGCCGGTGGATGAAAGCTGCGACTGTTATACCTGCCAGAACTTCAGCCGGGCGTATTTGCATCATCTCGACAAGTGCAAGGAAATCCTCGGTGCGCAGCTCAATACCATTCATAACCTGCATTACTATCAGGTGCTGATGGCCGGTTTGCGTGGCGCTATCGAACAGGGTAAATTGAGCGCCTTTGTCGATGAGTTTTATGCTGAGCGGGGCCTTGAAACGCCGCCGCTTGCCTCCATATAAGTCACAGCATTTCAATGTTCAAGGAGTAAGGCTACATGAGCTTTCTGATTTCTTCGGCCCAGGCGGCAGAAGCCGGTGCCGGCGGCATGGATCCAGGCATTTTCAATATTCTTTTTCTGGTTGGTTTTGGCCTGATTTTCTACTTCTTCATGTGGCGCCCACAGGCAAAGCGTGCGAAAGATCACAAAAACCTGATCAGCAATCTGGCCAAGGGTGATGAAGTGCTCACCGCTGGCGGCATTATTGGCAAGGTTACCAAAGTCAGCGATGACTACGTGGTACTGGAAGTCTGCGAAGGTACCCAGCTGAGCTTCCAGAAAGCCCACGTGGCGGCGGCGCTGCCCAAGGGCACGATCAAAAATATCTAACGCCTCCTTGACGGAAAACGCCACTGTTTCAGTGGCGTTTTTATTTAACCACCGGATTTACTGCCTGCCGCGTGCGCAGTTGGCGCAGGCGCGGCGCCGAACGAACAGGGCGACCTATGCTCAATCGCTACCCTCTGTGGAAAAACCTGCTGATTCTGCTGCTGCTGGCATTGGGCCTGTTGTATGCGGCGCCCAACCTGTACCCCGATGACTATGCGATCCAGCTGTCGGGCACGCGCGAAATGTATCAAGTGGATGAGCCCCTGCTGGAGCGTATCTCCACGGTGCTGGAACGCGAAGGCATCAGCAATAAAGGTGTCGAGCTGCAGGATGGCAACGGCCTGGTGCGCTTTGCCGATGGTGAAAGCCAGCTGCGTGCCAAAGCGGTCATTGCCGGGCTGCTGGGCGACCAGTATGTGGTGGCGATGAACCTCGCGCCCACCACGCCGGACTGGCTCAGTGCGCTGGGTGCAGGTCCCATGAAACTGGGCCTGGACTTGCGTGGCGGCGTGCACTTCCTGTTGGAGGTCGATACCGTGCAGGCGGTGGCGCAGCGTCTTGATGTCTATGTGTCCGAGATCAAAACCAAGCTGCGGCAGGAAAAACTGCGCTACCGGTTGGTGGATCACCGCAGCGACGGCAGCCTTGAGGTCAAGTTTGCCGATGAAGCCGTGCGTGATGAAGCACGCAGCCTGCTGCGCAAGGATTACCCCGAATTTCTGTTGTCCGACGAAACCGTCGATGGCGCCTACTATGTGGTGATCAGTCTCACCGAGCAGACGGTGCGCGATATTGAGGACTATGCGGTTAAGCAGAACCTCACAACCCTGCGCAATCGTGTCAACGAGCTGGGTGTGGCCGAGCCGCTGGTTCAGCGTCAGGGCCGCAACCGTATCGTGGTACAGCTGCCGGGAGTGCAGGACGCCGCAGCGGCCAAACGCATTATTGGCAAAACCGCCAATCTTGAGTTCCGTCTCGAGGCTACGTCCCAGGCTCCGGCCGGCACCACCGAAACCTATGAGTTCCGCAGTCAGCCGGGCCGCACCGCCACGATTGAGCGTGACATCATCATTACCGGCTCCAGTGTGGCCAACGCCCAGGCAGCCTTCGATGAGAACGGCATGCCGCAGGTTTCCATCACCCTGGATGCCAAGGGTGGCCAGATGATGGGCCGCGTGACACGCAACGCGATCCAGCGTCGCATGGCGGTGCTGTTTGTCGAATTCAAGAACCGCACCCTGACCGAGACCGTCGATGGGGTGGTGCAGGAACGCCGTATTCCGTATGTCGAGAAGAAGATCATCTCGCTGGCGACCATTCAGTCGGTCCTGGGCTCGCAGTTCCGCATTACCGGTCTGGAAAGCGCCACGGAATCGTCTGAACTGGCGCTGCTGCTGCGTGCCGGTGCCCTGGCGGCACCGATCTACTTCGTTGAAGAGCGCAGCATAGGGCCGAGCCTGGGTGCAGAGAACATCGAGCTGGGCGTCATGTCGGTGAAAATCGGCTTTGCGCTGGTGTTGCTCTTTATGGTGCTCTACTACCGTGTATTCGGCGTGCTGGCCAACATCGCCCTGACGCTTAACCTGATGTTGCTGGTGGCAGTCATGTCACTGTTGTCCGCCACGCTGACCCTGCCAGGTATCGCCGG
This sequence comes from Marinobacterium rhizophilum DSM 18822, assembly GCF_000378045.1. Classification (GTDB taxonomy): domain Bacteria; phylum Pseudomonadota; class Gammaproteobacteria; order Pseudomonadales; family Balneatricaceae; genus Marinobacterium_A; species Marinobacterium_A rhizophilum. The sequence continues at coordinate 77,727 of NZ_KB899093.1, forward strand.
TATCGTGCTCACAGTGGGTATGGCGGTGGATGCCAACGTGCTGATCTTCTCCCGTATTCGGGAGGAAATGAGCAACGGGGTGCCCTGGCAGTCGGCGATTAATGCCGGTTTCGGTCGTGCCTTTACCACCATTCTGGATGCCAACATCACGACCCTGATTGCGGCGCTGATTTTGTTCGCGATGGGCACCGGCCCGGTGAAGGGCTTTGCGGTGACGCTGTCGGTGGGGATCGTGACCTCGATGTTCACGGCGATTGTGGTGACGCGTGCGCTGGTGAATCTGACTTATGGCGGGCGCAAGCCCAGCCGGCTCGCTCTCTGAGGAACAGGCTATGGCAAAGCAGAACAAAATTATTAACTTTATGGGCTTGGGCAAGGCGGCCTTCGCGCTTTCGGCGCTGCTGATCCTGATCTCAGTCGGCTCGCTGGCCATTCAGGGGCTGAAGTTCGGCCTTGATTTCACCGGTGGCAGCCTGGTGGAAGTGGGCTATCAGCAGGACGCCGATCTTGGCAAGATTCGTCAGATTCTGGGCGAGGCCGGTTACAAAGATGTCACGGTACAGAATTTCGGTGCCGCCACCGATGTGCTGATTCGTCTGGGGGAAACCCACGATCCGAAGCTGGGTGACACCGTCCTGGCGACGCTGCAGGCCAGTGAAACCCAGCAGCTGGAGCTGCGCCGCAACGAATATGTGGGCGCGCAGGTGGGTGAGGAACTGCGCGAGCAGGGTGGTCTGGGCATGCTGTTGGCGCTGTTCATGATCATGGTGTACATCGCCTTTCGCTTTCAGTTCAAGTTCTCGCTGGGCTCCGTACTGGCGCTGGCGCATGACGTCATCATCACCCTGGGTTTCTTCTCGGTGCTGGGCATCGAGTTTGATCTTACGGTGCTGGCGGCGGTGCTGGCGGTGATCGGTTACTCGCTCAACGATACCATCGTGGTATTTGACCGGATTCGCGAAAACTTCCGCCTGCTGCGCAAGGAAGAGCCAGTGGAGGTGATCAACATCTCGCTGACGCAGACTCTCAGCCGGACGCTGATGACATCCTTTACCACCTTGCTGGTGGTGTTGGCGCTGGCGCTGTTTGGCGGCGAGACCATTCACGGCTTTGCACTGGCGCTGCTGGTGGGCATTGTGGTGGGTACTTACTCGTCCATCTATGTGGCCGCCAACGTCATGCTGCTGATGGGCGTGAGTCGGGATGACCTGATTCCACCGCCCAAAGAAGAAGACGTTGTCGACGAGCTACCGTGATAGACTCCCCGAGCCGGCTTTTGCCGGCTCAATTTTTTGTTTGACCGGACTGGCAGCTTAGCGAGCTGCACAAGAGAAGTGACAGGGCCTTAATCGAGCCCCCTCTTGTCGCCTGCGGGCACAGACCGCGCCGACACACAAGGCTGTCGGGTACGACCGGGTATTCAAACGGACCGGGTACGTTCGTTCAGAACCATGCCGCTGCGCAGGGCCGTGGGCGAGGGCGCAACGTCGCAGGCGTCCCACTGCATTCGCAACTATTATGTTTCTGGGATCAAGGACCTAATTGGATTATTAATGACAAACGACTGGCTAAAACGCGACCCCCAGGCTCAGGCCGAAGCAGAAAAATATGGCAAGCCGGCACCGAGCCGGGATTTCCTGCTGGAATTCTTGCAGGAGTGGGGTTCGCCAATCAGCCACGGCAGACTGTGCCGTGAGCTGGGTATTGAAGATGAAGACTGTGTTGAAGCGGTATCCCGCCGACTTAAGGCCATGTGCCGCGACGGGCAGCTTATCAGTAACCGCCGCAGCGAATTCGGCATCATCAAGAAGATGGACCTTATCGCCGGCCGTGTTATTGGCCATCGCGATGGCTTTGGATTTGTTACGCCGGATGCCGGTGGCGATGACCTGTTTATCAGTCCGCGCCAGATGCGCCAGGTGTTCGACGGTGACCGTGTGCTGGTGCAGGAAATCAGCATTGATTACCGTGGTCGCCGCGAAGGCAAGATTATTGAAGTGCTCGAGCGTGGCACCCGTACCCTGGTGGGGCGTTACAAAGAGCAGGGCGATCTGGGCTACCTGATTCCGGAAAACCAGCGCATTACCCAGCAGATCATGATCGCGGCGGATCGCAGGGGCAGTCCTCCCTTCCGTGATGGCCAGCTGGTCGTGGCGGAGCTGATTCATCAGCCTGGCAAGCAGCAGATTCCCGAGGCCCGCGTGGTCGAGGTGCTGGGCGATCACATGGCGCCGGGGATGGAAATCAAGGTTGCCATTCACAACTACGAAATTCCCGATGAATGGCCCCAGGATGTGCGCGACGAAGTGGGCGGCCTGTCGGCCGAGGTGGAGGAATCCGCCAAGCTGAACCGTGTCGATCTGCGCCATCTTCCGCTGGTGACCATTGATGGCGAAGATGCCAAGGATTTCGATGATGCCGTCTATGCCGAGCGCAAGCGTACCGGCGGCTGGCGTCTGTGGGTGGCGATTGCCGATGTGTCCTGGTATGTCCGCCCCGGTACGGCGCTGGACAAGGAAGGCCTGAGCCGTGGCAACTCGGTGTATTTCCCCGAGTTTGTGGTGCCGATGCTGCCCGAGATTCTGTCCAATGGCCTTTGCTCGCTGAATCCCAAGGTGGATCGTCTGGCCATGGTGTGCGAGATGACCATCAGCGCCAGCGGCAAGCTGTCGGGTTATCAGTTCTACGAAGCCGTGATCCAGTCCCATGCGCGCCTGACCTATAACAAGGTTGCAGCCATGCTGACCGAGCCGAAAAGCCCGCAGGGCAAGCAGCTGCGAAGCGAGTACGCTGGCGTTGTGTCGCATCTGGAAGATCTTTACAGCCTTTACTTCGGTTTGCGCAAGGCGCGTGACGCGCGCGGTGCCATCGACTTTGAAACGACCGAAACCCGCATTCTGTTCTCCGAGGAGCGCAAGATCGAAGAGATTGTGCCGGTCGAGCGCAACGATGCCCACAAGCTGATCGAAGAATGCATGCTGTGCGCCAACGTGGCCACCGCGCGTTTTCTCGCCAAGCTCAAGGTGCCGGCGCTGTACCGTATCCATGAAGGTCCGAAGGAGCAGAAGCTGGTGAGCCTGCGTGCTTACCTTGGCGAGCTCGGGTTGTCCCTGGGGGGCGGCGAAAAGCCCACGCCGTCTGACTACCAGAAACTGGCGTCGCAGATCGAAAACCGTCCCGACCGCCTCGTTGTGCAGACCATGATGCTGCGCTCCATGCGCCAGGCCGTGTACAGCCCCGAAAACAAGGGGCACTTTGGCCTGGCCTATGCGGCCTATACGCACTTTACGTCGCCCATCCGTCGCTACCCGGATCTGCTGGTGCACCGGGCTATTCGCGCCGCTATCCATGCCGATAGTGACCGCTCACTGCTGGATCGCCTGAAGTCGGCGTTCCGGGGCAGCAGTTCGTCCAAGACCATGCGTTGGCCGGACGGTTTCAAGTCGAATCCGCAGTTCCGTTATCGCTACAACGATGAGCAGATGCTGCAGCTCGGCGAGCATTGCTCCATGACCGAGCGTCGTGCCGATGATGCAACCCGCGACGTCATGTCCTGGCTCAAGTGCGAGTACATGCTTGATCAGGTGGGCGAAGAGCACGATGGCGTTATCACGGCGGTTACCGGCTTTGGTGTCTTCGTTGAGCTCAAGCAGGTGTATGTGGAAGGACTGGTGCACATTACCGCGCTGCCGTCTGACTACTATCACTTCGATGCCGCCAAGCAGCGCCTGGTAGGCGAGCGCATGCGCAAAACCTACAAGCTCGGTGATCCGGTGCGTGTGAAGGTCATGCGGGTGGATCTGGATGAGCGCAAGATTGACTTCGAAATGGTCGACAAGCCCGGTTCCGGCAAGACCAAAAGCACGCGTCAGCGTCTGGCGGAAGGAAAGCTGGACGGTGGCCGTGCCGGCGACAAGCCTGCTGGCAACAAGCCGGCGGACAAAAAGCCGGCGGGCAAGAGCCGGCGGCCGCGTTCGCGCAATCGTCGTCCTTCATAGGTCGTTTGTGCCTTGGCGGTAACGATTCCTGTTACTGCTCACGATAAGAAACCGGGCTCTTTAGCCCGGTTTTTTTATTCGCACCGGCTGCACTCTGTGCGGATTGCTTTTTTGGCCGCCGGTCAGGACGGCATGGCCTGGTAGTACATAAGCCGGGCATCAAAATGCCAGAATGCCAGGGAGCCCAGCAGTAGCAGCACCGCGGCGCTCAGCAGGAGTACGTCGCGCCCTTGTATCGGCTTGAGTGCCCGCTGGGGACGCAGTAGCCAGAGTCGCAGCGCCGCGGCTGCCATGAGCCCCTCGCACCAGGCTGCCAGTACATCCAGCGGCCAGTGTGCACCCACCATGATGCGCGAAAGGCCGATGGCTACGGCGGGCACCAGGGCGCTCAGGTAGCCCAGGCGACGCCAGGGGAGGCGATGTCCGATGCCCAGCAGAATGGCCAGCATGGCGAAGAATGCCGCGCTGGTGCTGCTGTGGCCGCTGGGAAAGCTGAAGCCTGGGATTGTGGGACCAATATTCGGACGCGGCGCCTGAAAGAGTTCTTTCAGGACGCTGTTGAGTGCCACGCATAGCAACAGCAACAGCACCAGGCGCCAGCCATCACGCGAGCGCCTGAGGCCATGCAGACCGGCCGCCAGCAGCAGGGCGGCCGGAATCACACTGCTGCTGTCGCCGAGGCCGCTGATAAAGACCCACAGGGGGCGGGCCTGGGCTGCGCTCTGCCAGAGCAGCTGCTGGATGTGCTGGTTCCAGTCCTGGGCAGAGCCCAGATATTGCAGGGCGCAGAGTATCAGCAGTCCGCTGCTGGCGGCAGTCAGCAGAAGCAGCGCCGCCAGGCGCTCCGGTTTCAGGCCCAGACGCCTGGCGCCCCAGCGCGCCAGAGGCTGATCTGGCTGCAGGTGCTGGTGCAGCACGGTGGCAATCAGCACCAGCACCACGAGGCCGAGGGCGGGGTAGAACAGTGCCTGCCAGTGCCCCAGCATGGCCTCGGCGGACTGGCCTATCCAATAGCCCGGCAGGATGGTGGCCGGTGCCCAGAGTGCGGCCGAGAGGGCATTGACGCCGAAGAAGCGCGCTGCGGGCATCTCAAAGGTGCCGGCCACAAACGGAACGATCGGGCGGATGGGGCCGATAAAACGCCCGGCGAGAATACTGAGCTGGCCATAGCGCATAAAGAAGTTTATGCCGCGCCGGTGCCAGTTCGGGTAGGCACTGAAGGGCCAGCGGTGTTGTAACCAGGGGTCGGCATAACGCCCCAGGTAGTAGCTCAGGCTGTCTCCGGCCACGGCACCGGCAAAGGCGCTGAGCAGCAGCGGCAGTAGTGAGAATTGCTGTTCGCCTGCGATCAGGGTGATGGTGAACAGCAGCGCGATACCGGGCACCAGTATGCCGACAAAGGCAAGGGACTCGCACAGTGCAATAAGTCCAATAAGCAGCATAAGTGCGGGCGGTGAAAGCTGTGCCAGATCCATATCTTTATCCCTGAGTGGTCGGCAAGGGCCGGCAGGCAAGCGAAAGCGGTGTCGCTGATGGGTAATTCAGGGGCGCCTTGTTATAATTCGCCGATAGTATCCTGTGGCCGATGCGTCTGTGAAGGCGTACTAGATGGAATCATTCGTGAAAGAGATTATCCTGCTTACCGTGTCCGGTACCGACAAGCCGGGCGTCACCTCTGCAATCAGCGCCATTCTGGCGCAATACAATATCAATATTCTCGATATCGGCCAGGCGGTGATTCACAACACCCTCTCGCTCGGTATTCTGATCGAAGTGCCCGCCGCTGCGGAGTCCTCCGGGGTGTTGCGGGACCTGCTGTTCAAGGCCCACGAGCTGCAGATGACCGTGCGTTTTGAGCCGGTTGACGAGAGTGCCTATGAGTCCTGGGTCGGCGTGCAGGGCAAGTCACGCCATATCATTACATTGCTGGCGCGCCGCATTACCTCGGCGCATATCGCCAAGGTGACCGAGATTGCCGCGCTGCATGACCTGAACATCGATAATATCAGCCGCCTGTCGGGCCGCGTGTCGCTTAATGCGGTGCCCAGCGCCGGTGATCGCACCAAGGCCTGTGTCGAGTTTTCGGTGCGTGGCGTACCGGCAGACAACACCGCGCTGCGGGAGGAGTTCCTCAAGGCAGCCAGTGACCTGGATGTGGATATCGCCTTCCAGGAAGATAATATCTACCGTCGTAACCGTCGCCTGGTGGTGTTCGATATGGATTCGACCCTGATCGAAGCCGAGGTCATCGATGAGCTGGCCAAAGAGGCCGGCGTGGGGGATCAGGTGGTGGCCATCACCGAGGCGGCGATGCGTGGCGAGCTGGACTTTAACGAGAGTTTTCGCCAGCGCGTGGCGCTGCTAAAGGGCCTCGATGCCTCGGTGCTGCAGCGCATTGCCGAAACCCTGCCGATGACCGAAGGCGCTGAAGAGCTGGTGTCCAACCTGCGGGCGCTGGGCTTCAAGACGGCGATCCTGTCCGGCGGCTTTAACTACTTTGCCCGTCATCTGCAGCAGAAGCTGGGTTTTGACTATGTCTATGCCAATGAGCTGGATATTGTCGATGGCAAGGTCACAGGTGAAGTGAAGGGCGATATCGTCAACGGCCAGCGTAAGGCGGAGCTGCTGCGTGAAATTGCGGCGCGCGAAGGCGTGCGTCTGGAGCAGACGATTGCGGTGGGTGACGGTGCCAATGACTTGCCGATGCTGTCGATTGCCGGGCTCGGAATCGCATTTCGCGCCAAGCCACTGGTGCGCCAGAGCGCCAAGCAGGCCATTTCCACCCTGGGGCTGGATGGCATTTTGTACCTGATCGGCTTTCGTGACCGGGATACGCTGCTGGGTGACAAGTAGCCTTATGCAACAGGGCCTGTCGCAACGACAGGCTCTGTGAGCACGGGGCTGTGCTGCGCATGGCCCCGTGTTGTTCTGCCTGGAGTGTCTTCGACCTTAGTGCTCGAAGAAGTCGTAGTCCATGTGTTCTCGCGGGGGCTGCAGATAGTAGCCCTGGATCAGGTTCACGCCGGACTTCCAAAGCTTGCTCATCACCTTGGTGCCCTCAACCAGCGGCGCTATGGTGATGCGGCGGCTGCTGTTGAGCTGCTCGACCATCTTGTTGAAGCTGTTATCCAGCGAATTTCCGTTGGCCAGATCCTGCACGTAGGAGCCGTCGATCTTGATGTAGTCGGCTGCGATGGCCTTGGCCACTTCCCGGTAGCTGGTCGAAGTGCCGAAGTGCTTGATACAGATTCGGCAATGCAGTTCCTTGATGGCGTGGGTGAATTCGACGGCGGTCTGCAATTGCGATGATATGTCGGTTTCGCTGAGCTGGAACACGATACGGTCCGCCGGCAGGCGGAACTCGCGCAGAATGTCTGACAGCCAGGGCACCAGCTCCTTGTCTCTCAGGGTGCTGCCGGTGATGGTGATAAACAGCCGGTTGCGATGGCCTTTTTCCAGCTCGGTACGCAGCTGCTGCAGACTTTCCCGAATGACCCAGCGGTCCATGGTGATGCTGAGGTCGGCATGATCCACGGTGGCCAGAAAGATGTTGGGGGAAATTTCCCGATTCTCCGGGTCCAGCAGGCGGAGCAACACCTCGTAATGGTTGGCATCGGTTTCCTGGTGCAGTGCGACGACAGGCTGAAACAGCAGGCGGAAGCGCTGGTCCTTGACGGCCTCGCGCAGCATGCGCACGGTTTTGGAGTCGCTCGAGGTCATCTGGGTTTCGATTGCGTACAGCTTTACGCCATTGCCGCCATTCTGGCGGTCACGCAGACTTTCCGATGCCATGCGGGCGCGGGCCACGACTTCGTCCGGCCCGGGAGAGTTGTCGTTTATGGTCGTAACGCCGATAGAGCAGGTGACGTGCAGCAGCGTACCGTTGACGGTGCTCGTATTGTCGGCGATGGTACCGCACAGCTTGCGCGCCAGGCGCATGGACTTGTCGGGGCTCGGATCGCGATAAATGACCACGAAGATGTCATCGCTGGGGCGGGCGATCAGGTGGGCCCGGTTGACGTACTGACGCAAAATGTCGGCAATGTCGCGTGCCACCTGGTCGCAGCCCTCAAAACCGATCTCCGAGCGAATGATGTTGTACTGGTCGATGCTGATATACAGCATATTGCAGTCATGGCCGCCATCAAGGGCATTTTGTACCGCGTCTTCCAGGCTCTGTTCGAGAAACTGGCGATTGTGGAGGCCGGTGACCAGGTCCTGCTGTGCGGCCTGTTGCAGCTCGCGGAACTGGCGGTCCGGGCGGATGGTGAGCTGCACGCAGGGCTTGTCGTTGAAACGCGCCTCCTGCATTTCAAGGTTGGCAACGAAGTTGCTGCCATCGGAGCGCTCTGCCGACAGCTGCATCAGCATGTCTTTTCGCCGGGCATCCTTGAAAGCCCGCAGCTGTTCGGTCAGCTCTTCGCGGTCTTCGGTGATCATCAGGTGCTCAAACGGCTGGTTGATGAGCTGACGGTCATCGTTATAGCCAAACAGGTGGCAGAAGCAGGGATTGGCGTACATGATGCGATCGCCATCCAGGCAGACAATGCCGTTGCTGGAGACATCCATCAGCTGCTGGCAGCGTCGTTCGGCATCGCTGAGCCGGGCCTTGGCCATGCGCAGGCTGCGGCGATGTTCAAGGCTGATCAGTTCCTGTTGCAGGGTCAGCAGCAGCAGTTCGGGATCCTGCTTGCTTACCACGGCGCGCATGCCTTCCTTGAGGCCCCTGGCCATGCGGCCGCAGTCCAGCTCGTCTGTCAGCTGAATAACCGGGATGTCCTTGTCCAGGCGCAAGAGGTGGTGCAGCACGCGATTGTTTTTTAGCTCACCCTCGTTGGGAGAGCAGATGATCAGGTCCCAGGAGCGCTCGCTAAGGGCTTCGAGGAAGTCTTTTTCGTGTTCGATCTGTCGGCCGCGTGGCGCGATGCGTGCTGAGCGCAGCAGCGTGATAACCGGATCGGTTTCGCTCGATGCCAGGCCAAGAAAGAGAATATGAACGTTCTTGCGTAGACGGCGCGGGTCACGAGAGTCCTCGGTGGACTCTGCATGAGTGTCAGCGCTGCTTAAACCGGTTGAGTCTGACATGGAATGCACCAATTGCCATCGATCCTTATGGGCGAACTGTGCAGCAAGTGTAGCTTCTTTGTAGTGGCCTGTCAGGATCAGGATGGCAGGATGTGCGTCCCGGTGAAGCCGGGGCCGGCAAGCAGGTTGCGAAAGGGTCTGCAGGGTACGCGTATGGGGCTTAAACCGAATCTGTTGCACGGATATGCCGCGAACCTGATCTGTTTTCAGCACTGAGACAAATAGGGAAAGAGTCGTTTGAAAGAGTGGCTGGGGTAGGAGGATTCGAACCTCCGCATGCTGGAATCAGAATCCAGTGCCTTACCGCTTGGCGATACCCCAATACCTGGAAGAGTGTGCCCGGGGGCGGCTCTTCAATGCGCATGTTGCATGCGCAGATCTTTCATCATGGCTGTCAATGGTGGCAATGGCGGGACTCGAACCTGCGACCCACGCATTATGAATGCGTTGCTCTAACCAACTGAGCTACATTGCCACTGTGGCAGGGGTAGGAGGATTCGAACCTCCGCATGACAGGATCAAAACCTGTTGCCTTACCGCTTGGCTATACCCCTACAGCCTTCAACAGCTATTTTACAATCACCCTGAGGGTGGTTTTCATTTACCGTTATTGCACATGGCAGTAACGATTAAATGGTGGCAATGGCGGGACTCGAACCTGCGACCCACGCATTATGAATGCGTTGCTCTAACCAACTGAGCTACATTGCCGTACCTGTTGAGGCGCGAATTATTCTCTGATTCTGCTTAGTTGTCAACAGCTTGGCTGTAAAAAATCTGATTTCCCGTGGCGCTGTCAGACGTTGAAACGGAAGTGCACCACATCGCCGTCCTTGACGATGTAATCCTTGCCTTCCAGGCGCCATTTGCCGGCTTCCTTGGCACCCTGTTCGCCCTTGTAGGTCACGAAATCCTCATAGCTGATAACTTCGGCGCGGATAAAGCCCTTCTCGAAGTCTGTGTGGATTACGCCGGCGGCCTGGGGGGCGGTGGCGCCGATCTTGACGGTCCAGGCACGGACTTCCTTCACGCCCGCTGTGAAGTAGGTCTGCAGGCCGAGCAGGCGGTATCCGGCGCGGATGACGCGGTCCAGACCGGGCTCTTCCATCCCAAGGTCCTGCAGGAACTCAAGGCGCTCCTCGTCATCCAGCTCGACGATTTCGGATTCCAGCTTGTTGCAGATGGCGACCACTTCGGCGCCTTCAGTGGCGGCCAGGGCACGTACCTGGTCCAGGTACTCATTGTCCTCGAAACCATCTTCGGCGACGTTGGCAATGTACATGGTCGGTTTGGTGGTCAGCAGGTGGAAGCTGGGCAGCAGCTTGAGGTCGTCATCGGTCAGGCTCATGGAGCGTACCGGCTGGCCTTCGCTCAGGTGCGGCAGCAGCTTTTCAAGCAGGGCCTTGGCGCGAACGGCTTCCTTGTCGCCGCCCTTGGCGTTGCGGGCCACACGCTGCAGCTGCTTCTCGACAGAATCCAGGTCCGCCAGTGCCAGCTCCATGTTGATGATTTCGATGTCTTCCAGCGGATGGATGCGGTTGGCGACGTGAATCACGTTCTCGTCTTCAAAGCAGCGTACCACGTGGGCGATGGCATCGGTTTCGCGGATGTTGGCCAGGAACTTGTTGCCCAGGCCTTCACCCTTGGATGCGCCGGCAACCAGGCCTGCGATATCGACAAACTCCATGGTGGTGGGCAACACGCGCTGTGGGTTGACGATCTCGGCCAGCTTGTTGAGGCGCGGATCCGGCATGGGAACGATGCCGGAATTGGGCTCGATGGTGCAGAACGGGAAGTTCTCGGCATCGATGCCGGCCTTGGTCAGTGCGTTAAACAGGGTGGATTTGCCCACATTGGGCAGGCCGACGATACCGCATTTGAAACCCATGGTGCTTGTCCTGTCAGTTAACCTTGAAAGCTGTGGAGCCCGTTCATGGCACGACCCCATTCCCCGGAAATGGCTTCGGGCAGGTAGCGCAGGGCTTCATCGGAGGCGGCGAGGGTTTTTTCCCGTTCGCTGCCGGGGGCCTTCTTAAGTACGAAGGCGGCGACCTGGCTGCTGTGGCCGGGGTGGCCAATACCTAAGCGCAGGCGATAGAAATTCTTGTCATTGCCCAGGCGGGTAATGATGTCGCGCAGGCCATTGTGACCACCGTGTCCACCGCCTTTCTTGAAGCGGGCGACGCCGGGGGGCAGGTCAAGCTCATCGTGAGCGACCAGAATGGACTGGGCTGGAATTTTGTAGAACGATGCCAGGGCCGCGACGGCCTGACCGCTCAAATTCATGAAGGTGTGGGGGATCAGCAGGTGGATGGCTTGGCCATTGATAATGATCTTGCCGTAGCGTCCGTGAAACTTGCGATCCGGTACCAGCGTGCAGTTATGCCAGGCAGCAAGCTGCCCGACAAAGTCGGCACCGGCATTGTGACGGGTCTGGTGATAATTGTCGCCCGGATTTCCGAGGCCAACGATCAGCTGAATCCTGTCATTCATGCCGGTACCCTGTAGGCAGTCTGTCGGGCGTGGCCGATCGTCACGAGGAGAAGGCCGATTTGAGTTAGTTTTTGAGCGCTTTTGAGGCGAATAGTGGTGCTATTTAACAAAAAAGAGCGCATAAAATAACCAAATTCGGCTTTTCCGCAGTAGATCAGTGTTACGTCCTGCAGACTGCTAAGCAGTCTTACTTGGCGGCTTTGGCGCCACGCGGAGCGTAGACGTAGCCGATGCCCTGGTCGTGGTCACCGCCGCGACGCAGTGCAACGATTTCAACGCCTTCCGGCAGGCTGATGTCGGACAGGTGAAGTACCTTGCCGCCTTCAACCTGGCTCAGGTCGATCTGCAGTGCTTCCGGCAGCTGACCGGCGTTGCACAGGATCTCAGCAGTGTTTTTCTCAACAGCGAACTTGGCAGACGCTTTGGCAGCGGATGACTTTTCGAAGTTGATGAACTGCAGCGGAACCGTGATGCGGATACGGCTTTCGTTGGTTACGCGCTGGAAGTCGGCATGCAGAATCTGCGGACGAGCCGGGTGGCGCTGCAGATCCTTGATGATGACTTTCTGCTCTTCGCCATTCAGCTTGATGGTCAGAATGCTGGAGAAGAACGACTGATCGTTCAGCTGCTTGACCAGTTCGTTGTTGTTGACGGAGATAGCGACCGGGTTCTTGTCGTTCTCGCCACCGTACAGGATGCCAGGCACGGATCCCTGAGCGCGCAGGCGGCGGCTCGCACCTTTGCCCTGATCCGCGCGGGATACTGCTTCGATTACAAAGTTAGTCATGGGTATGTCCTTCAATAAATAAAAGCTGCAGACCTCGCGACCAAGGCTCTGCAGCATCGCTGTTGCCCTTTTGGGCATTAACACCGTCGCCTGGGCGCCGGTGCGGTTCAGGCAGTGTCCGCCTAGCGGAACATTGCGCTGATGGATTCTTCGTTGCAGACGCGGCGTACCGCTTCTGCCAGCATCGGAGCCAGGGTGAGCTGGCGAACCTTGCTGCATTCCCGGGCGGCCTTGGACAGCGGGATAGTGTCGGTTACGACCAGCTCGTCCAGTTCGCTGTTGGCCAGGTTCTGCATCGCAGGACCCGACAGCACGGCGTGGGTGGCATAGGCGTAAACGCGGGCAGCGCCGTTCTCTTTCAGTGCCTTGGCCGCCTTGCACAGGGTGCCGGCGGTATCGCACATGTCATCGACCAGGATGCAGGTACGGCCTTCGACGTCACCGATGATGTTCATCACCTGGGATTCGTTGGCGCGCTCGCGACGCTTGTCAATAATGGCCAGATCGCAATCCAGCTGCTTGGCAATGGCGCGCGCACGCACCACGCCGCCGACATCCGGTGACACGACCATGATGTCTTCGTACTGCTGATCGACGATGTCGTCGAGCAGGACCGGCGAGCCGTAGACGTTATCCACCGGGCTGTCGAAGAAGCCCTGGATCTGGTCGGCATGCAGGTCAACGGTCAGAACGCGGTCGATACCGACAGCGGAGATCATGTCTGCCACAACGCGGGCGCTGATTGCCACGCGGGCAGAGCGGGGGCGGCGATCCTGACGCGCGTAGCCGAAATACGGTACAACGGCGGTTACGCGGCTGGCGGATGCACGGCGTAGCGCGTCGGCCAGTACGATGAGCTCCATCAGGTTGTCGTTGGTCGGTGCGCAGGTGGACTGGATGATAAAGACATCCTTGCCGCGGACGTTTTCCTGGATCTCTACGTTCACTTCACCGTCGCTAAAGCGACCTACGACTGCTTTGCCCATCGGAATATCAAGGCGCTCGACCACTTTCTGGGCGAGTTCCGGATTGGCATTGCCGGTGAAGACCATCATTCTAGACACGGCGAGCACCTTCTCGGTTGTTTCGGAGTTGGAATTCGAAGCTGACAGGGAGTAAGTCATGAGTAAATGGCTGGGGTAGGAGGATTCGAACCTCCGCATGCTGGAATCAGAATCCAGTGCCTTACCGCTTGGCGATACCCCAGTATCTCTCCTTTGGAGTTGGCCTCCCGAAAGAAGGCGCATATTCTGCTCAAACCGGCCCGATAGGTCAAGCACGAAGTGCAGTCAAAGAGAAACGAACGGCAAAATAACCGTCGTGCCCGCTCAGGATGGGATCCACTCCTTGATGATCACCGTGATGGTCAGATCCGCGCGTTGCAATCTGACGCGCTGCGGCAACACATATCCATTGTTCCCAGAGTAGGCAGAATAATGGATCAACCATCCGCCCTGTTCAAGGGTTTCAAGTCGATTCTCGCTGAATGTCGGTGCATAGGGGAGTCCGGGCGCCGGCAGGCCGCGGATCCAGTAAGTCGCCTGTTTTACCGGGAAGCTCCAGCCCAGAAGGGATTGCAGCAATGCTTCGGGGCTGTCGGAGGTGTGACGGCCTTCGCCGGCGATATCGATGCTGACGCCGCTATCGTTGCCCTCGATGAGAGCACCGCCCTGGCCCAGTGGGCCGCTGATGGCGATGCGATAGTCCTGGGTCTGCTGCTGCCACTGCAGGCGGGCACTCTGGCTGTCATTCGGCGTGCGGATGCCGACCTTGCTTTCAAGCATCCAGCTCTGCAGTGCCAGCGCCTGTCGCTGGTATTCATCCCAGCTGCCGCTGCCAAAGGTTTGCGGTTCGGGTTTGAAGGTGCTGCAGCCGGCGAGCACCGACAGCACAAGGGTCAGCAGGATCGCGCGCATCAGTTGACTCCGAGTGCCCTGGCTGCGTCACGCAGGTGCTCGTTCTGCGGATCTTCGCCCAGGTGCTGTTCCAGCAGTTCCCGAGCGCGGTTCTGGCGACCGTCGGCCCAATAGGCGCGAATCAGGTGGCCGGTGACTTCGGGATCCGGAAAGCTGTCGTAGGCCCGCTGTAGGTACTCGATCGCTTCGGGATAGCGCTGCAGGTTGAACAGTACCCAGCCCATGGAGTCGAGCACGGCCGGGTCGTCCGGTTTCTGCTGCAATGCCTGCTCGATCAGCTGGTAGGCTTCATCGTAGCGATCAGTGTACAGGGTCAGGGTGTAACCCAGTGCGTTCAGTGCGCTGGCGTTATCCGGCTCCATTTCGAGCACCTTGCGCAGGTCCTGCTCGATTTGCGGAAAGTTATCCGGATCAATCAGCATGGCGCGGGTATACAGCAGCGTAACCTCGTTGCCCAGTTCTGCCAGTCCCTGATCCAGAATGGCCAGCGCGGCATCCCGGCTCTGGTGCTGATTAAGCCACTCGGCCTGCAGTCCGTAGAAGCGCGGCGCAAGATCCGGATAGCGGGCCCGGGCATCCTCCATTATCAGTTCGATACGGGCCTGGTCGGTACTCTGGTCCAGCAGGTTGAGGGTGCGGGCATAGGACTGAAACAGGTTCGAGCCTTCGGTAACACGGCTGTAATGCTCGATGGCCTCTTCTTTGCGTTCCTGGGTCTGGGCGATGTAACCCAGATAAAAGTGGGGTTCGCTGTTGTCCGGGTTCTGCTCCAGCAGTTGTTCCAGTGCGGCGCGGCTGGGCTCAAGCTGGTCGTTGTCCAGCATCAGCAGCGCAAGATAGTAGTGCAGCTGAGTGTCGTCCGGGAAACGCCTGATCAGCGCGCTGGATGCAGCGACGGCCTGTTGCTGCTGATTGTTGAGGAACAGCAGCTGCACCTGCAACACCTGTATCTGGCGGTTGTCGCTCTGGCTTTTCAGGTAGGGGCGCAACAGTTGCAGTGCCTCGCCGGGGCGATTGCTCAGGCGCAGCAGTTCCGCTTTGGACATGAGGGCATCGAGATCATCCGGGTTCTGGCTCAGTACTTGGCTAAAGTCCGCCAGCGCTGCATCCGTCTGATCCAGTTGCTTGAGCAGCTGGCCGCGGGTCAGCAGCAGGTAGCTGTCATCAGGGGTCTTTTCCAGCTGGCGGTTCAGCATGGTGACATAGCCCTGAAGCTGCCGGGGGCTGATATTGCTGGCCTGGCCCAAAAGCAGCGCCAGCGCCTGGTGGCTGTCTTCGGCGAGGGCGCGCTCCATCAGCGGCAAGGCCGCTTCATAGTCGCCCTCGTGCAGCAGCAGGCCGGCGGCGAGCTGATAGGGCTCAGGGTCATCCGGCTGTGCCTCAATCCAGAGACGGGCGGCTTGCAGCATGTCGTCCGGGCGCTGCAGGTACTGCGCAATGCGGGTTGCGCGCTCGGCGACGGCGGGGTCGCGGGTCAGCCTGGCTTGTTGCAGATATATCTCGAGTGCAACATCGAACTGGCGTCGCTGGCCGGCAATCTCGGCCTGCAGCAGTTGAAACAGGGATTCGCGGTTAAATTCGCCTGGCCGGTACTGCACAGGTTCCAGCGCAACGGGGGCTGCAGGTTCGGTCGCAACAGGCTTGATGCTGCAGCCTGTCATAACGAGCGTGCTGATTAAAATGCCGAGCAGGGTATTGTTCATGGGGCTAAAGGTCAGGTCCCTTGGGGTGTTGGCTCACTATAGAGGAAGGCTGGCGCTATTGTCATGCGTCAGTTGGGCGGGCGTTTGAAAGGAAAGTTCCGATAGTCGGGTTTTCTTCTTGGACCTAAGAAGGTGTATTATGACGCGCCTGAATATTTCCGCTGAGGTTCTGCAACATCTCCATGGCTCTATTGGCGTTAGGTATCAACCACAAGACCGCTCCGTTAGAGGTGCGCGAGAAAGTGGCATTCGCGCCGGAGCAGCTGGTTGATGCCCTGGAGCATGCCCGTGCTTCGGGCCGGCTCAGAGAGCTGGCCATCCTGTCGACCTGCAACCGTACCGAGCTGTATTGCTCGACCGATGAGGCGGGTCTGGAGTCATTGCTGCAGTGGCTGGGCGAGTACCACCATCTTGCGCCCGCCATGCTGGCCCAGTGTATCTATGCGCACTGGGATGAGCAGGCGGCCCGGCACATGATGCGGGTGGCCAGTGGCCTGGATTCCCTGGTACTGGGCGAGCCGCAGATTCTCGGTCAGCTCAAGTCTGCCTATGCGGTGTCGCAGGAACAGGGCCTGGCAGGGGCAGAGCTCGGCCGGCTGTTCCAGCAGACCTTTGCCGTTGCCAAGCAGGTGCGCACCGATACCGCCATCGGTCAGAACCCCGTTTCAGTAGCTTATGCCGCGGTCAGCCTTGCGCAGCACATCTTTTCCGATCTGGGCAGCAGCCGTGCACTGCTTATCGGGGCGGGCGAAACCATTGAACTGGTGGCGCGTCATCTCAGCCAGGCTGGCGTGCATTCCATGATCGTGGCCAACCGTACCCTGGGCCGTGCACAGGCGCTGGCGGATTCCGTTGGCGGGCGTGCCATTGTGCTGGCGGATATTCCCAGGGTCTTGTCCGAGGCCGATATTGTGATTTCGTCCACGGCCAGCCAGCTGCCCATCCTCGGCAAGGGCGCGGTGGAAGACGCCCTGAAAAAGCGCAAGCACAAGCCGGTGTTCATGGTGGATATCGCGGTGCCGCGGGATATCGAACCGCAGGTGGGAGAGCTGGATGATGTCTATCTCTACAGCGTTGATGACTTGCGTGATGTGATTGAGGAAAATCAGCGCTCGCGTGAAACCGCGGCGCTGGAAGCCGAAGAAATTATCGAGCGCGGGGCGCTGGCCTTTATGCGCCAGTTGCGTGAACTGGATGCCGTAGACACCCTGACGGCCCTGCGTTCCAACGCCGAGGCCCTGCGGGACGAAGCGCTGGAACAGGCCATGAAGCTGCTGCGTAACGGCAAGCCGGCGGACCAGGTGCTGTCACTGCTGGCGAACCGGCTGACCAACAAGATGCTGCATTCGCCCACCATTCAGCTGCGCAAGGCCAGTGCCGATGGGCGCGAAGAAATGATGCAGCTGGTGCAGGAGCTATACCAGCTGTCCGATTCGGCAGACTCGAAATAACATGAAAATGACCGGGTGCCACGGGCTGGGCCGGTTGCCTACGTGCCCTAATACTGATGCAGCTCGTGCGCGAGCTCTATCAACTGTCCTTACGGTTGACGCTGACTAACATGAAAACCTCTATACGCAACAAACTGGAAAAACTCACCGACCGGCACGAGGAAGTGTCGGCCCTGTTGAGTGATCCGGCCACGCTCGCCGATCAAAACCGTTTTCGCGATCTGTCACGCGAATACGCCGAGCTTGAGCCTGTGGTGGAAAGCTTCCGGGATTACCTGCGGGCGCAGGATGACCTGGCCGAAGCCGAGCTCATGCTTGATGACAGCGATGCCGAAATGCGTGAAATGGCGCGCGAGGAAATTGGCGGCGTGCGGGCCCGTCTCGAGGAGCTTGAAGCGCAGCTGCAGATACTGCTGCTGCCGCGGGACCCGAACGATGGCCGCAATGTGTTTCTCGAAGTGCGTGCCGGGACCGGTGGTGACGAGGCAGCCATCTTTGCCGGCGACCTGTTCCGCATGTATTCGCGCTATGCCGAACAGCAGGGCCTGCGCATCGAGGTGATCAGCGCCAGCGAAGGCGAGCACGGTGGCTACAAGGAGATCATCACCCGTGTGGTGGGGCAGGATGTTTATTCGCGGCTGAAATTCGAGTCCGGTGCGCACCGCGTGCAGCGCGTGCCGGAAACGGAGTCGCAGGGGCGTATCCATACGTCGGCCTGTACTGTCGCGGTGATGCCGGAACAGGACGAGGTGGCCGAAATTGCCATCAACAAGGCCGACCTGCGGGTTGATACTTTTCGTGCCTCGGGTGCCGGTGGCCAGCACGTCAACAAGACCGACTCCGCCATTCGCATTACCCATATACCCACCGGCGTGGTGGTGGAATGCCAGGACGAGCGTTCGCAACACAAGAACCGGGCCCGTGCCATGTCGCTGCTGGCGGCACGGCTGCAGTCCGCCGAGCAGGAGCGCCATGCGGCCGACCAGGCCAGCACCCGCAAGAGCCTGGTCGGCAGCGGCGACCGTTCCGAACGTATTCGCACCTACAACTATCCCCAGGGCCGGGTGACGGACCATCGCATCAACCTGACGCTCTACAAGCTGGGCGAAATCATGAACGGCGAACTGAATGCCATCATCGATCCGCTGCTGGTGGAATACCAGACCGAGCAGCTGGGTGCACTCTCTGAGGAGTAGAGCCGGATGAGTACGCAATGAGGCTATGCCGATGAGCCTGACCATCGCCACAGCGCTGCAGTGTGCCCCGCAGCTGGTTGCGAGCGACAGTCCGCGGCTGGATCTGGAGCTGCTGCTGTGCCATGTGCTCGAGTGCGGGCGCAGCTATCTCTTCATGCATCCCGAGCGTGCGCTGTCGCCACAGCAGGCGGCGGATTTCAATGCACTGCTGCAACGGCGCCTGGCAGGGGAGCCCGTGGCACACCTGACCGGACGGCGCGGCTTCTGGACGCTGGATCTGGAGGTGAGTGCCGACACCCTGATTCCCCGACCCGATACCGAGACCCTGGTTGAGCAGGCACTCGAGCTGCTGCCGAACGGTGCCTACCGCGTGGCGGATCTGGGAACCGGTACCGGTGCCATCGCACTGGCGCTGGCCAGCGAACGGAGCCAGTGGTCACTGGTTGGCTGCGATCGGGTCGCCGGCGCGGTTGCCTTGGCGCAACGCAATGCGGCGCGTCTTGGGCTGGCCAATGTGAGTTTTGTGCAGGGTAGCTGGTTCGAGCCACTGCAGGGGCGTTTCGCGATGATTGTCAGCAACCCGCCCTATATCGACCCTGCCGACCCGCATCTGGGGCAGGGCGATGTGCGGTTTGAGCCGCGCAGTGCCCTGGTGGCGGACGAGGCCGGTCTGGCCGATATTCGCCGCATTGCGGAAGGTGCGCGCAGTACGCTTGAGACCGGTGGCTGGCTGCTGTTTGAGCACGGGTTTGATCAGGGCGAGGCGGTGCGGGCCCTGCTGAAGGGGCTGGGTTACTGCGAGGTGAGCACATTGCCGGATCTGGGGGGGCGCGATCGCGTCACCCGCGGGCGCTACGACAAAACATCTGCCAAGGAGTTATAAAATGCTGACAGATGAGCAGCTGTTGCGGTACAGCCGGCAGATCATGCTGCCGGAGGTCGAGATCGATGGCCAGGAAGCCTGGCTTGGGTCCCGGGTTCTGATCATCGGGATGGGCGGCCTGGGCAGCCCCGTGGCCATGTACCTGGCGGCGGCAGGCGTGGGTGAGCTTGTGCTGGTGGATGACGACGAGGTCGACCTGAGCAACCTGCAGCGCCAGATCGTGCACAGTACACCGCGTATCGGCCAGACCAAGGTCGAGTCGGCGCGCCAGACGCTGACGGCACTAAATCCCGATATTCGTATCCAAGCGCTGTGCGAGCGGCTTTCTGACCAGCGTCTTGATGAACTGGTCGCCAGTGCCGATCTGGTGCTGGATTGCTGCGACAATTTTGGTACGCGCTTTGCGGTGAACCGGGCTTGTGTTCGGCACCGACGCCCGCTGGTCTCGGGCGCCGCCATTCGAATGGAAGGCCAGGTTGCGGTATTTGACTCCAGGCAGCCGGGCGCGCCCTGCTACCAGTGTCTGTACCGTGATGGCGAGGAAGAAAACCTGACCTGTTCCGAGTCGGGGGTGCTGGCACCGCTGGTGGGCATTATTGGCTCGGTGCAGGCGATGGAAGCATTGAAAGTGCTGGCCGGTATCGGCCAGCCACTGGTGGGCCGACTGCAGCTGCTGGATGCGCGCAGTATGGAGTGGCGCACCTTGAAATTGAAGCAGGACCCCTCATGTCCAGTTTGTGGGCAGAGTGGCAAGGAGTAATAGGTTTGAACGACGATAAAATAATTCGAAAGATTCTTGAGAGCAGCAAAACCATCGCGCTGGTGGGCGCCAGCCCCCGGCCGCACCGTGCCAGTCATCAGGTCATGGGGTATCTGATGGCCAAGGGCTACCGTGTTATCCCGGTGAATCCGACCGAAGCCGGCGCCAGTATCCTGGGCCAGCCGGTGCTCGCATCGCTGTCGGATATTGATGAGCCCATCGATATGGTGGACATATTCCGTAACTCGGTGGATGCCGGTGATGCCGTGGACGATGCCATTGCAGTGCATGCCAAGTCGATCTGGATGCAGCTGGGAGTGGTGAATGAGCCGGCGGCAGAGCGTGCCCAGGCGGCGGGTATGGATGTGGTCATGGATCGCTGCCCGGCACTGGAAATTCCCCGTTTGAGTCTGTAATCGGTATATCTTTGCTTTTTGCGCCAACTTCAAAGCATCTGCCTGCGCAGCGCGATTCTTCAGAGGATTTTGCCTGGTTGCCATGCACCTGCTAAGTAAAATGGTCGCTTTATATCAGTCCAACGACAGGATAGACCGATGAGCCTTACCCGTATGGAAACCGGCCAGCGCATGAGCCGGATCGTAATTCACAATGACACTGTCTACCTCTGTGGCCAGGTTGCGGCCGATGCCACAGCCGATATCCGCGAGCAGACCCGCACCATGCTGGAAAAGGTCGACACCCTGCTGGCCCAGGCCGGCAGCGATCGCGAGCATCTGCTGTCCGCCACGGTGTATGTCCGCGACATGAAAGACTTCGCCGGCATGAACGAGGTCTGGGATGCCTGGGTACCACAGGGGCATGCGCCTGCGCGCGCCTGTGTCGAGGCCCGCATGGCACGTCCCGAGCTGCTGGTTGAGATTTCGGTGGTGGCCGCAGTAAAGCAGTAAGTCTTCATATTTCCACCGCTCGAAAGCGCCCTTGGGCGCTTTCGCTGTTTCAGGGCCCTGAATGCCATCGTCGATACTGTCCGAACGCAATTACCTCACCTACCTGGGTGGCAGCCTGTTTTCGACCCAGGGTGTCTGGATTCAGCGCATGACGCTGGGCTGGATGATGTGGGATCTGACCCACTCTGAAACCTGGCTTGGTCTGCTGGCCTTTCTGATGTTTTTTCCGGTCGTACTGGTGGGGCCCCTGTTCGGGGTTCTGGTGGATCGCATCAACCGCCGCCGGGCGGCGGTGCTGATCAGTCTGCTGCTGAGCGCGTTGGCGGGTACGCTGGCCATGCTGGTGAAGACCGGGCTTGTCGGGCCGTTCGGGGTGCTGTTGTTTGCACTGGGCATTGGCATGACCAACAGCGCCTATCAGGCGGTAAGGCTGTCGCTGGTACCGGAGCTGGTCAGCGTGCCCAACATGTCCAGGGCGGTGGCGATCAATGCCATTCTGTTCAACAGCGCCCGCTTCATTGGCCCAATGATCGCCGGTGTCCTGATCAATCTCTATGGCGGCGCGACGGCGCTGGCCGTGAGCGGGGCCTGCTATCTTCCCCTCACGCTGGTGTTACTGTGCCTCAAGCTGGATGAACGGGCCCGCAGCCCCGGCGACGGGGCGCCAAGGCGCTTTCTGGCTGATCTTCTCGCCGGGGTGCGTTATGCCCGTAGCGAGGTGCTGATCGCGCGACTGCTGCTGGTGATCTGCTGCTCTGCCGTTCTGGGACGTGGTCTGCTGGAAATACTGCCGGCGGCCGTGGACGTGCTCTATGGGCGCGGCGTCGAGGCCCTGGCCATGCTGACCTCGGCGGCGGGGCTGGGCTCCATCGTGGCGGGGCTGATTCTGTCGGTGCAGCCACAGGCGCGGTTGTTGCCGGCGTTACGCTGGGCCGCATTAAGCGCCGGCGCCGTGCTGATCGTGTTTGGCCTGAACACGCGTTTTGAGGTGGGTCTGGTACTGGTGATGCTGCTCAGCTTTTGCGCCACCATCTGTGGCGTGGCAACGCAGTCGCTGATTCAGGTGTCGCTGGATAGCGCTTACCGAGGCCGAGTGATGAGCCTGTGGGGGGCGCTCAATGTGGGCGGCGGTGCCGTGGGCGGCCTGCTGTTCGGGTTGCTGACCGAGCATACAGGTTATGACCTTTCCCTGGTGCTGCTGGGGCTGTTCAGTGTGCTGGCCGCCGGGTACGCCACGCGGGGGCTGGCCGCACCCGCGCCTGGCCGCTGAGCCGGACTAAGCCCGGCGGCATTGCGCCTTAATGCAGTTTCAGGCCCACCTTGGTAACGACGTCGCCTTCCACGGCCTTCACCACCAGGGTTACGGGGCCCAGCATGAAGCTGTCGCCCACAACCGGGTGGCCATGCTGGTGGCGGGCGATACAGGCCGACAGCGTCTGGGTGGAGTCTTCCTGCTCGACGTGGATACCGTAGGCCTGCTCGACATCGCTGAGCAGGGCTTCGCCGTTGAGCACGAATTCGCCGAAGAAGGCCATTTCCGCCAGGTGTTTGGGGCCGTGCGGGGCGTTGAACTGGTGTCCCAGGGCATCGATCATATCCGGGCGCGCCATCACGGCCAGCAGGTCACCGTCCTGCAGGGCGGTTTTCGCCTGCGGACGCATGTAGCGGCCCTCGCGGAATACCGCCGCGATGCCGGTATCGGCTGGCATGCGCAGGTCCCCCAGCGGGGAAGGGCGCAGCCAGCGTTTGCCCTGCAGCCGGAACAGCATCAATTCATGTTCACCCACCGCCGGCACGTCGATGGGAAATCGGCGATAGGCCTGTTCGTGGCCTGGTACTTCCAGTTTCATCAGGCGTGCGACCGGTGCCAGGCTGGTTCCCTGAATGATCAGCGACACCATGACGATGATAAAGGCGATATTGAAGAACAGCGGCGCCTGTTCCACGCCGGCCATGACCGGAAACAGCGCCAGTACAATGGGCACCGCGCCGCGCAGGCCCACCCAGGCAATGAAGCTGCGCTCGCGCCAGTTGAAGCGGAACGGCCACAGGGTGCTGAACGTCGCCAACGGGCGCGCCACCAGGATCAGTATTGCGGCCAGCAACAGCCCCGCCGGGGCAATCAGCAGCAGCTGGGACGGATCGACCAGCAGGCCAAGAATCAGGAACAGGCACAGCTGGGCCAGCCAGGCGAGGCCGTCGTGAACCTGTAAGATGGCCGGCATCATGCGCACCCGGGTGTTGCCCAGCAGTACGCCGGCCAGGTAAATCGCCAGGAAGCCGCTGCCGCCAAGGGCGTTGGTGCCGGCAAATACCACCAGGCCGCTGGCTGTGACCAGCAGCGGGTAGAGTGCGGTGACCAGATCGACCTTGTTAATCAGATAGACCAATACCTTGCCGCCGATCCAGCCAAAGGCCACGCCGATGACGATCTGCTGCAGCAGCATCAGCGGGGCGGACCACAGCGGTATATCGCCCTCCAGGCTGATCAGCTGCAGCAGTATCAATGTCAGGAATATCGCCATGGGATCGTTGCTGCCGGATTCAATCTCCAGCGTGGCGCCGACGCGGGCATTGAGGTTCAGTCCGCGGCCCTGGAGCAGCGCGAAGACGGCGGCAGCGTCGGTGGACGAGACGATGGTGCCAATCAGCAGGCCGTCGAGCCACGACAGGTCGAAAATGAACACCGCTGCAATGCCCGTGACGAGTGCGGTGATCAGTACGCCCAGGGTCGCCAGCATGAGCGCGGGTCTCAGGCCAACCCGAAAGGTTTCGCCCCGGGTGCGCATGCCGCCGTCCAGCAGAATGATGGCCAGTGCCAGGTTGCCCACCAGAAAGGCGGTTTCGAAATCATCGAACTGGATATGGCCCAGGCCGTCTTCGCCTGCGAGCATGCCAACGCCCAGGAACAGCAAGAGCACCGGCATGCCCAGCCGGTTCGACAGCGGGCTGAGCAGGATGCTGAGCATCAGCATCAGGGCGCCGACCAGCAGAAACAGAGACGTCATCTATTCGATCCTTGAAGTTGCCGTGGCTACCCATCATCGCCTGAATGGCGACAGGGTGTCGCGTTTACTATTAATCTGTTCGCCCGTCACGCCTTGAAGGCGCGCATTCTCTCCGTGGCCAATGTGGTTCCCTGGAACCAGGATATTTCACCCAATTTCGCCCAGGTTTCAAAGGGGCAGTCAGGCCGGGCCGCAGCGCCCGTTTGATTGGTAGTATACGGTGGCCCCGGTGTGCGGCCAATGGCCATTCGGGATTCGCAGCGTGCATTGTCGAGCTTGCATCAGGGCGGGCGGGCAGGCGATAACGAACCTATAGAGAACTCGATCGGGAGGCGCAACGATGCGTGGTCAGATGGCGAAATTGCTGGCAACACTGCCCCAGTGCGGCGTGCTGGAACAGATACTGCTGCGGCCTGCGCGGGATCAGCCCATGCAGCAGGTGGACGAGGCGATCGTACAGCTGGGTGAGGGGTTGCGGGGGGATCGCTTTAGCGGGCGGCCTGACAGCAAGCGCCAGATTACCCTGTTTCAGGCCGAGCACCTTGCCGTGCTGGCATCCCTGTTGCACCGCGAGTCGCTGGACCCTGCGCTGCTGCGGCGCAACCTGCTGGTACGCGGCATCAGCCTGCATGCCTTGAGTGGGCGGCGCTTTCGTATCGGCGAGGTTGTGCTGGAGGGCGCGGGGCAGTGTCACCCCTGCTCGCGTATGGAGGCGGCGCTTGGCCCGGGGGGCTTTAATGCGATGCGTGGCATCGGGGGGCTCTGCGTGCGCATTGTCGAGGGCGGCACGATTCGCGTTGGCGATGTTGTGCAGGCGGTGCCTGAAGAGCCGGACCCGTCTTGATGCGCATTTCAGCGCGTATCAGCTTTGCTCGCCACAGATGGGGGTCTGCATCAGCTCACGAATGCGCGGCGCCGGCTGGCCGGTCGCGATGAGGAAGTGCAGCTTGGTGAAGGCGGCTTCAACGGTAAGGTCGCTGCCCGGCACCACGCCAATATTGTTCAGCGTGGCGCCGGTGGCGTAGGCACCCTGGCTGACCTTGCCCTGCAGGCACTGGGTCAGGTTGACGACGACCTGGCCCCGGGCTGAGGCCTGTTTCAGTGCCTCCATGAGTTCGCGGTTTTTATCAGGCGGATTGCCGACGCCGAAACTGCGTATCAGGAGTCCTTTAAGCTGAGGGTCCGCCAGTAACTGTTCGGCGATACGCCCCGGCATGCCGGGATACAGGTGCAGTAACGAGACCGCGTTGGGGTTGAAGTCAGGCACCAGAAAGCGGGGTGCGCCGCGCTCGAGCAGCAGGTGCTCCTGCAGTTCAATATGAATGCCGGCCTGACCGAGCCAGGGGCAGTTGGGGGTGTCGAAGGCATCGAAGCCGGTTGCCCGCAGCTTGCAGGCCCGGTTGCCGCGCAGGAGCCGGCCGTTGAAGAAAATGCAGACCTCGGAAATCGGGTAATTGCCAGCCAGGACCAGCGCGGTAATCAGGTTGTCCAGCGCGTCGTTGCGCGGCTCGATCAACGGGATTTGCGAGCCGGTCAGAATCACCGGCTTGTCGAGCCCCTGCAGGATAAACGACAGGGCAGAGGCCGTGTAGGCCATGGTGTCAGTGCCGTGCAGAACAACGAAACCGTCGTAGTCCGGGTAATGTTCCACCAGGGTGTGCCCCAGGCGTGTCCAGTCCGAGGGTTGAATGTTGGAACTGTCGATCAGTTTTTCGAATTCCAGTATTTCAAAATGGGGCAGGTTCTGCTGTGCCTGCTTGCTCAGTCTTTGCTGCAGCAGTTCGTTAAAACCCGCGACGGGGACATAGCCCTGATCCGAGGGGTGCATGCCAATGGTGCCGCCGGTGTGAATGATCAGAACGTTTGATTTCATTATTGTCTGCCTTGGGCGGTCCGTATTTTGGAAGCGGTAGGGGCGCTCAGGCGCCTAGAAATTGCTGGCGGATAGCGTAGTCCTGCTGGCAGCGCCTCGCATAACGCAGGGTGTCCTCGCTAACGTGCGTTGTAAAGGTGCTGTCTGCCTGCGTATCCGGCAAGGCTGCGCCGGAGTGAATCAGAAACTGGATCAGTTCGAGCCTGTCACTGAGCAGTGCCAGCTGCAGGATGCTCTGCCCGCTGGCATCGAGGCAGTCTATTCGGGCACCGGATTCCAGCAGTCGGCTGAGGTGCAGCATCAGGCGGGCCGGTGCGCAGTGCGTAAAGCAGGCGTGCAGCAGGGGCGTATCTTCACTGTTGCGGCGGTTGGGGTCGGCGCCGGCCCGTAGCAGCGCACCGAGCAGCTCCAGGCTTTTGCCCGCCTGCCCATGGGTTGCCAGGGTCCGCCAGCTAAGGGGCTGGCCCTGCGGGTCTGTCGCGTTTGCATCGGCCCCGGCGTCTAGCAGCAGGGTCAGCAGTCTTGGACGCTGGATATCTATCGCCAGTTCAGTTGCGAGACGCCCCTTGTCCACAGGCTGCGTCAGCAGCGTTGCGGGAGCCTTGCGCAGCAGTTTGGCCAGGGCATCCGCATCATCGCGTTCGATGGCCTGGGCCAGTCTGGTCGCACTGGAGCCTGTAAGGAACTTGAGCATGGGCAGAAAATCTCTGGGCGCAGTCACTCTATTTTGGCGCCTAGTCGTTTAGAATCATAGACTCTCGCATGATTCATTACTCAGGATTATGGATGCCCGCGCAGATTTCATTCGACGCACTCAAGGTGCTGGATGCCATTGATCGTCATGGCAGTTTTGCCGCCGCCGCCGAGGCACTGTTCCGGGTGCCATCGGCGATTACCTATACGGTGCAAAAACTGGAGGAAGAACACCGCATCAAGGTGTTTGAAAAGCACGGGCGTCGCATGGTGCTGACGCCGGTGGGCCGCATGCTGTTGCAGCACGGACGCCAGATCCTGCAGGCCACCGAATCACTGTCCGAAATGGCGCAGCGCATGGCCCACGGCTGGGAAGCGCAGCTGACCATCGCGATCAATGCCCTGTTTCCCGTTGAGCTGATCTATCCGCTGGTGAAGCGTTTTCAGCAGGTTCAGCCCGATATTCATGTGATTCTGCGTTATGAAGTCCTGGCCGGTACTTGGGATTGCCTGCAGGATAATCGCGCCGACCTGGTCATCGGCGCACCGGGCCAGCCGCCGGAGGGGCGTTCATACGACTTGCTGGCGCTGCCAGTGATGCCGGATAACGCCTTCTGCTATGTCGCAGCCCCGGAGCATCCCATCTGCCAGCTGGAGCAGCCGGTCAAGCGCGAAACCCTGCGCCGCTTTACCTCCGTGGTGATCCCTGACAGCTCCAGGCGGTTGCCGGCCCTGACATTCGGGCTGCTGGAAAGCCAGCCCCGCCTTTTTGTGCCGGATTCCGATGCCAAGCTCAAGGCGCACCTGGCGGGTCTTGGCGTTGGTTACCTGCCACGCTTTCGCGCCGCGCCTTATATCGCAACCGGTGAGCTGGTGGAAATCAGCGTCGACCTGATGCGTACCGACCACACCCATTATCTGGCCTGGCATAGCAGTAACCAGGGCCGGGCACTGCACTGGTTTATCGACGCACTGCGTGAAGAGAATCCGTTTGCCGAGATGATGCTGGGGACGCATGCATCGCAATAAACGACGCGCAACAGGTTCGTCCGGTTCCATTCGCGGCGTTCAGTAGCGTGGAATCTTGCCGCTCCAGTCCGGCTGGTACTTTCTCATTTCGGCCACATCGTCGCGGGCGCGGATACCGCAGGTGAGATAATTCTGTGCCAGCACTGCCAGCGCTTCACGGTCCAGCTCCACACCCAGGCCGGGCTTGTCCGGTACCCGCACGGCGCCATTTTCAAACGCGATCTTGCCGCCGACAATGACTTCCTCTTCCTGCCAGGGGTAGTGGGTATCGCAGGCATACGACAGGTTGTCGATCGCCGCCGCCGCGTGGGTCATGGCCATCAGGCTGATGCCCAGGTGCGAGTTGGAGTGCATCGACAGGCCGATATTCCAGGTCTTGCAGACATAGGCCAGTTCCTGGGTCGCCTTGAGGCCGCCCCAGTAGTGGTGATCCGACAGGATGACCTGGACGGCATCGAGTTCAAGCGCTCGGGGCAGGTCAAAATTGCCGATGACGCACATGTTGGTGGCCAGCGGAATGTCCGTGAGGGCGCTGACCTGGCCCATCGCCTCCTTGCCCGGCGCCGGATCTTCCAGGTACTGCAGCAGGTTGCCGTCAAATTGCGGCAGCAGGCGGGCGGTGGTTTCGACCGACCAGCCGCCGTTCGGGTCGATGCGCAGCGGGTGGTCCGGAAACGCCTGTTTCAGCGCCCGCAGCGCGGCAATCTCGGCCTCGGGCTCGAACACGCCGGCTTTGAGCTTGATGGAACGAAAACCGTACTGCTCGATCATCTTGCGTGCCTGCTCGACGATGCCCTCGGGTGTCAGGGCTTCGCCCCAGCGGTCGACCCAGGGATCGTCACTGAAACGGTGGCGGTCGAACTTGTAGAACAGATAGGCGCTATAGTCGACGCTGTCGCGGACCTTGCCACCCAGCAGGTCGCACACCGGACGGCCGGTGATCTTGCCCATCAGGTCCAGACAGGCGACTTCAAAGGCCGAAAAAATGCGCGGCACGGTTGTGGCACCCAGGGTGCCGGGTGCAATTTCCAGCCCGGACTTGGGGTCGGGCTGCTTGACGACCGCGGTAATCCTGTTGCGAATGGCATTGAGGTGAAAGACATCCATGCCGATGAGACTGGGGGCCACGGCCTGCAGCTGGCTGATGGTTTGCTCGTCGCCGTAGGACTCACCCAAACCATAGCGTCCATCGCGGGTCTTTACCTCGATAATGGTGCGCAGAGCCCAGGCTTCGTGCACGCCGTAGGCGTTCAGCAGCGGCGGATCACGAAAGGCGATGGGGGTAATCTCGATGGATTCAATAAGGGACATCTACAGACTCCTTGCTAAGACAGTGAGAGACCCGGCCCGCCGTCGAGACTTTTTGGCGTGTCTCGATTCGATCGTCGGGCCGGTGCAACACGGATAGAAAGCAACGGCTCAGGCAAAGCCCGCCGCCAGCGTAAACATTGTCACGATAATCACGCCGCACAGCAGCAGCCCGGCAATCCAGGGCTTGCTGCCGTACAGATCGATATCTTTATGGGTGTCGCGACCGATCATGTTTGATACCTCCTGGTTAACTGCCCAGCGCTTCAGGCAACCACAGTGCTATGTTCGGGAATGTCATGACCAGAATCAGCCCGACGATCTGCAGTCCGATAAAGGGCAATACGGACAGGAATATTTCCTGCAGCGTCACGTCTTTGGGTGCCACCGATTTCAGCCAGAAGCAGGCCGGGCCAAAGGGCGGTGAGAGGAAATAGATCTGGATGTTGAGGACGTACAAAATGCCAAACCATATCTTCGCCTGGTCTTCTGTCAGCCCCAGTTCCGGCGCCAGCGTCATCACGACCGGCGCGAACACCGGCACGGTAATCAGTACGATGGCGATCCATTCCATGAAGGTGCCCAGTATCACCAGGATCAGCATCATCACCAGGATAATGCCGATGGCGGAGAGGCCAAGGTTCATGAACAGGCTGCGCATGAATTCGCCGCCGCCGACCAGGTTGAAGATGCCAACGAAGGACACGGCACCCAGCACCAGCCAGATGATGGTGCCCACCGTGGTCATGGTGCCGATCAACGAGGCCTTGAGCATCGGCCATTTGAATTCATGGCGCACGGCCGCAACCAGCATGGCCCCCAGCGCTCCGACCGCGGCCGCCTCGGTGACCGAGGCGATACCGCCATAGATCGATCCCATCACGGCGCCAATCAGCAAAATGCTCAGCAGCACGGCGTTCATGCGGGCGCGCGACAACTGATTGCTGGTGCCGGTCTTGATCGCCACCTCTGCGGCGGTGGGTGCCAGCCCTGGGTTGAGGTGTACGCGTATCAGTACATAGGCGGTATAGAACAGCGCCAGCATCAGGCCGGGCAGGGCACCGGCCATGAACAGGTCACCGATCGAGACCTCGGCCGACAGGCCGTAGACGATCATGATGATCGAGGGCGGAATCAGGGTCGCCAGTGCGCCCGAGGCGCAGATCAGACCGATGGTCATTTTGCGGTCGTAACCCAGGCGCAGCATCTGCGGCAGCGCGACCAGGCCGAGCATGACGATCTCGCCACCCATGACGCCGGACATGGCCGCCAGGATCACCGCCACCACCACCGTTTGAACGGCCACTCCGCCGCGCAGGTTGCCGGCAAAGATCGACATTGCATCGAACAGGTCTTCGGCAATGCCGGCCTTTTCCAGTATCGAGGCCATCAGTACGAAAAACGGAATGGCAATCAGCGTGTAGTGCTCGAGCAGCCCGGCCGCATTCGCAGACACCAGGTAGAGACCGCGGGGGCCGAAGAAGGCGATCGCCATCAGCACCGAAACGACCAGGGTCACGATACCGAGCGGCATGCCGGTCATCATCAGCGCCACCAGTACCAGCACCATGATCAGCGAGACGCTGCCCAGACCGTAGGCGCGCATGTCCAGAACGGCACTGGGGTTTGCCGCCTCGCCCAGGGCGCTGAAATAGCTCGCGATGACACCGAAGACCGACTCCGGACCGGTGACAAAGGCGAGCAGGCCGATGACGAAATACAGCAGTATGGAGGTCCCCAGTACCGTCACGCATTTCCTGGCCAGCCTGGACTGGACATGGCGGTGCAGGTTGACGACAAGCTGTGCCAGGTAGAGCAGACCGCCAAGGGCGAGCAGCAGCTTGAGCATCATGGGCATTGGCGAATTGAATGCACTGCCGGTTCTGTCGACATGCTCCACGGCGGCATAGGCGCGCAGGGTTGCATCGGATAGCAGCAGGAACAGCGCCGCGATACCGACCAGCATGGCGAAGAGATCCAGCCGCCACTGCGCCCGGGCCGAGACGATATTGTGGATAACGGTAATGCCGATATGGCGCTGCTTCAGCGTGATGTAGCCGGATGACAGCATCCAGGCGGTCGCACACAGTACCATGACGACCTCGAACGCCCACTGGGTGGGGGCGTTGAAAACATAGCGGGAGACCACTTCCCACAGGGTGGCCCCGGCGGCAACCAGGTAGATCAGCGATATGCCAATACCGCTAAAGTGGCTGATATGATCGATTAACGTGTAGTTCGAGTAGGCGACCGATTTCTCGTGGTGAATCGGATCGTCCTCGGCCACCTCGATAATAGCGTCGCGAGTCAGGCTCTCGACTTGGGACATGATGGCATCCTCTGAATGTATGCAGCGCTGACCGGCGCCAGGGCGAAGTTATGGATGGCGTTGAGTGCCGGAACTGACATGCCGCGGTGTGAGCAAAGAGGCGTGCGCCCGAGCGGGCGCACGCCGGTGACTACAGCAGGCCTTTGCTCTTCATGAACTTGACGTGGGTTTCATAGGCTTCTTTCGCCAGCGGAGACGCTGCAGCAAAGGCTTCCCAGGACTGCTGGGCAATCTTGCGGAACTTGTCGCGCTCGCCCTGGGGCCAGTCGATGATGGTCAGCTTGCCGGCGGCCTTGTCGCGGGCGACCAGTTCCTTGTCCTTGGCATCCAGCACGACGCGGATGTCATCGTAGGCCGCGATGAACCACTCGCTCAGTGCCTGCTGTTCGGTGTTCGTCAGCTTGTTCCAGGCCAGGTCGGACACCGTGAACTGCATGAAGGGCATGGAGTGTATGCCGGGGTAGATCGGAAACTTGGCCACCTTGTGCATGCCGCTGGCGTCATTATTGGCATAGGCCGAGCTGTCGGCGGCATCGATAACGCTTTGCTCCAGTGCCGAATACACCTCGGAACCCGGCAGGGATACCGGGGCCGCTCCGGCCCGCCTGAAGACATCGGCCGCCAGCCCTTCCGGCGTGCGGATCTTCAGCCCCTTTAGATCGTCCACACTGTTGATGGCCACCTTGGAGACAAAGGCTTCCCGCTTTTCGGAACTGCAGCCGATGACGTGCACACCCGGCTGATGTTCATTGAATAACTTTTGCAGCAGCTCCTTGCCGCCGCCATGCATGCAAAAGTCCTGAATCTGCTCCGGCCGGTCGTAGCCGGCAATGAGATCCCCCATCAGCGCAAAGGCGGGATCCTTGCCTGAAAAGTAGCTCGGCGTGGTCAGGTCTCCATCCAGAATGCCCATGGCGACGGCTTCCGGCGTTTCCTTGTGCGGCACCACGGCGCCAACTGGCAGCAGTTCGATTTCCAGCGACCCGTTGGTCATTTCCTTCAGCTTGGGGATCCAGTTTTCATTCAGGTGGGCCAGGCTGATGTGGCTGGCACTGAAACTGGTCTGAATCTTGAGCGTGCGTGCCTGGGCGGTCACAGAAAACGCGAGGGACGCGGTCGCGGCCATGACTATGCCGGTGGTGAGTAGCTTTTTAAAATACATGCTGGAACTCCGATTTTCTTGTTCTTGGTGTTTGGATCTCAGATTGAACGACTGAAATACTAATATATTAGTTGAAATTCGCAAGCCTATTTTGTAGTTTTGTCATCAGATCGGCGTTTGAGCTGATACCCAAAGCGTGTGTATAGGAGTGACCCCACCATGAAACCGCTCGATGTGAGTCAGCTGTTGCGACAGCATCAGAGCCAGGTGCCGGAAATGGCCAGATCCGCCGTCGATCGCGTGTATGAGGATCTGCACCGGCGTATTGTCAGCCTGGAGCTGCCACCGGATGCGACGCTGACGCGGGCGCAGTTGTGTGAGGATTATCGGGTCAGCCAGACGCCGGTTCGCGAGGCCTTGCAGCGGCTGGAACAGGCCGGTCTGGTGAAGATATATCCGCAATCTCGCACGGTGGTATCGCGCATCGACGTGACGCAGTTGAACGAAACCCAGTTTCTGCGTGAGGCGCTTGAAACCGAGGTGATACGCCGGTTGTCGCGGTTGCAGGATGAGGATCTGGTTGCCAGGCTCTCGGCCCTGGTCGACATGCAGGAGTTACTGGCTAAAGATACATCCCAGCTCAGCGCTTTTTACCGGCTGGACGAGCTGTTTCATGAGCAGATGTTTTCCGCGGCGGGGCAGCTCGGTCTTTACTGGCTGGTGCAGAGCAAGTCCGGTCACATGGCTAGGCTGCGACATCTTGACCTGCCCAGCGAGGGCAAGATGCGTGATGTCATCGAAGATCATCGCCGGATTGTCGACGCCATTGCATCGGGTGTGCCGGAACAGGCGACCGAGGCTATGCGCCATCATCTGGAAGGAACATTGTCCCGTTACCAGCGCCTGCGTGAGGCCTATCCGAACTATTTCGCAGACTGAGCGTGGGCGCGGGGATTGCTTTGCGCCTCAACCGTTTAGTGGTACTTTGAGTCTCGATTTCCTTACTTGAAATGTTCACGAAAATCCTCCGATGCCAATAAACACCGCAGATAACAAAGACAAAAGCTCAAGGGATCAAAGGCATCAGGCATCGGGTTCAACACTCATTGACGTGGCCAAAGTGGCCGGCGTTTCGCCGATAACCGTATCCCGGGCGCTGAACCGGCCTGAAGTTGTCTCTGATCAAACACTGGAAAAAGTGCGCCGTGCGGTGGCAGAGGTCGGATACATTCCGAACATGCTGGCCGGCGGCCTTGCCAGCAAGCAGAGCAAGCTGGTTGCCGTTTTCGTTCCCACCATCGCGCATTCTCTTTTCTCTGATATGGTCCAGGCGCTGATGGACCAGCTCGGTGAGGCGGGTTACCAGTCCATTCTCGGGATTACGGGGTACTCGGTCGAGAAGGAAGAGTCCTTGCTGGGCGCGATTTTGGGGCGTCGACCCGATGCCATCGTGCTAACGGGGACGGAACACTCTGCGCTGACCCGCCAGCGGCTTGCCTCTTCGGGCATTCCGGTGGTCGAGGCATGGGATCTTTGCGACGACCCGATAGACATCCTGGTCGGTTTTTCCCACCGCGCCGTCGGCAAGGCCGTGGCGAGTCATTTGCTTGAAAAAGGATATAGGCGTTTTGCTGTCGTGTCCGTGAGTGATGCCCGTGCGGTCAAGCGTAACGAAGCGCTGGTGAACGAGCTGAATGCGCAGGGTGTCACGGATGTGCGGCAGGTGACTTTTCCGGCGCCGGCCACGCTCAAGGAAGGGCGAGAGGGGTTGAGTCAGTTGTGGTCACAAGAAGCCCGGCCTGAAGTCATTGTGTGCAGCTCGGATACCATTGCGCAGGGAGTCCTGGCGGAAGCGGCCGCCCGAGGCCTTAAGATTCCCGAGGATATTGCCGTGATGGGATTCGGTGATATGAGCAGCGCGGCGCAGCTGTATCCCGCATTGTCTTCGGTCCGGCTGGATGGCGCGCGCGTAGGAGCACTGATTGCGAGCGCGCTGCTGCAACGCCTGCAAAACCGGGACGATGACCGAACGCCTGTTCGCATCGATACGGGCTTTGAATTAATCGACCGGGTCAGTGCGTGACCGCCTGCACAAAGAAGCCTTCATGCATGGATAAGGGCGTAGTCAGGGTGCCTGTTATCAGCCGGGCTGACCCGTAGATTCCGATCCTGTTGGCCGAGCGTAGCGAGCCCACAGCCGTTCCCCTTTGTTTTGCCCCTCCACTGCTATCAGCTTCCGGAGTCCGACCCTGGAAGCTTTTCCCTATGAGTGCCTGCGTTACTTGCAAACCTTTCGGCGGCCCTGAAGCATCAGGTCGTTCTTGGCCACAGGTTTGCGCGCGATTGCCAGGGTCGCTGCGCCTTGAGCTTGATCAGCCGGCAATGGGTGGTCTCAAGGATTTGGAGAACCGCTTGCGAATCCTGTGCCCCGTACCCCGTACCCTCCGATGGATGATGTAAACCTGTAAAGGGGGGCGTATACGGCTAAGGTGTAGTGCTGTTTAAGTTGGCCTGATAACTTATGGTTGCGCAATCATCTGTATGATGTATGATTAATCGCGTCGGTCGCACAGCACAGAAACGTGTCAGGGTCGGGTGCTGCAACTGAATGACAAGTCGGCAACGGTGAGCTGCAACGCTGAAAGCGCCGCAATGCCAGAAAAGAATTTTAATAACAGGAAAAATAAATATGAAACGTTTGATTTCCGGAATGCGACTGGGTGTCTGTGCACTGGCGGCAGCTGTGGCCATGCAGGCTGCGGCAGAGCTTCCGTCCAATATTCGCGTGGTGATCGGCTCCAAGTCCACCGGGGGCGATACCTACCAGTCCAGCAGCATCGTGGCCGAAGCGCTGTCCGAGAAGCTGGGTGTGAACTTCAAGGTTGATGCCACGGGTGCGCCGGCCGCGTTCAAGGCGGTAGAACGCAGCCGCAGCAGCGATGGCAGCACCATCATGGTGTTCCACGATCAGGCGTATCTCGGCGTGCTTTACGGTCAGAAGGGCTACGACGATCCGTTTGCCAATTACAGTATCGGGCCGACGTTTGCGATCAACCCGGGCAATGCCTACCTGGTCAGCAAGAAATCGCCTTACAGCAGCGTCGAGCAGATTATCGATGCGGCGGGCAACGGTGAAACTGTCCGTGTGGCTATCCAGCCCGGCGGCGTATCCGAAATCGGTTACAGTGCGCTGAAAAATGCCGTCAAGCTCAAGTACCCGGGCAAGGAAGGCAACCTGACACCGGTTAACACCGGTTCGCAGGATTCCAAGAATCAGGCCATGTTCGACGGTCTGGCTGACGTGATCAACGGCAGTGTGCAGTCCAACGAGCAGTACACCCGCTTGCCGGCTGACGACCAGAAGGCCATGAGCTTTGTCTGGCTGACGGCACGCGAGCAGACCATCGCTCAGGCCAATGAAGATGGCATGGGCAAGACCACCCGCGCGGACCTGCTGAAGTTTGTCGCCCCCAATGTCCAGGTACCGATGGCCGAAGGCCAGGACTTCACCTTCGACAAGGAATTTTTCTTTCTCTACAACAAGGATATCGATCCGGCATTCGTAGAGGCTATCGACAAGGCGCTGGGTGAAATCTACGCTGAGGGCAAGATCCAGGAAATGCAGAAGAAATCCTTCTTTATTCCCAACTTCAAGCCCGCAGCCGAAGCTCGGACCTACCTGAAAGAGAAGAACGACCGTATCGCCGACGTGATCAACGCGATCAAAGGCTAACAAGCTCCTGTCTGGTTAGCGCCGGCAACGTCAGGGCCGCTCAGGGAGCGGCCCTGTTTCACTGAATCTGGGTGGCGGCAGCCTCGCAGCGGCCCCGTAAACCCTTCCTGACCCCTTCGGTGCAGTTATGAGTCAGACACTTACGTCTCTGCTCGAAGTCTCGATCGACTTCGATCAATCCCATCTTTTTTTTCCAAAGCTGGTGGTTACTTTGCTGGCAGGGATGCTGCTGCTGATCGCCGTTATCCACCGTGCGCGTCTGGTTGAAATCGTGCGTACCCGAGGCGCGGGTCTGGCGTTCTTCGAAGAAAATGCCGACAAGTTTCGCCTGTTCAGCACTGTGGGGCTGATCGTTATTTACTTTGTGTCGATGGATTATGTCGGGCAGCTGTTTCCCAATACCGGGCTGGGATTCCTGTTTTGTTCCATCGCGTTTATTGCCGCGTTATCCCTGGTGTATGTGCACGAAGTGACGCGTTCGGTACTGCTGGTGATCGCCTGCAATGCGCTGATCGCGCCGCTGGCGGTCTGGTACGTACTGGGCTCGCTGTTCGATATCACCTTGCCGTAACGTACCGGAGTTATTTCGATGGATTTCATTTCTCTGTTATCACCCGAATACTTTCTGCTGGCGGCTGCGGGCTCGCTGGTGGGTATCATTTTTGGTGCCATTCCCGGCATGACCGCCACCATGGCCGTGGCCGTCTGCCTGCCTTTGACCTATTCCCTGGGGCTGCATGAAGGTCTGGCACTGTTGCTGGGGCTCTATGTCGGCGGCATCTCGGGCGGTCTGGTGCCTGCTATTCTGCTCAACATTCCAGGTACGCCTTCGTCCATCACCACCACCTTTGACGGCCATCCCATGGCGCAACGGGGCGAGGCAGAGCGTGCGCTGAAGATCTGTATCGTCTCGTCCCTGGTGGGCGGGTTGTTCAGTGCCGTCATTCTGTTCTTGTTTGCGCCGCTTCTGTCGGATTTCGCAATCAAGTTCTCCTACGTCGAGAAGTTTCTGATCATATTTTTCGCGCTGACGGTCATCGCATCGCTGTCCAGCAACATGCTGGTGGGTATTTTCAGTGGCATGATCGGGGTCTTCCTGAGCCTGATCGGCACCTATGATGTGGGTGTGGGCGGTAACGGCGAGTACCGTCTGATGGCTGATTTCATGGTGCCTTACCTGGAAGAAGGCTTCTCGCTACTGCCGGTACTGATCGGCCTGTTCGGCCTGGCGACCATCTTTCTTGAGGCCGAGCGCGGTGCCAAGGATGAGGTGGGCGAAAAGCGCATTCAGCTGACGCAGGGAACCCCCTTTAAGCTGAACGTGTTCCGCGGTCAGTTCGTCAACATGCTCAGATCCTCCAGTATCGGTACTTTCGTTGGCATGTTGCCGGGTATCGGTGGCAGCGCAGCTTCGGTGCTGGCGTACTCGCAGCAGAAAAACTTCTCCAAAGATCCTTCTAAGATGGGCAAGGGCGCGCCTGAAGGGCTCATCGCCTCGGAGTCCGCCAACAATGCCCTGACCGGCGGTGCGCTGATTCCGCTGCTGTCACTCGGTATTCCCGGCGACAGCACAACGGCTGTACTGATCGGTGCCTTCACCCTGCAGGGGCTGCAGGTGGGGCCGCTCTTTATCGGCGAGAACCTGGATACCTGGTACTCGATGATGATCGGCCTGGTGTTCGCCAACCTGGTGATGTTCGGCATCATGTTCTTCGCAATCAAGCATATCGCCAAGGTCGTCATGGTACCCAAGTACGTGCTGTATCCCATCATCATCATGATGTGTGTGGTCGGTGCCTACGCGATCAACTACGGCATCATGTTTGATGTCTGGACACTGCTGATATTCGGACTGTTCGGCTATGTGGCGCAGAAGATCGGCCTCGAAATCGCACCGCTGGTGATCGGCTTTATTCTGGGCAGTTCGGCCGAGGTGTATTTCGTCAAGAGTCTCGAGTCCTTCGGCACGCTGAGCATCTTCTTTACCAAGAGCCCGATCGCGATTGTGCTTTGGCTCATGATTGCAGCCTCGGTTCTGTTTTCCGTCTATCTGGCGCTCAAGGCCCGCCGCAACAGCAAGTCCCGGGCCATCGAAGTCTGATCTTTTCCTCCTGCCTGCGCGGGCGCCGCATTGGCGCCGGCCAGGCCTCTTTCCCTGTCGAGGATGTCATGAGTACAGCCATTGAATTGCCCATCACCATCAAGATGCATGAGGCGGATAACGTCGCCATCGTCGCCAATGCCGGTGGCCTGAAAGCTGGAACGCTGCTGGATAATGGCACGCGCCTGCTGGACGATGTGCCACTGGGCCACAAGGTGGCGCTGGTGGATATTGCCAGCGGCGACATCGTTGTGCGTTACGCCGAGGTTATCGGTTACGCCCTGGACGATATCGCACAGGGGCGCTGGATTAACGAGGACATGGTGAGAATGCCGGCGGCCCGGGCGCTGAATGAGTTGTCGATCGACCCCCGTCCGCTACCGGAAATGCCGCCGCTGGAGGGGTATACCTTTGAAGGCTACCGCAATGCCGATGGCACGGTGGGCACCAAAAACGTGCTGGCCATTTCAACCAGTGTGCAGTGTGTTGCCGGCGTTACGGATCATGTGGTGCGCCGTATCAAGGCAGAACTGCTGCCGCGCTTTCCCAACGTCGATGATGTTGTTGCGCTGAATCATACCTATGGCTGCGGTGTGGCGATTAACGCCCCGGCGGCAATCGTGCCGATTCGTACCCTGCAGAATATAGCCCGCAACCCCAATTTCGGTGGCGAAGTGATGGTGATCGGACTGGGCTGCGAGAAGCTGCTGCCGACCCGTCTGCTGCCGCAAGAGCAGGTCCTGCGGCTGGGGGAAAACGTCGCCCCAAGTGCAAAGGCCGCGCCTTCGCCGATCCTGAGTCTGCAGGACGACTCCTTTACCGGATTCGGCGAGATGGTGGACGGCATTCTGGAACTGGCCGAATACCACCTGGAGAAGCTGAACCGGCGGCGGCGTGAAACCTGTGCGGCGGCCGAACTGGTGGTCGGCATGCAGTGTGGCGGCAGTGATGCTTTTTCCGGTGTGACCGCCAATCCGGCACTGGGTTTTGCCGCCGACCTGATCGTGCGCGCCGGCGGCACCGTGATGTTCTCTGAAGTCACTGAAGTACGCGATGCGATTCATCTGCTGACCGCCCGAGCCAAGGACCGTTCCGTGGCTCAGGCGCTGGTGGACCAGATGGACTGGTACGACAACTACCTCAGCCAGGGGCAGGTTGATCGCAGCGCCAATACATCGCCGGGTAACAAGAAGGGGGGGCTGAGCAATATCGTTGAGAAAGCGCTCGGCTCCATCGTCAAGTCCGGCAGCTCGCCCATTGTAGACGTGGTGGAGCCGGGCGAGCGTATCCGCAAACGCGGCCTGAACTTTGCGGCCACACCGGCCAGCGACTTCATTTGCGGCACCTTGCAGCTGGCAGCCGGCATGAACCTGCAGGTCTTTACGACCGGTCGAGGCACGCCCTATGGCCTGTCGATGGCACCGGTTATCAAGGTGTCGACCAACAAGACCCTGAGTCGCCGCTGGCACGACCTGATCGATCTTGATGCCGGACGCATCGCGACCGGGGAAGCGACCATTGAGGATGTGGGCTGGGAGCTTTTTCGGCTGATCCTGGAGGTGGCCAGCGGTCGCCAGCAGGTGGCGGCCGACAGGCTGGGGCTGCACAACGATCTGGTGCTGTTTAACCCGGCACCGGTGACCTGATCGGGTCCTGTCTTGTACGGCCTGACGGGCTAATCCGGTGCGCGATGATGGTCGCAGTACTGCAGACAAATTAGCCAATCTAAGGCTTGCGTCTATAAAAGTATGATGTATGATGAATGATAACTAGGGCATGACTTTAATTGCCTGGTAAACGAAGCGAGCACCTGTCGGTGGCCCGCGATTGCCATTCACGCGATCCGGGGCGCCGGCGACCTTGTCGGGACAGTCTCCTAATGTGCTCAAGGCCGGGTTGCGGCATTAACGAAAGAGGAATAACAAAATGGCGTTTTCTGTAGAGCTTATTCGACAGTCCCTGAGCGATGGTCTGCTGTCTTTCCCGATTACCGACTTCGATGCCAATGGCGAATTTAACGCCGACACTTACCGTGATCGTATTGAATGGTTTGTTCAGCAGGGTGTATCCAGCGTGTTCGTCGCCGGTGGTACAGGGGAGTTTTTCTCGCTGTCCATGGATGAGTACAAGCAAATCTGCAAGATCGCCGTCGAAACGGTAGCGGGTCGCGTTCCCGTGATCGCCAGTGCCGGCAAGAGCATTCCGGAAGCACAGGCCTACTGCAAAGCGGCTGAAGAAGCCGGCATCGATGGCATCCTGCTGATGCCTCCGTACCTGACCGAGTGCCCGGCCGATGGCGTGGTTGAATACGCCAAGGCCGTGATCAACAGCACCTCGCTGCAGGTGGTTTACTACAACCGTGGCAATGGCATTCTCGATGCTGAAAGCGTCAAGACGCTGGCAGCAGCCTGCCCGAACATGGTTGGCCTGAAGGATGGCGTCGGCAACATTGCTGCGCTCAATGACACTATCAAGACCGTTGGCGACCGCCTGGTATACATCGGTGGCGTGCCGACCGCTGAAATATTTGCCGAAGCCTACCTGGCCATTGGCGTGAACACCTACTCCTCGGCGGTGTTCAACTTCATGCCGGAAATGGCGATGAAGTTCTAC
This sequence comes from Marinobacterium rhizophilum DSM 18822, assembly GCF_000378045.1. GTDB lineage: Bacteria > Pseudomonadota > Gammaproteobacteria > Pseudomonadales > Balneatricaceae > Marinobacterium_A > Marinobacterium_A rhizophilum. The sequence goes on from NZ_KB899093.1 coordinate 118,696, forward strand.
AGCGCGCTGCGTGGCGGCGATCAGGCCACCGTGACGCACATTATCAAGAATTTCTTCATTCCGTTCTGCCGTCTGCGCGACCGCAAGAAAGGTTATGCCGTCAGCCTGATCAAGTCGGGTGCCGACATTATCGGTCGTCCGTCCGGCGACGTGCGTGCACCGCTGACCATGCCCACTGCGGCAGAGAAGGAAGAGCTGGCTGCGATCATCAACGCCAACCGCTAAGCCGTATGCATCGGTCACCGGGTGACGTTGAAAAGACGCTCACCCGGCTGCAGGCTTCGAGATTGAGGATAGGTAATGTTTAGCAAAATCAAAAAGATGACAGTGGTTCCAGTGGCCGGTTACGACGGCTTCCTGCTGAATCTGAGTGGCGGACATGCTCCCTGGTTTATCCGTACCATCGTTATTCTTGAGGATGATGCCGGTCGCGTCGGGCTCGGCGAAGTCCCGGCCACCCAGGGTATCCTGAATACGCTTGAAAAGTGCCGCGAGCTGGTTGAAGGCCAGAGCGTAGGGCACTACAAGGCCATCATCAGCCGGGTGCGTCAGGCGACATCGGGCCAGGCCGAGGATGTACGGGGCAACCAGACCTTTGACCTGCGCATTGCGGTGCATGTGATCACGGCGATCGAGTCGGCGCTACTGGATCTGGCGGGGCAGAACATGGGGCTTCCGGTTGCTGATCTGCTGGGTCAGTTCGGCAAGCAGCGTGACGAAGTCGAGGCGCTGGGTTACCTGTTCCTGCTGGGCGATCCGAAGAAAACTGATCTTCCCTATCCGACCTGCGCCAACCCGCAGGACGACTGGGACCTGGTGCGTACCCAGGAGGCGCTGACGCCCGAGGCCGTCGCCAACCTCGCCAAGGCGGCGTATGCCCGTTACGGTTTCCGCGATTTCAAACTCAAGGGCGGCGTGCTGGACGGCCGGCAGGAAGCGGAATGTATCGCGGCCCTGTATGACGTTTTTCCTGATGCGCGCCTGACGCTGGATCCCAACGGTGCCTGGACGCTGAAACAGGCCGTGGACTACCTGACACCCATCAAGCACATGCTCAGCTATGCCGAAGATCCCTGTGGTCAGGAAGGTGCCTGGTCAGGCCGTGAAATCATGTCGGAATTCAAGCGCCAAACGGGCCTGAAGACCGCGACCAACATGATTGCCACCGACTGGCAGCAGCTGCGCAATGCCGTGCGACTGGATGCAGTTGATATTCCCCTGGCAGACTGCCACTTCTGGACCATGCAGGGTGCTGTCGCCGTAGGCGAACTGTGCAATGAGTGGGGCCTGACCTGGGGCTCGCACAGCAACAACCATTTTGACGTCTCCCTGGCGATGATGACGCATGTCGCTGCAGCTTGCCCTGGGGAGATCACTGCGATCGACACCCATTGGATCTGGCAGGATGGCCAGCGTATTACCCGGGAGCCGCTGAAGATCCGTGAAGGCAAGCTCAAGGTGCCGCAAAAGCCGGGTCTTGGCATTGAGCTGGATCGTGCGAAGCTTGAAGAAGCGCACAGGTTGTACAAGAGCCTCGATGTGGGCCAGCGGGATGATGCCATGGCCATGCAGTACCTGATTCCGGGCTGGCGTTTCGATGCCAAGAAACCGTCGCTTGTCCGTTAATGGATGAATCGGGGATAATGGGGCTATATTCTCATTCTAAATAATCTCGGACATTCACTTATGACCACTCAGAATCCAGCTGGCGGTACAGATTTGTTTCAGGTCGAACCTGTGCAAAAACGTGGCAGTTTGTCGAACCACGTGGCAAGTCAGCTGGAAAACATGCTCGCGCAGGGCAAGATCAGTGTGGGGCAGAAGCTGCCGACTGAAAATGCCCTGTGTGACATGTTCGGTGTGAGCCGTACGGTGATCCGTGAAGCCATTACGCAGTTAAAATCCCTCGGGTTGGTCGAAACCAAACGGGGCGTCGGGACGACGGTGCTGCGTAATTCGCCGGCTGAGACTTTCTATGCCCATGCGATTAATCCGACGGCGGTAGAGGATATTCTGCACATTCTCGAACTGCGTCTGGTGGTTGAAACTGCGGCCTGCGAGCTAGCGGCCATGCGCCGTGATGACGACGATATGCAGCGTATCGAAACCACGATGGAGGCCTTTCATCAGGCCCGCGTGGAACACAAGATGGCGCGCAAGGAAGATTACGACTTTCACCTGAGCATCGCGGCGGCCAGTAAAAACCCGTTCTTTAAAAGTTTCTATGAGCAGTTCAATAAAAACATTATTCCGCGCGCCAGTATTGTTGACAGCAATATCGATCAGGCGGCGTCGGAAGAGTATCTGGACCGAATTGAAAAAGAACATTCGGATATCGTCGCAGCGATAAAAACGCAAAATCCGGAGGCTGCTCGCCAGGCGATGCATCAGCATCTGTACCGGGCTTATCATTTGTATGAAAAATACAAAAGAAACAGTTCGTTTGATTGATAAATTACTGCTCTTCAGCAATTTATCTATGCCTGGAATCATTCAGGCATAGATGCTGTCTCATCGCTTTAACCCGCTGGGTTAATAGAAATTAGTTATTTCAAGGTTTCGGTTTTCGCTGAATGCGTTAGTCGGGGCCCCAATCTTTCATATTAATTGCAGAGGTTTTCATGCAGATTACAGGTGAAATGCTGATTGGCGCCCGCGCCGTTCGTGGCCAGGCCAAACCGATCCAGGGTATCAATCCAGCCACCGGCGAAACACTGTCACCGGCCTTCGCGGGCGGCGGGCAGGCCGAAGTCGATCAGGCCTGCACCCTGGCGGCACAGGCATTCGATACTTTTCGCGAATCCACGCTTGAAGCGCGTGCAGCCTTTATCGAGGCGATCGCCGAGAATATTCTCAACCTGGGCGACGCCCTGATCGAGCGGGCCATGGCCGAGTCGGGCCTGCCGCGGGCGCGCATCGAAGGTGAACGGGGCCGCACGATGGGTCAGCTGCGTCTGTTCGCCTCCGTGGTGCGCGCCGGCAACTGGCTGGACGTGCGCATCGACCCGGCCATGCCGGATCGTGCGCCCCTGCCCCGTGCCGACCTGCGTCTGCGCCAGATCCCGCTGGGACCTGTGGCGGTGTTCGGCGCCAGCAACTTTCCGCTGGCCTTCTCGGTCGCCGGTGGCGATACCGCTTCGGCCCTGGCGGCCGGCTGTCCGGTGGTGGTCAAGGCACACTCGGCACACCCGGGTACCTCTGAGCTGGTAGGGCGCGCCATTCAGCAGGCCGTGGCCGATGCCGGCCTGCCTGAAGGCGTGTTTTCGTTGCTGTTTGGTTCGGGCCGCGATGTCGGCGCCAACCTGGTGGCACATCCGGCGATCAAGGCGGTGGGCTTTACCGGCTCGCGCAATGGCGGTACTGCACTGATGAATATCGCCGCCAACCGTCCGGAGCCGATTCCGGTCTATGCCGAAATGAGCAGCATTAACCCGGTGTTCCTGATGCCGGCGGCGTTGCAGGCGCGCGGCGATGCCATTGCCAAGGGTTTTGTTGGCTCACTGGCGATGGGCGCCGGCCAGTTCTGCACCAACCCGGGCCTGGTCATCGCCGTTGAGGGTGCCGAGCTGGATCAGTTCCTGCAAACCGCGGCCACGGCGCTGGCTGATGTCGCTGCCCAAACCATGCTGACGCCGGGAATATATCAGGCCTACAGCGAGGGCGTGGCCCAGCTCAAGGGCAATGCCGGCGTGACTGCCGTGGCGGAAGGGATTGCGGGCCAGGGGCCGAACCAGTGCCAGGCCGGTCTCTATGTCACCAGTGCCGAAGCCTTCCTGGCGGATGAGCGTCTGTGCGACGAGGTCTTCGGTGCCAGTTCCCTGGTGATCAAGTGCCGTTCAATAGAAGAGTTTGCGCTGGTGGCCGAGCATCTCGAAGGGCAGCTCACCGCCACGCTGCAGCTGGATGAAGCCGATATCGAACAGGCCCGGGCGCTGCTGCCGGTGCTGGAGCGCAAGGCTGGCCGTATCCTGTGCAACGGTTACCCGACGGGCGTCGAAGTGTGCCATGCCATGGTACATGGCGGACCTTTCCCGGCGACCTCGGACAGCCGTACCACCTCGGTGGGCAGCGCGGCGATCCTGCGCTTCCTGCGCCCGGTCTGCTACCAGGACCTGCCGGCAGCGCTGCTGCCCGAAGCACTGCAGGACGCCAACCCGCTGGGTGTACGTCGACTGTTCGACGGCCGTAACGAAGGCTGAAGTGACGCCTGGCCGCCTGAACTAAACTGAACCGGTTCAAACGGGCAGGGCAGAACAGGCAGCTCTGGCTGCAATATGCCCACCCCGGCAGCCTTCAGTTATCGAAAAGCCTCGCATGTGCGGGGCTTTTTTGTCGGCGCTGTTTTGCCGTTAATATCCAGTGCGCTCTGCAGGCTATGTGGGCTGTGTATTCTCGTTAAGGTTCGTGCCAAGGATTGGATGTCCCCATGGAAAATCCCTTTGCAATTTTGAACCAGATTTTTGCCGTGACCGGTCCGGTTTTCATCATGGTGCTGGTGGGCATGCTGCTGAAAAAAACGCGGCTCATTGATGAAGCATTTATCAACACCGCCTCGGCCCTGACTTTCAAGGCCACCATGCCGACGCTGCTGTTCCTCGGTATTCTCAAGGCGGATCTGGACGAAGCGTTGCAGCCTGCACTGGTCGGCTACTTTTGCCTGGCAACGGCACTGAGCTTTTTTGGTGCATGGCTCTGGGCGCTGCGTGCTGTCAAACGCGAGGATCGGGGCATCTATGTGCAGGGTGCCTTTCGCGGCAATTGCGGTATCGTCAGCCTGGCCCTGGCCGCCAATCAGTATGGCGATTATGGCTTGTCGACCGGCGCGGTGATGTCCGGCATCGTGATTGTGCTGTTCAATATCCTCTCGACCCTGGTGCTGTCGGTATACAGTGCCGGTCACAGTGCGCAATTGCGACCGGTACTCAAGGGATTAGCGCGTAACCCGCTGATTCTCAGCGTAGTCGCGGGACTGCTGGCCTCGGTGCTGGAAGTCACATTGCCGAAATGGCTCATGGTGTCGGGGGAGTATTTTGGTTCTATGACGCTCCCCATCGCGCTGATCTGCGTCGGTGGTTCGCTGTCGCTCACGTCACTGCAGGTATCGGGCCGGACGGCGGTCAGTTCCAGTCTGATCAAGGTTCTGTGGATACCTCTGATCTTTACGGCGATCGCCTGGGCGCTGGGCTTTGAGGGGCGCGAACTCGGTATACTGTTCCTGTTCCTGGCCAGTCCGACGGCGGCGGTAAGCTTCGTGATGGCGCGGGCAATGGGAAGCGACGGCAGGCTTGCTGCCAGTATTATTGCGTTGTCGACTCTCATCTCGATCGTCACCATCATGCTGGGTCTCTTCCTGCTGCATTACGCCGCCCTTATCTGATCTGTACGACGTCCCGGTATCCCTGCGTCATCATTGGACCATTCTTTGAAAAAGATGGCCCAATGCTATTAACTTACCCCCTCTCCGCATTTTCTTTAATCCAAAAGAGTGGGTGCACGTACGTGAACGTGCTGGTTTTCGTGGGGTTCGTATTACCCTGCGGGCAATGGTGAAGCGTCTCTGCTTCATGTATTAACTTGCGGGTTGCTAACGCTGCCTTTTCCCTTCCGAAAAAATCCGGCGTGTGCGCGCATCTGCGCCCGCTTTATTGTCAGGTTAATGCGCCGATCAACGCCGTACCGGCGGTGTTGCTTCGGTTGCTGCTGTGCCGCTGACTGGTGGTGCAGGGCTTCCTGAATGGGGTGTTCTGGTTGTCGGCGCTGGATGCTGTCATGTCCTCTGGCTTATGTTTCTTGTTTAATTTGTCCTACAAATTGTTCGGTGTTTGCTGTGTGTCGTCATGCATGGTCTTTCTTCATATCTTATATATTAATATTACCTTTATATATCAATTACTTATTTGTTATTTGGGTGTTTTTTGGTCTTTTTTGGATGTCTTACCATTGCATCGATACTTGTATGATGTAGTATCTATCTGTGCTTGATGAATAGGCGCAACCCAACTAGGCCGGTACAGCGTACTTTAACGGGGTTTCGCGACAGAGACGGTAAGCAGTAGACGCTTGTTTTGATCTGTTACCGGTCATTTTTACGATGTGAATCACTTTCTCTGAATTCCCTTATGAAGATTTAAGAGGATCAGCATTTCCCGCATGACTATTTGAATCTCAGGCCATGTCGATCAGGCAATTCATGGTCTGCAAGAATTCATTCCATATAAAAATAACTGGGGGTTTTAAATGCAAAACGTTATAAAAACGATCATAGGCGTTTCACTGCTAGGCGCCGCAATCTCTTCGGCATACGCTGCCGGTGACCAGGATGTGCGTATAGTGCTGAACGAGGAGCTCGATGTCGTTGAGCCCTGCATGGCGGCCAGGTCCAATGTGGGCCGTGTGATACTGCAGAACGTCAACGAGACACTCACGGAATTCGATGCCCAGCAGGGCGGTCTCAAGCCGCGCCTGGCCACCGCCTGGGAGCAGCTTGATGAATCCACCTGGCGCTTCAAGCTGCGCGAGGGCGTCAAGTTTCACAACGGCGAAGAACTGGACGCCCGGGATGTCAAATTCTCCCTGGAGCGTACCGTTGACAAGTCGATGATCTGTGAAGTGGGCGTCAAGTATTTCGGCGGAACCGAGATGGCCATCAAGGTGGTCGACGATCAGACCCTGGAAGTGACGACCACGCCGGCACAGCCGATCCTGCCGCTGCTGTTTTCCACCGTGCCGATCGTGCCGGACAGCACGCCACGCAATGAGTTTACCCGCAGTCCTGTGGGCACAGGTCCTTACGAATTTGCACAGTGGAATGTGGGCCAGAACATTATCCTCAAACGCAGCAACAGCTACTGGGGCGAGCAGCCGGCGGTTGAGACCGCCACCTACCTGTTCCGCTCGGACTCCGCGGTTGCCGCGGCCATGGTCCAGACCGGCGAGGCGGACATAGTCCCCAACATCGCGGTACAGGACGCGACCAACAAGGATACCGACTTCAGCTATCCCAACTCGGAGACGGCCCGCCTGCGCATTGATGTTCAGGTCAGCCCGCTGGATGACCGTCGGGTGCGTGAAGCGCTGAACCTGGCTATTGACCGTGAGGCGCTGCGAGGCTCGATTCTCAGTGCGGACGTGATACCCGCGACCCAGCTGGTGGTGCCGACGACCAGTGGCTACAACAAGGACCTGAAAGTCTGGCCCTATGATCCCACGCGGGCCAAGAAACTGCTTGCAGCCGCCCGCGCGGATGGCGTCCCCGTGGATGCCGAGATCAAGATGATCGGGCGTACCAATATCTACCCCAACGCCACCGAACTGATGGAAGCCCTGATGGCCATGCTGCAGGATGCGGGCTTCAATGCGTCGATGCAGATGTACGACGTGGCGGAATGGAACGGTCTCTTTATCAAGCCGTTCCCCGAAGGCCGCAAACCGTCTGTGCTTCAGGCCCAGCACGATAATGCCAAGGGTGATGCGGTCTTCACGGCCTACGGCAAATACCACTCCCAGGGCGGGCAGAGCGTACTGAATAGCGCCCATGTGGACGAACTCATCGAACAGGCCACCTCCGCCTCCGGCGAGAACCGCGCCAGCCTCTGGCAGCAGCTGTTTGCCGAGGTCAATGGCAACATCATTGCCGATATCCCGCTGTTCCACATGGTCGGCTACACCCGCGTCAATCCGCGGCTCGTATTCGAACCGACCATCGCGACCAACAGCGAGCTGCAGCTTTCACAGATCTCGTTCAAGTAGATCCTCAGCCAGAAGGCGTGCCCGACCCGGGCACGCCTTCTGGCGACAATAAACAGCCGTTATGTCTCTCAATAGGCATGCATGAGGAGGTTATGCGATGAGTTCATTCATCGGAAGGCGCAGTCTGTCGAGCGGGATTTCTCTCATCGGGCTGATTGTGCTGATCTTTTTTCTCTCCCGCCTGACCGGCGATCCCACGGGCCTATACCTGCCGCTGGATGCCTCGCTGGAGGCGCGTGACAACTTTCGCGTTGTTCACGGTCTGAATGACCCGCTGATTCAACAGTTCGGTCGTTACGTGGCCGACATTCTGCAACTCGATTTCGGCGAGTCGATCCGCAAGGCGCGGCCCGCACTGGAGGTTGTGCTCGAAGCCTTTCCCTGGACCCTGTGGCTGGCCGCGGTCACCTTGTTCTGCGTGACCATTGCCGCCATCGTTATCGGGTCCCTGGCGGCCTTCAATGTCGGCGGCCCCTTTGACCGGCTGTCCGGGATGCTATCGCTGGCTGCCGCCAGTGCGCCGGATTTCTGGATAGCGATTCTCGGCATCTTCCTGTTTTCGGTCAACCTGGGCTGGGTGCCGACATCCGGTACTGGCACTGTCTGGCACTGGGTCCTGCCGGTGAGCGTGCTCTTTATCCGGCCCTTCGGACTGATCATGCAGGTGGTGCGCGGCTCCATGATCAATGCGCTCTCATCCGCCTACGTCAAGACGGCCCGTGCCAAGGGTGTAAAGGAACGCAGCATTATTTTCGTGCATGCGCTGCGCAACGCCATGCTGCCCGTTGTCACCGTGATCGGCGACCAGGCTGCCGGCATGCTCAACGGCGCCGTGGTGGTGGAAACCATTTTCGGCTTTCCGGGCATCGGCAAGCTGATGATCGATAGCATCCTGCAGCGGGATTTTACCGTGGTGCTGGCTGCGATCATGGTGACGGCGCTGGCCATCTTCCTTATGAATCTTCTGATCGACCTGCTCTATGCGGTGCTCGATCCCAGGATCAGGTACTGAGCCATGATTGCATCTACTCTCAAATGTGCGCGCAGTCCCGCTGAGGCACTGGCCCCGCCCCGGCATCCGTCCGTGGCTATGCTCAAGATGTTGTGGGCCGACAAGTTTGCACTGGCGGCGGCAATTTTCCTGCTGATTGCCCTGTTCTGTGCCATTTTTGGACCCAGTCTTATGGAGGAGGCGGCCACCAAACTGAACTTGCGTGATCGCAACGCACCGCCCTTCGACACGGAACGTGGCTGGATGTTTGTGCTCGGTGCCGATTCGCTGGGCCGCAGCATCCTGGCGCGGATCCTGGTGGCCTCTCAGAATACCCTGCTAATCGCCGCGGCTTCGGTTGCATTCGCCATGCTGGTGGGCGGTACCCTGGGACTGATTGCCGGTTATTCGGGGCGTCGCGTCAGCGATACCATCATGCGGCTGGCCGATGTGATCATGAGCTTTCCATCGCTGCTGCTGGCGGTGATCGTGCTCTACATGCTGGAACCCAGCATTCTGAACCTGGTGTTTGTGCTGGCCATTACCCGCATCCCGATCTACCTGCGCACCACCCGGGCCGAAGTGCTGGAAATCCGCGAGCGGATGTTCATCCAGGCGGCGCAGGTGATGGGGGCCTCATCGGCCCGGATCATCCTGCGGCACATGCTGCCCATCGTCATTCCCACCCTGGTGACCATAGGTACTCTGGACTTTGCGTTCGTGATGCTGGCCGAGTCGTCCCTGAGCTTCCTGGGCATTGGTATTCAACCGCCGGAAATTACCTGGGGTCTGATGATCGCGCAGGGACGGGCCTACCTGAACCAGGCCTGGTGGCTGGCTTTCTGGCCGGGTGTCGCGATTATTCTGACCACCATGTCGCTGAACCTGCTGTCGGGCTGGCTGCGCATCGCGCTGGATCCACTGCAGCGCTGGAGACTGGAAATGGGAGGAAACAACAATGCAAACTGAAACAGCGCATGTGCTCGAGGTAAAGGACCTGGCCGTCGAATTCCATACGGTGCAGGGGCGGGTAAAGGCGGTACGCGATGTCAGCTTTTATCTGGATCGCGGTGAAACCCTGGCGATACTGGGCGAGAGTGGTTCGGGCAAGAGTGTGTCGGCCTCTGCCATCATGAACCTGATCGACAGCCCTCCCGGTTATATCACCCAGGGATCGATCACCTACCGTGGACAGGATCTGCTGGGCATGACGGGGGCCGAGCGTCGTCGCATCAACGGTTGCAAGATTGCCATGATCTTTCAGGACCCGCTGGCGCACCTGAATCCGGTGTACCCGGTGGGCTGGCAGATCGCCGAGCTGATGCGGGCCCACGGCGTCGAAAAGGCCACCGCCAGTGCCCGGGCGCTGGAGCTGATGGAGCGCGTGGGGCTGCCGAACGCCAAAGCGCGCTTTGATGCCTACCCGCACCAGTTTTCCGGCGGACAGCGCCAGCGTCTGATGATTGCCATGGCGCTGGGGCTTGAGCCGGACATCCTGATTGCCGATGAGCCCACCACGGCGCTGGATGTTACGGTGCAGGCGCAGATCCTCGAACTGCTACAGAAACTCCAGGCGGAGACCGGCATGGGATTGCTGCTAATCACCCACGATCTGGGGGTGGTGGCGGATATCGCCGACCGGGTGGTGGTGATGAATAGTGGCGAAATCGTGGAAGCGGGCACGACCCGCGAGGTGTTCAAGCATCCGCGCCATGCCTACACTCAGAAGCTGATTGCGGCGGCACCCGGCAAGGGGGCATTGCACGCCGTTGAGCCGTCGCAGGACGGCAGCGCGCCGCTGCTGGAGGTGGAAAATGTCGTCAAGTATTATGGTGGACTCAAGGCCCTCAAGGGTGCCAGTTTCACGCTGATGCCCGGTGAAACCATTGCCATTGTCGGTGAATCCGGCTCTGGCAAGTCGACCCTGGCGCGCACGCTGTTACGCCTGGAAGAGCCGACGGAAGGTCGGGCGCTATACAAGGGCCGGGACCTGTTCGCGCTGTCGCCAAAAGAGCTGTTTGATATGCGGCGCGAAATTCAGATGGTGTTCCAGGATCCGACCCAGTCGCTGAATCCGCGCATGCGGGTGGAGCAGCTGATCTCCGAAGCCTGGGCCATTCATCGCGATCTGTTGCCCAGGGCGCAGTGGTCCGACCGGGTTGCCGAGCTTCTGCTGCAGGTGGGGCTATTACCCGAACACGCCCAGCGTTATCCGCACCAGTTTTCCGGTGGCCAGCGTCAGCGCATTGCTATCGCCCGGGCGCTGGCCATGAGCCCCGAACTGATTATCTGTGATGAAGCCGTATCGGCGCTGGATGTGTCGATTCAAGCACAGGTCATCGCCTTGCTGGATGAACTGCGCCGTACCTTCAACCTCTCCTATATCTTCATCGCGCATGATCTACCCGTAGTGCGCGACTTTGCCGATCGGGTCATTGTGATGCAGAACGGTGAAATTGTGGAAATGGGCACGGTGGAGCAGATCTTCAATCGCCCGCAGCAGGCCTATACCCGCGACCTGCTTGCCGCCGGCCTTGAAGCCGATCCGGATATCCAGTCCGCGCGACGTGCCGAGCGTGCTGCGCACGCTGCACTCAGTGCTGTCTGACACTGAATTGCCCCCTTAACCCGCAGTCATCCTGCGGTTCGTTGGAGAATGATGATGGAAAAGCCCGAAGTCCTGGTGGTATGGCCTAACCGGCCGGAGCAAATGAAGCAACTGGGCGAAACCTACCATCTGCACCGCCTTGACCAGGCGGCCGATCCCGAAGCGTTGCTGCAGCAGGTGGCGCCGCGTATCCGCGCGGTCGTGACATCCCACGGCGGTGGCCTGAAGCAAAGCCTGGTTGACCGCCTGCCCAATCTGGAGATCGTGGCCTCATCCGGTGTGGGGATCGATACCCTGTGCATTGATGCCTGCCATGCGCGTGGTATTCCGGTCACCCATACGCCCGGCGTACTGACCGAAGATGTCGCCGACATGGGGATGCTGTTGCTGCTCGCCACGGTGCGCCGTCTGGTACAGGGGGAACGCTGGGTGCGTGATGGTCATTGGCAAAGCAAGGGCATGATGCCGCTGAACACCGCCATTCGGGGCAAGAAACTTGGCATTGTCGGCTTTGGCCGTATCGGCAAGGCGGTGGCCCTGCGTGCCGAAGCCTTCGGCCTGGACATCTCCTATTATGGCCGGCGTCCGCAGCTGGGCATAACCTATCCGTATTACAGCGACCTGACTGACCTGGCGCGGGATGTGGATATTCTGCTGCTGGCATTGCCAGGTGGTGATGAAACCCGGGGCCTGATCGACGGCGCCGTGCTGCAGGCCCTGGGGCCCAGCGGCTACCTGATTAATGTGGCGAGGGGGTCGGTGGTCGAGGAGCCGGCGCTGGTGACGGCGCTGCAGCAGGGCACCATCGCGGGTGCCGGGCTGGATGTCTTTGTCGATGAACCCCGGGTGCCGGCGGCACTGCTCGATATGGAGAACGTGGTGCTGCAGCCGCACTGTTCCAGCGGCACGGTCGAAACCCGGGGCGCCATGGCACAGCTGGTTGTGGATAACCTGGCCGCGCACTTTGCCGGCCGCGCCTTGCTGACACCCGTAGCGCGGTCTGCGTGACCGAGGAGACTGCCAAACGGCGAGGGAGGCTGGGGTATGGATGCGGGCACACTGATGTTTTCCCCCTGGCTGCTGCTGGCGATCTTCGTGATCGTCACCCTGGGCACTGTCGTGCAATCGGGGCTGGGTATGGGCTTTGGCCTGGTGGCAGCACCGTTGCTGGCGCTGATCGATCCGGTACTGGTGCCGGTACCGGCCCTCTTCATGGGCATGCTGACCTCGGTCTGGGCCGCATTGCACGAACGTCCCTCCATCCGCTGGAACGAGGTCGGGGTTGGGGTGGCCGGGCGCTTTACCGGCGTGCTGGCGGCCACCCTGGTGCTGGCCAGCATGGCCGATCCGAAATTCTTCATGCTGGTATTTGGCATGCTGATCGTGATGGCGCTGTTGCTGTCGCTCAGTGGCTGGCAACTGGCGTTCAGTCGCCGGGCCCTGTTTGGTATGGCGAACCTGTCGGGTTTCATGGCTACCATCACCTCTGTTGGGGCCCCGCCCATGGCGTTGCTGTACCAGGGCCGGCCGGCGGGGGAGGCGCGTCCGACACTGTCAGCCTTTTTTGCCCTTGGGGGGGTGGTCTCGCTGGCCGGGCTCTATCTCAGTGGCTGGGCGGGACTGCGGGAAACCCAGGCCGCTGCCATGCTGTTGCCGCCCATGCTGCTGGGACTCTATATCGCGCGGCGGCTCAAGGGGCGCTTTGACAGCCGCTATCGCGCCGCGCTGCTGCTGATGTCGGGCTTTGCGGCCCTGCTGCTTATTTTCCGGGGACTCAGCTGAGTGCGGCCACGGTGTCCCCGGTATATCGAATGAAACGTCACTGACTCTTGCATGAATTCGAGGTGAGAAATGCATCAACCCACACTACTGCAAATGGGGCCCCTGACCGACGCCTTCAATGATCGGTTGAGCGCGCTCCATGCAACACACCGCATCTGGGAACAGCCGGACCGCGAAGCCTTTCTGCGCGAAATCGGACCCCAGGTTGACATCATCGTGACCTCGGGCCGCTATGGCTGCAGCGCCGATGTCATGGCCGCTTTGCCCAATCTCAAGGCCATCATTAGCTTTGGTGTGGGCTATGACCCGATCGATATCGATGCGGCCCGGGCCCGCAATATCCGCGTCAGCAACACGCCGGACGTACTCAATGACTGCGTGGCCGATCTGGCCATGGGGCTGATGATCGCGTCGGCCCGGCGCATTGCCCAGGGCGATCGCTTTGTGCGCGACGGGCTCTGGGGGCTGCAGCCGTTTCCACTGGGAAGCCGGGTCAGTGGCAAGCGGCTCGGCATTCTGGGCCTGGGCCGTATCGGCAAGTGCGTGGCCCGGCGGGCGTCCGGCTTTGACATGGATATCCGCTACCACAACCGCCGGCCGGACCCCACGGTCAGTTTCGGTTATGAGGCGTCGCTGGTGGAGCTGGCACAATGGGCGGATTACCTGGTGCTGACCTGTGTAGGCGGGCCGTCGACGCAGGGCCTGGTCAACAGCGAGGTGCTGGCAGCGCTCGGCCCCAAGGGGACCCTGATCAACGTCGCCCGCGGCTCGGTGGTGGATCAGCCGGCGCTGGTGGAGCTGCTGCTGGAAGGGCGCCTCGGTGGCGCCGCGCTGGATGTGTTTGCCGAGGAGCCGCAGGTACCGGCCGAGCTGCTGGAGCTGCCTCAGCTGGTGCTGTTGCCCCATGTCGGCAGCGGTACCCATGAAACCCGCCGGCAGATGGAAGAGCTGGTGTTTGAAAACCTGGCGACCTTTATCAGCCGTGGCGAGCTGGTGACGCCGGTCCTGTGAGGGCTGTTTGCCAGCCAGACGAATCTACCCGGAACTGTGGATGCATAGAATGCTAAGAATTCAGTTGGATGAGTTGCAACGGACGATCGAACAGGCTCTTCTGCGGGCGGGTCTCGGTCCGCAACAGGCGCTACAGTGTGCTCGGGTGCATGCATCCAGCAGCTGCGATGGTGTCAATTCACACGGCTTGAACCGTGTGCCACGCTTTATTGAGTACGTGGACAAGGGCTGGATTGATATTGCCGCCGAGTCGACCCTGGTCAGTGCGCTGGGGGCTATCGAGGTCTACGATGGCCACCAGGGCATCGGCGTGACCAATGCGCTTTTTGCCACGGAGCGTGCCATGGAAATGGCCAGGGTTCAGGGTGTTGGTATCGTCGCGCTGCGCAATACGACCCACTGGATGCGTGGTGGCAGCTACGGCTGGCACGCCGCCCAGCAGGGCTTTGCATCCATCTGCTGGACCAATACCGAGTCCTGTATGCCGGCCTGGGGCGCGGCGGATTGCCGGATCGGCAACAACCCGCTGGTGATCGCCGTACCCCGTACCGAGGGGCCGCTGGTGCTGGACATGGCGATGTCCCAGTACTCCTACGGCAAGCTGCAAACTACCCGGCTGCAGGGGCAGCCGCTCGCCTATGACGGTGGCTATGACAGCGAGGGGCGCCTGACACGTGATCCGGGGGCCATCGAGGCTTCGCGGCGAATTCTGCCTACCGGCTACTGGAAGGGCTCCGGGCTGAGCATCATGCTGGATGCCATGGCGGCATTGCTGTCCCAGGGACTGGCAACCAATCAGATCGATGAGATCAAACAGGGTAGTGGCACGGGCGCGAGCCAGGTGTTCATGCTGTTCGATCCGCGCCAGCTTGGCGGTGCCGCCGTGGCAGACCAGATCGCCAACAGTGTGGCGGACTATGTGCAGGCATCGGAACCCGCCGAGGCGGACAGCAGGGTAATGTACCCGGGGGCCTCCACCTGGCAGCGCCGCGAAGACAACCGGCAACGTGGGGTGCCGGTGGACGAGGATATCTGGGAACAGGTACAGGCGCTGGCACGGGGGGATTGACGGGGTTGGCCTGGGTGGGGGTGCAACGTGGCGTCCCTTCCACCAGGGCGTAGCGCTCTTTATATCCCTGCCGCTGACAACTCAGAGCAGGGGGCTTTCCTTCTCCTGAGATAGCAGATGTTTCACGCGCAATCGGCTGTTGATCAGATGCATCCGCATGGCCGTGCGGGCGCCGTCGGCATCCTGTCGGCTAATCGCATTGCAAATGTCTTTGTGTTCCTGTTCGAGGCGAAGCAGCAGGGAGGCGCGTGCCGCATCGCTGAGCCGCGCCTGGCGAAATCGGTTGCGTGGAATCAGTGCCTTTCCCAGGTGGGCGATAAACTCCTTGAAATAGCGGTTCCCGGTCGCTTCCGCTATCAGCTGATGGAAGCGGAAGTCGTGCGCCGTATTGTCCTCGCCTTTCACCAGGGCATCCAGAAACGCCTCGTTCACTTTTTGCAGTTCAGCCATCTGTTCCGGTGTGCGATTGAGCGCCGCCATGGCTGCCGACTCTGATTCGAGGCAGATCCGCAGCTCGATCATTTGCAGCACTTCCTGGGCGGTATTGACCAGTTCCGGATCGGCCAGGTCGAGCCTGTCGGAGGGTGGTTCGGTGACAAAGGTACCGGCGCCCCGGCGTCTTTCGATCATTCCTCTTGCCTGTAATTGCGAGAATGCTTCGCGCACCACGCTTCTGCTGATGCCGTGCTGACGACCGATCTCGCTTTCCGTTGGCAACTGGTCGCCCGCCAGGTATTGCCCGTCTCGAATCTGGTCGCTCAGCAGTTTGACAAGATGCTGGCTGAGACTGGCGGGGCGTTGGG
This sequence comes from Marinobacterium rhizophilum DSM 18822, assembly GCF_000378045.1. Taxonomy (GTDB): domain Bacteria; phylum Pseudomonadota; class Gammaproteobacteria; order Pseudomonadales; family Balneatricaceae; genus Marinobacterium_A; species Marinobacterium_A rhizophilum. Next base: position 134,709 of record NZ_KB899093.1, read on the forward strand.
GCGTGGTGGTCGTTGTTTTGTTCATGGTGTCCTGAAGGTTGAAGCCTGCGTGGCAAAGTGATCCAGCATGTGGATGGCATAATTGTATGACAAAAACGATGGGAACTCTTTAGTAAGGCTTTAAAAGTCAGACATCCGAACGTGCCATGTCATACAAGTTGGCCAATTGAGCGGCTTTTACTTGATAATTAAAGCCTATTAGGCTGATAACTGTCGTATTTGTCTGACTAGTTAAAGTATTGCGGCGGTATCGCCTGGTCCTCGGCAACGCTTACTAAAACAAAAGAGGTACAGCATGAAACAGTTCTCGTAACGTCTGATGGTGTCGCTGCGGCGTACCGCTCTGATCTCGCTCGCAGCAGCAGTATTGCCTGTTGCCGGGCGTTGACTGGATCAATGGTGGTAGCTGGGTGGAGAAAGGCATGATGCCGCTCAATACCTCGGTGACGGGTACAACGCTGGGTATCGTCGGGCTCGGGCACATCGGCAAGGCTATCGCGGCACGTGCCGAAGCCTTTGGCATGGATGTACGCTATTTCGGCCGGCAACCGCAGCCGAGCGTGGCATATACGTACTATGACGATCTGCTCGAACTGGCACGCGATGTGGCTATTCTGGTGCCCGCGGTGCCCGCGGTGCCCGCGATGCCCGGAGGGCCGGAGGGCCGGCAACCGAGGGTCTTATTAGCCGGGCGGTACTGGAGGCAGTCGGCCCCGCGGATTACTTCATCAATATTTCGCGTGGCTCGGTGGTGGACGAAGGTGCGCTGGTGGATCTATTACAGCAAGGTGGTCTGGCCGGAGCCGGCCTCGACGTCTTTGTGGGCGAGCCGCGTGTGCCTGAAGCGCTTCTGGCGCTGGACAGCGTAGTGTTGCGGCCCCATTGTGCCAGCGGCACCGTCGAGACAGGTGCCGCCATGGCGCAACGGGTGGTTGACAACCTGGCGGCGCCTTTCGCCGGCCGCCCGCTGCTGACCCCCGTCGGCTGATCGCTGTCCCGGGTCGTCGTGGACCCGGGACGATGCCTCTCACTCCATTATTTCGAGCACGCGCGCCGCTATCGCCTGCCCCAGGAGCAAATGGGCATCCACATCCAGGTGGATGCCATCGATCTGTGACGAGGTTATGTGATCGCCGGCATTCAGGAAATGGCATCCCAGCTCGTCGGCCACCGCGGCATAGGTCGCGCTGAACTGCTGGGATTTTGCCTGGCCGCCGGTGAACCGAATGCCCACCGCGCCGACTTCCAGAACCGGGGCGGGCGCCACGAGAAGCACATCGGGTGCGCTACCCTGGGGGCCGGCGTCGCTTTGCTGTACCAGTTGCACCAGCTTGCCGGCCGCCCGGGCGATGTCATCGGCCAGCACGCTAAAGCGGTGCTTGAGATCATTGGTGCCCAGCATGATCACAACCAGATCAATTGGCTTTTGTGATGCCAGGCAGGGCGTGAGGTAGGTCAGCCCGTTGAGGTGGGCGCCGTCGATGGGATCGTCGTGAACGGTCGTGCGGCCGCCCAGACCCTCGACCAGGACCCGGAATCCGTCACCCAGCACGGCCTCCATCACGCCTGGCCAGCGTTCATTCAGCGCATAGCGCCCCGAGCCGTCGGGGCGATGGCCCCAAGTATTGGAATCTCCAAAACAAAGCACGGTTTTCATGCTGAATCTCTCTGATCGGTGGTTTAGCAGGTGGTTTTTCAACAGCCTGTTAGGCGGGTGTATGGACACGTCGGCTAACAAAAAAGGCAGGCAATGATGACGCCTTTCGGCGTCATTCATTTCATTTGCCCAGGGGCTAGTCGTCCTTCTGCATGAGCGGTGCCAGCGCGAAGTTGCCACCCTGGTATTGCAGCAGGCTGTCAGAGTTCTGGCCTCGCTGTGCGGCCTGGGCCTCTATTTCGGCCCGGTAGGTTTCCGAGCTGTCCTGCGGTTCCCAGCCAAGATAGCTCACGGCATGGTTGTCCCACCAGGTGTTCTTGTTGGCGGATACGCCATAGATTACCGGGCAGCCGAGCTTGGGCGCCGTAAAGACCCGCCTGATCAGCGCCATGAAGTCACGCGGACTCAGCCAGGTGCTCAGCATGCGAATATCCTGCGGCTGCGGGTAGCAGGAGCCGATACGCACGATGGCCGTCTCCTGGCCGAGCTTGTCGTGATACATGCTCGCCACGGCTTCGCCGAAACACTTGGATACGCCATAGTAACTGTCTGGTCGCATGACTGAAGATGCGTCCAGTCGTGTCGATGGCGTATGGAAGCCGATGGTGTGATTCGAGCTGGCGAAGAGGATACGCGGCTGGCCATGTTTTTGTGCCGCGCTGTACAGGTTGTGCACGCCGACAATATTGGCATTCAGGATTGCATCGAAGTGATTTTCGACCGAGATGCCGCCCAGGTGGAGAATGCCGTCGCAGCCCTCGACCAGGCGGTCCACGAAGGCGCTGTCGCCCAGGTCGCCGCACATGACTTCTTCCTTGTCCGAGACGCGCTCTATCGCGGCGATGTCGGTGAGCCTGAGGGTTTCAGAAAAATCCGCCAGGTTTTCGCGAGCGAGGCGACCCAGGCCGCCGGCCGCTCCGGTAATCAGAAGTTTTTTTAACATCGTAAGTCCTACAGGAACAGGCTTGGCAGTGTCAGGGAGACTGCGGGTATATAGGTTGTCAGCAGCAATGCAACAAGGATCGCCGCATAGAACGGCCATATCGTTTTCAGCACACTTTCGATACGCACCTTGGCGACGGCGCAGCCGACGAACAGACAGCCGCCCACCGGTGGCGTTGTCAGCCCGAGCCCCAGGTTCATCATCAGAATCATGCCGAACTGGACAGGATCGACGCCGTATTCACGCACGACGGGCAGGAAGATCGGCGTACAGATCAGGATGAGCGCCGCCATATCCATGAACATGCCCAGAACCAGCAGCGCAAGATTCACCATGAGCAGGATCATGATCTTGCTGTCCGATATCGACAGCATCAGCGTCATGATCTTATCGGGCACCTGGTAAAGCGCCAGGAAGTAGGCAAAGGCGGTGGCTGAGCCGACCAGGATCATGACCAGCGCCGTGGTGCGGATGGCCTGGGTCAGGCTCTGCCGGAACGCGTTCCAGCTCAGGGACCGGTAGACGATCAGGGTAACGAGCAGGGCCCAGATGGCGCCGATCGCCGCAGACTCCGTGACGGTGAAAACACCCGACAGCACACCGCCAATAATGACCACCGCGGTAAAAAAGCCGGGCAGGGCCGATGCCGCTGCAATGGCCACGACTTTCCAGCCCGGGAATTCGCTGGAGGGGTAGCCGTGCTTGATGGCAACCACGTAGGCGGCAACCGCCAGCATGACGCACATCAGGATGCCGGGCATGATGCCGGCGAGGAACAGGGCCGGAATGGAGATGCCGCCGCCGGCCGCCAGGGCGTATAGAATCATGTTGTGGCTGGGCGGAATCATGATGCCGGCGATCGAGGAGGTCACCGTCACGTTCACGGAATAGTCATCCCGGTAGCCCTTCTCGCGCATCATCGGGATCATGACCGATCCAAGCGCGGAGGTGTCTGCCACCGCAGACCCGGAAATACCGCCAAACAGCATCGAGCTGAGTACGTTGACGACGCCCAGGCCACCGCGCACCTGGCCCACCAGCGTTTCTGCGAAACGTACCAGCCGCAGGGCGATGCCGCCGTGCATCATCAGTTCGCCGGCAAACACAAAGAACGGGATGGCCAGCAGGGTAAAGCCACTCATGCCGGATACCATGCGCTGGAACACAATCAGTTCAGGCAGGCCTTCCACCAGCGCGGCAGCCAGGGCCGAAATGCCCAGTGCAAAGGCAATCGGGATGCCGGCCATCATTGCCAGGGTGAATGCCCCCAGTAGAACGAACAGACCCATATCAGCTTTCCTCGGGCAGTGGTGGCGTGACAGGCGCAAGCTTGAGCAAGCCTGCCATGCGCTCCAGCATGAACAGAACAATCAGTGAGCCGCAGATGACCAGCGGCACGTATTTGAGACCTTGCGGCAATCCCAGCAGCGGAATTTGCCGGTTCCAGGTGCCGATCACCAGGTCGGTCGAATACCACGCCATGGAGCCACCGAAGCCGCACAGTACCAGTGCGTTGATGAATTCCACGCCACGTTGAAGTTTGGGTGACAGCCGCTCCAGAAAGAAGGAGATGCCCAGATGAAAGTTTTCACGTAATCCCAGGGCGGCAATAGGCAGCGACACCATCAGGACCAGCATTAGCGCAAGACTTTCGGCCCAGGTGGGCGAGTCGTTCAGCACGTAGCGCCCCCAGACCTGATAGCCGATCAGACCGACCAGTGCGACCAGGGACAGGGATCCAAGGAGCACCACGGCCGACGCGATCCAGTCGTTGAATTTCCAGCGCATTTCAAGTTACCTCCGCACTGACAGAAAACCCGGCGGCCTCAGCCGCCGGGCATCAGGGGTTTACGGAATCAGCAATGCTTATTCAACAGCCTGAATCTTGTCGAGAACACTACGTACCGTCGGATCAGCGGCGAACTGATCGTAGACAGGCTTCATCGCGTTAATGAAGGCACTTTTATCTTCGAGTTCGACAATGGTATTACCCGCATCGCGTACGAGCTGTTCAGACTTGGCTTCGCGCTCAGCCCAGAGTTTGCGCTGCAGCGTGGCGCTGTCGATGGCGGCCTGGCGAACGATTTCCTGGTCGTCAGCACTCAGGCCATCCCAGGTGCTTTTGTTCACGACAAACACTTCGGGCACGATCGTGTGCTGATCGAGAATGTAGTGCTTGGCCGCTTCATAGTGTCCGCTGGACTCATATGAAGGCCAGTTGTTTTCAGCGCCATCGACCACCCCGGACTGGATCGAGGTGTACACTTCACCGTAGGGAATGGGTGTGGCGTTGGCGCCGAGCGCTTCAACCATTGCGACGTTGACGTCGGAATTCTGCACGCGAATCTTCATGCCCTTGAGGTCTGCAATGGAGTTCAGCGGCTTGTTCGCATAGAAAGAGCGGGCGCCACTGTCGTACCAGGCCAGCCCCACCATATTGGCCGATGTCATGGCGGCGGCAATTTCGGTTCCGACAGGACCATCCATGACGCGGTGCATATGATCGACGGACTTGAACGCGTAGGGCAGGGTTGTCGCCTGGGTTTCCGGAATAATGTTATTGAGCGGCACAAGGTTGAACACCGCGAAGTCGATGCCGCCGAACTGAATCTGCTCAATCGCATCATCCTGTTCGCCAAGCTGGGCCGAGTGGAATGTTTTGGCGGTGAGTCGGCCGTCTGTGCGTTCACTCAGCAGTTTGCCGAAGTCGTCCATTGCCATGGATACCGGGTAATCCGGCGGATGGCCATTCCAGCCTTTCAATTCAGCCTGGGCGGCGGTGGCCAGCATCAGGCTGGACGCCAGCATGCTTACGCAAACGGTGTGACCTAAAAAGCGCTTTATCATTATCGTGACTCCTGGTGGGGTTCGACCTTGTTGTTGTATGACTTCGGGGATCGTCGGATTGCCAATCCCCGTTCGCTATTGTCTGTGGCCGTTATTTTGTACCATGAAGTTGTATGACAAACAACAGTCATACGATGTCATATTTAGATGCTGGTCATTCCCGTCGTGTGTTTGTTATGTTGCTTAATCTGCAGGTTATACAGGTAACTAATTGTTATTAATGTGTAATGTTTTTCGTTAGGAGGTTGTTGATATTCTTCGGGCGGTTATCAAAAAATATTTGTTATCGTATGACTGTTGACTGTGACCCCTGTTGTCGTAAGATGTCGTATGTCTTTGTGGCCTACTTCAATTATCGGCATCAGCGGAGAGCACAGCATGACGAACCCGAATGGCCTGGCCATATGGAACAAAGAGTATAGATACTTATCAGGACCTCACGCCGCAGCCGCGTTGCTGCACCGCAGGTGGGTCGGCTGATGCGTATTTCAGGCGTTACTACACATATACTCGAACATCCGCTGGAACAGCCGTTCGAGTCTTCCGCCATGCGTTTCGAGGTGCGCCGCCATCTGCTGGTCGAGATTCGTTGTGACAACGGTCTGGTCGGCTGGGGGGAATGCCTTGGCAATCCGCAGATCAATGCCGCTATCGTGGCGGCAATGTCACCGCTGCTGCTGGGTCGTCCGGCGCTGGATATCGAGCCGATCTGGCTGGAGCTGTACAACCAGTTCCGCGACCAGGGGCAGCGGGGCGCCACGGTCAACGCGATCAGCGGTATTGATATCGCGCTCTGGGATCTGTGCGGAAAATATCATCAGGCCCCTGTCAGTCAGCTGATGGGTGGTGCCTTTCGCACGTCGGTGCCGGCCTATGCAACCGGCGGCTTTCGGCAGGTCGGGCTCGATCGCATCAGTACGCTCAAACGCGAGGTCCAGGGGTTTCTGGATGCAGGTTTTGGTGCAATCAAGATAAAGATCGGTTTTGGTATCGCACTCGATATCGAATCGATTGCCGCGGTACGTGAGCTGATCGGGCCCGATATCCGTCTGATGATTGATGCCAACCATGGTTATGATGCGGTGGCGGCTACGCGGGTTATCCAGCTTGCCGAGCCTTATGGTATCGACTGGTTCGAAGAGCCTGTTGTGCCGGAAGCGCTGTCCAGTTACCGGCGGCTGCGCGAGCTCAACCGCATTCCGATTGCCGGCGGAGAAACCTGGCACACGCGCTGGGGCATCGCCGAGGCACTGCGTCAGGAGGCGGTCGATATCCTGCAGCCGGATGTCGGCGGTGTTGGCGGGCTCAGTGAAGCGCGCCGCCTGCTGACGTTGTGCGATATCTACGGCGTACGTTGTGTCCCCCATATCTGGGGAACCGATGTGGCGCTGGCCGCGGGCCTACACTTTCATGCCATCCTGCCACCGTCTCCGCCGGCTTTTGAAGCAGAGACTGCGTTGCTGGAGTTCGATCAAAGCAGTAACCCGATGCGCGACTGCCTGCTTATGGAGCCGATCCGCCTCGAGGCTGGCAGGGTCCGCATACCCGATGGACCGGGCCTGGGCATCGAGATCAACCCCGATGCGCTGGAACGGTTCAGCGTAAAGCGCTGAGGCCTATGGCCGGGGCCGCAGGATCATTCAAAGCAAAATAGGAATTTCAGATGTCACGCAAACTCGAAGGTGCCGCGCCGCGGACCCGCCTGCCGGCACGCAGTGTCGATACCCACATGCACCTGTATGCACCGCAATATCCGCAGCTCACACCGGGACCACTGGTGCCACCGGATTGCCCCGGCATCGATGAGTATCGCCGCCTGCAGCGCTGGCTTGGGCTGGAGCAGGTCGTGATCGTGCAGGCAAACGCCCACCGGGATGACAACAGCTGTATTCTGGCGGCACTGGATGCCTTTGGGGAAAATGCCCGCGGTGTGGCGGTGGTGAAACCCGAAACGCCCGAATCGACACTCGCCGAGCTGCATCAGCGCGGCGTGCGCGGTGCCCGCATCATGCAGCTTCCCGGAGGGGCCGTTGGTCTGGAGCATCTGCTGGCGGTAAATGCCCGCGTCCGTGAATTTGGCTGGCACTGTATTGTGCAGTTCGACGGCCGCGAGATGCTCGATCATGTACCGCTGCTGCAGCAGATCGACAACCCCTTCATCATCGACCATATCGGCAAGTTCCTGGGGCCGGTGACGCCACAGGACCCCGAATTCCAGGCATTGCTGAAGCTGATGGATCGGGGTAACTGTTACGTGAAGATCGCCGCCTGCTATGAGTCGTCCCATACGGGTGGTCCCGAGTACGCCGACACCGCGGCGCTGTCGCGCGCGCTGATTGCCCATGCGCCGGAGCGGGTGTTGTGGGCCAGCAACTGGCCCCATGTGAGCCAGTCGGTTGACAATGCACCGGATGATGCGGTGCTGCTTGATACCGTCTGCGGCTGGATTCCAGACCAGAAAACACTGGAGCGGATTTTTGTTCACAACCCGAGGGATCTGTACGATTTCAGCTGAAGGTCCCGGCGTTGCTTACTTACTTAAAGGGCTGCTTAAAAGGCTGGCTGCAAAGCGGTTCATCTCACTCTGCCGGGGAAGGCGGTCATATTCGCGATGCTGAAAGCGCTGTCGCTGAGTCGTGTCGTCGTCTTCATCTACCCGGCACGGAACTCGATGGCATGCCGGGGGAACAGTCCCCCGGTATGCCGTTCTCGTCAGTCGGACGCGTCTTTGTGGATAGAGGCGAGCGGCTGGATGCGCAGCGACTTGAGCAATGCATCGCCACCTTCGGCGAAGAGTGCAATGCGGTCGCTGTCATCGCTTGGGAATATCCGGTCCGTGATCACCCGGCTGCCATCCCCTGCGAACACCTCCACCGACGACCAGTCGAGCAGGATATGCAGCTTCAGTATCCCGTCTTCCAGTTGCAGCGGGCTGACGTGGCGTCCGGCGAAGTCCGGATGGAAGCCGTCGACATCGGCGGCCTGGGCCTGGTTACGGTCGACGAACAGCTCGGCGAGCTCGGCGTCGTAGCCCACAAGGGTCTCCTCGCCGTCGCCCACGCGCAGCTTGAGACCGAACCGGGTCGCACTGCCGGGCTCGAATTCCGCCGTTATCTCCACCGCCTTGCCGCGCGCCCCCTTGTCGTTCAGCAGGCGCTGACCCTCTGCGACGAGTTGCTCATCCAGTGCAAACACCGGTCCGCGGCGCAGCTGCGCCACTTCGATGATCGGCGTCTGCACCAGCTCCACTTTGCCGTCGGCCGTACGCCGCAGGCCGACATCCCGGGGTATGCTCTGGGCACTGCGCCAGGGCGCGGTCGGAATGTCGTTGGCGTAGTTCCAGTTGTTCATCCAGCCCAGCCAGATGCGATCACCGCCCGGCATGTTCTCGTAGGACACCACCGCGTAGAAATCCTTGCCGTAATCGATCCAGTCGGCACGCTTCACCGGCTCATCGGCAAAGCGGATATCGTCCACCAGGATATGCCCCCAGCTACCCTCGTTCTTGTCGAGGATGCGGATCCTGGCTTCCTGGCCGGCGAAGGCGTCAACGTTCCAGGATGCCCAGTGCAGCTGCTCGCTGTTTTCGCCGGTGGCCGTGCGCACCACCTCGCCGTCGACCAGCAGGCTGACCGTGGTTTCGGTTGGGCGCGGCAGTGCCGGTGCATCGGACTGGAAGAAGTGATCCGCGCTCACGTGACCCCAGCCGCCGCTGTTCTGGTCGATGATCTCGATCGTCGCGTAGCTGCCGGCGAACTCGCGCACATCCCAGGCGACCCAGTCCATGGTCGGGTCGTCCTTCCCGGTGGCGCTGCGCACCACCTGGCCGTCGACCCGCAGCACCACCGCCGTGGCCTGGTCCGGATAGGGGTGGTCACCACTGCCGATGACGAAGTTGATGTAGTCGCGCCCGATCTGGAATAACGGCGATACCAGGGTGCCGACTGCCGCATCGCTGCCGATATAGCTTTGCACGTGACGCTCGCCGAGGTAACCCGGGTCCCAGGGGCCGCCCCGTACAGGGCCCTCGCCGACGAACACGCCGCTCGGTGTCCAGCCCAGCTCCGCGTAGGTTATTCCGTCGGGGCCTTCAAAATCGGCACCGGGAAACAGCAGCTCTCCGTCCGGCACCGTGCCGTCGCCGGCTGCGGGGTCGTGGGGATGCCGGCCACCACCGACCAGCAGGTTGATGTGGCTGAAGCCGTCGATCGTGAACGGCGGCGACGTCAGCGAGCCGGTCGGTGCGTCGCCGGCTGTAAAGGTGTTGGCCAGGCCGTCACCCCGATAGCCTGACACTTCCTGCTGGCCGGGGAAGGTGCCGTCGACGGGTGCCAGGCCGAAGAAATCCTCCGTGGCGTCCCAGCCGCGCTCGGCGTAAGTGCCTGGGCCGTCGAAGGTTTCGAACGGCACACCGGCCGGCGGCAAGTCGTCATAGACGTTTTCGGCACGAAACTCGACCCCGTCGAAATCGCCGATGAAGTACTGCGCGCCCGAGCCGCCGGCAATCGCCCCGGGATTGAGATTCACGACCAGCACCCAGCGGGTGTCGTCCGTGTCGCCGTCGACCGGCAGCTCGAACAGGTCCGGCACCTCCCAGATGCCGCCGGTGGCGTTGGCCGGGCCGAAGTCGCTGAGGAAATGCCAGTCCTTCAGGTTCGCCGAGCCGTAAAAACGCACCCGGTGGTCGGTCGCCAGCACCGTGGCCATCACCCACTGTTGCGATTCCTCGTGCCAGACCACCTTGGGGTCGCGGAATTCACGCGGATTTGGAACGTCCGACGGATGGGTCCAGCCATTGATCACCGGGTTTTGGGCATACGGCGTCCAGGAGCGGCCGCTGTCGAGGCTATAGGCGATCGACTGCACCTGGGAGCCGGGCGGCAGGCACAGGCCGGCCCTGGCATGGGCCTCGTCGCAGGGCGCACCGGCTGGTTTTCCGTTGGGAAACCAGCTGGTGTATATCGCCACCATCGGCGGATTTTCGAGGGTTCCGAAGCCGCTGCTGTTGTTCCAGTCGATCACCGCGCCGCCTGAGAAGTACTGCTCCTGGTCGGCACCGGGATCTTCCGGGTCGGACAGCAGCGCAACCGGCAGCTCGTCCCAGTGCAGCAGGTCCGGACTCACGGCATGGCCCCAGGACATGTTGCCCCAGGTATTGCCGAAGGGATTGAACTGGTAGAACAAATGATACTCGCCCTGGTAATACACCAGGCCATTGGGATCATTCATCCAGTTTTGGGCGGGGGTGTAGTGAAACTGGGGGCGGAAGCGCTCCCGGTAGGTGGGTTCTTCGGCATGCGACGGTGTGGCGGCGGCGAGCGTCGCCATGCCGAGCACCAGCGCCATCGGCTTGCTGTATCTGCTCATACTGTCTTCGTCCTGATTTGTTTTTGTTATTTCCAGATGCGATACCCTGGCCGATCCTGGGCCGGTCCTCCCCGTCATCGAACGGGGGAGGGCCCGCAAAACCGCGCTTCAGGGCGCGCAGCACGAGATTGTTGCAGCAGAATGTCTGCACTATTTCAAATGTTACAGGCCGTTGTAACAAAGCCCCGGGGAAGTGGTTATCGCCTGGCGACGAGCGGCTCACGCGCAAAAAGGTCGATACGCTGCGGAGGGTCATTCGACCTATGCCACGCTTTGATCTGGAAGCCTGGCCAGAATGAGCCTAAAGGATGCATGCTGGCCGCAGAGGTGTGGGGCTGGTGTGTTTGGCGACTGCCAATTTAGCGGCTTCTGCGTCAGTCCGACTTATCTCGCCCAGGATTGTGCGACGAACCTGAAAAACTCGCGCAAAAGCGACGCGGCGCACTGATCGATTCAGGCGCCGCGATGATCGTTGTTTAGTGACAGGAAGCGTTCCCGGCTGTTGGTCAGATGCAGACGCATGGCGGCGCGTGCCGCATAGGAATCCCGGCGTGCTATCGCCGCCACCACCTCTTCGTGTTCATGGTTGACCCGCTCGGACTGCATGCGCTTGCGCGGTACCAGGGTGTCTTTGAGGTGATTCATGATATCGATGAAATAGTGGTTGCCGGTCGCCTCGGCAATGCGCAGATGGAACTGCAGGTCGGCATTAGCGGCCGCCTGGTCATCCCTGGCTTCGCATTCCTGCAGTGTTTTTAACGCCTCTCTGATTGCATTTAACTGTGCTTCTGTCCGGCGCTCCGCGGCCAGTCCTGCCGTTTCGATCTCCAGGCTCAGGCGCAATTCCAGAATGGCCACCGCATCCTGCACCGAATCGACGACAACATCCGGCAGCGACTTGCCTTCATTTGGTTTGGCGATGACGAAGGTGCCCACGCCATGGCGTGTTTCCACCAGGCCTGCCGCCTGCAAACGTTGCAGGGCTTCGCGTACCACGGTCCGGCTGACGCTTTGCTGCGCCATGATGGCGGATTCGGTGGGCAGTTTGTCGCCGAGCTGAATCAGGCCCTCGGAAATCTGGCGTGTCAATTCGTTGACCAGTGTTTGAGCGAGCTTGCGGGGGCGTTTGCGCTGCGTCTCATCAGGGGCGCTCGGTGACGCGGCAGGTGGCGGGTTCATGGCGGTGTCTCAGTCCAAATTATTCAAGTGATCGTACCACATTCCCTGTTGTATTTTGTACTTGAACCAACTGAAGCTGGGGTTGTCTCGTAAAATTCCCTTAAATTTCATGCGTTTTAGTCAACCGGCAGGGAGCCGGTAATTTTATCTCGCTTTGGTCATGAACGGGTGGTTGTCTGATGATGTGTTGCTCGGTTCAAGCAAGAGATAGAGTCGCTTGTCCACCGCCGATGGCGGAGCTGCAGACTCGCTCAGATCACACCGGTTAAGCGCAACACGAAGACGCCGGCCGAGATGGTGACAATGGAGCCCAGGGTGGTGGTCAGGATGATGTTGGCGGTTAGCTGGGCGTTGGCGCCCATGGCACGTGCCATGACGAAGGCCGCCGCTGCCGTGGGACTGGAAAACAGCACGCACAGCAGCGCCAGCTCTACGCCGCGAAATCCCAGCGCGGCGGCGACCGGCGTCAGCAGCAGGGGCAGTATCAGCAATTTGGTGACGGTGGCCCAGAAGGCGGGCAGGGAGCTGTTGCGCAGGCTTTTCAGATTCAGGGATCCTCCGATGGCTAAAAGTGCCAGCGGCAGGGTCAGGTTGGCGAAGTAGTTTGCGGTGGTGTCCAGAACCACCGGCAGGTGCAGGCCGTAATATGAAAAGGGCAGCGCCAGCACCACAGCGATGATCAGCGGGTTGAGCAGGATGGCGTGCAGGATCTGCCGAATGCTGACACCTTCTTTGGTGCCGTGATTCATCGTGACGGTCAGCACCACCACCGACAGCACGTTGTACATGGGAATCACCAGCGCCAGTACCATGGCCGCCTGGCTCAGGCCCGCCTTGCCAAACAGGTTGTAGCTCAACGCCATACCAATAATGCCGAAGTTGCTGCGAAACGCGCCCTGAATAAAGGCCCCGAGGTCCTCCGGCTGCTTTATCCAGCGGGCCGCCAGCCACCAGATGGCAAGGAAGCTCACCAGGGTGGCGACAAACACGAAGCCCAGCAGCGCCGGATTGAACACCGCCTGGAAATCGGTACGGGCAATGGACATGAACACCAGCGTTGGCAGCGCCACCATAAAGACAAGCCGCGACGAGGTATTGATAAAGGCTTCATCGACGAGCCTGTTACGCCGTAGCAGGTATCCCAGCAGCACGATGACGAATATGGGAGTGACAATGCCGGCGGTGAACTGCAGCGATTGCAGATAGAGGTCCACTCAAGGCTCCGAAAGGGGGAGAAGGAGGCTGCATTCTACCCCAGGGCGGGACAATTCACGGTATAAATTGCTGCGGGTGCGTTACAGCGGCGCCGGGTGCATTTTGGGGTAGTCGAACAGCACAACGGTGCCGCAGGAGTCGGCCAGCTCGCTCCAGCGGGTGATGCTCAGGTGAATATGCAGTACCGCCGATGTGGGGAATTTTTTAAGGGCTTCGTGGGTCAGGTAATAGGCCAGGGCGTCGAGGCCCGGCGAGTGGCCCACCAGCATCAGGTGATGGAAGTGGTCAGGTTGCTGCTGCAGTACATGCAGCAGGGTTTCGCTGCACGATTCAAACAAATCCGGCAGCTCGCACAGCTGGTCCGGGTTTAGCTCCAGGGTATCGGCAAGGGCTTCCGCCGTGGTCAGGGCGCGCAGCGCGCCGCTGGTGATAATGCGGTCGGGAAAAAGCCCGAACTCCCGCACTCGCCTGGCCATCAGGGGAAGGTCGGTTTCGCCGCGTTTGTTCAGTGGCCGGTCGAAGTCGTTCAGCATAGGATCGGCCCAGCTGGACTTGGCATGCCGGATCAGCGTGAGCTTTCTCATCGTGATTGCCAGGTAGCGGAGTTCGCTAGCAGTATTGGTCGAAAATGGCGGAAATACCAGCGGGGGAGTTACGTCTGCACGTGAATTTCGCCACAGCGGTGAGGGAGGCGCTTGTGGTCTAAAACAGGCCTGGCTGCGTATGAGCCTTTTCAGGCGTATGTGTCCGTAAACGCGGCTGTTTTTGCGCCTGCGGGCTGTCTGGGCGTTACCCCGCGGGGAAAACTCGGTAAGCTTGACGTCCTTTTGCCGGACGGTTTTTGCATGGTTCTGGCGCCGCTTGAGTGAAAGATGTCTATTTAAGGCTAAAAACTAAAGGCTAATCGAGTGAGAACTAAAAATTTCCCCGGATGGCTGCTGAGCTGCCTGCTGTGTCTGTCGCCGGTAGCGACGGCGGCTCAGGATGATCCGGTTGCCGTTGAGCGCACCCTGGCCGTGGAGGTTGAGGGGCTGAACGGGGAGCTGCCCGGCGAGTTGGCCGATAACATTCGCGCCTATCTGGCGGTTGAACGTATCAAGGGTGAAGCCGCGCCCATGGCCAGCCGGCTGCAGTACCTGCATCGCCAGGCCGCCGATCAGATTCGCACCGCACTGCAACCCTTTGGCTACTATCGGCCGGTTATCAAAACCGAACTGCTGGAGCAGCAGGATCGGTGGCTGGCGCGCTACCAGGTTGACCCGGGTGAACAGGTGCGGCTGGAAAACATCAATGTTGCTGTTACGGGTGACGCCGAAACCGATCCGCAGTTCATGCAGGCGCTGGCCGATAGCACGCTGCGCAAGGGTCAGCCGCTGCGTCATGCCGACTATGAAACGCTGAAAAGCCGGCTGCAATCGCTGGCGTCGGAACGGGGTTACTACGATGCCGTGCTGAGCCGGCAGCAGCTGCTGGTCAATCCCCAGCTTGGGCAAGCCGACATTGAGCTGGTGCTGGATTCCGGCCCGCGCTACCGCATTGGCGCGGTGAATTTTTCCGCGGCGCCAGTGGATGAAGCACTGCTGTCGCGTTTCGTTCCCTTTGAGAGTGGAGATCCTGTATCCAGCGCGCGTCTGCTGGAGTTACAACGGGGACTGGCGGAAAGCGACTACTTCAGTCGTGTGGAGGTGCAGCCGAGCTGGGACAAGGCGGTTGAACATGCGGTGCCGATCGACGTGCTACTTGAGCCTAACAAGCGTACCGCCTACCGTTTTGGCGCCGGTTATGGCACCGACACCGGTGCACGCGTCAGTGCCAATATTGACCGGCGCTGGGTGAATCGGCGGGGTCACAGTGCCAATAGCCTGATCCAGCTGTCCGAGGTGGAGTCCGCCGCCGCCGTGCAATACAACATCCCCGGGCAGAAGCCGCAAACTGATCGCTACAGTGCCCGCCTGGCCTGGGAGTCGGAGCTGACGGATACCACCGACAGCGAGATTGTAACGCTGGGCGTACTGTGGAAAAAACAGCTGGGAAGCTGGCAGCGCCTGCTGTCCGTTGACTGGGAGCAGGAGCGCTATACGCTGGACGACGAAACCAGCAGCACCAGTTTCCTGATTCCCGGCATGCGCTGGTCGACCACCAATACCGACAATCCGCTCAACCCGTCCCGCGGTTACCGGCTCTCGCTGGAGCTTAATGGCGCCAGCGAGGTGCTCCTGTCCGAAGCGGACTTCGTGCAGGCGCAGGTCAAAGGCAAGCATGTGCTGACGCTGAACAACCGTACCCGCCTGCTGACCCGTGCGGACGTGGGCATGACGGCCATGGATGACTTCAGCCTGATGCCATCGTCGCACCGTTTCTTCGCCGGTGGCGACAACAGTGTGCGCGGATACGATTACAAGGAGCTGGGCCCGGAGGGCAGCAACGGCGATGTCGTGGGCGGGCGCTACCTGCTGGTGGGCAGTGCCGAGCTGGATTATCGCGTGGCCGAGAGCTGGCGTGTGGCGGCGTTTTACGATGCCGGTAACGCGCTGGATTCACTGTCTGAACCGCTGAAAAGTGGCGCCGGTATCGGCGTGCGCTGGCAGTCACCCATTGGCCCTGTGCGGCTGGACCTTGCCAAACCGCTGGAAGATTCGGGCTTTCGCATTCACTTCACCCTGGGGCCTGACCTATGAAACGCTGGACACTGCGTATCGTGTTAGGCCTCCTGGCGCTGCTGGTTCTGCTGCTGGGCGCCATCGCTGCCATCGGCCTGACCGAGAAAGGAACCCGCACCTTGTTTAATCAGCTGCAGCCGCTGATCCCGGGCCAGCTGAGCTACGACGCCCTCAATGGTGCCCTGCTAACCCGGCTCGACATCCAGGGGCTGCGTTATCAGCGGGATGATCTGCGTGTTCACGCCGGGCGCATCGAGTTCGCCTGGCGCCCGGCGGCCCTGCTGAGCGGCCGGCTCGAGCTGGACCGCCTGGGCGTGGAAGAACTGGATCTCTGGCTGCCGCCCGCGGTCGCCGACGAGGCACCCAGCGAGCCTGCCGGCCCGCTGGGGCTGCCGGATTCGGTGCGGCTGCCGCTGGCCGTGCAGGTGGGTGAGATCTACGGCCGTGGCCTGCGCATTCATCCTGCCGAGGGCGAACCCATCCTGATTGAGGCTGTGGCGCTGGGCGCGCACAACGAGCTGGAACGGGTGATTCTGGACCGCTTCAGCTTTAAGTCACCCCAGGCCGAGGTCAACCTGAGCGGCGAGATGACCGCGGCCGGCAACTATCCGCTGGCGTTTAAACTGGACTGGAGCGCACCGATTCCAGAGCGCGGGCAGATCAGCGGCAGCGGTACCCTGGGCGGCGAGCTGCTCGGAGATGCCGCGCTGCTGACGCTTGATCAGCAATTGCAGGGGCTGGCCGAGGCGACGCTGGTGGCCAAGGTTGCCCGCCCGCTGGGCGAGCTCAGCTGGCAGCTGGCGCTCGACCTGGCCCGCTTCGATCCGGCGCCCTTTGCCGCCGTGCTTGGCGGTCATCTGGTGAGCGGCTCGGTTAATCTCAAGGGTGACCTGGCCTCGGCCGGCGGGGATCTCGCGCTGGTGGGCAGCCTGCCGGATGTTGGCCCGCTGAGCCTGGACAGCAGTCTGGAGGCCACCACCGAGCAACTGCACCTGACGCGCGCCCAGATCCAGCTGCCGCAAAGCGGCACGGATCTCAGTTTATCGGGCCGCGTACTGGCGCTGCAGGGCACGCCGGAGCTGGATCTGGCGCTGAGCTGGACGGGCCTGCGCTACCCGCTGTCGACACAGTTGCCCGCCCAGGTTGCCAGTGACAGCGGCTCGCTGAACATCACCGGCCCCTTGAGTGATTACCGCCTGCGCCTGGGGGGCAGTCTGCGCGGCGAGGGGCTGCCGGCCACCGGTGTCGAGCTGACAGGCCAGGGCAGTCTTGAGCGTATGCCGGCACTGGCGCTGACGCTCGATACACTGGGCGGGCAGCTGGTGCTGGAGGGCAGCGCCGGCTGGACACCACAGCCCGTGTGGGACCTGCAGTTGCGGGCCGATAAGATCAATCCGGGTCTGCAGTGGCCTGACTGGACCGGCGCGGTGGGGTTGACGCTCAACACCCAGGGCCAGCTGGTGGATGGCGAGCCCCGGGCACAGCTGGATATTGCCGCGCTGTCGGGCCGCCTGCGCGACCAGGCTCTCAGTGGCGCGGGGCAGGTGCAGGTCAAGGGGGCTGAACTGGACATTCGTCAGCTCGCACTGGGCTGGGGCAACGCCCGGTTGAATGTGCAGGGCCAGGTGGCGGAGACGCTGGCGCTGGACTGGCAGTTGCTGGCCAGCGACCTGGCGGCCCTGCTGCCCCAGGCGGCGGGCTCGATCAGGGCCGGCGGTACCCTGGCGGGCACGGCCCAGATGCCGCAGATCAATGCCACTGTGGAGGGCAGCCAGCTGCGTTTTGGCGAGGATCAGCTGGCGCATATCGGCGGCACGGTGGCGCTGGATCTGGGCTGGAAAACGCCGGCCAAGATAGACCTGAAGGCTGAGGACCTCAGACTGGCGGGACAGCCGGTGCGCAGTCTGAGCCTGCAGGGGAGCGGCGTGGAGAAAGATCACCGGCTGACGCTGGATGTCGACGCGCAAGCCGCCCAGCTCAGTGTGGTGCTCGACGGTGGGCTACAGGCGCAGCAGCAGTGGCGCGGCACGCTGTCGACGCTGGACATTACCCAGGCCGATGCCGGCGCCTGGGGCTTGCAGGCACCGGTGGCGCTGGAACTTTCCGCCAGCCAGGCGCGTACTCAAGCCCTGTGCCTCAGGGCCAAAAGCGGCCAGGGGCGCCTCTGTCTTGATGGTCAGTGGCGTGCCGAGGGCAACAGCGAGGGCGGGCTGACATTGCAGGAGCTGCCGCTCACGCTGCTGGCGCCCTGGTTGCCGGCCACCACCGATATTACCGGGCAGATCAATGCGCAGGCATCCGGCAGCTTTTCGGCCAAGGGCGCGCTGGCGTATGAGGCGCAGGTCTCGCTTGACCAGGCCCGCCTGACCCTGCCCGATGAAGGGCTCAAGGTCAGCTTTACCGACGCCCGCGTCAGCGCCAGTGGTACCGATAAAAAGGCGGCGCTGGACCTTAACCTGCTGATGGATGAAGTCGACGGGCGTGTGCAGGGATCGGTGGCGGTGGATGACCTGGCCGGTGCCGGGCGCATCAAGGGCCAGATTGCCCTGGCCATCAAGGATCTCAAGTTCCTTTCCCTGCTGGTGCCGGACATGAAGGTTGGCAGCGGTGAACTGCAGGGTGACCTGGCGCTTGGTGGCAGCCTGGCGGCGCCGCGACTGCAGGGCGAGCTGAACCTCAACGACGGCAATATTGAACTGCCTGCGGCGGGTATCGCACTGGCGGACCTGCGCGTCAGGCTGCGGGATGATCCGGCCCGGCCCGAATACCTGCTGCTGGACGGCAGCATGGCCTCCGGCGGCGGCACCCTCAGCCTTGCCGGCGAGTTCGAGCCGCTGGCCCAGACCGGTGAAATCCGCATCAATGGCGAGGGCTTCCAGGCGGTGGGAACGCCGGAGATTCAGGTCTTTATCTCCCCCGACATGCAGATCAGCATGGCGGATGGCCGCATTGCCGTGGGCGGCGAGCTCAAGGTGCCTGAGGCGCTGATCAAGCCGCCCAAGCTGAGCAACGCGGTGTCCGTGTCGTCCGATGCGGTGGTAGTGAATGCGGCCGGTGAGCCCCAGCAACCGGCGGTAGCGGGCCCTGCGCTGGATCTGAACCTGCGCGTGACGCTGGGCGACAAGGTGCGGGTGGATGCCTTCGGCTTTAATGGCCGGCTGGAAGGCGGGCTGGTACTGCAGGATGACAGTCGCCGCGGTACCCGCGCCACCGGCAATATCGGTGTGGCCAGTGGGCAGTATGAACTCTATGGTCAGCAGCTGAATGTTTCCCGCGGCAGCTTCGTCTATACCGGCGGGCCTGTGGATAACCCCGGACTCAACATGCGCGTTGAGCGAGAAGTGGACGAGGTGACTGTGGGGGCCCGGGTGGGCGGTACGCTGCGGATACCCAAGCTGACGCTGTTCTCGGAGCCCGCCATGCCGGACACCAGCCTGTTGTCCTACCTGATTCTGGGCCGGGCGCCGGGCACGGCGTCTGCCAGCGAGCAGGAAATGCTGGTCAAGCTGGCACTGGCCATGGGGAGCAAGGGCGGCAATGCGGTGGGCGAGCGTGTCGCTGACGTACTCAACGTGGATGAAGTCGGCGTGGGCAGTGGCGATACACTGGATGAAACCTCGCTCTACATCGGCAAGCACCTCTCGCCCAGGCTCTATGTGAAGTATGGGGTGGGTCTGCTGTCGCCTGCCTCAAGTTTTCTCATTCGCTACAAGCTCACCGAACGCTGGTCGTTTGAATCCAACACCAGCAGCACCGGCAGCGGCGCCGATATCTTCTACAAGCTGGAGCGCTAAAGGCGGAAAGCTGTACCTGGTGCAAGGTGCAAGGCGCCAGTTGGAGGGGGCAGGGTTAACAGAGCCGGGGCGAGGTGAAATAAAGCGAAAAGCCTGCGCCACAAATAGTTGGCCCCGCGAAAGCGGGGCCGGTGCCAATGAACAATCATTCATAAAACTAGTACAGTCTCACTGCGGTTTAAGGGTGGTTTGCCTCCTTGGGTTTGGGTTGCTGGCACGACAACGGCACTCTTCAGTTACAGCCTGAAGGCCGGTGTTGACCTGTGTCTTTTGCCGGCTCGGTGTGCTTTCGCTGTCATTGTTTGTTTCAGTGACTCATCAGTACGGGTATCTCGGCATGTTCGAGAACATGTCGGGTTACGCCACCGAATACCTGCTGGTGCAGGCGGTTGTGACTGTAGGCGCCCATAACGATCAGTTCTGCCTTGTCGGCTTTGGTGGCATCGAGCAGGTCTGTGCCATCGTGACTCCGCTGTTTCAGTTGTTCGATTTGGCTGTTGATACCGTGACACTTCAGGTAGTGCTGCAGTGCAAGAGCGCTCGGTTCCTTTTCCTCGCCGTGCTCGAGGGTGAGAATCCTCAGCTGTTGCGCCCGCGTCAGGAAGGGTAACGCATTCGCTACAGCGCGAGCGGCTTCGGTACTGCCGTTCCAGGCGATGGATATGCGTGTCGGGCTGAAGCCGGTTTGGGTACGCGGCATCACAAGCACCGGCCTGCCACTGTAGAGCAGGGCGGCTTCCAGTGTTGATGTCGCGCCCCCGCTCTTGGATTTGGGGATGATCAGCAGATCTGAAACCTTGCCTCGCTGGGCTACCTGTTCGCTGCGCAGCCCCGCGACATTGTGCCAGCTGGCGGATGCTGCATCCGCCAGGCAGGAGTCACTAAGGGCGATGTTGCTGTCAGCGGCGAGTCGAGCGAAGCGCTGATGCAGCTTTTGCGCATCACTCCTGGAGCTGCTGTCAGCAATAGTTTCCAATTCCTGCAAAAGCTTCTGTGACAGCCCGACGACGCCCCGCGGCATGAATTGGCTGGGGCTTGCCTGGGCATGCAGCACTTGCAGGTGTGCCTTAAAATACTGGGCCACAGCCAGGGCCCCTCGCAAGCGCTCTTCCACCTGCCCGCTGGTCGACAGCGGTGTCAGCAGTATTTTCGGGTCATTCATGCTTCTCACCTCTTAACTCAGCGGCCAGGGGAGCTGTACCATTTCCTGCAACAGTCCGCGGGGCATGTCCAGCACCATCAGGTGAGACAACACCACCAGGAAGGCCAGGGCTGCACCGGTAAGCGACAGCGTTTTGATCATCGACGTGCGAGCCTTGAGCAGCAGGAAGATGACGAAGAAGAGACCGATGGCAATCAGATAACCGAACAGATAGCAGCCCAGCACCAGCCCGGTCAGCCAGTACACATAATGCGGCAGGCTGGTGATGCTGTTGTCGCTGCTGTAGCCGGCCTCCACTTCATTATCGAAGTTCACCGGGTCTTCCAGCCGTCCGCGCAGCAGTTTGACCAGCACGATCAGCGACATCACGAGCATGAAGGCGCACAGACCTGCGGTGAAGACACCGCCCAGGAATGAGTGCTGCAGCGCATCGTACAGGCCGTAGCCAAAGAGGCCGACCACGGCGAAGGCGAAAACGATCTGCGGGCGCAGGTTGCTGGCGCGACGACGCGGTGCTTCAGTTGCAGCCTGCGTATCGGTGGTTTCGTCTGAGTCGTCGGTTTTGTCCGCGGGCTTGGTGCGCACGGCGAAGTAGATCGAGGCGACGGTAATCGCGGCAATGATCAGTACGCCAGGCTTGGTCAGGAAAGACCAGCCATCAAACTGCACGGCCTGATACAAATAGGTTTCCATGCCACCGGCAAGCACGAAGCCGATCAGGAAGGCAGGGCGCGGCCAGTCAAAGCGCTTCATCAGCACACCCAGCACGCCAATGCCCAGCAGAGCGACCAGATCACCCAGACTGCGGGTGGCCTGGAAGGCGGCAAAGCAGATGACCATCAGCATGAACGGGGCCATCAGCGCGTAGGGAATCAGCGTCAGGCGCGCGACCCACTTGGACAGCAGCAGGCAGGAGCCGGCGCCGATGACATTCGCCAGAGCCAGTGACCAGACAATGGTGTAAGTGGTACCGAGCTCAGCGCCCACCATGGCGGGACCCGGCTCCAGGCCGATCAGGACCATGCCACCGAGAAATACCGCCATGCTGCCGGAACCTGGAATACCGAATAGCAGTGTGGGGATCAGCCCGCCACCTTCCTTGGCATTGTTGGCTGATTCCGGCGCAATAACGCCGCGTACGTCGCCGTTGCCGAACTGGGGATTGTCTTTGGCTTTGGTGGTTTGCACCGCATGGCCATAGGCGATCCAGTCGACCACGCTGCCGCCCAAGCCCGGCAAAGCGCCGACCAGGGTGCCAAGTACCGCACAGCGGATTGACAGCCATTTGTGCTTGATCACATCCTTGAAGCCGTTGATCCAGCCACTGCCCAGCTCAGAGGCTTCGGCGATGGCGCGATTCTGGCGCAGCAGGTCGATGATTTCTGGAATTGCGAAAATGCCAAGACCCACTACGACCAGCGGAATGCCATCCATCAGGTAGGTATTATCGAAAGACATGCGGTATTCGCCAGTGGCAGGTGCTGCTCCGAGGCAACCCAGCAACAGGCCGATGCCGCAGGCGCTGATACCTTTCACCAGGCTGTTGCCGGCCAGAACGCCGACCATGCTCAAACCCAGCAGGGTGAGCATAAAGAGTTCAGCCGAGCCAAAGGCCAGAATCAGTGGTCGGGCGATCAGTACGAAGACCGTCAGCATCAGGGCGCCGAACAGACCGCCAAACAGGGATGCGGTAAAGGCGGCGGCCAGTGCGCGGGCGGCGTGGCCCTGTTTGGCCATCGGGAAGCCGTCCAGTACTGTGGCCTGGGAGGCGCTGGAGCCCGGAATACCCATCAACACCGAAGTGAAGGTATCTGATGTTGGGATAACCGCCACCAAGCCGACCAGCATGGCCAGGGCGGAGATCGGGTCCATTCCGTAGAGGAATGGCAGCAGCAGGGACAGGCCGGCGATGCCGCCAAGACCGGGGAAGATACCGATCAGCAGGCCGAGAAAAACACCGCCTGCCAGATAGAGAATATGCTGCATGCTGAGCACGGTCAGCAGCGATGTAGTCAGAGTGTCGAGCATGGGAGTCACCACTGGACAGGGTGCGAAAAGGGCGGTTAGAACCGCCCGCAGGAGTGAGACTTGGGTCCTGAATTAGAGGCCGGCGCTGTATTTGGAGTTGAGCCAGTTGATGACCCAGGCTCTGGCTTCATCATCCATGCTGACAGCTTCGCTAAACATCTTGCTGGCTTCATCGCCAACGGCCTGCTCGTAGTCACCCAGTACATCCTGTGCTTTATCCGCGAAACCCGGTGCGGCAATCGCCTTGGCGGCGGCGTCCCGGTAGGCCTGTACGACATCATCCGGTGTGCCCTTGGGCAGGAACAGGCCTTTCTGTGCGGCATAGCCGGCGATAAAGAAGGCTTTCCAGGCGCGGAAGCGTTCGCTGCTGGGCGCGCTGCCATGCACCATCTCATAGGCTTCCACGAAGCTCGGCAGGTCAGGGAAGGTCGGATCGCGCTGGATCTTGCCGTCCTTGCCCAATACGCCCCAGCTGAACAGCGGTATGGCCTTGCCCTCATCAACCAGCGGCTGAACCTTCTTGATAAAGCCGGAAGTGGTCTGGTCATCGATATTGACTTCGCCACGCTCAAACGCCAGGCGTGCTTCGCCCTTTCCTTTCATGCCGAATACGGATTTGACATCGAGCCCCAGCACTTCGAATGACAGCAGGGTAATCATATCCAGGCTGGTTGCGCCCTGACTGGCGTACTTGAGGTCAGCATCCTTGAGCTTTGCCAGGTCGGCGATGCTTTTGACACCCAGGTCAGAGCTGATATACACCACGCCTCCCGTGGGCGACGCCAGTATGGCGGTCCAGTCCTTGTACTCATATTTCACACGCTTGTCGCCCAGGATATACGGGAACATGGTGGAGCCTGAGGAGGCAAAGATGTCGCGGCCATCGGCCTTGGCCCGCATCTGAAATTGGTTGGCACCGCTGGTGGAGCCGCCGCCCGGAATATTCTTGACCACGACAACGGGTTGGCCAGGAAGCTGTTCACCGATGAGGGGGGCGTAGAAACGGCCCCAGGTGTCGGTGCCGCCGCCTTCCTTGAAGGGCATGGTCATTTCGATGCGGGCGCCTTCGAAATCGGCGGCAAGGACGGGGGCCGTAACGCTCAGCGCGCTGGCGCTGGCGCAGGCAATGGCGACAACCAGGGGACGAATGGCGCGGGCGGAGAATGTACGCAGGAACTTGTCGGCGTTCTTCATGGTTTTGGTCTCTTTTATTTATTGTGGGTCCCGGAGCCTTGCGGATCGGGGTTAGGGCTGAAGGTATGCCCCCAAGCTGTCACCAGCCTGTCATGGGGCAATTTCAGGGTATTTTTTGCATCAGGACACTTTGGAGTTGCGGGCACCGGTCCAGATGAAGCTCGGTACAAAGAGATCGCCGCTGATCAGCTTGCGGGCGGTGCGGACTACACCGGCGCTGCGCACACTGATGCCTTTGGCCGCCGGCTGAATATCCAGCACGATTTCAATCTGGCCGCTGGGGTGTTCAATGCGCAGGGTCGAATCGTCAAATACGTTACCCAGATAAGGTGCGGCCACAGAGCCTGGCACCATTGCGCAGGTGCTGACGCAGATTGCACCGGTAACGGCATGGCTGGCGTGGCAGTTGTCGGGTACGAAGTAGCGTGAGGTGAGACTGCCGCCGTTGCGCGGTGCCGAAACCAGCGCCACCTTGGGAATGACCTTGTTGCTGGCATCGCCTAGGCCCATCTTCCAGGAGGCCGCACGGCGGATGCTTTCGATGCGCGCCATCATCTCGGTGTCGCTGTCCAGTTCGGCCTTGGTTTCTGCGCCGCTCTTGCTGAGGGATTCAGCGGCGATCACCACCATGGGCACGGCGGCATCGATGCAGGTGACCGGGACGCCTTCGATCAGGTCCCAGGCATTGCCGGTGGGCAGCAGGGCGCCGGTCTTGCTGCCGGCAACGTCGAGAAAATTGAGCAGCACGGGTGCTGCGGTACCGGTGACGCCGTCGATGGCGGTGTCGCCTTCGTATTCAACCTGGCCATTGGGGGTTTTTACCCGCACCTCGATCAGCTTGCTGGTGTTGACGTTGAACACCCGTACCACGGTTTCGTCTGCACCGGGTTTAACCAGGCCGGACTCGATGGCAAAGGGACCGACACCGGCCAGAATATTGCCGCAGGACGGCGCTATATCGACGGACAGCGTATCGATGCCGACTTGGGCAAAGAGGTAATCGACATCGGCGTCTGGCCGTTTGGAGGCCGAGATGATCGCCGTCTTGCTGGTCAGGGAGGTGCCGCCACCGATACCGTCGATCTGCTGGGCACTGGGGGAGCCAAGCGCGGCCAGCAGAACCTTTTCCTGGGTGGGCCAGTCGTCGGGCAGGCTGGAGGCCAGGAAATAGGGCCCGCGAGAGGTGCCGCCGCGCATGATGGTGCAGGGAATGGAAGTCTGCATAATCTCGATCCTGGTGTGTTCTCGACGCGAAATAGATTTAATATTTCTATTTCATTTTTTTGGGCGCCAGATGGTGCTGGCTAATTTGTGGTCAAGATACGCTTAGGAATTTGGGCCGACAAACCATATAATTTTCATTTCAGATATAGAATAACTAAACCATTTATAGTTTTCCTCGATCTTGGGTTCATAATTCTGTTCAGAAAAGCATGCGCTCCTTGCGTCGATAAAATCGTCTTTTATTACATCGTTTATTTTATAAGTCATTGTTTATTATATTTTATACGGCCTATTCTACAGGTAGGTACGGGCCTGGCTTTCGCACTAGATATTGATTTTTTGGCGCAGGAAAAAGAAGGTGTCGGGCTGGGCTAGAAAGTGCCGGTCATTGTCGTTAATTAGATTATCTAAAACAATGTGAAGAGATTTTTCTTGGGATTTTGTATGATATGAATATCTGTGATATTGAAATAATCGTCATTTGATTTAGTTATTCTATATTTGTAGGCAAGTGTCCCACGCCGGGGCAAAGCAGAGCCGGAGCCAGCGAACATCATGCGACGATTACCCCCCCTTAAAGCGTTGCGCGCCTTTGAAGCTGCCGGACGGCACGAAAGCCTGAAGAAGGCGGCGGACGAGCTGCATGTGACGACGGGTGCAGTGAGTCAGCAGGTCAAGCTGCTGGAGGAGTTTCTGGGTGTCGATCTGTTCAAGCGCCTGAACAAGTCCGTACGCCTGACCGAAGCCGGGCGAGCCGCGCTGCCGCTGATTGAAGGCGGGTTTGAGCTGCTGAATCAGGCGGTAAGCCGGGCGCAGGAGTTTGGCAATCGGAATCTGATTACCATCAGCGTCGCGCCATCCTTCGGCGCCAAATGGCTGCTGCCGCGCCTGGAGCTGTTTCGCAAGGCGCATCCGGATATCGACCTGCGGGTGGATGCGTCCACCCGGCTGGTGGACTTTTCGTACGAGGATGTGGATCTGGCCATTCGCTACGGCCCGCCCAAGGAACGGGGCATGCACTTGGAAGCCCTGACCGATGAAGTCATCTTTCCGGTCTGCAGCCCCCGCCTGCTGGAGCGTGGTTGCGTTTTCGACCGGCCGGCGGACCTGGCGGGGCAGACGCTGCTGCACTTTGAAGGCCGGGCGGACGATCGCGAATTCCCGGGCTGGAGTCAGTGGCTGTCGGCCGCCGGAGTACCGCAACTGGAGGTGGTTAACGGCCCCCGCTTTAGCATGTCCAGCATGGTGCTCCAGGCGGCGATGGATGGCCAGGGTATTGCCCTTGGCAGCAGCGTACTGGCTGCGGATGACCTGCGTGCCGGGCGACTGGTGCGGCTGTTCGATGTCAGCGTACGTGCTCACCACAGCTATTATCTGATCTGTACACGCAATACGCTGAACCGGCCCGATATCCAGCGTTTTGTGCAGTGGATCAAGCAGGAAATGACCGCCGGGCATTAAGCGTTGGGCCCTCAAGGCGGGTCATTCATAGGTAGCATCATGCGAATTCTGATTGTTGAAGATGACCTGACCCTGGCTGAGGCCATCAGCCGGCGGCTGCTCAAGCAGGGCCATGCCGCCGATGTCGCCCTCGATGGCACGAAGGCTGACAACATCCTCAGGCATCAGACGTTTGACCTGATCATTCTGGACCTGAACCTGCCGGGGCTCGGCGGTGAGCAGGTGCTGTCGTTGTTGCGCCAGCGCCGCAGCACCACGCCGGTGCTGGTGCTGACTGCACGGGGCCAGATCGAAGACCGCATCAGCCTGCTGGATCTGGGGGCTGACGATTACCTCACCAAACCCTTCGACTTTGGTGAGCTGGAGGCGCGCAGCCGCGCTCTGCTGCGTCGCAGTCAGGGGCAGGCGCAGGACAAGCTCAGTATCGGCAACACCGAACTTGACCGTCACGCCTGTGTGGTGACCGTCGATGGCGAGGTGGTGGCGCTGAAACAGCGCGAGTTTCGCCTGCTGGAAATCTTCATGGCCCACACCGGGCGGGTTTTGAGCAAGGAAGAGTTGCTCGATCATCTGTATAACTTCGATGAGACGCCGGGCCCTAATGCCATCGAGCTCTATGTGGGGCGCCTGCGCAAGAAGCTGCCGCATAGCTCGGTTCAGATACGCACGCTCAGGGGTCTTGGTTATGTGGTTGAAAATACGCCGGCCTGATGTGTCGCGCTGGTCAATCCGGCGCAAGCTGCTGTGCATGACCAGCGTACTGCTGATCGCCGTGTCGCTGCTGGGTGTGCGTGCGTCCCAGACCTATGCCCAGCGCTCCGCACAGCTGTCCTACGACCGGCTGCTCACCGGAGCGGCGCTGCAGATTGCCGAACAGATTTCGCTGCGACAGGGCAAGGTTGAGGCGGACCTGCCCCGTGCCGCCTTTGAAACCCTGGCGCTGGCGCCGGATGACCGGGTCTACTACCGCATTCTGGGACCCGATGACGAGCATATTACCGGTTACGACGACCTGCCCTCTGCCCCCGCTACCCGGGTTCGTCACGCTGGCCCCGCCGATGATGATACTTTCAGGAAAGTGTTCTTTGATGCCCCGTATCGTGGTGAAGCGGTGCGTTTTGTCATGCTGGAGCGACTGCTGACCGAAACTGATTTCAGCGGCTATATCCAGATTCAGATTGGCCAGACGACTCTTGCCCGCACCAGTCTGGCAAACGAAATCAGCCTGCGAGCGCTGCAGCTGATTGCGTTGCTGTTTATCGTGGCGCTGTTGCTGGTATCGCTGGGCATCTGGATGACCCTGCGCCCGCTGGAGCGCTTGAATAGCGCACTGGCACGGCGCTCATCGGTGGACCTGAGCCCGCTGGATCTGGCGGTGCCGCGGGAGATTTCCAAGCTGGTGGGTACCATTAATCATTTCATGCAGCAGCTGGGCGGTACGCTGGATGGGCTGCAGCGGTTAACCAGCGAGGCGGCACACCAGATACGCACGCCTCTGGCGGGCCTCAGATCCCAGGCGCAGAACGCGCTGGACGAAGAGGATGCCGGTTTGCGGCAAAGACAACTGAACCGGGTGCTGGAGTCGGCGGATCGCCTGAGTGATACGGTGAATCAGCTGCTCAGTCAGGCGGTGCTGGCCCATCGTCTGCGCAGTCAGCAGATGGAGCCCGTGGCACTGGACCAACTGGTGCGCGAGTTGTGCCGCCAACTGGCATTGCCGGCACTGGAGCAGGGGGTAGAGCTGGCCTACGACGGCGACGACGCGGTGCTGTTGCAGGGCAATGCCTTTGCGTTGCGCCAGATGGTGCAAAATATTCTGGAAAACGCCATACGTTACAGCAATCCGGGGAGCGAGGTTCAGGTGCGGCTGGAACAGGACGAGCGGTATATCAGCCTGGCGGTAGCGGATCAGGGCCCTGGCATTCCGGATGCCGAGAAGCCACTGGTGTTCGAGCGGTTTTATCGCAGCCCCAATAATCTCCGCTCCGGTTCGGGCCTTGGACTTGCCATCGCCAAGGACGTCGCCAGCTATCACCGCGCGTCCCTGAAGCTGACCGATAATCAACCCGCGGGCCTGGTTGTTACTGTCCGTTTTCACCGCAGGAGGGCCCTGTGATGCGGCTTTCAAGGTTGCTGATTGGGCTGTTGCCTGGCCTGTTGCTGAGCGCGACCGCGACGGCGCTGCAGGCCGAAACACTCTGGGCACTTCCCGCTAAAGGTACTCAAGCCACGGTGCTGCAGATTCATGGAGGGGCCGATTTTGTGGCCATTGCGCCGGTACTGGAGGCCTATCAACGGAAGTACCCGTCGATAAGAGTGGATTATCACGAGTTCGGCACTCGGGAACTGTATAACCGTTTCCTCGCCGACTTGCCGAAAACGCCGGATCTGGTGATGAGTTCGGCCATGGACCTGCAGTTCAAACTGGTCAACGATGGCTATGCCCAGCCCTACCGTTCGGCCGAGACTCAGGCGCTGCCCGACTGGGCCCGCTGGCGCAATGAGATCTTTGGCATTACCTATGAACCGGCGGTGATGGTGATCAACAGTGGTTTTCTGGATAACGAAACGCTGCCCTCGAGCCGCGCAGAACTTATTGACCTGATCCGGCGCAAGGGGGATCAGGTGCGCGGGCGGATTGGCACCTTTGATATTGAAACCGTGGGTATTGGCTATCTGGTCTGGTCCCACGACAACCTGCGCACCGCCAGCAACGGTCGTCTGCTGGAGTCCTTCAGCCTGCATGACACCCAGCTGTTTTCAAGCAGCGCAGCCATGCTGCAGCAGCTGGCACTGGGCAACATTGTAATTGCCTACAACGTGCTGGGCTCATACGCCCATGCCTGGGCCAGGAAATACCCGGTGCTCAGCGTAGTCTTGCCCAGCGATTACACCACCGTGATCATGCGCAGTGCCTTTATCCCGAAAGCTTCCGGGAATGCCGTGGACGCGCAGCGTTTTCTCGATTTCATGCTGTCGCTGCAGGGCCAGCAGATACTGGCGGACAAATCGAGCCTCTATCCCATTCGCGACGAAGTATCTGGCGAAACCAGTGCCCAGAATCTGCGCTTGTCTTACAGTAGTCCGCTGCGCCCGATACCGCTGGGCGTATCGCTGCTGGTGCAGACCGATGCCATGAAGCGCAGTCTGATTCTGGATGAATGGCGCCGGGCCTTCAGGGTGCCCAATGGGCCAGGTGCATCGGCCGCAGAAGATCAGTAGTCCTGCAGGGGGCGGCCATCGAAATCGGCGATCCGCAGCACGGTGGCGCTATTGTCGAGGATGAACACCTGATCGAGCGGAACATAGCGGCTCAGGCCGTTTTTGGCCCGGAACCGAAGCCTGACGCGATACTCCTTGCGGGAGCTGAAATCCTGTTTGTCGATCTTTATTACCTTCAGCACGGGGCCCCATTCGATCACCTCAAGTGAGCCGGGGTTGTGGAGGTTGGTGTTCAGGTAAGCGGCGACCGGCTGTACCGAGGCATCCGCGGGGCTATTGCTCACCGCATCGAAGGTGCTGCCTGGCTCGACTTTAAAGGTGAGCCCTTTTTCCATGTTCCGAACCAGAGCGTCAACCTGGCGGTCGACGCTGGATTTCGGCTGCGCTGCAGCGCTTGAGTCAGCTGACTCCACGACGACGGGCATGGTCCGGCGGTAGACCTGTCCGGCCAGCCTTTGCATGAGCCGGTCGTACGCGTTCTGCGGCGTTGCGGCCTCGTCCTGGCCTTGCGTCCTGGGTTGTTGCAGGCTCCGGGACGCCGGCGCTTCGGCCGGGCGCTGTTGTTCCTCGGCGAGGCGGCGTTGCGCCCGCTCCTCGGCGGAGAGGCGATGTTCGATCTGCTGTTCCTGTACCGGGCAGGGCAGGCTGGAGAAACTGAGCCGGCCATCCGGCCCCTGGCACTTGTAGATGCCGGCCTGCGCCTCGAAGGCCAGCATCCACATCAGGGCAGGAATCAGTGCAGACACCAGACGACAGCGTTGCATGACGGGAATCCAGTTTTACAGCTATTAAACAGTGTAGATCGCCCAAAGGTGGAGCGGCCACTGCGAACGTCGTCACGCAGCCGTCGAACACCTCTCGCCCAGGCCCTATGCAGGCCGCATAGGCACATGAGCCAGAAGTCGTGCTGACGCTTTCATATCTTAAATCGAACCAATCCGCTGTTTTAGGGATGCGGGGCCGAAGGGGCCAGGTCGGGGGCATCCTGTGCCCGGACTGAGAAAAGCCGGTCGAAGGGTGTCAGACCAAATGCGCAGGAGAGTTTGTAACCGGACAGCTCTTTCGAGGGCACCAGTAAATGGTCCCTTCGTGCCAGGCGTTTGATCTTGTCGTTCAGCTCGCTGATGTCCCGGTAGATCTCTTCCGCACTGGCCCGGCTCATGTGGCGTGACACGGATTCAAACCGGTACCCGGTACTGTGACGATGGTTAAATACCCAGCACAGGAAATCCTCGTTGATCTCGCGAATCAGCTGATCGAGGCTCTGGTGAGCGAGGAAATCTACCGGTGGCTCGATCAGCAGTTTCACGGTGTTGGTATCCGTGAGCTGGATCAGCTGGAGTTGCTCCAGCGTCCGCAGGTATCGATAGAGGACCTGATCGGTGAGCTGGTGGATCGCCTGGATTCTGGCGGGGGCGTAGCGGTTCAGGAGCAGCAGGAAGACCGAGAGCAGGGAGCGATTGGCGGAGAGGGCCTGGGACTGCCTGACGCTCAGCCGGTTGGGCGGGGAGAGATTCTGCTCGGCCGCTTCGATCAGCTCCTGCAGTTGCAGGTCAGCGGCGCGGCAAATGGCGCTCAGGCGGCTGAGCTTGCAGTCCTGCTCGGCAAATATCCGCTTAATGGTGATTTCCGACACCTCCAGCCGTTTTGCGATGTCGGCGTAGGTCAGCCCGCGGGCCTTGAGTGCGGTCTTCAAGCGGGAGAACAGTTCCTTTGACATGGTCCGATACCGATAGCCGTTAAATAGTATCTGTATAAGATACCCTTGTTGTTTTTAGTATCAAGCGCCTCGGTGTGACGCTAGGGTTGAAGGGACCCAAGACAGCAATGGAGGCTTATCCATGAAGAAAACACTGACGGCTTTAACCCTGGCGCTGGTGACATCCGGTGTTGCCCAGGCGGACCCCCTGGTGATATGGCAACAATCCGGATTCGATCAGCCGGAATCGGTGGTGTCGGATGACGAAGGGGGCTTTCTGTACGTTTCCAACATCCACGGCCAGCCTGCCGAAAAGGACGGTGTGGGGTACATTTCAAAATTGTCGATTGATGGCGAGCTGATCGAGAAACACTGGGTGGACAAGTTGAATGCCCCCAAAGGCATGGGGGTTCACGGTGGGCACTTGTTTGTGACGGATGTTGACCGTTTCCTGGTCATCGATCTGGCCAGCGGAGACATTGTGGAGCAGTTCTCTCCACCCCGGGCCCAGTTTCTCAACGACGTGACTGTCAACGACAACGGCGACGTGTACGTGTCCGACATGATGGGAAATACCATCTACCGCTACGATGGGCAGGCATTGACGCTCTGGCTCGAGGACAAGCGCCTGATGCATCCCAATGGCCTGTTGGTGGATGGCGATGCTTTGTTGGTCGCAAGCTGGGGAGCGCCGATTGCCGCTGACTTCAGCACTGAGGTGGCCGGCAGCCTGATCCGTATCGACCTGCAGGACAAGACACTGGTGCAGGTGGCTGGCGGCGAAATGCTGGGCAACCTGGATGGGGTAGTGCGCATCGGGGATCAGCTGCTGGTCAATGACTGGATGAACGGTCACCTGTTCCGTCTCTCTGCGAACGGTGAGCAGACTCTCGTTGCAGAGCTTGACCCGGGTGTCGCCGACATCGGTGCCGCGGGGGAGGTGCTTTACCTGCCCTACATGTTTGGTGGCGAGGTAAGGGCGGTTCAGGTGCCCTGATTCCGGCGACGGGATCGCCAAAAGCCGCAACGTCCTCCGAGCGTTGCGGCTTTTTTGTGGGTCGCTTCTGTGGTTCAGAGGTTCACGGAGGGGGAGGGCTTTCTGTTTGAGCCCTCGGGCAGGGCCTGCCAACCCGAAGCCTTGGCAGCCTTCTCAAGTGCCGGGTCGCCGGGGATGTAGCGGGCATGCCCGGTCATGCTCAGCATCGGGATATCAGAGTGGTGATCGCCCACGGCCCAGCTTTCGGCAAGATCGATGCCGTGACGCCTTGGGGTTTCCTGGGCGTCAGAGCATTCAAGCGCCCGGTTGTTGTGACTGCTGTTTTGCGAGCGGCGGCGGTGCCGCCGGTCAGCAGCGTGCGCACGCCGGATGCCAGCATCGGCAGGGAGAAGACTAGGCTTTTCAGCATGCCGATGGAGAAGAACATGAAGGCGGCGATGACGGTGCTGAAGGCAAATTGCCACTGCATGTTCGCGTCCGGTACCAGGAAAGGCACCAGCGGCATGGTGCCGACAAACAGGAAGGCGCAAAAGGTGGCAAAGGCCGACTTCCAGGGCTTTGGGCTGACTTTCTGCAGGCCGTATTCTTCTGTCAGCATGGTGTCGATCCACAGGCTTCGGTCCTGGCTGATGGTGCGTACGATCTCCTCCAGAATGTCCCCTTCAAACCCTTTGTGCTTAAAAATCTGGCGTATTTCTTCGCGCTACCTATCGGGTACGGTATCGATATGGTGCTGCTCGGTACGGCGAATGTCGTCGTTGAATTCCCGCGCCGCCTTGATGGATTCGTAATTGCTGATAGCCATGCTGAAGCCATCGGCAACCAGGTTGGCCAGTCCCAGCACCAGCGCCACCGCCGAGGGGAAGCCGGCACCAACCGCGCCGCAGACCACCGCGAAGGTGGTCACGCACCCGACAAGCACCCGCTGTACGGCGCCGGGGTCTTGGATATTGCACACGAAGGTGGCAGCAGTGCGCCAGTGGGCGATTATATCGCCGCGGTAACTCGACAACCCGGTCTGCGGCACTTAGGCTGTATTGCCGTTAACGCAGCCCCAACTGGAGTGGGGGCGTAGCGGATGTCCTCGCCGCGGATTGTGGCCTGGGGAGTTCAGCCGTGAAGTCAGCAGGGATGTTGCATGCACAAGTCGGACGTTGAGCGCCGTTACTGGCTGATCGAGTTGATCGCCTACTGGGAAGGTCGCGTGGCCACGACCCACCTGTGCCAGTTTTTCGGCATTGGCCGCCAGCAGGCCAGCAAGGATATCGGCGGCTACAAAGAGGCCTTCCCGCGCAATCTTCATTACGACGCCCGCAGCAAGGGCTATGTGCCTACGCCGGATTTTCAGCGCCGGCATATCAATGGCGACGTGACCGAGTTCCTCAGCTGGATGACGGGCATGCGTGCCCACGCCACACCACAAAGCACCTCCTGCCAGCTGCCTCACCTGGCGCTGGCCCATCCGCCGCGCACCGTGACCCCCGAACTGATGCGCCCGCTGCTGCAGGCCATCCGCCAGCAGCGACGCGTAGAGACAGACTACGTATCGGTCAGTAACCCCAGCCGTGACGGGCGCATCATCGCGCCCCATACCTTTGTCAGCACCGGGCTGCGCTGGCACCTGCGCGCCTACTGCGAAAAGAGCCAGGACTACCGGGATTTTGTCCTCAGCCGCTTTCGCGGCACCCCCGAACTGCTGGATCGCTCGGCGTATTCCAGTGCCGACGACCGGGCCTGGAACACCGAAGTCTGCCTGCGCCTGCAGCCCGACCCGCGCCTGAGCGACGCCAAGAAGGATGCCCTGATGCACGACTACGGCATGCACAACGGCGAGCTGTGCCTGCCGACCCGCGCCGCCCTGGCCCACTACCTGCTGTTGGAAATGCAGGTGAATATCAAGATGCTCGACGGCAACCCCGAAGCCCAGCAGCTGATCCTAGTGAACTTGGACGAAATCAGGCCCTGGCTGTTCAGCTGAGGCCGCGGGCCCGGCGCTGGACCTGTCGCCTCAGGCGACCTGTTTATTTTTGCAGGATTGGCGGGGCGGGAAAGATCATGGAAGGTAAGGGCAGCACTAACGGAGGTGAGAGATGGATGACTTGAGCCCAAGTGATTTGAAAAGCGTTTTGCATTCCAAGCGCGCGAATTTGTATTACCTCCAGCACTGCCGGGTCCTGGTAAACGGCGGCCGGGTTGAATATGTCACCGACGAGGGTAAGCGCTCTCTTTACTGGAACATCCCTATCGCCAATACCACCTGCATGTTACTGGGCACCGGTACTTCGGTCACCCAGGCGGCGATGCGGGAGCTGGCCAAAGCCGGCGTGCTGGTGGGTTTTTGCGGGGGTGGCGGCACGCCACTGTTCAGCGCAAACGAAGTGGATGTCGAAGTGGCCTGGCTCACGCCACAAAGCGAGTATCGCCCCACAGAGTATTTGCAGCTGTGGGTGCGTTTCTGGTTTGCAGATGAATTGCGGCTGGAGGCGGCCAAGCTTTTTCAGTACGCACGTTTAAGTTGCCTGCAGCACCTTTGGCTGGATAGCCGGGCTCTGCATGACAGTGGATTTGTCCCTTCTGCCGATGTGTTGATGTCATTGCTGGAGCATACGCGCCTTGGGATTGAGCAGGCAGGTGATACGACGAGTCTTCTGTTGCAGGAAGCCAGGCTAACGAAGGAGCTTTTCAAACTGGCGGCACGCACCATGAAGTACGGCGATTTCATCAGAGCGAAGCGGGGTAATGGCACTGATCCGGCCAATCGCTTTCTCGATCATGGGAATTACCTTGCGTACGGACTGGGAGCAACCGCGACCTGGGTGTTGGGGTTGCCCCATGGGCTAGCGGTGTTACACGGGAAAACCCGACGCGGTGGTCTGGTGTTCGATGTTGCCGACCTGGTGAAGGATGCCGTTATTTTACCGCAGGCTTTTATCTCAGCGATGGCGGGGCATGAGGAGCAGGAGTTTCGGCAGGCCTGTATTGAAAGCCTGACCCGTACACAAGCACTCGATTTCATGATTGATACTCTCAAAGATGTGGCCACAGTGCTGGGAGCGCGCGCCAGTTGAATATCATGCTGATCTCCCAGTGCAACAAGAATGCCCTGGCAGAAACCCGGCGCATTCTGGACCAGTTCGCAGAGCGACGGGGTGAACGTACCTGGCAAACAGCCATCACCCAGCAGGGCCTGACCACGCTACACAAGCTTCTGCGTAAAACAGCCCGTAAAAATACCGCGGTTGCCTGTCATTGGATTCGTGGCAAGGATCATAGCGAGATGATTTGGATTGTGGGTGATGCCCGGCGCTTCAACATGCAGGGCGCAACCCCAACCAATACGACCGAGCGGGATATCCTGCGCCGTGGTGATGAAAACGACTGGCACAGCGCCGAAGAAGTACGCCTTTTGGCGTCAATTGCCGGGTTGTTTCATGACTTTGGCAAGGCCAATCTGGCATTTCAGAAAAAGCTGACCAGCCGTAAACCGGTTGCCGATGCCCACCGTCATGAGTGGGTGTCGCTTCGCCTTTTTCAGGCTTTTGTCGGCACCGACAGCGACGAGCGCTGGCTGCAGCGGCTGGTGGACGGTTCGGCGACAAACAACGGGGCCTGGAAGGAGTCGCTGCTATGCGATGGCTCGGGCCGCCCCCTGCCCAGCCCGTTTAAAACGCTTCCACCGCTGGCGCAGGCGGTGGGCTGGCTGATCGTGAGTCATCATCGCCTGCCGTCGCAAATGATAGGTGCCCCTGTTGTTTTGCCGGCACTGAAGCATCTCCCGCTGAGTATCGAAGCCCATTGGTGCGGCACCCGGTCTGATGCGGATGAAAAGGCGATAAAAGCCTGTTGGACCTTCAGCAAGGGCCTGCCGTTTAACAGCCAGCACTGGTGTGAACACGCCGCCAGGATAGCGCGAGCCCTGCAGCGACATTTCGGGTTAAAGGATGAAGATGCGGCAACGCGATTAGCCGGCTGGCAATGTGATGCCTACCGGCTGCATTTGTCGCGCCTGGCGCTGATGCTGGCCGATCACTATTACTCCAGCCTGCCCAGTCATGCACTGTACGGCGACAAGGACTATCCCTTGATCGCCAATACGGATCGCGAAACCGGCGCGCCCAAACAGAGACTAGACGAACATCTTATCGGCGTTGAAGTGAATGCCGGGCGTATTGTGCGGGCATTGCCACGTATGGCCGGACAGTTGCCGCGTATCGCGCGTCATAAGGGCTTTCGGCAGCGCAGCAAAATAACCGCTTTTCGCTGGCAGGACCGTGCCTTTGATCTGGCCGAGAGCTTGCAGGAACGAAGTGCCCAGCAGGGCTTCTTCGGCATCAACATGGCGTCCACCGGCTGCGGCAAGACACTGGCCAATGGCCGTATCATGTACGCGCTTGCCAATCCGCAGCAGGGGGCACGTTTCTGCATTGCGCTGGGATTGCGCACGCTGACCTTGCAAACCGGTGATGCCTATCGGGAACGCCTTGGGCTGGGTGCGGAAGACTTGGCCGTACTGGTCGGTGGCGGTGCAGCCCGGCAACTGCATGAGATGCAACAGGCAGAATCGGTACTTGCCGGACATGGCTCTGAATCCAGTGGCGATTTGTTACCGGATAATCAGTATGTGCACTTTGAAGGCAGCCTGGAAGATGGGCCCCTGAATCGCTGGCTGGGGACGAATCGGGATGCACAGAAACTGTTGAATGCCCCCATTCTGGCCTGCACCATTGATCATCTGATTCCGGCTTGTGAAAGCACCCGCGGTGGTCATCAGATCGCCCCGATGCTGCGACTCATGAGTTCTGATCTGGTACTGGATGAACCCGATGATTTCGGTATCGAAGACCTGCCGGCCCTGACGCGGCTGGTGCACTGGGCAGGGCTGCTGGGGAGCCGTGTCCTGTTGTCCTCAGCAACTTTGCCTCCGGCACTGGTGCAGGGGTTGTTTCATGCCTACCTGGAAGGGCGGCGAATTTATCAGCAAAACCGGGGTGTGCCGGGTCAGGCACTGAACGTACCCTGTGCCTGGTTCGATGAGTTTGGCGTCAGTATGAGTGACCATGCCGAGGGCCAGGACTTTTTGCGTTTACACAGGGCGTTTGTGGAAAAGCGCTTGAATCATCTAGGCCGCGAGAAGGCGCGTCGGCGGGCCTTTATTCAACCTCTGACTATCGCCCCGGGCCAGTCACGCGAGCAACTGTGTAGTCAACTGGCGTTGTTGTTGCAGCAGCAAGTACAGGTTTTGCACACCCATAATCATGAGGCAGATCCAGTCAGTGGCAAGCGGGTCAGCTTTGGCTTGATTCGCATGGCCAACATCGATCCATTGGTTCAGGTGGCACAAGCGTTTTGTGCGCAAGGTGCACCGCAAGGCAGCCGCGTTCATCTGTGTGTCTATCACTCACAGCACCCGCTGCTGGTGCGCTCGGGTATCGAACGACGCCTGGACAATCTGCTTAACCGCAAGAAGCCCATGGCGTTGTTTGACGATACCGAGCTGCGGCAAGTACTGGACGAAAATCCCGAGCAAAATCAGATCTTCGTGGTATTGGCGACGGCCGTAGCTGAAGTGGGTCGTGATCATGATTACGACTGGAGCATCGTGGAACCTTCGTCCATGCGTTCCATTATCCAGCTGGCCGGGCGTATACGTCGTCACCGGCCAGAGGTTTGGGACCTTCCCAATCTCTGCGTGCTGGATACCAATATCCGCCATCTGGAACAGGGGCTTACGAAACCCGCGTACTGCCGACCCGGATTTGAAAGCAAGGAGTTCCCGCTGGATTCGCACCACTTGAACGAACTGCTGACGACTGAACAGATCTCGATCATCGATGCCGCGTCACGCATCAGGGAACGCGATGAACTGCATCCGCGCAGCAATCTGGTCGATCTGGAACATACCAGGCTGAGTGATTTGATGTTGGGGGCGGCGGGCACCACAAGGCAGACAGCACTGCCGGTAACCGCCTGCTGGACGACCCCGGCGATGCTCAGTGGTGAGTTGCAACGCAAACAGCGATTTCGTGATGACCCATTGGGTCGCCAGCGCTTTGGGCTGCTGCCCGATGACGAAGGTGTGATTGGCTTTTATCGTATTGATGAGGGCCGACCGATCCTGGATGGCACACGGCTGCATCCGATCAAGCTGCAACTGGGTGATCGGATCGCATTCTGGGGGGAACCTGATTACGAAGAGGCGTTGGAGTCCCTTTGCGAAAGGTTGGGGCTGGAAGCTTTGGACTGTGCACGGCGCTTTGGGATTGTTGACTTGCCGGGCAAGGATGGAGCGCAGGAGTGGTCTTACCATCCGGCGCTGGGTTTTAGCCGATTCAGGCAAAACAGATAGGGAAGGGGAGGTGAACTATGGATGATATTAACAGACTGCATACATCTCGAAAGACACAGCTACAGGCAGTCATCAACGGCTTCTTGCAGGAGCGTCTTCAGGTCAAGCTGGAAAAACTAAAAGATGGTGCTCAGGATGAGCGTCAAAAATTGCTTGAAAAGTATCAGCCCGATACCTGGATTCCCGATGCGGCGAAGCGCGTTGGCCAAATCCAGCAGGTGACCCACGCGATCAAGTTTACCCATCCTGATGCCAGGGGGAGCAGCTTTAATCAGCCCGGGAATCCTGCTGCTGGCGATCTGCTGGTTGGCACCCAGAGCCTGGGGGCGGATGTGGCCGGTGATGTGGTTGGAAATGCGGCGGCGCTGGATGTGTACAAGTTCCTGCGACTACAGGTGAATGGACAAACCCTGTTGGAGCTGGCCAGTCATCAGGATTCAGAATTGCAGGCGGCTTTCTCCGACGATGCCGAGCAGGCACAAAGCTGGATGGCCGCGTTTGCCGGCCTGGTGCAATCCAAAGGCCAGGCCTCGTCACACAAGCTGGCCAAGCAGCTCTATTGGCCGCTCGCGGGCGGGAACTATCATCTGCTGGCGCCGCTATTCCCGACGGCGCTCGTCCATCGTGCCTGGCAAACGATTCGTGAAGATCGATTTTCTGATACCGCCAAGGCTGCACGGGCAGCACGCCGGGCGGGTGAGTCTTACTCGACGGGGTATCGGGAATATCCGGATCTGGCGATTCAGAATTTTGGTGGCACCAAGCCGCAGAATATCAGCCAGCTAAACAGCGAGCGTTTTGGCGAAAACTACCTGTTGCGCTCCGTGCCGCCCAACTGGCGGTCCGATCCGCTACCGGTGCCTCTGTATATCGAGAGTGTTTTTGAACGCCTTTTCAGCGGCCGTACGCGGGTACGCGAGCTGGGCGGTGCCCTGGCCAAATTTCTGCGCCGCGCCAGCACGGCAAACAATTTGCGTATCCGTGAAACGCGCGCTGGGCTGGTGGGCGATCTTTGCAATGAGCTGCTATTGCTTGCCGCCGAACTGCAGGCTCTGCCAGCCGGCTGGAGTCGGCATCAGGACTGCCGCCTGAACAGTGACGAACAGTGTTGGCTCGATCCGCAGCGCGCCGGCCTGGATGCCGACTTTGCTGCCGAGCGCAGTCGTGGGGAGTGGCAACTGGGCATCAGTCGACGCTTCGGCAAC
This sequence comes from Marinobacterium rhizophilum DSM 18822, assembly GCF_000378045.1. GTDB lineage: Bacteria > Pseudomonadota > Gammaproteobacteria > Pseudomonadales > Balneatricaceae > Marinobacterium_A > Marinobacterium_A rhizophilum. Next base: position 174,909 of record NZ_KB899093.1, read on the forward strand.
TGGCTGAATGCTCGCTTGAACAAGGCGGAACTTTCGATGGGGCAGGCTGAGGCACAGGCATGGCAATCGGTTGTTGAACAGGAACTACGCATGATCCGAATGGAGCTGGAAGCCGATGACTGAACTGAATGCTGTACTCATGCTGCCTCGCTTGCAGGTGCAAAATGCCAATGCCATCTCCGGTCCTTTAAGCTGGGGGTTTCCTTCACCCACCGCCTTCACCGGTTTTGCTCATGCGCTGGAGCGGCGCTTTCGCGCAGAACTGCAGGAGGGTTTTGCCGGAATTGGTATCGTCTGTCATCGCTTTGAACCCCAGGTCTACAGGCCTGCCGGTAAACGCACCCAGGTATTCAGCCTGACCCGCAACCCACTGGACAGGGAAAAGACCGCCGCTATCGTTGAAGAGGGCAGGGCTCACCTGGAAGTCAGCCTGCTTATCGGTATCAAGGATTATAAAACGGATAACGAAGGCGTCTGTTTTGCCGAGGATGTCATGGATGCCGTACAGGGCATGCGGCTGGCAGGCGGGAGCATCCTGCCGCAGCGCCGGGGCAAACGTTACGCCGGCCAGTGGTTGCCCTGGGCCTCTGATCTGGAAGGGCAGGCCGAGGGTTTTCAGAAACTGCGCCGTCGTCTATTGCCGGGCTTCGCACTGGTGCAGCGTGAAGACCGCCTGAGTGAACGGCTGTTGCAAATGCGCGAGCACATGCCAGACGCCAGTGCGCTGGATGCATTGATGGACCTGTGCAGGCTGAATATCGAGCCCGACATTCCCGATCCCGACAACCCTGAAGCAATGCACTGGGGCATTCGCAAGACTGCGGGCTGGCTGGCACCGGTGCCGGTGGGGTATGGCGCGCTGTCGCCTCTGTATGGCGCAGGTGAAGTTGCCAATGCCCGTGACGAGAATACGCCCTTTCGTTTTGTCGAAAGCCTTTACTCGCTTGGCGAGTGGATTGGCCCACACCGGTTATCCACCCTGGAACAGCTGTTTTGGCATACCAGCGCCGATACCGAAAGCGGCATCTATCGCTGTATCAATCACTACTCTGATTCGTTAACTGTTGCCACGTCTGGCATTGCATAAGGAACATGAACCATGGCCAATAATGATCTGAAAACCGCGTCTGTACTGGCATTTGAGCGCAAGCTGGATCCGTCTGATGCCCTGTTTAGTGCAGGCAACTGGAATGACCGGCAAAACGGCGCAAACTGGGAGCCGGTGAGCGTGCGGGAAAAATCCGTGCGCGGGACTATCTCCAATCGATTGAAAACAAAGGATCAGGATCCGGGCAAACTGGATGCCTCTATCCAGTCACCCAACCTGCAAACAGTGGACGTAGCGACCTTGCCGAACACAGCCGATACGTTACGGGTGCGTTTTACCCTGCGCGTGCTGGGTGGGGCCGGGACTCCCTCTGCCTGTAATAACGCCGATTATCAGCAGAAGCTGCAGGCCACGGTGCAGAACTACAGTGACAATGTCGGCTTTGCGGAATTGGCGAAACGCTATGCCTGCAACCTGGCGAATGGTCGTTTCCTGTGGCGCAACCGTATTGGGGCCGAACAGGTTGAGGTGCAGATCCGGCATTTGCAACGCGGCGAAGCCGCAGAACTGGGTACTTTTGATGCCCATAGCCTGTCACTGCGCAAGTTTGACGAACCGGACAACGCCAAGGCGCCGTTGGCGGCACTGGCCCAAGCCATTGAAAGCGGGCTGTCGGGTGAAGGCTATGTATTGCTGGACGTGATCGCCTATGCACGAATGGGAGACGGCCAGGAAGTGTACCCGTCGCAGGAACTGATTCTGGATCGCGGCGACAAGAAGGGGCAGAAAAGTAAAACCCTTTACACAGTGGGTGATGTGGCCGCCATGCACAGCCAGAAGATCGGCAACGCACTGCGTACGATCGATACCTGGTATCCGGATGAAAACGGCCTGGGGCCCATTGCTGTCGAACCTTATGGATCGGTGACATCGCAGGGCAAGGCGTACCGGCAGCCCAAGCAAAAGGCCGATTTTTACAATCTGCTCGATAGCTGGGTACTAAAGGATCAGACCCCGAGTGAAGGCGATCAACATTTCGTGATGGCCACGTTGGTGCGAGGTGGAGTCTTCGGCGAGAAGGACAGCTAAGCCATGGATTATTACATCGACATCCATTTACGGCCGGATCCGGAGTTTGGCGCCAGCCTGCTTCTGGGGGCGCTGTTTAACAAATTGCACCGTGCCCTGGTCGAACTTGAAAGCAACCATATTGGTATCAGCTTTCCGGCCCATGCGACTCGCCCACGAACGATGGGCGACCATGTTCGCATTCATGGCCGGGAGGGCGCATTGCAAGGCTTGATGGACATGAACTGGCTGAAGGGGATGCGGGATCACGTTTCGGTGGGTGGAGTGTCGGTCATTCCGGATCAGCATCACTACCGCGTGGTCCGCCGCGTACAGCCAAAGTCGAACGCAGATCGAATTCGCCGGCGATACATGAAACGGCATCAGGTATCGGCAGAGCAAGCGCAGGAAACGATCCCTGATACTGTCGTCAAGCCGGTCGAACAGCCGTATGTCTCGATTCGGAGTCAAAGCACGGGTCAGGCTTTTTGCCTGTTCATTGAGCATCTTCCACTGCAGGAAAAACCGGTGAAGGGGGATTTCAGCAGTTACGGTTTAAGTGCCACGGCAACGATCCCTTGGTTTTAACCCTTTTTTTAGACAAATAATTGCTGCTTTATAAATCAAAAGGTTAGGCTCAGCCCAAACGGAAGGGGGTTGAGCCATATTTGCCTTTCCGCTCTTTAATAATCAGTGGATTACATGCAACATCAGCTAGTTCGCTGCCGCACAGGCAGCTCAGAAAATTCAATCGCCGCGCCGTCCGCTGGGCCTGATGTTCGCTGCCGCACAGGCAGCTCAGAAATTTTGTATCGTTGAGAACGTCATATCCTGGCCGTTCGCTGCCGCACAGGCAGCTCAGAAAAAGCCCAGCAATATAGCCCTGTTCGTTACCACGTTCGCTGCCGCACAGGCAGCTCAGAAAAGTACAGCCACCAGAAAATCATGCTGCCAGCCGTTCGCTGCCGCACAGGCAGCTCAGAAACAGCCATGCCGGCGAACTCCCAGGACTTCGAAGTTCGCTGCCGCACAGGCAGCTCAGAAAGGCGACAGCATCAAGCTCTACCCGGGCTGCGAGTTCGCTGCCGCACAGGCAGCTCAGAAACAAAACGAGGCTAGTAACTTCTCTGACGGGGTGTTCGCTGCCGCACAGGCAGCTCAGAAATGTTGGGGATGGTAGCACCATTGGCGATGCGTGTTCGCTGCCGCACAGGCAGCTCAGAAATCGTCCATCAGGGCGCGGCCCTGACCGATACGGTTCGCTGCCGCACAGGCAGCTCAGAAAGTGGAATCCAGCTAATACCGATGGCTCGGAAAGTTCGCTGCCGCACAGGCAGCTCAGAAAAACAGGGCCTTGGCCGCAGTAACCTTCAGCAGGTTCGCTGCCGCACAGGCAGCTCAGAAACGGTTGAGATTCGCGCGGGTGGGGGTCCGAATGTTCGCTGCCGCACAGGCAGCTCAGAAAGTGAAATACGGCGGCATCACTGAGGCGCTGGAGTTCGCTGCCGCACAGGCAGCTCAGAAAACCTGGGGCAACGGGTATTCATTCATCCGCTAGTTCGCTGCCGCACAGGCAGCTCAGAAAATCACAACTTTGATTGCATCGCGCAGGGCAGCGTTCGCTGCCGCACAGGCAGCTCAGAAATTTTTGTACAGCAGGTGGCTTAACTCTTTCTCGTTCGCTGCCGCACAGGCAGCTCAGAAAATGCGGCCCATACCGGCGACGCCCTTCTTCTGGTTCGCTGCCGCACAGGCAGCTCAGAAAATCAGCATCATAGAACTGCAGGAAGCACTCACGTTCGCTGCCGCACAGGCAGCTCAGAAAAGGCGGGTGAGCAGGGGCGAACAGATGCTTACGTTCGCTGCCGCACAGGCAGCTCAGAAACACAGGGGACGCTTGGGCATAGCCAGCATTAAGTTCGCTGCCGCACAGGCAGCTCAGAAAAACAGCACAAACGGATGCGCGCTCAACTTCGGGTTCGCTGCCGCACAGGCAGCTCAGAAAGGGCAGCGTCGAGTTTGTGTGGAACGGCAAGAGTTCGCTGCCGCACAGGCAGCTCAGAAAAGGTACGGCTTGCCTTCATGCTTAACTTCCGTGTTCGCTGCCGCACAGGCAGCTCAGAAAGTATCGGCCGCCACGCGCGTCACTGATACACAGTTCGCTGCCGCACAGGCAGCTCAGAAAATGAGCGGCCTTGTATCGCGCCGGTTCCAGCAGTTCGCTGCCGCACAGGCAGCTCAGAAAATCAACTGCAGCACAGCGGTGTCCAGCTGCTTGTTCGCTGCCGCACAGGCAGCTCAGAAAAACTACACCAGCGCGGCCAGCCTCTGGTCTCGGTTCGCTGCCGCACAGGCAGCTCAGAAACTGCTGCTGAAGAGAAAGCAGGTGATGAAAAAGTTCGCTGCCGCACAGGCAGCTCAGAAAAGTATATCGAAATGGTTGAGCCACGGTGTAGCGTTCGCTGCCGCACAGGCAGCTCAGAAACTCAAGGATCTTCGCTTCTTCCATATCCGCGAGTTCGCTGCCGCACAGGCAGCTCAGAAAAAAAAGATAATTCAGCCCGGGGGTTTAAACCCGTTCGCTGCCGCACAGGCAGCTCAGAAAAGCGTGGTAAGTTCGCCTGCTGCGGAGACTGTGTTCGCTGCCGCACAGGCAGCTCAGAAATGGGTGATGTAGTTGGGGAAGCGCTCGCAATCGTTCGCTGCCGCACAGGCAGCTCAGAAATGCTCGCCGGTGCCATTGATAACGATGGTGTGGTTCGCTGCCGCACAGGCAGCTCAGAAATGGGGCACGTTACGTGCCCGCACTGTGGCAATGTTCGCTGCCGCACAGGCAGCTCAGAAAAGGATGGCCGAAGAGAATAGCAAGGCCGGTGAGTTCGCTGCCGCACAGGCAGCTCAGAAAATAGCGCGCTGCGGATGCGCAAAGATTGCAGAGTTCGCTGCCGCACAGGCAGCTCAGAAATTCCATAGTGATTGCAAAAGGTGTTCCAGACAGTTCGCTGCCGCACAGGCAGCTCAGAAAATGGGCGCCCACTACGGCTACGTGAAGCGCACGTTCGCTGCCGCACAGGCAGCTCAGAAAGCTTCCGGAACACCTTCAACGCCGTCAACAAGGTTCGCTGCCGCACAGGCAGCTCAGAAAGTCTGGATATATAACGTCATGCGTCGCCATCCGTTCGCTGCCGCACAGGCAGCTCAGAAAATCAGCCCCACTGAACTGCAGCTGGATTTCACGTTCGCTGCCGCACAGGCAGCTCAGAAATTGATATCGTTGGTCCAGCCCAGGATATCGAAGTTCGCTGCCGCACAGGCAGCTCAGAAAACTACGCAAGACATCGTTAGAAGCGTCTGGGGGTTCGCTGCCGCACAGGCAGCTCAGAAAGGAAGACACGCTGATGCGGGATCTGCAGGTGGGTTCGCTGCCGCACAGGCAGCTCAGAAAGCCAGTAATTCGGCCCAGGACGCAACAGGACGGTTCGCTGCCGCACAGGCAGCTCAGAAAACAGACGCCGCCGTGATCAGCCTTATCGGGGTGTTCGCTGCCGCACAGGCAGCTCAGAAAATAAGATTACCCCCAAAAGTTGGTTGACCCAAGTTCGCTGCCGCACAGGCAGCTCAGAAATCATTCGGGCGACGCAAGAAATATATTAACTTGTTCGCTGCCGCACAGGCAGCTCAGAAAGTGAGGACGAGTCCGGCATTCCTTATGGCGTCGTTCGCTGCCGCACAGGCAGCTCAGAAAAGCGGCACGGAGGACAGCCGTGGGAATGCGGTGTTCGCTGCCGCACAGGCAGCTCAGAAATACAGTCTGGTTGGGGTTCGCCCGGTTGAGATGTTCGCTGCCGCACAGGCAGCTCAGAAAGGTAAATGTGTACTACGTCTGGGGCGGCATTAAGTTCGCTGCCGCACAGGCAGCTCAGAAAGGATAGCGCGGCCGTTATCCAGCTTCATCACCGTTCGCTGCCGCACAGGCAGCTCAGAAATACGTGCCGTTCTGGGGCTTCCGTGAAGACGAGTTCGCTGCCGCACAGGCAGCTCAGAAAGAAAGGATGCCGACAGGGCTGTTTACCGGGCGGTTCGCTGCCGCACAGGCAGCTCAGAAATCCCGGAGCTCGCAAGCAGCCTTGGAAAGGTAGTTCGCTGCCGCACAGGCAGCTCAGAAAGTCCCGATGCCGTGGTCAAACTGACCGGCTAAGTTCGCTGCCGCACAGGCAGCTCAGAAAGGATTGAAGGTGTCGATTCTTACACCGGTTCGGTTCGCTGCCGCACAGGCAGCTCAGAAACAAAACCGTCCCCAGTGTCTCCAGGCGCTCTTGTTCGCTGCCGCACAGGCAGCTCAGAAATGCTGCGCGCTCGCACCTATGACAGCTATGAAGTTCGCTGCCGCACAGGCAGCTCAGAAAAACAGAACAGAGGATTAACCATGGCCCTGTCAGTTCGCTGCCGCACAGGCAGCTCAGAAAATGGCGTTCCTGGAAGCGATGAGTCAGGAAGTGTTCGCTGCCGCACAGGCAGCTCAGAAAATCGATGAGCGGCTGCTAAAGCTGTCCACCGAGTTCGCTGCCGCACAGGCAGCTCAGAAAAGCATCAGCGCCAGTTTCTGGTCATAGGGCAGGTTCGCTGCCGCACAGGCAGCTCAGAAAAGGAAGGCCTGCGCTGATTCGTTATTGGCAATGTTCGCTGCCGCACAGGCAGCTCAGAAAAAGCAGATTGCCGAGGCGTGCGGGCTGACGCCGTTCGCTGCCGCACAGGCAGCTCAGAAAGGGCATCTTCCGCACCGGCGGCCTGGAAATCCGTTCGCTGCCGCACAGGCAGCTCAGAAATGGTACAGATCCAGCACCAGGCAGCTGCAATAGTTCGCTGCCGCACAAGCAGCTCAGAAACCAGTGCCGTCGAACCGCCCATACGTCTTCGTGTTCGCTGCCGCACAGGCAGCTCAGAAAAAGCGAGGCCAGCAGTTTGCGCATTGCTTCGTGTTCGCTGCCGCGCAGGCAGCTCAGAAATCAAGCCAAGCACCAGTGAGGTGTCGATCAAAGTTCGCTGCCGCACAGGCAGCTCAGAAAGTGAAAGTGTGCACTGTACTTATCAGCGTTCCCCACGACCGTGGGTATGAACCGTTCGCGCAGGGGACTGCGCTCCTACACGGCGGGCGTACTCCGCACCCGTGGGGATAAGCCGATCACCCGGTCGCAGGATGGTCGCAGATCGATGCGTTCCCCGTGACTGTGGGGATAAACCGAACGTGATCGCCATGCAGAATGCGTTTGATTCACGTTCCCCACGACCGTGGGGATGAACCGATCGCGCAGGGGACTGCGCTCCTACACGCACGGTGGGCGCTCCCCGCACCCGTGGGGATAAACCGGTCCACAGCGGGGCTGTGTCGGGTGCAAAGGGCGTATCCCGCTAGCGCAGCGGCAAGTCCCATCTCCATGGCGTTAGGCCTCAACCTTCGGTTGCGTCGACGGTTTTGGTCATCAGCGCCCGTCGCGCCTCACGCGGGCGCGGGGATAAACCGTTTCGGAATAGAAGTTCTTCGACCGTAGCGAAGCGTTCCCCGCGACGCTGCGGGGATGAACCGCCTGTTCGCCCGGAGACCGGGCTCCCACAAAGGTGTTCCCCACGGCGGGGATAAACCGGCATTCGCGGCGGGGCGCCGCTCCTACGGGTGGTGTTCGCTGCGACGGCGGGGACAGGTCGTTTATCTATGGAGTCACCCCTCAACCCTCTGCCGCGTCGACGGTTTTGGTCATCAGCACCCATTCGCCGCCATGCAGGCAGCCGGGGTAGGACACGACGGGCAGGGTGTGGATGCTGCTGAATCCGGTGGAGGCATAGAGCTGGATCGCGGCGTGGTTTTCGGAGGCCACGATCAGGCTCATCAGGGTGCAGTTGTTTTCGCGGGACTGGCGGGAGGCATCGGCCATCAGGCGGCGCGCGACACCCTGGCCGCGGCAGTTTTCGTGGGTGGCGATGGCATTGATGTACCAGCTTCCCGGTACCCGGGCTTCCAGCGTGACCAGGGGCCGGATCAGCTCCGGGTATTGGGTAATGTCGCCGACCTCGTACGGGTCCGGTAGCCGGTACGACAGCAGCATCCCCAGTACGCGGCCGTCGTCGCTACAGACCCGGGCATGGGTGTAGCTGAATCCGCCCTCGGTGCGCGCGGCGCGGCGGGCACCGGCCTCCAGCGGTGTTTCCGAGTCCTCTGTCATGTCCTGCCACAGGTAGGCGGGCATGCCTTCGCCGGCCAGGTTGATCAGCAGCGCCAGCTCCTGAGCGTCTTCGGGGGTCGCATTTCTGATATCCATTACAGCCTCCGGTAAGGTTGGCGGGTTCTTGTCGTCGTCGCAGGTATCTTTGAGCGTCTAAGGTTTGGTAGCGGTCACGATATGGGCCGGCGAGTCAAAGGTGACGACTCCATCCGCGCCGGTGTAGGGCGCCAGGACTGTTTCGGCTTCACTCAGCAGCTGTGCGATTTGTGACTCGGGCAACATGACGCCCATTACGGGCAGCCAGCCCCGGATGTCGGCCTCCACCATGGCGCGTACCGACGGGAAGCGGGCCCGGTCCGACGCTGTGTTCACGCTTGCCGCCTGGTAGCCGAGGCGATCAAACAGCCCCGTCAGCACTGTTGTGTCCCCCAGTACAAAGGGCGCCCGCAGGGCGTTGGCCGCCTGCGGTCCGGCGATGCGGTCCAGCAATGCGACTTCGGCGGCGTAGGCCGGGGTGTTGTCGAGGCTGTCCCAGACCGCGATGGCCAACTGGCCGCCGGGCTTCAGAACCCGAAACATTTCGCGTAACGCCTGCTGCCTGTTGGTAAAGAACATCAGGCCAAACTGGCTGACAACTGCATCAAAGCACTGCTCGGGGAAGGGGAGTGATTCTGCGGTGCCTGCATGCCAGTCGATATCGGGTGCCAGTAGCCGGGCCACTGTCAGCATGCCGGGGTCGGGGTCGAGGCCTGCCGTGTAGCCCCTGGAACCCACCCGCAAGGCGACTTCCCGCGCCAGGACACCGGTTCCGCAGGCGATGTCGAGCACCCGCTGGCCGGGCTGAATGTGCGCCGCCGTCGCCACTTTGGGCGCCCAGGGCTGGAACAGCGCCGGCACGAACAAGGCCTCGTATGCCCTCGCATCATCGATCCTGGCTTGCAACAGGGGGTCAGTCATTGTCGATACTCCATAGCGCCGCAGGCAGCAGCGACGCTGCGTGCGTGACATCGGTTTGCGGGCACGGCACAGGGCGAGCGCATAAGCACTTTTACCGGTGTCCAAGCATCCTCGTGCAGCCTGGCCCTGGCCTGTAACACCTGCGCTGACGGACCCTGACACAGCACACCGAGACCGGTTAGCGCGCTATTCTCAGTCTAGCTGCCAGGCACTGCCGATGAGGCGAGCCACCGTTTAACCGGTACTTTTTAACCGGCACTTTGCCAATGCCCTGCAACAATTGAAATTGGTGGGGGTGGTGCCGTTGCTAGGATGAAAATGCCGTCTTTTGCGGGTAGCGAGTTTAGCGGGTATGGCCGGGTGTTGCCGTGCCGTGCGGGCCCGGTATCGGCTGCTTTTTTACCGGCTGTCATGTGCTGGCGGTCGTTTATCGAATGGGGAGCCTGTTATGAGTGCCAATTTCCTGAGTGAGCTGACCGGGTCTTTTTCAAAGCCGGCGGCGGAGAATCCGACCGTGGCGATGGTCGAGGCGGCGTACCGTCACCATGGGCTGAACTGGCGTTATATCAACTGCGAGGTGGCGCCAGAGGACCTGGGCGCGGCGGTACGCGGTGCGCGGGCCATGGGCTGGGTTGGCTTTAACTGCTCGATTCCGCACAAGGTGGCGGTAATCGAGCACCTGGATGGCCTGGGCGAGTCGGCACGCATCATCGGTGCGGTGAACACCGTGGTGCGCCGCGGTGATCGTTACGAGGGCGAGAATACCGATGGTCGCGGCTTTGTCGAGTCGCTGGCAGCGGTGCTGGACCTGCCGGGCAAGACCGTGGTGCTGCTGGGTGCCGGTGGCGCCGCGCGGGCCGTGGCGGTGGAGCTGGCGCTGGCCGGTGTGGCGCATGTCACGGTGGTGAACCGGGACCCCGGGCGCGGGCAGGAGCTGGCGCAACTGGTGAATGACAAGACCCCGGCCAGCGCGGATTTTGTGCCCTGGAACGGCCCCTTCGTGCTGCCTGGCGCCACGGATCTGCTGGTGAACGCCACCAGCATCGGGCTCTATCCCGATGTGGATGCCTGCCCGGATATCGATCTGGCATCGTTGCATGCGGGCCTTGTGGTGGCCGATGCGATTCCCAATCCGCCGCGCACAGCACTGATCCGGGCCGCCGAGGCGCGTGGCTGCACGGTGCTGGATGGCCTGGGCATGCTGGTGAACCAGGGGCGTATTGCGATTCACTACTGGAGCGGCATCGAGGTGGATGCCCAGGTGATGCGTGATGCTTTGATACAGGCGCTTGAGCTGGATTGCTAGCCGCCAAACAGACGTTGCTGGAAGTCCTGATGCACAACATGTGACGGTGTGACTGCTGCATGTATTAACCCGAGGGGATGATGCATGCAGCAGGAATGCTGAATCATTGGGCGTCCTTCATTTCAGGAAGACCCATGGCGAGCGCCGCCCCTTTCCCTAAAAGTCCTGCATATCCGCGTAGCTGCGCTTGCGTCTGTCACGTGACAGACGAAGTGGCAGGGAATCTGTTTGTCTGCCAAGTTAATAACAGGCGGCACGAATGTGGCTGAACCTGGGTCAGGCTCAAGCTGTGCCATCCGCGGCCGTCACCCGTCCGAGAATGGGAGCATGGCGATGGTTTTATGGCGATTGTGTGTCCTGTCGCTAGTGCTAAGCGTGTGTACCGCAGCACTGGCTGAATCCGTGTACCGCTGGCGGGACGAGAAGGGTGTGCTGCACTTCAGCGATATCCCTCCCAAGGGCATCCAGGCTGAGCAGGTGAACCTTTCGAAAATCTCGGTAGTGTCGATGCCGAAAGTCGAAGTTCCCGATGAGGCGCTGTCACCGGAATGCGAGGAAGGGCCCGACGGTGAGCAGGTCTGTAAGGAGGCTGACAGGTCGTCTGCAGCCGCGTCCGGATCGGACCAGCCCGGGGCCGGGCAGGATGCTGCAGCAGCGCCGGTCGTTTCGGGAAAGCAAGGCGCCGAGCGCAAGGACACGTTGGAAACCGGTTTGCAGGAAATCAAGGATTACGACAAGCGCAAGCGGATCGAAGAGATTGAAAAGGAACGCGAGATTCAAAGAGTTAGACGGCTTACACCGGGTGAACGCAAACCGAATGACCCGGATATGGATCCGGTGAGGAGGATTCCGAAAACCGTGAACGAAAAGCTACGGGAAAAAAACCTCGGGGAATAGGAACAATAGCCTGGTGGGCGGCAGCCCCGGCTTAGTTGCCTGACTGACAAACAGGTATCCCAGGTGTCAGTCAGGCCAGTATCAGCCGATCAGGCTGCTACATGCTGTGCTTGCGAATGGTGCGTGCAATGCGTGTCGCATAGCGGCCGACGGCATGTTCGATAATGTCGGTATTTTTTGCCAGAAAATCCACGTCGTAGTTCAGCTCTGCCAACACAAAGGCCAGGGTATTAAGGCCCTCGCTGCCGCTGCCAAAGTCTCCCCGTTCAAATGCCTGCATGACCCGTTTGAGGCCCGAATCTGCCGGCGTGAGGCGAAAGTCCGCCAGGGTATCGGTCTTTTGCAGCAGCTGGGTCACGGCGGTCTGTACCAGCGGCATGACAATGGCGCCGGCCACGCTCAGGTTGGGAATTTGCAGTGCCAGGCTGCCATCATCCTGCACGCTGACGTCGCTCAGCGTGCGGTGGCCATTGGCGGTAAAGCTTTTATAACGGTTGGATGGACGTGCTTGCGGGCCGAAATAGCGTTGCAGGGGTTCCTGATCGCCGGCCTCCAGCAGGTCAGATAGCTCAATCATCCGGTGAATATCGGTGGCGATCCAGCCCAGGCTGTGCAGATTGGCGAGGTCGCCACCCAGGTGGAGACTAACTTGTTGGTCCATCATTCTTCTCTAACGGTAAGCGACCTGCGATCGAACAATGGCGAAGGGCCTGGATGATCGTGGTCTGTGCTATAGAGATTTGCCCTGTGTAGCAATCCGATACAGTCGGGCACGCCTTTCTTCGGCTAGGAGGCTGTCCGAGAATGCTGACCGTAGCGAGAACCGGCTGATTTGAGCTGGATTTTTGCGGTGTTTTAAGGCGAATAGTGGTTCTATTTAACGCAACACAGCACAAAAAACAGCCAGAGTCAGGTGGTTCGCAGTAGGTTGAGTGTTGTTGGACAGGCTCCTACGTTGAATACAACCACATTGGCTTGCTTCGGGCAACCTGCACCTGTATCACCGTCTTAACATGGCTCTGCCTGCGGACCTGTGTCCGGCAGCGTCCGGGTGGCGCAGCGGCGTTATTCATTCCAGACTATTCGATATCGCGATCCTGGAGCTTGCCGATGATTCAGGTGCAATGTCGCTGTCATGGCCGACTCAATGAACTGCTGCCCCCGTCGCAACGGTGGCGTGTGCGCACGATGCATCTCAAACAGGAGATCACGCTGCAGCAGCTGCTGATCCCGCTGCACATTCCCCATCCAGAAGTCGATCTGGTGATGGTTAACGGCGCGCCGGCGCGCCTTGATTATTGTGTTCGTCACGGCGATCAGATTCACATTTATCCCGATATCGGTGATATCGATGATGCCGCCATAGTGCCGCTGCGTGTCCGCCCGCTGCCAAGGGCACGTTTTATCCTGGATGTGCATCTGGGGCGGCTGGCCCGGCGGTTGCGCTTGCTTGGGCTGGATTGCTGGTATAGGTCGCAGATGGATGACCGCGCCATCGTTCGGCTGGCGCGTATACAGGAGCGTGTCATTCTTACCCGCGATCGCGGCCTGTTGCAGCGGGTCGAGGTCAGCCATGGGTACTATGTGCGCGCGATCCGCCCCGAGGCGCAGCTGCGCGAGGTTCTGGCGCGCTTCGAACCCGGTCCCTGGCTGCGGCCTTTGAGCCGCTGTATGCGCTGCAACGGGCTGATCGAGACGATGTCCGGGGAAGAGGTACAGCGCCTGTCACGGCCCGATCTGGAACGTGAGTTCAGCGTCATTTATCGCTGCGTCGGTTGCCACCAGCTGTACTGGCAGGGCAGTCATTATGAGCAGCTGCGCAAGTATGTGGATCAACTGCTGAGCTGAGGCACAAGGCCCGGCGGGTGCAGGCGAGCGCCCGCCGGGGCTGGTTCATTTGGGTTGCGGCACGATGCGCAGGTAGGGTTTGGGGGCTTTCCAGCCGGTTGGGAATCTGCGTTTGGCTTCTTCGTCGGTCACGGCCGGCACAATGATGACATCCTGACCGTGTTTCCAGTTCACCGGTGTGGCGACCTTGTGCAGGGCCGTCAGCTGGCAGGAATCGAGCAGGCGCAGCACTTCATCGAAGTTGCGGCCGGTGCTCATCGGGTAGGTGAGCATGGCCTTGACCTTCTTGTCGGGGCCGATCAGAAAGACGGAACGAATCGTCGCGTTGTCGGCGGCGGTGCGTGCCTTGTCGCCGCTGGCATTGGGGTGAATCATGTCATACAGCTTGGCCACCTTGAGATCGGGGTCGCCGATCATCGGATAGTTCACGGCGTGGCCCTGGGTTTCCTCGATATCGCCCATCCAGGCGTGATGATCGCTCACCGGATCAATGCTCAGGCCGATGATCTTGCAGTTGCGCTTGTCGAATTCGGGCTTGAGTTTGGCCATGTAGCCAAGCTCGGTGGTGCACACCGGGGTGAAGTCCTTGGGGTGGGAAAACAGGATGGCCCAGCTGTCGCCAATCCATTGGTGAAAGTGAATCGGGCCTTCGGTTGTGTCTGCGGTGAAGTCCGGGGCTTCGTCGCCAATTCGAACAGCCATGATTGTTCTCCTTGTTTGCGGTTTGATGAGGGGATTTGAACCCTGTGTAGTTATAGTCGAGTCCCTGGCGTTGTACTTCGCTCAAGTTCAGTTTATGCGATCTGCAACACCTTGGCGCCGCGCACCCGCCGTGTTTTCAACTCGATCAGGGCACGGTTGGCATCGGCCAGGTCGAACAGCTCGATTTCGGGGTCAATGCCGGCATCGACAGCCAGCTGCAAAAACTCGCTGACGTCACGCCGCGCCACGTTGGCGACCGACTTGATCTCCTTTTCCATCCACAGGTGGCTGGGATAGTCCAGTTGCAGCAAGGCCGACTTGTCCGCGTCTTCCTTGCGAATGGCATTGATCACCAGACGGCCGCCCGGCGCAAGGCACTTCATGGCAGCAACAATGGGTGTCCAGACCGGGGTTGTGTCGATGATCGCATCCAGCAGCCGGGGCGGCTTATCCAGCGTATCACCGGCCCAGCAGGCGCCGAGCGACAGCGCAAAACGGCGTTCTTGCGGGTTGCGGGCGAAGATATAGATATCGCTGTCCGGTATCTGGTGTCTGGCCAGTTGCAGCACCAGGTGGGCTGAGGCGCCAAAGCCTGTCAGGCCCAGCCGCTGGCCGTTTTGCAGCCCGCTCAGGCGTAGCGAGCGGTAACCAATGGCACCGGCGCACAGCAGCGGTGCCGCCTGCACATCGGTCAGTTGATCGGGCACTGGATAGGCGAAATGCTGATCAATCACCATGCTCTGGGCATAACCGCCGTCGATATCGCGCCCGGTGGCGTGAAACTCGGCACAGAGGTTTTCGTCGCCGGCCTGACAGTGCGGGCAGTTGCCGCAGCTTGAGGCGATCCAGCCAACACCGAGCCGGTCGCCGACCTGGTGTTCGGTGACTTTTGAGCCGCAGGCGATGACCCGCCCAACCGCCTGATGGCCGAGCACTCTTGGCAGGCTCGTGGGGGGCGTGCGACCTTCGATCTCGTCGAGTTCCGTATGGCAGACACCGCAGGCCGAGACCTGCAACAGGACTTCCTGCGGGCCGGGTTGCGGCTCGGGCCATTCAACCAGCCGCAGCGGTGTGGCGTTTTCGGTCACGGGCATCAGTTTTTCGAGCAGCATGGCGTTCATGTATCTGTCCTGGCGCAGGCCTGTGAAGCGCTTTATGCACAGTATGGCAGAGTGGAATAAGGGCGTGCCTGGGTCGAGGTTCCGTGCTGCATTCTGTACTCGGGTGACTGGCATATACTCAGTAGACTGTTGTCTGGTGCGGAGTTTTCTGGCTATGCCCAACTCGGTAAGACCCTCTTCCTGGCGCACGCTGTTTGTGCATGACCGCTGGCCGGCATACCGAGACTGGCCGGATTTGCTGGGGCCGCTGCACGAAGCGTTCGAATGCCTCGGCCCCGATCCGCTGCCCGCCCGTACCAAGGCGTGGCAGCCCGACCTGGCCCGGGCACTGCTGCAACTCGATCTGCCGCCCTGGCGCATCAGCCAGCTGCTCAGTGACCATAACGACTGGCTGTATCGCAGGGCAATACGGGATGCGCTGGCCGAAATGGCGCAGCAGGGCTGGGGAGAACCGCCCTGTGGTTTCTGCGTTCTGTGCCTGGGATCCGGGGGGCGGCATGAAAGCCTGCTCGGTCCGGATCAGGACAACGCCATGATCATCGAGGACTATCCGGATGCGCGCCACATGGCCATCGATACCTGGTTTCAGTCGCTGGGCGAGCGTTTTACGGCGCGCCTGGATGATTACGGTATTGCCCTGTGCAACGGCAATGTCATGGCGCGCTGGCCGTCATGGCGCAAGCGCAGCAGCGAATGGCAGCATCAGCTGCAACTCTGGACGGGCCGGCGGGTCGTCAAGCTGGTGCAACTGTCCAACATCCTGCTGGACTTTTCCCCGGTGTACGGTGATGCCGCTCTGGCGGCACGCCTGCGTGCCGAGGCGCTGGCGCTGATGCCCCGCGCCGGGCTCTTTCTGCACGAGATGGCGACGCTGCTGGATGAAACGCCGGTGGCGCTGGACCGTTTCGACCGGCTGCGGGGCAATGGCAAGGATGCGCCCCATGGCAAGGCACTTAATCTCAAGGCGCAGGGGTTACTGGTACTGCAGGGGTCGGCCCGGCTACTGGCGCTGGTGCACGGCGTGGATGCGGTGGATACGCGCGCGCGGCTCCGGGCGCTGGTCGACCGGGGCGTGCTGGATGCTGCCCTGGCGCGGCGACTGGAAGGTGCGCTGAACGGCCTGCAGGCGCTGCTGTTGCAGGCGCAGCTGGCAGCAGTGGCGGCGGGGCGGGTGCCCGATTGCTGGGTCGATCTGGATCAGCTGGATGCCGACGACCGTCACCGGCTGCGCCAGGATATGCTGGCCATTCGGGATTGCCAGCGTCTGGCCAGGGCCGCAATAAAATAGGTGCGTCGCGGATTCGTCACGATTCGTCACGGATTAGGGGGGAGAGCAGGATAAGAGCTCGTTTTGGTGTTTCGAATCAGAAGCGTGGCATTTGGCGTCGCTGATGGATTGATGGATTGATGGGCTGCGCCGCGTGAACTCCGCTGCCGATTGCCAGCAAAGCAGCGTTGCGGCTCCATCCATCATACAAAGTTACTCGCGCTCGGCCCGGGCGGATGCCGAATGATCCCGCCGGGTGAATGGTCAGCTTGCGGTCAGCCATTCGGTGTCAGCACTGCGCTCGGGTGCCCGGGGAAGTTCGATGACAAAACGGGCGCCACTGAGCCGGGTGCCCGACTCGATCCACAGGCGCCCGCCAAGGTGGGCGATAATGCCGCGGCTGATCGGCAATCCAAGACCAGTACCACGGGGGCGCTTGCCGTAGTTCTGGTCATTGTTTTCCAGCTGATGAAACTTTTCGAACACGCGTTCGCGCTCCGATTCCGTAATGCCCTCACCATTATCCTCCACCGACAGTCGCCAGTGCTGCTTGTAGGGTTCAAGGCAAAGCCGTGCCTTGCC
Source organism: Marinobacterium rhizophilum DSM 18822 (assembly GCF_000378045.1). Lineage (GTDB taxonomy): Bacteria > Pseudomonadota > Gammaproteobacteria > Pseudomonadales > Balneatricaceae > Marinobacterium_A > Marinobacterium_A rhizophilum. Next base: position 191,923 of record NZ_KB899093.1, read on the forward strand.
TGCGTTTGGGGCGGCAAACTTGCTGGCGTTATCGAGCAGGTTGATGATGACCTGTTGCAACCGGTCAGGATCGGCGGTGACCGGTGCAGTCTCGTCGGGCAGGTCCAGCTCCAGGCTCAGGCCCCGTTCTGCACACAGATGGCTGACGGCTTCGGCCGACTCGCGTGCCAGCCGGGTGAGATCCAGCCACTGGGGCTTCAGGGTCATGCGGCCGGATTCAAGCCGGGCCAGGTCGAGGATCTCTTCTATCAGGCGCGACAGGCGCTCGCTTTCGCGCACGACAATCGACAGGAAATGGCTGCGCTGCTCGGTGTCCATATCGGGCGTATCGCGCAGAATCTCGGCGAAGGCGCGAATCGAGGTGAGCGGCGTGCGCAGCTCGTGACTGACCATGGCGACGAACTCGTCCTTGAGGCGGTCCAGCTCACGCAGCTGCTCGTTGGCGTGTCGAAGCTCCGCGCCGATGGCGGCCAGTTCACTGGATTTCTGTTCCAGTTGCCGGTTGTATTCCAGGGTCTGGGACGTGGTGTCCAGCAGACTCAGCACCGCTTCCAGGTCCAGCGCTTCGCCGCGTACCACCGAGTTGATCAGAATGCGCGCGGAGGCCCCCCCCAGTGCGCCGGCCAGGGCGTGCTCGGCCTCGCGGACCAGCTGGGGCGGCGCAGGCGTTGCGTCATCGGCGGGCGCCGTGCTGTCCTGTGCGGTGCTGTGCAGGATGCGCGCCGTGGCGGCGGCCCCCAGGTAACGGTGCAGCAGGCGCCGAAGCTCGCCCAGGCTGGTCTGCCCTCGCCACAATGGGATCTGCATCTGGCCTTCGTGCAGCGCGCCGGTAAAGAGCGCGGCCTGCGTCTGCTCCAGCTGGCTCTGGCGGCAGAACAGGGATACCCCCAGTAACAGGCCCACATTCACCAGCAGGCTCCAGAACAACCCGTGGCTGTAAATATCCCAGCCTTCCAGGCCGAACAGTGCGTAGGGCCGCAGCCAGTGAATGCCCCAGGGGCCGTCGGTCAGCAAAGAGGCATCGAGCCAGCCGGATTGTGCAAAGCCTGGCAGCAGCAGGGTATGCAGCCAGACGGCAAAGCCGCCGAGCATACCGGCGGCGGCTCCCAGACGCGCAGCACCGCGCCAGTAAAGCCCGATCAGCAGTGCCGGGGCGAACTGGGCGGCGGCCGTGAAGGACACCAGCCCGATCGTTACCAGGCTATAGGATTCGCCTATCAGGGCGTGATAGAGGTAGCCCAGCAGCAGGATCAGCACGATGGCGATGCGCCGAATGCCCAGCAGAGCGCCGCTGAAATCCTGGTAGCTTTCAAGGTGCAGGCGACGCATGCGCAGCAGCATCGGCATGATCAGGTGATTGCTGACCATGGTGGAGAGCGCAATGGTCTCGACAATCATCATGCCGGTGGCAGCGGAAAGCCCGCCAATAAATGCCAGCCCCGGCAACCAGTCCGATCCACCCACAAGCCCGACCGTCAGCACAAAGCTGTCCGGCGACTGGGCGCTTTCACCCAACAGGGTGCCGGCCAGGGCTATGGGCAGTACAAACAGGTTGATGACCAGCAGATAGAGCGGAAACAGCCAGCAGGCGCGCCTGATATGACGTTCATCGACATTTTCCACCACCAGCACCTGGAATTGACGCGGCAGGGTCAAAAAGGCCAGCGCCGCCAGCACCAGGGTGCTCACCCAGCCAATGGCGCCACCGGGCACGGCATCCAGCGTGAAATGCTGCGCCAGGCCCGGCACCTGCGCTGCACGGTTCAGCAGGTCGCCGGGTCCATCGAAGAGCCAGAACACCACGAACAGCCCCACGCTGCAAAAGGCCAGCAGCTTGATGACCGACTCAAAGGCGATGGCTGTCACCATGCCCTCGTGGCGCTCGCTGGCATCCAGCTGCCGGGTACCAAACAGAATAATAAACACCGACAGTACCAGGGCGACCCAGAGCGACTTGTCGGTCCAGAAGGGGGCTTCGGCCAGGAGCGGTACCGGTGAGTCGGGGAACTGCGTCACCACCGCATAGCTGTAGGTAATGGCCTTAAGCTGCAGCGCGATGTAGGGCATGATGCCGATCACTGCAATCAGCGTCACCAGCGCCCCGAGCCAGCCACTCTTGCCATAGCGGGCGCTGATAAAGTCTGCAATGGAGGTAATGCGCTGGGCGCGGGCGATCAGTACCATGCGCCGAATCAGCAGCCAGCCCAGCAACATCACCAGGGTCGGGCCCAGGTAGATGGTCAGGAAAGCGGGGCCATACTGGGCGGCCCGGCCGACGCTGCCGTAAAAGGTCCAGGCGGAGCAGTACACGGCAATGGACAGCGTATAGACCAGGGGCGAGCCGATGACCGAACGTCCGGCCTTGGCGCGCTGATCAGCCCAGGCCGCAATGACGAACAGCAGCCCCAGGTAGCCAAAGGCGACGACGAGCAAAAGCGCTTCAAATGTCATGGCCGCCTTACCCTGTCTCTGGCGCTGGCTGCCATGGGAGCTTCCATGGCCAGTGTAACTGACCGGTTACTCTGCATCATCGCGCTCCAGTATGAGTGCGGCCAGCAGGATCACCAGCCCCCAGGCGGCAAACAGGTAAAGCGACAGCGATGACAGGCCGTTGTCGAGCGGCCGGTCAAACAGCCCCAGCAGTGGCGGGGTAAACAGCAAGGCGGCGAGCAGCGTGACGGCGATCAGACGGGGCGTTTGCGAGGGTGGTCGTATCATGGGGAAGGGGTCTCCAACGCGCCGCGGGTCTGGAACCGCAGCGCCTGCTCCAGGCTGTGCACGCCGTGCGCCTGAAGGCGCGGCAGTAACTGCAGCAGCAGTTCGGCGGTGACCCGGGCGTCGCCCAGTGCCGAGTGGCGGCTGCCGGGGGCAAAACTGAGCTGAAAGCGGGCGGCCAGGGCATCCAGACCATGGTCCGCGAAGCTCGGGTCCAGCGCGCGGGACAACAGCAGCGTATCCAGCACCGGCATGTCGAAGCGCACGCCAGCGGCTTCTGCGTGCTGGTTAATGGCCATCAGGTCGAAAGCGGCATTATGGGCCACCAGAATGCTGTGGCCGACGAAGTTGCGAAAATGCGGCAGCGCCACTTCGGCCGGGGGGGCCTCGGCGACATCGTTATCGCTGATGCCGTGAATCTGAGTACTCTCTGGTGGTACGGGACGACCGGGGTTGATGAACTGGTCGTAGGCATCCTGTGCCAGCAGGCGGCCATTCAGGATGCGGCAGGCCCCGATACTCACCAGGGTGTCGCCGCGACGCAGATCCAGCCCGGTGGTTTCGGTGTCAAACACAACCATCTCCAGCTGCTGCAGTGGGCGGGCGCCCAGTTCGGCATCGGGTGGAGGCAGATCCGCAATGCTGAAATCGTGGAATTCCGGCCGCCCCGGCCGTGGCTCAGGGGGTGGTCCGACCCGTTCCAGCGCCGGCAGCGGCAGACGCAGCCGGGCATGTAGTCCATCCTCGTCGGCCAATGACCAGCAATCGCTGTCGTGGCGGCGCAGCACGTCCAGCAGGGAAGGAAACTCACTGGCGTCGGTCAGTGGCAGCTGCAGCCAGCGGGCGATCCGGCCCTGGTCGATGGGCTGTCCGGGCCAGATGAGGTCCAGGTAAACGCGCTGATTGCCCAGGCGCAGTTCGGCCTCGAAGTTGCGTGTTCCCGTCGCTTCATGCAGCAGGTCGAGCAGGCGGCACAGCAGTTCGAGCAGCATGGGACCGTCGGTCCGTAGCCAGGTCGGAATGCCAATGGCCAGCAGTTCAAGCTCATGCTTGCGCAGACGCTCGCTCAACGCGCTCCAGAGATCGTTGGACCAGGTGTCCTGCAACTGGCCGGCATCCTGCTGCAGGTTGTCGAAATGCCGCGCCAGCTGCTCCACCAGGGACCCCAGTGTCTGGCTTTCCTCGCGCACGATGGCCTCGAGCTGGTGTTGCAGTTGCGCTTCGGCCTGGCCGCTTGCCAGCACCTCGCTGCTGCTGACAAGGCTGGCACTGTGACGGCGCAGTTCAGGCAGCAGGCGGGCCAGGGGGGCATGCCAGCGTTGGTCGGCGTCCTGCGCCGCCGTGCTGTCCTGCAGCGTGATCAGTGCCTCGCCCTGGCTGGCGGCAACGCGGCGTACATCGCAGCGCAGCCAGCTTGTCCCCTGGGGCAGCAGCAGCTGGCGTGTCCGGCCGTCGCGGGGCAGGTTCTGCAATGCGTCCTGCAGACCGGGTTGGGGCAGCAGTTCGGACAGGCGGCGTCCGAGCCCGAGGGCCGGTGCCTTTGAGAAGAGCTGCTCCGCCGCCGGGTTAAACAGCAGCAAACGCTGGTGCTGGTCGCACAGGAGCAGCGGGGTGTGCAGCACCTGCAGCACCGCTTCCAGCTCATTGCGTATTCGGCGTGCCTTCTGTGCGCCTTGTGTACCGGCCGTTTGCAGTGCCTGGCGATCTTCACGCCAGCCGCTGCGCAGGCGTTCAAGGTCGGCCTCCAGCGGGCGTAGCCAGCCTTCGGGGGCAAAATCATGGGTGGCGTCCGGATTGGCGGCAAGGCGTGCCAGCTGTACCTGCAGGTGGCGCAGCGGCGCCAGCAGGCGGCGTTCGAGTATAACTCCGAGTAGCAGCACCAGGACCGCCGGCATCAGTGCCAGCAACCAGAGCCCGGCGCGCTGTGCGGGGACGGGCTGCAGCGTGCTGTCGAGCCAGGCGCCCACAAAGATACCGCTGAACAGGCTCGCACCGCTGAGCAGCAGCCAGCGGCCCAGGAGGGCTTGAAACGAGGGCACCCTAGTCGCCTTCCGCCAGCAGGGCCTGGACCTTGTCTACCAGCGCACGGGTCGAAAAAGGCTTGGTGATGTAGTCATCGGCGCCCAGGGCCAGGCCTTTTTCCCGTTCGACTTCGCGGCCGTGGGCGGTCAGCATGATAATCGGCAGGCGGGCATGCTCTGGCTGTGCCCGCAGCCGCTCCAGCACTTCAAAGCCGCTGAGCCCCGGCAGGCTGATATCCAGCAGGATCAGGTCGGGGCGTTGCTCGGCGACCCGTTGCAGCGCCGCTTCTCCGTCGCCTGCGGTAACCACGTCAAAGCCGGCCTGGCGCATCAGAAATTCCAGCGACAGCACAATGTTGGGTTCGTCATCCACCACCAGAACTAGGGTCATACGGATCTCCTGGCTGCGTTTTCAGCGTGCCGTGGCCGGGTCGCCGGGCAGTGCAGGCGTCAAACATTAATAGGGAGTTTAGTTACCCCCGGGCGCAGGCGCATAACCGTCGACCTAAAAAGGCATTACGGTTTTGGCTGGTATGGGCTTGTTGCTTCAGCGCTTTAGCAGCAAATGTTTCAGAAACTGGTGCCGGGCGTTGAACAGCCGACGGTACGCCAGCAGGATTGCGCCCAGAGACCCCAGCGCCGCCGCCGAGGTAATCATGAAGATAATCACGATCTGGTAGCGCACGGCATCGACCGGTGCTGCACCTGCCAGAATCTGGCCGGTCATCATGCCGGGCAGGCTGACCACGCCCATGACCAGCATGCTGTTGATGGTGGGCGTGAGCGCTGCGTGCAAGGCTTCGCGGATCTCGCTGCGCGCCGCTTCCCAGCGGGTTGCGCCGAGTGCCAGACGGGTGTCGATCAGGGCGCTGCGATCGAACAGGCTTGTGGTGAAACGGTCGAGTCCCAGGTTGATGCCGTTCAGAATGTTGCCCAGCACCATGCCCAGCATGGGAATCAGGTATTGCGGGTTGTACCAGGGAACCACCTGAACGATGCCCGCCAATGCGGCGCCGGTCACCAGCATGGCGGCACCCATGACGGACAGCAGGCAGTCCCAGTAGATTCCGGCAAAGCGCAGGCGCGTGCGACCGGCGGCAGTCACGCCGGCCAGGGTGGCCATGACCAGGGCGATGCCCAGCACCGGCAGTGGCGTATTGAGGGCAAAGACCCATTCCAGAATCAGGCCGACCAGCAGCAGCTGCACCGTCATGCGCAAGCTGGCGATAAGCAGGGAACGGGTCAGCCCCAGCTGCAAACCGATGGAAAGCCCAACGTTGACCAGTAGCAGCAGCGCGGCCAGCCCGAGTTGCGTGAGGCTCAGCGAGTAGTAACCATCGGTGACTAGATTGTCCATGGCAGTTGTACCGTGCGTTGGGCCATGCGTGTTATCTGGTCGGCATCATGGCTGACCCAAAGCCAGGCTCGATCAGGCGCCTCGTCTTGCCAGGCCCTGAGCAGCCGTTCCACCTCCAGGGTGGCGTTCTTGTCCAGCGCTGCGGTGGGCTCATCAAGCAGTAGCAGCAAGGGCTGCAGCGCCAGCAGGCGCAGTAACGCGGTAATCTGCTGTTCACCGCCTGAGAGTGAATCCACGCGCCGTTGCAGGAAGTCCGCGCCGCGTCCCAGCATTCGCAGCGCGTGCCGAGTCTGTTTGTGGGAATAGCGTTGATGTAGATGGGCGCGGTAGGCAAAGGGCGCGGTCAGCACCGCCTCTACTGTATCGCCATCGCCCAGTTCGGGCCGTTGCGGCAGGTAGCCGACGCGCGCACGGTACTCCGGCATCCGCCAGTGCTGCAAACCGCGCTGCGCCAACTCAAGTTCACCCTCGGTCGCAGGCGCAAGCCCGGCCAGCGTGCGCAGCAGCGCGGTTTTACCACTGCCGGAGGGCCCTGTGAGCGCAACCCGCTCACCCTGTGATATCGCCAGCTCAAGCTGACGCCACACCCAGCGATCCTGATCGTAGAGGCCGAGGTTGTGGCCCTGCAGCAAGACGGCAGTGCTGGCCCCCTGAACGCGAGGCTTGGGGGCTGTGGCGGGGTTTGTGGTGGTATGTGCAGGCTCCACTGTGCCTCCCGGGGCTCTGTACGGGCGTGTGTTTCAGTGTAGTGCGGGCCCACTCCAATGCGGCGGCGGCAAGAAAGGAGTTATGTGGTGCACGGGGTGTTGGCGATTGAGCCCGCCTGCAGGGATCCACTCCAGCGGTTGTCTCGTATCTATAATGAGCAGTACCTGCAAGCAAGGAGATTTCGGGTCGGGTACCGTTACCGCCTGTTGTGATAAAGACAACGCTTGGAGGAGGAGGGATTAAGGGTGATTATTGCCTCAACCGGGCGCTGAAAATGAATGGGGAAGGACCGATGAATATCAGACTATGGCTGTTGTGTGTCGTACTGCTGAGCGGCTGCAGTCAGGGCGACTGGCGCACCGCCAGCCGGGCATCGTCCGGGCTGGCGCCGGATGCAGCGACCACGCCCGAGGCCGTGCTGCAGGTGTACGGTGCAAGCGCCTATGGCTGGCGCGGCTGGTTCGCAATCCATACCTGGATCGCCGTCAAACCGGCCAATGCTGAGCGTTATACCCTGTATGAGGTGCTTGGCTGGCGGGAGCGCAGAGGATTACCGGTGCTGCGCATCGAAGCCGTAGACCGGCCGGATCGATACTGGTTCGGTGCCAGACCCGAGCTGCTGCTCGACAAGCGCGGGCCGGGTGTCGAAAAACTGATCCAGGCGGTGGACCGGGCCGCCAGGGATTATCCGTGGAAGCACGAGTACCGCCTGTTCCCGGGCCCCAACAGCAATACCTTTCCTGCCTGGGTGGCACAGAAGGTACCGGAACTCGGACTCGAACTGCCGTTCAGCGCCATCGGCAGCGGCTGGGCGGATTAAGTTAGCCTAAGCGTGATACCGGCGGGTGGAGGAAGGCCATGAGACTCATGGGCACTTATTCAAAGACGCGAGAAACAAGATATTACAGGCATTTACAGCCTGTCTCTGTTTGACAGCACCTTTAGTCGCACCTATACATAATCCTTACCAAGGATGGTGAATCGGGTCAGCTCTTTAATCAGATGCTTGGCCAAGTACTCGTAAGGATGCGGGGCTAACCCTATGTATTTAATATCGAAAAGTCGATTTTTTCGGCATAAACCCATTGCGCCAAAACTATACGTATTATTTTTATACGGCATTTCTTCAATCGCCTGGGGCGCTTCTTTCGACTGTGAGCGAAATCGCTGTGGTTTGAAGAATGATGGGTCTTATCCCTACCTGGTGCTGGGCTCCGTTAAAAAAGTAGCCAGTGATGCAGATGCCGATGCTGTTTTTGGTTGGGCAAAGGCAAATGGATACTGGACTGCTCTGCCCGATAACCAGGCGCAGTTCAGGCAGTCTATTCAGATGATGTCGGTTGAAATTCCCGGACAGGGCGGGGTTGAAGAAATCACCCTTCTAATGGGCCGTGAAGACTACGACGCCATCGCGATCAAGGCTGGAGATCTGGTTCGTTATACACCCCATGAAATGAATCAATCCAGTCCTGCATTCGCGAAAGCTACAAATCGACCCTACTGGAATCTTTTTGGCTGTATTGCCGTACTCTGCCGAGCAGATGATGGAAAATGTTCTCAACGCTATTCGACAGGTATCTTTGGCGTCGTTGATGGAATTGCATTGAGTTCACACGGCGATACGTCTGAAGACGTTACCAAGCGCATCGATCCCATCACCTATTTACCCGTTCAATCAAGGAATGATTGAACGCTTAATAAAAATCTAGCGGAGACTCTATTCGCATTGGAGATATTTCCATGGACTGGAATAATTTCAGGTTACTGGTGGGGGTGATTTTATTAGTTCTCTCGCACATCGCTGGCGCGAGTAATGAGGACAGTAGTCGTCAATCCAATATTTCGTCGCGTTACGGTGTATTTCAAGAGCCCCTGGTTGCGTTTACCCCCTTTTCCCGGGCCCAGCATTCGACACTGGATGCGGCCGCTATGGCTTATTCGTCCATGGGCAGTCCGTCCAGTGTAGGGCCCGTGTCAGATTACCTGGACCGTTTTACGGATTCACCCTGGCGCGCTTCGTTACTGCTCAATATGGCATTAGCCCGGGCGCAGGCCGGCTACTTTTCTGATGCATTACAGCTGTTGGAGCAAGCCCATATTGCGGCTGAGGCCGCTGACAATCCGGCAGAAAGAGCCGTAGCTGCCCGGATATTGGGGGAGTTGCTTGAATTGCACACCCGCTTTGGCCATCGCGATGCCGTCGAGGCACTGCTTAAAAGGGTAAGTACCGGACCAGAGGCCGGCTCGATATCGGAAAGTCTAACGTTCGCCCGTGCCGGGCTCTGGCAAATGAAGAATGAGCCCGAGAAGGCATTAAGGTGCGGGATTGCTGCTCTGGATGCCTTGCTGGCGATAACGGTGCCAGCAAGGCAGCGTGAATCTGTTCTCGAAAACAGTGAAGCCGGTGCGGATGGGACGACTTTAGCGCAACTGGACGCGCTTGCCGACGGTTTGGGGTTAGATGCTTTGGCCATTCGACGTGGCATGGGGCAGCCTGTACCGGTGCCTTCGCTCGTGCACTGGCGCGTGGGGCATTACGCCACCATCCTGAGCGAGGACGATGGTGTCTACCGGGTCAGGGATCCCGCGTATGGCCAGGATTTATGGATCTCGCAGGATGCACTGGATGCCGAGTCGAGCGGATATTTTCTGGCACTGAACGATGTGAATGTGCCCTGGCAACGCCTGAAGGATACCGATGCCGCCCAGGTGGTCGGTAGTGGCTACACCTCAAGCAGCGATCAGAGCAGCACGTCGGACGATGATTTAACCGAGTGTGACGATCCCTGTACCGAACACAAAGGTATGCCGCGCTATCGCGTGCATTCCATGCTGGTCAGTCTGAATATCCGCGATACCCCGATCGGGTACACGCCTCCCGTCGGGCCTTCTGTGCCGGTAACCCTCACCTATAGCCAGCGTGAGATCAATCAACCCACAACGTTCACCTTTTCCAACCTGGGACAGAAGTGGACCTTCAACTGGTTATCCTACGTGCAGGACGATCCCCAGCAGGTGGGTAACCGGGTGATGGTCTATCTTCCCGGGGGCGGGAGTCGCAATTATGGGGGTTACAACGTCGGCACCGGAGCCTTCTTGCCGGAACAGCGCACCGGTGCCCAGCTTGTTCGAGTGTCATCCTTGCCTCTGCGTTACGAACGGCGCATGCCGGATGGCAGACGGTTCGTTTACGCGCAGCCGGACAATAGCGCCTATTATCCGCGTCGCGTAATGCTGAGCGCAGTTATTGATCCTGCGGGTAATGCCGTGACATTGCAGTATGACGCTCAGCAGCGCCTGCTCAGTGTGACGGACGCCCTGGACCAAATTACGGTATTCACCTATGACAATCCGTCCAATCCGCTGCTTATTACCGGTGTTACCGACCCTTTCGGACGAAACGCAATCATCGGTTATGACGTCAGTGGTCGTCTGAACAGTATCACGGATGCCATTGGCATGACGTCGACTTTTGGCTACGACAGCGGCACCTTCGTCAACACCATGAATACCCCATACGGCACCACCTCGTTCAGCTATGGCGAGAGCGGGACGACCCGCTGGCTTGAGGTTACCGATCCCCAGGGCGAGCGGGAGCGGGTTGAGTTCGCGCATGGTGCATCCGGGATTCCGTTCAGTGACTCACCGATACCCGCGGGCATGAACCTGTTCAACCGCTACATCAACGGCCGCAATACCTTTTACTGGGATAAGGAGGCCATGCGACGCGCGGCGGGGGATTATACCCAAGCGCGCATTCGCCACTGGTATCACCTGCGGACCAACACGTCTTTTACGGCCAGCGTGTTAGAGAGCGTCAAAAATCCGCTGGAAAGACGCGTCTGGTTCAACTATCCGGGCCAAAGCTGGGCGGGTGCAGAAGGCACCCTGGATAAACCCTCGCTCGTTGGCCGGGTGCTACCGGACGGTACCACCCAGTTGAGCAGAAAAACCTATAACGTATTCGGTAACGTGACCAGCACCATCGATCCTCAAGGTCGTGAACTGGTATTCGATTATGCGGACAACCAGGTCGATCTGGTTCGCATTCAACGCAGGAGTGCGGCCGGTTACGATGTGCTGGCGCAGTTCACCTATAACGACCAGCATCGCCCGTTAACCTATACGGACTCCGCCGGCCAAGTGACCACCTATGATTACAATGCGGCGGGTCAACTGACCCGGGTGATCAACCCGCTGGGGCATGTTTCTCGATACGAATACGATGATCAGGGTTACCTGACCGGTATTATCGACCCGAATGGCAACAGGGTTGCCACATACAGTTACGATGCTTTTGGCCGTATCGACAGCGAAACAAACGCCGCGGGTTACAGGCTGGAATATCGCTATGACGCCCTCGATCGGCGTATCCAGACCCGTTACCCGGATGGCACCAGTGAGTTTGTTGACTGGGACCGCCTCGACGTGGCCGCACATGAAGACCGTTATGGCAATGTGACGCAATTCGCACATGACGCCGTACGGAATTTGCTAAGTGAAATTGATCCGTCCGGCCATCAGATGGAATACGACTACTTTGCCAACGGAGCGCTGAAAAGCCGGGTTGATGGCCTCGGCAATACCTCCTCTTTGGAGCGGGATATTCAGCGCCGCGTCGTCCGTACGATTCGTGCCGACGGCAGTGACAGTCGCAGGCGTTTTGATTCCAGTGGACGCCCAATACGGGAAACCGATGCATTGGGCGCAGATACCGAGTTTGGATATGCCACGGACGATCGTCTGGCAAGCGTTACCGATCCCAACGGCAATTCGACGCTGTATCGCCATGACGCCTACACGGGCCAGCTTGTCGAGCGAGACAGTCCGGATAGCGGCGTGACGACCTACCGTTACGACAGTGCCGGTAATCTTACCGGCCAGACTGATGCGAATGGCCAGGCAACCACCTATGAGTATGATGCACTTAACCGCGTGATCCGCACTGTCTACGCCGACGGGCAGGTCGTGGAGTATCTCTACGACGCTGCGCCCAATGGGATGGGGCGCCTGGCCGAGGTCCGGGATGCAACTGGGCGCACCGTTCTGGCTTATGACGTTGCGGGAAATCCTGTCAGCCGTACCCAGACGTCGCCGGATGGCGTCGAGCTGAAAACCCAGTACGCCTACAACGACGCCAACCAGTTGGCCCGTGTGATCTATCCTTCGGGGGCGATTGTTGACTACAGCTATGCGCAAAATCGGCTGACAGCCATAGCTGCAAATGGTCAGGTGGTGCTGGATGACATTCACTATGCCGCCTTTGGCGCTGTGACTGGCTGGAACTGGGGTAACGGACAACCCAGCAGTCGGACCTACGATGCGAATGGCCGGCTCGACAGTTTCAACATTGCTGCTGAAAATCGGCAACTGAGCTACGACAAGGTTGGCAATATCGTCGCCATCAACGGAGGGAGCCTTCAGCGCAACTTTGCCTATGATGCCAAGGGGCGTCTGAACGCGGCGATGTCTGCCGATTGGGATCTTGGCTACACCTATGATCCCAATGGCAACCGTACTCACGAAAGCAGTGACGGGGTTTCGCGATATTACGCGGTCGATCCTGGAAGCAACCGGCTTTTGACAGCTGAGGATGTTGCCTTCATCTACGACGGTAATGGCAATACCCTGACCGACGGTCGTCATAGCTACCAATACGATGCGCGAAATCGACTGGCCACCGTGGATGATGGCTTTACCGGTGATTACCAGTACAACGCCTCCGGACAGCGCGTCTACAAGATGGGTCACCAGTCTTACCGATTAACCGCCGATCTCAATGGTGATGGTGAGGTCACCTCAGCGGACCTGCACGAATTAAAGCACTTTATTCGCAATGGGCAGTCGCCGTTGCAGGCTGACCTGAATCAGGATGGCAATGTTGATATGCATGACAATGCCTGCATTGCTACCCAGATCAGCGATGAAAAGGACGACCCAGGCCTGCCGCGAGGCTGCCGCCTCGGCGAATGGATAGATGTTACGATTGAAAGTCGTTTTGTCTATGCCGGCCCACAGTTGCTGGGCGAGTATGACATCGACGGCCGTATCAGGCAGGAAATCGTCTGGATGGGCACCATGCCCGTCGCTGTGCTGCAAGACGGCGAGATCTATCAAATACACAGTAATCAGATTGATGCGCCTGAAGCGATAACGGATGCCTGGGGTACGGTCGTCTGGCGCTGGACGCCGAAACCGTTTGGTGACAGCCTGGCCGATGAAGACCCGGATGGAAACGGTCAACGGTTTACGTTCAATCTGCGCTTTCCCGGGCAGTATTTTGATGCCGAGACAGGGTTGAACTACAACTACTATCGGGACTATGACCCGGCAACGGGACGGTACATCGAAAGTGATCCGATAGGGTTAGCGGGTGGTCTGAATACTTACGTGTATGTAGGTGGAAACCCTCCAAGTTATGTTGATCCACTAGGGCTTCTTTGTGGGAAGGGATCTCATCTAATATTTGATTTTCGACGTGGATTTAGCTGTGAGCTAGATCCACCACCATCTAATCCTGATGCGAAGTGCATCACCGTTGAGTGTGTAATGAGAAATGGGGCTGGTCGTGATACTAGAAAAAATCCAATATGTCCAGTCGTATGCAGAGTCGCCGCTATGCCTTGTCAAATGCTTGGCAGTATCATTTCTCCATCAGGTGCAGCGTGTAGAGGAGCTGTTGGTGTTGTGTGTAGCGCAGTGTGCGATGAAGACGAAAAAGAAGAGTGCAAATGAATATGCCTAGTTGTCCAGAATGTTGTAATTCAATAAATATTTTTAAAATAGACTCGAATGGGGAGGTGCGATGTTCAAATTGTGGGATATCTCTGAAGGGAAAAGATTATCGTAGGAATAACATGATAGCGGGTCTGATTTTCTTTTTTATTATTACTCCGGTAGTAACGGCTTTACTTTGGGGGTCGGTATGGCTTTGGCCAATAGATTTTTTTATTGGTTTTTTATTGTATTGGTTTGTTATGAGTAAAACGTGTTTTGAAAGAAATTAATAAATTTATATTTTTATCAGTAGTGTGTCGTACACCGTTCCACTTCTATATTCCACGCTTCGTCAGCAGGACGTACATGCGGAATCAGCCCGTACAGTTTTGGTCCCTGAAAAGACATTAAATTCACTGAATTTTAGCTGGGGTCTCTAGGAAACTATGCATAAGTCCCCTGGTTTTTTGGAGTTACAATGATTTTTCCGCCAATGGCGACGCATCCCTGCGTCAGCTATTAGTGCGTCGAGTTAGTTTCACTTCCTGCGCTTCGAACCCGAGAGCAGGGACGGGCGCACGGCGCGGGTATTGGTATCGTCGGCTTCGGGCATTGGGGCCGGGGCGGGCTTGACCGGGGCTGGTTTCAGCTTGGCGCGCAGGCGCGAATTTTTCGAGGCGCGCACACTGTGGTTGTCGTCGGCGGCATTGCTGCCCTGGTAAGGCACGGGCTTGATCGACAGTGGGCGGCCAATCAGTGCTTCGATGGCCACCAGGTAGCGCTTTTCATCCGGCGACACCAGCGATATGGCCTGACCCTTGCCGCCGGCACGGCCGGTGCGGCCAATACGGTGAACATAGGCTTCCGGTACGTTGGGCAGGTCGTAGTTCACCACGCGGGGCAGGGCGTCGATATCCAGCCCGCGGGCAGCCACGTCGGTGGCTACCAGAATGCGGATCTTGCCCTGGCTGAAGCCGGCCAGCACGCTGACCCGTTCACGCTGGGGTTTGTCGCCATGCAGTGCGCGGGCATCAATACCCTCGGACTGCAGGTAGTCTGCCACCATATCGGCGCGCTTCTTGGTGCGGGTGAAGACCAGCGCCTGTGCCCATTGCCCACCCTGAATCAGGTAGCTGAGCACATCGCACTTGTCGCCCTGATCCACGGCATAGGCAAACTGCAGCACGGTTTTGGCGGTGGAGTTGCGTTTCGTGACGCGCACCCAGGTGGGCTTTTGCAGAAACTCGGGCACCAGCTGCTCGATGGCCTCGGACAGGGTGGCTGAAAACAGCAGGGTCTGGCAGCGGCGGGGCATTTTCTTGCGCAGCTGGCGAATGTCGGCAATAAAACCAAGATCCAGCATGCGGTCGGCTTCGTCCAATACCAGCAGTTGAAGCTGGCGCAGATCGAAAACGCCCTGGCTGAGCAGGTCGAGCAGGCGGCCTGGTGTGGCGACCAGTATGTCGGCACCGCGTTTTAGCTGGCCGATCTGTCCTTCGATACGGTTGCCGCCAAACAATGCGATCGTACGCAGGCTCAGATAGCGGCCATAGGCATCCAGGCTCTGGGTCACCTGCAGCGCCAGTTCCCGTGTGGGCACCAGCACCAGCGCGCGTACCGGGCGAATGTCTTCAACGGATGGCTCTGCCCACAGGTTTTGAAGAATGGGCAGGGCAAATGCAGCGGTCTTGCCGGTGCCGGTCTGGGCTTCGGCCACGAGGTCGGCGCCGTTCAGAATGGCGGGAATGGCCTGGGTCTGCACGGCGGTTGGGCTGCGGTAGTCGAGCTCCGCCAGAGCCTGCTGCAGAGGCTCAATAAGGCCGAGGGCGTTGAACGTACTCATAGTTACCTGTGAGCCGCCAGCGCGACCCGGTTCGAGTTGCAAAAAAAGAAGCGTAGCTTAACTGAATCCGGCGCTAACAGCGACTCTCGTGCAGTTGCGCCATGCCTGATGGCAGGCACCGCAGCGCCAAAATATTTTGTTGCTGCCGGCGTTGACCGGAACCCGGGTCGGGGATAGTGTCATATTGCATATATGACGCTGTTAAGGATTCTGAACAACTGATGCATACCTGTTTGCCGGATCGCTGGTCTTCTGACCCTCGATCGCGTGCTTCTCTGCTTAACCTATGCGTCCTGTTGCTGCTTGTTGGCCTGCTGGCGCTCTGGCCTAAGGCGCCTGTCTCCGATAGCGTGTCGGCGGCCCCTTGGCAGGCGCTGGCAACCATGGGCAGCGGAGCCGAGGGCGAAGGGTTTCGCCTGGACAGCGGCAACGACGCCAGCGCCGATGACTCGGTCGGCGCGGCACCCGCTGTTGTGGTTGTCATTGCTGCGGCGCAGCTGTTTCCCGTTGGCCCTATTCTGGGCTGGCAACCTGCCCCCTGCACCTTTGAGCGCGCCCGAGCCCCACCAGCATTAGCCTGATTGTTGTCGCGAGTGTGTTCACTTTCTATTGAATGATCGCTCTGGCTGTGGCCAGAGGAGGCTAATACCATGCGTACCTTTCATGAACTTAAAACCCTGTCGCTGCGTGACTACACCAAGCTTTCGACTCCTGCTGCAGATAATCTGAGCCTTGAAAGCCCGGCGATCAATGTCGTCACGAACTTTGAATCGACGCGCCCGCTGGCGCTGGAGCTGGATGTCGGTATCAACGACGCACTGCTGATGATGAAAAAGGCCCATGTCCGCTCCGTTATCGTCATGGACGACGCCGAGAAATTTCGCGGCATCATCAGCGTGTCGGATCTGGAGAGCCGCAAGGTGCTGAGCACGGCTCAGAGCCAGGGGCTGCGGCGGGACGATCTTACGATCGGCGATATCATGACGCCGAGCGAAAAGCTGGCCGGGTTGTCGATGCAGCAGATTAGCGGCAGCTGTATCGGTGATATTCTCAAAACCCTGCAGGATGTGGGATCACAGCACATGCTGGTGGTTAAACCCGAGGATCTGCAGATCTG
This sequence comes from Marinobacterium rhizophilum DSM 18822, assembly GCF_000378045.1. GTDB lineage: Bacteria > Pseudomonadota > Gammaproteobacteria > Pseudomonadales > Balneatricaceae > Marinobacterium_A > Marinobacterium_A rhizophilum. Next base: position 208,401 of record NZ_KB899093.1, read on the forward strand.
CGGCATCATTTCGGCCAGCGATATTGCCCGCAAACTGCATATCCCGGTGTCTATCACCGAGCGTGCCACCAGCTTTCGGGAGATTGTCGACGTCCTCTATGGCAGCGGCGCTGCCTGAGGCGTGTGACTGGAGTCTGAGCACTTCGCTGTCTACGCTGTAGGAATGCCTTAGCGTGCAGGACGGTAATGGGACTCGAAATCAACAAGTCCAGTTTCACGCCGCAGGAGTTTAGCGGCTTCTATCAGCGTCTGGAGAGCAATCTGCAGGCGCTGAAGGCGCTGCTGCAAAGGCCTGGATTTGGTGAAGGGCCGGGCTCCCTTGGCGCGGAACTTGAACTGTGCATCGTCGACCGTAACGGCTTGCCGTTAATGGTAAACAGCGAGATTCGAGATGCGCAGGCCGACCCCCGGCTGACGCTGGAGCTGAACCGTTACAATCTTGAATACAACCTCACGCCGGTGCCGATCCACGGCACCCCGTTTTCCAGCATCGAAACCGAGATACGCTCCGCAATCGCAGCACTGGAACAGTCGGCATCGACGTATCAGGGCCATATCCTGGCGATCGGTATCCTTCCTACATTGCGTCGTCGTGACTTTGGCCCCCATGTCATGACCGAGCAGCGGCGTTATGAGGCGCTGACGAACGGCCTGAGCCGGCTTCGGGGTGAGCACATCCAGGTGCGCATCAATGGACAGGAACCGATCTCACTGCGCGCCCGTGATGTCACGCTGGAAGGCGCCAACACGTCTTTGCAGCTGCATTACCGGGTAAGGCCCTCGGACTTCGCCGACATCTACAATGCAATGCAGCTGGCAACGCCTGTGGTACTGGCGCTGGCCGGGAACTCACCGTTTTTGCTGGGGCACCGGTTATGGCATGAAACGCGGATTCCACTGTTCAAACATGCCATCGACGGAGCCCATCGCAGCGGCAACAGTTACAGTTGTGCCTCCAGGGTGAACTTTGGAACGGGCTGGGTACGTGAGGGGGCCTATGAGTTATTTGCCGAGTCGGCCCTGCTGCATGCGGCGCTGTTACCCATTTGTAACGATGGCGAAGACGATCTGAGAACCGTGCAGAGCGGTGGCATTCCCCAGCTGCAGGAATTGCGTTTGCATCATGGCACGATCTGGCCCTGGAACCGGGTCATTTATGACGATAGCTGCGGTGGGCATCTGCGGATTGAGATGCGCGCTCTGCCGGCGGGACCCACGGCCTGCGACATGATGGCCAACGCTGCCTTTCTGGTGGGGCTGGCGGAGGGGCTGCGCGGCGATATTGCCGAGCTCATGCCGGCGTTGCCCTTTAGCATGCTGGAGCACAATTTTTACCGTACCGCCGAACTGGGTCTCAATGCGCGAATGCTGTGGCCATCGAGCTGCAGTCGCCGGCTGGAGGAAATACCGGTGATCGAGCTCGCGCAGCGTTTGCTGCCGGTGGCAGAACAGGGTCTGGGTCGTATCGGTATCAGCACGGCCGAAATTGATCATTACCTTGGTATTATCGAACAGCGGCTGGAACATGGCTGTACCGGGGCGACCTGGCAACTTGGTCAGGTGGCACGCCTCAATCGCCGGTACAGCCGGCAGCGCGCATTGAAAACCATGCTCGAAGGTTATCGTGTCCGTGCTGACCTTAACCAGCCTGTCGCACAATGGACGGACATGCACTGATGCCGGATGACAGAATTCAAATAGTGCACAACCCTGCTCCGTCGGACATTGCCCGTACGCCAGAGGAGTTTCTGCGTCAGCTGGGCGGGCCCAGCCTGATTATCGTGCAGGGTCGGGATCCGAGCCGCTGCCGGGCTCTGAGCACGCTACTGCACGGCAACGAGCCCTCGGGGCTGAAGGCCGTTCATGGCTGGTTGCGCAACGGCGAACAACCGAATATCACGCTGCTGTGCTTCATTCTGTCGGTGTCGGCTGCGCTGGAGGCGCCGCTGTTTTCCTGGCGACAGCTACCCGGCGAGCGGGATCTGAACCGGTGCTTCCGCCCCCCTTTCGAGGGTACGCCGGGCCGGATTGCCGAGCAGACCCTGGCGTTGCTGGATCAATATCGGCCCGAGTGCCTGATTGATATTCACAATACTTCGGGCATGAGCCCGGCGTTTGGTGTTGTTACCCACGAAGATCCGGCCCACGAAGCGCTGGTGGCGCTCTTCACTCACCGCCTGATCGTGACGGATATCCGCCTCGGTGCCCTGATGGAAATCAGCCGGTCCGATTTTCCCGTGGTTACCATCGAATGCGGTGGCAACAAGGATCCGGTGGCGGACAAGGTGGCAGTGGAGGGGTTCTGGCACTTCTTGCGGGGGGATCAAGTGTTAGAGGTGCCCGCAGGCGGCCTGCATATGGATTTGTATCACCATCCGGTACGGCTTGAGTTGGCGCCAGACACCCGGGTTACCTTTGCGGACGAGCCTGATCCTGCGGCGGACATAACCGTGCCCTGGCACCTTGAACGCTATAATTTCGGTGTGGTCGAGGGCGGTACCTTTCTGCTCTGGCTGGGGCCCGGCGCGCGTGCCAAGATGCGCCTGCGCGATGCCAGTGGCGTTGATGTGCTCACGAGGTTTTTCGAACATCAGGGGCATGGGCTTTATGCTGCGCAGGCGCTCAAGTTATTCATGGTGACTGATAATCCCCTCATCGCCTGCAGTGACTGCCTGCTCTATGCGGCACCTGAAACGGGTCACAGCATCATCGACGGCTGACAAGCTGAATCAGGGCTTAAGTCCGGGTGAAAATTGATCGCGCAACTCACACCGTACGGCAGGGTCTTAAGGGTAACAGCTGTGCTGGAGTTGTCTCATGAAGATCAGATTGTTAAGTGCAGGTGTGCTGGCATTGAGTCTGGTCGCCAGCCCGTCCCAGGCCGATGTGGATGTTGGTATCTACTTCGGGGGCGCCGCCATTCACGGTAACGGTTTTAGTCTGTACCTCGGCGGGCCTTATGATTATGCACCTTATGGCTATTATTACAGTCGACCGCGCTATCATCATCCGCGTCATCATCATGCGCCGCCCAGATACCATGCGCCGCCGCGTCACCACCACCGTTCCAGGCACAAATTTGATCACCGCCACTCCTACAGGAAACATGACAGTAGAGACTACCGTCATTCCTACAGGAAACATGACAGTAGGGACTACCGTCATTCCTACAGGAGACATGACGGCAGAGTCTATCGCCGTACCCATGAAGGCAGCGCCTGGCGTGACGCCAACAGGCGGTTTTTCCGGGGGGACGAGCGTCGTCACTGACATCAGGCGGGTTGTATCAGATCAGTAACGACGCAGGCTGCAGGCGCTGGCCCTGTCGGCTGCGTTCTGCGGCAGGCAGGATATCCATGTTAGGCCAGAGCCCGCTCAGGAGCGCATCCCGGTACGCCGTGGGCAGACCGGCATCGCGCATGGCCTGTGCTGCCGCCGGAGCATCATATTTCAGCCGGTGCCAGCTGGCACGCAGGCGCTCGCCCTCGGGCGCAAGCAGCATGTACCAGCCATCTGTAGTGCCATCATTCGCCGGCAGACCGATCACCCCTGCATTGAGCCAGGCGCCCGTGCGCCAAGTCTGACCGAACGGCAGGCCACAATGGCCGCCGATCAGCACATCGGCCTGGACGAGGTCGAGTTGCTGCTGCTTGTCCTCCCGCGGTGTGGACTCAAACACAAACCGGTTGATTTGGTCTGCCGCGCCATGCACGACATGAATGCGCCGTCCATTGCAGGTAAAGCGCAACTGCGCAGGCAGTTTGCGCAACCAACTCCGGCTGTCATCGCTTATTACCCTATCGGCATGGCGATACCAGCCGATGGAGAGGGCCGCGCAGCTGCTGTCTGGCGCAAAGCCACAGCCGCAATCCTCAACCCGATTGCCCAGTGATTCTTCACAATTGCCCTGAATCCAATGGACTCCGGCCTGGCGCAGCAGCGTGACGGTCGCTTGGGCATCGGCACAATAGGCCACGCTGTCGCCGGTACAGATGAGTTGGTGGGCCGCCAGTCCCCGCTGTTGCGCGCTTACCAGAAGTGCCCGGGTGGCCTGCAGGTTGCTGTACGGGCCGCCAAATACCATCAGTGGGCCGCTCAGGTCGCCAAGGTCCCGTGTGGTTGAGGCGCTGTTCATCCTGCGTGTTTCGCCTGTTTTATTCCGGGGTTGCCGACGCTGAGACAGCCAAGCCAGAACAGCAGGCATCCACTGGCCAGCAGGGTAGCCGATATCCACAGCAGCTTGGTGTACTTGTGCGCATCCCCCAGCAGCGCGCTGTAACCGGATGACTCGGTGAAATAGAGTACGGCACCGCTGACCGCCAGCACAAAGCTGGCCAGATAACTCCACAGGGGCACATCGGTACGCCCGCCCCAGAGGGAGATCAGTACCACCGGTGCCAGGTACATGGAGGCGGTACCGCTGACCGCCACGGCACTGAACAAATCCTTGTTGCCCAGGAACACACAGCCCAGGCCAAGCAACAAGAAGACGACCATCACCAGGCGCCCGTTTCGAACCGAGGTCGGGATCGCATTCATATCCAGTGCCATAAGCTTGGCAGAGCTGGCCAGGGTGCTATCCAGCGTGGACATGGCGGAGATAACCAGGGCGGCATTGAACAGCAGCAACGGGCCATCCCCCAGTAGCCGGGCGAGCACGCCGTTCATTGCTTCGCCGGGGCTTGCCTGGGCGCCGGCAAGCACACCCAGGCTGCCAAAGGCAGTGATACACAGGATGCTGATCCAGCCTGCGTGGAAGAAACTGCGCCTTGTGGTTTCACGGTCTGCGAGGAATCCCCGATCCATCATGACAGGATCGTGCATGGGGTAGCTCCATACCTGCAGCAGTGCCACCAGCAACAGGATTGGACCGGGCTGGCCGAATTCAAATGGCTTGAACAGCAGGGCTTCCAGCTGAACGCCCGGTGACATAAAGGCGGCAATGACCAGAACCACCAGAACCAGCAGAAACAGTGTCATCTGGAACAGGTCGGTGCGCAGCGAGGCTCGCAGTCCACCGAGTAGCGAATACACCAGCGTAATGCCGGAGAATGCCAGTATGGCCAGGGTATAGGCGGTGCTGCCGGTGGTGCCGAACAGAATGCCGATGACCAGCAGGTTGGCAAAGACTTCACTGACCAGCCGAATGCCGATCACCAGGTTGTAACAGTGAGAGCCCCAGCGGCCGAACCGGTGCTGCAGGAAGGCCTGCACGCTGTGAAAGCCCTGTTCAAAGCGCAGCTTGTCGATGATACGCCCGCCAACCCAGAACGAAAGGTAATAGGCGGCGTAGGCCAGGGTGCCCCAGATTCCGTAAAAAAAGCCCAGGATCGCGGCGTTCATCAACGAACGGGCAAAGATCCAGGTGGTGACCTGGGAGAAGGTCAGTGTCAGCAGCCCGGGCGGTTCAGCAGTGTCGGACTGGCCGAGGAAAAAGGCGTTTACCGAGCGGGCCGGGCGGGAGAGCGCCAGAGAAATGAGCGCCAGTGCGGCGACCAGAATCGACAGGCTGTAATCCATGGAGGCTCCAGGTCAGGGGAGTAGGTTTGACATTAGTACAGCGGCCCATTGGCAGGCAGAGCTTAGGCAATGCAACTGAAACAAGCCTGAAAAGCCGAAAGCAGCGGGGGGAGTTAACGTACCACGATCGTCTGGATGCCAGGGATATCCAGCAGGGCATGCGGCGCCGGCAGGCCATCGGGCCAGATCGCAGTCAACGGCAGGATCAGTGTGTCCGCCATCGCCGGCAACCAGCGTCTGATGGATTGCGGATTATCGTCAGGCACGCTTTCGAGTCGCAGCCGTCCCAAACCGCTGGGCAGGTCCTGGACACTCTGATAGGGACTGCCCGGCAGGGCAAGCACCAGCAGCGGTTGCTTCTGAATTCTGGCGAGGCGGGCTGCCAGTTGCAGCGCCCGGTAGCTGCCTCCGTCGGGCGCACTTAGCACGGCAATCGCCGTGTCAACTCTGTGTGAAGGTCGGGGGTGGAAGTCGGACTGTCCCCGCGCCAGCACGATCAGGTCGGTCTGAGACCATCCGTCCATCAGGCCCTCGAACCATCGGCCGCGATAGATGCGCAGGTCCCAGGGCACCGGGCTTTGCCGGGTCAAGCGGCGCAATTGCGCCTGCAGATCCTGTAATTGCTGGCGGGTGGTGTTTTCCAGCCGGTGGGTGCTGAGCTGACGACAACGGGCCGAATGGCGAATGATTTCCTGGCAAAAGGGCAGCCCGGCAATGGTGAGAAGATCCTGGTCCTCGATGATCAGGGCTTCCAGTTCGAAACCCAGCTCTGCGGCCAGGCGCACACAGCGCTCAAGCTTCAGCGGGTCAATGTCGCCGGGCTGCAGTGTCAGTACCAGGCGGCTCATGCCTGATCCCCATGTGCCTGCTTGCGGGCAATTTCGTGCCAGTCCTGCAGCTGCCGCTGAACCTTGCCATTAAACGTCCTGGGTGAGTAGAGACCATCACTGTCCGGTTCACCGACCTTTTCTGTGCTCAGTAATGCCAGCATTTCGTCGATCTGGGAGACGGCATAGATGTGGAAATCTCCGTTCTCACAGGCCTCGACCACGTCGCGCCGCAGGATCAGGTGCTGAATATTGGCGCTGGGAATAATGACGCCCTGGTTACCTCTCAGTTCACGCTGACTGCATAGCTCGAAGAAACCTTCAATTTTTTCATTCACACCGCCAATCGCCTGGATCATGCCATGCTGATTGACCGAGCCGGTCGCGGCGAACTGCTGGTTGAGGGGGGTGCCTGCGATGGCCGAGAGCAGTACACAGAGTTCCAGTGCCGATGCGCTGTCGCCATCGACCCGGCCATAGGACTGTTCGAACACGAGGCTGGCATTGAGCGACAGTGGCGCGTTGCGGGCGTAACGGTTGCCAATAAAGGCCGACAGAATCAGTACTCCCTTGCTGTGGATAGCACCGCCGAGCTTGGTTTCACGTTCAATGTCCACCATGCGTCCGGTGCCGACGCGGGCTGTGGCCGTGATGCGCGATGGGCGCCCGAAACGGTGGTCGCCCATCTGGATCACCGAAAGGGCATTGGCCTGGCCAACGGCAGTGCCCTGGGTATCAATCATCAGGATGCCCTGCTCGATCTGCTGCTGCAGGAGCTCCGCATATTGGCTGTTACGGTGACGCGCGGTCGTCACCGCCTTTTCGACATCAGTGCCCTCGATGGCGCTCTTGTTGCCCTGCAGGGCCCAGTAGGCCGACTCGCGCAACAGATCGACAATCTTGCCGCGATGCAGCGACAGCCGCGTGCTGTCGTCTACAAAACGCGAACTTTGCTCGATGGCCCGGGCAACGCCATCGCGTGACAGGGGCAATAGCTTTTCTTCCCGGCACAGGGCGCACATCAGGCCGATATAGCGCGGCAGGTTTTCCGTCTGGCGCTCCAGCTCCTCGGAAAAATCGGCGTAGACTTTGAATAATGAAGTGAACTCGGGATCGTAGGCTTTGAGCAGGTAATAGATATGCCGGTCACCTATGAGTAATACTTTGACATCCAGCGGTATCGGCGCCGGTTCCAGCGAGCGGGTCGTCACCATGCCATAGAGTTTTTCCAGCGGATCAATGCGAATCTCGCGATTTCGCAGGGCGCGTTTGAGTCCTTCCCACGCAAAGGGCAGGGACAGCAGTTTGCGTGTGTCTATCACCAGATAACCCCCATTGGCCCGATGCAGGGCGCCGGGCTGGATCATGCTGAAATCTGTAGATAGCGTGCCCATATGGGCGCTGTACTCGATACGGCCAAGCAGGTTCTGGTAGCTCGGTATATCCTCGCTGATAACCGGCGCGCCCTTGGTTGATGCCTTGCCTACCAGCACATTGACCTGGTAGCGACGAAACGCGCGAGAGCGGGCGATCTTGTGCAGTGCCGGGTGATTGTCGCCTTTTTCCTGGGCAAAGAAGTCGTCGACATTTTCAAGCATATCCTGGTGAACAGTATCGAAAAAGGCCTGTACGTCGGGAAAACCATTGTAGCGGCTGCGCAGCGCCTGTAGCTGGGGGTCGATTGCCAAATGGGTGAATTCCAGCTCCAGGGCACGCAGCTTTTCGAGATTTTGCTGCTGTAATTTTGGTATCTGCCGCACACGCTCGGTCAGTTCATCGTTGAACGAGGCTATGGCCTGCTTGATACTTTCCTGCTCTTCGGGCGGGAGCCTGTTGAATTCCTCGGACGTCAGCAGTTTGCCACCGCGCAACGGGCCTACGGTATACCCGTGCGGTGTACGCATCAGGCTCAGTTGTGCCTGCTCGGCCCGCTGGCCCATTTCCTTGAATTTTTCCTCTTCTTGCTGCTGAAATTCATCATGGATGTCCTGCACCCGGCTGCGATATTCATCACTGTGAAAGGTCGCTGGAATCTGGGCCAGCAAGGTTTCGACCAGCTGAAAAAGATCCTGGCGCAGACGATGACCCAGACCCTGGGGCAGTTGCAGCACCCTGGGTTGGTGCGGCTCATCAAAATTATTGACATAGCACCAGTCCGACGGCGCGGATCCCTGGGACGCCACCTGTTTGATGATACGCGATATTATCAGGCGCTTGCCGATACCGGCAGAGCCGCTGACAAACAGGTTGTAACCACTGTGAGGCATGTTGATGGCGAACTGGACGGCATCGGTCGCCCGGTCCTGCCCCAGCGCGGAATAGTCCGGTTCCAGATCGTCGGTGGTCTCGAAGGGAAGGTCGCCCAAGTCGCAGGCATGGTAGAGCTGGTCGGCGCTGAGCGGTTGCAAGGGCATAGGACTGACTCCGGAACTGTCTGTCTTCTGTTTAGACCCTCTAGTCTGGCTTAGCAATGTGTCGATCACGGGACGCCTGTGAGAAGCTCCCGTGACATTGGCGATAAAAGGTGCCGGGGCCCGCGTTTATTTCGCTGATCCCAGCCCACGCTGGACCTGTTCAAGACGCTGGCGGGCCTGGCCTGCTTGACGTACTTGAGCGCGCCCAGGCCGCCGCGGGCGCCGGCATCCGCGGCCGCCAAGTCCTGGGCCGGTATTGCATGCTGGCCGGGCAGCCTGGCCGCCAGAGCATCAAGTCGGGCCGGATCGCGGGCCACCAGGGTCAGATTGTGTCCATCAGCGGCAAGGCGCTGGGCAATGGCGCGGCCGATGCCACCGGTGGCATCGGTTAGCAGTATCTGTTTCATGCGGACTCCATGGGCAGAGCGCGAAACGTACCGCCTGTATGGCGAAACGGCTGAGCGTCTGCTCAATGGGCAGGTCGAGGTCTTGTTCGAGGAACAGCGGCCACGTGTCGGCAACTTTCAGTCCGCAGCTCGCCAGCCAGTGCGGCCCATCGCTGAGTAGCATCTGTATCGGCAGAAAGTGGCGCAGTCGGGCCTGGTGAACATCGGCATAGCGGGAGCAGGCAAAGCGCTTGATACGCTCAAAGCTATGCGTGCCCTCGTGGCATTTGGCGAGACTCAAGTGTTGTTGTGCGATCCTGGCCTGCTTGGTGACCTCCGGTTGTATGGAGCGCAGCATGAGGCCGTTGTCTTAAGAGAGACTTAAGTCCCCGATCAGGCAGAGGGTAAATCGAGGCGATATGTAAATACTATCAAGTACATTTGGATAGTTAATTTTAAGTATTGATAGCTGGCCGGTACGATGGCGTCTGTTTTCAGGCAAGTTCATGATTCGACTGGAGAGACAGAGATGCAGAACATTGAAGGACAGCGCGTACCCCAGGTCACCTTCCGTACCCGCGTGGGCAATGAGTGGCAGGACGTGACCAGCGACGACATTTTTTCCGGCAAGAATGTCATCCTGTTTGCGTTGCCAGGCGCGTTCACACCGACCTGCTCAAGCACCCACCTGCCGCGCTATAACGAGCTGGCGCCGGTGTTCCAGGCTAACGGCATCGACAGCATTATCTGCCTGTCGGTTAACGATGCATTCGTCATGAATGCCTGGGCGGAGGACCAGAAACTGGAACATATCCAGGTGCTGCCCGATGGCAACGGCGACTTCAGTGCCGGCATGGGCATGCTGGTGGACAAGTCGGACCTGGGCTTTGGCAAACGCAGCTGGCGCTATTCCATGCTGGTGAAGGATGGTGTGATCGACAAGATGTTTATCGAACCCGATCTGCCGGGCGATCCGTTTGAAGTGTCCGATGCCGACACCATGCTGAACTACGTTAACCCGCAGGCCAAACAGCCCAACCGAGTGACCATTATCACCAAGCCGGGTTGTTCGCACTGTACCCGTGCCAAGAAGGCGCTTAATGAGCGCAAGTTTCGCTTTGAAGAAATCGTGCTGGGTCAGGGCGGCATAAGCTACTCCAGCCTGACGGCGATCTCCGGGCGTGGCACGACGCCGCAGGTCTACATCGATGGCCAGCATGTTGGTACGGCAGACGATCTGGAACAGTGGTTGCTGGCTCACATCGGATAAGTCTGCGTTATTGCTGTCTTGCACACCCCCGGGCGCTTCGCGCTGCGGGGGTTTTGTCATGGGCGTGATTGTGGCCCATCGGTGCCGATGTATCGTTAATTACGATAGTTAGTAACTTAATTGTCTGGCTTCAAGCCGATACTATGGCGCCACTGAGTGGGTGCTATGCGTATGGAGCAGAGAATGATGAGAAGCAAGGCAGACCGGATTCGTCATACGGTGGGGTTTGAACTGCTTGGGCTGGTACTGCTGACGGGTCTCGGTGGCTGGCTGCTTGAACTGGACATGGGGCACTTTGGCGCTCTGGCGGTGCTGTTCTCGCTGCTGGCGATGGTGTGGAATTATTACTACAACCGCCTGTTTGATCTTTGGCTGATCCGTCGGCGTGGCACTTGCATCAAGCGTCAGCGGGACAGGGTCTTCCATGCGCTGTTGTTCGAGGGTGGCCTGTTGCTGGTAACCCTGCCGATAATCGCCTGGTGGCTGCAGGTCAGCCCGTGGCAGGCACTGGCCATGGATGTCGCAATGGTCGTGTTCTATCTGGTGTTCGCGTACCTGTATAACCTGGCGTATGACCGGCTGTTTCCGGTACCCCATCCTGCGGCGTTACCACAGGGCTGAGCCCTGTGGTAACGCCGCGGTTCCCCGCAGGGCGGCCCGCCAGAGTGGGCTTTTTCGGCCTGGGTACTGCTTAAATCCTTCGCTGGATGCCCGCCGCTGTGTATAAGTGAACGACCTCGCGGACTATATTAAGTGAAAGTTTTTTTGCACATGCGCAATGTCAATATTGACAGCGTGCATATTAGCACTGCGGCGACGGTCGCGGATCTGGCGCGAAACCCGCGCAGTTTGGGGCGTTGAGGCGATTGTCAAACAGTTTATTTTAAACCCGCTGGCGTGGCTGGACGAAGATTCACCAGCTTTCGCGGGGCCCCGTCATTACTGAGCTAAAGCCTGGGTGATGGCAGTTGTTTGTATCTTTTGCACAGGTTTATCCACAGAATCCGTGGAAAAGAACAGGCTTGACGCGACGCTGCCAAGGCGTTCCTGCGCGGGTCTGGTGACTGGGTGCCGTGCCACCAGAGTGCCCCCGTTGGTATTTATTGTCTCATTCCGGGCATGCCGTTATTCTGTCCGCTGTGATTTCAAGCACAGTGATCCAAGGAGACCTTTAGAGATGCCCATCAAGATTCCTGACCAGTTGCCAGCGGCCGATTTGTTGCGAAGCGAGAATATCTTCGTAATGAGTGAAAGCCGTGCGATGCATCAGGATGTGCGTCCGCTAAAAGTGCTGATTCTCAATCTGATGCCCAAGAAGATAGAAACCGAAAATCAGCTGGTGCGGCTGTTGTCCAACACGCCGCTGCAGGTGGGTATAGAGTTCCTGCGAATCGATAACCGGGAAAGTCGGCATACGCCTGCGGAGCATCTGGATAGCTTTTATCGCAATTTCGATGAAGTACGCGATAACAATTACGATGGGTTGATCATTACCGGCGCGCCTTTGGGGCTGGTGTCCTTTGAGGATGTTCTCTACTGGGATCAGGTGGAGGAAGTCATTCGCTGGTCCAGGCAGCATGTCAGCTCGACGCTGTTTCTGTGCTGGGCGGCCCAGGCCGGCCTGAAGGTGTTGTACGACCTGCCAAAACGCACACGTGAACAGAAGCTCTCAGGTGTCTATGAACACAGCACGCTGCTGGCCAGTGACCCGCTGGTGCGTGGCTTTGATGATACCTTCCTGGCGCCGCACTCGCGCAATGCAGACTTCCCGGTGGACTTTATCGCCGAACACACCGACCTGCGGATACTGGCGAGTTCGCAAAGCGCAGGCAGCTATCTGATGGCGAGCCCTGACCGGCGGCAGGTCTATCTGACCGGGCATCCCGAATACGATGCCATGACGCTGGCACAGGAATATCAGCGCGACGTTGTGGCAGGTCTTGATCCGGTGTTGCCGCAGAATTATTTTCCCGCCGACGATGCCGAGCAGAAACCGCAAAACCGGTGGCGCAGCCACGGCAATCTGGTCTTTGCCAACTGGCTGAACTATTACGTGTACCAGATCACGCCGTTCGATCTGAGCGTGATGGCAACCAAGATAGACGAGTAATCAGCAGCCTGTCGGACTTAACACTGATCTACTCGGCTCTGGCATCCTGCTTCGCCCTACCGCCTGCATCCATGCAGTCGTGCGAAAAAGCCGATTCTCTCCGGTAAAGAGGGGTCATTTTTCGTACGCTTTATTGTTGTTAACCTGAACTGAAAATAGATTCATTCATGTCTCTATTCAGGGGTAGGAGCCCGGTCTCCGGGCGAATCGGGCGCTCACCACGCCCTGTTCGCCCGCGGAGCGGGCTCCACAAATTTTCGGCACCGCTGCGGCTGACAATGTATTTGTCAGCCGGATCAATAAATAGAACCACTATTCACAAGCTACATCCCTGTAGCTTGCCCAGTGGGCAGCTATCGCTGTGTAAATTGGAAATCCTGCCGATTGACCGCCTCAAAAGAGCCCAAAACCTGCCTCATTCAATCGTCGGGAGCGATTGAACGTGCAAGCCCCGAAGGGGTGAAGCGCATGGATGTGCTGAACAAATCGGTCTTTCCCTCGCTACGACCGGCCAAGCCCGACAAGCTGCTAGCCGAGTCGGCGGCTGAGGGCGCAACGCCGACCGAGTGGCGCAGCGTTGTGCAGGGATTGAACGCCTGTGGGCGCTAGTCGGCGTCGGTGAGTCGAATGCCATCGGCGCTGATGTCGATCAGACGTTGCTTGTAGAGCGTGCCGATCGCCATCTTGAACGCTTTCTTGCTGCTGCCGAACAGGCGTGTAATGACCTGAGGGTCTGTCTTGTCGTTCACGGCCATGTAACCCCCTTCAGCCTTAAGGCGTTCCAGAACCTGCCCCGCCAGTCCGCTGATCTTGCCGTAGCCCGGCTTGTCCAGGCATAAATCGAGCTTGCCGTCGGGACGGCACTGCTTGATGTAGCCCTGCAGTTTTTGTCCGAAGTGCAGGCGCTTGAACAGGTCGGACTGGTGAATCAGGCCCCAGTGCGTACCGTTCACAATCGCCTTGATGCCGAGGTCAGTACGGTTGGCAATGGTCAGGTCGACGGCTTCGCCGGCCGTGAACTGTGCCGGCGACTTATCCAGGAAGCGATCCAGCTTGGTGGTGGCCACAATGCGGTTGGTGATGTTATCCAGGTAGATGTGTACCAGGTAACTCTTGTCCTTCTGCAAGCGCACGGGCTGTTCCGAAAACGGCACCAGCAGCTGTTTGGGGAGCCCCCAGTCGAGAAAGGCGCCGACCGGCGTAACATCGGCGCAGCGCAGCAGGACAAAGTCACCGACCTGCGCCAGGGGCTTGTCGGTCGTGGCGATCAGGTAGTCTTCGGAGTCCAGATAGACAAAAACATCCAGGACATCGCCGACCTTGCAGTTGTCGGGCACGTAGCGTGCCGGCAGCAGGATCTCGCCGAGGTTTTCGCCATCCAGGTAAACACCGAATTCCTTTTCCTTGATAACGCGGAGGCTGTTGTAACGGCCGGTTTCGACCATGCTGTCTGTCCTTTCTTGAGGGGCGGCGGGGAGCAGAAACGCGACGCCCGGGCCGCGTGTTCGGTGAAGACTGAAATGGCTGGCTCAGGAATGCTTGGCCAGAAATTCCTCATCCAGCTTGAGTTGCTGGTTGCTGTTGACGCCAACGCCGCGGCGGCGAATGTTTTCGGCGATCTGCTTGGCTTCTTCCAGCGAATGCATCTGGTAGGTGCCGCACTGGTACACGTTCAGCTCGGGGATCTTGTTCTGATCCTGCACGGCCAGCACATCATCCATGGCGGCGAGCCAGGCGGCAGCAACACGGGCTTCATCGGGCTGGCCGATCAGGCTCATGTAAAAACCGGTGCGACAGCCCATGGGGGAGATGTCGATGATCTCTACACCCTGTCCATTGAGGTGGTCACGCATGAAGCCTGCAAACAGGTGCTCCAGCGTGTGGATACCCTTTTCGCTGAGGATCTCTTCGTTGGGTACGCAGAAGCGCAGATCGAATACGGTAATGGTATCGCCGCCCGGGGTGGTCATGGTCTTGGCGACACGTACGGCCGGCGCTGCCATGCGAGTGTGGTCTACGGTAAAGCTGTCGAGCAGTGGCATGCTATGTCCTCTTGAATCTTGTCGATGGGGTCGCGAATGCACCCATTATCCCAGTCCGGCGAAGCCAATACTACCGCGGCACTGCCTATGATTAGCGCAGGCGGACCAGGCAGTGGGCGGCGCGGATCAGATCGGCTTGAGCTGGTTGAGCAGACGCTGCAGCGGAATGCCCAGGGCCTTGCCCAGTTGTTTGGCCTGTGGCTGCAAGCGCCGCGGATTGTTTTGTGGCAGGCCGCCCTTGAATGCGAGCACGATAAGGTTGCCGCCATTCACCGGGCAAAGCAGGCACTGGCCGTCGAACAGGTCTTTCATTCGTGCCAGTGCCGAGCGATTGCGGGCCTGGCCCTGATCCCACAGGTTGAGTACCAGCATGCCCTGCTCGTTAAGCATATCGTAGCAGTCAGTCTGGAAATCCTTCTCCAGCTGAATCAATTGCATGCCATCATCCAGGTAGAGGTCGCTGAAAATGATATCGGTCTTGATCTCGCCGCGGGCGGCAAAGGCCTCGGCATCGTCAATGTGCAGCGTAAAGCGGTCGGTTTCTGTCAGTGAGAGCCAGTTCCGCGCCGTATCCACCACACTCTGGCGCAGCTCGACGACCGTCAGTTGCATCGTGGCATCGTAGGCCTGCAGGCAGTTGCTGAGATTGCCGCCACCCAGTCCAAACAGGGAAACATGTGCGGGGTTCGGGTTATAAAGCAGAGCCAGCAACATGGCCTGCACATATTCAAACACCGGCAGGGCCGGGTCTGTCATGTCGATACAGCTCTGCTCGCCACCGTCGCCAAAGGACAGGTAGCGCCGGGGGCCGTCTTCCAGTACGGATACCGGGCCCCATTCGTCGTAGCTGCGATGCACTTCCTGACCGGGCAGGGAGTTACGTATGGCCCGATGCGATTCGTCGGAATCGGTGGCAGCAAAATATTCGAGCATCGAGGACATGGAGTTTCCTGGGGAGGTCAATTTTCAGGCGCCAATTGTACTCTGCCTGTCGTGGCAGGGAAGCCTTGCGGCGCGACGAAGAGCAGCGGTAAATCGTGCCTCTGAAAAAAATCGAACAATTGTTTAATTTTTTCGATATCCACGGGAACCGAATGCTCCATTGTTTTGTCTTAACGTACGCAAGCGAGAAGTTCTCCAGCAGAGTTTCCAAGTTTCGGCGGCCCCAGTGGCCGCTTTTTTTTGGGCCTGTGAAAAACGACCGGGCGTGAGCGGCAATGGGCTGAGCTGCCCGCTCAACATCTGTCGAACAGGTGGGCAGTCGATACAGCGCAGCGGGAAAGTCGAAAAAACGCGGGTAAAATTAAAAAGGCATCGCGGCGCTTGTGGCGCCGCGATGCCCGGTATTCCGCAGGATGTCGCGGTAGGCGGGCTATTGTAATGATCTCGCGTCAAAAGTGAAGATATTTAGGTCCCGTTGATATTTGCGCAAGCCGTATTGAGGGTTTTCGCCGCGTGACCCTGGCGGCAAGGTCTATCGCTTACCCATGCGGCGAACGGCCTGAGGGGTAAAGTCGCTGTGTGAAAAACGTTGACTGAAATCGAAGCCGATACCTTCCTCGTTGGTCAGGCTGCCCACCAGGTAGCGGCCGGATTGCAGGTCATAGAGGGCTTCGGCAACCAGCCAGGGCACCTGTACATCGCGGTACTGGAACTGGTGCGCCTCGCCAACCCGCCAGAGTTCGCCGCGGCCATCGTAATGATCCACTACGCTGGCCTGCCAGCTGTCCTCGTCAATATAGAAGACCCGCTTGGCATAGATATGGCGCTCGCCGTTCTTCAGGGTTGCTTCTACCTTCCATACACGATGCAGCTCATAGCGGGTCAGGTCGGGATTGATATGGCCCGGCTGCAGGATCTGCTCGTACTTGAGCGCGCGGTCGGCCAGCTTGAAGCTGTTATAGGGAATATAGAGCTCCTGCTTGCCGATCAATTTCCAGTCGTAACGGTCCGGTGCGCCATTGAACAGGTCCAGGTTGTCGGTGGTGCGCTGGCCGTCGGTCGCGGTGCCGGGTGCATCGTAGGCCACTTCTGGCGCGCGGCGAACGCGTCGCTGACCGGCATTATAGGTCCAGGCCTGGCGGGGCTGGCTGACCTGATCCATGGTCTCATGTACCAGCAGGATATTGCCGGTCAGACGGGCTGGCGCCTGCACTTCCTGCACGAAATAGAACAGGATGTTATCGTCCTTGGCGCTGTCCGCGTCGTTTTCCAGGTACGCCGGCCAAGTCATCTTTTCGTTTATTTTCACCGCTGTAAAGCTGCCATTGGCCTGCACCGGAACCTGCACAAAGGTGCGCTCCAGGGCGCCGCCGCGGTAGCGGGTAATGTGATTCCAGATCACCTCGAGGCCGTTTTTTGGCACCGGGAAGGCACTGCCCTCCTGCAGGTTTTGTATGCCGTAACCATTGTCCGTGAGGGCCGCGGAGGCCGCATTCTGGCGAATGGTGGCATAGACCGATTCAGGGTAGGCGGCCGTACGGTGGGTGGGGTACACGCTCATCCTGTAACTGTCGGGGTAGCGCTTGAACATCGCTATCTGGCCTGGCGACAGTTTGTCGGCATGGCTGTCGATATTCGCTGCGGTGATGGTAAAGAGCGCCTGTTCCTGGGCATAGGGGTCGTTGTAGCGATCGCCACTGGAGGCCGGCAGGCCACCATCCCAGGCTGGAATGGTGCCTTGCGCATTGCCGGCCCTCTCGGCGCCGACCGGGGTCAGCTCAGTGCCGAGCTGTGTCAACTGCTGCTCCGAAACAGCGGCCTGCAGACTGCCGCTGAGCAGACAGTTCAAGGCGGTGGCTGTAAGTAGGGGGATTATTCTTGTCGTCATGTTGTCGCTCCGCTTGCAGTCAGGTTTCAGAACGCCACCGAGGCACTGAGTGATACAAAATCTCTGTCTTCCAGTTCGTTATAGTTGCCGCCGAAGAAGTTGGTGTAGGCGAGTTGTACCGCGTACTGGTTCAGGTATTCCCCGGTGAGGCTCAGGCTGAGTGTTTTCTGATCTTCCGCGAAAGAGGCGCCCGGCTGAGGCCCATAGCCCTCGAGACCGTGCTTGAAGCTGATTTCGGGTTTCAGGCTGATGCCGGCAAGAGCATTGGGGTATTCCAGAGAACCTCGCGCTACATAGCCGTACGAATCTGAGGTGACAAAGCCGTCATTGTCACCGGCGGTATAGCCAAAGACGCCATTACGACCATATTTCAGGGCGTCGGCGCTCTCATCAAAGTTGTGAATATGGGTCCAGGCAAGTTCACCCACCAGGCTCAGACGACTGGCGCCCAGCACACGGTCGTAGAGTTTGACAAAGGTGGTTTGTAACTGGGTCACGTCAAACGCCGTGTAGCCGTGAATTTCCGAGCCGAAGGGGACCGAGGCGCCGGTGAGCCGGTCGATGCCATTGTTGCCGGTGGCGCCGTTAGTCAGAATGCCGGCGACCAGCAGCGGGCCGTTGATCTGAATCGGCAGATCCCGCTTGTGACTGATCTCGCCGGACCAGGCCAGGTCGCCCAGGCTGGTGTTGAAGCTTAGCCCCAGCAGGCGAATATCTTCCGGATATTCGATGAAGTACTCGGAGGCAAGGGTTTCGGGCAGGCCCAGGCCTGCCAGCGCGGCATTGAATTTCTTCACCCCACTGCTGATCGGCAGGCGACTGTGGTATTGCGCTGCATACAGACCAAACTCGGTGTTATTGAGCTCTTCGGCAAAGTAGCGCAGGGCGAGGCCGAACTGGCCATCATCATCGGCCTCGCGGTGGCCGTCTGCATTACGCTTCACCACCAGCGGTGCCGCAGAGTTGAAGTAGGCCTGGTCGTCCAGGAAATTCAGTGAGCCGCTGTTGATGCGGATGCCGTCGCAGCCTTCGGCGCCAAAATCGTTGGTGGAAAAGTAGGTACCGCAGCCATCGATGGCGGTTGCCTCCCACTGGAACTGATAGAAGCCCTCGAGGCTGAGGTTGTCGGTCAGGCCGATGGATGCAAACGCCATATTAACGGGCAGCAGGCCCTCTTTAACCTCGGCGCCGGCACGCCGAAAGGCGTTCACGTCAAAGGGGTTAATGACATTGATGCCACCCTGGATGAAGCTGCTTTCGCCCCAGTTGACGACCTGGCGTCCGAGCCTCAGGTCAAGCGGCATGCCGTCGAGATCATATTCGCCATACCAGTAGGCATCGAGCAGCTCGATGCCGGAAAACTTGGCGAAGTCGTTGAAGTTAGAATCGTTCAGTTCGGCGCCGGGTTCATAGCCATTGGGAGCGTGGCCGTGGTCGCGGCTGCCGTTTTCAAGCTCGGCATCGAACCAGTATTTGCCCCGGGCAAAAAATCCCATGTCGCCATAGCGCAGCTCCAGATCATGCACGCCCTTGACGATGCTGGAAAAAGTTTCCCCCTGGCGGAAGTTCTGGTTGGCATCATCGTAGCTGCCGGACCCCTTGCCAGTGCCGCCGTTCGGTTCGGAAATCAGGCTCTGTTTGGCGTCATTCAGGCGCCAGCTTGCGCCGGCCGAGAGCTGGGAGTCGAGTCGACCTTCGACTTTACCAAGCTGAAATTCGACGGCGGCGGCCGGTGCGACTGCGCCGGCAAGCAGAAGTGCACAGGCGAGTGGCTGCAGGATGAATGCAGGGGTTCTACAGTGCGAGGGTGTACTAACCCCGTTATTTGTTGCCATTTCGTTCACCTTGGCTTTTTATTGTTGTGCGGTAAGGGTACTCATCAAGCGGGCAGTTAAAGATCTTCCCATAAAAACGGTTACTTAGAGCAGGGAAGTTAAACTGTTGGCGTTGATGCGAGCTGTCAGTTTTGACGAATTAGGTATCATTGAACAATAACAATTAACATCAGAATAACTGACAAATGAACGCGAGCCCGGGATCTGGCAAGGCTATTGGGCCCTGAGGAATGGATAAATTGCATTAAGAGGTATGTTTATGGATCGCAAGATCACCGTTCCTGCGGGCTACGTGCGTCACCTGCTGACCCAGGCCCGGGCACAGGGGCTGGACGTGGCTGGGTTGCTGCAGCAGGTGGGTATCGCTCCCGAGGAGGTCGAGCAGGATCAGGCATTTTCAGCCGTCAAGTTTGGGGCGTTGTACCAGCACATCATGTGGAGCGCGCAGGATGAGTTTTTCGGCATGCTCAGCTCCGGCAAAGTGCCCAACGGCACTTTCCGGTTGATGTGCCACTGTATCATTCACTGTCGCTCCCTGGAGCGGGCCATCTGGCGCTGCGGGGATTTCCTCGATATTTGCCGAGGTACATTGGCTAAACCGGTACTGGTGCGCAAGGGGCGCTATGCCAAGCTATCGTTGTCGCCGGTGGAACACGTTGACCTGGACAGCTTTAATCACCTGCTGCAGGAACAGCCGGCGGAAAAGATACGCACCTCGCTGTCAATATGGCACCATTTTATCAGCTGGCTGATTGGCAACCGGCTGGAGCTCAAGGCAGCCTATTTCATGTTTGATGAGCCTGAGGGTGCGGAGCACTACCGAACCCTGTTTCAGTCCGAGGTAAAATTCAGCCAGCATGAGAATGCGCTAATCTTTCCGCAGCGCTTCCTGGACTATCCCGTCGTGCAGACGGAAGAAACGCTGCGCGGCTTCCTGAAAACGGCTCCCTATCAGCTGATTGTCATGGTCGATGATGACCAGAGCCTGAAGGCACAGGTGGTGGCCATGATCGGCAAGGACTTCAGCCGGGAGCTGCCAGGTTCTGAAGAGGTGGCGCGGGCGGTGAACATGTCGGTGTCGACCCTGCGCCGGCGCCTGCTGGACGAAGGTACCTCATACCAAGCAATCAAGGATGACTGTCGCAAGGCTGCCGCCATGAACTACATGAACTCGCCGCAGCTGGCCATCAATGATGTGGCGGCGCTGATGGGATTTGACGAGCCGTCAGCGTTCTTCCGCTCATTCAAGAAGTGGACCGGCATGACGCCGGGTGAATACCGCAAGAGTGAAACCTTTCGTGGGCTGTACGAAAAGTAGGGCGGTTCGTACTTTTCCCGGCACTGGTTACAGGCTGCCAGGCCGCCGCCTGAGTGCGTTCTGTGGGCCGCCTGTTGCGTGGCTTTTAAGAAAAGCTAAATATTTATAAGAAACAGCCTGTTAGGCTGTTGACAGTGAAATTCATTCGGGTAATATACGCGCCCCTCCTTCGGAGGGATGGCTGAGTGGCCGAAAGCACCGGTCTTGAAAACCGGCGAGTCGAGAGGCTCCCTGGGTTCGAATCCCAGTCCCTCCGCCATTGAAGGAGTAATGCTGTCGTTCCCTGATAGCTCAGTTGGTAGAGCAGTAGACTGTTAATCTATTGGTCGCTGGTTCGAGTCCAGCTCGGGGAGCCACAAAAAGTGGGTCGTTAGCTCAGTTGGTAGAGCAGTTGGCTTTTAACCAATTGGTCATAGGTTCGAATCCTATACGACCCACCAGTTTTGCCCTTTATGGGTCGTTAGCTCAGTTGGTAGAGCAGTTGACTCTTAATCAATTGGTCATAGGTTCGAGCCCTATACGACCCACCACTTTTCCCGCTACTGCTGGAAAAGCCGTCCTTAAAAAACATCCCTGTCTCATATGTACCCCACAATGGCTCTTGATTGAGTCTTTCTGCGTTTGCCTGATTTTACATGCCCTGTCTGCAATGCCTGGTTTGTCCTGCTTGCTGCGGTCACTCGACCGGAGTGATTTGGTCTACAGTCTTCAATACCTTTTGTCCGTCCGCCTGCTGTCGAATGGAACCTGATCGGCGCGCGAATGGTCAGACATCGTCAAATTGATTGTATACGGGGTTGAGGAGATGGCCTTGCGAGGGAAAGATTGTCTACGCGGTGCGGGTCTGTTGATGCTCTCCTGGCTGTTGCTGGGGTGTGACCAATGGGTTCGGACGGGGGATTCAGCGCAGATCCGTGGTGAAATAACCTACCGAGAACGGATGGCACTGCCGCCTGATACCCATATCCGGGTTTGGTTAGAGGATGTGAGCCTGGCTGACGCACCGGCGGTGCAGCTGGCGGAGCAGCGTATCGAATCTGCTAGTGCAGTACCGGTTCCCTTCAGCTTGAGCTATGACCCGAGCGTGATTCAGCCCAGGCACCGCTATGCGCTACGGGCGGACATTCGTGCCGCAGACGGGCAGTTGCTTTGGGTGACCAGTGGGTTTCACGGCATTCTGGCCACCAATCAGCCCAAAGAAGGGCTGACCATGGTGCTGCAGTCTGTGGCGGATAGCGAAGCTGCGCAGCCCTTGGCGGCGGCTACGGTCGCCGTTGAGGCTGCACGCACTTATGTCTATGAGTGTGACGGGCTTGAAGCCGTGATGCATACCGAGCCTGGCAAGCTGACGCTGCTGGCCCAGGGTTCGGAGCGCGTGCTTGAGCAGGTGCCGAGCGATTCCGGGGTGCGTTTTGAAGGCGCGGGGGCCCTGTTCTCGAGTTGGGGCGAGACGGCTGTGCTGGATGTTGATGGCCAGCGCTATAGCGAATGTCGCAGCAATGCGGCCAGGGTGCCCTGGGCTGATGCCGCCTACCGGGGCATTGATTTTCGAGCGCTGGGCAATGAGCCCGGCTGGCTGCTGGAAGTGGATGATGGCAATGCGATCCGCCTGGTGACCGATCACGGCGAGCGCAGTGTTTACATGCCGGCCCCCGCGCCGCGTTTTGAAGCGGGCATCGTGCGATATACGGCCCAGTCCAAGGCGCATGAAGTGCACCTGGAAATTGAGCCAAAGACGTGCCAGGACACCATGAGCGGCGAGGTATTTGAGGCCAGGGTGCGGGTTCGGCTGGATGGCAGCGAGTACCTTGGTTGTGGCCGCTATCTGTCCACTGCCCATTAGGGCAGTGCGCCCATGAAGGCGCGTTACCCCCGAAGGGCGTAACGCGGCCTTATAGTAGTACCACGTACGATACGCAGGATCAGAGGCCGGTATCGTAGGCCTGGTATTCCACCTGGATGATTTCGTACCAGACTTCGCTGCCGTCGGGTTTTTGCAGTGATACTTCATCGCCAACGCTTTTCTTCAGCAGCAGGCGTGCCAGTGGCGAGTCAACGCTGATGTAGCCCAGGGCGCCATCGATCTCGTCGGCGCCAACGATGCGATAACGGTGGGGCTGGTCGTTTTCATCGGCCAGGGTGACCCATGCGCCGAAGAATATGCAGTTCTGATCTTCCGGGATTCGGTCAACCACCGTCATGTCATCGAGTCGCTTGGAAAGATACCGCACTCGCCGGTCAATCTCGCGCAGTTGTTTCTTGCCGTAGATGTATTCGGCATTCTCGGAACGATCGCCCTGGGCGGCGGCTTCGCGGACCGATTCGGTAATCGCCGGGCGCTTGACACGCCAGAGGTATTTCAGCTCTTCGTTGAGCTTCTGGTAGCCTTCGGCGGTGATGTACGAAGCGCTGCGGGGCTGTGCGGGGCGCCATCTGCTCATGTCGGCGTTCCAGTTTGTTTCAAGGCGGATCCTTAGGTGCAATCTAACTCATCAGTCACAAATTGTAGCCTGATGCGAATAGAAAAGAGACCGTTTCGGCCCGGTCTCGAAAGACTTTCACGGCGGGGCTGCTACTGGCGGCTGGCTGTCGACACGTAGTGCGCCACGGCCTTTATTTGCTCTGCCGATAAGCTGTCTTCAAATGCCGGCATGATGCCTACGCCGCCACTCACGGCATTGAGGATCTGCTCCAGGGTGGGCTTCAGGTCATCCAGCTTGGGGCCGATTTCGCCGCTGGAGCCGGCATCGTTCAGCGTGTGGCAAATGCTGCAGGAGGGCTGCGCGACCTGCTGGAATACTTTTTTGCCTTCGTCGAAAAGCTCGTCCGCCAGAATGGGGCCGGACAACAGGCTGGCACAGGCGGCCAGAGTGAAGATCATGCGCATGCTCGGGGTGCTCGTGTTGCTGCTTGAAGGAGCCGCAGCGCGCCTGTGGGCCGCTGCGGCGGTCGGGGTTTAGCTGACGACCAGGCTTACGCCGTGATCGCTCCAGCTGGCATTGCCGTAGCCCCGCTCGTTATCGGTGCGGTTTTGCGGCTGGGTATTGCCTTCTGCATCGGTGGCCCGGCTGACAATACGGTATTCCCCCGGTGTCAGGTCGACGGCAAGCACGAAGGGGCGCCATGCAAAGCGGCCCATGTCCGGCCCGAGCAGACGTGCTTCCAGCCAGGTGCTGCCACCATCGATTGATACCTCGACCTTGTCGAGCAGGTTGTTGCCACCAAAGGCCACGCCGTGAATCATGTTGCGCCCACTGGCGGTCGTTTCCAGCGGTGTGGTTACCCAGGACTTGACCGGCATTTCCCACATGGAGGGCTGGTCCGGCGCGCCTTTCACGCCGACGTCGCGGATACGGTAACCGGATGCCTGAATCTTGGCTTCGGTCTGGGTCTCGGTGAAGGCGACCTGCTTGACGTATTTGACGTTATTGACGCCGTAGTAACCTGGAATCACCAGGCGCAGCGGGCCACCGTGGGTCAGCGGCAGGGCCTCGTCGTTGAGTTCCCAGGCCAGTATGGCCTGATCCAGCGCGCGGGTCGGAATGGAACGCTCAACCATGATGGTCTTGGGATCAATGCCTGCGGGCAGTGCCTCGCCGCCGGTGCCGGTAATGTATTTCATGCCATCCTTGACGCCGCCGAGTTTCGCCACGACATCACGCAGCGGTACGCCGGTCCATACAACGCAGCCTGCTGCGCCTGTTCCCCACTGGGTGCCGCCCGGGCCATGGGTGAAGAACTGCCGGCCGTTGCCGGAGCACTGCAGTACTGCGGTCACCGACTCGATACCTATTTTTTTCAGCTCGGCCAGGGTCAGGGTTGCCGGGTTGTTAACACCGTCAATACGTACTTCCCAGGCATCACGGTCGGCCACAATCTCGTCGCCAGGCGCGGGCAGGTTGTTGCGCACATAGAGGTGATCGCTGGGCGTCACCACGCCGCTGCCGATCGCGTCGCGTCGGGTTTCCAGCGTGTTTGCGCTGTGCACAATAACGGCCTTTTCGTCTTTCCAGCTGGCGTAATCCGGCAACGCTGACTTGGGCTCTTCAGCGGCGCGGGACAGCGGCGCGAGGCCCATCAGGCCGACCGACGCGATGGCGCCCGTGCTGCCGACCAGCAGGTTGCGACGGCTCAGGCTGACAGCCGCTGCAGCGTTGTTGGAGTTTTTTCTGGATGTCGACATGGCTTGTTCCTTTGTTATTGTTCTCACTGTTGAAGCGGATATCACGGAAGATGCCTGCTTCAAACGCTTGCTTCGGGAAGCAGCTTCCTGGGCACAGCCCGTGCGCCCTGGGAATACAGATTCGTGACTTTTGGGTATGGTTACGGCTGGGCCTACGACAAGCAGGCCGGCTCATCTTGAGCGGCAGGCCAGTATCTCCAGCTGCTGTTCGCGATACTGTGTTCAACATAGTCCGCCATTGTCTGGCGTACATCCGTATAGCGATAACAGACGTTTGCGGTGATGCGATAGTGGGTAATCAGGTGATTGCCCCGCTGCAGGGCGAAGGCTTCTGCGGGCTTGCCACCGACGCGGGTTTTCCAGCTGGCGGCCAGTTTGCAGCCAGCCAGCCGGGACGGCAGCTTTGCCTTGTCGGGTGGCACTGTCTGCCGGCGTGTCAGCGGCTGAAACTGCTGTTTTTGGCGATCGTAATCCATGTGCATTTCCGAGCCTGGCCATATATCCGTAGCGCGTTCTATTTTAGGGCGTCACCAGGCGCTGACTTATTTCCGGTAAAGCCTATTTTTTCTCTTTTTAAATCAACAGTCTCACTTTGTACGCCTGCGCGCCGTCGACAGAAAGGCCCAGATGATGATTTCGATTGGTGCCAATGCGACTTGCTGCTAAAGCATTCGGTGTTGTGGCCGACACAGAGGTTACCAGCAGCAGTTTGATGCCCCATGTATACCGAACCGATTCAGAACCGTATCGAAACCTACACCCGCGGCCTTACGCCTGCTGTGCAGTCGGGCAATGGCGCCCAGTTTTCGCTGCTGCTGAGTCTGATCTCGGTCAATCAGCTGCAGTACCGGGCGCTGCAGGTCCAGCCATTGGTCGAGGCAACTCCACCGGAGCAAGCAGGCTTCCCTAATCTCAGTGATCTTTATACGCCGGAGCTGGCCGGGCGGCTGAATCGAGCAGTGCACGATCGCCAGACGGGCGAGGTTGCAATGCTGTGTAGCTACCTGGAAACCGCTGCCCGCACGCCCGTCCAGGCGCGCCAGGCGCAGGATCAATTTGAGCAGGTCGCGTTGATGTCCAGTGGACGGCTGCTGCTCGATCAAATCACCGCATCAAGGTTGCAGTTGTCTGCCTGAAACGCAGCATCGGCTGTCCCGAATTTTCTTCTGTCCCCATCACGTTTAGAATGCCGCCCCTGGCACTGTGCCTAATTCAAGGGAGTGAGGGACGCATGGGTACAAAGTCACAGGGGCGGGCCCTGATGTTGGGGCTTGGCGCGGTACTGATGTGGTCTACGGTGGCCACGGCGTTCAAGTTGGCTTTGCAGCATCTGACGCCGCTGCAGTTGCTGGCGGTTGCATCGTTAGTCTCGACACTGGTGCTGGTTGTCGGGGTCAGCATACAGCGGCGCTGGGCTGAGGTCGCTCAGGCCTGGAAAAGCAACCGATGGCGTTACCTGGGGCTGGGGTTTCTTAATCCGTTCTTCTATTACCTGGTGCTGTTTAAGGCGTACGACCTGTTGCCGGCGCAACAGGCGCAGCCGCTCAACTATACATGGGCACTGACGCTGTCCTTGCTGGCTGTGCCGCTGTTGGGGCAGCGTCTGCATAGACGCGATATCCTCGCCATGGCGCTGGGCTATGTCGGGGTGCTGGTTATTGCCACGCGGGGCGACCTGTTGTCGCTGCAATTCGACAGTCCGCTGGGGGTTGCGCTGGCATTGGGCAGCACTGTGATATGGGCACTGTACTGGATCTACAACGCGCGCAGCGAGGATGCGCCTGTGGTTGGGTTGCTGCTGTGCTTTCTGACAGGACTGCCCTGGGTTCTGGCGACAGCCTGGTTCAGCGATGGTGTTCCGTCTGACTGGCGTGGCGTTGGTGCTGCGATCTATGTGGGTCTGTTTGAAATGGGCATTACCTTTATGCTCTGGCTCTCGGCGCTGAAAACCGCAACGCACGCCAGCCGCATTGGTAATCTGATCTTCCTGTCTCCGTTTTTGTCTCTCATCTTTATTGCTCAGGTACTGGGCGAGTCCATACATCCGTCTGTCTACCCGGGGTTAATGCTGATAGTGAGTGGTGTAATTCTGCAACAATACCGACGTGGCTGACTTTAATTACTGTCGTTTTTTCGAGACACCAAGATGCTCGAAATGAGCCAAAAGGTGTTTTTTAGATTGCATAATTGCTCTTTGATGAATCTTTCATTATTGGGGCTTTACGTCGTCTTATCTAAGCAGATCAAGGCATTAAGCGGCTTTTTGCTTTTCTGAACGAATACATTCAGAGACTGGAAGTGCACCTTTTCGGTGCTTGCCGCGAAATTGAGACACTGGTTTGAGACCCGAAAAACTGTTCCACTGATGGGTAGGTAACCGGGAGAAATTTGATGATGAAAATAACCAAAAGTCTTGTGCGCCTTAATGGTATGGCACTGGCTGCGGCCTTGCTGGTTGCACCTCCGGTGCTGGAATCCATGAGCGGCCTGAATACGGGCTCAAGCGTGTTTGCCAACAATGGTAACGGCGGTGGCAACGGCGGTGGCAACGGCGGTGGTAATGGCGGGGGAAACGGTGGAGGCAATGGCGGGGGTAACGGTGGCGGCAGCAGTAACAGCAGCAGCGCCGGCGGCCATGGCAACAGCCAGGCCTCGTCCCGATCAGCCAAGTCAGACAACAGTTTAAAAAGCGAACATCGGTCCCTGGGTAACAATCACGGGGCGATCACCAGTGCGCTTGGCAGCCTGAACGCAGCCCATGCGTCCCCCAATGCGCGTCTGCATGCCAGTGCCAATTCACGCGTGGGTCTTATTGCACAGTACGAACTAGCGGTACTGGATGGGCGTGCGCTGACGGATGAACTTGAAGGGATTTCGGTAGAGCTGAGCCTGTTGGAAATAGAGCTGGGTGATCGGACCCAAACCGATGTCACCGCGCTGGAAGCAGAAATTCAGGCACTGGAACAGCAGATCGAAGAGCTCAATCTTGACCCAGTTCTTAATGAAGTTGAGATTACCGCGAAAACCGAAACGCTGCTCGACCTGCAGGATGACCTCAAAGATATAAACCAGGAAAACGCCGAGATCGCGGGTCTGGAAGCAGATATCGAGGGACTTGAGGCGCGCGAGCTAGAGGCGCAGCAGGAGCTTGAAGCGGCGGCGATTACGGAAGCTGAATCACTGGCGGCGGCGGCCAACAAGTACGACACAGCGGAAGATGTTCCTGACGAGGTTGTGGCGGAGCTGCAGTCCCTGCTGGGCATTACCGAGGAAGACGCCGCGCAGCCCTGATCAGGAGGGCAGCCGATGAATGAAAAACAGCGCCTTCAGGCGCTGTTTTTCATTGTGCGAGGCGTCCGCGTGGGGCCTGTTAATGTGACAGGGCGCGCAGGCGCAGCAGGTCGGCATTATCAGGTGCAGTGCCTCTGGGCAAGCCCTGAGTTGCGCGAAATGCATCCAGCGCTCGGCTGCTGGCCGGGCCCCAGAGGCCGTCGGCCGAACCCGGATTGTAGCCCAGCAGTTGCAGTTGCAGCTGAGCATAGGTTGCACTGGCCAGGTTAAGTGGGCGCTTCTGGGCGGACTTGACCCGGGCGGTGGCGCTTTGGCGCTGGGCCTGGCTACTGTCGCGCCGCAACCTTGCGCTGACCGTTTGTATCAGCGGGTTTGTGTCACTTTGCCCGGCCTGGTCGGCCCAGTACCAGGCCAGGCCCGGATCGGTGGGAACGCCGATCCCGCCGCGATAGCAGACGGCAAGCTCCAGCATGGCTTGAGCGTGCCCGCCCGTGGCGGCCAGGCCGAGCAGCAAGGCTCCCCATTCCTTGTCCTGGCTGACCCCCTGGCCCTTGAGGTACAACTTTCCAAGCTGGAAGGTCGCCGGGGTGTGGCCGGCACGATTGGCGATTTCCAGCCACTGGGCCGCACTGGAATAGTCACGCGTCACGCCTCTGCCGGTGAGGTATCCCATACCCACCAGATAGGCCGCGTCGGCGGAACCCAGGCGGGCAGCCTGCTTGAAGGATTGCAGGCCGCGGGCATAGTCCTGGCTGACACCGACACCCTGGGTGTAGTTCAGGCCCTCGCGATAATGCTGTTCGGCCTTTGCCGGATCCGCGGGCAGGGTCCCCACGGGCAGTGGCAGTGCCGCGCAGCCCGCCAGCGTCAGTACGGCCGCGCACAGGAGCGTTCGGGCCTGTGATGTTACTCGGTACGCCATTGAATCTTCTCGGGTTGACCTGTTGTTATTTCCCACCACTCATCCGGATCCTGGCCGTTACTCCAGCCGGCGGCAATGCAGCGAATGTCGGTTTCAAGTGCAGCAAAGGCGTCCATTGCGCAGTCCAGGTCCTTGGCCCAGGGGGTGCGGTCGGACTTGAACCAGATGCTGGTCCAGGCTTTGCCGACTACTTTCTGATGGATCATTACATCGACGGGCGCCATATCCATGGTGCAGCTGTACTCATAGATCAGGCCCTGGGCGAAGCGCCTTTCGAGACTGGAGCAGCGTGTTCTAATCCAGTCTTCCAGTTGTTCGAGGGAGCAGTTCTTGACGTAGATCTCGATATCGGGGTGGCGTGGATCAGTCATGGTTTTGATCATCGTTGAGGAATCGGTAAAGGCGCAGCAGGCTCAGGCTGATATAGCCGACGGCCGCCAGTATGCTGCCCACAACACTGAGTATCAAGCCGAGCAGCGCCAGCAGTTCCTGTTGCCAGGATGCGACAAGCAGGAATTCGGCCAAAGCGATCAGGCCGATGCCGGGGGCGAACAGGCCGAACCCGAGCAGTAAAAATAGCAGGTTTTGTTGTGGCCTGTTCGCCCGGTGCAGCAGCCACTGTTTGAAGGATAAGCGCGTCACAGGCGTTTTAGCACGGCCAGGTTCACATCCAGCGTAAGCCCCAGCTGTGTCAGTGCGTGCAGGGATGTACGCGCCTCTGGGGCCAGGCGCTGGCTGTGCGGCGTCATGCCGAGCAGGGTCTGGATGCTGTCGCTGTCGGTCAGTGTGAACGGGTACTGTACCCTGTGTTGCTGCTCCAGGCTGAAATGCGCCTGCAGCTGGGCAAGCGGATCATAGCCAGAGGGACGGACATCGCTGTAGATGTGCCTGCGCAGCTCGATCAGGTGTGCATCGCCGGGCCAGGCCAGCAACAGCAGGCCGCCGGGCTTGAGAACCTTGGCCATGGACTCTGGCATCAGCCGGCTGAACAGCAGGGTGATGGCGTCCACCGAGGCCGGAGGTAGCGGAATGTCGGCGCCGGAGGCCACCAGCCAGCGCGCAGTGCGGCTGCGCTGGCAGGCTGCACGCACCGCATGCTTGGATATGTCCAGTCCCGTCAATGAGACATTGAGCCCGGCTGCGCACAGTGCCTGCTCCATGCGGGCACTGTAGTAGCCCTCGCCACATCCCAGGTCGAGCAGCTCGACAGCCTCGTCGTGTCCGGCCAGCGCCCCGGCCAGCAGACCATTTATTCGCTGCGACAGTGGCGCATAATGGCCCTGGTCCAGAAAGGCGCGCCTGGCCTGCACCATGGCGGCATTGTCACCGGGGTCCAGCGAGCGCTTGCGCTGTACCAGCAGCAGGTTCCAGTAACCCTGGCGGGCCTGGTCGTAGCTGTGGCCATTGCTGCAGCGTAGCTGCCGCGGCTGTTCCTCGAGCGGCTCGCGGCACAGCGGGCAGACGAGTGGCATCATTGCGCCAACAGTCTCGCCAGGATGTTTTCGTACAGATCCGACAGCGTATCCAAGTCCTTGGCGCTGACGCGTTCATTCAGCTTGTGAATGGTGGCGTTGCAGGGGCCGAGCTCCACCACCTGTGCGCCGGTGGGGGCGATAAAGCGGCCATCCGAGGTGCCGCCCGAAGTGGACAACTCCGTTTCCAGTCCGGTGATGGCCTGTATCGCCTGCTGGCAGGCATCTACCAGGTCGCCAGCGGCCGTCAGGAACGGATTGCCGGACAGAACCCAGTCGATGTCCCAGTCGAGCGCGTGCTTGTCGAGAATATCGCGTACGCGGACTTTAAGGTCGTCGGCGGTCACTTCGGTGGAGAAGCGAAAGTTGAACGCGACGTCCATATGCCCGGGCACCACGTTGGTCGCGCCGGTGCCGGCGTTGATGTTGGATATCTGGAAGCTGGTGGGCGGGAAGAACGGGTTGCCCTCGTCCCAGACTTCGGCCGACAGTTCCGCCAGTGCGGCTGCTGCCAGGTGAATCGGATTTTTCACCAGGTGAGGGTAGGCCACGTGGCCCTGTACGCCCTGGACCCTGAGGCTGCCGCTGAGCGAGCCGCGGCGGCCATTCTTGATGACATCGCCGACCCTGTGCGTGCTGGAGGGCTCGCCGACGATGCACCAGGTGATCTTTTCATTGCGTGCTTCCAGGTGGTCGATAACCCGGGTGGTGCCGTTGATGAAGGGGCCTTCCTCGTCGCTGGTGATCAGCAGGGCAAGTGAGCCTTTGTGGTCCGGGTGGTTGGCAACAAAGCGCTCCAGTGCGGTGACGAAGGCCGCCAGGCTGCCTTTCATGTCTGCCGCGCCACGACCGCACAGCATGCCTTCGCTGATCTGCGGCTCAAAGGGCGGGAACTGCCATTGCTCAACCGGGCCGGTCGGTACGACATCGGTATGGCCGGCAAAGCAGAGCACAGGTCCTGTGTCGCCACGCCGGGCCCAGAAATTCAGGGTGTCTTCAAAGTGCAGTCGCTCGATTTTGAACCCAATGGCTTCAAGACGGGCAATCATCAGTTCCTGGCAGCCGGCGTCTTCAGGGGTAACGGAGGCGCGGCTGATCAGGTCGCTGGCGAGCTGGAGAGTCGGTGACAATTGGGTCATGGCAGTCTGGATCCGAAATCGAAAAGGGTACGCATCAGGCCTGGGTATGCAGGCGGGGTTTAACAGGCGCCGCGGCTGCGGTGCCTGTTAATGTGGGTCTCGCAGGGCCGGCCTTAGTTGTGCTTGTGCAGGTCGGCGTTCAGCTCAATGGCGCTCTTGTTGGTCTTGGCTTCGATGCGGCCGGTGAGGGAGTTGCGGCGGAACAGCATATCCGGCTTGCCGGCCAGTTCCGATGCCTTGACGACGGCGACTTCGTTGTTCTGGTCGTCCAGCAGTGCCACCTTGGAGCTGCCCGTCAGGTACAGGCCTGCTTCGATGGTGCAGCGATCCCCCAGTGGCAGGCCCAGGCCGGCATTGGCACCCAGCAGGCAGTTTTCACCCACGGAGATAACCACGTTGTTGCCGCCGGACAGGGTGCCCATGGTGGAGCAGCCGCCCCCCAGGTCCGAGCCGTTGCCGACCACGACGCCCGCCGAAATGCGGCCTTCGACCATGGAGACGCCCAGGGTGCCGGCATTGAAGTTGATGAAGCCTTCGTGCATCACGGTAGTGCCTTCGCCCACGTGGGCGCCCAGGCGAATGCGGGCAGCATCGCCTACGCGGATACCGGCCGGCACGACGTAGTTGGTCATTTTCGGGAACTTGTCCACCGAGTGAACATCCAGTACGCGGCCCTGGGCACGGGCGGCCAGCTGACGTTTGGGCAGTTCGTCCAGAGCGATGGCGCCTTCAGTGGTCCAGGCAACGTTGGGCAGCTTGCCGAACATGCCGGCCAGGTTCAGGCCGTGGGGCTTGACCAGGCGGTGCGACAACAGGCTGAGCTTGAGGTAAACCTCTGCGGTGGTGGCGGGTTCGGCATCGGTTTCCAGAATGCACAGTACCAGCGGCTGACGGGTACCTTCCAGGATCTCGACAATTTCGGCCTGGTCTTCGGCATCCACCGACAGGAAGGCCGATTCCAGCGCCTTGAGCTGCGCCTGCTCGATTTCCAGGGTCTGGTTGCCGCCGGTATAGCCCGCCGCGTCGGCAACGGCATTGATCAGTTCAGCCGGTGCGTTGAGCAGCGGTGCGTTGTAATACACTTCCAGCCATTCACCGCTGGCTGATTTGGTGCCGATGCCCAGGCCGAATGCAAAATTTGTCATGCTGTTACTCCGTAATCGTTTGAATAGTCGTGTGTGGCCTGATCTCAACCCTGCAGCCAGGCCGCATAGTCGGCGGCCTTGAAGCCCAGGTAGCGCTGTGTGCCGGTATCCAGCAGTGGTCGCTTGATCATGGCCGGGTGTTGCAGCATCAGCGTAATGGCGCTGGATGCATCGATCGTGTTCTTTACCGCCTCGGGCTGGGTGCGCCAGGTGGTACCGCGCTTGTTCAGCAGCGCTTCCCAGCCCAGTTCCTGCGCCCAGGCTTCCAGCTGGGCGCGTTCCAGGCCATCGGCCCGGTAATCGTGAAAGCGGTAATCGATACCGTTGCTTTCAAGCCAGGAACGGGCTTTCTTGATGGTGTCGCAGTTCTTGATTCCGTACAGGCAGATCATGCGGGCTCCGGTGGTTCAGGCGTTCAGGCTTTCGACATAGGCGCGGATACGCTGTGCCGCGTCCACGCATTCCTCAACGGTGGCGACCAGCGCCATGCGCACGAAGCCTGCGCCGGGCAGGCGGCCATTGGCTTCGCGGGACAGGTAACGCCCCGGCAGTACGGTTACGTTCTGCTGCTCGAACAGGCCCTGGGCGAAGCGGTCGTCATCGATGGGCGTCGGTGCCCAGAGGTAGAAGCCGGCATCCGGCATGCGTACATCCATCACCGGGGCGAGGATGTCGATCACCTTGCTGAACTTTTCGCGGTACTTGTCG
The DNA here is from genome assembly GCF_000378045.1 of Marinobacterium rhizophilum DSM 18822. Taxonomy (GTDB): domain Bacteria; phylum Pseudomonadota; class Gammaproteobacteria; order Pseudomonadales; family Balneatricaceae; genus Marinobacterium_A; species Marinobacterium_A rhizophilum. The sequence continues at coordinate 241,813 of NZ_KB899093.1, forward strand.
CGGTTTTCCAGCACATGGGCTTCATCATTCCAGGCGGCAATGGATGCCAGCTGATGCTGTACCGGCATGGAGCTGCCATGGTAGGTGCGGTAGCTGAGAAACGGCATCATCAGGGCCGCATCGCCGGCGATAAAGCCGGAGCGCAGTCCGGGCAGGTTGGAGCGCTTGGACAGGCTGTGGAACACCACACAGTTGCGATAGTCATCCCGGCCGAGTTCTGCGCATACCTGCAGCAGGCCGACCGGTGGCTCGGCTTCATCGAAATAGATTTCGGAGTAGCACTCGTCCGAGGCGATGATGAAGTCGTACTCATCGGACAGCGCGATGAGTTTGGTCAGCACATCGCGGTCGATCACGGTACCGGTGGGGTTGCCAGGGGAGCACAGGAACAGCAGCTGGCAGCGCTGCCAGACGTCCGCCGGCACGGCATCGAAGTCGGGCACAAAGTTGCGTTCGGCATCGCAGTTCAGAAACAGCGGTTCGGCACCCGCCAGGTAGGCGGCACCTTCGTAGATCTGGTAGAACGGGTTGGGCGACAACACCAGGGCATTGGCCTTGCGCTCAACAGCGGCCTGGGTAAAGGCGAAGATGGCTTCGCGGGTACCGTTCACCGGAATGACATTGCGCTCGGCGCTGAGGCTGCCTGCGGCCAGCTTGAAACGGCGGCTGCACCAGTCTGCGATGGTCTGGCGCAGTTCCGGCAGACCGGCAGTGGTCGGATAGTTCGCCAGGTAGCCGATGTTGTCGGTCAGGACCTTGGCCACGAAGGCCGGTGACGGGTGCTTGGGCTCACCGATGGACAGTGCAATATGAGCCTTGTCGGCGGGCGGTGTGACCTGCGCCTTCAGGGCGGCCAGCTTTTCGAACGGGTAGGGCTGAAGCTTGTCGAGGTCCCGATTCATGGCAAATAATGTCCCTGCTGCTGTTACGGCTTTGGAATGGGCCGGGCAATGGATTTAAAAATGGTACGGGATTATAGCGAATCTGGCCCCGGCGATTAAGCCCCGTCACGCTTCAAGTGGGATTGATTGTACGAGCGGGCCAAATGCAGCCCGGTTCAGCCCTGAATACCGCCCCGGGTCAGGCGGGCGGGGTCGAGCAGCTGGCCGAGCTCTTCCTCACTCATGCCGGTGACCTCTGCCGCCACATCGATCACCGGCCGGCCCTCTGCATAGGCTTGCTTGGCGATGGCGGCCGCTTTCTGATAACCGATGATGGGATTGAGCGCCGTGACCAGGATCGGGTTGCGCGCCAGTGCGGCGCTGATATTGGCTTCGTTGACTCTGAACGTGGTGATGGCCTTGTCAGCCAGCTGGCGGGCGGCGCTGGCCAGCAGGGTCTCGCTTTGCAGCAGGTTGTGGGCAATAAGCGGCAGCATGACATTGAGTTCGAAGTTGCCGTGCTGTCCGCCCACGGTGATGGCGGCATCATTGCCGATGACCTGGGCGGCGACCATCATTACCGCCTCCGGGATCACGGGATTGACCTTGCCGGGCATGATGGACGAACCCGGCTGCAGAGCCTGCAGTTCGATTTCGCCGAGTCCCGCCAGGGGGCCTGAATTCATCCAGCGCAGATCATTGGCAATCTTCAACAGGCCACAGGCCAGAGCCTTGAGCTGGCCTGACACCTCCACCGCGGTATCCTGGCAGGCCAGGGCGCTGAACAGGTTGTCGGCGGGGCGGAACGACAGCCCCGTCAACGCGCTGATACGGTGCGCAAAGCGGCTGGAAAAATCCGGGTGCACATTGATGCCGGTACCCACCGCCGAGCCGCCCTGTGCGAGCTGGTGCAGGCGCGCCCGGCTGTCCTCCAGGCGCCGGATGGCCAGCTGAATCTGTCCCGACCAGCCCGACAGTGACTGTGACAGCTGCACAGGCATGGCATCCATCAGGTGGGTGCGCCCCGTCTTGATGAGCCCCTTGAGATCATGGGCCTTGCTGTCGATGCTGACCTGCAGGTGGTGCAACGCCGGTAGCAGGGACTCATCCAGTACCAGCGCGGCGCTCAGGTGGATGGCGGTGGGAATGACGTCATTGGAACTTTGCCCCATGTTGACATGATCGTTTGGGTCCACCGGTTGCCCGCAGTAGCCGGATGCCAGATGCGCGATCACCTCGTTGGCGTTCATGTTGGAGCTGGTACCGGAGCCGGTTTGAAACACGTCGACCGGGAACTGGGTGCGGTGTTCGCCGGCGGCAATTTCCATGGCGGCCTTCTGGATGGCGGCACCGGTTTCGGCGTTCAGCAGCCCCAGCTCGACATTGCATTGGGCCGCGGCCGCCTTGATCAGTCCCAGCGCACGGATAAAAGAGCCGGGCATGGTCAGGCCGCTGATTGGGAAGTTATCTACAGCGCGCTGGGTCTGAGCGCCATAGAGTGCATCTGCCGGCACCTGAAGGGCGCCCATGCTATCTTGCTCGCGACGAAACTGGCTCATGGAAGGTCTCCTTGCTGTTGCGCCGGGTGACGCAGGTATGTGCACAGGGTACGGTCATGCCCGGAACAGGGGCTGCTATACCTAACTATAGTTCGCGGGCCCGGAATGTAGGGGGCGCGAACAGAAGTGGAATACAGCGGATCTGTTTCGCTCGGCCGCTGTCTGGACTAAAAATAGAACTATTTAACCCGTCGGACCGATCGATGGCCCGGTGAGGGCGCCACAAAAGCCCGCATGCACTTGCGTGCGCTTTTGTGCCGTGGCTGACAAGCAGGCAGGTCACCTGTTTGTCAGCCTGGTTGATAAATCTGGGCACGACTACAGAGGATTGCATCATGAATGTTGATATGCGGCTGCACCCCAGGGTGAGTGTGGATCTGCCGGCCGAGCTGGAACCTTTTCGAGGGGACTGTCTGGATGTGCGCCTGGTTAACCTCAGCCTGAGCGGTGTGCTGGTTGAAGGCAACGCCGAACTTGAGGCGCTGCTGGGCGCGCGCAAGAGCCCTGCATCCGACATGCCACTGGAGCTGAATCTGCATTTCGGACTTGAAACGCAGTCCGTGCATTGCCATTGCCGAATGGTCCACAGCCGGCGCCTGGCTGAGAACCGGTTCCAGGTTGGCATGAAGATTCTGAGTATCCCCACGGATAGCCAGGGGCTGCTCAGCCGTTATATCGAGGCTCGGCTGCACTGAGATGTTGCTGATGATCTGATCATGCTAACGTAATCCAGGGTAGAGTTTTTCCGATGATGGAAAGCGGCCATGGAAACTGCGCACGGGCACCTGCCATGGCCTTTGCGGCCCGGGGGAGAATCAGACAATGCGGACAGGATCAATCAGCGCGCTGAGCAGCACGGGCTTTCACCGACTGGTTTATCACGAGTGGGGCAGCGTCGAGAATGACCGCGTGGTGGTCTGCGTACACGGCCTGGCACGCAACAGCCGCGATTTTGATGACCTGGCACAGGCGCTGGCGCGGGACTATCGCGTGGTCTGCCCCGATATTGCCGGACGGGGTCATAGTGACTGGCTGAACCCGCCGGCGTACCAGATTCCACAGTACATGAACGACATGGTAACCCTGCTGGCACGGCTGAATGTCGAAAAGGTCGATTGGGTGGGGACTTCCATGGGGGGGCTGATCGGTATTTGTCTGGCGGCGCTGCCCAACAGCCCCATCCGCTCCCTGCTGCTCAACGACATAGGTCCCTTTGTACCCCGGGATGCGCTGAAGCGCATTGCCGACTATCTCGAAGACCGCCGTTTTGACAGCATCGAGGCCTGTGAGGCCTGGTTGCGTCAGACGTACCCGGCGCTGGGGCATCTCAGTGCTGCGCAATGGCACCGCCTGGCACAGACCAGTACCCGGGTGCTCGAAGATGGCACGCTGGCGGTGCACTATGATCCTGCAATCGCCGAGAACCTGCGGCTGAGCAGTGATGAGGATGTGGATATGTGGGCGATGTGGCAGCAGATTTCCTGCCCGCAGATGCTGATCTGGGGCGAGGCATCGGATGTGTTGCGGGCCGATACCGTGAGCCGCATGACCGAGTCGAATCCTGCCTTGAAGCTACTCAGTTTACCGGGCATTGCCCATGCGCCGTCACTGATGGACTCTCAGCAGATCGAGGCTGTGGTGTCCTGGCTGCGTTCGCACCAGCATTTGTGAAGCCCCGAGCCGCGCTGCCTGAAGCCCATGACCTTGTTTTAAGCGGAGGCTGAATGAGTGTGTTGACCCACTGGCCCGAGGATCAGTTGTGCCTGAGTGCGGCGGAACGTCAGCACGCGGTCGAGGCACTGCAGCGCGCCTTCGCATCCACCCTTGAGTCCCTCAAGGTGGATATCGGACTGGTGGAAATGTTCGAGGCCATCTATGTGCCGTTGGCCGCCTGGATCGCCGCTCATCAGCGCCGGCGGGGTGCGCCGCTGGTGGTGGGTCTGAATGGCGCCCAGGGTGCCGGTAAATCCACCCTTGTTACGTTGCTGGAAATTACGCTGAGCGAAGGCTTTGGTTTGCGGGTGGCAGGGTTCTCCATCGACGATCTTTACAAGACCCGGGCCGAGCGCGAGCGCCTCGGTGCCGATATCCATCCGCTGCTGAGAACCCGCGGCGTGCCCGGTAGCCATGATGTAGAGCTGGGTATCGAACTGCTGCGCGCGCTCAAACGCGGTGAAGCGGATGCAGCCATCCGCATACCGGTGTTCGACAAGTCCATCGACGACCGTTGCCCGGTGTCTGTCTGGCGCGAGTGGTCGGGGGGCGCCGATGTGGTGGTGCTGGAAGGCTGGTGTGTGGGGGCAAGAGCCCAGAGCGATGCCGCCCTGCTGGAACCGATCAATGCGCTCGAACGGGAGGACGATCCGGATGGGACCTGGCGCCGTTACGTCAATGCGCAGCTGCGGGGCCCCTATGCAGAGCTGTTTGCGCTGGTGGACGTTATGCTGATGCTCAAGGTGCCCAGCATGGAGGCCGTTTACGAATGGCGCTCACTGCAGGAAAAGAAACTCGCCGAACGCATGCGGTATTTGTCTGAAACGCGCGAGCCCCAGGAACCTTTGAGGATTATGGGGGATGCCGAAATACAGCGCTTCATTCAGCATTATGAACGTCTGACCCGGTCCATGCTGGACGACATGCCGGCGCGGGCGGATGTTACGCTGCACCTCAATGACAATCACAAGATCTGCGATATCAGCATTAATGCGCCGCTGCCTGAGTGCGGCTGCGGGCGCTGATCCCCGGCAATCACCGGGCTCACCTCATTGGCTAGATAGCGGCATCAGATCGGCAGCAGTACCGTAGAGGCTGCGCCGTGCAGCACCTTGTTGATGGTGCGGTTCTGGGTATCGGCCACGATGCGCGCCATCATGTCCTGCAATGCAATCAGTTTGCCAAAGGTACGGGCAAAACTCAGATTCTCGATGCCGACCTCGCTCAGGCCGTTACTGTACAAAAACAGCTCGCCATTTTCCTGGCGGGCATTATTGAGTTGCCAGGCGATTTTTTCGAGATTGCGCGCGCTGTTGTAGAGTTTTTGCTGGTCGATCTCGTCAAGCATGAAGAATTCATCCTGACCGTTATAGGCACTGTGGATCATGCCACTGATGCCCACCATCAAGGCCATGACACGGTCACCCTTGAATGTGGGGTCAAAGGCCAGCGGAACCGCGTGGACGCCATAGCGGTTGTTCAGCTCGCTAAAGCGGGTCTTGCGAGGAAACTCGAACAGCTGATACATGCGCTGCGCAATGGTGGTGCCGGGAGGCGCCTTGGCAAGTTCGCGCGGATTGCGCCGGTACAACTTCAGCATCAGCTCCCGGCTCAGGCGATTGACCTCGGCGATATGGGCGTCGGTCACCATGTCGATGTCCGACTTGGCCAGGTTGCGCATCTGGAACGGGCGTTCCTGCTGCTGCGGGGCACAGGCGCTGAGACCCAGTGCCAACAGCAGTGTCAGCAGAATAGGCGGCGATCGCATCATGATGTCATTATCCGTTTTCCAGCTCGAGTTTAGACAGGTCTCCGGAGGCGGGCAATTGCGTTTGCTCACCCTCGCGCGTCTGGGCTTGCGGCGCTTCTGATGCGTTAGCTCTATCTGGCTGGCGTTCCAGCAGGGTGTAGCGACTGCCGTTGCGGGCCCGTTCACCGCTGGGAGGGGACTGGAAGGCAATACCGCCACCCACGAAGCTCTCCAGGGAGTCACTGTCGATTTTCAGCCCCCGGGTGAAGCTGAACTCGGCACTGAAGCCGCTGATATTCCAGAACTGGCTGCCTTGACGCACCAGGTGGGCGTGTTCCGCCTCGATATGGGCAAAGATATCCACAGACTGGCCATCACCGCTGAGTCGAAAACCGGTGACTTCACCCACCGGTACCTGGCGGTAGAATACCCGGCTGCCCTTTTCCAGGGCGCCGAGCTTGTCGGCGTTCAGTACCAGGTTGAGGCCGTAGCCCCGGGCGCTTTCTGGAGCACTGGCGGCGGCGATGAAGTAAAGGCTCGGGTCTGCGTCTGGCGCGCCTGCACTGACTTCGACGTGGCTGCCGACCAGGATATCCGCCGGGTTGCGGATGGCGGAGAGCCGTACCTCGGGCTGTTCGATCCAGAAACGACTACCCTTGCGGGCCAGAAAGTGGCCTTCGCTGAAGAGGACGGCAGTGGCATCGATGGTGCCCTGGGCATCGTACAGCCTTACCTGCTCAATGCGCCCCACCGTGAGGCCGCGATAGCGTATCGGCGTGCCGGCCTGTAGCGGGCGGTCGGGCGGAAACAGGATACGGATCTCGAGTCCCTGTTCGACGCTGCTGGCCTGGTTGGCATAGAGCTGAAATGGGTGTCCGGCAGCGATGGCAGCCCCACCTGCGGGGGTGTTAAAGGCAATGCCGCCGGTGACCAGACTGGCGAGAGATTCGGTTTGTAGCTTGAAGCCCTGCTGCAGATTGAAGTCCGCCGACACGCCGCTGGCATTCCAGAAACGGGAGGCCGTGGTGACCAGGTCCCGGTAAGGCTTGTCTATGAGCAGTTCAATTTCGACACTGTCCGTCGCAGGCTGTAACTGGTAGTGGCTGACGCGCCCGACTTTAAGTTGCTTGTAGAGCACCGGCGAACCCACGGCGATGGAGCCCAGGCTTTGGGCCTCCAGCTTGATCATCAGCTTGCCGGCGCGTTCTGCGTAGAGCAGTTTGCCCTGTCTGGAGGCTGCATCGAAGTCGTTGTAAAGCGTAAAACGCTGGTCGGCAGCGGCGCTGCGCGATTCGCGTACATCCGGTGTAAAGAAGCTGATACCGCCGTTAATCAGAGTGTGCAGCGATTCGGTTTGCAGCTTTACGCCGTCCAGTCCTGCGGCAAAGCGAATGCCGCTGCTGTTCCAAAAGCGGCTATGGCTTGCCACCAGGTCGCGGTACTTCTCCTGGATGACGCCATGAATCAACACCTGCTGGCCCTTGTCGATGAGTTCATAGCCCAGCACTTCACCCACGGGCAGCTGGCGAAACAGGATCGGCGAGCCGCGGGAGATGGAACCCAGTTGTTCAGTGACCAGCTCTATGGCCAGGCCGCTGTGTATGGGTTTGCGCACCGGGGGCATATCCAGTGCGGTAAAGCTGAGCTTCTCGTGTCCCGTGCCCGGCTCCAGGTGGATATAGCTGCCCTTGACCAGTTTGCGCCAGTCGCCCAGGTTTCCCACCGTCAGCTCGGGGCGCTCCAGCCAGAAGCGGCTGCCGGTACGCAGCAGGCTGCGTGCACGCGGGTCGATCAGCAGTGTGGCACGCAGCTCACTCAGGTCGTCGCTCAGCTGCAGGCTGCGGATGCGGCCGATGCGAATGCCCTGACTCATGACCTCGGTGTTTTCGCTAAGGGCGGTCGTGCCGGGAAAGCGCAGTTCCACCTCGATGCCGTTCTCCGCCGCGTCAAAGTCGGGATAGAGCTTGAATTGGTCGCCATTGCCGGCCGGCGGTGATTCGTAGTCTTCGTTAAGAAAGTTGATGCCGCCGGCAATGATGGCGGCCAGCGAGCCGATGCGAATATCAACCTTGGGCAGGTCCGCCTTGACCTGGATACCGCTGGCGTTCCAGAAACGGGAGTTTTTCTTTACCAGGTAGCTGTAGCGCGGCTCGATAAAGACATCGATCTGGATGTCATCCGCCTCGCTGGAAAGGCGGTAATCCACCACCTCGCCGACATTGATGTCACGGTAGTAGACGCGAGAGCCGCGATTGATGGATTCCGCGCTGTCGGCGAACAGCGTGATGTAGAGGCCGTCGTCGCTTTTATCCGGGGGGGGCAGGTCACTGCGGGCCTTAAAAAACCGGGTGGGTGCACCTTCGCCCGGCTTGATGCCGATATAGTATCCCGACAGCAGGGTTTCGAGGCCGCGTACGCCGGACAGTGATACCTGGGGCTTGACCAGCCAGAACTCGGTGCCCTCGCGCAGCAGTTGTTCGGCTTCGGGCGCGACTTCGATCACGGCGGTGACGGTTTTGAGGTCTTCATTCAGGCGCAGGGATTTGAGCGTGCCGCCGGGCAGGCCCTTGTACAGCAGCTTGGTCTTGTTGATTTCCAGACCTTCGGCCGAATCGAATACGACCTGTATCTCGATGCCGGCCTCGCGGTAACTCTTGTAAACCAGCCAGCCCGCGATGAGTGCCGCCAGCAAGGGCAGAATCCAGACGGCTGACGGGCCGCGATGGCGGCGAACAACGGCCGGTGCGACGGGTGTGACATCGGTCATTGTAAAGCCTCAATCGGGGTGTCATTGGCAAGTTTGGGGTAGCGTTCGCTTTGTATCATGATGGATGTGTTTCGCTCACGTTGTTTGTCGGCGCGGTTTCGTCGGTGGCTTGTGATGCCCGCTGCCGGTCCCAGATCAGTCGTGTATCGAATTTTTGTGCCGCCAGCATGGTGCAAATCACGACCGCCGCGAACGCCGTGGCGCCGTGGTTGCCGATAATATGGGTGAGATTACCCAGTTGTACCAGCGCCACCAGTATGCCGACCACAAAGATGTCCAGCATGGACCAGCGACCCACCCATTCAACGAAGCGGAACATGAACATCTTCTGGCGCAGGTTGGTGGTCCAGCCCCGCTGTACGCTGAGCACCAGAATGAGCATGCCGATCAGTTTGCCCACGGGAATGACTACGCTGGCAATGAGTACCACCAGTGCAATCCAGAACAGGCCATGCTGGGTCAGCTGCACGACGCCCTCGATAATGGTGCTGGGGTCGCCGCGGCCCAGGGTGCGGACGGTCATGATTGGCAGCATGTTGGCCGGCAGCAGCAGGAAGACTGCCGAGCACAACAGCGCCCAGGTCCAACTCAGGGAATTGGGTGTGCGGGCATGCAGTTTGGCATGGCAGCGGGGACAGTGCATGCCCTCCATGGCCGGCGGACACAGCAAACTGCAGTCGTGGCAGCAAATGGGGGTATCGCCTGCAGCATAGAGGCTGGGATCGGGTTGCGGGGTGGACTGGCGCTCACCAATCAGGTGCCAGAACTGGTCCTGGTTGATCATGGTGGAGCTGAGCAGCGTTATCAGTATCAGTGCCACCAGACTGTAGAGGCCAAGGCCAGGCTCTATGCTGGCAATGTCGACCAGCTTGACCACCGCTACCGCGATACCAAGCAGATAGACCTCCAGCATGCCCCATTCGTCCAGGTGCTGATAACTGCGCAGTGCCAGTGCGGTGCCACGCCAGAGTGTGCGTCCGTGCAGTGAGGCGCTGACAAAGAGCAGCAGCAGCAACTTGACCAGCGGTACCAGAATGACAAACAGCAGAATCAGCAATGCCACTATCCAGAGGCCATCGTCGTACAGCGACATGGCACTGGAGAACACGGTCTGATTCTGGTGGATTCCAACGACTTCCAGTGTCAGCAGTGGGTAGATGTTGGCCGGCAGGAACAGGATCAGCCCGGCAATGGCCAGGGCGAGGCTGCGCTCAATACTGTTGACGCTTTGGGCAAACAGGGTAGAGCCGCAGCGCGGGCACTGCGCCACACCGCCGGGCGGAACCTCGGGCCGGGTGAGCAGCAGATCGCATTCATGGCAGGCGATCATGTTCTCCATGGCGTGAGTCTTGCCTCCATTTCAGGCCGACGAGCGTTGTAGCGCATCAGAGGCCCTGTACGGTAAAAGGTTCAGTATGCCAGATTCCCTTGTGCTGCCCAGTACCTGTTGCGACAGCATAGGCACTCATTATGGCATCTATATTTTTGCCCCCGCGCAAGTCTTCATGCCGGGTGGCAGCTGGGCTCTTGTGCCACTGGCCCGATCCGTTATAGTGCAGCGCTTGTTATTTGGCGTGCAGTGCTTGTCATTATGACGCCTGCCGGCATGCTGTCTGTAACGGTGCGCGATAGAGGGGGTTTCCATGACCGACAACACGGGTGACTACAAGGCGCTGCGGCGGGAGTATCAGGCCAAGACGCTGGACAGGGCGGATCTTGCGGCAGATCCGGTGCAGCAGTTTGATCGCTGGATGAAAGAAATAAGCGTTCTGATGCCCGCGGATGCGACATCCATGACGCTGGCGACGGCGAGCGCCAGCGGCATGCCCTCGGCACGTATCGTGCTTCTCAAGCATTTCGATGCCCAGGGATTTTGCTGGTACACCGATTATCGCAGCCACAAGGGTCAGGACCTGGCGGAAAACCCGCAGGCTGAGCTGATGTTCTACTGGCCGTTGCTGGAGCGTCAGGTGCGCATCTGCGGCACCGTGGAACGCCTGCCTGATGTCTTTGCCCAGACCTATTTTGCCGAGCGTCCGCTTGGCAGTCGCCTCAGTGCTGCGGCGTCGAAGCAGAGTGCCGTTGTGGACAGTCGTGCGACGCTCGAGCAGCGTGTCGATGCGTTGCGCACGCAGCATGCAGACGGCCTTGTGCCCAAGCCCGAACAATGGGGCGGTTATCGCCTGCGCCCCGTTGCATTTGAGTTCTGGCAAGGGCGTGAAAATCGTCTGCACGACCGCATGTGTTACCGTCTGCAGGATGGTGCCTGGGTAATCGAACGACTTCAGCCTTGAGGATGTGACATGACAACGTATCTGCCTTGCCAAACCAGCGAACCGGACGGGCCTGTTCGTGCCAGCGTCATCTGGCTGCATGGCCTGGGTGCCGACGGCGGTGATTTTGTTCCGGTTGTACCCTATCTGGAGTTGCCTGCCGATGCCGGCGTGCGCTTTGTTTTCCCCGACGCACCGGTGCGCCCGGTGACCGTGAACGGCGGCATGCGTATGCCAGCCTGGTACGACATTCTGGAAATGAGCATCGAGCGCAAGATCGATAACGCGGCACTGGATGTCTCGGCACAGCAGATAGGCGACCTGATTGAGCGTGAGATCGCGGCAGGTGTGCCGAGTGAGCGCATCTTTGTGTTCGGATTTTCCCAGGGAGGCGCCGTGGCTTACCACACAGCGCTGCGTTACCCAAAAAAAATGGGTGGGGTGGCGGCGCTGTCGACTTACCTGGCCACGGCCGATCGAATGGCGGCCGAAGTGAATGCCGCCAACGCGAATTTGCCCATTCTGATCTGTCATGGCACCGAGGACGATGTGGTGCCGCTGCAAGCAGGGCTGCGCGCCCGTGAGGCTTTGAATACCCTGGGGCTGGAACCGCAGTGGCATGACTACCCCATGGCGCATGAGGTTTGCCTGCCGGAGCTGCGGCAGATTGGCGCCTGGTTAACCCTGCATTTGTCTGAAAAGGAATAAAACCATGAAAGTGGCTGAAAATACCGTTGTCAGCTTCCACTACCGCCTGTTCGATGACGACGGCGAGCTGGAGGTGGATACCCGCGATGGCGATGCACTGCCTTATCTGCATGGCCGTGCCAATATTATTGCCGGGCTGGAGAACGCAATGGCCGGGCATGAAGCCGGCGATATCCTGCGGGTGAAGGTACCGCCGCAGCTGGGTTACGGCCTCTATGACGACGACAAGGTACGTACCCTGGAGCCATCCTTTTTTGAAGGGCTGGAGGATTTTGGCATCGGTTTCACCTGCCAGCTGGAAGATGATGAAGGCACGCTGGAGCTGGCCACGGTGGTGGACATCGATGACGATGGCGTTACCGTCGACAGCAACCATCCTTATGCCGGCCGTACGCTGGATTTTGAAGTCGAGATCATCGACGTTCGGGCGGCCACCGAGGCCGAGATTGCCCAGGGGCGCGTAGAATCGCCGACTGCATGATTCAAGTGCGTGTGGCGCCGTGCTATCTGCGGCCTGTATTTACCGCCTTCTGGTTACTGTGCTGCACCTTGCTGCTGGCCGGCTGTAGCCGCGAGCCCGAGTTGCCGTACTTTGAACCGGGTACAAGCGTGCTGGCGTTCGGTGACAGCCTGACCTTTGGTACTGGCGCGAATGCCGCGCAAAGCTACCCTGCCCGGGTGGCTCAGGCGACGGGCTGGAATGTGCGCAATGCCGGTGTACCGGGAGAGCTGGCCGAAGACGGGCTGGTGCGGTTGCAGTCATTGCTGCAGGAAGACTCACCCGCGCTGGTGCTGCTGTGTCATGGTGGCAACAACCTGTTGCGGGGAGAGCCTGACGCGCGCATCCGTGCTCAGCTGGCTGAGATGATCGAGCTGGTGCAGGCTCAGGGCGCACAAGTGGTGTTGCTGGGGGTGCCCAAACCGTCCCTGCTGGTTCGAACAGCCGGCTTTTATGCGGAGCTGGCAGAGCAGTATGAGGTGGCCTATCTGCCCGATGCCGTCGCCGAGACCCTGTCTGATCCCGCACTCAAGTCCGACCAGGCACATCCGAATGCCTCTGGCTACGCCTTTATTGCCGGCCAGCTGCTGGAGCTGTTGCGAGAGTCCGGCGCTTTCTAGCGCGAATCTGAGTAAAACTGCACAGTAACCCGAGCGTTGGGTACGGGTGCCATGTCAGCGGTGCAATGCCGCTGACTACATCTTTTCGCGCCATTTCAAGTCCCCGATCTGCACGTTGAGCCATTCAAAACCGATGCGCCGGGCGACCGCTGCGGCGCCATCAAGACTTTTGAATTCCCGCTCGGCTTTGCTGCGCTGCAAGTCCAGCGTCACTACTTCGTTGTCCTTGGCGATGAACTTTAGTGTCCAGCCCCGCGCCATTGAAACCGGAATTGCCTGGCAGGAATCGAATACACCCGCTTTGAAAAGAAGTTTAATTTCTCTTTCCTGCATTGTCTTAATTCCTATTTGATTAATCATTTTTGTATTACTGATAAGTATATATATGAAACAGACTGGTCGCAATTTTACGACATGATTTATGCTCTTTTAACTATATGTTTTTAAAGGGTTTTTAAATTAAATTCGAGGGCGTTTCTTTGTTTTAAGGCGGAAGCGTTAACTCATTGATTTATATAGATAAAAGATTAGTTGTTGAGGGCGGTTTTTTAGAACTTAATGTCATATAAAGAGAAATCAATAATGATTTTACGATTATTCAAAAATATTATTTGAATATTCATATTTAGAAGACGGCCGCAGAGGGCGAGTACTAAAACAGGGAGGGCAAAAAAGAGAGGGCAAAGAGAGGGCAAAGAGGGGGCAGTGAAGGGCTTGGGCGAGGGTGTTAGTGCATGCGATGACCCGGTAACGGTGCGGGGCAACAGGTTGCAGGGAGTGGCAGCGGGTATGTCTGATTGTTAAGGCTTGGGATGCTCGCTGCTATTGGCAGGTGAACAACATAGGGATCGATCAGGCAGGGCTTAACAGAACCCGCTATGGGTGAGGAGTGGGACGGGTTGGCATCGCGCCTGGAGCGCCGGTCGACCTTGCCGGCGCCCCCTGTCAGCCAGCGCTTGCCGCTGTAGCGGCGATTGTTACCAGAACCCGCTGCCGGTGCTGAGGGTGTCTTCGCACTGATTGTATTCTCGGTATGTGGTTGGCATAGCGGCTGGAGCGCTGGTCGACCTTGCCGGCACCGCCTGTCAGCCAGCGCTTGCCGTTGTAGCGGCGGTTGTTACCAGAACCCGCTGCCGGTGCTGAGGGTGTCCTTGCACTGATTGTATTCTCGGTATGTGATTGGCATAGCGGCTGGAACGCTGGTCGACCTTGCCGGCGCCGCCTGTCAGCCAGCGTTTGCCGTTGCAGCTGCCATTGCGGTGGCCGCCCCAACCTTCGTGGTAGGTCAGTTACTGCCAGTTACTGCCAGTTACTGAGAGGTGCGGTATCCGACCTGGACATGCCGTTCAGTTTTTGTGATTTGGCGGGGGTGACTACCAGAACCAGCCGCCGGTGCTGAGGGTGTCTTTGCACTGATTGTAGTCTCGGTATGTGGTTGGTATAGCGCCTGGAGCGCTGGTCAACCTTGCTGGCGACGCCTGTCAGTTAGCGTTTGCCGTTGTAGCCGGTTGTTACCAGAACCAACCGCCGGTGCTGAGGGTGTCCTTGCACTGATTGTAGTCTCGGTATGTGATTGGCATCGCGCCTGGAGCGCTGGTCGACCTTGCCGGCGCCGCCTGTCAGCCAGCGCTTGCCGTTGTAGCCGCGGTTGTTACCAGAACCAACCGCCGGTGCTGAGATTGTCTTTGCACTGATTATACTGGCTGGCATAGCGCCTGGAGCGCTGGTCGACCTTGCCGGCAACGCCTACCAGCCAGCGTTTGCCGTTGTAGCTGCCATTGCGGTAGCCGCCCCAGCCCTCGTGGTAGGCCAGGTACTGGTTGCGGGCATCCCATTTGGATATGCCGTTCAGTTTTTGTGACTTATGGGTATACCAGCCCACGAAGTCCATGGCATCGGCGAAATCAGCCCGTGATGACCAGTTGTTGCCGGTTTCCCGTTCATAGTCGCTCCAGGTCTGCGTCTTGGCCTGGCTGTAGCCGTATGCGGAGCTGGCACGGCCATAGGGAATCAGACCGAGGAACCAGCGCATGGGCGGACGTGCATCATGACGAAAGCCGGATTCCTGGTACATGATGGCCATGGGCACATGGACCGGCGTGCCCCAGCGCTTGTTCATGTCCAGTGCGGCGGCATACCAGTCGCTTTTTTCCTCGAAGATGGCGCAGATGTTATCGGGCTTGCGTGGCGGCGCACTGCTGCAGCCGGCCAGAAACACAGCCCCGAGCAGGCAGCAGGTTAGACGTTGTCTGGATGTCTGGAGCATTGGCCAATCCTTGTCAGAGACTGCAAACATTACCAGAAAATTCAGGCGTTTAGTGCCCGGACATATTTGAAAACAGGTTCAGCACCATAACGCCGGACAGGATCAGCCCGATACCCAGCACGGCGGGCCAGTCGAGACGCTGCTGATACAGAAACCAGGCGACGATGGTCACCAGCACCACCCCAACCCCCGACCAGACAGCGTAGGCAATGCCGACCGGCAGGGTTCGCAGCGTCAGCGACAGAAACAGAAAAGACACGCCATAGGCGGCCACAACCAATAGCGAAGGGCCTGGCCGGGTAAAGCCGTCGGCCGCCTTAAGGGCAGAAGTCCCTATGACCTCGGCCACAATGGCAATTATCAGATAGAACCAGTGCATCGCGGACCTTCCCTGTATACGGGCTGTTATTGGGGCTCTTGCTGTTGTTTCAGTGCGGCGATGACCACCGCGCCCGTGCGTTGCAGGTGCTCGCTTAGGCAGCGTCCCAGGGCCTGGCCGTCCTGGCGGCGCAGGGCCTGCATTATCGTTTCGTGCTCGTCCATGGATTCATCCCAGCGCCCGCTGGACAGGTTGGCCAGGTAGCGTGCGCGGCTGGCGCGGCTGAGCAGATCCTGGTAGGTGCTGGCCAGCAGTCGGTTGCCGGTCAGCAGCGCCAGGTTGTGGTGGAATTCCTGATTGAGCAGGGTGTATTCCTTGCGCCGGCGATTTTGGTGCAGTCGCTGCAGCTTGCGATGCAGCTGCTCCAGCTGTTTGAGATCCTGTGCCGATAGCCGGGGGGCGACCTGTTCGCCCACCTGGCGCTCCAGAAACGCCAGTACTTCATACAGATCACAGGTTTCGTCCACGCTGACACAGGATACTCGGGCACCCCGATTGAGCAGCAAATCAACCCAGCCCTCGGCGGCCAGGCGCTTGATGGCTTCACGCATGGGGGTACGGGAAACCTGCATCTGGATACAGAGTTCGGCTTCGGGGATCTTGCTGCCGGGCACGAGGTCACCCTGCTGGATAAGCTGACGCAGCCTGTCTGCGACTTCCAGGTGGAGGGACGCAGGCCTGCGTAGCGGTGTACGCCCGCGCTGACGGATTGAGGCGCCTGGTGTGGATGCTTTCACGGCACTTGTTCCCTGTGCGGCCACTGCCGTACGTGCTGAATGTCTGGGATTCTGATGCAACGCATCCTACACCTGCACCTTTATGTTCTGCAAATGCTCCCTGATGGTGCCAGCAGCCTGAATCTGTTCGAATGCAAAAGCGCTATTTTTATATTAATGCGTTATTTAAAGTTAATTAAATCAATTACTTATTCATACTTATAATTCATTATTCATAATTGGTATGGGCTTTGCTTTGTATCCCGGCAGCTGACTCTCGGCACGAGCCTGGGGACCCGTCCCGCGACCCGCGCCGGACTCACAGGCGGAACCAACACACGCATGAAGGGGATACGAAGATGAAAAAAATAGCAACGCGCGCCTTGCTGGCACTGAGCTTTGTTAGCGCACCTCTCTTTGCAGGGGAATCCATTGAACTCAAGGTGCTGGGGCAGCCGGGTGCAACCGGACTGATTCAGCAGGAAAAGGAAAAGCCGTTTTTCGAGAACCTGGCTCAAAGTACCGGATTGCCACTGGACGTTAACTTCAAGCCGCTGGACTCCACCGGTATCAAGGACGTGGAGGAGCTGCGCACCCTGAAATCAGGGTTGTTCGATATCGTTTCACTGCGTTTTTCCCAGGTGTCACGGGATGAGCCAACGATTCTCGGGCTTGACCTGGTTGGCCTGAACCCGACCTATGCCGAGGGGCTGGAAACAACCAAGGCGTTTGGCCCGGTTGTGGACAAGCGATTGCAGGAACGGTTTAACACCAAGCTGCTGGGTGTCTGGCCGTTTGGTCCCCAGGTGCTGTTCTGCAATGCGCCGATCACCAAGCTCGGCGATATCAAGGGACTCAAGGTGCGGGTTTACGATCAGAACCTCGCAGCCGTCATTGACTCGGTCGGTGGTATTCCGGTGCCGCTGAGCTTTGGCGAGGTGCACCAGAGCCTGGCGCTAGGTGTGGTGGACTGCGCCATTACCGGCCCGAGTTCCGCCAATACCGCGGGATGGCCGGAAGTCACCACCCATGTGCTGCCGTTGGGCTTTCAGATGGCAATTAACGGCTATGGCATCAATCTGAACACCTGGAACAAACTGAATTCCGAACAGCAGGGCACCCTGGAGCAGGCCTTTGGCACCCTGACGGATGAGATCTGGCAGTATTCCGAGGAGCTGTTCGAGGATGCCAAGCGTTGCAATGTGGGTCAGGAACCTTGCTTGTACAACAACAAGTTCGACCTGGTTGAAGTGCCGGTAACCGCTGAGGATATCGCGCTGGTCAAGGATGCGGTAAAGGCCATTTCCTACCCCACCTGGGCCGAGATCTGCGACAAGACCAACCCCGCGTGTTCCGCCGACTGGCGCGCTGCCGTGGGTGGCAAGGTCGGCTTCAATTAACCTGGCGGGGAAATAGATTCCCCACCTGTTTATCGGACACGCCACAAAAATGGGCGCTGTGCGTTAACGGGCTGATTTTTGGGGGGCGCGTTGGGCCCGTATTCTCAATCGAAGGCCCAATGATGATGCGTCCTCGCATCATCTGTTAACCCAACGGGTTAACAGCGACTCAAGGAGTGCGCCCCGGTGCCTGCGCGGTACCGGGGCGATGTCGCAGTGCATGGAGACTGATGCATGAAAACTACAGAACGTATCGCGGCCCTGGTGTTTGGCATAATTTTTGTGCTGCTGTCGTTGATGATTACACTGGAAACCCTGTTACGAAAGCTCTTCAGCACCTCACTGCAGGGCGTCGACGAGCTGGGCGGCTATGCGCTTGCCGTCGGTTCGACGATTGCCTTTACGCTGGCGTTGCTGGATCGAAATCATATTCGTATCGACCTGATTCATACTCGGCTGGGATCACGCTGGAAGACGGCGCTGAACCTGGCTGCCAGCCTGCTCATGGCGTTACTGGCCGGGCTGCTGTGCTGGATGGCTTGGCTGCAGATCAGCGAAACGCTGGAGTATGGCAGCACCGCGCAGACACCCTGGGCAACGCCGCTGATTTATCCTCAGGCGGTCTGGTTTGCCGGCCTCACTCTGTTCGCGCTTTGTGCAGCGGGGCGTGCCTGGAGTGGTGCACTGCTATTGCTGCGCGCTCGCGTGGCTGAATTTAATCAGCATTTCGGGCCGCGAGGGCTGGATGAAGAGTTGCGCCAGGAGCTGGATGATATTGCCAGGCGCAGTGCGCTGGCAGAGTCTGCGACTGCATCCGTGCAGCCAGGGCAGGTGTCATCATGACAGTCATGCTGGTGTTTCTGGCGTTCGGGCTGATGCTGGGCATGATCCTGCTGGGTATGCCGATCGCGGTCAGTATGGTGGCGGTGGGTGGGCTGTCCGGTGCGCTGGTGTTCGGCTGGCCGTTTTTGCAGTCCACGGGCGCGGTGGTCTGGAGTGTGCAGAACGAAAACATTCTGACCGCCATACCGCTGTTCATACTGTTGGGGGAGCTGATGCTGCGCAGCGGCATTGCGGACCGCATGTACCAGGCGTTGTCAGTCTGGTTTGGTCGCCTGCCGGGTGGTCTGCTGCATACCAATATCGGCTGCTGCGCACTGTTTTCCGCCACGTCGGGATCGTCAGTGGCAACCGCGGCCACCATTGGCACCGTGGCACTGCCGCCACTGCAGGCGCGGGGCTATCCCATGCGTCAGTCACTGGGCAGCCTGGCCGCCGGTGGCACGCTGGGTATCCTGATTCCACCAAGTGTGAACCTGCTGGTGTACGGGTCCATGACCAGCAACTCCATTGGCAAGCTGTTCATGGCGGGCCTGTTGCCGGGACTGCTACTGAGCCTGGCATTCATGACGTACATTTTCTGGAGCAACCGGGGGGCTGACAGTCTGCGCGAAGAACCACTGCCGCTGGTGCAGAAACTGGCGGCGTCGGTGCATCTGGTACCGCCACTGATTATCTTTGGCATCGTCATGGGCAGTATCTATTTCGGTATCGCCACGGCGACCGAATCGGCGGCGCTCGGTGTCGTGGCGGCACTGTTGCTGACCTGGAAGGCGGGCCGGCTTGACGGCGCGTTTCTGGAAGCGAGCTTTTTACAGACGGCGCGTATTACCGGCATGATCATGCTGATCATCACGGCAGCCTTTCTGCTGAACCTTACGGTGAGTATTACCGGTGTGATCGATGCGCTGACCCTCTGGGTTACCGGTTTTGGGCTGACCCCAACCGGCCTGCTGCTGATCCTGATGCTGTTCTATCTGCTGCTGGGCATGTTCATGGATGTGCTGTCCATGCAGGTGGTAACCATTCCGGTCGTCTATCCGATTGTAGTGGCGTTGGGCATCGACCCGATCTGGTTTGGCGTGTTCGTGGTACTGATGTGCGAGCTGGGCATGATTACGCCGCCGGTGGGCATGAACCTGTTCGTGGTGCAGAGTGTGCGCAAGGATAACGGCCCCATCAAGGATGTGATGTGGGGGGCAATGCCCTATGCCGGTATCATGATGCTGTTCACGCTGCTGCTGATGGCACTGCCACAGATCGCGCTCTGGCTGCCGAACCTGATGTGGTGAGTGCACTTCCCTGGGCCTGGCCCAGGGCTCACTCCTCGGCTCATTCCCCGGCAAAGAGACTGCGCAGGGTTTCGATGCGCTTGCGGTTCACGCCCAGGTCCGAGTAGCCCAGGCGCGAGGCGGAACGCACCTGGATACGCTGGGCGTCGCTGTCCAGGCGAAACTCCACATCATCGATAAACCTAAACAGTCGGCTGCGATAAGTCGCCCAGAGGTAAGCATCTGTGCGGGTTTCAATCTGTCCGCCCTGGGCCTGAACGCGGTCTTGCAGCCGTGCCCAGGCCTGGGGTGGGGAGTCTGTAAAGGTCAGCGGTGCAATCCAGTCGGGGCTGTCCGGATATTCACTGCCCACGCAGTTGGGCGTACCGGGGCAGGGGGCGAGCCGGCCATCATGTACACCCAGGTTCGAGGGTGCCTGGGAGCTGCAGCCGGCCAGGTACAGCAGCGTGGGTATCCACCAGGTCAGTCGCGAATTTTTTTTCATGGCGTATGGGCCTTGTATCGGCAGGGCAGGCTCGAGTATGCACTTCTATGCTTATCCTTGAATCTTAGCAGGCGGTGGAGCCTGGTGGCACAGGAGGCGAAGCATGATTAAAGATGCATACGGGACGGTGGCGCCGGCACAGGCGACCCTGCTGTCTGGACGCAGCAGTGACCTGGGCGCAGGATTGATGGTGAATAGGCTCTTGCCGCAGCGGGCGTTGCGCATGGTGGGCCCCTGGTGTTTTCTGGACCTGATCGGGCCCGTGACCTTTGCCCCGGGCCAGGGGCTGGATGTGGCGCCCCACCCGCATATCGGCTTGCAGACGGTGACCTGGCTGGTCAGTGGCGCCCTGCTGCATAAAGACAGCCTGGGGTATGAGCAGCGAATTGCACCGGGCGAACTCAACCTGATGACTGCCGGCGCCGGCATTGCCCACTCCGAGGAAAGCGCGCCGGGCTGTCATGATGCACTGTTCGGCGTGCAGTTCTGGGTGGCGCTGCCGCAAAGCGCCGAGTGTTGCGAACCCTCCTTTGAACACCTGGATGACTTGCCGCGATTCGACCGTAACGGTGTGAAGGGCTGTGTGATCATGGGTTCCCTGGAACACCTGATTTCGCCGGCGCGCAGCCATTCGCCCCTGGTGGCGGCCGAGTTTTCCAGTGCGGCGGGCGGTGAGCTGCCGCTGGTGCTGGATCCGGTGTTCGATTATGGCCTGTGCGTGCTCAGCGGCCGTCTGACGCTGCACGGCGAGGCCTGTTCGTCACAGCCTCTGCAACCCGGCGAGTTCTGCTTTCTTGGCGGCAATCGCCGCACGCTTGGGCTGTCGCTCTCCGCCGGGGCGCGCTGTATTCTGCTGGGGGGGCAGCCCTTTGCCAAGCCGGTCAAAATCTGGTGGAACTTTGTTGCCCACCGGGAAGAAACCATTCGAGCGGCCCTGGATGACTGGAACAACGAGCGACGCTTCCTGCCTGTCAAGGCGTATCGGGGGCCGGCCCTGAAGGCGCCGCCCTGGCCTGACAATGGTCGTCTGAAGTAGGCTAGCAGCCCCACTCGAATCGGCCGACGGAACCGCTGCCCATGAATTCTTTGTGTGAGTTACAGGATATCGCCGCGTTGCTGCGCTCGCGCATCGCGCTGATTGCGATCAGCAGTCATGATGAAAAAGGCGTACAGCAGTTGCTCTGCGAACTGGTGCGCCATGAGCGCAGGCCGCTGTTCAAGTGGAGCCTGACCGAGGGGCTGGCGCGGCTTGATACGCCGATGGCGGCGCAGCGGATGCATGCCCAGCCGGTAGATGCACTGGGGCACATACGGGCGGTAACGGTACCGGGTATCTACATGCTCGCCGACCTGCATCCCTTTCTCGAGGATCCGCTGCATGTGCGCCTACTCAAGGATATTGCGCTGGATGAACGCCATACCCTGGTGCTGGTCAGCCATGCGCTCGAGATACCGGCAGAACTGGATAAATTCACCGCCCGAGTGCGGCTGGCGCTGCCCGGAGCGACGGAACTTGAGAGCATTGTGCGCGAGGAAGCGCGGTTATGGAGCCAGCAAAACGGGGTGCAAGTGAAAACGAGCCCCCAGGCACTGGCAATGCTGGTGCGTAATCTGAGCGGCTTGCCGCGCATTGATGTGCGCCGGCTGGCCCGCAATGCGATGGCCGACGATGGTGCCATTACCGCGTCGGATCTGCCCCAGGTCACCGAGGCCAAGTACCGCCTGCTTGGCAGGGATGGGGTGCTGCAGTTCGAATACGATAGCGTCAGGCCCGACCAGGTGGCGGGCTTTTCACGCCTGAAACAGTGGCTCGGTACGCGTCGGCCGTTTTTTCTGGGCGAGTCCGAGGCGCCGGGCGGGCAGCGCCCGCGTGGGGTCATGCTGCTGGGGGTGCAGGGGTGCGGCAAGAGTCTGGCCGCACGTTCGGTCGCCGGTGCCTGGGGTGTGCCGCTGTTGCGCTTTGATGCCGGTGCACTGTACGACAAGTATATTGGCGAATCCGAGCGTAATCTGCGTGATGCACTGGCGACCGCGGAGGTGATGGCGCCCTGCGTGCTCTGGATTGACGAGATCGAAAAAGGCCTGGCGACGGGAGAGGGCGATCAGGGAACCTCAAGGCGCATTCTCGGCACCTTGCTGACCTGGATGTCGGAGCAGCGGGGTGCGGTCTTCCTGGTGGCGACGGCCAACGACATTCAGGTGTTGCCGCCGGAGCTGGTGCGCAAGGGCCGTTTCGACGAAGTCTTCTTTGTTGATCTGCCGGGGCCACAGGCCCGTGCCGAAACGCTGCGTATTCATCTGCGCCGCCACAGTGCCGAGCCTGATCAGTTTGATCTGGATGCGCTGGTGCAGCGCAGTGAGGGCTTTTCCGGCGCCGAAATTGAACAGGCCGTGGTCTCGGCTTATTATGCTGCCCATGCCAAGGCAGGGGCGCTGGATACAGCGGGGCTGCTGGATGAGTTGGCGGCGACCCGGCCTCTGTCGGTGCTGATGGCTGAACCGGTGGCACAGTTACGCCAATGGGCCCAAAGTCGGGCCGTGCCCTGCGACTGATGCAGTGCAGCGTATTAACGCGTCAAGCGGCTTTTCAGGCTGCATTCAGGCGCACCTAGCGAGGATTCAGTATGAGCTCACCCATGCAAGGCCGCTGCCTGTGCGGCGCAGTGCATTACCGGATAGAGGGGCCGTTTCGGCGCTTTATGCTTTGCCATTGCAGCCGTTGTCGTCATGCGACCGGCTCATCCCATGCCAGCAACCTGTTTTGCAAGCCGGATCAGCTGCAATGGCTGAGCGGGGCCGAGCAGGTCCAGCGATTCAAACTGCAGGAGGCCGAGCGTTTTGGGCGCAGCTTCTGCCGTACCTGTGGCGCGCCGGTGCCCTTTGTCAGTGAAGATGGCACCTATGTGAACGTACCGGCAGGCTCGTTGGATGATGCACCGGGGATCCTGCCCCAGGCACGTATCTTCTGTGCCAGCCGTGCGGTGTGGGATGACGCATCGATGGACGCGGTGCCGTGCTTTGATGCCTATCCCGTGGACATCTCCTAACGGAGCCAGGGGTGCATCGCCGGCGGTACCGCTGCTGCACAGGTTCTTGTGTGTTTTCTGTGACGCCATGCGGCGTATTTGTGCAGGGGTGCGCCGGGGTCAGGCTTCGGCGTTCATGCTAACTGTGTCCGGATGACCGGCGTTTTAAACTGGGCGCCTTGATCGGGCGCAAGGAAAGGTTACAAGCTTGAAGCAGCGCTATCTGGAGTTCGACTACCTGCGGGGCATTGCCATCCTGGTGATTATACTTGGACACGCGGTGGTTAATGTGGGCGGGAATTTGCCACTGGCGCTGCAGAATCTTTTTGCCGGTGGCACGGCCGTGTTCGTGTTTATCTCCGGGTTTTTCTTTCACAGTGTTTTTTATCGCCGATTTGAATACGGCGACTTTATGCGCAAAAAAATTCAAAACGTATTTTATCCATTTATCGTTATATCGCTGGTTGCGTTGCTGCCCATGATGCTGGCATGGCTCGGCAAGCCTGGCATGACAGTGGCCAAGTTCCTGGAGAATATCTACTGGCAGGTCAACGACGGCTACATTCTGTATCCGCACTGGTATATTCCCTATGTCATGGCACTGTTTGCGCTGTCGCCTCTCTATATACTGTTTATCCGCGCCAGCGCGCTGGCGCGCCTGTTGCTGTTGTTGGAGTTCGCGCTGATCGCGATGCTGGTACACCGGCCATTGGGCAATGCCAATGTGCTGCAGTCACTGGTCTATTTTACCCCTTACTACCTGGCCGGCATCCTGTATTCGATCCATTTCGCCGTGTTGAACCGGCACCATCGGCTGCTCTTTGCGGTGTCGTTACTGGGCGTTTCGCTCTTTCTGGTATTGCAGACACTGGTTTTTCCGCACCTGGCAAACTATCACAAGGCTGCGCTGATTTATGACGGTGTCGATCTGATGTTCTGGCAGAAACTGTTTCTGTGTGTCGTGTTGCTGGAATTTTCCAGCTGGCTGACGACGCGCCCGGAAAATCGCCTGTTATTGCAGGTGTCCGCGGCCAGTTTTGCCCTGTTTTTTATTCATCCCATGGTGCTCACCGAGGTACACAACCTGTTGCTGCCGTGGCTGAAAACCTTGCACCCCGGTGTGCTGCTAAACCTGGCGGCGACCCTGTTGTCGCTGGGGCTTGCGACGGCAGGCAGCTTTGCCGTGGCCTGGCTGGTGAAGCAAACCTGGCCGCGACATAGCCGCATGCTTACTGGATGGTGAAAGGCCTTTGCGGGCCGGGTTTATTCCACCTGAATCGTGATTTTTTCCGACATGACTGGGGGCTCGAAGGGGACATGCTTCATGTCCCCGAGCATCAGTTGCAGGCTATGCTCGCCGGGTTCCAGAGTGAGCTCCACTTCGGTCTGGCCGCCGCCAAAATGCTTTACCGTACCATCCATCGGCATACCGGCAGGTGGCAATTCTGCACGGTCAATCAGCAGGTGATGATGGCCTGTGCCTGCCTTGTCGGTGCCGGCCGGTGCCACGCCCATGCCGCTGAGGCCAAAACGCACGGTAAAGGTTTGGGGTACTGTTTCACCGCCGGCAGGTGAAATGATATAGGCCCGGGCGCCTTCGGGGGAGGCGGTAGGGCTATCGGCCGAGGCCTGGAACGCCCCAAGTGGTGCCATCAGCGCGATGCAAAGCAGAGTCAGTTTACTAAGCTTCATACAAGCTCTCCATAATGAGTGGGCTGTGCGGCGTCTATGCCGACCCGACTCAGTATGGTCCATAAATTGCTGCTCAGGACAGGTTAAGCCGTAGCGGTGCACATTAGGCGTAGCTTTTGGGAACGGTAGCGGGGATTCGGGCTTGAACAGGAATTGCCGGGAATGCCGCTATCGACGGGTACCGAAACAGCGCAAGCTGCATTTCGGACTGAATTTATTCAACGACACGGAGAGATGATTTTTATGAAAATGCCTTATTTGCTTTGTTCTGCAGTGCTGCTGACCAGCGTGGCGCTGACCGGTTGTGGAAATGACGAGGCTGATAAAAAGGCCGAGGTTGAAACCACTGCGCCGGTTGCAGAAGACGCCCAGGGCGAACCTGCGAAGACTGCGGAAGTTGAAGCACAGATGAATACAACGGGTGAAGCGGTTGAGGAAAAGGCGGAAACCGTTGAGGAAAAGGCTGAAGCCGTAGTTGAAGCAGGCAAAGAAATTGCCGTCGATGCTGCACAGGCCGTGACTGAAACCGCCACCGATATGGTCAAAGGCGCCCAGGATATGGCCGCCGATGTAGCCGATGGAGCCGCTTCCCTGGCTGACGAAGCCATGGGCAGCGAGGAAAGCACGCCCGCTGAGGCAGAGGAAAAAGCGGCTCAGTAAGCCAGGACGCTGCGTGCCCGAAGCGAAGACCCTTGCCGGTCGGCGCTTCGGGCATTGTCATTTATGTCACCCGCGCTGATAAACCCATTCCAGCATCGCCTTCTCAAACGCCCGTACCGGGTGTTGCAAGGGATCACGCCAGGACGCCCGACGGGCAGCATCACTCAGGCTTATCCCGGATACCATCAGCACAAACAGATAGCGCTGGCCCGAGGCCCCGGTGATATAACCGGCCAGGTTGCTGGTGCCATTAAGGGTGCCGCTTTTGGCGCGCACATTGCCGCGCAGCGGCGGCGCACGCAGCGTGCTGCGATAACGCAGCGTGCCGGACTCGCCAGCCACGGCCAGGGCCTGGTAACTGATGGCTTCAGGCGTGCGGGCAAGTTGCCGTAACAGTGCCGCCAGCTGGGAGGCCTGCAGCAGATTGTCCCGCGAAAGACCTGAACCATCGGCCAGGGTGGCCGGTTCCAGACGTTGCCCCAGCACATCTTCCAGCCGACTGGTCATGGTCCGCACACCGCTTCGAAAGCTGCCTGGATCGCCGGCCTGGTGGCTCAGGGTTTTCAGCAGGCTGTCCGCAATCAGGTTATCCGAATCCTGCAGCATCCTGGGCAGCAACTGCGACAGGGGCGCGGACTCAAGCTGCATGACGGCCTGCCAGCCAGACCCCGCATTGCCGACACCGCGAACCGTTCCCTGCAGCTGGATACCGAGGTCGTTAAGCTGCTCTGCAATGACATCGCGCACGAAGGCGACCGGATCGTTGACGGCAAAGTTCAGCGGTACGATCTTGCGATTATTGGCTACACAGCCGTGCAGACGGTAGTGGTTGCCGGGGCCCGTATCCATCTCGAGTTCGCACAGCTGTTCCTGCTGCTGTTGCAGCGTGACCGTCGTGACCTCAGAGTCCACCTCAATCGGCTGGTGCGGCGGCACGAAGAAGCGCGCATTCGTGCCGGGTGCATTCGGTGTCAGGCTCGCGGCTACGCAGTTACCGTCCAGTATGATCGCAGACGCCGGTGCGCTGTAGCACACACCCAGGTTGTTCCAGGGCCAGCCATTGCCGCGGTCGTAGCCATCGAAGGCGGAGCTGTCCAGCAGCAAATCACCACTGATGTGGGTGGTGCCGCTCTGCTTGATCCGCTCCAGCAGCTGGCGCAGCTGTGCCCGGCTGAAGTCCGGTGCACCACTGAACTCAAGGCGCCAGTCCCCCTGCCAGCGGTTGTTGCGCTGCTGGCCGCGGCGCCAGAGCCGGGTTTGATAGCTGAAGTCCCCCCCCAGCTGCAGCTCAGCTGCATAGGCTGTCAGCAGCTTGAGGGTGCTGGCGGGAGGCAGCAGCAGGTCGGACTGATAATCAATCTGCACGGTTCCGCGGTGATCCAGCGGCTCGACACGCAGTCCGATCTGGCTGCCAGGAGGGGCCAGTGCCAGCAGTGACTGCCAGCTACCGGTAGCGACGTCGGCACGGGCGCCGCCAATACTTGCAAGGGTTACACACAGCAGCAGAAAAAATCGCAGTTTCATTATCTTGGCAGGGTCCGGGTAAGGGGGCAGCAGTGTTGGTCAGCTGGCAAGGATAACAGTTCAGAGAAGACGACCAGATATAGCAAAATGATGCGTAGCTGCACTCGGACGAGTCGGTTATGCATGGGGTGTGGTGGCGTTTTGAGTGACGCCGGCGAGCAGGGCTCGCGCCCGCGCTTGCTGGAATCAGTCCTGGATGTTGTCCAGACGAATACCCAGGGCCGCCTCCAAAGCGTCGAGTTTGCTTTTCATGGCGTCGATGGTATTGGTGCCATCGCTGAGCTCGGGAGACATGCGAATCATGTCCAGCGCTTCGACCAGAAAGGATTCCTCGTTCATCTTTGCCAGTTGTTCTGCTGTCCAGCGTTTGCTCTTGTACATGGGGGAAACCTCGTAAAACAGTCTTTAAAGGTATGGATTAGGCAGACTGCTTTTGCAAGAAGTTCCTTGGCAAATGGCGGGGCGCCCGCCAGTGGCATGCGCCGCCGGCGGGGCTCAGGCGGCCATGCGTTTCAGTCTGTGCAGCCAGCGCTGGCCGAAGCTGTTCACGAGGAGTCCCAGCATGACCAGCACAATGCCGACGGCCTGTATGCCCGACAGGCTTTCATCCAGGATCAGCCAGGCGCATAGCAGGCCGACGACCGGCACCAGCAGGGTAAGCGGCGCGATGCGCGAAGCCGGGTGCTGTTGCAGCAGCCAGGCCCAGCTGCCATATCCGAAGATCGTTGCCACCAGGGCCAGGTAGGTGAGCGACACCAGTGACTTGATACCCATTGAACTGAGGCTGGCCAGGATCAGCTCCGGGCCTTCGGTCAGCCAGGACAGCAGCATGAAGGGAAGTGGCGGAATCAGGGCCCCCCAGATTACCAGGCTCATCAGCTGGACCGATCCCTGCTGAGCGATGTGCCTGTTGACGATATTGCCCGCCCCCCAGCTGGCTGCGGCCGCGAGAGTCAGACCGAAACCCGTCAGGGTCATGCTGGCTGCATCGGCCTGGCCGGCAAGAATGCCCAGGCCGCAGCCCGCAATCAGCAGCGCCCAGAGTTGCTGTACCTGCCAGCGCTCGCCCAGGAACAGTAGCGCGAACACCAGGGTGAAAATCGCCTGGGCCTGCAGCACCAGGGACGCGATCCCGGCAGGCATGCCGGCCTGCATGGCACTGAACAGCAGGGCGAACTGACCAAAGCTGATCGTGATGCCATAGGCAAACAGCCAGCGCAGTGGCAGATCCGGTTTGCGTACAAAAAAGATGGCCGGGAACGCGACACAGAGAAAACGCAGGGCGCCCAGCAGCATGGGTGGCAGCTCGTCCAGCCCCCAGCGGATAATGACGAAATTGAATCCCCAGGCGAGAATGATCAGCAGGGCCAGGATTGAGTCCTTTCTGTTCATGCGTATGCGCACAGTTCCGGCAGTCGAAAAGCGCCATTCTAACGGCTTTGCGTAGCGTCAACGCCATTATTTAATGGCCAGGCGCAGGCGGTTTCCGGCAAATGCAGGACCGCCGCGATTGGATGAGTGGCGCCAGGCAATTGGCTATTGTTTCTCCAGCCAGTTCAGCCAGACGCTCATGCCATCGCCCTGCGTGGCGCTGAGCTGCAGAACCTGCAGGTCCGGCTGGATTTGGCGGGCATGTTCGATACAGTTACGCGTATCGAATTGTACATGGGGCAGGAGGTCGGTCTTGGTGATGAGCAACAGGTCGGCGTGGTGAAAAATGGAGGGATACTTGAGTGGCTTGTCATCGCCTTCGGTCACCGAAACCAGCACCACCCGGGCTTTTTCGCCGAGGTCGAACATCGCCGGGCAGATCAGATTGCCCACGTTTTCGATCAGCAGCAGCGCACCGTCCATTTCAGGTAGCTGGTGCAGGGCGCGATGCACCATGGCGGCATCCAGGTGACAGGCCTGACCTGTCTGGATTTGTACCGCGGGGGTGCCAGTGGCACGAATACGGGCAGCATCGAGCTCGGTTTGCTGATCGCCTTCAATCACCAGCGCGCCGCGGCGGCCGCGCAGCCGGGTCAGGGTCTGTTCCAGCAGTGTGGTTTTTCCGGCGCCGGGACTTGAAACCAGGTTGATGGCACTGAGACGGTGGCCGGAAAACCACTCACGGTTATGCTCAGCCTGGTGGCGGTTGGCGTGCATCAGGTCCTGGTGCAGTGCGATGCTCTGCACTGGCCCAGTGACTTTCTGGGGCGCCTCAGTTGTCAGCTTCGATGTGCGCCCAGGGTCGAGTTCCGTAGCATCACAGCCGCAAATTCCACACATCAGTATGCCTCCATCTGTTCTATCAGCACGTCGTCGCCACCTTGCAGGTCCCGCTCCAGTGCGCCGCAGACGGGGCACGGATCCAGCCAGTTTTGCAAAGAATAGCAGCTGGCGCACCGGCGGCAGGTGGCGCTGCCAGGCTGGCGCCGGATCTTTAGCGTACACCCCGTCAGGGCCTGGGGCTTTTCCATTGCCGTGAAACAGAATTCAAGCGCCTGGGGCTCAATGCAGCTGAGGCTGCCGACGGCCAGTTGAACGCTGAGAACTTGCTTGAGCTGACGCGTCAGTACCTCCTGCTCCAGGCTGTTGCACAGACTTCGGCACAGGCTCAGTTCATGCATGCGAGGCCCCCTGGTGTGACGGTTGCGGTGACAGTTTCACGCCCCCGGAGCGCAGCAGGTCGGCCAGTGCCCGGCTGGCCTCGGGTACGCGCTGCTCGAGCGCGCGGCTCAGCCCGTTGCCCCATTCCAGTGACTCGAAGGGGGCACCGACCAGGCTGATACGGGCCGGTTGATCGCCCAGTGCATCCAGGAGCGCAAGCAGCTGTACGGCGCCCATCTGATGCACGGCGATGGTCTGCGTGGTGTTCAGTGCGGGCAGCGGGTCGGCGATGATAACCGGGTGGTCGGTGCTGTCTGCCTGTACGGCGTCCAGCAGCACCAGCCAGGCGCAGCCAGCGATGCGTTCATAATGCGCCAGGGGCAGATGGCCGGCATAGAGACAGCGGACATGGGCGGGCAATGAATAGCGGGCTGAAAAATGCCGCAGCAGCCGTTCACCAAAACCATCATCGGTACGGTCAGGGTGCCCGAGTGCCAGCAAAATGATGTCAGTCAATACCGGTCTCCCTGCGGGCCCGTGCCGCCAGCCGCCCTACCCATTGCCAGACCGGGGTGTGAACGCCCCTCCCCGGAAGAAGACTGCGGTTGCGGATTTCGGCGATTCGCTGCTGCATCATTGCCCCCCGGACAGAGTCTGCAGCAAGTATAAGATCAGATCAGGTATCGCGCGTGGTGGACCTGTGCCGCTGGACTATGCTGAATAGAATTTCTGATCATCGATCCGGTAAAGCAGATGCAACAGAGCGCCTTCTTGCCCCACCAAGCCTTGGCACAGCTGTTTGATGTGCTGCAGCGCGATGGCTACACCGTGGTTGGCCCGACCGCCGAACAGGGCGCGATCCTGTATCGCCAGCTCGACTCTGTCGATCAGCTTCCCGTGGGTCTGGTGGATCATCAGGCGCCCGGTCGTTACCGGCTGGAGCAACAGGCACATGGACGCTATTTCGATTGGGTGGGAACGGCCCAGGGGCTCAAGCCCTGGCTGTTCACACCCGAGCAACCGCTTATGGTCGCCCGGGAAGTGGAGGGCGGGCTGCGCTTTGAGTCGGTGCATGAGAACGTGCCCCCGACGGCCGTCATCGGCGTGCGCGGCTGTGATCTGGCAGCGCTGGCCCTGCAGGACAAGCACTTCCTGCAGGGCGAGTATCCGGACCCCCATTACAGCACCCGCCGGGAACAACTGCTTTTGATTGCCGTTAACTGCCATCGCAGCGCCGCCACCTGTTTTTGCGTTTCCACCGGGGATGGTCCCGAAGTGACCGGCGGGGCGGATATGGTGCTGGACGAGCTGGACCAGGGGTTCTGGGTTCGCGCCACGAGCCCACGGGGCAGCGCACTGCTGGCCCGCTTGCCCACCCGTCCATTGCCCGGTTGGCACAAGCGGCGCAGCAAGACGCTGAGAAAACGGGCACGGGTGCAGCAGCGTGCGCTGCCGTCCAGGGATCTGCGCACGCCGCTTTATCAGGCGCGCGATGACGAAACGCTCTGGCAGTCGGTCGCTGATCGCTGCCTGACCTGCGGTAACTGCGCGGCGGTCTGTCCAACCTGTTTCTGTTCCCGCGTCGACGAGGAGTCGCCGCTGGATGGCGGCCAGAGTACCCAGGTGCGGCGCTGGGACACCTGTTTCAATGACGAGCACAGCTATCTGGTGGGGCATGTGGTGCGCAAGAGTGCCGTGCACAAGTATCGGCAGTGGCTGACCCACAAGCTGGCCATCTGGCATGACCAGTACGATCGCAGTGGCTGCACCGGTTGTGGTCGCTGTATAACCTGGTGCCCGGTGGGCATCGATATTGTCGAGGAAGTACAGCGCTTGTGCACCGAAGTGAAAGCACAGGAGCCGCACGAATGAATGATCCCTGGCTGCCGCAGCAGGCTGTGGTGATGGAAAAGGTGATGGAGACACCGGATGTCGCAACACTGTCCCTCAAGCTGGCCGATACCGCTGCCCATCAGCGTTTTCGCTTCGACTGCGGTCAGTTCAACATGCTGTATCTCTTTGGCCTTGGGGAAGTACCGATCTCAATCATGGACCTTAGGCAGGGGCTTGTGCAGCACACCATTCGGGCCGTGGGACGTATCAGCCGTAAACTGGTAGCCCTTGAACCGGGCGCGAACCTCGGGCTGCGTGGGCCCTTTGGCAACAGCTGGCCGATAGAGGAAGCCCGCGGTCGGGATCTGGTGTTTATCACGGCGGGGCTGGGATGCGCACCGGTTATTGCCGCGATTCGACGGGTCATTGCGGCCCGGCCGGATTACCGGCGCCTGGTTATCATGCAGGGTGTAAAGCACCGCGAGGATCTGCTGTGGCAGGAGCAGTACGAACGCTGGCGCGAGGTGCCGGATTGCCAGGTTTTACTGGCGGCGAGTGAAGAGAAGCAGGCACCGTTTGCCTGGTCGCTTGGCATGGTGACAACCCTGATCGACAAGGCCCGGTTCGATGTGAACAACTGCACGGTGATGATGTGCGGGCCAGAACCCATGATCCGTGCGTCCATGCATGGTCTGGAGGCGGTCGGCGTCGGGCTGGAGAACTGCTTTGTCAGTCTTGAGCGGAACATGCAGTGTGCCGTTGGACTCTGCGGTCACTGCCAGATGGGTACGCCTTTCATCTGCCGCGAGGGTCCTATTTTCCGCGTGCCGGACATCCGGCAATGGTTTCTGCTGGAGGGGTACTGACAATGGCAAAGGCCAGCGTTGCCGTGCATAAACTCACGTCCTGTTCGGGCTGCCAGTCGGTGATCCTGAATATGGGGGACAATCTGCTGAAGCTGATCGAGCTGGTGGATATTCGGCATTTTATCGAGGCGGGGGTGAATGCCCCCGACGCGCAGGTCGATGTTGCTTTCGTCGAGGGCAGTATCAGTACGCACGAGGACGAAGAGCGCATCAAGCGGGTGCGCGAACAGTCGCGTTTCGTGGTGGCCATCGGCGCCTGTGCCTGCAGCGGGGGCGTGCAGGCGCTGCGCAATGTAAAAGACTCGGCGCACTGGGCAAGTGCCGTCTATGCCGACCCCGGCTATCTCGATTCTCTGGCGGACTCCAGCCCCGTGGCAGAGCTGATCAAGGTGGATCTGGAACTCTGGGGCTGTCCGATCAGCGAGCGCCAGCTGATCGCCGCTATTCGGGCCCTGCTGCACGGCGTTGCGCCGGTGCTGCCAACCGAGAAAGTCTGCCAGGAATGCAAGCGCGCGGGCCAGGTCTGCGTTCTGGTCAGTCAGGCATCGCCTTGCATGGGGCCGGTGACGCGGGCCGGTTGCGGCGCCCTTTGCCCGTCCTTCGGTGCACCCTGCTATACCTGCTTCGGGCCATCCGAGCAGCCCAATTGCGATGCGCTCGGTGAACGCCTTGTCGGCCTGGGTATTCCCGCCCAGCAGGTGGCCGAGCGCTTTGTCTCGATCAGTGCCGGAGCGAAACCGTTTCAGCGTGCCTGGGCACGCTGGCGAATTCCCGTTAAAGAGCTGGAACCATGACCGATCCCCGCAATATACGCCTGCGCGTCCCCGTGATTACCCGGCTCGAAGGCGAGGGCGCGCTGGAGCTTTATTGCCGTGGCAACAGGCTCGAGCGGGCGGTATTGCGGATCTTTGAGCCACCGCGCTTTTTCGAGAAATTTTTGGAGGGCAAGCATTACAGCGAGCAGCCGATTATCGCCTCACGCATTTGCGGTATCTGTCCGATCGCCTATCAGATGACCGGTGTACGGGCGATTGAGCATGCGCTGGGTCTTGAGCCGGGTGACTGGATCAGTCGCATGCGACGTATGCTGCAGTGCGGTGAGTGGCTGCAGAGCCATGCCCTGCACATTCACTTCCTGGCGTTGCCG
This sequence comes from Marinobacterium rhizophilum DSM 18822, assembly GCF_000378045.1. GTDB lineage: Bacteria > Pseudomonadota > Gammaproteobacteria > Pseudomonadales > Balneatricaceae > Marinobacterium_A > Marinobacterium_A rhizophilum. Next base: position 275,300 of record NZ_KB899093.1, read on the forward strand.
GACTTTCTCGGTTTTACGCATATGATGGATCTGGCCAAGTCCCATCCCGAAGCCGTGCGCCGCGGACTGCGGCTACAGGCACTGGGCAATGATCTGATCAGCCTCAGTGGCGCCCGCTCGGTGCATCCGGTGGGGCTCAAGGTCGGTGGCTTTCATCGGGCGCCGGCGCCCGAGCAGGTGGCCCTGTTGCAACCGCGCCTGCAGCAGGCTGAAGAGGATGCCAAGGCGCTGGTGCGCTGGACGGCGAGCCTGGAACTGCCAGAAAGTCATCAGGCGTTCACCAGCGTCGCGCTGCACCACGAGCCCGATTACGCCATGAATGAAGGGCGGGTGCGCAGCGATCAGGGGCTGGATATTGCCGCCGCGGACTATCCGCAGCATTTTCGTGAACACCAGGAGCCGCATTCCACCGCGCTCTATTCGTTGCTGAACGGCGAGCCCTACCTGGTGGGTCCGCTGGCGCGCATGAACCTTAACTTTGAGCAGTTGCCGCTCAAGGTACGTGAGCTGGCGGCGGAGTGTGGCATCCGTTTTCCCAGCGATAATATTTATCACAGCATTCGTGCACGCGCGCTGGAGTGCTATTTCACGATACTCGAAGCAAGGCGACTGCTGACCGACTACCAGCCACAGCCTGCATCTGTGCCGGATGTTCCCCGGGACGGCTGGGGCGCGCACTGCACCGAAGCACCGCGTGGCTTGATCTATCATCACTATCGCATCGACGACGCAGGTTTCATCCGATCGGCCTGCATTATCCCGCCAACCAGTCAGAACCAGGCGCGCATCGAAGCCGACCTGTACCACGGCCTGAGCCATTTCGGTCTTGAACACAGTGACGAGGAGTTGCAGTTCTTTGCCGAACGGCTGATCCGCAACTATGACCCCTGCATCTCCTGTTCGGTGCATTTTCTGGATTTGCGCGTTCACCGTTCTTAGGTTCTTGAGCCCTTGTTAATTACGGCGATGTCACCGCTTCTCGTTCGGCTGCCGTTCAGCGATGCAGTGCTGTAGTGGGCCCTGTTTCTGATGCTCGGTATTGTCAAAAAATCCCCGTTTTCCCCTAATTATCGGAAGTTGATCAAATGCAGTGGTTTAACTGGCCCATTCTGGCGGCTGTGATAATGCTGGTCGTGGTTGTATGGATAGTGCGGCGGCGCCGCAGCGCGGCACTGGATGATGCCGCGGTGGCGTATGAGCTTGGCGAGCGTTTGCTAAGCGAAGAACAGAGTCGTTTTCTGGATGTGCTGGAGCAGGCCGTCGGTAGCGACCATCGCGTACTGGCCCTTGTACCCGTGGCCAATGTGGTGACGGTGGACGAAGCACTGCACGGCAGCGCACTGGCCGTTGCAACGGACCGGTTGATGGGGCGGCAGTTCAGCTTTCTGGTCTGTACCCGCGCAGCCCTTGCGCCCGTGTGTGCCGTGGAGCTGGACGAGGCTGCGCCGCGCCGCGCCAAAATGGCACGCCGCGATCTGCAGCTGGATGCGATTTGCGAGCAGGCGGGCTTGCCGCTGCTGCGGGTGCCTGCACAGGGGAAATATCAGGTAGCGGATATTGGCCTGCAGTTCGATGCATTGTTTGAGCCGCCGGTACCGTCACTGGATAGCCGCGAACCCGATGTCGAATCGCTGTTTTCCCAAGGCTTGTCGCTGTCGGCGCGCACTGACAGCAACGCGGCAGACGGCATCGATACGCACGCTGCAGCGGTGATGGAGTGTCCGCGCTGTGCAGCGCCGATGGTGCTGCAGCGGGCGCCGAAGGGGGCTGCACCGGACAAGGCGTACTGGGCCTGCAGTCTGGCGCCCAGTTGCCGTCAACGCATGCCACTGCAGGAACGACGAAACGACGCTGAAGTGAGTCAGCGACTGGACGGGCTGGTTCCCTAGAAAAAAGAGAGGGCAAAAAGGAGAGGGCGCGGGGCGGGCCTGCGCGGCTGCAGCGCCGCGCAACTGCGCCCGCGCAAGCGGCCGCGCCATAGCCAAGGGACGGCGTGTACAGTACAATTTGGCGCAGTTTCAACTGTATGTAAGGCCGGCTGTTTTTACCTGAAAAGAGAAAAAGGCTTGTAATCGTGCATTGATCGGGTTGGTGCTGTTGGGAATTGTAGTCAGGTGGTGTTTGTTTGGGGCGGCTGGGCAATAGCAGCGTTAGGGTTATTGGCAGGGTCCGGGTTTATGGAGCATCACTGACGCACCCTGAAATGCCATTAATATTTTCTCTGATTATCGAACCTAACGATGAAAAAATACTTATTCTTGACGCTGCTTTTTCTGCAAAGCCAGACCCTTCATGCTGCCCTGACTACTCTGTTCAAAGACGATGACGGCAAGACCAACTGGCAATATGTGGCCAACTGGTCGAGTGGCATTCTGATTATTCTGCTCTCGATTGCCGTCATTTGCCTGTTTGTTATCTGGCGCCGGGTACAGAAATCCAACCGGGCGCTCAAGGCCATTCGCAATAGCCTGGAGCAGCGGGTGCAGGAACGCACCGCCACGCTCGACGAATCAAATCGGCTGCTCAAGGAATCCAACCAGTTGCTGGAGCGGGAAGTGGAGCAGCATGTGGTGACGTCGGAACTGCTGAAATCCTCCGAATCCTACATTCGCAACATTCTGACATCCATGCCGCTGATGCTGATCGGCCTCGACAAGCAGGGCCGGATTACGCAGTGGAACAGGAAAGCCGAGGATATCTCCGGTGTTGCCGCCCGCGATGCGCTGGATAAAAAACTGTGGGATGTATACCCGTCCATTACCGTTTCACCACGCCAGATCAGCCAGGCGATGGATAATAACGAGACCGTCAACTTCAAGCAGAGCCAGCCCGGCACCTACCATTTCGATATCACCATTTATCCGCTGCAGGATCACAGCGAGACCGGTGTCGTTATTCTGGTCGACGATGTGACCAAGCGGGTACTGGCGGAAAACATGCTGATCCACCACGACAAGATGTCGTCCATGGGCGAGCTCGCCTCCACCATGGCGCACGATATCAACAAGCCGCTGCAGGCCATTCTGTTTGACCTCAGCAGTTTCCAGAGCCTGCTAAACCAGGGCAACGGGACGGAACCGGGGCTGGGGCGCGAACTCGACAAATTCGGTGCGCTGCTGGCCGATGCGTCCGAAAAGGGCCAGCATGTCGAGTCGATTATCAATAACCTGCTGTCATTCGCCCGTGGCCGGAACGAAGTCAGTCAGCTGGCACACCTGCCGGATATCATGGAACACACGCTGGAGCTTGCGAACGACGTACTGAGTGCGCCATCCCAGCTGCGTTTTCGGGATATCCGCATCGAAAAGCACTATGAAACGGACCTGCCCATGGTGTCCTGCTATGTCACCGAACTGCAGCAGGTCTTTTTGAGCCTGTTCCGCCATGCGTGCAATGCCCTGGGCAGGGCCGAGGCGGCGAACCATGAGCCGCGCATCAGCATTGAGCTCAGCACCCAGTATGATTCACTCTGGATCCGCATTAATCACAACGGTGCGGTGCTTACCAGCGATGAGCAGATGCACCTGTTCGAGCCCTTTTTCAGCGACCAGGCACCGGATCAGACCTTCGATGCCGGCAAGCGCCTGTCGTTCTCCTACTTTGTCATTACCGAACAGCATCGGGGCCACATGGCGGTAACATCCGACGCTGAAACCGGCACCACCTTTCATATCGAACTGAATCCTCAGTAACGCCTCGCCTACGGCTCTGGTGCAGCTCAGCGCAGATTCCTGCTGACAGAGCGCCGGGGCCGATGCTTGTGTTCATGTTTCCTGTCAGCTCTCGATGTTCCGGGCGTTCCTGTGCGAAGCCCGGGGACTCCTGCCATTCGGCTGCGATTCAGCCAGAGTGTGCACAATGGCCCGCCGGTACGGTCATCAGGGAGCGCACACCAGTATCTGCATGCTTCGCTGATGGGCCGGCTTAGTCATCCGCAAAGGAGAACAGCATGGAACAGCTGGAGCAGAATGAAACTACTGGAATGGCGACAGGACGCAGAACTTTTCTCAAACAGGTACTGCTCGGGGGCGGCGTCAGCCTACTGACCGCTGTCCCGGGTGTCCGCCTGGCCAGGGCCGCGGGCGTCACCGAGGCGCTGCTGTTAAGCTGCATGGATTACCGGCTGATCGACGACACCGAGCGCTATATGTTCGAGCGCGGGCTGCGTGATCGCTACGACCATGTTGTGCTCGCCGGTGCGTCGCTCGGGGCCGTGACCGAGGAATATCCGGCCTGGCGCGAAACCTTCTGGGAGCATCTGGAGATCTCGATACAGCTGCACGACATCAAGCGCGTGATCCTGATGGATCACCGCGATTGCGGCGCCTACAAGGTCGTGCTGGGCACCGACCTCAGCAAAACCCCCGGATTCGAAACCGATACCCACGCCTTGCGGCTGACAAAGCTCAAAGGACAGATCAGCGAGCGCTATCCGCAGCTTGCGGTGGAAACGCTGCTGATGGCGCTGGACGGCTCGGTCGAGTCCGTTGGCTGAAAACCGGTTATCAGGTATTGAGTCCGCGACGATGCCGGCGGGATCGCCGCCGGCAACCTGGTAATCAGCCTTGCTTAAGCCGGCGCCTGACGGGCATCTCACCGATGCCCGCAGCCGGAGTGTCGGGACTCAGCTCAGGATGGCAAAGGCCTCATAGGGCGCCAGATCGAGCACTGCGCCGATCTGCGCGCGAGCGCCATAGTTGCCAATGAGGGCCTGGCCCCTGACCTGCAGTCCCGGCGGGACGTCCAGTTGCAGTGGCGTGGAACCAACGTTGGCGACGACACTGAGGGTCTGTCCATCCAGATGGCGGCTATAGGCCAGGATCTGCGGATGGGCTTCCAGCCAGGGGCGGTATTCGCCGTCGACGATCAGCGGCAGGTCCTTGCGCAGCTGAGCCAGGTGCCGGTAATGGGCATAGATGGACGCAGGGTCCCGGCGCGCCTGTTCGGCATTGATATCGGTGTAGTTCGGGTTGATATCGATCCAGGGTTCTCCAGTGGTAAAGCCGGCCCCGGGTGCATCAGACCATTGCACCGGGGTGCGGGCATTGTCACGGCTGTTCTCGTTGGCGCCGGCGATGAAGTCTTCTGGCGCGACGCCGTCGGCAACCTGCAGACGATAGAAGTTCAGCGTTTCCACATCCTTGAACTGATCGATGTCAGTGAAGGCGGCATTGGTCATGCCGAACTCTTCGCCCTGGTAGATGTACGGCGTACCCTTCATCAGGTGCAGCACGGTGGCCAGCATCTTCGCCGATTCGACGCGGTAATGCGTGTCGTCGCCGTACTTCGAAACGGCGCGGGGCAGATCATGGTTGCCCCAGAACAGCGAGTTCCAGCCGTCCTGCGCCAGTGCGGACTGCCATTTGTTCAGGGTGCGTTTCAGGGCCACCAGGTCAAAGGGCCTGGGCTTCCATTTGCCCAGCTTTTCGTCCCACTGCTGGCTCACGTGCTCGAACTGGAACACCATCGAGAGCTCCCGGCTATCGCGACCCGAGTACAGCAGGGCATTTTCGGGGGTAGCGCTCCAGGCCTCGCCGACCGTCACGATGTCCCTTCCCGCGAGGGTTTCGCGGTGCATTTCCTGCAGGTACTCGTGCAAACGGGGACCGTCGGCCGTGATGCCGCGGTCGATATCCTTGCCGATGAGATCGATCACGTCCATGCGAAAGCCACCGACACCGCGGTCCAGCCACCAGTTCATCATCCGCCAGATTTCGCTGCGTAGTGCAGGATTGTCCCAGTTCAGGTCCGGCTGCTTGCGGTCGAACAGGTGCAGGTAGTACTGGCCGGTGCTCGCGTCGAAGGTCCAGGCCGGGCCACCGAAGAACGACTGCAGATCGTTGGGCGGGCCGCCATCCTCGGCCGGGTCCCGCCAGATGTAGAAGTCGCGCTTGTCCGCTTCGCGGGAGGCGCGGGACTCTATAAACCAGGGATGTTCGTCGGAGCTGTGGTTCACGACCAGATCCATGACGATACGGATGCCGCGCTGTCGGGCTTCGGCAAGCAGGCGGTCGAAGTCGTCCAGGGTGCCGAATTCGGGTGCGATATCCTGATAGTCGGAAATATCGTAGCCGTTGTCGGCCATGGGCGAGCGGTACACCGGCGACAGCCAGATGAAGCCTACGCCCAGCTCTGCGAGATAATCCAGTTTCGAGATGATGCCGGGAATATCGCCGATTCCGTCGCCGTTGCTGTCGCAGAAGCTGCGCGGGTAAATCTGGTACGCCGTGGCGCTTTTCCACCAGGGGGCTGTTGTTTCTGACATCGGGGTCTCCTGTGGAAGACAAGGGGCATTGTTGGCTGCCGTCTTGCAAGGTCAATATCTATGCCAGCCCGCCCGTGTTCCAGCCCGGCACGGCGGTAGCGAGCAGGGGCGGGATCGTTCGGGCAACAGGGCCAAAAAAGGCGGGCCTGGGCCCGCCGAACATGCCACATCAGGGCATTGGTGCCGTTCAGAGCCGCAGGATGGCGAAGCCGTTGCCCGTCAGCTGCAGGCTGCCATTGTCGAGGTTCGCGCCTTCACTGATTAGCATTGTTCCGCTGATGCTTTCGACCTGCTGCGTATCTGCACACAGGTTGAAGACGCAGCGGAACTCGCCGCCGCGCACAAACGACAGGATCGGCTCGTCGGTCGTGTCGAAGACGGTCGCGCCGGTTTGAAGGCTTGGGTTTTCACGCCGTACTCGCAGCATGCGGCGGTAGAATTCCAGCACCGAGCCCTCGACATCCAGCTGGGTATCGACGCTGCGCGAAGCCTGGCGCGCCTTCACCGGCAGCCAGGGCCTGGTCTCGCTGAAGCCGGCGTTCGGGGCGTCAGCGTTCCAGACCATCGGGGTACGGCAGCCGTCGCGGCCCTTGTCCTCGGGCCAGAAGGTCAGGCCCTGGGGATCGGTCAGCTCCGTGTATTCAAGCTCGGTTTCGGTCTGCCCGACTTCTTCGCCCTGGTACAGGCAGATCGATCCCTGCTGGCTCAGCAGCAGCGCACCGGCCTGCTTGGCCAGTGCATCCTGGCTGACGGCATGGGGCATCCAGCGGCTGACATGACGCACCACGTCGTGGTTGGAAAAGGCCCAGCACGGCCAGCCGTCCGGCGCGCCGGTGTAGAAATCCTCGATCTGCTTGCGAAAATGCGCCGCGCTGTAGTTGAAGCCGAGCATCTCGAACGAGTAGGCCATGTGCAGGCGGTTGCCGGTAGTGTATTCGCCCATCATCTCGATTGGGTGGTGGGATTCGCCCACCTCGCCGACCAGGGTGCGGGCGTCGAACTCATCCAGCAGTGCGCGCATCTTCTGCAGGAACACCAGGTTCTCCGGCTGGTTCTTGGAGAACAGGTGGTATTGCATGTGGTACGGGTTCCAGTCCGGCTTGTCTTTCTTGCGGTAATCCGGCGGATCGCTGCGTAGCAGCGCATCGTGGAAATAGAAGTTCACGGTATCGAGACGGAAGCCGTCCACACCGCGTTCCAGCCAGAAGCGCATGGTGCCCAGCAGCCACTCCTGCACCGCCGGGTTGTGGAAGTTCAGGTCCGGCTGCTCTTTCAGAAAGTTGTGCAGGTAATACTGCTGGCGACGTGGTTCCCACTGCCAGGCGCAGCCTCCGAAGATGGCCTGCCAGTTGTTCGGCGGGCTGCCATCATGCTGCGGGTCGGCCCAGACGTACCAGTCGGCCTTGGCATTGTCCCGGCTTGAGCGACTTTCTTGGAAGAACGGGTGCTGGTCACTGGAGTGCGACAGCACCTGATCGATGATCACTTTCAGCCCCAGGTCGTGGGCCTGCTCGACCATGGCATCAAAGTCGGCCAGGGTGCCGAAGCTTGGATCGATGTCGGTGTAGTCGGACACGTCGTAGCCCATATCCGCCATCGGCGAGGTGAAGATCGGCGACAGCCAGATGGCGTCTACGCCGAGGTCCGCCAGATAGGGCAGGCGTTGCGTAATGCCATTGAGATCGCCAATGCCGTCGTGGTTACTGTCCTGGTAGGAGCGTGGATAGATCTGATAGGTGACGGATCCTTTCCACCAGTCGGCGTGTGCAGTGGCCATGAGAAAACTCCAAGTATGAGTGTGGTAAATGTTTAATGCCCCCCGGGGAAACGGTCGATACCGCTTCCCGGGTGGAATTCTGCTTCGGTTACCGTCGGGTCTTAGCTCTCGAGCGCGGTCCAGCGGTTGTCGTTGTCATGCGATGCCAGGCAGGCCTCGATAAACGCGAGGTCGGCGACTGCGTCGGTTACATCGGTAAAGTCTCCGCTGCCTGCCAGCAGGCCCCTACGAATCTCGCCATAGAGATTGGCGAATGCTTCCAGGTAGCCCTCTGGATGCCCGGCCGGGATACGGCACAGGTGCTGTAGCGACGGAGGAAAACCGGCACCGTTGCGGCTCAATATTTGCCGTGCTGCGCCGTATTCGGTGAACTGCAGCTGGTTTGGATGCTCCTGCTCCCAGGACAGGCTGGCCTTTTCGCCGATCAGTCGCAGGCGCAGCGCGTTTTCGGATCCCACCGCCACCTGTGATGCCCAGAGCGCGCCGCGGGTGCCATTGCCAAAATCCAGCGTCGCCTGAACGTTGTCGTCCACCTGGCGGCCCGGCACGAAACGGGTCAGGTCGGCGCAGACCCGTTCGGCCGGGCGTCCAGTCACGAATCGGGCGAGGTTGTAGGCATGCACGCCGATATCGCCAAGGCAGCCGGCGCGGCCCGCCTGCTGAGGGTCGGTGCGCCACTGTGCCTGCTTCTGGCCCATCTGCTCCAAATTCTCGGTCAGCCAGTCCTGAATGTATTCGACTTGCACCAGCCGCAGTGCGCCGAGGGTGCCATCAGCGACTATCTGCCGTGCCAGGCGCATCATTGCATTGCCGGTGTAGTTGTAGGTCACCGCCAGTTGGCGGCCATTGTCACGGGCAATGGCCTCGAGTTCGCGCGCTTCGCTCAGCGTGGTGGTGAGCGGCTTGTCGCAGATGACGTCGATACCGGCCTCGAGAAAGGCCCTGGCGGCGGCAAAATGCAGGTGGTTCGGCGTCACGATCGATACCGCCTGGATACCGTCGTGGCGTGCGGCTTCATATCGGGCCATGTTGGCGAAGTCGGCGTATATGCGCTCCCCGCTTACGCCAAACAGTTCGCCTGAGTGCCGGTTACGTTCGGCACTGGAAGAGAAACAGCCGGCAACCAGGTTGAAACCGCCATCCAGGCGGGCGGCGAGGCGATGTACTTCACCAATGAAACCATTGATACCGCCACCGACCATGCCCCAGCGAATGGTGTCTGTCATGGGTTGGCTCCTGTCGTTGAGTCCTGTAAGGGAAAGACGCGATGGGGAAGTGGCGAGTTGTCAACGCCACTATCCACGCTCAGCCTGGTCGTTTAGTGGTCCGCATCACGTTACTTCATCCGATAGGGGGACGCTTTTGATGACTTTCGCGGGGTTGCCACCGATGACAACATTGTCACCAAAGCTTCTTGTCACCACTGAGCCGGACGCCACGACAACGTTATTTCCCAGTTCCACGCCAGGGTTTATTGTCGCGTGCCCGCCAATCCAGCAGTTGTTCCCGATCCTGACACTTTCTGCATACTCCAGGCCGCTGCATCTTTGCGCAGGGTCTATCGGGTGCGTCGCGGTATAGATGCCGACCTGGGGCGCTATGAAACAATTGTCCCCAATCACAACGGGCGCCACATCCAGGATCACGCAGCCGAAGTTGGCGTAAAAGTTTTCGCCTACATGAATGTTTTCGCCATAGTCGCAGTTAAAACTGGGCTCCACATTGATGCTTTCGCCTGTCGATCCAAACAGCGCCTTTAGCAAGGCTGTTCTTTCTTCCATATCGACTATGCTGGTCCGATTGAATTTTTCGGTCGCCAATCGAGCTCTCAAACGCAGTTCGACAAGCTCCGGATCGCCCGGGTTATATGGCAGACCAGCCAGCATTTTTTCTTTGTCTGTCATGAAATATCCCCAATCGGAATTTTTACCGGGAAACCAGGCCTGGCATCAATTTGGCTTGGTCGTGGCAAGACGCGCGATCGCATCACCATTGGCATCGAACAGGTGACAGCACTGCGGCGGCAGGTAGACGGACAGCTTCTCGCCGATCTGCATGGATTTTTCGCCGGCGACCGCGACCACCAGAGGCTGGTCGGAGACATCGGTGTTCAGATAGAGCAGGGTTTCGTTACCCAGGTGCTCCACTACGCTTACCTGGCACTCAAGCTGCAATGCGCCGGGCTGCGGCGTCAGTTCGATATGCTCGGGGCGAATCCCCAGTGTCGCCGCACCCTGGTGCTGGAAGGGCACCTCGAAACTGCGGGGGACATCGCAGGTGGCGGCCGCGAGCTGGCTGCCGTTGGCCGTTACCTGGATAAAGTTCATGTTCGGCGAGCCCATGAAACCTGCAACAAAGGTGTTGGCCGGGCTGTTGTAAATATCCAGCGGCGAGCCGACCTGCATGATGCGACCCTGGCTAAGCACCACGATCTTGTCGGCCATGGTCATGGCTTCGACCTGGTCATGGGTGACGTAGATGGATGTGGTTTTCAGCCGCTGATGCAGCTTGATGATCTCGATGCGCATCTGCACACGCAGTGATGCATCGAGGTTGGACAGCGGCTCGTCGAACAGGAACACGTTGGGCTGGCGCACGATGGCGCGGCCGATGGCAACGCGCTGGCGCTGGCCGCCGGACAGCTCCTTGGGCTTGCGTTCCAGCAGGTGCTCGATCTGCAGGGTGGCGGCGACCTCGCGCACCTTCTCGTCGATGTTCTGGCTGGACGCTTTCTCCAGCGAGAGTCCGAACGCCATGTTGTCGTAGACGCTCATGTGCGGATAGAGCGCATAGGACTGGAATACCATGCCAATGCCCCGTTCCTTGGGCGCCAGCGTATTGACCCGGCGCGAGCCGAAGTACATGTCGCCGCCGCTGATGTCTTCCAGGCCGGCGATCATGCGCAGCAGGGTGGACTTGCCGCAGCCCGAGGGGCCGACAAAGACGACGAACTCGCCGTCCTTGATACTCAGATCCACGCCTTTTACGGCGTGGAAGTTATTCAGACCTTTGTACACCTTGTCGAGTTTTACGAATTCAATGCTGGACATAATCTTGATCTCTTATTGTTAAATCTTGATCAACCCTTGACGGCACCGGCCGTCAGGCCTTCGACGATCTTGCGCTGGAATATCAGCACCAGTGCGATGAGCGGCACCGTCACGACCACCGAGGCGGCCATGACCGGGCCCCAGGGCAGCTCGTACTGGGAATCGCCGGATATCATCGAGATCGCCACCGGTACGGTGCGGTTTTCGTTGCTGAGGATAAAGGTGATGGCGAACATGAATTCGTTCCAGGCGCCGATGAAGGCCAGCAGTCCGGTGGTCACCAGCGCCGGCCAGAGCACCGGCATGAAGATGCGGGTGATGATCTGCCAGGGCGTAGCGCCGTCGACGATGGCCGCTTCCTCGAGATCCTTCGGAATGCCGCGCATGAAGGTAGTCAGAATCCAGACCGAGAATGGCAGCGAGAACACCGTGTAGGACAGGATCAGGCTGCCCAGGCTGTTGTACAGGCCAAGCATGCGGATCAGCTCGAACATGCCGGACAACACTGCCACCTGCGGAAACATCGAGACGCCGAGTACGGTCAGCAGCAGCATGGTGCGGCCACGGAAATGCACCCGTGCCAGGGCATAGGAGGCGGTCACCGCAATCAGCAGCGAGATTGCCACGGTCGCAAAGGACACCAGCGCCGAGTTGAGGATGTTGTGGAAGAACGGCTGTTCCTTGAACACCGACAGGTAATTGCGCAGGTCAAAATACGCCGGCGTGTAGACATGGTCGCCGGTGCCGGCGCCGAACGAGGTCGCAATGGCGATATAGAACGGAAAGATGGTGTAGAGCAACAGGGCCAGTACCGCCAGCGCGAACAGAACCTGGCCAGTACGCAGTTTGAATGTATTCATCAGTGGTCTCCCGATCCGTCCAGTTTCAGTCGTGTCGCGAAGATGTAGGCCAGCGTGAGGCCGAACACCATCAGGAACAGCAGCGTCGAGGCGGCGGAGCCATAGCCGATCTGCTGGAAGTCGATCAGTGCCTGGCGGGCATAGACGGACATCACGATGGTGTCCTCGCTGTTGGAGGTCAGGATGTAGACCAGGTCGAAGATGCGCAGCGCGTCGAGCATGCGGAACACCACGGCAACCACCAGCGCCGGCTTGATCAGCGGCAGCGTGACCTTGAAGAACACCTTCAGCGGATGGATGCCGTCGACGCGGGCGGCCTCGTAGCAGTCCTTGGGCAGCATCTGCAGTGCGGCCAGGGTCAGCAGCGCCATGAACGGGGTGGTTTTCCAGACATCGACGGCCACGATGGTGCCGAGCACGGTGTCGGGATTCACGGTCCAGGCGATCGGTTCGCTGATAATATGCAGTGTCATGAACAGATCGTTGATGACGCCGAACTGGTCGTGCAGCATCCAGCCCCACATCTTGGCCGATACCACGGTCGGGATGGCCCAGGGGATGAGGATGGCGGCGCGCACCAGGCCGCGGCCGGGGAACTTGGCGTGCAGGATCAGCGCGACCAGTACGCCGAGCACGGTTTCGATCGAGACGGACAGCACCGTGATATAGAGGGTGTTCCAGACCGACTTCCACCACAGGCCATCCGCCAGCAGTCCGTACCAGTGGCCGTTGTCGTAGACCAGATAGTTTTCGAGGCCGATGAAACTGTAGCTGTCGATACTGGATAGCGTCGCATCGGTAAAACCGAGATAAATGGTGCGCAGCAGCGGCCAGCCGGCGACGAAAGCCAGGCCGATCATCATGGGCGTCAGAAACAGCCAGGCGGTGCGGATGCGCTGGCGTGACAGGCCGCTTAGTTCGGCCTTCGCCCGACCTGTGCTGGCGCCCAGGCGGGGAAGGGCCGAAGGGCTGGTTGCTGTCTTGGTGCCCTGGGCACCGATCGATGAAGTATCCATAAGACGTAACCTTTGGGAGGTTGTCGGTTCGGGGCCGGTTCTGCGACTGGCCGGGCCCGACAACCGCCTGATTTATCGGCAGGAGTGCTGCCTGCTGGCAGGCACTCCTGATGTGGAGTCTTACCAGCGACGGCCGCGGATGCGTTCGAGTTTGCTTTCAAGCTGACTCAGTGAGTCCGCACCATCGGACTTGCCGGACAGCACACGGTGGGCGGCATTCCAGAACTCGTTGGAGACCTGGTTGTACTTCTCACCGGTGATGCTGGAGGGGCGTGCGACGCTGTTTTCCAGCACCTCGCGCATGTTGGCAAAATGGGGGTTGGCCGCCAGCACGTCGGGATCTTCGTACAGCGCGGCAATGGTTGGCAGCCGGCCATCAATGATGGCGCCATTGCGCTGGGCGTCCTTGCCGGTCACATAGAGCACGTAGTCGGCCGCCACCTCGACATTCTCGGAGTATTTGGAAACGGCCATCTGCCAGCCGCCGAGGGTGGCGCTGTGCTTGCCGTCCGGGCCCATCGGCAACGGTGTGATGCCAATCTTGTCTTTCACCGCGCTGCCCTCGCCATTGCCCAGCGCCCAGGCGTAGGGCCAGTTGCGCATGAACACCGAATCGCCGCCCTGGAAGACGCGGCGGGCACCTTCTTCGTCGTAGTTCAGCACGCCCTGGGGGGTAATGTTACCGACCCAGCTGCCCGCCAGGTCCAGCGCCGCGGCGCTCTTGGGGTTGTTGACGGTGATCTGGCCGTCACCATCGATGATGGAGCCGCCGCCGAAGGAGTCAATCCATTCCAGGGCGTCGCAGGTCAGTCCCTCGTAGGCCTTGGCCTGGAACACAAAGCCCCACATCCGGTCATTACCATCCTCGCGTTCGGCCTTCTGGATAAGGGCGGCGGTGGCGGTCATCTGCTCCCAGGTCTTGGGCACCGGCTGGTTGTATTTATCCAGCAGATCCTTGCGGTAATAGAGTACCGGCGCATCGGTGTACTGCGGCATGGCGACCAGCTTGCCGTTGTAATGGTTGTTGGCGATGACCGATTCGAAGTGCTCGTTTTCGGCGCCCTGGGTGTAGGGGCCGAGATCGGCCAGATGGGCGCCGAGGATACCGGGCCAGACCACGTCGACATCAAAGACGTCGAGGTCAGCGGACTTGCTGGCGAGGATCTGCTGATAGAGCGCCAGCTTGTCGCTGGACGAGAAGGGTACCGTGACGATATTGATGCTGTGGCCGCGGGTCTCGGCCCATTCCTGCGCGGTTTTCTCGCACGAGACGAAACCGGTACCAGTGGTACAGGGGATGTTCAGTGTGACGGCCTGGCTGGCACTCGCCAGCAGGGCCGTGGTGAGTGCGGTGGAGGTGATGAGCGCTTGCGTTGTTTTTTTCATTGTTTGATCTCTTGTAGTTATTGGTTGTCTAGCTTGAGAGCCGAGCTTGAGAGCCGAGCCTGTGTGCCGGTGCCTGGGTGTTGCGCAGGAGTGGCGGCCGGACTGAAAATGGCCGTCAGACCCCTGCGGTCTGACGGCTCTAAAAACTAAAGGGTCAGCGTGCGATCCTCCCGGTCGGATTCGAAACAGGTATCGAGCACCCGCTGCAGCATGGCGCCGCGGGCGAAGTCGGGCTGGTCGTTGTAGCCGCGTTCGATACTGTGGATAAAACGCTGGTAGATGCTGGGGCTGGCTGCACAGTCGACGGCTTCAAAACGGGCCTGGTTGACGTTGCTGCCCTCACACAGCTGCAGTTTCTCCCAGCCTTCGTCCATGTTGATTTCAATGGTGATGGCACCCCTGTCGCCAAAGATGCGCAGGCGCAGCGAGTTGTCATGGCCGCTGGCCCAGCGGGTCGTATGGACCGTACCCAGCGCGCCGTTGGCAAACTCGACCCGGATCAGCGCGCTGTCATTGACATCAAGCGGGTAGTCGCCGATACGGTCTCCGTCGGCCTTGTCGAAGCATTTCAGCTTGCAGTTGACTGCACTGATCTCGCCGACCGGAAAGCTGGCAAAGTCCAGGATATGGATGCCGACGTCGCCCAGCACACCCTTGCTGCCGTGCTCGCTGGACAAGCGCCACAACCAGCGCGGGTCGGTGCGCCAGTCACCCCAGGCGTTGCTGGTCAGCCAGCTCTGCAGGTAGCTCGCCTCGACGTGCATTACGCGGCCGATGAGGCCGTCGGCAACAAGGTCACGGGCCCGCTGCAGTGCAGAGGAGTCGCGATAGCTGAGGTTGATCATGTTGATGACGCCGGTGGCCTGTGCCGCCGCCGCCATCTCGTTGGCGTCCGCCTCATTGGTGGCCAGCGGCTTTTCGCACAGGATATGCTTGCCGGCGGCAATGGCCTGCAGGGCCGCATCCTTGTGGTAGCTGTCCGGCGTCACGATGGAGACCGCATCCAGGTTTGCCTGTGCAAGCATCTGTGCCAGGTCCGTATAGACCTCACGAATGCCGTGCTCGGCGGCGAAATCACTGGCGCGCGCGGCGTCCAGATCGCAGACCGCCACCAGTTCGCAGCCCGCAACCGAGCTGAACTGCCTCGCCTGATGGCCTCCCATGGAGCCGGCGCCGACGATACCGAGACGAATCATTATTTGAACCCCTCTTCGCCGGGCTTGTGCAGACTCTCGCCTTTTACCTCAACCGGGTTCGGCGCCTGATCGGGCGGCACGTTGGGGCAGCTGTCGATCCAGCGCGAGCCTTCCGGCTGCGCCCATTTCACGGCGTTTTTCAGTACGCGCCTTACCTTTTCATCGTAGTAGATCGGGTAGGTCTCGTGGCCCGGGCGGAAGTAGAAAATCTTGCCGTTGCCGCGGCGGTAGACGAGGCCGGAACGGAACACCTCGCCGCCCTCGAAGGCGCTGATAAAGATCACTTCGTCGGGATTCGGTACCGCGAAGGGCTCGCCGTACATTTCGGTGTGGGGGAGTTCGATGTAGTCGCCGACGCCCTGGACGATCGGGTGGCCCGGGTTGACGACCCAGAGGCGTTCGCGCTCGCCGGCTTCGCGCCACTTCAGTGAGCAGGTGGTGCCCATCAGGCGCTTGAAGATCTTGGCATAGTGGCCGGAGTGGAGCACCAGCAGGCCCATGCCCTCCAGTACCCGTTTCTGGACCCGGTCGACGATTTCATCGCTGACCTGACCGTGGGCGGCGTGCCCCCACCAGAGCAGTACATCGGTGTTTTGCAACACGTCTTCGGTAAGGCCGTGCTCGGGATCCTGCAGGGTGACCGAAATCGCCTCGATGGCAGGGTCCTCGTTCAGGCCTGCGGCGATGCAGTTGTGCATGCCATCCGGATAGATTCGGGCGACGACTTCGTTGGTCTGTTCGTGAACATTCTCACCCCAGACGGTGGCGCGGATAGGCATCATCAAACTCCACTCAATCGGTGTTTTGTTGTTATTCCAATACAGCTGTCAGGCCGCGTTGATCTCTGATGGATGCGTTAAAGTTAAACGTTTACGTCATTAAAGTAAACGTTTACGTATTGAAGTTTTAAATACTACCCTCTGGGTCGATTTGCTTGATCTATCGTCAGGCCGCCGGTGGCGGGCGCAGGAAGCTGCCCCGTCTACGCTGGCAGCTCAGCCTGAGCGCTTCGCGGCGTTCAGGACTGCGGGTCGTCCAGCCGGCCGATGAGCGCTGGCAGGCCGTGCGGGGCAGGATTCGGATGGGAGGGTTGGGGCTCGGGCGCCGCACGGATGCCCTGCCGGCACAGGATCGCCGCCAGCAGCGCGATAATCGCGCCGCACCAGAAGGTCTGCGCTGGTCCCAGCGCCTGCCAGAGAGCACCGCTGTACAGGGCGCCGACCGCATTGCCCAGGCCAATCGCAACGCCGCCGTACAGGGCCTGACCCTGTCCGGCATGGCCGTCGCTGAAATAGCGCCGTACCAGTTCGATGGCCGCAGCATGGAAGGCGCCGTAGGTGGCACCATGCAGAGACTGGGCGAGCAGCATGATGCCCGGCTGGTCCGCGTAGCTGCCGATCAGCAACCAGCGCAGTGCGGTCAGCAGCAGGCTGGCCAGCAGGATGGATGGCAAGGCGCACCGGCCCAGCAGACGGTGCATCAGCAGGAAAACACCGACTTCCGCGGTGGTGCCGAGCGACCACAGCAAACCGATGGCGGTGCCACTGTAGCCATGGTTTGCCAGATGGATGCTGAAAAAGGTGTTGTACGGTCCCTGGGACGCCTGCATCAGGAAGCAGGTGACGAAGAAGATCAGCACCGGCGGGCGGCGCAGGATAGCGACGAAACTGCCGGCCGGCGGGCGTTGTTGTACCAGGGTGGCATCGTCGCTGACCGAATAGGAGGCGAGCATGACCAGCGCCAGCAAGGCGATGATAAACCAGGGCAGGTACGCAATGCCGGTCAGGTCGAGCAGGGCCCCCAGTGACATGACGGTGACAATGAAGCCGATTGACCCCCAAAGCCGAATGCGGCTATAGCCATTTGGCCGCCCGCGCAGGTAACTGAGCGTGAGGGCTTCGAACTGCGGCCCCATGGCGTTCCAGAAAAAGCCGAACCCCAGCAGCACCAGCATCATCCAGCCGGTACCGCCGTCGACAAAGACGCCGCAGAAGCAGCCCAGGGCCAGCCAGATGCCGAGGCGGACAAAGCGCATGCGCTGGCCGGTGCGATCCGCCAGATACCCCCAGATAGTGGGGGCAACCAGCTGGGTGCCCATCAGTATGGCCATCAGGCTGCCAATTGCCGCTTCATCATGTCCCTGGTGTCTGAGGTAGAGTCCCCAGTAGGGCATCAGTGCACCGATAACGGCGGCCCAGAAAAAATAGAAGCCGGATAGCTGCCAATAGGGCAGGGGTGCGCGGGTGGCATGCATGCTGTACGTCCGTTGTCTGTGAGCGTCGGTACCTGGCAGATACAGGCTTTGTGAGGAGTTGGACTGCAGTATGGTAAGCGTTTACGTTGCCGGTTTGGAAGTACCCGCAATGAAAAAGGCGGGCGGTGTCGCGGGTATGTTGGCGCCGCCAGACCGGCGGCTTCAGCCGCGGGCAGGGCGGCCTGACCCTGGCAGACTCAGGCGCTTTGGCGGTGGACCAGCCGGACCGGCAGGACGACCTGGCGGGGTGCCACGCCATTGATGGCATCCGCGAGCAGTTTCACGGCCTCGACGGCCAGCTCGGAGATATCCTGATGCACCGTGGTGAGGTTTTCGGCCAGCTGCGGCAGGTCATCGAAACCGGTGACAGCAACATCTTCGGGTACCCGAATACCCTGATCCTCGAAGGCGGCGATGGACCCCAGCGCCTCTTCATCGGTTTCGCACACCAGGGCATCAAAGTCGAGCGGGCCCTGTTGCAGGATCTGGCGTATATGGCGATAGGCCACCAGGGTGGGGTTGTGGCTGAAGGGAGCCCCGATCAGCCGCGCCGGCTGCAAACCCGCTTCGGCCAGTGCACGGTGGTAACCATGGATACGGTGAATGGGGTTGTCTGCGGCGGCCTCTATGCCATCACCGATATAGGCAAGGCGGGTCCGTCCCTGGCCGATCAGGTAGCGGGTGATCTGATAAATGCCGTCTATGCCATCGGTCATGATCGACCAGCCAGGATCCGGCTGGTCGATGCGAATATAGGGAATATGCTGCGCTGTCAGGATCTGCGGGCGCAAGTCTCCAGGCTCCTTGCCCAGCAGGATCGCGGAGCCGGCCTGCTGCTGCAATGCCTCGGTCTCATCGTAACTGAAGGACACCGGCACCATTCCCTGCTTGTGCAGCGCCAGGGTCAGGTTACGGTACAGCAGGTTGTAGTAGGGACGCAGTTCAAAACTGTGCCGCTCCATAGAAATGCCCACCACGGCATTCTTGCCCCCGATCAGCTGGCGTGCCGCGGCGCTGGGCTGGTAGCTGATGTCCTGACTGATCTGCAGGATGCGGGCGCGCAGTTTCTCGCTGATGCCGGGTTTGCCGTTCAGCGCCCGGCTGACCGACGCAATGGATACACCCGCGGCTTTGGCGATCTCGTGGATGGTCACGCTTTTAGCCGCCGCAGCTGCGCTGTCCGGGGTCTTGTCTTTCGCTGATGGCATTCTGTCGATCCTTCGTTAGCCGGTCATCGCGAGGGATCATCGCAATGGCCGTTGTCGGTACCGCCGCATCGGGGCGATCGGCATTGAGCACGGGGCGCCGGCATTGGGGCCATTGGAAAATGGCTTAGCAATCGTTTACGTCGGGATTATACCCGCAAGATCGAACTCAACGGTAGGCCCGGCCCTGGCGGCGACCGGGCCTGCCCGCCAAAGGGCGCTGGCCGTGATCACCCTGAGCAGGGTATTTCGACCCGGGGCTGGCAGCAGATACAGGCCTGCCTGAATGTCTCCAGGCTGTTCCCATTAGTGCCATGCCATCGAGACCTGAATGAACAAGGGGCGGGAAAATGGGCGGCCGGTCGCTGAAGATTCCTGTTGATTGCGCGATACTGTGCATCCTCGCAATCCAAGGGACGATCTTTGACGATGAATGTTCTGGTTTACAGCAGCCGCAAGGATGAAAAGCCCTTTCTGCAGCACGCCTTTGAGGGCACGAGCTACCGCCTGCAGTTCGAGGACAGTCACCTGACGCCGCGGACCGCCCGGCTGGCGGTCGGTTTCGACGCAATATCGGTGTTCGTGAACGATCGGGTGAGCGCCGCGGTGATCGAGGTGCTAGCCGAGGTTGGTGTGAAGACGATCGCCCTGCGCTGTGCCGGTTACAACAACGTCGATCTGGCGGCGGCAAAGGCGGGCGGCATGGCGGTGGTCAGGGTGCCGGCCTATTCGCCCTATGCGGTGGCCGAACATGCGGTCGCGCTGATCCTCAGCCTCAACCGGCATATCCACAAGGCATACAACCGTGTTCGGGACGGCAATTTCGCGCTCGACGGCCTGCTTGGTTTTGACCTGCACGGCAAGACCGTTGGCGTGATCGGCACCGGCAGTATCGGTGCGGTCTTCTGTCGCATCATGCGTGGTTTTGGCTGCCAAGTGCTGGCCCACGACGTTGCGCCGAATGCCGACTGCCTGGCGCTGGGTGTCGAGTACCGGACGCTGGGGGAGCTGCTGGCGCAGGCGGATATCCTCAGTCTGCACTGTCCGCTGACACCGGCCACCCATCATCTGATCGACCAGGCGGCGCTGGCGCAGATGAAGCCCGGTGCCTTTCTGGTTAATACCAGCCGGGGCGGGCTGATCGATACCCCGGCTGTGATCGCAGCGCTGAAATCGGAACACCTGGGCGGCCTCGCAATCGACGTATACGAGGAGGAGGCGGACTTCTTTTTCGAGGACCTGTCCGACCGTGTCATCGCCGACGATGACCTGATGCGTCTGACCACCTTCCCGAATGTCCTTGTCACCGGACATCAGGCCTTCCTGACCCGCGAGGCGCTGACCAATATCGCCGACTGTACACGCGACAACCTGGAACAGCTGGCACGCGGCGAGCCCTGTAACAATCAGCTCTGAGCTGGTTACCGCAAAGCGGAACCGCTGTTGGCGACAGCGACCGTGACGGCGGCACCGGCCTGTGTCGTCGATGACATCGGCGTTATGGGCACGGCCGCGCCAGGCATTCAGCCCCAGCGATCAGGCGACAGTGCATTCCCCGCACAGAGGCTCTTGCAGGGCCCGCTCCAGGGCATCGCCGCCAAGGCCGCTGGCAATCAGTACATGCAGCTTGGCGAAGGCGGCTTCCAGGGTCAGGTCGCGACCGGAGATGGCGCCGATCCGGTTCAGGGCGGCGCCGGTGGCGTAGGTGCCCTGGCTGACGCCACCCATGGCGCACTGGGTGATGTTCAGCAGGGTGATGCCGCGTGCCCGGGCGCGTTCCAGTACCGCCATCAGCTCACGATTGGCGTCCGGCGGATTGCCGGCGCCATAGGTCTGCAGTACCAGCCCTTTGAGCGCGTCACAGTCCAGCACGGCTTCGGCGACACGGGCCGGAATGCCGGGATAGAGCTGCAGCAGGCTAACCGCCTGCGGATCAAAGGAGGGCGTACGAAAGTCCGGCGTGCCGGGTGCCAGCAGCAGTGACGGCTGCAGTTCAAACTCGATCCCCACCCGGCCCAGCCAGGGAAAGCTGGGGGAATCGAACGCATCGAAGCCCGAACTGCTGACCTTGACGCTGCGGTTGCCCCGCAGCAGCCGGCCGTTGAAGCAGATGCAGACTTCGCTGATGGCCGGATTCGCCGCCAGCAGCATGGCGGTGACCAGGTTGTCCAGCGCATCGTTGCGCAGCTGTGCCAGCGGAATCTGCGAGCCGGTCAGGATCACCGGCTTGTTGATCCCACGCAGCATGAACGACAGCGCCGAGGCGGTGTAAGCCAGGGTGTCGGTTCCATGCAGCAGCACGAAACCGTCATAGTCGTTCCAGCGCGCTGTCAGCGCCTGGGCCATCTGCAGCCAGTGCGCCGGCGTCAGGTTGGCGCTGTCGATCAGCTGGTCGAACTCGATCAGCTCGTAGGCCGGCAGCTGATCGCTGGCACGGCTGTCGAGCTGATTCATGAGCTGATCGTGAAACCCCGGCATGGGCACGTAGCCGTCATCCGATGGCATCATGCCGATGGTGCCACCGGTATAGATGATCAGAATCCGCTTGTTCATGAGATGTCTGCCAGCGGGGCGAGCATGGACTGCGGGCTGAGCAGCAGATCCAGCTGAATTTCATCCAGCAGGCCTTCGGCAATCACCAGCTCGCGTACTGTCGAACCGCTGTTCAGGGCGGTGGAGGCAATGCGGGACGAGTTGGCATAGCCGATGTGCGGGACCAGTGCCGTGATGATGCCGATGCTGTTGTCCACGTGGCGCGCGCACTGTTCGCGGTTGGCCTGGATGCCGCTGATGCAGCGGGTTTCCAGCATGCGACAGGCCGAGCCCAGCATCTTCATGGAGTTGAGCAGGTTGTAGACGATCAGCGGCTCCATGGCGTTGAGCTGCAGCTGGCCGGCTTCGGCTGCCAGGGTAACGGCCAGGTCGCTGGCGATGACCTGGTACACGGTCTGGTTCACGGCTTCGGGAATCACCGGGTTGACCTTGCCCGGCATGATGGAGGAGCCCGGCTGCATGGGCGGCAGCATGATTTCGCCCAGCCCGGTGCGAGGGCCGCTGGACAGCAGGCGCAGGTCGTTGCAGATCTTGCCGAGCTTCACCGCAAAACGCTTGAGGATGCCGGAGAAGAATACAAAGGCACCCATGTCGGAGGTTGCTTCCACCAGGTGTGCGGCCGAGACGATGGGCAGACCGGAAATTTCTGCCAGACGACGCACGGCCAGGGCCTGGTAGCGTGCCGGGGTATTGATACCGGTGCCGATGGCGGTGCCGCCCAGGTTAACTTCGCACAGCAGGGCGCAGGCCTCGTTGATACGATCGATATCCTCGCCCAGGTTCACGGCGAATGCCTCAAATTCCTGCCCCAGTGTCATGGGCACGGCATCCTGCAGCTGGGTGCGGCCCATTTTCACCACGTCGGCGAACTCAGCGGCCTTGGCGGACAGTGCCCGGTTCAGGTTCTGGATGGCATCGATCAGGGGACGTGCGGCGAACTGCACGCCCACACAGACCGCCGTCGGGTAAGCGTCGTTGGTGGACTGGGAGCGGTTGACGTCGTCATTGGGGTGCAGGTACTGGTACTGGCCCTTGCCGTGGCCGAGCTTTTCCAGCGCCAGGTTGGCGATGACTTCGTTGGCGTTCATGTTGGTGGAGGTGCCGGCACCGCCCTGGATCAGGTCCACCACGAACTGGTCGTGCAGGCGGCCGGCGACAATATCGTCACAGGCGGCGATGATAGCCTCGGCCTTGTGGGTTGGCAGTACGCCCAGCTCAAAGTTGGCACCGGCCGCCGCCGATTTCACCATGGCCAGGGCCTGAATCAGTTCCGGGAAGTGGCTGATAGGCACGCCGGTGATATCGAAGTTGTCCAGTGCGCGCTGGGTCTGGATGCCAAACCAGGCCTGGGCCGGAATATCCATATCGCCGAGCAAGTCGTGTTCAGTACGAGTAATCATGGCAGTGCGTGACCTTCAGAAAAAGGGCAATGGGAAGCCCGCGGACGACACAAGCGGCAGCGGGCCAGAGGTACGTGAAAACAAGGGTTTTAAGGGGGGCACGGGGCCCCCGGGTGTCAGCCTGGCAGCCTGTCGGACTTACCACTGATCTACTGCGGAAAAGCCGATTCTCTCCGGTAAAGAGGGGTCATTTTTCGTACTCTTTTTTGTTAAATAGAACCACTATTCGCCTCAAAAGAGCTCAAAAACTGCCGCAAATCGGTCTTTCCCTCGCTACGATCGGCCAAGCCCGACAGGCTGCTACTAGTTGGTGCGTACAGCGGCCTGGACGGTGGCGGGCACCGGCTGCCGGTCTTCGGGCTCGATTTCCCAGGCCGCCGGATCAACGTTCATGTCCGCGAACTTGCTGGCATCAAAGATGGGCTGCTCGATGCCGGCACTGATCTGGTCATCGAAGTCGCGCATGATGCGCAGGCCTGGCTTGACCAGCAGGATCAGGGCCGTCAGGTTGGCCACCGCCAGCAGCCCCATGGTCACATCGGCAAAGGCGAACACTGTGCCCAGGTCCGTGGTCGCGCCCCAGCACACCAGGCCGATGATGGCGACACGAAAGCCATTGAACAGGTTCTGGTTGTCGGTGTTGAAGAAGCTGATGCTGTTTTCGCCCAGGTAGTAGTTGTACAGAATGGTGCTGAAACCAAACAGCAACAGTGCAACGCTGACGAAGCTGCGGCCCCATTCGCCGATGTGATCGGCCAGGGAGGACTGGGTCAGGGCAACGCCGCCGATATCGCCAATGGTCGCCGGGTCATAAACGCCGCTGAGCAGGATGATAAAGGCAGTGGCCGAGCAGATGATCAGGGTGTCGATGAACACCGAGAACGACTGCACGATGCCCTGGTTGGCCGGGTGCGGTACATAGGCCACGGCCGCCACGTTGGGGGCACTGCCCAGGCCTGCTTCGTTGGAGAACAGACCGCGCTTGAGGCCCATCATGATGGCGGCACCGATGCCACCGCCGACAGCCTGTTCAAGGCCAAAGGCGCTTTTGACAATCAGCATGAAGACATCAGGGATGCGCTCGATATTCAGGCCCAGTACCACCAGGGCGACGAGGATATAGCCCCCCGCCATGACCGGCACCAGTACTTCCGCCACCTTGGCGATGCGCTTCACGCCGCCAAAGATGATCAGGCCGACGATCATGGCCAGGCCGATGCCGGAATAGAAGACGGGGACACCAAAGGCGTCATCGAACGAGGTGGCAACCGCGTAGGACTGCAGGGCGGTAAAGCCGAAGCCGAAGGTCAGCAGCAGCAGCACGGAGTACAGGCTGGCCAGCCATTTCCAGTTGGGGCCAAGGCCTTTGGCGATATAGTAGGCGGGGCCGCCACGGAAGGTGCCGTCCGGTTCCGCCTGCTTGTAGGCCTGGGCCAGGGTGCACTCGAGGTAGCTGGTGGCCATGCCCATCAGGCCGACCATCCACATCCAGAAAATGGCACCGGGTCCGCCGAGGGTGATGGCAACGGCGACGCCGGCAATGTTACCGCCGCCGACACGGCCGGCGACTGACAGCAGCAGTGCCTGAAACGAGCTCAGGTGGCCGTGCTTGTCGTGCTTGAACGCCTGGCTGGCGCTGAGGATGCGAAACATGCGGCCAAAGTAGCGAAACTGTACAAAGCGCGATGCGACGGTAAAGCCGATGCCGACTGCGATCAGCAGTACGATGAGCACCTTGCCCCAGAGAATATCGTTGAGCAAATCCAACATATGCGTCTCCGCTGTTTTTGTTTTGTGGTTTTTGTCGTGAATGCCTATTTAAACAATCAGCGAAGGCACAGAAAATTTGACGCTCTGGATAAAATTGGCGCAGTATGGCGCAGCAAGTGCGACAGAGTGCAACACTTTTGGCTGTAGCGGTCGGGGCTGTTGCTGGGGTGGATAGACAGGCAGGGGTGACCGGATCAATGAACGAGGACTTCACACGCAATCTGCGGCTGCTGTGCAGTTATTACAAGTCAATTGCCGAGGTATGTCGGCGCCTGGACATCAATCGTCCTCAGTTCAACCGGTACCTGAGCGGGCGTTACAAGCCGTCGGCCGGTACGCTGCGTCAGTTCTGTGAATTCTTCGGTGTTGAAGAGCACGAAATCATGTTGCCGCACAGCCAGTTTGCGCGCCTGATTCAGGTGCGCCCGCGGGCACGAACCGAAACGGCTGACGCGCGTCCAGAGGCACCGCACCTGGCACAGCTGGGCGCGCGCAGTGTCAGCGGTCTGGAACGCTACCTGGGCTATTACTTCGAATATTATCTGTCGATGGCCCAGCCCGGCCAGCTACTGCGCACCCTGGTATGTCTGGAGCGCCGCGGCGAGCAGGTGTACTACCAGCGTACCGAACGCATGGAGGCACATCCCGGTGAGCCGCCGTGTCACAACCGTTACCTGGGCATGGCGCACTTTCTGACCGACCGTATCTTCATGGTCGATTATGAATCCCTGAACAGTCATGAGATCACCCAGACCATCCTGTTTCCCAGCTTCAAGAACCGCATTTCACGTCTCACCGGCCTGAAACTCGGCGTATCGGACAGCAGCGAGCGGATGCCCTGTTGCGCCCGGGTACTGTTCGAGTACCTGGGGCCCGAGGTGGATGTCAGAAAGGCATTGTCGCTGTGTGGCATTTACCCGCTGGATGCGCCCGAGATCGACGCGTCTATTCTCAGTGCGGTGCGTAACGACATCGCCGAGCATGAATGGCACTTTCGGGCCCGGCACTGAGACCGGTTCGGGGCGCAGGATCAGTGCAGATCCTTGCTGCGCTCCTTTGCCAATATGCCGTCGGCGTCCAGCTCCCGTAACGGGACTCTGGGGCTGCGCGGAATGTCACCGCTCATCTGCAGTGCCAGGTAGCGGGTGGCGCAGACGCGCAGAAAGGACGTGAAGTTGCCCAGGTCATGGCCGGCATCGATGGACTCATGGTAGAGGCGGGTGATCATCTGCGGCACGTTCATGTCATCCCGCTGTGCCACCTCTTCCAGAATCGCCCAGAAGCAGTTTTCCAGCCGTACGCTGGTGACCATGCCATCGATGCGCAGCGAGCGGGTGGAGCTGAGCCAGAGTTCAGGATCGGCGTTGATAAACAGCTTGCACATGATGACTCCTCAGCGACGGGCGCCGTTAAACGCAACACTCGGTTCAGCGTACACAGCGGCCGCTCAGAAAAAAAGCCGGGCGGAGTGGAGGTCCGCCCGGCAAGGGGTGCGGCATTGGCGAAAAGCCAATGCAAGCCGGGTGATATCAAGGGCTTTGGCTGCACGCCGTCTCACCTCAACGGGCGGCACAGCGCCCCGCCAGGGCGATCCGGGCCGTGTTATTGCAGCAGCGCCATGAATTGCGCCAGCCAGGCCGGATGCGCCGGCCAGGCCGGTGCGGTAACCAGGTTGCCATCGGTGATGGCCGCATCGATGGCGATGTCGGCGTATTCGCCACCGGCCTGTTCCACCTCGGGTCTGCAGGCCGGGTAGGCGGAGCAGGCGCGGCCCTTGATGACGCCTGCGGCACTGAGCAGCTGTACGCCGTGGCACACGGCGGCAACCGGCTTACCGGTGTTGAAAAAATGCTGCACCATGGCCAGCACCGCGGGGTTTAGCCGCAGGTATTCCGGCGCCCGGCCACCGGGGATGACCAGCGCATCGTAGTCAGTGACCTCGATGGCATCGAAGCTGGCATTGAGGGTGAAGTTGTGGCCGCGCTTTTCGGTGTAGGTCTGGTCGCCTTCGAAATCGTGAATCGCCGTGGCGATACTGTCGCCGGCTTTTTTACCCGGGCAGACGGCATCCACCTGGTGGCCTACCGCCAGTAACGTCTGGAAGGGCACCATGGTTTCGTAGTCTTCGGTGAAGTCGCCGGTGATCATCAGAATCTTTTTCTTGTTCATGCTCTGGCTCCGTTGAGTGGCTCGGACTTCATTTTTAGCAGGGTTGCGCCCCGGGCGGGTATTAAGGGAGTACTACGCGCTGGATCTGCCTGTCGACTCACAGGGTTTGAGTCAACCCCCAACATCGTTGCGGTTTTGACTAAGCTAAAGGCTGTTACCGTTCAGGCAGGGATTATCTCAGAGGGATTATGGGCAAGCGCATTACCATCATTCAGGGACATCCGGACCCCGATCGCCAGCATCTGGGTTATGCCCTGGCGGACGCCTACGCCGACGGTGCCCGCACTGCCGGGCACGAGGTGCGGCTGATCGAAGTCGCTCGGCTCGACTTTCCGTGGCTTCGATCCAAGGCCGATTTCGAGGAACGCAAGCCGCCTGAGGTGATCATCGAAGCTCAGGACGCGATCCGCTGGGCTGAGCACCTGGTGATCTTTTATCCCCTCTGGCTCGGCAGTCTGCCGGCGGTGCTGAAGGCCTTTCTTGAGCAGGTGCTGCGGCCGGACTTTGCGTTCCGCTGCGATGCGGGGGGAAACACGGCCAAGCAGCTCAGCGGCCGCAGTGTTCGGGTGGTCGTCACCCTGGGAATGCCCGCCTTCGCCTATCGCTGGTACTACGGTGCCCACGGGCTGAAGAATCTCAAGCGCAATATCCTCGGGTTCTGTGGTTTCCATCCGATCAATACGACCTTGCTCGGCAGTATCGGGTCTGCAAACGAACAGCGGCGCCAGCGCTGGCTGCTGGAACTCTACCGGTTGGGTGCCGAGGCCGTCTGAAAGTTGCTGTCGGCTGCTAAGCTTTGCAGTGCTATGAACCGATCGGCGATCTTCTCCGGCTGTCGGCGTTACCGCTATGTTCTCTGGCGTGTCTGGGATGACTCCCGTCCCTGGATACTGGTGATCGGGTTGAACCCCTCCACCGCCGATGAGCGCCACGATGACGCGACCAGTCGGGTCTGCATTCACTACGCACAGCGCTGGGGCTACGGCGGGCTGGCCCTGGCGAACCTTTTCGCCTGGTGTGCGACGAAGCCCGCCGGGCTCTACCGCGCCACCGATCCCGTCGGGCCCGACAACGACAGCCACCTGCATCGGCTGATCGACGGGGCGGAGGAGGTGCTCTGTGCCTGGAGTGATCACGGCGGTTATCGCGACCGCGACCGGGAGGTGCTGCGGATGATCCCGCACCCCCAATGCCTGACGCATCTGAAAAGTGGCCGGCCCGGCCATCCGCTGTACAAGCGGCGTGAGCTCAGGCCGGTGGCGCTTCGAATCGCAGGCTAGCAGCCTGTCGGGCTTGGCCGGTCGTAGCGAGGGAAAGTCCGTTTTGAGGCAGTTTTTGAGCTCTTTTGAGGCGAATAGTTGTTCTATTTAACAAAAAAGAGCGCGATAAATGACCATAATCGGCTTTTCCGCAGTAGATCAGTGTTAAGTCCGACAGGCTGTCTAGATCCTGTCCCTTTGACGAAGGGGCGCTCTGGCGGCTGAAGGTCTGGCGCAAGAATGGAAGGTGCAGAAACTTTTGCGTTGTAACCTTGGTGGCTGGCAGGGTGGGTACCGTTGTGTCTTTAGCTACAGATCGATTTTTAACCGGTAATGCATTGGTTGAACTGCCCGGTTGTGGCGCTGTTTG
>NZ_KB899094.1:0-88017 GCF_000378045.1 Marinobacterium rhizophilum DSM 18822
TTGTAGTAGGTTGCATCTGATATCCCATGTTCACGACAGACGTCTTTGACCATGCAGCCCGCCTCGACGGACTTCAGGATCTGAACGATCTGTGACTCGGTGAAGCGTGACTTCCGCATCGTGTGTTCTCCATCAGCATCGTTGAAGTATGCCGGAGAACTCTAGTTTTGGCTGGTCCGATTTTAAGGGAGGGTTACAATACTAAGTAATGCATTTATAGTCAGTAATTTTTCCTAACACCTATGAGCCGTCCCCACGTCAATGGGCATTAAAAATTCTAGGCCTTTTGGAATTCCGCGGACAGTAAACCCGGTTCCGCGATCCGTACTAATATCGTCACATTATCGAACCCTCGTTGGACAAGGATGTTGATCGAAACGCCGGAAGGCAATCTCATGGCCGAGGTCCAACGGCCTGCGTGTCTAAAACACAAATGTTATGTTTAAAATGGGCCGACATGGCTACATCGATATAGAGAATCATCGAAATGGCACCGAGCACAACAAAGACTATCAAGATATACGGTGGCTGGGTATTGGTCTGTCAGGCCGTTTCGGCGTACGGAGCATTGTTCGAAAGCCATGGCGAATACGGAATTAGTTCTCATATGTGGCTGACAATCACGGGTTTACCCTCGTCGCTATTGTCATGGTTCATTGTTCCAAACGGCACATTTACAGGTGCACTGGCAGCAGGTTCCTTAGGGCTAGTTCAATGGGCGGCGATTGCTGAAGGCGTCGTGAGGTGGCATGCTTGGCGCAAATAAAAGCTAAATGAAAAATAGCAATGGGGTCAAGATCCTCACTGTTGTTCACTGGGCGTTATGTGTTACAGGGATGTATGAAACTTAGTGCTTTTCAAGCGATTATTCTATCTGTAGCCGCTCCCGGTCTAATAGTTTTTTTGGGTGTGCAATCGTCGTACTGGCTAAATCTACGATCAAACCTCGCTACGGTCGAAATGGCGTATTCGTTGTTAGCTATTCTTATTGGCGTTTACTCATTCAAGAACATAAAAATTATTTCAAAGCCAAAGCTTTTGATAGCATGGCTAATTTATTTGTTGGTTTTAGTTTTCATTATTTTTTGGGTTTGTTTATTAACTGCATGTGGTAATGGTGACTGCCTATGATAAAAAAACATCGCGCAGGGAACGAGCGAACCTTTCTTAATGGATCTATTGAGATTACGTTTGATCAGCAGCACCGAAAAGACAGACGTTATTAACTTGGCCTGCCAATAGGTTCATTCATATTCCTATTCGGGGATTAGGCGCCTATTACTGTGCTGCCATCGGTGGATGTATAGCTGTTTGTAAGAAGACCACTCCGCGGGCGAATAGGGCTTTGGTGAGCAACCGATTCTCTGAAGACCGGGCTTCTACAAATTTTCGGCACTGCTCCGGCTGAGATGTATTTGTCAGCCGGGTTAATAATATCTTTTTATGCAGTGTGGCTGTATAACTATAGCGACGCAGATTATTTGAAGACTCTAACCCAAGGGAAAGAAAGGCATGACCACCTCTAATATAAAAACACCCGGCGTGTACATAAATGAGATAGATGCATTTCCCAATTCTGTTGTCCCCGTGGCAACGGCGGTGCCGGCGTTTATCGGTTACACGCCCGCGGCGGAATGCGAAGGAAAGTCTTACTTTGATAAGACACAGAAAATTTCCTCGTTCGCTGAGTTTCAAGCCATATATATGAAGCCCGATCCGGCACCGCCGGCTGATCCTGCGTCGCAATATAGTCCAGAGTATTATCTGGTCGAACAAGAGCAGAAACCGTCCCAAGGGGATTATCTGGCGATAAACGGCACTTTTTATGCTGTCATCCCTGACGCAAGCACCCTCTACTATCTCTACAACAGCGTTCGACTGTTTTATCAAAATGGCGGCGGGGATGCGTACATTGTTTCTGTAGGCTCCTATGGCGCGCCAAGTCGCAGGGCGGCGGATGTAGGAGCACAAATTGTCAATCCAAATGTTCAGCTGGCCGATTTGCAGCGTGGCCTGGAGCTGCTCAAACATGAGCAGGAGCCAACCCTGTACATCTGTCCCGATGCGACTCTGTTGTCAGTGGACGACAACGGCACGCTAATGCAAAGCATGTTGTTGCAGGCTGAGGAACTTCAAACAGCGATGTGCCTGTTCGACGTTATTGGCGGCAAAGCACCAGACCCCGTCACCTATACCCAGGATATTGAGACATTCCGCAATCATACCGGGTCCAATGGTTTGATGTTTGGCGCCGCCTATTACCCGTTTATTGGCACGACCATCATGGGGAATGGCGATATCAACTATACCCATCTGTTTGGTGGTGATATCAAACCACTGGCAGCTATTCTGAACCCGCCCTCTGCGCCCAATGCCGCGGTTGAGAAGATCATTGGCATGATCGAAAATCCGCCGAATACCGGTGCATTGACCCGCTCTCAGCTTAATGCGGCGCTGCTATATGCGTCCAGGACCTATGGGCAGATTATTGAGCATGTGCTGGCGGACGCCAATATACTTCCGCCAAGTGGCGGTATGGCTGGGGTCTATACGGTCAACGATAATGAAAATGGCGTTTGGCATGCACCTGCCAATACCAGTATCGTCGGCGCGGCCAGTCTGCCCATTCGTTTGAATGATACACAGCAGGCAGGTCTGCATGTCGATGCGGTATCAGGCAAGTCCATCAATGCGATTCGCTTTTTCAACGGTCAGGGGATTCTGGTGTGGGGCGCCCGCACGCTGGATGGCAATAGCCAGGACTGGCGCTATATTTCGGTTCGCCGCACGATTACGTTCATCGAACAGTCCGTCAGGCTTGCAGTGCGGGCTTACGGCTCTGAACCAAACGACGCTAATACATGGCTGGCGGTTCGAAGTGTGATCAGCAGTTTCCTGACCGATATCTGGAAACAGGGCGGGGTGCAGGGCGCGAAAGCGTCGGATGCTTTCCAGGTTGAATGCGGCCTGGGTACAACCATGTCGTCGCAGGATATTCTCAACGGTGTCATGACGGTGACGGTTAAGGTCGCGGTCGTTCGTCCGGCTGAATTTATTGTCATCAGCCTTCAACAGGAAATGACGGACAATGTTTCCCGGTAGCAACGCACAGGGCTGATGGGTGACCCTTTGACACGCCCATCCAGCCAAGTGCGCCCGTTTTGTCGTTATTGCGGACATCCAGGGAGTAAAGGTAATGAATAGCCGCAGGAATTCATATGAAAATTAGCAGCGGTTTGCTAACCGCCATGCTGCCCCTTGCGCTGGTCGTGGGCAGTGTTGAGTCATACGCGACAGATGCCGTGGGTTTGCAGGTCAGGGAACTCGCGGTGCCGGGCCGGGACAATCCCATTAGCGTGAAGTTTTGGTATCCGGCACGAAGCGACGGCGATTTGCGTCGGGTTGGTGAAAACAAGGTTTTCGAAGGCGTCGCTGCCAGGCAGGACGCGAGTATTGCTGAAGGGCAATTTCCGCTTGTGCTGCTTTCCCATGGCGGCCTGAGGGCTGCACCGCACATGAGCAACTGGATTGCCGCTGACCTGGCATCGCGTGGCTTCCTGGTGGCTGTACCGCAACCGCCCCGCCTGGAATACAGCGATGCCGGTGTTGCTGTGCAAGAAATCTGGCGTCGGCCCAGCGATCTGAGGGCAACGCTAACCGTACTGGAGCGCGACGCAGCACTGGGCCCGCACCTTGATCCGAATAACGTGGGCGTTGTCGGGTTTTTCCTGGGTGCGACGTCGGCGCTTGCACTGGCCGGTGCACGGCTGGATCCGGCCAGTTACAAGCAATCATGCGACAAGCCCGGTCTGGCAATGGACTGCGCATGGTTCGAGAAAAACGCGGTGGACCTGAGCCTGACCGACAACCATGACCTGGCACGTTCGCACAAAGACGCGCGGGTAAAGGTCGCTGTTGCAGTTGATCCTGAGCTGAGTCACGCCTTTACAGAAGCCAGCCTGGCCGAAATCACGATCCCGGTGGGTATTCTCAACCTTGGGCAGCCCGGTGGCATAACGCCTGAACTTGATGCCTCGGGTCTGGCGGTACGCATATCGGCATCCCACTACCAGACTGTGGCTGATGCCACCCCATTCAGTGCTTTTAGTCTGTGCAAAAACGGCGGGGCAGAGATCCTGCAGGATTTGGGTGAGGATGGAAGTATCTGTCGTGAAGAGGGCAAGCGCTCAGGTGCAGCAATTCATGCGCACCTGACCGACTTGATCGAGGCCGCTCTTATGAACTCGGCAGGCAAATAGGGATCGCGGAGAACAGCATAGCGATTTGTGCGATTCGGAATTTCAGGCAAATACGGAAATTCGGGACTAAGCTGTCTGCTTTGGTGTCAGAGCCTTAATCGCATTGCTACCCAACTGCAATGATTCTGGCGTTAACTGACTAATCAGATGTGGCTGCGCTGTACCACCTGTGCGTGTTTGTGGCCGAACTTGCGGATTCCATGTAGAAGGGCGAGGTCGATGCGAATGATAACGCGAGCAGTCGGGAGACTTGTCGGGGGTGGTACCCTTGCGGCGCTACTGACAGTCACGGCCACCGCCAGCCAGGCGGCAGAACCAACCGGCCTGGCATGCGGCGATCCGGCGACATTGATTCACCAGATTCAGGGCAGCGGCACGGTATTTGATTCCGACTATGGCGGCGTTCAGAGCGTCGAGGCGGTGGTCACCGCGGTGATGCCCGGTTTGAACGGTTTCTATGTTCAGGAAGAGGCGCCGGATGCGGATGGCGATGCGGCGACCTCAGAGGGGCTCTTCGTCTTTGTCGGCAATGCGTCGTTACCCGGCATCTCCATCGGGGACCTGGTGCGCGTGACCGGTACCGTGCGGGAGTCTGTCACTGCGGGCGGTGCCAGTTCGCAAACCGAGATCAGCCAATCGCCGGTGACTACCGTTTGTAGCACGGCATCGCAGATAACCCCGACCGATATCGAGCTGCCGCTCGCCGACAGTGCCGATCTGGAAGCGGTCGAGGGCATGTTGGTGAGGCTGCCGCAGGCGCTGACCATCAGCGAATATTTCAATTTCGATCGCTTCGGGGAAGTGGTGCTGAGCCTGCCTAAAGAGGGGGATGATCGGCTGTATACGCCGACGTCGGTGGTGCCGCCGGGCGCAGAGGCCAATGCGCTGGCGCAGGACAACGCCCTGCGCTCTATTCTGATCGATGACGGTCGCAGCATTTCGAACCCCGATCCCGCCATACACCCCGGCAACGGCGAAAGCTTCGATCTCGGCAACCGTTTCCGTGGCGCAGATCGCATCAGCGCCATCCAGGGCGTGATCGACGATTCCTTTGGCAGTTACCGCCTGCAGCCCAGCCTTTATGGCAGCTATGAAGCGGTGAATTCACGCCCCGAGACGCCGAACGATGTCGGTGGCAACGTGCACGTGGCCAGCCTGAATGTGCTGAACTATTTCCTCACGCTTCGCACCGGTGGCAGCTGCGGACCTGCGGGAGATCTGAATTGTCGTGGCGCCAGTACAGCCGCGGAGCTGGAGCGGCAGCGGACCAAGTTGCTGGCCACGCTGGAAGGTCTCGATGCTGACGTCGTGGGCCTGGTTGAACTGGAAAACAGCATCGCGGTGGAGCCGGCCGCCGACCTGGTGGCGGGGCTCAATGCCCTGGACGGGGCCGGGAGCTGGGCCTACGTCGATACCGGCGTGATCGGCAATGATGCGGTCCGGGTCGGTTTAATCTACCGTCCCGCGATAGTTCAGCCCGTGGGTGGTTTCGCGATTCTGGATGCGAGTGTCGATCCCCGTTTTCTGGATAACAAGAATCGTCCGGCGCTGGCCCAGACGTTCGCGACGGTGGCGTCGGGTGAGCGCTTCACCCTGGTGGTGAATCACTTCAAGTCCAAGGGCTCGTCCTGCGACGATGTGGGCGACAGCGATGCCGGTGACGGCCAGGGCAACTGCAACCAGACCCGGACCAAGGCGGCCGCGGCGCTGGCAGACTGGCTGGCCAGCGATCCGACGGGGCATGGCGAGGGCCGGACGTTGATCATCGGCGATCTCAACGCCTATGACCAGGAAGACCCGGTCGCGCTGCTGAAGGAGCAGGGGTACATCGATTTGATTGCCGCTTTCAACGGCGAGAAGGCCTACTCCTATCTGTTTGATGGCCAGCTGGGGTACCTTGACCATGCCCTGGCAAGCCCGGCCCTGGCGGGTGCGGTCACCGGTGCCACCGTCTGGCATATCAACGCCGACGAGCCCGATATCCTCGACTACCGCACCACCTTCAAGAAGCTGCCGCAGCAGGCCCTGTTCGAGGACAATGCCTTTCGCTCGTCCGACCATGATCCGGTGATCGTTGGGCTCGATCTGACACCGCCACAGCTGGAGGTTTCGGTCACCCCGGACCTGCTCTGGCCGCCGAAACACCGGTATGTCGAGGTGGTGGCGACCGTCACCGCAACGGACGAAACGGATGCGACCCCGCTCATCAAGCTTCTGTCCGTGGTCTCCACTGAGCCCGACAACGGTGATGACGATGGCAACACGACGGACGATGTCCGGATTATCGATGATTATCATTTCGAGCTACGCGCCGAACGCTCGGGCAGCGGGCTTGGACGTGCCTACATCATCACCTATAGCGCAGAGAATGCTGCCGGTACCAGTACCGAGGCTTCGGCGACGGTATGGGTTCCGTTGCAACGATAAGCTGCAAAGTACGCCAAAACGGGCGCCAGGCCGGCTCCCGCAGGCTTTTTGTATAACAACGCCAGGACCTTCTTTGGCTTCGTCACTTCCCGCATCGGCGGGGTCTATACTGGGCTGAGATTTTTCAGCCCGTATTGATAACGGGTACTCGAACAGAAAAATAACCGCTCGTTCCACGCCTTGTTTTTTGGCTTCCGATTATGTGAAGCCCTCTATGCACTTAAATGGGAAGGTCAACTATGGGTAGTGCCGCCAGTCCGGTCAAAACGAGAGAGCTCAATAACCATCATTTCGATTCCACGATCTGGAATGATTTCAAGTTTCGAAATGACGATATCATTATCTCGACCTATGCGAAGTCGGGCACAACCTGGATGCAGCAAATCATTACGCAGTTGCTGTTTAATGGCGAGGAAGGGTTGGAGGTTGCGGAAATGTCGCCGTGGCTGGACCTGCGGGTTCCTCCCAAGGACCTGAAGCTCGCGGCTGTCGAGGCGCAGACGCATCGACGATTCCTGAAGACGCATTTGCCGGTAGACGCCTTGGTATTTGGCGCCAAGGCAAAATATATCTACATTGGCCGGGACGGCCGCGATGTTGTCTGGAGCCTGTACAACCATCATGTAAATGCCAACGCTGCCTGGTATGCAGCCTTGAATGATACGCCGGGCAGGGTCGGCCCGCCTATCGAACCACCGCCTGCCTCGATCCTTCAGTATTACAACGACTGGCTTGAAAAGGATGGCTTTCCGTTTTGGTCATTCTGGGAAAATGCCCGCACCTGGTGGGAAATCCGGGATTTGCCCAACGTGCTGTTCGTGCACTTCTCAAACTTGAAAAAAGACATGCCCGGTGAAATACGGCGGATTGCCGAATTCCTGGAAACACCGATAGACGAGTCCAAGTGGGACGATATATTACGCCACTGCAGTTTCGATTACATGAAAGCCCACGCGACCCAGTCCGTACCCCTGGGCGGCGCTTTCTGGGACGGCGGCGCAGAAACCTTTATTCACAAGGGCACAAACGGCCGCTGGCGCGACGTACTCTCGGCTGAAGATAGCGCCCGATATGAAAAACGTGCCGCGTCTGAGCTTGAAAGTGACTGCGCACACTGGCTCGCGACAGGCGAATTGAGGTAATGGCATAGAGGTGGGCGCTCCGCCTGGATACCGCCGGCTCGCGCTCTGACCCTTGCGCCTGATACAACGCTGGCAGCAGGATGCATCCGTGACAGCCGCAGTGGTAGTTCGTTACGATACCGGATTGATATGATCACCCGGTTTGGAAGGGCTTTTCTATGGATATTCAACGTGTTAATCCTTGTGCTCGCTGGTCTGACGCCACGGTGTACAACGGCATCGCGCACTTTGTCGAAGTGGCCGATACGGATACCAGCGCGGACATGGCAGGGCAGGTTGCGCAGATATTCGCACAGGCCGAGGCGTCGCTTGCAAGTGTCGGCAGCGACAAGTCGCGAATTCTGTCGGTGACCATTTATGTCACGGATTTTGCCAATTTCAACGCCCTGAACGAAGCCTGGGAAGCATGGCTGCCGGCGGGCTGTGCGCCGAGCCGGGCCTGTGTGAAGGCGGAGCTCGCGAATCCGGCGTTGCTGGTGGAAATTGCCTTTGTTGCCGCGGCGGGGCAGTAAAGCGCGGGCCAAAATGTTATCGCCGGGTTGCTGCATGGATGCCTCTCTATAACGTGGCAAACCACTGCCCGGCGGCTGGCGCGATACGAATGGTAGCGCCATTCGGTGCTGAACAGGAGTCAGCACCGAATAGGCGCGTAAAAGAAATCGAGATATGGAAAGGCCCGAGCATGATCAGGGATGTCGTCTTCCCCGCGGACAGTAACGCGCTGCGAACGCTCATTTATGAATATGTGGACTGGCTGGGCATTGACCTGAGCTATCAGGATTTTGCGGGCGAGATGGCAACACTTGAAAGTCTCTTCTCACTGCCCAGCGGCCAGTATACCTTTGCGATTGAGAACGCCGAGGTGGCGGGTGGGGTGGGGTTTCGAAGGATCGATCAGTTCACGGCGGAGGTCAAGCGGCTCTATGTGCGCCCCCAGTTCCAGGGCAGGGGTCTAGCAGCCTGTCGGACTTGGCCGGTCGTAGCGAGGGAAAGTCCGTTTTGAGGCAGTTTTTGGGCTCTTTTGAGGCGAATAGTGGTTCTATTTAACGAGAAAGAGTACGCAAAATGACCAAAATCGCCTTTTCCGCAGTAGATCAGTGTTAAGTCGGACAGGCTGCCAGGGTTGGCACTTATGGATAACCTGCTGGCCAGACTCCGGGGGCTGGGATACCAGCGCGTCGTGCTGGATGCCGTGCCGCCGACCCAAAATGCCCAGCAATTGTATGAGGCCATGGGCTTCTACGAGATACCGCCCTATTTTGTGAATCCAACGCCCAATACCCGGTTTTATGCCTTTAATCTGCACGATGATGCCGCGAAGGCGCGTGCCTGATTTGAGCCGTCTGGCCGGGATCAAGCTGGGCCCTTTTCAATGAGCCGAAATGCCGCCTGGCATGGGCTGGAAGTCCGGGAGAACATCAGTGTCCATGATCGCAGCTACACCCCAACCCCCTTACTATGCCGTGATTTTTACGTCTCACCGTACGGATGGGGACCATGGCTATGATGCCATGTCGGAGAAAATGGTTGAGCTTGCCGCCCGGCAACCCGGCTTTTTGGGAATTGAGTCCGCCAGGGACACCCTGGGCATTACCGTTTCCTATTGGTCCGATCTTGAATCCATCCAGCGCTGGAGGGCCAATATCGAGCACCGGCAGGCGCAAGCATCCGGTCGCGAGACCTGGTATTCGTCCTTCAGGGTAAGGATATCCAGGGTGGAACGTGATTACGGCATCTAGCAGGCTGAGAAGTCACCGCCAGGGTGACGGCCAGCGGCCAGGGCCAGCGTGCTCCTGAGTTTGGGCAACGTTGGTGGTTGCCGGCACACTGCGGCTTGCCTCTGCATGAGCGGGGGCCCGCCGGTTCTCAGGCCGCGAGTGTTCCTTCATAATGACAGGCGTTCACACAAGGAGGTGAAGCCGTGCAGCACAGAGGAAGCCGTCTTGGTGTCGGTATTGAACATGGATAGGTGGCATGTCGGGGTTGTAAAGTGTGCTGTGCGTGGCCGAACACGCTATGTTGTCAAAGGAGTTTCTTTTGAATCCCATCGATAAGGTTCTGGATTTCATTGTTGAAATCGAAAAGCTCAAGAATGTTCAGCGCAAAACCCGTCCTGTCGGCCTTGATCGTTACGAAAATTCCGCCGAGCATAGCTGGCATGTCTGCCTGTCGGCGCTGATGCTCAAGGATTATGCGAACGAGGCGGTTAATATCGATCGCGTGATTAAAATGCTGCTGATCCATGACCTGGGCGAAATAGACGCGGGTGACACCATCATCTATGCCAGCGAGACGCCGGAAATGAAAGCCAGTGAGGCCGCCGGGCTCAAGCGCATACTGGATATGCTGCCCGAAGGGGATGGAGAGGCGTATATGGCGCTGTGGCACGAATTCGAACAGGGTGAAACGCCTGATGCGGCCTTTGCCAAAGCCATCGACCGCGTTCCTCCGCTGCTGCATAACCTGCATGGCAATGGGCACAGCTGGAAGGAAAATAATGTGCCCAAGGAAAAGGTATTTGAAATAAACAGCCGTATCGCTAAAGGCAGTGAAACGCTGTGGGCGTCGTTAGAGGAAAAGCTGGTGGCCGCGGTTAATGATGGCTTGATTAAATAGGTTCCGCCTCCAGAATCCAGGCTATTGCGGCAGGAAACTATTAACCAGGTGATGAAACAGGCCGTCCTGGACTGTTCCATCACCAGACGACAGGCGAGTGTGTAATGGAGTCCAACGATACCCCGGAGTTACCGTCTGCCATTGAGACACTAGACATCTCGACGACTGATGCGCCGGCGCCCATTGAAGTCGCATCGATGGATGAGTTCCATCAGCACGTCTTATCAAGGGAGCCTATGAATAAGTCTCAATGAGTCTCTGGCGTTCAGCGCGATCCGGAATCGCGGCGCAGTTTCGAAGGCATGCCGGGGCCTGTCGAGAAGCTGCAACAAAGAGTCCGGTTCGCGCTGAAAGCCCCGAAGGGCGGGGCCTGAGGCATGCATCTGCGTTGTTGCAGCGCTTGCCAAGGACTAAGGCCAAAGTGCCCTTTAGGGTATTGCCGGCACACTGCGTCGGGGTGCCGCATCACTTGCAGCTGCACGCTTCAGGACCCGCAGAGGACAACTGGGGCTTGTTTATAGGTTCCCTAGACTGCTTGCTTCGGCGGACACGCCGCTGCGTCTGAAAGGGAATGTGGATTTCATCAGGCCGCTGACCGCGGGTCTTGAGTCCAGCCTCCCTGTTTTGTTATTGCCGCCCGTAGAGCTGCAGGGCATAAAATCCATTGCGGACACACTGGATGCCTTGCTAAAGGCGATAACCGACTGGCTGCAGCACAATAGCCAGTTTTTACCCGGCACGTTGTCGGTCAGCCTGGGCGTTTCTGCGGCTGCTTGCGCTAAAGACGATGAGCGCTATGTTTACCTTATTGCCGTCAACCACTGACCTGGTGGTTCAGTAGTTTCGACTTACCGCCTGGCCGAGCCCTCTTCGTGCGGTGATGCCCGGCTTTGATTTTGGCCCGTTGGCTTAGAATTTCGATACCTTTTCACATACACCCCTGCTCAGCTTCAAAACCCCGCAATACAGGGTAGAACCCGCCTTCAGACCCCGGCTATAATGCGCCCGCCAAACGATAACCGTTACAAAACAGGCGCCTGCCGGAGCACCCATGCAAGACATCCTGGACGATATCACCGCAACCCTGAGCACCCGGGAAGACCGGGGGGAAGTGGCGCAGTATATTCCGGAACTGGCCACCGTTGACCCGCAGCAGTTTGGTATCAGCGTGGCGCTGGCAGACGGGCGGGTGTTCAGTGCCGGCAGCGCGAACGAGCTGTTTTCCATCCAGAGCATTTCCAAAATGTTTACCCTCACCATTGCGCTGGGCAAGCTGGGCGATGCGGTCTGGTCGCGGGTCGGGCGGGAGCCCTCGGGTGACCCGTTCAATTCCATCGTGCAGCTCGAGCATGAGAGCGGCAAACCGCGCAATCCCTTCATCAACGCCGGTGCCATCGCGATTGTGGATGCCATCATGATGGGGCACCAGCCCAAGGAAACCCTGGCGGAAATACTGCAGTTCGTGCGCTTTATCGCCAATGATTCGACCATCGGCATCGACGAGACCGTAGCGCGCTCCGAGCTGAAAACCGGTGATCGAAATGCCTCGCTGGCGCACTTTATGGCTTCGTTCGGCCGGCTCAAGCATCCGGTGGACCAGGTACTGGGGACCTATTTCCATCACTGCTCCATTTCCATGACCTGCCAGCAGCTTGCCCAGGCCGGTCTGTTCCTGGTGGCCGATGGCGTGAACCCGAGCACCGGTGTGCGGGTGGTGTCGGCCCAGCGGGCGCGGCGTATTAATTCCCTGATGCTGATGTGCGGCCATTACGATGGCTCCGGCGAATTCGCCTACCGGGTCGGCCTGCCGGGCAAAAGCGGTGTCGGCGGCGGCATTCTGGCCGTTGCCCCCGGCAAGGGGTCCATCGCGGTCTGGTCACCGGGACTGGATCAGATCGGCAACAGCAAGCTGGGCACCGAAGCGCTGGAAATGCTGGTGCAGAAAACCGGCTGGTCGGTGTTCGGGCACTAGGCTTTTATCATGGCGACTACGGTGCAATGCCGTGGCCGCCGACGATTCGACTGCAACCCCTCTCCTTCGAATTCCCCCCCCCTCCAGGCGTTCCCCGATACATTCAGCACGAGCTGTCGCTAGCCGGCAGGCTGAGCATGACGGGGACCTTGCGTTCTCTTCCGGCCGCGCAATGTAGTGCACATTCTTTGTGGTGCCGCTGCTGTGCAGTGATGCCCACTGTGAGCGGGGTTTTCATTAAGTCTGCTGCTGGCACTGAACCGGTGCGGGAACCATTGGGAGGCACCCGCGTCGGGTTCTGCACCTTAATGGAACCGAGAAATGCACCTCTGCTGACCTCTTTTTATAAAATAATCAATAAATACAGATAGATAAGGGTATTGGCGCAAAACTTGTATATTCCTGCGGTGAAAATAACTATCTCTTTGGTAAACATTGAGTTCTTACGGGAGGTTATATGCAAGCCCCACCTGCGATCAAAAGCCGGCCGGTGTATGCGCCGGTCTGCCTGCAGCGGCAGGCGCAGTTTCATCTCTTTATCTGCGAGGCCGACGGGCTGGATATACTCAGGCCGCTGGTCCGCGAGGCATCCTGCCTGTCCAGTGCGCTGCTGGTGTTCGGTCGGTCGCCAGCGGCCAATATAGAGACTGGCCGGTTCTGCGACCCTGAACAGGCGTCGGCCGAGGTGGCAGCGACGCTGTTGCAGGCGCCGCTGGCGAGTGCGATCTATGTGGCCGGTCGCGAGGCCTTTCTCTGGCAAGTGCGCAATCAGGCACGGGAAGTGGGCTTTGCCGATGAGCAGATCCGGCTTTGTAGCCCGGTGAACCGGTTGCGCCGTGTGTTCTGCACGCACTGCTATGAGCTGACGGATGATGTCGGCCATACGCCTGTTACCTGCGCCGGTTGCAAACGCCCGTTGCTGGTGCGCGATCACTTTTCGCGCTTTCTTGGCGCCTACGTCGGGGTTCAGATCAATGCCGAGGACCCGACCGAGGAGCACGCTACAGAGGAGCTTTGCTGATGACTGTCTCCAAGCTCAGAGTCCGGGTGACCGGGGTTATCCCGGTGGCGCCGGCAATCCGGGAATTCCGCCTGGAACCCATTGAGGCGCAGCTGACGCCTTTTTCTGCAGGCAGCCATGTGATCGTTGAAATGCCGGGGGCGGGGCGCGTACTGCGTAACGCCTATTCACTGCTCAGTGATCCCGCAGATACCGGTGCCTACCGCATTGCCGTGCGGCTGCAGGAGAGCTCGCGCGGGGGATCGAAATTCATGCACGAGCAGGTCTCGGAGGGAACCGAGCTGCTGATTAGCCCGCCGGCGAATCTGTTTGCGCCGTCGTGGCAGGGGCGCAAGCATCTGCTCATTGCCGGCGGCGTCGGCATTACGCCCTTCCTGTCGTATATCCCCGAAATGCTGCGCCGCGACGCCGATTTCGAGCTGCATTACCTGTATCGCAGCAGCCAGACCGGTGCCTATCGCGAGGCGTTGGCAGACCAGCTGGGCGAGCGCTATTTCGGTTACGACTCCGCCACGGGCGAGCGCTGCCGGTTAGAAAAGGTACTCGGCGGGCGAGCGCCCGGCACCCATGTTTATGTGTGCGGCCCGCAAAGCCTGCTTGAGGCGGTACGCCGGACTGCAGCAGAGCTGGGCTGGCCGGCCAGTCACATTCACTTCGAGGCGTTCGCAGCGGCGCAGCCGGGCGAGCCTTTTCAGGTGGAACTGGCTGCGTCCCGGCAACGGCTGGAGGTGCCGGGCGAAAGCAGCCTGCTCGAGGCACTTGAGGACGCGGGTATCAACGTACCGAGTCTCTGTCGCGGCGGCGTCTGCGGCCAGTGCATGACCCGCGTACTGGACGGCGATATCGAACACCGTGACAGCTTTCTGTCCGAGGCCGAGAAGGCCAGACAGGACTGCATCATGCCTTGCGTATCCCGTGCCGCGAAGGCCGGGCTGACACTTGATCTGTAGGAGTAGAATTCATGCGTTTGCACCCCAAACCGATTCAGACCTTTCGCGATGACTTCAGCTACAGCAACAGCGAAGAGGCGATCGCGCGCTTTCCGTTTCCGTTCCCGCAGGACGACTACATGTACTCGGTGAACATCGAACCCCATGTAACGCCCGGGCCCGAGGGCTCTGTTTTTGAGCACCTGCTCGATATCGACGAGCACTACCTGTCCGAAATGGCTGAACGCGATATCGTATTACGGGAAAACGCCCAGCGCTGCCTGGCGATGCCCCACATGGACGTGGCGTGCTGGGATCTGATCGAACGGGCAATGACGAGCCTGGCGGCGGATTATCCGCAACACTTCAGCCTCGTGCGCGAGGGCGAGCGCTGGACCTGGCAAAACCGGCTGCTCGATATTCACGACAGCTTTACCTTTGGTGACAGCAGCACGCTGCCGCTGCCGCCGCTGGAATATATCGGTCGCCAGTTGCAGGGGGATTTCGCATTGCTGGATCAGCGTGACGGCGACCTTTTCATGGACGCCGGTATCGTAACCTGCCCGGCGGACTGGTCATTGCGCTTTGACGCCGGCATGAGCTTTTCCGAGTGGCATGGACCGGTGCCGCTGGCCCACGAAATGGGTGTATTCGAGCGCGCCTTGAAATACCTGACGGCGATCCCCGTGGGCCGGCCGGTACGACGGCTGAACTGGACCCTGACCATCAATGCGCGCATGGACTCCTCGCCCGAGACGTTTCCGAGCTGGGGGTCAGACCGCACGACGGTCACGCCGGACAACGTGGGCGAAAAGGTCTATCTGCGCGTTGAACTGCAGGTGCTGGACCGAATGCCGCGCAGCAACGCGCTCATGTTCAGCATTCGTACCTACTTGATGAGCTTTGACGACCTGGTGACCAACCCCGACTGGGCACGCCGCCTGCACCGGGTCATGAAAACGCTGCCGCCTGAGCTGGTCGAGTACAAGGGTCTGAGCCGCTTCCACCCCGCCGTGGTCGAGTGGCTGAGCCGCTTCGATCCGGCCAATTGAACCGAACACTGTAACAGGGAGGTTTGATGCAAAACTGGATTTATCTGTTACTGGCCGGTGTGCTTGAGTGTCTCTGGGCGATCGGCCTCAAGTACAGCGACGGTTTTACCCGTTTGTGGCCGTCGCTTTTCAGCGCGGTGCTGATCGTCCTCAGTCTTGGCCTGCTCTCGCTGGCTATGCGCACCATCCCCGTAGGAACCGCCTACGCCATCTGGTCCGGCATCGGTGCTTCGGCGCTGGCCGTGACCGGAATACTCTTCCTAAACGAGCCGGGCAACTGGGCCCGGATCGCCTGCATCCTGCTGATTGTCTTCGGCGTCATCGGTCTCAAACTGTTCGGCGGCGAGACCGCCTGACCCCGTAGAAATTGCGCCTCCGCCGAGAATGATTCTGGTCTTCCCGGCCAGGCTGTTCGCCGCGGGGACGCGGCTCCTACGAGGTATGAAGGTACGTTGCATGATCGTAGGAGCGACGCCCCGTCGCGAATAATTCTGGTCTTTCAGGCAACGCTGTTCGCCGCGGGGGCGCGACTCCTACGGGGTATGTAGGTGCGTTGGAGAATCGTGGGAGCGACGCCCCCGTCGCGAATGCTTCCGGTTTCACAGGTGAACGCTGTTCGCCGCGTGGGCGCGGCGCCTACGGGGTATGTAGGTGCGTTGGAGAATCGTGGGAGCGACGCCCCCGTCGCGAATGCTTCCGGTTTCACAGGTGAACGCTGTTCGCCTCGTGAGCGCCGGCGCCGACGGGAGCTGCGGTTGCGGTGGAGAATCGTGGGAGCGCCGCCCCGTCGCGAACGCTTCTGGTCTTCCAGGCAACGCTGTTCGCCGCGAGGCGCGGCGCCTACGGGGTATAGAGGTGCGGTGGCGAATCGTGGGAACGGCGCCTCCGCCGAGAATGATTCTGGTCT
Source organism: Marinobacterium rhizophilum DSM 18822 (assembly GCF_000378045.1). Classification (GTDB taxonomy): domain Bacteria; phylum Pseudomonadota; class Gammaproteobacteria; order Pseudomonadales; family Balneatricaceae; genus Marinobacterium_A; species Marinobacterium_A rhizophilum. The sequence continues at coordinate 16,326 of NZ_KB899094.1, forward strand.
CTCCGGCCACGCTGTTCGCCGCGGGGACGCGGCTCCTTGTATAGAGGTGCGGTGGAAAATCGTGGGAGCGACGCCTCGTCGCGAATGCTTGCGGTGTTTCGGGCGATGCGGTGCGCCGCGAGGGCGCGGCGCCGACGGGTTGGTGGATGCTCGTAGGAGCGGCGTCTCGCCGCGAATGATTGGGTTGAGGCCACTAGGGCACAGAGCGGGGCCGCACAGGGCCCCGATGATGCGTCAGCTCGCCTTGCGGGCGTCGGCCGGTGTGTCGGCAAGGTAGGCTTCGAGGGAATCGTCCAATGCTTCGAGCCAGGGGGTGTGGTGGGGGGGCGCCAGGGTTCCGGTCATTAACGAGCGGTAGGAGTGGTTGCGAAAGCCCATGATGTCCTCGTGCTTGTGATGCTCCCACGCCAGGAAGGTATCGCGCACGCCGTCAATATCAAAGCTGGGGTAGTCGGTGGCGTCGATCAGAGAGCGGATGTAATCGCCCTGGAAGGTGATCATCTCCTCGTCGGTTTGCAGGGTTTCCTCCCGGGCACGCCAGGCCAGGCTGTCAGCGGTCATCACATCCTTGGCCGGCAGCGTGATCTGGCCAAGAATGATATCGCGCACGTACCAGGCCTGTGCATCGAACATGTTGAAGGTGTACCACTGATCCTGCATGCCGAGATAAAAGAACTTCGGGTTGTCTTCCCAGACCACGCCCTTGTACAGGCCCAGTGGCCAGAGGCGATTGTTGGTTTTCAGCCGCAGGTCTTCGGGCAGGTAGGGGAAGTGGTGCAGGTAGCCGGTACAGAGGATGATGGCGTCAATTTTTTTCGAACTGCCATCGGAAAACCAGACGGTGTCTTTGTCACAGCGCACCAGCAGGGGTTTTTCTTCCCAGTTTTCAGGCCATTTGAAGCCCATCGGCGCGCTGCGGTAACTGGTGGTGATGCTGCGTGCGCCATACTTGTAGCACTGGGAACCAATGTCTTCGGCCGAGTAACTGCTGCCGACCAACAGGATATCCTTGTCCTGGAATTCCAGTGCATCGCGGAAATCGTGCGCATGCAGAATGCGGCCGTTGAATGACTCGAAGCCCTCGAATGTCGGCACGTTGGGGGTGGAGAAGTGGCCGCCGGCACAGATCACATGATCGTACTGTTCGCAGCTGAGGGTATCGGTGTTGTGGTCAAAGGCACTGACGCTGAATTTGCCAGTGGCCTCGTCGTATTCGACCTGGCGCACCGGGCAGTTGAAGCGAATTAGGTCACGCACGCCGGCTTTTTCGACGCGGCCCTTGATGTAGTCCCAGAGTACGGCCCTGGGCGGATAGGACGCGATGGGTTTGCCGAAGTGCTCCTCGAAGCTGTAGTCCGCGAACTCAAGGCATTCCTTGGGGCCGTTCGACCACAGATAGCGATACATGCTGCAGTGTACCGGTTCGCCGTTTTCGTCCAGACCGGTGCGCCAGCTGTAGTTCCACAGACCTCCCCAGTCGCTCTGCTTTTCATAACAGACCAGCTCTGGAATCTGCGCGCCTTTGGCTGCTGCGGACTGGAAGGCGCGCAACTGCGCCAGACCGCTTGGACCTGCACCGATGATGGCTACTCGTAACGTCATGGGTCTCTCCTTGTGCTTTCGCTGTGAAGCTTGGCGGCCCGTGTTGAACGGGCCCGGATAGACTTAACGGTAAAAGCTTGGGACGGCGGCTGAAATTCCCCGTTGAAGGTAGGTAAAAGGAGGTACCCCTGGTTCGATTCAGTTGCCGTCCAGCGCGAGAATGATTCCCTCGACACCGAGGATTGCACCGGTTCCGGCATAGAGACCACGGCCTTTTTCGCTGACTCGGCGAATGCGCCCGTCTGCGTGCTGCAGGCGATAGTGCAGTTCAAAGTTGTTGCGCTCGGCGAGCGCCAGCTGGACCTGTTGCCATACGGTACCGGCATCTTCGGGGTGGATAAGGGCGCCGAAGCTCGGTCCGGTCTGGTTGATTAATGCCTCGGGGCAGTAGCCGGTAAGCTCCAGGCAACCGGCACTGACGTATTCCATGCTCCAGTCGTGGTTGTTACGGGCGCGGTAGAGCATGGCGGGCAGGCCGTTGAGCAGCTGTTCGAGACTGCGGTGGCTGGCATCGCGCAGCTGCTGCTGGCGCACTCGGGCACTGATATCGCGCAGCGTCAGGCTGACCGGCCAGGGGTTGCCGGCTGCCAGCGGGCGGGCCTGCAGTTCGCACCAGTACAGTTCGGCGTCTGAGCCAAGCAGGCGTAGCGACAGGGGCGCTGATACCTCGTTCGTGTTGAGCCTGGCGAAAAAACGCTGCCAGAGTGGCCGGTCGGCCGGATGCAGACAGTCAGAGAACAGGAAGCCGAGCCCGCGCGGGGTGTCGGCCCGCAGATAGTTCCAGCTGCGGTTGGCATATAACAGTCGTTCATCGGCATCGATGACCAGTACGGTTTCATCCAGGCTGTCGAGCAGCCTGTGTGGATCTATATCTTCCTGCACGTGGGGCCAGCAGCCGAATGCCCCGAAGTGTTCGCTCATGACTCAAGTTCCAGTTCAAATTCGGGATGGTTATGGACCCAGGCGGCGAGTTCCAGCCGAGTGTGCAGATTGAGCTTGCGCAGCAGTGCCTTGACGTAAACCTTGACCGTGCCATCGCTGATGCCCAGTTCCCGCGCGATCAGCTTGTTGCTAAGACCGCGGGCAATCAGCGCCAGCGTTTGATGTTCGCGCAGCGTCAGGTCTGCGCAGTGCTGGGGCTCGGTGCCGGTGGGCCTGTCTTGCGGGGCTTCACGTAATCCCAGTGTCAGGCGCTGCAGCGACTCGTCGTCCAGCGCGACCTTGCCTTCGAGCACCGCGTCCAGCCGTGTCAGGATCACGTCGGCGTCGGTTTCCTTTAACAGATAGCCATCGGCACCGGCGCGCAGCGCCTGCAGCAGGTGCTGGCTGTCGTCGGAGGCGGTCAGCAGCACGACGCGGATGCGATCGTTGAATGCCTTTACCTGCGGTAAAAGCTCAAGGCCGCCGATACCGGGCATCTGCAGATCCAGCAACAGCAGGTCCGGCTGCAGTACTTGCAGTTGCTCCATGACCGACTCGGCCTGGTCGAATTCGGCCAGCACCTGAAACCGGCCGCTGTCGTTCAGTAACTCGGCGACGCCGCGGCGAAAGAGGGGGTGGTCGTCTACCAGCACGACGCCGGCTCGGTTCTGCTTCATGGCTGTGGGCTCTTGTTAAGGTCGTCCAGTGACAGGGCTATTTCGATGCGCGTGCCGCCGCCCGGCCTGTCACCGATACGGTAGCTCGCGCCCATGCGGCGGGCCCGCTCCTGCATGATGCCCAGACCAAAACTGTCCGGGCGGGCCGCCAGGGTGTCTATGCCACGGCCGTTGTCGTCGATGCGCAGCACCAGACTGGCGCCTTGCGGACGCAGCAACTGAATGCGCACGTGGCTTGCATGGGCATGGCGCACGGCATTGCTTAACGCCTCGCGCACAATAAACAGCAGTTGCACCGCGGCTGCCTCTGGCAGGTCGAGCGGGTGGGAACGGTCGTCCAGTTCAAAAACCAGCGCGGAGCCCTGCTCGAACACCCGTACTGTGGATTCCAGTGCACTGTGCAGGTGCCCGCCGTCGAGTTCCAGGCGTGCACTGCCAATCAGTTCGCGGGTCTGGCGACAGGCGAGCCGGGTTTGTATTGCAAGATCGTCCGCCAATGACCGCAGCTCTGCATTCTCCTGCGCATGGGCCAGGGACTGCAGTTTCGAGGTCCGCAAGCGTAGATACCCCAGTACCTGGGTAACGGAGTCGTGCAGTTCGGCGGCGAACGCCCGCCTTTCGTCGCAGACGGCCCTGTCCCGCCAGTGTTGCTGCCGGTGCCAGATGCTCAGGCCGCGCTCAAGCGCCTGCTGCAGCGGTGCAATTTGCTCGGCAATCCTTTCAGTGCCCGGCAGCGGGCCCAAAAAATCGAGCAGCAGCCAGGCACTGTTTTCGGGGCCGGCCTGCAGGCGCAGGGCCTGCAACGGTGCGCCGCCACCGGGTCGGCGAAATGGCAGCAGCGCGGTTTCCTCGATGGCAGGGCCGCTGAGCTGGTAGGTGATGGCTGCGGCCAGGCCCGGTGCGGGCAGCGTTCGAGGGGCGTGAAACAGTCGCAGTGCAGGGCTTCCCGCAAACTGCAGGGCAACGTAAAGATTGCAGGCCGGCAGTTGTGGATTGCCGAGCGCCAGTGTCTGTTGCAGCGGCGCGAGCAGTGCCGGCAACTCGGCGGGCAGGTCTTCGCAGCCGGCGATTTCCAGTGCCAGCGATCCGACCAGTGATGCCGGCAGCAGGGGGGCCGCCGGGCGTGCTTGCACCTCAGGCGATGTGCGACTTGTGCCGATACGATGGATCCAGTAAGCCAGGCCTGTATTCACGCTGTTCATTCCTCCGCGCCGATCGCGCCTGGCTCCCTGTTTGTGGGGCGCCAGATGCCTGATTTGTCGCTGTTTTCGCAGCAGAATTCATGCCAGACAGCAAGGGTACCCCTTCGGAGGTACGTCTTAAGGCACATTGCCTGCGCAATCACTGTAGGTAAATATTTTTTATCGAAAGGAAATAACCAGTCGGCTCTGATCCTCACAGGTTCCAGTGCACCGGTTTGGCGAAGCACGCTGGCGCATGCGCCTAAATAAGGCGCGATTGGGCCGGGAAAACGAATCACGGAGGTTACGCATGAACAGTGGCTGGACAGGACCGGCAGTGCCGGTCAGCCGGCGTTACGCAGTGCCAGGGCAGCAGGCACTTTACCTGGAGCTGATGCCCGGGGAGCGCTTGCAGTTACGCAGCGAGGACGGCGAGCAGTGCTGCGAGCTGATTCCGTTCGATGCACAGGCCCGCGACACGCTTGTGCCGCTCCTGGGCGAAATGACGACTGCCGTGGCGGCACGCGCGCAGCTGGCCGGGGCGGGGCACTCGGCACGTGCATTGGGCGAGCAACTGGAACGCTGGCAGTTGAGGGACGAGCAGCTGGACCAGGCTTGGCACCTCGTGCCTTCGCAACTGCCGCTGACGCTTGCGCTGCCGCCAAAGGCATCTTCTGTGCGCGTGCTGGTGCTGGCGCCCGGTGTCGATATGCCGGTGGATGGGCAGATACCGGCCACCGGGCTGCAGCTTGAGGTCACCGGCGCGACTGCAGCGGCGCTGCCGCCACCGCTGGCCACACCGTTGCGCGAATTGCGTGTGCCACACAGCAGCGCCCGTGCCTACGAGGTAAAGGCGGGTGAGTGGATCCAGGTGATTGATGTTGCCGGCAAGCAGTGCTCGGACTTTGTTGCCTTTGACCGGGCGGCCCTGGAGGCGGGTGAGGAGCTGATGCTGGACGGCACGGCTACGCGCACGCTGGCCGGCACTGCGCTGCCGCAACCGGGCCTGTTTTCGCGTTTCTGTGACCAGCGGTTACGGCCGATGCTTGAAGTGGTGCAGGACACCGTTGGGCGCCACGACAGCTTTCTGCTCGCCTGCTCGCCGAAATATTACGAAGACAGCGGCTATTTCGGCCATTCCAGTTGCACTGACAACTTCAACCGGGCACTGGCCCCCTTTGGCATTGGGCCACGATTTGGCTGGCCGGCAATCAACTTTTTCTTCAATACCCGGGTGGAGCCGTGCGGAGCCATCGGCGTTGACGAGCCCTGGTCGCAACCCGGTGATTATGTGCTGATGCGGGCCCAGCGGGATCTGATCTGCGCCTCGTCCGCCTGCCCGGATGATATCGACCCGGCCAATGGCTGGTGTCCGAGCGATATTCATGTCCGCATTTATGGCGCCGAACACCGGTTCCCGCGGGCGATTGCCCACCGAATCCGACCCGAGGAACCTGCGCTGATGACCAGGCAAACCGCTTTTCACGACCCTGTAACCGCCCTGACCCGGCAGCTTGTCGAATACAAGGGGTACTGGCTTGCGTCCGCCTTTGATGGCTGGGGGGCCCGCGCCGAGTACCTCGCGTGCCGCGAACGCGTGGCGGTGATGGACCTGTCGCCGCTGCGCAAGTTCGAGGTGCTGGGGCCGGATGCCGAGGCGCTGCTGGATCTCGCGCTGACCCGCAACGTGCGCCGCGTGGCCGTGGGCGAGGTGGTCTATTCGGCGTTGTGCCAGGCCACCGGCGGCATGATCGACGACGGCACCCTGTTCCGCATGGGGCAGCAGGCGTTCCGCTGGATTTGCGGCGACCCCTACAGCGGCACCTGGCTGCGCGAGCTTGCCGTTCGGGAGGGCATGCGTGTCAGCGTGCGTGAATCCACCGACCAGCTGCACAACCTTGCCGTACAAGGCCCCGAGAGCCGGCGCCTGCTTGAGTCACTGATCTGGAACGCGGAAGCGCAGCCGTCGGTGACACAGCTGCGCTGGTTCCATTTCATGATCGGTCGCCTCGGCGGGCCTGAGGGTATCCCGCTGATGATTTCCCGCACCGGCTATACCGGAGAGCTGGGGTTCGAGGTCTGGTGTCATCCCGATCATGGCGCACAGCTGTGGGATTCGATCTGGCAGGCCGGTCAGCCGCTGGGCATCGCGCCGCTGGGGCTGGAGGCGCTGGATATGCTGCGCGTTGAGGCCGGGCTGATCTTTGCCGGCCACGAGTTCTGCCCTGAAACCAGTCCGTTCGAGGCCGGTATCGGCTTCACTGTTGCGTTGAAGACCAAGGAGACCGATTTCGTCGGCCGGGCGGCACTTGTGGCGCAGGCGCCGGCCAGTCGCAAGCGGCTGGTCGGGCTGCGGCTATACAGCGACGAGCCGGTGGCACACGGCGACCAGGTGTACAGCGGGCGCTTTCCGGTCGGAGTTGTCACCAGTGCCGTGCCGTCGCCGCTGCTCGGGTACCAGATCGCTCTGTGTCGGCTGGCCCCGGAGCACGCTGAAGCGGGCACTGAACTGGAGGTCGGGCAGCTGGACGGCCTGCGCAAGCGACTCAAGGCGGTGGTCGCGCCGTTGCCATTCCATGATCCGCAGCGCCTGCGGGTGCGCAGCTAAGCCGGTCGGGCGTCCATTCTGGTGCGCCCTGCTGATAAAGGCGCCGTTATGTAGCGCAGGTTGCATAGCGGGACACGGGTGCCCGCCCGGATTCAATCCGGCCTGGATCGACGGGGCTGCTCTTAATTATCAATGAAATTAACGGCTTATCGAAAAAAAGGGGTGCGAGGCGAGGGTGAATGATTGGAATAATCGGCATCTGGCATACACATTGCTTTTCCTGGTGGGAAATAAAATTTATCTAAAGGAATTTTAAGTCCGCTCCGGTTGGGCCTGAAAGCCGCCGGGAATGCCCTGAAACTGCTCATATTTTGATTCCATAAACGAGGATAAGGCTATGTCGCTGGAAACACTGCAAAGCACTTTCGAGATGCACCAGGCCATGAACGTGGAAGTGTTCTATTGGTGGTGCACCGCCATCATGTTCATGATCCACACCGGGTTCCTGGCGTATGAAATCGGCGCTTCGCGCGTCAAGAACGCACTGACGTCGGGAATGAAAAATATCCTCACGCTGTCGGTCATCATTCCGACCTTTTATTTCTTCGGCTGGTGGATCTATAACGCTTTCCCGGGCGGCCTGGTGCCGGGTGATGCAGCATCGTCATTGCCCTGGAGCCTGCACATGGGACCGGATGTGCAGGATATGGGCACGGGCATCTTCTTTGCGGCCTTTGCACTGTTCGGCGCCACAACCGGTTCGATCCTCTCCGGTGCGGTAATCGAACGCATTCGTCTGAGTGCCTTTCTTATTCTGGCGGCGATACTGGGGTCGGCCGTCTGGATCCTGGCCGCTGCCTGGGGATGGCATCCGCAGGGCTGGCTGCTGACTGAGCTGGGCTATCACGATGTCGGTGCCTCCGGCGTAGTGCATGCGGTGGCGGGCTTCTTCGCCCTGGGCGTGTTGCTGAACCTGGGCGCGCGCGTCGGCAAGTACGAAAACGGCACCCCAATGTACATTCCGCCCCATAACCTGCCCATGGCCCTGATCGGCCTGATGATGATTATCGTTGGCTTCTTCGGTTTCCTGGGCGGCTGCATCATCTTTAACGGTGGCGAGACTGGCTGGACCACCATCTATGGCAACCCGACCAACCTGTCTGCCTTTGGTTTCAATACCCTGATGGGCTTTGCCGGCGGCGTGATCGGCGCCTATCTGGCCTCCCGCGAGCCGTTCTGGACCATGTCCGGCGGCCTGGCCGGCATCATCACTGTGGCGGCTGGACTGGATCTCTACTACCCCGGCCTGACTTTCGTGCTGGCGGCCAGCGGCGGCGTACTGATGCCGATGATCGGTCGCAAGCTCGAGAAAATGGGCGTCGATGATGCGGTCGGCGCCGTCGCGGTGCACGGCTTCTGCGGTTTCTACGGCGTGGTGCTGGTCGGGGTTTTCGCAGCGGGCTTTCCAAACGTGGGCGAAGGCATGCCGTCCATCACCTTCAGCGGACAGGTCACCGGCGCCATCATCATGGCCCTCGTTGGCTTCATTCCGGGCTGGGGCATCTCCTGGGCGATGAAGAAATTCGGTGCGCTGCGGGTACCGCCGCAGGTTGAAGTGCTGGGTCTGGATCTGGTTGAAATCCCGGCCAGGCCCTACCCCGAATCGGTGCCGGCCCAGGCCATTGTCGAAAATACCCTGAAACCGGGCCAGGAAGTGGCCTGATGACCCGAGCCGGGTGGTGTTTGCATCACCCGGCTTTAATTCCTGCAATGAACCGGCGCCCTGCGCGCCACTGGAGACTGCGATGAATACAAGTCCGATTACCAGTTGGGAAGGCGTGTCCGCATACTTCACCTTTGCTGACAGCCCGACCGGCATCGCCATCAGCCTGGCTGCGGCGGTGGGGGTTTACCTGCTGCTGAACGCCACCATCATCCGTCACGAAAAGGCGTCATTCGACAAGCACAAGTAAGTGTATCCAGGTGTTCGGCCGCTCGGTCGGGCACCTGTGCTGCGCAACCGGTTGTAGTGGCCGGTTCCTGTTCAGATTTTCAGCTACATCGGCCCGGAACCGCTCGGCGGTTCCGACAGGCCTACTTTATTTCAAGGAGAATAACATGGCTCAATCCTGGCGATTTTCCGCGCTGGCTGACCGTCATCGCGCCCTGGGGTCCAACCTCGAAGACTGGAACGGCATGGGCACGGCCTGGACCTATAACAGCGAGCTGGCGGATGAGCATGAGGCGATTCGCACCCGTGCCGGCCTGATGGATGTTTCGGGCCTGAAAAAGGTGCATTACGTGGGGCCCCATGCCGAAAGCCTGCTCGAATACGCCACGACGCGCGATATCTCCAAGCTCTATCCCGGTAAGTCGGTGTATGCCTCCATGCTTAACGAGGCCGGTAAATTTGTCGATGACTGCATCGTCTATCGCACCGGGCCCAATGCGTTCATGGTGGTGCACGGTACCGGTAGCGGGCATGAAATGCTGGTGCGCTCGGCCCAGGGGCGCCAGGTAGCAATACTGTTTGATGACGATATGCACGACCTGTCACTGCAGGGGCCGCTGGCGGTGAATTTTCTCGCCGAGTACGTGCCGGGGATTCGCGACCTGCCGTATTTCCATCACCTGCAGACGCGGCTGTTTGACCGCCCGGTGATGATCTCCCGCACCGGCTACACCGGCGAGCGCGGCTACGAGATCTTCTGCAAGGCGGCCGACGCACCGGTTATCTGGGATTCGATTGTCGAGAAGGGACGGGCCATGGGGATTGTGCCCTGTTCGTTCACGGCACTGGACTGGCTGCGAGTCGAAAGTTCACTGCTGTTCTTCCCGTACGACAATTCAGAGATGTACCCCTTCGCCGACCAGCCGGCGGGCGACACGCTGTGGGAGCTCGGGCTCGATTTCACGGTCTCCAGGGACAAGACGGAGTTTCGTGGCGCAACGGAGCACTTCAGGCTCAAGGGCAAGGAGCGCTTCAGGATTTTTGGCGTCATGCTCGAGGGGGATCAGGCTGCGGAAGCCGGCGATACCCTGCATGTCGACGGCACGGAGGTCGGCGTGATTACCTGTGGCATGTATTCGCGCCTGACCGGCAAGTCGATGGCCATTGCCCGCATGAAGGTGGATTGTGCCGAGCAGGGCATGCCGCTGCAGGTGCAGGGCAGCCTCGACGTCGGCGCCATTGCCCATACGCTGCCCTTCGATGACCCGGAGAAAAAGAAGCGCACTGCCAGGGGCTGAGTTCATTCTTGCCCCCATCGAGCCCGAAGCATGTTGCGTGCGTCGGGCTTTTTATTGCGCGCACGTCAGAGTCACATTCCCGGCGGGCACGCCGGTCCTACGAGGGGAGAAGTCCCGCAGGCGCGGCGCCTCGCCGCGAACAGGCCTTGCGCGGTAGCGAAGGACGTTCCTTGCCGGAGCGCCGCTCCCAATCAAGGCCGTGCTTCCGTGCTTCCGTGCTTCCGTGCTTCCGTGCATCCGTTCACCGAACCCAACTCAATCCTCGTCGTAATGGATGACCGACAGCAGCTGGATCGGTACTTCGCGCAGCAATTCCGGTCCGTGCGGTACCTCGGCATCGAAGGAAAGGGCGTCACCGGGTTCCATCTCATAAAGATGGTTGCCGTGGCGGTACTGGATGCGCCCCTGCAGCAGGTAAATGAACTCCTGACCCGGATGCGAAAAGGTCGGGAACACCTCGGCGGCATCGTCCATGGTGATCAGGAAGGGCTCGTAACTTTTCTTTTTACCGCGATGGTAGCTCAGCAACTGGTAGGTGTGACCTTTCTCGGTACCGCGGCGCACCACCTCCATGCCTTCACCTGCCTTGACCAGCTGAGCACTGCCGGTGGGGCGGTCGTAGTCGCTGAACAGCTGCGAAATCGACAGTCCGATAGCGTCGCACAGGCGGTTGAGGGTATCGAGGCTGGTGGAGACCTGGGCATTTTCGATCTTGCTGATCATGCCCTGGCTGAGTCCGGCGATTCGCGCCACATCGGTGATCTTGAGCCCCTGTTCCGAGCGTTTCTGTTTCACCTTCATGGCGATGTACTGCTCCAGCTGGAGCTTCGGGTTCTGCGCTTCATTCATGATGACGTTGCTCTTTATCAGTGCAGCTCTGTGACAGGTTGGTGCATCTTTTCGGGCCTGTCGGGCTCGATTTCAGAGCAGCTGACCCGCTCTGCGTATTCCTCATGAGAAAAAATATTTCTTTATAGTAACCAAATCAACAGTTTAGGGCATCTTCGCATTTTTTGCCTGGAGCCTTTAAAAGTTGGCAAAGAGATTGCTTTATCTTTGGTAATAAAAATTTCCTGCTAAGAAAATTAGGAGCAAGCACATGGCTAACGATATTGAAAGTGCCCGCAAGTACCGCCTTACGATCTCCTGTCCCGATCGTGTCGGGATTGTCTCGACAGTGACGCAGTTTCTCTCCGCGCACAATGGCTGGATCAATGAGGCCCATCAGTTTGCCGATACTGAAACCTGCACCTTCTTCATGCGCTACGAAGTGCTGGCCGACTCGCTGCCGTTCGATCTCGAAACGTTGAAAGCGAAATTCGCGCCAGTTGCCAAAGAATTCGACATGCAGTGGCAGATTACCGATTCGTCGGTGAAAAAGCGCGTGCTGCTGATGGTCTCCAAAGAGGCGCACTGCCTGTCCGATCTGCTGTACCGCTGGCGCAGTGGCGACATGCCGTTCGAGATTCCCTGCGTGTTGTCCAACCACGATGATCTGCGTCCCTACGTGGAGTTCCACGATATTCCCTATATTCACCTGCCCGTGGACAAGGATAACAAGGAGCCGCATTTCCGGGCCATCAAGGAGCAGATTGCAGCGGCCGATGCCGATGTGATCGTGCTGGCGCGCTACATGCAGATATTGCCGGAAGACCTCTGCGAGCTTTACCCCTCAAGGATCATCAACATTCACCACAGCTTCCTGCCGTCCTTTATCGGCGCGCGGCCGTATCACCAGGCCGGCGTGCGCGGCGTCAAGCAGATCGGCGCGACCTGTCACTACGTGACCTCGGAACTCGATGGCGGCCCGATCATCGAGCAGGACGTGCATCGCGTGACCCATCACAACACAACCAGCGACATGGTGCGTATCGGCAAGGATGTCGAGAAGGCAGTGCTGGCCCGCGGCCTTCGGTACCACATCGAGGATCGCGTACTGGTGTACGGCAATAAAACCGTCGTTTTTGCCTGATAGCCGTTTAGTTTAACAGGAGAGCAACATGCCCTGGCGCTTATTGAAATACGGCCTGAAGAAGACGCATGACGAACCGCGTTTCTTTCCCGCAGCCAAACCGCTCAAATCCGGCTACGACGTCGTCATCATCGGCGGCGGCGGGCACGGCATGGCCTGCGCCTACTATCTGGCCAAGGAACATGGCATCACCAACGTTGCGGTGCTCGAGCAGGGGTATATCGGTGGCGGTAACACCGGGCGCAACACCACCATTGTGCGCTCCAACTACCTGACCCCCGAGGGCGTGCGGTTTTACGACACCAGCCTCAAGCTGTTCGAGGACCTGTCGGACGATTTCGATCTGAATATTTTCTATTCGACCCGGGGCCATTTCACCCTGGCGCACACCGACAGCGCGCTGCGCACCATGCGCTGGCGCGCCGAAGTGAACAAGCGCCACGGTATCGACAGCGAGGTGGTGGACCGCGAGTTTATCGCCCGCGAAGTGCCGTACATGGATCTTGACTGCGCCGGTCACAGTGCCGTGCAGGGTGCGCTCTACCATGCGCCGGGAGCGGTGGCGCGTCACGATGCGGTGGCCTGGGGTTACGCCCGTGGTGCCTACAACCGCGGTGTCGAGATTCACCAGAAAACCCGTGTCACCGAGATCCGTACGCAGGGCGACCAGGTGGTGGGTGTACAGACCGACCGCGGCTTTATCAGCTGCAACAGGGTGATCTCGATGGTGGCCGGCTCTACGCCCCGCATCACCGAGATGGTCGGGCTGCGCACGCCCATCGAGATCTTTCCGCTGCAGGCCTGCGTGTCGGAGCCGGTCAAGCCGTTCATGGATACCATCGTCGTCTCAGGCAGCCTGCACGTGTATGTCAGCCAGTCGTCCCGTGGCGAAATGGTCATGGGCGCTTCGGTGGACCCCTCGGTGCTGCACTCAACCCGCTCAAGCTTCGATTTCGTCGAGGGCCTGACCGACAAGATGCTGGACCTGTTCCCGTTCATGAGCCGCATGAAGGTCATGCGCCAGTGGGCCGGCATGAGCGACATCACGCCGGACTTCGCGCCGATCATGGGCAAGACACCGATTAAGGGTTTTTACCTCGATGGGGGCTGGGGCACCTGGGGCTTCAAGGCCACGCCCGTCAGTGGCAAGACCATGGCCTGGACAATTGCCCACGACAAGACACACGAACTGATCGAGCCCTTCCGGCTGTCCCGTTTCGCCGACTTCGACCTGGTCGGCGAGAAGGGTGCGGCATCGGTCGGGCACTGAGGAGGGGTTATGAAACTGTTCGATTGTCCCGTGATCGGCAAGCGCCCGATCAGTGAGTTCGATTACTGCGGCGAGGTACGCCGGCCGCCGCTGGATGCCGACGAGACGGCCTGGGCGGACTTTGTCTTCAACCGTAACGGCGCGCCCCAGGTGCTGCGCGAATGGTGGTACCACCGGCCGACCGGGCGCTGGTACATCATGGAGCGCGACACCCTGAAGGATGAAGTGCAGCGTTTTATTGACCCGCAGGAGGTGCGTTATGACATCCCGGCTTGATCCGCAACCGCTGGAATGGCTCGATCGCAACGAGACCTACCGTTTCACCTTTGAGGGCCAGGCCTATACCGGCTTTCGCGGTGACAGTGTGACCTCGGCGCTGCTGGCCTGTGGCCAGACGCTGCTGGGGCGCAGTTTCAAGTACCACCGTCCACGCGGTGCCCTGACACTGGCCAACCACGACGTCAATGCACTGATGCAGAGTGCGGACGCCACCAATATCCGCGCCGATGTGACGCCGCTGCAAGCGGGGCTGGATTTGCGGGCGTGCAACGTCAACGGCACGCTTGTAAACGATCGCGACCGCTTTATCGAGCGCCTGTCGGCCTTCCTGCCGGTGGGGTTTTACTACAAGACGTTCCACAAGCCCAAGCGCTTCTTCCCGTTCTGGGAGCGCAAGATCCGCGAAAAGGCGGGCCTTGGCAGCATTGATACCCGCTGGACGGCCAGGCGTCAGGCCAAGTCCTACGGCTTCTGCGACCTGTTGGTCATTGGTGCCGGCGCCTCCGGCATGCAGGCGGCGCTCACCGCGGCCGACGCCGGGCTCGATGTCGTGCTGGTGGATGAAAACCCCCGCATCGGCGGCAGCCTGGACTATCAGCTGGCGAACGACGCCGATGCGGCGCCCGTGCGCGAACGCCTTAAGACGGGCGTTGAGGGGCACGCCAATATCCGCGTGTTGCCGTCGCACTACGCCGCCGGCTGGTACACCGATCACTATGTGCCGCTGTCTGGGCCGACGGGCATCATCAAGATGCGCGCCGGCGCCGTGATCAGCGCCACCGGGGTAATGGAGCAGCCGTCGGTGTTCCGCTTTAACGACCTGCCCGGCGTGATGATGGCTTCCGGCGCGCAGCGCCTGATCGCCCGTCATGCGATCAGGCCGGGCAAGCGCGCGGTGGTGCTGAGCGCCAACGGCGAAGGCTATCGTGCCGCCTTGGACCTGCTGCAGGCCGGTATCGACGTGGCGGCGGTGGTGGATCTGGAACAGGGGGCCGAACGCGGCCACTGGGCGTCCCAGCTGGCAGCGGCGCGCATTCCGGTCATCGAGGGGCACGCGATCTACGAAGCCCAGGGCAAGGGGCGGTTGGAGCGCGTCATTGTTGCGCCGTTCGATGGCCATCGCTGCAACCCGGCAACCGCCCGCGAGATCCCCTGCGATCTGCTGCTGATGAGTGTGGGCTGGGCGCCCGCGTCACAGCTGCTCTATCAGGCCGGCGCCAGGCTGGCGTACGACGACACACTGCAGCAGCTGCTGCCACAGCAGTTGCCCGCCGGCATTTTCGCCTGCGGCCGCCTTAATGGCGCCTTCAGCCTCGAGCAGCGCCTGGCAGACGGCCAGCGTGCGGCAAAAGATGCCTGTGCCCATCTGCGCGGTGAAAGCCTGCAGCCGGATCTCGCAGCCTGTCGCGACACACGCGCACACAGCCACCCCTGGCCGATCATTGAACATCCCAGGGGCAAGAACTTCATCGACTTTGACGAAGACCTGCAGCTCAAGGATCTGGTCAACGCGGCAAAGGAAGGCTTTGACAATATCGAACTGATAAAGCGCTTCTCGACCATCGGCATGGGGCCGAGCCAGGGCAAACACAGCAACATGAACGGCATTCGAGTGCTGGCCTCGGTGATTGGTCGCAGCATCGACGAGACCGGATCGACCACGGCAAGGCCGATGTTCCATCCGGTGCCGGTCAGCGACCTGGCGGGACGCCGTTTTCGCCCCGAGCGCCTGAGCGCGCTGCATGATCGTCACTTGGGCCTTGGCGCGCAGATGATGGAAGCCGGCGCCTGGTTGCGTCCGGAGTACTACGGTATGCCGGACCAGCGCGAGCCGTCGATTCTGCGCGAAGTGCAGGCCGTGCGCACCGCGCTGGGCCTGATCGATGTCTCGACGCTCGGCAAGATCGAGGTGATGGGGCCGGATGCCGCCAAGCTGCTCGATGGCAGCTACACCATGCGCATGTCGACCATCAGAACGGGTATGACTCGCTACGCGCTGATGGTCGACGACAGCGGCGTGATCGTCGATGACGGCATCGTTGGCCGTGTGGCCGAGGATCGCTTCTATGTCACCGCCACCACCAGTCACAGTGAGGCCACCTACCGTACCCTGTCGCGCCATATCGTCGAGTGGGGTCTCGATGTCCGGCTGGTGAACCGCACCGGCGTGCTGGCGGCCATGAACCTGGCCGGTCCCCATGCCCGCCAGTTGCTGGCGCCGCTGACCGACATCGACCTTGCCGAAGACGCATTCCCTTATCTGGGCATGCGTGAAGGGCAGCTCTGCGGCATTCCTGTACGGCTGATCCGGGTCGGCTTCGTCGGCGAACTGGGTTACGAGATTCACCTGCCGGTTGATGCGGCCGCCACACTATGGGACCGCCTGATGAGCGCCGGTGCCGAATTCGGTATTCGTCCGTTCGGCGTTGAAGCCCAGCGCGTGCTGCGCCTTGAAAAGGGTCACATCATCGTCGGTCAGGACACCGATGGCCTGACCAATCCGTTCGAGGCCGCCATGGCCTGGGCCGTGCCGCTCAAGAGCAAGCCTTACTTTGTTGGCCGCCCATCGCTGGCGCTGCTGAAGGCGCGCTGCAGTCGCAAGCTTATCGGCTTTCGGTTGCCCAAGGGCTACAGCGGCGAAAGGCCCAAGGAGTGTCATCTCATTATCGAGAACGGCGAGATGGCCGGACGCATCACCAGCATCGCCTACAGCCCGAGTCTTGGGCAGCTGATCGGCTTGGCGATGGTTGACCTGCCGCTGGCCGAGGCTTCGCTGTCGCTGAGCGTCTGTGTCGACAGCGGCGACCTGATTCAGATCGAACCCTGCGCGCTGCCGTTCTACGACGCCGAAGGCAAACGACAAACCGCAGATCTTACGGAGGTGGCCTGATGGATTGCATGACTCGCACGACACCGCAGTACAGCCAGGGCAAAAGGTCCACGGCCGCAGATCTTACGGAGGTGGCCTGATGATCGCAACGAATGTAAGCGTGCGCGACGGGCTGGGCTGCTATCTGCTGACGGGGCCCGAGAGCGCCCAGGCCCTGGACGGTGCCGGACTGCCGGCACCGTCCCAGGTGATGAGTGCCCGAATGGAGCAGGGCGCGCTGGTTGCCCGTACCGGACGCGACGAATTCATGGCAATCCTGCCGTTGGATCGCCGCGCGCCCGAAGGCGACTGGTGCTTTCGTCGCTTCGACCGGGTGCTGGCGATCGATGGGGACTGGGTCGGCGTGATGGCCCAGTTGTGCCAGTTCGATTTTCGCACGCTGCAGCCCGGTGACTGGCTGATGAGTTCGGTTGCCGGCGTCAGCTGCTGGCTTTACCGCGACGGGGAGGTGCTGCTGATCGGCTGCGATCCCGGCTACGGCGCCTACCTCAGTGAAACGATTCAAACCGTGGTCGAAGACCTCGGCACTGCTTACCTAACAGGAGGTGCATCATGATGCCCGCAGAGATTGGAAAAATCATCACCGATACCAAGATCAAGTACGTGCTGGCCCAGTTCGTCGACATTCATGGCGTTGCAAAAACCAAATCCGTACCGGCACGTAACCTGATGGATGTCGTGGAGAAGGGGGCGGGCTTTGCCGGTTTCGCGGTCTGGGGACTGGGCATGGAGCCCCACGGGCCCGACTTCCTGGCCCGTGGCGATCTCAGCACCCTGAGCGCCGTGCCCTGGCAGCCGGGCTATGCCCGTATCGTCTGCGACGGTTATGTCAATGATGAGCCGCACCCTTACTGCAGCCGCGTGGTGCTGAAGCGCCAGCTGGCACGGCTGGAAAAGCGCGGCTGGACCCTGAACACCGGTCTTGAACCCGAGTTTTCGCTGTTCAGCCGCGGCCCCGACGGTGAACTGCTGCCGGTCGACAAGAGCGATACGCTGGACAAGCCCTGTTACGACTACAAGGGCCTGTCCCGTGCCAGCGAATTTCTCGAACAGCTGGTCGAGTCGCTGCAGGCGGTCGATTTCGACGTCTACCAGATCGACCACGAGGATGCCAATGGCCAGTTCGAGATCAACTATACCTACAGCGATGCGCTGACCTCGGCCGACCGCTTCACGTTCGTGCGCATGGCCGCCGGCGAAATCGCCAACAAGCTGGGCATGGTCTGCTCCTTCATGCCCAAGCCCGCCTCGAATCGCCCCGGTAACGGCATGCACTACCACCTGTCGATCACCGACAGGGATGGCCGCAACCTGTTCAACGACGACAGCGACGCCAACGGCATGGGCCTGTCGAAACTGGCCTACCACTTCACCGCCGGCATTCTGGCCCATGCCCCGGCGCTCTGCGCCCTGGCGGCACCGACCGTGAACTCCTACAAGCGCCTTGTCGTAGGTGGCAGTACCTCCGGGGCGACCTGGGCGCCGGCCTACATCTGCTACGGCGACAACAACCGCTCGGCGATGGTGCGCATTCCCTACGGCCGGCTCGAGTTCCGTCTGCCGGATTCAGGCTGCAACCCGTACCTGGTGCATGCGGCACTGATCGCTGCGGGTCTTGACGGCGTCGAGCGTGAACTGGACGCGGGCGAGCCGACCAACTTCAACCTCTATGGCAAGAGCCTCGAGGAGATTCAGGAGCTGGGCATCGGCATCTTGCCGCAGAACCTCGACCAGGCCCTGGATGCGCTCGAAGCGGACACGCTGTTCACCGACGCCATGGGGCCGGAGATCGTGTCGGAATTTATCAAGGTCAAGCGGGCCGAGTGGATCGAGTACAGCCGCCATGTGTCGGACTGGGAACTCAATCGCTACGCCGAATTTTTCTAATCGCGGTGCTGACAGTGTTTTTTCGAGGTAATCGACTATGTGTGGAATCGTAGGACTCTATTTGAAGAACCCGGCGCTGGAAAGCCAGCTGGGTGAACTGTTCGCACCGATGCTGATCGCCATGACCGACCGCGGTCCTGACAGCGCCGGCTTCGCCATCTACGGCGATGAGGTGGACGCGGGCTGGACCAAGCTGACGCTGCGTCACCCCGATGCTGATTTTGACTGGGAGGCGCTGGCTACCGCGGTGAAGACGTTGCTCAACGTCAACATCAGCTGGTTCCAGAATGCCAACGTGGCGGTTTTCAAGGTGGCCGCCGACGAAACACGGCTACGCACCTGGCTCGAGGCGCAGGCGCCCGAGGTGCTGATCCTGAGTGTTGGCCAGTCCATCGAGATCCTCAAGGAGGTTGGCCTGCCGGAGCAGATCGTCGACACCTTTAACCTGGCGGGCATGAAAGGCAGCCATATTATCGGCCATACCCGCATGGCGACCGAGTCGGCGGTGACCATGGAAGGCAGCCATCCGTTTTCCACCGGCATGGACCTGTGCCTGGTGCATAACGGGTCCCTGTCCAACCACAACCGCCTGCGCGATGTCCTCAAGCGTGAAGGCATCGCCTTCCAGACAGAGAACGACTCCGAAGTGGCAGCCGGCTACCTGGCCTGGCGCCTGCGCAACGGTGACAGCCTGAAGCAGGCGCTGGAAAACGCGCTCAAGGATCTGGATGGTTTCTTCACCTTCACCATCGGTACCCGCGACGGCTTTGCCGTGATGCGCGACCCGATTGCCTGCAAGCCTGCGGTGCTGGCTGAAACCGACGACTACGTGGCGATGGCGTCCGAATACCAGGCGCTGACGACGCTGCCCGGCATCGAGAATGCCCGGGTATGGGAGCCGGAACCGGCGACCTTTTACATCTGGGAACGTGGCAGCCACTGAGGGGAGAGAGAACGATGAAAACAATTGATCTGACAAGCAGCACCGTACGCGACCTCAACCAGGCGCTGCACGAGCAGGCCCTGGAGTGCACCGAGCGTGAATGGGCGGTGACCAACCCCAAAGGACAGCACAACCTGGCGGTGGGCCTGGATCAGAAGCTGGCGGTCGATATTCATGGCCACGCCGGATATTTCTGCGCCGGCATGAACAAGAAGGCGCACATCGTGGTGCACGGCAACGCCGGCCAGGGTCTGGCCGAGAATATGATGTCCGGCACCGTGCGGGTGAAGGGCGATGCCTCCCAGGCGGCCGGTGCCACGGCCCAGGGCGGCCTGCTGGTGATCGAAGGCAATGCCGGCGCGCGTTGCGGCATCTCGATGAAGGGCGTCGACATCGTCGTCAAGGGCAGCGTGGGTCACATGAGCTGTTTCATGGGCCAGTCCGGCTCCCTGGTGGTGTGTGGCGATGCCGGCGAGGCGCTGGGCGACTCCCTTTACGAGGTACATATCTACGTCAAGGGCGAGGTGAAGTCCCTCGGTGCCGACTGCATCGAGAAAGACATGCGTGCCGAGCATATCGAAGAGCTGAGCGGCCTGCTGAACCGCGCCGGTGTCGACGAGGATCCGGCGGCGTTTCGTCGCTACGGCTCCGCGCGCCAGCTGTATACGTTCAAGGTCGACAATGCATCTGCTTACTGAACAACGGGCTGAGAAAGCGACCTGCGTTGCCAGCGCTTTTACAGCCCGTTGATTTTGCATGATTGAGGATTTGGATATGAGCAATGACAACAGCGTAAAAACCGGCCTGCGTGAATCGGCAACCTTTGATCGCAACACCATGGCGGAGATTCGCCGTGCCGCCGACACCGGCATCTATGACATCCGCGGCTTTGGCGCCAAGCGCAAGCTGCCCCATTTCGACGACCTGCTGTTCCTGGGTGCCAGCATGTCGCGCTACCCGCTGGAAGGCTACCGCGAGAAGTGCAACACCTCGGTGACCCTGGGTGATCGTTTCGCCAAGAAGCCCATCGTGCTGGATATTCCGGTGACCATCGCCGGCATGAGCTTTGGTGCACTCTCGGCCAATGCCAAGGAAGCCCTGGGCCGTGGTGCCTCGATCGCCGGCACGTCCACCACCACCGGTGACGGCGGCATGACGCCGGAGGAGCGCGGCCAGTCGAAAAAGCTGGTGTACCAGTACCTGCCATCGCGTTACGGCATGAACCCGGATGACCTGCGCAAGGCCGACGCCATCGAAGTGGTGCTGGGGCAGGGCGCCAAGCCCGGCGGCGGCGGCATGCTGCTGGGTCAGAAAATCACTGACCGCGTGGCCCAGATGCGCAACCTGCCCAAGGGTATCGATCAGCGCTCTGCCTGCCGCCACCCGGACTGGACCGGTCCCGATGACTTGGCGATCAAGATCCAGGAACTGCGCGAGATCACCGACTGGCAGGTGCCGATCTACATCAAGGTCGGTGCAACCCGAACCTACTACGACGTCAAGCTGGCGGTGAAGGCCGGTGCCGATGTCATCGTCGTCGACGGCATGCAGGGCGGTACCGCGGCGACCCAGGACGTTTTTATCGAGCACGTCGGCATTCCGACCCTGGCGGCCATTCCGCAGGCCGTGCAGGCGCTGAAGGAAATGGGCATGCACCGCAAGGTGCAGCTGATTGTCTCCGGCGGCATCCGTAACGGTGCCGATGTCGCCAAGTGCATGGCGCTGGGTGCTGATGCCGTGGCCATCGGAACCGCCGCCCTGGTCGCGCTGGGCTGCAACGACCCTAGATGGGACGAGGAGTACCAGAAGCTCGGTTCGGCTGCCGGTTTCTACGACGACTACCAGGAAGGCAAGGACCCGGCCGGTATCTCGACCCAGGATCCCGAACTCATGAAGCGGCTCGATCCGGTGGAGGGCGGTCGCCGCCTGGCCAACTACCTGCGCGTGCTGACGCTCGAAGCCCAGACCCTGGCACGGGCGTGCGGCAAGAACGATCTGCGCAACCTGGAGCCGGAGGACCTGGTGGCCCTGACGGTTGAATCCGCCGCCATGGCACGGGTCCCGCTGGCGGGCACGAGCTGGATTCCCGGCCAGTCATTCTGAGGAGCCAGAGATGAATCAGCAGCTGAATATTGACGACAAACGGATCGATGGCAAGGCAGTCGCGGCGCAGTTGCGCCGCGATATTGCCGGCCAGGTCCGCGCCCGGCGCGAGGCTGGGCTTGCACCACCGGGACTCGCGGTGGTGCTGGTCGGGGAAGACCCGGCTTCAAAGGTCTACGTCGGCAGCAAGGTCAAGGCCTGCGCCGAGGCCGGCTTTGTTTCAAAGACCTATCGTCTGGAAGCCGACACCGGTGAGGCAGAATTGCTGGCACTGATCGATGGGCTCAATGCCGATGCCGAGATTCACGGTATTCTGGTGCAATTGCCGCTGCCACCGCAGATCGATGTGCAGGCGGTGATCGAGCGCATCGATCCGGCCAAGGATGTGGATGGCTTCCATCCCTACAACCTGGGCCGCCTGGCCGGCAAGGCGCCGACGCTGCGGCCCTGTACGCCCTATGGCTGCATGCGCCTGCTGAAAAATGCCGGCGTGGACTGCGTTGGCAAGAAGGCGGTGGTGATCGGGGCGTCGAACATCGTCGGCCGGCCAGTGGCGCTGGAGCTGCTGCTTGAGCGCGCCACTGTCACCGTCTGTCACAGCAAGACGGTCAATCTGGCCGATGAGGTGGCCCAGGCCGATATCGTCATTGCGGCGGTGGGTATTCCGGGCTTTATCAAGGGCAAGTGGATAAAGCCCGGCGCGGTGGTGATCGACGTGGGCATCAACCGTCTTGAGAGTGGCAAGCTGGCAGGGGATGTCGAGTACGACAGCGCGCAGCTCAGGGCGTCGAAGATCACCCCGGTACCCGGCGGCGTCGGGCCCATGACCATCGCCTGCCTGCTGCAGAACACGCTGGAGGCCTGCGAAGCGGTGGAAGCGTCGTTGTTGCACTGAGCAAATGCTGCACTGAGCAAAGCCGCCCCCCGAAGATCCGGTGGGCGGCTTTTCTGTTGCAGCGCCGATTTTCAGGCAAGCCCGGCGGCGTAACACCATCGGTGCCGGCGACATTCTCGGTGCTGAACAGAGGCCCCATGATGGGTTACACGTCGCACGGGCGGCATCAGGCGCTGATATGCAGTGCCCAGGCGTCGTTCCACCCATCCTGCCTGATGTGAGCGGTTGTCCGGGTTAGCACGACATCAGGTGCAGAAACCGTACGATGGGCTACAGGCCGCACGGGCGGCATCGGGCGCTGATATTCACTGCCCAGGCGTCGT
This sequence comes from Marinobacterium rhizophilum DSM 18822, assembly GCF_000378045.1. Classification (GTDB taxonomy): domain Bacteria; phylum Pseudomonadota; class Gammaproteobacteria; order Pseudomonadales; family Balneatricaceae; genus Marinobacterium_A; species Marinobacterium_A rhizophilum. Next base: position 39,066 of record NZ_KB899094.1, read on the forward strand.
TCCACCCATCCTGCCTGTGTGCGCGGATTTCCGGGTTAGCGCGACATCAGGTGCAGAAACCGTAGGATGGGAGAAGCGATGACGCTGGTGCCGCTTGAGGTTTTCGCGGAATGTGCGCATCGCGTAGCCCATCAATGTCGCCAGTTTTAGTGCAGGTTCGCTACCCGAACAAACGGAAAAACCGCACGCCGGGTGGCCGGCGTGCGGTTTTTGTTAGCGGGGCCGGCCCCTATTTATGCTGCTTGAATGCTTCGTTTTCGTGCTTGATGATCGAGCGGATCAGCCCGACCACGATCACCGTGGCGCCGGCGACGAAGAGTCCCAGGGCCATTGGGTTGTCGGCGAAAGTGAAGTAGGCGCTGACGTTTTCCCAGGTGGTAATGGAGGTTCCCATGATCAGGCTCCCTGCAGTTCAGTGTTGGCCAGTTTGTTCGGCACGTCGCTGGCGGCAATCGCCGGGACGCCCGCTTCCGGGTAAGGCTTGGCAAGGATCTCGACTTCGTCGATGCCGAGCTCTTCGCACTTCTCAGGTACCCGCAGCATGTTGAGCTTCTTCAGCAGCAGCGACAATCCGTAGCCCGGCAGGAAGCCGAGCGCAATCATCACGCCGGCAGAGGTCAGCTGGCCCATGAAGCTGATCGGCGGCAAGCCGTTGACGTTGGGTGTACCGGCGGCGAACACGCCGACCAGAATCACGGCAACAACACCGGTGAATCCGTGCACGGCGACCGCACCAACGGCATCGTCAATACCGAGGTTTTCCAGCAGTTTGGCGAAGTAGACTGCGGCGACACCCATGCAGGTGGCGATGATGAACGCCAGCCCCGGGTCGTACAGATCCAGGCCCGCGGCCACGGAGATGATGCCGACCAGGCCGCCGGACATGGTCCAGAACGGGTCGCGGGTGGCAACGTAGCAGCCGATGATGCCGCCGGAAAAGCCCATCAGGGTATTGAAGGCAAACGCGGACAGGTTGGTCGGGTTACCGTAGATGGTGGTCCAGCCGGTGTCGCCGCCGTTGAAGATGATGCAGCCACCGAGAAAGCCGAAGAAGCCGACGATGATCAGCATCAGTCCGATCAGGGTCATCGGCAGGCTGTGCGGCGAGATGGTCTGCGCCACGCCGTCGATAAACTTGCCTTTGCGCGCACCCAGGTTGAGCAGAACGCCAAGGGTGAAGAAACCGGCAATGGCATGCACCACACCGGACGCGCCCACGTCGTGGTACCCAAGCTTAGTCAGCAGCCAGCCATCAGGATGCCAGCCCCAGGCCCCGCCCAGAATCCAGACCCCGCTGCCGAGTACGATGGTCAGGATAAGGAAAGCGCTGACGCGAATACGCTCGATCACGGCGCCCGACAGAATCGAGCCGGTGGTGGCACCAAAGAGTGCAAAGGCGGCCCAGAACACGCCGGTGCCCAGGTCCTTGGCATCGGGGCCCATGCTCTGCGACCAGGGCAGTGCGGCCGACGCCTCGGCGGGAATGAATCCGCCCGGGAAGGCGTTGTAGATCCACCAGCCGAACAGGTAGAAGGTTGGGATGATCACCACCAGGGCGAGAATGTTCTTGATGCCGGCGGCCAGCGCGTTCTTGCTGCGCGAAGCACCCATCTCGTAGGCCAGGAAGCCTGCGTGAATCAGGAACATAATGGCGGTACACCACCAGTAGAACACTTCCATGTTCATGGACTGGTGCATTTCGAAAATCGCTTGCTGGGCATCAAGCGCTGCCTGCAAGGACTCCAGGGTTGGCGTTTCAGACATGGTTGTTTCCTCGTCTTTAGCAGTGGGAAAGGTTGGGGAGCAGAAAATTAGTGGCGGCTTTTGCGCCTTCGATAACAGGGTCTTGCGAGCGGTCTTTGAGCTGTACGCCGGAGAGCCGGCGCTGGCGTGATTCCTTGAGCAGCAAGGTCAGTTTGTGCACCGCATCGCCGTAGATCAGCCCTGCCTTGCGTACATTGGATATGCAGTTGCGGCTGGCGTCGGTCAGTCCGACACGCGGCGCCCAGGTCATGTAGAGCCCCAGGCTGTCGGGCGAACTCAGGCCCGGCCGCTCGCCCACCAGGACCAGGGTGGTACGGGCATTGAGCAGTTCGCCCACCTCATCGCCGACAGCAACCCGGCCCTGGCGCACGACGGTCAGCGGTGCGACGCTCCACTCTTCGCTGTCATGTTTGAGTGCGCTCAGCAGTGCGGTGAGAAATGGCAGGGTGTTTTCGCTGATTGCGCGGGAAGACAGGCCATCGACAATCGCGATCGACAGGTCGAACCCGCTCGAGAGACTGGAGGCGCAGTCACGCAGGGCTTCGGCCGAGGTTTCATCCAGCCTGCGCCCAAGGTCAGGGCGTTGCAGGTAGGTGGGGCGATCTGGCGCTCGGCTATGCACCTGGAGTGTTTCGCCCAGGTTATAGGCCTGGGCCAGCGGCGCGAGCTGTGCCTCCAGCGCTGCCGTGTCCAGTGCCTGGTGTACTGCATCCTGGGCCTGGGCATGGGCCAGCTGGAAGTCAAGCAGGGCGGCGGTGGGAAGACTCACCCCGGCCCGCCCCAGGCCGATGCGCGCATCGGTATGGACGCGCAGTGCCTGCCACGCATTGGCGGTAACGAACCCGGCCTGTTTTCGCTGGCTCATTGCATGTCTCCCTGCAGGGCCCGCGCGAGCGAGCCTGCGAAGGACGGCGGCATGCCCGCATTGGGGGTGAAACGCCCGGCATCCTGGAAAATCTGCATGCGTGTGAGCCAGTGCCCGAACTCGGGGGCCGGGCGCAAACCCAGGGCGCGGCGGGCGTAGAGCGCATCGTGGAACGAGGTGGTCTGGTAGTTCAGCATGATGTCATCGGAGCCGGGGATGCCCATGATGAAGGTACAGCCGGCCACGCCCAGCAGGGTGAGCAGGTTGTCCATGTCGTTCTGATCCGCCTGGGCGTGGTTGGTGTAGCAGATATCGCAGCCCATCGGCAGGCCAAGCAGCTTGGCACAGAAGTGATCTTCCAGGCCCGCGCGGATGATCTCCTTGCCGTTGAACAGGTACTCGGGGCCGATGAAGCCGACCACGGTGTTCACCAGCAGCGGCGAGAACTTGCGCGCCACCGCGTACGCGCGGGTTTCACAGGTTTGCTGATCCAGGCCATGGTGAGCATTGGCGGAGAGCGAGCTGCCCTGGCCGGTTTCGAAATACATCACGTTATTGCCCACGGTACCGCGCTTGAGCGACAGGGCGGCGTCCTGGGCTTCTGCCAGGGTCGCGAGGTTGAAGCCGAAACTGCTGTTGGTGGCCTCGGTACCGCCGATCGACTGGAACACCAGGTCTACCGGTGCGCCTTTTTCCATGGCCTCCAGCGTGTTGGTGACATGGGTGAGGACGCAGGACTGGGTCGGAATGCCGTACTCCTGTATCACCCCGTCCATCATCTTCATCAGCTTGATCGCCTGGGCCAGGTTATCGGTCGCCGGGTTGATGCCGATGACCGCGTCGCCGTTACCGTAGAGCAGGCCGTCGAGGATACTGGCGGCGATGCCGGTAACGTCATCGGTGGGGTGGTTGGGTTGCAAACGCGTCGAAAGATGACCGGGCAGGCCGAGCGTATTGCGAAACGCCGAAGAGACATGGCACTTCTGTGCCACCAGGATCAGGTCCTGGTTGCGCATCAGCTTGCACACGGCGGCGGCCATCTCCGGTGTAATGCCGGGGCGTAGCGCGATCAGGCGCTCGATGCTGGCGTCGTCGCTGAGCAGCCAGTTGCGAAAATCACCCACGGTCAGGTGGCTTATCGGCGCAAAGGCGACGGGGTCGTGGTCGTCGATGATCAGGCGGGTGACCTCATCCTGCTCGTAGGGGATGAGCAGGTCCTGCAGGAACTGCTGCAGCGGAACATCGGCCAGCACCCGCTGTGCCACGGCGCGTTCTTCGGCCGATTCGGCCGCGACACCGGCCAGCCGGTCGCCGGAGCGCTCGGGCGTGGCTTTGGCCATCACATCGGCGAGATCGCGAAAACCGTAGGTGCGGGTGCCAAGCACGTAACGGTAAGCGCTGCGTGCGGGTCGGGTTGGGTGTGGATCGGCAACCATGCGTTTACCTTTATGTCTAACCCCGCCAGAGGATATGGCGGGAATGGTTTTTGCTTATAACCAAGGTATCAAGGTGACGATGCTGCCCGTTATCGGATTTCGGCAAATCGTTAAAAATTCATTTAATTCAATTACTTATGATGGATCATTGCGATTGTCCGTAATATCTGGCGTAGATAAGCACCGACATGAATCACCTGAACCCGCGCACCTTTGCACCAAATGAGTGCCCCCATCTGGCCACCGCCATCGCATACGATGCCGACGAGCACGCCTGCAACCTGACCAACTGGCAGCAGCGCTACGATCAGATTAGCGCCGGCCAGTTTCTCGGCAGCATTGCTGAGCTGAGTGGGGAGCAACTGCAGGTGTTCCACGAGTTCACCAACCAGAGCCTGCATCAGACCTGCAACGTATGGCCCGACAGCATTTGGCTGGGGATTGCCGCAGAGCCCGGCGCCGATAGCCGGATCAACGGTATCGGGGTGGGTGACAATGAACTGATGTGCCGCCCCGGTAATTGCGAATTCGAGCTGATGACGCCGGAACAGCACCATATCTACGGTATCGTCGCGCGCAAGGCGGAGCTGGTTCGCTCAGCCGAGCTACAGGGCATCGAAATCGACTGGCGCGACTTCAGCGCCCATGCGCGTTTGAGCATCCCGGCGCAGACGATGGCCAACCTGCGCTTCCTGCTGCACCGCTTGCTGCGCGAACCCACGGTACTGCCAGGGGCGCGCCTGCAGCAGGACATCATCATGATGGTGCTGCTGGAGATTCTGGATCGGGAGAGCCCGAGCGCGGAAACCGCCCCGAGCTACACGCGGCGCAAGCGCGTGGTCGATCGGGTTATCGCCTATATGGAGGCGAACCGGGAACAGCCGGTGATGATTACCGAGCTGTGCAGCCGGGTTGGCGCCAGCCGGCGCACACTGCAATACAGCTTCGAAAGCATTGTTGGCCTCAGCCCCGTGCAATACCTGCGTGCGACCCGCCTGAACGGGGTGCGTCGAGGGCTGCTGAAGGCGAAGCCGGGGACGACCGTGGCGGATGTCGCCGCCGAATGGGGCTTTGTGCACCTGAGCCAGTTCGCCAAGGACTACCGCGAACTGTTTGGCGAGAAGCCTTCAGACACACTGGAAAAGTACGCGCCGCTCCCGTTTTAAGCAGCACTGCCCGTTACTGGGTGAAGGGCGCAGGGCGCAGGGTGAAGGACGCAGAGGTGCAGGCATCGCTGCGCGTAATGTTGCAGGCACAGGGCGGACGTTTCAGTGAGTGCGGCCAGGATACTCTGCATGGCACAGAGCGTCTCATTGAAGTCACAGCCGCCGATATCCGGTCGCACTAAACCAACAGTGTCACCAAGCCGAGTAAAAGCACCCCACCCAGAACGACATATCTGGCATACGGCCTGGTGGTAGCTCCGGGTTCCTGTTCAGCCTGTGAGGCAGGCACCGGCTGCGCTTGCAATACTTCAGCCTGCGGTAACGCCTCGATTTGCGGAACGGTTTTATGCACCGGTGCCGCTGTTGAATCTCGCCCGAATTCCCTCTCATCTGCTGGCACCGGTGTGGATTCTGGCGACCCTGGCTGGACTAACGGTGGTTCCGGATCGGGTGCAATCTGGAACACGGGCGCCTGTATGGTGCCCAACTCCGGTGCAGCCTCCTGTGCCCTTGCTCTATCAACCGTATCATCGGGAACCTGGGCGGTTTCGGTCCTCTCGGTCTCAAGCGAAGCCTCTTTCTTCTTCCATGCCGCCGCCTCTTCAGGCGTCAAGGGCGCAAGTTGAGCGGCAAAATCTTCAAGCTCATCCAATCCATTAAACATTGAAAGGTTGCTCCTTAATCCCGATGAATCCCAGGTCGACACTCCAGCTAGAGTAGCCAGCAATCTTTATTCCATGTCGAGACTTACTGTTGATGACCTCACAGATGTGACGCGACCAGGCTGCCGAAGACGCACGGTCACGGTGTCCAGGCCCATTGAGCCAGATGGCATTGTGGCAAAAGACGATGAACCTGGGCTTGCACCGAATACAACCGAAGGAGCAGGCCAAAAGAGCGCCGTTGAGCGACCCGGCTGTGTCGTGCCTCGACGGTGGATTCAATGGGTGAGCTGGGTAACAGGTATGCTGTCCACGGAAATAGGCCCGGTAATCGGTTTCAGCCCATTAATGGCTGGAACAGTCTGTGTAGGAGCCAGCTCCGCGGGCGAACCCAGTATTCATCCAAGCCTGATTCGCCCGCAGCGCGGGCTCCTGCAATTTTTGGATACCACCTTGACGGCCTGACTGAAAACAGTCGGCCAGGTGGCACGGGGCATGTAGAAAAAAGTGCGAACAAGATGCGCCTGCGGCGGTGAAAAACCGGGCAGTGGACTGCCCGGTCGTGTGCCTGCTTACCTAGTGATGTCCCTGCGTGGTTGTGCCGCCCTTGCCGTCGGGCAGGGCGACCATCACGTTCTGCATCATGCCTGCGTCTTCGTGGTCGAGGATGTGGCAGTGCAGCACGTACTCGCCGATGTAGCGCTGGTAGCGGGTGCGGGTCTTGATCACCACCCCGCTTTGGACAAAGAGCGTGTCGCGCCAGCGACCCTGCAGGCCGTAGTACTGGCTGGTGGGATCGGCGGTGAGATCGACCCAGCTGGCGGGATCGGTACAGTTGCTCTGGGTGCATTGCTGTATCGAGACCACCTGGAAGGGATTGACGTGGATATGGAAGGGGTGACCGGCGAGGAAGGACGTCAGGGTCCATTCGTCCACGCCGCCGAGCCGCAGCACCCGGTTCACCTTGTTGGCGGAATAGGGGCTGGCGTCCTGCAGGCTGTACAGCCCGGTGGCGGGGTCATGTTCAAGGTTGCCGATCTCAAAGCTCGTGGGGTTGGCGCTCGTATCGATGTTGAATCCCAGGGACTGGCTGCCGGTGACTTCAGCTGCCTCGATGGAGGGGTGGTCGACAAAGGCCGTGAGCCTGAGCCCGTTTTCAAGGTCCGTTACCACAGCGTCTTTCACATCGTCGGGCATGAATTTGAGTGCCGACGCGACCAGCCAGTCCCGTACCCAGTCCCGCAGGGCATCTGTGAGGGAGCGGCCTTCGAGGGAGGCCAGGGTTTCCATTGCAGCGCTACTGCTTTCCAGGGCGGGAAGTACCTCCACATACCCCAGCAGTTCGCGGCTGTGCGCCTGGGTGTTGACCGTCTGATCAGCGGTCACGTCGCTGTCGATCACGCAATAGATACCGGGGGCGGGAAAGACCATGAGCAAATCTTCCCGGTAGCCGGGCTGCAGCAGGGTCTTGTCCTGGCTCGCAATCTTCGCCCGGGTCAGGCCGTCCGAGGCAACGGAAAACTGGGGCAGGGTGGCACCGTCGCAGAATTCATCCACCCGGTCGGCACGGGCATCGAGTGAGCCGGGTTGATAGAGCGCCTCGGTAGCGCCGGCCCTGGCTTTGCGCAGCTGCAGATTGATGGTATCCCGTACGCCGGCATGGATAAGGCGCCAGCGCTCCAGATCGCCGGCCCTGGCCTGGCGGAAGGTCGGCATCACCACGCCATTGATGCTGGTGTAGCGGCCGGATGCGTTCCAGACGCTCGTAGTGGCACCGACGCCAAACTGGTCGTAAGACTCTATCTGGCCGACCCTTTCGGATTCGTGGGGGCTGTTCTTGTCGCAGATCCAGTTGCCGTCCTTGTCTTTGAGGATGGGGCCCAGCGCATTCGGTTGGTCACCGGGTTTGCGGCAGGCATAGCCGATCTGCTGGAACACCAGGGTGCGTTCTTCGATAGGGTTGGGCGCAGGGGCGTTTACCTTGACCAGCAGGGTATCCAGATCGCCCGACTCGATTTGCCCGTCGGCCGGCCGCGGGTAGCGGTTGCCGCGGATGATCAACGGGCCCGCCATGCCGCTGGATACCTGCAGGGCGGTGGAGCCGTGCACGTGCGGGTGGTACCAGAAGGTGCCCGCCGGGTGATCGACCGGGATGTTGTATTCATACTGGAAGCTGACGTCCGGCTGGATGCGCAGCAGCACGTTGTCGCTGTTGCCCGCCGGGCTGATCCACAAACCGTGGGTGTGCATATTGGTAGTGTTGAAGCAGTGCCCGCCGTTGCCGTCTGCGCTGGTGCCGGGGCAGGAGGGATCGTCGGCGGGCAGGTTGTTATTCAGTGTCAGGCGGAAGGTTTCGCCGGGGTAGAGTTCCACCACGGGGCCGATGTAGGGCACGGCCTTGCTCGTCACGCTGCCGGTCAGGGCCCTGAGCCGGGTGGTATCGTATTGCTGGGTGGAGGGGTTGAACAGTTCGCCGTCCACGTATCGCAGGGCCAGGTCATAGAAGACTTCGGTGCCGGGCCCGCGCCTGGGCGGGCTGACCAGCTTGGCCATGGGCTGCACCGATTCGCTTGATGCAGGTTCTATCGCTTCGTCCACGAATTGCAGCTTGGCGAGGGGCAGTTCGGGCAGATCCCGGGGTTCGGCGGCCGACAGACTTGCCGGCAGTTGGGCGCAAACGAGCAGGCTGGCGACAGCCACTGGCCGCCAGCACGGTGGTTTTTTATGGGTGGAATGCGTGGTCATGTTGACACCTTCCCTGATGATGGTTGGTTTATTTTTTTAAGGTGGTTACGAATATAGCGCCAGGCTCAGGGGCCTGGCAGCTGTTGCCGCCGCTGCCAGAAGGGGTAGCGGCTAAAACGGCTCGGGCCCCGGTAGGTCCCCTGCCAGTGCCAAAGGTAATGTTCGGCCACCGCCTGCATTTCCCGCCGGTGATCACGCAGGGCGTCGGCCGAACCCGCCTCGATGGCTTTGGCTGCACTGGCGGCCGAAGCCAGGGAATGAAACAGCCCCTGGGACGAGATGGGGTCGAACGCGAACAGCGCATCGCCGATGGCCAGAAAGTCGTCCCCGGCCTGGTGCAATTCATCAACGTTGAGCAGAACGGTACCCGCGGCCCGGCATTGCATGCGACCAGGGACAAGGCCCTCCAGGCATTCTGCCAGCAGCGGGTGCTGCCGGGCCCGGGCCAGGAACTGCGCCGGCCGTTTCAGCTGCCGCCAGAGCGGGTTGTCGGTATCCAGATGATAGGCCAGCACCCGCCTGCCCAGCGGTAGCGGCACCGTGTACCACCAGCCGTGTGCATCGGCCTGGATGCGCATGGCCCTGTCCGGTGCATTCGGGGGGCTGGCCAGAAAGCTGTAGAGGCACAGCAGCGGATCGGCGGCGGTTTTTCGCAGCCCCAGCTGGCGGGCAATGCCGCCGGAACGGCCGGTGGCGTCCACCAGTACCGGCGCCCGGTACAGGGTGCTGCCGGTATCCAATTGCCAGCCGCCCGAGTAGCGGCCGATGCGGGTTTGCCGGCAGCCTTGTGCCAATCCGGCGCCGGCTTGCAATGCCCGCCGGCGCAGCATCAGCTCAAAGCCCCGCCGGTCAAGGTACCAGCCCGGTCCCGCCGGATCGCTGATGGCATCCTTCCACACCGGCGTTTCCGTATCCCAGACCGCAATGGCCGGTCCGCGTTCGGGATGGCCGGCCAGACGAAAGTGCTCCAGCACCCCCAGCCTGTGCAGCAGCGGGGCCGCGGCACCCGGCAGGGATTCACCAATGTGCGGGCCGTTGCCGGGGCTGGCCCTGCGCTCCACCACCTGCACCCGCATTCGTGGCGCCAGCAGGGTGGCCAGGGCATGGCCTGCTGGCCCCGCACCGCAGATGATCACGTCGGCGTCGTGCTGCCTGGCCATCAGGGTTTGCGGCGCCGGCTTGCCAGTACTTCGCGCATGGCACGGTCGGTGTCATGGCGCTCTTTGGGCGTCATATCCTCGCCGCCACGGTCTTCGACCTGCATCACCGGCGGGAAGTCGGGGTCCTCGGGTATGCCGGGGCGCAACTCGACGATGCCCTGGTTATCGAAGTGCTTGACCATGTTGGCCAGCTGGGTGGGCTTGCCCACACCCAGGGTGCGGTCCCAGTCCGAGCGCGTATGGTAGGCGGCCAGGCGTTCTTCGCGCGTCAGGTCCGTGTTGAGCACTGTCTGGTAGTTCTCTTCGCTGAGCACCTGGTTGGGTACTCGGGCGGGCCAGAAGGTGGGCAGGTACGGATCGTACTCGGCGTCATAGCCGGAGCGGCAGCTCGCCGTGTCGGTCTGCCAGGGAATGGCCATCCAGCGGGTGATGCTACCGGGCGACTGGCCATAGAGCGGGCCGTCGCAGGACAGCGCCATGGCCGGGGTCAGGGTGGTGCCGTAATCGGGCTCGGGGTTGTTCGCGGCGCGGTGACGCCAGCGATAGGGCTCCATGTACATGGTGCTGTGGCGTACCGGCCAGGTCATCTCGCAGCCGGGGTGGAAGGCATCGGCGAGACAGAACTCCAGCGCAGCGCGGTCCAGCATGGCCGGTTGTTCGGCCAGGGGCACGGCATCAATAGACGGCGGCGGCTGGTAACAGGGGTCATAATCCGCCTCGAAGTCGCCATCGGCCCATTTTTCCAGCAGCGCCAGCTGAACCGGGGTCAGGGCATTCATGGCATTGGCGAGCTGCGGCATGGGCACATCCATGGTATCGCCGTATACCCAGGGCCAGGGCTTCATGGATATATCTTTCTCTGGGTTGCGAAAGCCATGGAACACGGTGCGCCGCAGTTCGGCGTAGGTTTCCTCGGGGGACGCCAGCTGGCCGAGGTAGCGCGGCTCAAGAAAATGCTGTGGCATGCCGTAACCGAAGCCGGCCGCAAAGCCCGCGTTCATCCATTGCAGGTCGCACATGGCCTTGAGCACCGGCAGTATGTCGCGGCTGAAGGACGGTCGGCTGGGGGCCGGTAACTGGCCGGCGCGAATGGCGAGATCCGTCATCAGGGCATACAGGGTACGCACGCCTTTTTGCTGGGGACCGTAGTTGGGTGGCGCCACCACCACCCAGGCGGGTGCCACCTTGATGGACTGCCCATCCACCACCACAGTGGCCGTGACGGGACCGTCACTGGTGTCGTCATACCAGGTATCGTTATTGGCAAAGGTAACGGGTGGCTCATTGAGGTAGGAGGCCGATTTACCCTGACCGCCAAAGACATGCAGGCGGCCGGCGTTGTCGGTGCGCAGCTCCCCCAGCGAGACGTCAATGGCCATGAAACGGCCGCCACTGAACCGGTATTCGGGCCCGAGGCTCGCAGCGGTACAGATGCTTCGCGGGCCCGGGGTAATGGAGAGTTTGTGCCTGTCTTCGAGGGCAATATCGGCATTGCGTCTTGTCGAGGGCGGTGCGGTCGCTGCCTGAGGAATGTCCAGCGCCAGTTCGAAGTTGTACCAGGCCGCCTTGTGGTTGGCGAGTTCCACCGTCCATTCAATGCGGGTGTGTTCGTCCATGCTGAGTTCCCGCACCACCTGACCACTGGCGTCGTAACCGTAGATGCGAAATTCCGCCACCTCGCGCTTGAGGGCGCCGGTGTCGTCCCGGTAGGCGCCGGGCTCCCTGGGAGGCGGTTCTGTTACCTGGGGGCCTATATAGTAGCCGTCGGTCTGGGTCGAGTTGCCCACCCTGGCGATGCCGATGGCAGGGTGGATCTTGGCGTAAACAATCTCAGCCATCTGTCACTCCCTTGTACAGTGGTAATGTGTAGTCCAGACCGCGAGCCTATGGCAAAAGCGCAACCAGTGAACAGGACAGGCAGCCGGGGCGTCTTGCCGAACCAACCGGATCTTGCGTAAACGATACTGCCAGATCAGTCAGAGGGCAGGGGAAGTATAGGAGGTGATGGCGATCAGGGGCTGCGCCCCGCGTTTTTGTTTAGCTCGGATTAGCCTGGAGTGAACCGGGGCTGTCACGGCAGCAGCTCGCCTGGCCATGGGCCTTGATTCTCAGGCGCAGGGTGCGCGCAGCCGGGCTAACGTTCGCTGCGCCGCTGCGCTCGCTGATCCTGGCACCTGGGTTGAGCCTCGCTGTGTTTCAGGTCGTGGATGTCTCTTGCGGCGGGCTTTCGTGTCGCACAGGCCTGGACCTGATTTCGCTTTCAACCCGGTTGCGGCCCAGCGCCTTGGCGCGATAGAGGGCCTCGTCGGCGCGGCGCAGCAGGTCTTCGAAGGTGTCATCGGGTTGAAACAGACTGACGCCAAAGCTGGAGGTGATACAGAGCCCCGGTTCTATCTGGTGCTGCTGGATGAGGGTGCGCAATTTCTCGCATGCCTGCACGGCCTGCTCCAGTTCCATACTGGGAAAGATGAGGGTGAACTCCTCGCCGCCCCAGCGGGCGAAACAGTCCACGCTCCTGATATAGCTTCGCACCAGGTTGACGGTGCTTCTTAGCACGTTATCGCCGGTATTGTGACCATGGGTGTCGTTGATTTCCTTGAACAGGTCCAGGTCGAAGATGGCCAGTGACAGCGGATGCTTGTAGCGCCGGGCGCGGTAGATTTCCTGTTGAATTTCCTCTTCGAAACGCTTGCGGTTGGCGATCTCGGTAAGCTGGTCGATATTGGATATGTATTCCACCTCGCGGATTTTTGCTTCTAGCTCGTGGTTCTTGGCTTCCAGTTCACGTGCTTTCTGCTGCAAGGTGTTTTCCAGCGTAAGGCTGCCATCGCGCAGGTGCCTGTTTTGCTCAATCAGCTCATCCTCAATGTTTTTCTGCGCCTGAATATTCTCATGAGCGCCGATAATCCGGGAGGCGGTGCCGTCGGGGTAGCGGGTGATAATCCGGGCACGATCCCGTATCCAGAGATAATCGCCATTGGCTTTCTTGCAGCGATACTCGATGCTGTAATCATCCCGCGCGCCACTGATAAAACTCTCTATGTAACTGATTACGCGGGTATAGTCGTCTGGGTGAATGATGTTTTCCCAGGTAAAGACGTCTTCTGTCAGGCTGCCGACCGTATAACCCAGCATGCGGTACCAGCCGGGGCTTCGCACGACCTGACCGGTGTCGGCGTGCCAGTCCCAGGTACCTTCAGCGATAACGTCCAACAGGTGATTCAGGGTTGCGTCAGCATCGCTCAGGGTGCCGTGATGGTAGGTTCTGTGCATCATTTACAGCCCCAAATTGCTGCAAATGAATGCCTGAAAAGGCCACGATATCGGGAGTCTGAACCGGGCAGGCAGGTTATGAGAGTCATGTTGGCCGGCTTCCTTACGGTCATGCGGGATACAAATACCTTGTACTCGCACAGGGGTAACCGGCCCGTCGGTTGCCAGAATACCCACTGTCGCTTTATGGATAATCCTAGCAGGAGTTGCGATTTTCAACCGGATTGTTTTTCAGCTTGCGTCAAGCCGGCTCATCCGCTTCATCGGAATAAACACAGACATTCCAGGCTTCCGCCAGGCCGTCGGGTGACTCGCAGTAGCGACTGAAGAACTCGCTGATCTCGCGGCGCTGGCAATGTTGTTCAAATGCATTCATGTCCTGCCAGATTTCATGGAACACGACGGGGTAGCTTGTGCCTTCGGCAAACGGGCTGCTTATCTGGCGCGTGAGGCGGTACTGCACACATCCGTCTTCACGCAGGGAGTTGGGTTCAAGGGTCTGCAGCTTGGCAAAAAGTTCAGCTTCCTTGCCGGGGCGGGGTTTGAACTGGGCGGTACAGTAAACGAGGGATGACATCACTTGGCTCCTTGTGGTGTGAAGTACAAGGCTGAAAGTATACTGTCTTGCTGCGGTTTTGTGGCCCCAGCAACGGCATGGCCGCCCGGCGTGACGGTATTCTGCATTGGCGTTTGTATTTGGCGTTTGTATTTGGCGCGGTACAGCGACGTTGTTGGTTTTTTTATCCTATACACTGAAAGTTAGCCACAGCAGACCTGCTGTGGTGGACGCGGCCTTGTCTTGGCATAAGGCAACGTTATTCGTTTTGTGGCAATCAGGCGGAGGTGTGTATGTTTATTTTCAGGCGCAAGCACCTGAGTGTGTACTGCTTAACGGTGTTATTAATGACCGGGTCGGTCGGGGCACTGGCGCAGGATGAAACGCCAGCGGTATCCCTGTTCGACAGGCTGGGCGGGCTTATGCCCCTTTCGGTGGTGGTGAGCGACTTCATTGATGTGGTGGTCACGGATAGCATGCTCAACGCAAATCCGGCGGTGGATGCCAGCCGCAAGGTGGTCCCGGCGCCTTACCTTAAATATCGGGTAACGGCGATGGTCTGCGAGGCGACAGGTGGGCCCTGCACCTACCAGGGCCGTGACATGAAATCGGCCCACGCGCATCTGAACATCACGGCAGCGGAATGGGACCAGATGGTCATGCTGTTTAAAGAAGTGTTGGCAAAGCATCAGGTGCCCGAGACCGAGACCCAGGAGTTGCTGGATATTGTTGGCTCGACCCGCGCGGATATCGTGGCCACGCCCTGATGGGTGCGGTGCGTGCTGGCTTTACCTGACAGCGTGAAAAATGCAGGAGCCTTTATGCCACAGACGCTGGCAGCGAAGGACATGGATGCGTTAGTCGTTGCAAAACGGCTGCTGGAAAACCCCGGCGTGGCGGCGCGCATTGCCGGGTCACTGGCCATGCCGATCGACCGGGCGATGGCGCTGGTGCCGGCACCGGCTCAAAAGACCGTCCTGGCGGCGGCGACCAAGTCCCTCGAGATGGCACTCGACATGGCGCTGCGTACCCTGGGTGAGCGTCAGCAGGCGCCGTCGATGCGCAGTCACAGGATCGGGGCTGCGCTCAGTGGTGCCGCCGGCGGTGCCTTCGGGCTGGCGGCCCTGGCCATTGAACTGCCGGTTTCCACCACCATCATGCTGCGCTCCATCGCGGATATTGCCCGCGGGGAGGGGGAGGACCTGGCGCTGGCGGAATCCAGGCTGGCCTGCCTGGAAGTGTTTGCGCTCGGGGGAAGCAGCAAGAGCGATGACGCGGCGGAATCGGGCTACTTTGGTGTCAGGGCGGCGCTGGCCAGTGCCATCACTGATGCCGCACGCTACGTGGCAACCCAGGCGACCATAAAGGACGGTGCACCGGTGATGGTGCGGCTGGTCAGCCAGATTGCCGCCCGTTTCAGCATTCCGGTGACGCAGAAAGCGGCGGCCCAGGCCGTACCGCTGGTGGGTGCCGCGGGGGGCGCACTGATCAATACACTGTTTATCGGACATTTCCAGGATGTGGCCCGCGGGCATTTTACCGTGCGCCGGCTGGAGCGAATCTACGGCGCGGACCCGGTTCGGGCGGCCTATATGTCGTTGGAGCTTGCGACGGGCAGCAACGGGCAGGATTGAGGTCAGCGCGGCGTAACGTCCTCGTTCGAGTGTCCTGCGCCCACCTGATGGCTGCTGCTCCCGGTTTTGCTCTCGTGAGCGAAGCAGCAGCGATTTTATCGCTGTGCTACGCCGCCTTGATCTACCCCGAATCAGAGCACAGCTGTTACACTGCCGGCGCCTAATTCTGGCGGGTCGTACACGCGCAGTCATCGTTCAGATCAACAAACAGATCAACAGAGCCGAGCAACGCTATGGGATTTTCCACCACCGGTCTTCACCCGTCACTGATTGATGCAGTCACGGAGCAGGGCTATACCGAACCCACGCCGATTCAGGCGGCCACCATTCCGGCCATCCTGGCGGGGCAGGACATCATGGCCGGCGCCCAGACCGGCACCGGGAAGACCGCTGCCTTCGCGCTCCCCATCCTGCAAATGCTGAGTCAGGCGCCCATCGCAGGCACCGGCAGGCGAGCCATACGGGCGCTGGTACTCACGCCGACACGCGAACTGGCCCAGCAGGTGTATAAAAGCTTTGTCGATTATGGCAAACACAGCCCGTTACAGACGGCGCTGGTGTACGGGGGGGCCAGCGTCAATACCCAGATGGCGGCGCTGGCGGGTGACGTGGATATTCTGGTGGCTACCCCCGGCCGCCTGCTGGACCTGATCGGCCGTGGCGCTGCGGATCTGTCCCGGGTACAGCACCTGGTGTTCGATGAAGCCGACCGTATGCTCGATATGGGGTTTATCGACGAGATCCGTCGTATTCTGAAGCCGATCCCGGCAGTCCGGCAGACACTGCTGTTCTCCGCCACCTTTGATGCGGAGATTTTTGACCTCAGTAAAAGCCTGCTGACTAACCCCACCCTGATCGAAGTGGATGCCCGCAACACCGTTGCCAGCCAGGTTGAGCAGATGGTTTACGCGGTCGATGCCGACCGCAAGCGCGAGCTGCTCTCCTACCTGATCGGCAGCAAAAACTGGCACCAGGTGCTGGTCTTCACCCGCACCAAGCAGGGTGCCGACGAGCTGGCCAGCGAGATGTGCAAGGACGGCCTGAAAACCCAGTCGATCCACGGCGACAAATCCCAGGGCGCGCGTGAACGGGCGCTGGAAGCCTTCCGGGAGGGCGCCATCCGCGTGCTGGTTGCCACCGATGTGGCGGCACGCGGGCTGGACATCGATCAGCTGGCCTATGTGGTCAACTATGAGCTGCCCTATAACGCCGAGGACTACATTCACCGTATCGGTCGTACCGGTCGCGCGGGGGGCTCCGGCATTGCGATCTCGCTGCTGAGCCCGGCGGAAAACTACCTGCTGGAAGAGATCGAGACCATCCTCGACAGCCGTCTGCCGCAGCAATGGCTGCCCGGTTATGAACCGGACCCCACGAAAGAGGTGAAAAGACCCCGCAACGCCAGCAAGGGCGCCCAGAAAAAACGCGCCCGGGAGCGCGCCCTGGGACAGAAACCGGGCAAGAAACCGGGCCAGCAGCAGGGCCGGGGCCGCCGTTAACGGTAGGCTGCTAGCGCGGGGAAAGGTGCCCGAGCCTCACTGAGGCTCGCAAAGCAGTTTTATTTCGCAGCTTCCAGCGCCAGGTAATTGTCGATCCCCTGGATCTGGTCTTCCGGGTGATGGTTGACGTAAATTACCGAGGTTTCGGTACCGGCACAGATCTTCTCGATCAGGGCCAGTACCAGCTGGCGGTTCATGTCGTCCAGACCCAGGCAGGGCTCGTCCAGAATCAGCAGGGGCGGGTGCTTCACCATGGCGCGGGCGATCAGCAGCAGGCGCTGGTCACCGTAGGACAGCTTGTTGAACGGCTGGTCGGCCCGCCCGCTCATGCCCAGCAGCGCCAGCCACTGGTCGGCAATCTGGCGCTGGCGTTTCGTGCTCTTGGTGTACAGGCCGATACTGTCGTAGAAACCGGAGATGATCACATTGCGCAGGCCCGTGCCGACCCGGTAATCCCACTGCAGGGCCGTCGACACGTAACCGATATACTGCTTGATCTGCCAGATACTTTCACCGCTGCCGCGCTGGAAGCCAAACACGAAGATATCGTTCACATAGCACTGCGGATGGTCGCCGGTGATCAGCGACAGCAGGCCGGTCTTGCCACTGCCGTTGGGGCCGCTGAGCTGCCAGTGCTGGTTGCGCTCGATGGTCCAGTGCAGATCCTTGATCAGCTCCCGGTCACCGTACTTGATGTTGATGCCGTTGAGTTTTACCAGCGGTTGCGTCGGGTCCAGCGCTGCAATGGCGGCGTCCGGGTCGGCCCCGGGTACCTGCAGGTCGGTGGTTTTCAGATGCAGCAGCTGGTAGAGATCGGCATACGCACTCGCATCGTTGCGATCCACCTGGTGTTCCAGCCGGCCTTTGTCGACATAGGCAATATGGGTGATGAAGTCCGGGAATTCGTCGAACCGGTTCAGTACCAGCACCATTGGCGTGGTCTCGACCAGTGTTGCGAGGTACTGCTGCAGCATGGCCAGGGTGTGTACATCCAGGCCATCGAACGGCTCGTCCAGCACCAGCAGATCCGGTTGGCTCGCCAGGGCGCGGACCAGCAGCATTTTGCGTGACTCCCCGGTGGAGAGCTTGCGAAAAGGCTGGTCCAGCAGGGATTCCAGGCCAAACAGGCTCGCCAGTTCGGCCACCAGGGCCGGATCGGTTTCACCGTTGAGCAGAATCTCCCGCACCGGGGTGCCTTCGGCGATGACGTCCATAATGTCGGCATCGTCCTTTTTCAGTTCAGCTTCGATCAGTGCTGCCTGGGCTTCAAATGACACCAGCCCGACCCGGGGGGGCACGCCGGACAATTGCCCGCCAACGCAGTTACCGGCGCCGGCGAGTACTGCCGCCAGTGCAGACTTGCCCGAACCATTGGCACCGGTCACGACCCAGTGCTGGTTGTCTTCAATCTGCCAGTTGATGTTGTTGAGCTGGAAACGTTCGTCGAAATTAACGGTTAGATCTTCTAAACGAATAGTCATGGGCCCGCCCGTGCGAATTCTGCCTAAAAAAAAGGCCAGGAATCACTTCCCAGCCTTTATTTTTCCGTCGATCAACCGGGCAGTGCCCGGTTGATAGTGCGGCTGTCTTAAACGATTTTCTTCATGTCAGCCATGTGGCCGCGCAGAGTCGCACCAATCGCTTCAACCGGGTGGCTGCGCAGGGCAGCATTCACCTGGATCAGGCGGGCGTTGTCGACACCGTTGTCGTCGACCGCCAGGCCACGACCGATAACGTCGGACTTGATGCCCTTCATGAAGTCGCCCAGCAGCGGCAGGCACGCGTGGTTGTACAGGTAGCAACCGTATTCTGCCGTATCGGAGATGGTTGCGTTCATCTCGTACAGCTTCTTGCGTGCAATGGTGTTGGCGATCAGCGGCGTTTCGTGCAGCGACTCGTAGTAGGCAGAATCAGCCACGATGCCGGCAGCGGTCATGGTTTCAAAGGCCAGCTCAACGCCCGCGCGAACCATGGCGACCATCAGGATGCCGTGGTCGAAGTATTCCTGCTCGGAGATTTCTACATCGCCAGCCGGTGTTTTCTCAAAGGCTGTTTCAGCCGTTTCTGCACGCCAGCCCAGCAGTTTGGCGTCATCGTTGGCCCAGTCTTCCATCATTCCGCTGGAGAAGGTGCCATCCATGATGTCGTCCTGGTGCTTGTTGTACAGCGGACGCATGATGTCTTTCAGCTCTTCGGACAGATCGAATGCCTTGATCTTGGCCGGGTTGGACAGGCGGTCCAGCATGTTGGTTACGCCACCGTATTTCAGTGCTTCGGTAATGGTTTCCCAACCGTACTGAATCAGTTTGGAGGCGTAGCCAGGCTCGATACCTTCTTCAATCATCTTGTCGAAGCACAGCAGGGAGCCGGTCTGCAGCATGCCGCAAAGGATGGTCTGCTCGCCCATCAGGTCGGACTTAACTTCAGCGATGAAAGAGGACATCAGAACGCCCGCCTTGTGACCGCCGGTACCCGCAGCGTATGCCTTGGCCAGGGCGAGGCCTTCGCCTTTGGGATCGTTGTCTTCGTGAACCGCGATCAGTGTCGGTACACCGAAGCCACGCACGTATTCGTTACGGACTTCTGAACCCGGGCACTTGGGTGCAACCATGATGACCGTCAGGTCGTCACGGATCTTCATGCCTTCTTCAACGATGTTGAAACCGTGGGAGTAAGACAGGCAGGCGCCTTGCTTCATCAGCGGCATAACTGCGTTGACAACAGAGGTGTGCTGCTTGTCAGGCGTCAGGTTCAGTACGACGTCTGCAGTCGGGATCAGTTCTTCGTAGGTACCTACGGTGAAACCGTTTTCGGTGGCATTTTTCCAGGACTGACGCTTTTCAGCGATGGCGGAATCACGCAGGGCGTAAGAAACATCGCAGCCGCTGTCGCGCAGGTTCATACCCTGGGCCAGACCCTGGGCGCCACAACCGATAACAACCATTTTCTTGCCTTTCAGAGCTTCAACGCCATCGCTGAACTCGTCCATGGACATGAAACGGCATTTAGCCAGTTGCTCAAGCTGCACGCGCAGCGGCAGGGTATTAAAGTAGTTATTAGACATGACTTAAGTTTCCGTTGATTTAAGTAGCTGCCAGGGCAGCACATTCAGCAAGTAAGTCGGGCGTGCGAGGACGATACAGGGGCGGCCTCAACAGGCCCAGCCAACTATTATACGCCCCGGCCGGGACAGACGTGCAGCCCAATCCGACTTTTCAATGGCGCTACTTTAACGAAGTCACATCCTTTCGTAAATCGATATAAACGCAACGTAATGCACCAGATTATGCAATATGGGTTAATATGCGCTCTTATGGATATACGTAACCTGAAACATTTCCTCGCACTGGCGGACAACCTGCATTTTGGCCGTGCCAGCGCGGCCTGCCACATCAGCCTTTCCGCCCTGTCGCGCAATATTCGCCAGCTGGAGGACGAGCTGGGGGTCGAGTTGTTCAGCCGGGACAACCGCACGGTGGTGCTGACCAGCGAGGGGCAGAAATTCCAGCAGTATGCCCGCCAGGCGATTTCCCAGTGGAACCTGATCCGCAATGAGCTGGCGGACGGTTCTGACCGGCTGCATGGCGAAGTCAGCCTGTACTGCTCGGTGACAGCGGTGTACAGCCTGCTGTTCGATCTGCTCAACCGCTTCCGCCACGACTACCCGGGCATTGAGATCAAGCTGCATACCGGCGACCCGGAGCTCGCCGTCGCCCGCGTCATTGCCGGCGAAGAAGACATCAGCATCGCCGCGCACCCCCGCTCGCTGCCAAGGGGCCTGGCGTTTAAGCCCATCCGGGTTTCGCCGCTGGTCTTTATTGCACCGGTGGAGCGCACGGATCTGGATGTGCCGGTCGTTGCGCCGGCCTCACCCGAGCAATGGGCACAAACGCCGATGATCCTGGCAGAAGGTGGCTTGGCCCGTAACCGGATCGATTCCTGGTTTCGAAATATGGAGGTTAACCCACGCATTTATGCCCAGGTCGCGGGTAACGAAGCGATCGTCAGCATGGTCAGCCTGGGGCTGGGGATCGGCGTGGTGCCGCAAATCGTGCTGGAGCACGCGCCTCTGGCTGACCGCGTTCAGATACTGGATGTACAGCCGGCACTGGAGCCCTACGACGTCGGCATGTTTGCGCTGAAGAAAAATCTGAAGAACCCGCTGGTGAATGCGTTCTGGTCGCTGGTGGCGGATAGCTAAACCTGCCGAGGCTCGCCGAATGTTCCAATCCGGCGGGCCTGCACAGGGCACCTGATCGGGGCTATTTTTTCCAGTGTTTGGTAACGGGGTAGAGCATCTGTCCGAGGTAGCTTCGGGGCAGTGGCACCGTGGTTCCATAGACCGCGGGCCAGTGCTCGTTGGGCATGTGGTAGGTGCCGAACAGCCGGTCGAACAGCACCGTATGGGCCGAGTAATTGGTATCGATGGCGGGTTTTTCCGAGCTGTGGTGCCAGTGATGGAACTGCGGCGTGACGAGGATATATTTCAGCGGGCCGAACGAAAGCCCCAGGTTGCAGTGAATCAGAATGGCCTGCAATGCTGCAAAGGCCACATAGATATCCAGCGCCGCCTTGTCGGCACCCAGCAGATAGAGCGGCACCATCACCATGGCACGTTCCGAGAACACCTGAACAAAATGGCCCCGCGAGCCGGCCAGCCAGTCGAGGTGTTCGATCGAATGGTGCACGGCATGGATCGGCCAGAGCAGCTGCACTTCATGGTACAGGCGGTGTTCCCAGTAGAGCACGAAATCGGCACACAGGATGATGATCACGACCTGCAGCAGTAACGGCACCGAGCGCACCGTATCCTGCACAGCCTGGCTGAGTGCCCAGTCGAAGTGGCTGGCGTGGTAGTTGGCATAAATCAGGATGGCCGAGATGGCCAAATGATTGAAGCAGAAATAGAACAGGTCCAGTCCCCATTCGCTGCGCAGAATCACCTGGTTGCGGTACTTGGGAAAGAGCTTTTCCAGGGTCATGAAAACGATGGTCGAGCCCAGAAAGGCGAGTATCAGCCAGTCGACCCCCAGTGACAGCCGGCGCGGTTCCACCGGCCCGACTGGCACAGTGTAACCGCCCAGCGCAAAGGCGATCAGGGTCAGCAGGATGCCGGCTGCACCCAGGCGCTTGTAGCCGTTCAACACGAAGCTGAGCACGCCAAAAAGCAGCGAGAAATACATGCCGTATTTTAGAAAGTGTTGCAGAAAGGCCGCATCGTAGGCCTGGCGCAGTTCGATGGTCGTCAACCAGGCCGGGTAGAGGTAAGCCAGCACGGCAAGCAGGCTCAGCGTGCCGAGCGCCACCGAGCAGTAACCGCTGATCTTACCTTCACCAAAGCGAAACTGGCGTTCGGGGTCGAGCGCCAGTTCCCGTTCGCGGTAGGGGTAGTCGTTTTTCATTGTGGGCTTGTACCTGTCGTTCCGTGACGCCGCCGGGTTGCGGGTGGGGCCGGTGGCGGTGCTGTCTCGAGGGATAGCACCGCTTGAGACCAGTCCTCAATACTATCCCTTGAGACCAGCCCTTGAGAGCAGCCCTTGAGAGCAGCCCTTGAGCCTACCCCTTTAAGTACTGGTTGAAAAACTCGATCGTTCGGCTCCAT
This sequence comes from Marinobacterium rhizophilum DSM 18822, assembly GCF_000378045.1. GTDB lineage: Bacteria > Pseudomonadota > Gammaproteobacteria > Pseudomonadales > Balneatricaceae > Marinobacterium_A > Marinobacterium_A rhizophilum. The sequence goes on from NZ_KB899094.1 coordinate 61,428, forward strand.
GCCAGCTCCGCCGCGGGCTCATTGTAACGCTCGGTGGAATCGTTGTGGAAGCCGTGGTTGACCCCGTCGTACATGTGCATGCTGTACTGTTTTTCCCCGGCCTTGAGGTCCGCTTCATAGTCGGGCCAGGTGGCATTGACGCGCTTGTCCAGTTCCGCCAGGTGAATCAGCAGGGGGGCCTTGATGTTCATGCGGATGTCCTTGGCCGGCGGCGTACCGTAGAACGGCGCCGCGGCATCCACCACATCGGGAAGGCTTGCCGCCAGCATGTTGGCGATATAACCGCCAAAACAGAAACCCACCACGCCCAGCTTGCCATTGCTCAGCGGGTGCGCTTTGAGGAACCTGGCCGCGGCCATAAAGTCCTGCTCGATCTTGGCCTTGTCCATCGAGCTTTGCATTGCCCGGCCTTCATCATCATTGCCCGGATAGCCCCCCAGGCTGTACAGAATGTCGGGGGCAAAGGCGATAAAGCCGGCCTTGGCAGCCCGGCGCGCCACATCCTCGATGTAGGGATTCAAGCCGCGGTTTTCATGCACAACCAGCACCACCGGCGCTGAGGCGGTTACGGATGTGGGAACGACCAGGTAGCCCCGACCTTCGCCGAAGCCTTCGGGCGAGGGGAAGGTGACATATTCCGCCTTGATATCGGCGTCATTGAACGACACCTGTTCGGCCAGCGCGTAATTGGGCAGCAGCGCCGCTGACAGCACACTCATGCTGAACCCCAATGCCGTGAGGGTCGACAGGCGAGACAGGAACTCGCGCCGGGTGATGTCGCCGTGGGCGTATTCGTCGTACCAGTCAAAGGCTTCCTGGGGTATCACCTGTGGCGCGCTGTTACTCTTGTGAGCATGCATAACATAACCTCCTGGTCATCGGCCAAAATCAGCGTTATTCAGGCTAGCAGAAAGCGGCGCAAGCACCTGCCATGCCGCTGAACTTTACAATCATTTACACACGCGTGGGGCACACGGCATGCGTGTAGCCCACGGTTGTACGGCTGATTGCCGCTGGAAGATCAATCCGTCGTAGTTGCCGAGTAGTTGCGAGTCTTTTGGTTATGCAAGCACAGGTGCTGGCGATGCAGTCTTTTTGTGCTGCGTATGATTCTGCTGGTCCGCGGTACGACTATCCATTCGCAGAAAGAGCCCTTCCGATCCTTCGTGGGGGCTGGCACGCGGCAAGACCACAGAACCCGATCTTCAGGCGAGCGGTAGCTGCGCGGGCGGGCATATCAAGGTTGTTTGATAATTCACATTGCGCCTTGCTGGGCGCAGGGATGCTTAGTCAAGGGCCGCAGGCCGTTGCGAACGTCACCTCTTGCCCTGAAAAAAAACAGCAGGTCCGCGTAACTGCGCCTACTCTTTTGGGGGCTAAAGGGCCCGCTGCGTGTTTGGGCTAAAGGGCCTCCTGCGTGTTTGGGCTAAAGGGCCCGCTGCGTGGCGGGCAATGGGGTTTCCCCGCGTATTTATCCTTCGCACCCGCAGGTACCGGTATATCGGTGTGGAGCTGCAGGCTATTGCGGTGCGCGGGTTGGCCACGGGCAATGATGATGCGGAATGCGCCGTCCGCTTGCTTGCCGGATTATCGAAAACGCTGTGCATTAACGTCGGGAGGGCGTGTCATGGTCGAGCGTGTCGGCTTTAAGCCGTTGCCGAGCCGAACGGAGCCACTGCCCGGTCGCCGCCGTTTTCTCGAAAATGCAGGCATGCTGGCTGCGGCCTCTGTGCTGCCCTGGTCATCGGGTGCGGTGCAGGCCGCGGGCGACGAGGTGCTGCACGTCGGGATTATGGGGCCCTTTAGCGGGCCTGCGCGGGGCACCGGGCGCGATATTCGCCAGGGCGCACTCATGGCGCTGGACGATGCCCGTGCCGAAGGCGAGATACCGGTCAGGATCCAGGGGCGGCTGCAGGAGGTCGAACCCGTCTGGATCGACAGCCAGTCGAACCCGGCGACGGCCAGCGCGGCCGTGACCGAGGCGTTTTCCCGCTACCCGATAACCCTGATGGTCGGGGGCTGGCATTCTGCTGTCGCCCTGTCGGTGATGGATATTGAGACAGAGTACGGCGTTATGCACCTGAACCTCGGTTCCGCCCAGGCGATTGCTGACAAGATCAATCATGACCCGCTGAAATACCGTTTCTGGTTCAAGGGCTGGCCGTCACCGGCCAGACTGAATCCGCTGTACCGCGACCCACTGAATCATTTTCGTCAGCAGGGGCTCTGGACGCCGGCCAGCCTGAAAGTGGCGATTGCCGCCGAAGACACGCCCTGGGGCCAAAGCTGGGGGGAGGCGATGCGCTCGACACTCAAGGGCATGGGGTTCGATCCGCTTGCTGTTGATTTAATGCGCCTCGATCAAACCGATTACTATGAGCTGCTTCAGCGTTACCGCCAGGAAAAGGTTGCGCTCGTCGCGTTCACCAATACGGGGAATCTCGCGGCCACCAGTTTTGTCAGGCAGTTTCGCGAGGTTGGTGTAGAGGCCCTGTTGGTTGCGGATTCCTTGCGGGGCAGCAGCGACTGGTATGAACAGAGCGGTGAGGCTTCAAATTATATCATCAGCATGGATGCGGCGATGCCGATTGCCTTGTGGCAGCGCTGGTGGGTGCGGCGCTACCAAACCAGGTTCGGTCATTATCCCAATATCGCGGCGGCCGGCTTGCAGTATGATTACACGCGCATGGCCATAAGGATTCTCAACAACGCCGCCAGCCTCGATCTCGAAAAGCTCATCAGCACTGCGTATCGCTCCCCGTATCGAGGGATCTGGCACCATTACCGTTTTGCACGGGGTCCTGGTCCGCGGGCTGTGTCTGCAAATGAGGTCATGACAGGCCGGTTCATGGAAGGGTTTTACTTTCCGATGGTGCAGCTGTTCAATGGCGAGTCAAAAATCATCTGGCCGTTGAAGTATGCCGATCAGCGCTTCCAGGCACCGCCCTGGCTGATGGCCCGGGGATAGCTGCAGGCCTGCGCATGCGTTTTCAGCCGCATTACTCGCTACCAAAAAAACGCAGTAATTCCTCGCAGACAGCCGCCGGTGCTTCTTCTGGCAGGAAATGGCCGCAATCCAGGGCCCTGCCTTGCACGTTTTTGGCATGCTCGCGCCAGACACCAAGGACATCGTAGGTACGGGTCACAAATCCTTTTGCGCCCCACAAGACTAACAGTGGGCACTCAAGCTTCCTGTTCAGATCCTCTTCATCATGCTTTAGATCTATGCTGGCGGCAGCACGATAATCTTCGCAGGATGCGTGAATGGCGTCTGGCTGGCTGAAACAGCGAATGTACTCAGCCATTGCGGCATCGGAAAACACCGTACCAGGCGCGCTCCAGCGCTTCATTTTTTCAGAAAGATAATAGGCGGGGTCAGCGCCGATCATGCGCTCAGGTAAACCATCTGGCTGGATCAGGAAAAACCAGTGGTAATAGCCTGTGGCAAAATGTTGGTCGGTCGTCTTGTACATGTGGTAGGTCGGTACGATATCCATCACACAGGCTTGCTGGATTTTGTCCGGATAATCGAGCGCCATTCGGTGTGTCACCCTGGCCCCACGATCATGACCCGCCACAGAAAATTCACTGTATCCAAGCGCCTCCATCACTTCGACCATATCCTGCGCCATCGCACGCTTGGAATAGGGGGAATGATCCGGCGCGCTTGGCGGTTTTGAGCTGTCGCCATAGCCGCGCAGGTCAGGGCAGATAACATGAAAGTCACGGGCAAGGCGGGGGGCAACCTCGTGCCAAATGACGTGGGTCTGCGGATATCCGTGCAACAGCAACAGGGGACGACCGGTACCACCGTGGACGAGATTGATTTCAGCACCGCTGGTCTTTATTCGAGCGTTAACAAAGTCACTTGTGAAAAGCATTTGATTCACCCCTTTCCAGAGCCCGCACGATGGGGATCATACCCACCAGATCGTTCAGGTGCTCAAAACACACAACATCAAACACATCGTTACCGAAGCTGCTGGCCGCGATCAACATGACGTGGCGTTCGACAGCGAGCAGGCTGATCTACCCAGTGTAGTCGTCAATCTAACCGGGTGAGAGTGGGGAAAAATCAAGACCTGAACCCAATCCCTCTGTCCCTTCGAAACGACGATTTTTGGGTTGCAGTCGTTTTATCCAGCGCCAATGCCAAAGCTGGATAAGACGGCTGCGATCAGTATGACGACCAGTAAAGCCATGGCGTACATCGCGAGGAACTGGAAGGAAATGGCGCTGATCCCCAGTACTGCGGCACCACCGGCAATGCGCGATGGCTCCTTCTTCGCATACCCGGTAATGCCGAGTATGAAAGCCAGGCCCCCCAACAACGCTGTGACAACTTCCATGATCTTGTCGGTATCCCATTGCGGACTCTTGTAGTCCTGAACAGGCTTCTTGCCTTTCAGCGCGTCCAGGGCTGCGGTGCGGATTGACGCGGCTTTTTCCGCAACGATCGTTTCAAGTGTGGGCTGTGGCGAAAATGGACCTGCCCAAAAGTGCATTAACGCCATGAGCAACGCCACGCTGCCTAAAATAATCCCAAAACTTCCGTATTTTGACGTCTTTCGTTCCATGATGATCTCTCTGCGATATAACATCGCAGCCAGGGGCGGGTATTAGCGCGTCCCCGACAGCATTGCCTTTTTATATTTTTCTAACGACTGTCAATTTTTGCAACCATTTTTGTCACAGGTTATTTTTTCTGATGACTGCACCCAGTGATCATGGTTCTTCTTCGTATCAGTACCACATCCGGTTGTTCCACCTTTACTCCCTTGGTGAACAATACCTGTTGGCGTATGTTTTACGGCCATGATTAACTCCTTTTAATGGTAACATTTATTCTCTTTTCGCCGGAATGTCGCCGGCTCGTCAGCAGGCTTGGCCTGGAAGAGGAACAATTGCGCATAACGGCATGCGCACTGGAATTATCACACCATTTCTAGCAGCCCACTGGAAGGCCAGCCAAAGTAGATAGATTCCTCCGACGACCTTTATTGCGAAAAATAATTTTTCGGACGTATAGAGCACTGTAGCTAGCCCTGTAGCAGCAAGAGTGATCATACCTACAAATGCAACAAGCCGACCTAGCCCAGCAAAGCAGGCAGCCCTGATGCCATAACGTTTTGCATTCGCCATCGAAAGAAGATTATTGGGGCCAGGTGCCATGTTCAATGCAAAGCACGCTGGTACGAATAATAGGATAGTCATAAGTGTCACGACTTATTCTCCTTTAAGTTAACGCTCAAAGCAGCGGCGCGTTTACGCGTCCACTGCCTTTATTTGTTAGGCTTAATCTCTACTCGATAAATTTATAATCACTAGTTAGCGGTCCATCATTCTCTGAAGCCCAATCGCCTTTGACTTTGTATTTTATCGGTGTTGCTTCATCTTTATCTAAAGCCTGAACTATTACAGCGCCATTATCTACATAAATATCTTTTACACCACCACAGGCATTTAATATTGGACTAAAAACAATTCCTTTTTCTAAAATAGTTGCAATGGAAACAACTTCAGCACAACCGCTTCCGCCAACAGATCCGGTAATAGCAACAACCGTTGTTCCAGCATCTGATTTAAGTCGCTTGGCCTCAACGGCCAAGTACTCTGTTTGCCCTATTTTTTCATTTCCAATGTTATATGTCTGGTTATACATCTCGCTAGTTATCTTGAATTCGCCTTTGCCAGTATCAAAACTAACCGAGTCTGCCATTGCAGGCCCTGAAAATAATATTGAAGCTAGTAATATTTTTTTAAACATAGATTGCGTCCTTTGTTGTCTACTGTTCGTGGGTAACTCGGCGACCTAACGCCCGCAGCACGGGCAAAATTGGAGCGCAGCGTAAATTTTGTCCTTGTCCTTGTCCTTGTCCTTGTGCCTGCGCTTGTTAAAAGCTTTACTCTGCCAACCGGAACCAATCTCTCAAGCTCAGCTCTAGTCTGAGTTTTTCGTCCTCGGCTAAGAGACTACAGTGAGCTATTGGGTTCCGAAGGGTGTTCAGATTGAACATTATTTTTTCAACAGCTTTTACATTATTGAAAACACTAGCAAATATTGACCAGTTTTTTTTAATTATCTCGCCTAGCTCGCCGAAGTTGGTGTAGTCCAGCGGGTCCAAAGATCTGGGTGTGATGCCCGCTTCCCGCTCTCTTTGAATTCTTTTTTTAACCTCTCCAACTATGTGTTGAGGAACATATTTATCATTCCACCAGTCAGATTCCTCCGTTGCCTCTAACAATTCAGATATTTGCTGTCTGATAGTTTTCTCCAAGCAGTAAAATAGCTCATAATTTCTTGCCATGTATTGAGCCTCTTTGCGGAGGTTTTCTTCGAATTGGGGGACGTAAGTTCGCTCGATATCTTTGACTTGTTCACTCTTTTCGTTTTTTTCACGTAACTCAATATCATATCTCCTTTCGACATCATCCAAATCCGTTTCTAAAAGCATATTGGTCATACCGAAAGATTTTACTTTATCTACAAAAGACATTTTTAATCATCCAATATGTGTTGTTTGAGACTTTTGAATATCGCGTTAAATACTTCAATATCTTTAGTTGCCGGAAGATTTAAGTTTATCGTATACGCTAGATTTATTGATTTTCCTTGTGAGCCATGCGAAGAGCCTTGGTTAAAATGAGGTAATGGTAACGACTGGTTAAACTTATTATTTTCGCCCATATTTTCAGGTTCAACTTCCTCAACTTCTGCGATTTCAGTATCGAAGTCAGCAATTTTCCTTAGCATATTAAAAGTTGATAGCGTTTGCTGTGTTACACGTGAGTCCTTTTCACCACCTGTACATTGGACTATTAAACCAAGGACCTCATCATCAGAAGCATCATGCACATACTCATTCATTTCATAAAGACGAGCATACAAATCTTTGAATGCCTTACCTACGGCAATCCGCGACTTCTTTGGGTTACGAAACTCGCTATATAGTTCTGTTGGCGATCCATCGCTAGCTACAAAACCCATTTTTTTCATAAATGGAATGGAGGCATTTGCTGAACCACCCTTTAACCCCAATTTCGTGTTTAGGAAATTTTGCGTGACGCGCTCAGGAACAGATGCCGTTTTGATTTTTTCGAGTACTTTTTCAAGCACGCCAACAGAAGTGCTGTAAGGTAAATTATCCGCCATATTATTCTCCTTCAACCTAGGCTATTGGATGCTTCTAACATTTGTATCATGGCCTCGAAGGCCGTTTTTCCCGAAGTCACTATTACCTGACGTACATACGCCAAAACCAGGAGAAATCCATTGAACATCAATCCTTCAGGCCATTTTCCCGACCAGAATCCATCCGACAAAACGATCACCAAGCCTCATATCCATTTTTATGTTCAGTTGGGTAACCATCTGTTTCTACGGCAATTTTGAATGGTCTATGTCTGCTACCCCCGGTAGTGGCTTTGATGAACGGATTGGCCTGAGTGCGTCAACCCGTTAGCCACTTAGTAGCCACTTAAAATATAAAGCTAACATAACCGGCGCGAGGTACGAGCGTCCGGCGCCGAAGGCGCGTAGTTAATGTTTTTTAGATATCCTCTGGATCAGGCTCGTTCTCGAAGTTAGTAAGGGGTAAGCGGGGTCAGGTCTTGTCTTTTGCCCCTTAGCAAAAGGCAAGACCTGACCCCAGAACCTGACCCCAGAACCTGGTCATGGTCATGGTCATGGTCAATGATAATCCTCGTAATCGATATCCATCGCGTCGGGGGGGGCAAATCGGAAGGTCACGCGCCGGTTCAGCGGACCGTCCGCTGCAACGGGTCGTTAGACGACGTGTCAAACTCATCCACGGCGCAGGCGGTACCAGTGCTCATCCGGGCGCAGCACCCATTCCAAGGGTAACGGAAGTTTAAAGAAGGACGGCTCCACGTCAGTGATCTGCCAACCTGCAAAGGCGGATTCGATTTCTTCGCGGCTCACGCCCCTGATCAACGGGCGGATGCGCCGTGGCCAACACAGCAATATAACTGTTGCGTCCTCGGTGGCAAGGGCGTCCACGCTGCGGGCCATCCCTTGCTGTTGTTCAGTATCGAAGTCATGGAAGGTGCCGGTATCCAGGATAAGCCGGAAGCCGGAACCTACTTCCGCTTCTGATAGCCGGGTAACGTCCCCCTGCACCAGCTTCATTTTCACACCAGCGGCTTTGACCCGCTCACGCCCCCGGTCCAGGGCCTTGTCCACGAAGTCTACGCCGGTCACTTCCCAGCCCCGTTTGGCCAGCTCGATGCCCCAAATGGCGCTACCCGTACCTATATCCAGGGCACGCCCGTAGGGCGGTTCACGGTCCTGCTCATCTCGTTCTAGGAGCGATGCCAGGGATTGAAAAAATTCCTGGTCGGTTTCCTCCCAGGGATGAAAGCCGATGGCGTAAGAAAATTTCCAGTTCATATGATTCCTCCTCGCCGTCTAACGCCAAGTTAACCGGCGCGCGTTAGCGCGTCCGAGCGAGGAACGAGCGTTGTTGAACTTTTTGTTAGAGTGCATTTTTATGCGCCCTTTTTAATAAACTTGCAAGTGAATTAGGGTCTTCAGCAAACGTGATTCTGAATATTTTGTTAATTGCATGCAGCGGGATTGGGCCTGGGTAAGTTGCCTCAACGTACGGCACAACTTGATGACCCAAATTAGCCTCAAACTCTTCTCTTGAATATGGTATGACTTGAGGCCAGAAATTCTCTGATAGGAACAAGAAAGCTAACGGTTGATCAGAGGAAGCGCCACGAGTAGGCAAGCATTTGCGTACATGCTGTTCAATTTTAGACTCGGGTGGGTTGTGAAAATCAAATAGAGATACTCGGTTTCTAATTCTTGCATAGGAGTTAATATAACTTCCGAACGCTCCCTCTAAGTTACCACTACTGTTCGGGCGTATTTCTTGGGCTTGAAGAATAGGATCTAGATTACGCAGTGGAGTTACGTGGAAAATGTTTCCATCCAGCACTGGCTTGATGCTTGAGTAAGCATCTACTTGCTCTAACGTCAATTCGATAATCTGTTGCATATGCTTACATGCACTCTAACGCCGCGTTAAAGGGCCGAAAAAGCGTAGCTTTTGAGGTCCCAGTGAGCGAAGCGAACGACTTTCAACGTTTTGTTATATTTATTCACTCTATAGACCCTCAATGAACCGTTTTATTTCTACAATCATAATGCTTATATCATTGTTGTTAAATTCTTCTATTTTTCCATGCGCCGCACTGTTCCTAATGCCGGCCAATGCTGTAATTTTCTTCTGGATATTTTTGTTGTATATATTTTCTTTTGAAAGATCAGAATTCATTTTATCAAGTTTGCCTACTGGTAAAGAATTTTTCTCACATAACCATCGAAGCCTACACTCCAGAACTGTCCCTGAAATTACTGCTGCCGCTGTTAAATAACCATGATTAAGTAACTCCTGCGCCTGATCTAATTCATCTTCAAATATCTCAGCTTGAGCAATTTCTTTAATTTCAAAGATGAAACCTTTTTCGAAATCATCTTTTGCAGCGCAAAAAATAGCTCTTAGCTTGATAATAGTATGAAATGCAAGCTCTTCGTTAACCTTATCGGCTACAGCTTCAAATTTTTTAAAGTGAATTGAGTTTTCACCGCATGTTCTAGCTATTATATTTGAAGCTTTTATTATCCAAGTGAGTAGATTATTTTGAAAAAATTGTTTTTCCTTTATTTCTTCGCTGGCTGAAAATAACGCACTACCAGCTGAAAGAACCAAATGGGGAGATATTTCATCTTCCAATTCCTTATAACGCTTAAATATTACTTGTCTATCCATGCTTTTCTCATTTATTGAAATCTAACGCTTATAACACTTGACCGAAAAAGCGTAGCTTTTTGGGGTCAAGTGCTTACCATTGTTAGGATTTTTGCAATACATTCAATAACTCTGTGGGTGTTATGACTTGAGGTATATATTCAAGCCGTGATGCTTTATGGATGTATTTTTGTAGATTAAAATCCAATGTAAGGAAGTAATCTACCTTGTTTAATTCCGCGCACCATAGAAAATACGCGTCAGCCAGTTGATTGTATTTCTTATACGTTCCTTGAAATGCACCAACTTGTTTCGCTATTTGAATAAATCTTTTATTCTTAAGGCCATCAAGAAAATTATGGAATAAGTTTTCTGTAGGGTCTGAATTCATCCATCTTGAACCGCCAACTAATGTTCTGAATTGTGGAGCTCGATCGGAAGCCTTTATTTCACTTCCATAAAAATATTCTTTTCGAAATCTTCCTGCCCTCCGTATTTCAATAAAATTTTCATAGTCCATAACGGGCTCTACGCCTAGATCTTTTAGCTTTCCTGCTAACTCAGGCAATGCCTCAATTTGCTGACGTAGCTTCGGATCTCTGGCTTTCCGCTTTTTTATGACCTCTATTTCCCCTCTTCTTATAAGAGGCTCACCAGCTCTAGCACCACCAAAGTAAATATCCTGTGTCCGGTATTCTGTGGCGGAGTGCATCACAACGTTTGTGTCGAGATATATCTTCATATGTCTAACGCCTGGACTCAGCCGCCGCTTTAGCGGTCGGTTGGAGTCCCTGGTTATACGGCTCTCTCGGTGCTTAGCCAAATTCGTAGCCTCGATCAACCCAATAATGCCAATCACCGAGGGCTTCAACGGTTTTCTCTTCAGCATCTACTGCATTGAGCTGTGACAGCGGTACACCGAGTGAACACCCCTGCCTCTGTATCATTACAAACATCTCACGTAAACATTCGTTTTCAGGCGCCATACGCTCAACTATGGTTTCCTCGCCAATGTATAATGGCGAATTCGAACGCTCTCGTTCACAACGAGCCTTCAAGGGGAAGCTGATCTTACCTTCTAGGTAGTAGTACCACCCCATCGCTTGTTCTTCTGAACCATAAGCATCGACGATCGCCTCCATGACGATACGATCTTCACGGTTTCGTTCTTTCTCTCGTTGTGTCAAGGTTCCTCCTAAATAGATGTGAGGCGCGCTGTTTGAGCCGTATAACGCCTTGCTTTGGGGCCGCAGTGAAGCGCAGCGGAACGGAGGTCCCAGCCGCGCAGCGGCGACAACAGCAATTTGTTATCACCTACTCAGTCATACTCCGCATGTTGAGGTAAATCATCCGTAATATCGAACCAAGGAGCTTTGCTGTCAACAAACACATGGCGTTGTGCTTTTACTCCCGGATCAGTGTCTAATGTTCCAAGGGGAAAGCCGTATACATCAGGATTTGTATCAAACTTCGTATAGAGGCTAGAACCACAATTCGAGCAGAACCCTTTATGCTCCCCCGGCGATGACTCGTAAAATTTGAATAGTTCTTCGCCTTTGACCGTTTTCCAGTCTGAACTATGTACTTTCGCCCGAGTTCTGAACGCAGAAGCATGTAGCTTTCGGCACATTGAACAATGGCAGTTCAGTACATCAGTTAACTCACCACTTATCTCGTATTGGATTCCTCCGCAGAGACAACTACCCTTTTGACTCATTGAGTATCCTCCTTGAGTGATAACGTCGCGTTAAAGGGCCGAAGCAGCGTAGCTGCGGAGGTCCCAGTGAGCAAAGCAAACGTTTTTGAACGCCTTGTTAGCGTGATTCATTTACCAGCCTCCTTGGTTGTATGATTGTTATTATCACACCTACCACAAGAAATATAATATTTAAAACTGGAGTTACAAAGAAGATTAGCCCTGCAGCCATTGGTGGAATCCAAAAACCCTCCTTACCAATATATAGGAATCCGAAGGCCAGAATTGGTGTTACCGACAAGTACATTGACACTTTTGAGAGTGTCTTTAAGTTTTTCTTCTTTTGCCAATAGGCCAGAGCCCACCATGCTACAGGAAATAGAAATAAGCCAATCAAGGCAAATACTAGAAACGCTGCAATTGGGTAGGCCGATGCCACTTGTAACTCCCTTTCCGCTAACGCTGAGCACAGCGGCGCGCTTTAGCGCGTCCGGCGGCCATCGGCCGCGTACTGCTGCGACTTGTTATGTTTTGATGCCGAACTAGCACCAACCTGTTACCTAAAGTACTTAGGGCAGAACCCTGGCGACACTCTGTAGCAGTACGACCCATAAAGGGCTTGTTACAAAAAATGAGCTAAAGAATGCAAGCCATCCAAGGATGACCAGGGTGGGACCTATGAAAGGCCCAGCTTTCAGTTGCAGTTGTTTTACCATGGCAATTACCTCTCTCAGTTTGTGTTTGAACGTTGATTGGGAATCGCCAGGGCTCTGCTCCGCAGTGCGTGCTGCCCTAAATACTCTAGATTTCCTCCTTCATTCGCTGACAAACATAACATTTGTATCATGGCCTCGAAGGCCGTTTTGCCCGAGGCCACTATTTCCGGACGTACATTCGCCAAAATCAGGCGAAATTCCGTTTAAGATCAACCATTCAGTCAGTTTTCTCGACCAGATCCCATCCGACAAAGCGATCACCAAGCCTCATATCCACTTTTTCGTTCAGTTGGGTAACCATCTGCTTCTACGTTACTTCTGGGTGATCTAAGTCTGTTGCCCCAGACACTGGTCTCGCTAAACGTTTTGGCCTGAATGCGTCAACCGATACTGCTTCCTGCCGCTGTACTTTCAAGCAGGCCGAAAAACCACGCTACCGCCACGACGATGTAATGCCGCCGGGGGTATCACCGCCGAGAAGAGCAAAAAGAATAGGGGAGGGGAAGGTATCCCAGCCTGGCGTCCGTTGCTCAGCTGACGATCGTGCCGGCTGTTGCCGGCTTTGTTTGGCCACGTTCTCCGTTCGTGCCTGTCACATTTTGTGACTATTTATCTTTCCATTTCAGGCTGCTACGCCAGTCGGTGCCGGGTATTCAAGTTCGCGAATACCATGAATCAAAACCCATAACTGGCGTAAGGGCTTACGGCATGATGCCCGGGTTTATCCAGCTTGTCACCCGCACGATGCCGTGGGCCGGTGCACGTTCCAAAGCTCAAGAAGTATAGGCAGCCATCTGGCTCTACACCTCAATTTTTACTAGGCGGCGCATTTTGGTGCGAATGAAATAGCAGGGGTTACAAGACCGATTCTTGCGCCAGCAAGGCGCAATATAGGCAATCTGGCCACGTCGATGTATTCGCTTGCGCATTCACTTATTCGCCCGGAGACCGGGCTCCCACAGTTCGCACGGGGGCCGCGCTTATTCGCCCGGAGACCGGGCTCCCACAGTTCGCGCGGAGACGGCGCTCCTACAGTTTTCCGCGTGATCCCGCCGTCAGCCAGGTACCAACCACAGATCCCGCCGAACCCGAAACCCGAGAACCGCGCGCCAGCGCGCTCACCCCTGCTTGCGATAACTGCTCGGCGATACTCCCGTCCAGTGCCGAAAGGCTCGGGTAAAGGCCGACGGCTCCGAAAACCCCAGCTCCCGCGCGATACTCGATACGGGCCTGCTGGGCTGGCTAAGCAGGTGGATGGCCGTGTCGCGGCGCAGGCCGTCCTTTATATCCTGGAAGCTGGTGCCTTCCTCGGTCAGCTTGCGTCTCAGGGTGCGGGTGGTGATGTGCAGGATCGTGGCCGTTTCTTCCATGGTGGTGCTGGCCAGAGTGTCGGCGCGTTCGAGCTGGTCCAGTACCCGGCGGGTGTAGATGGGGTAGTAGGCCTGGCGGCTGAACCAGTCCAGCGGGGCGCGCTTCATGTAGCTGCGCAGGTTGGTCACGGTTTGCACGATGGGGGCGTCGAGCTGGTCGCGGCTGAACTCGAAGCCGTTGTACGGTTGCTCGTACTCCACCGGGGCCGGGAACATCAGCCGGTATTCGGCGGCGTGGGCCGGGCGGGGATGGCTGAACAGCATGCGGCTGAGCTCCACGCGCCGGCCGATCATCCAGCCGGGGAAGCGGTGCCAGATCAGCAGCAGGAATTCGCACAGGCTGTGTTCGGGGTCCAGGCTCGGGTCGGTCAGGCGCAGACTCAGGCGGGCGCGATCGTCCCATTCCTCGAAGCGGAACTCGACCGCCTCGGACACCAGGTTGTAGAAATGGCAGCTGCGCCGCATAACCGAGCGCAGCGTGGTGCCGTACAGGGCCTGGCGGGCCATCAGCGGGAATATGCCGAACCGGCAGGGGCGCGAGCCGCGGCACAGAAACTCGTCGTCGGCGGCCAGCCAGAGTTGCTGCACCAGGGTGCTGAGCTGATGGGGCGTGATGCGAACCTGGCGATTGTTCAGCAGGCCGCGGTGCAGGCTGGCGCGCTGCAGTATGGGGTCACAGTCGTAGCCCTGGCGTTCGAGCCCGGCGATAAAGGTGCGGGCATAGTGGACCGAGATGGAATGGCGGGGCGAACTCATCGGGTTGTCCGTATTGGATATGCGATCCGCTCATTATGACGCTTTTTGCCATTGAGGCGCAGCCTAGCAGTCTGTCGGGCTTAACACTGATCTACTGCGGAAAAGCCGATTTTGGTCATTTTTCGCGTTCTTTTTTGTTAAATAGAACCACTATTCGTCTCAAAAGAACTCAAAAACTGCCTCAAAACGGACTTTCCCTCGCTACGACCGGCCAAGCCCGACAGGCTGCTAGCGTCCGAATATGTCCATTAAACGGCTGGCTTTGTCATTGTTGTCACTTGCGCTCTGGGCCAGACTGGCCGACCGGTGGGGCTAGCAGCCTGTCGGACTTAACACTGATCTGCTGCGGAAAAGCCGAGTTTGGTCATTTTATGTACTCTCTTTTGTTAAATAGAACCACTATTCGCCTCAAGAGAGCTCACAAACTGCCGCAAATCGGTCTTTCCCTCGCTACGATCGGCCAAGCCCGACAGGCTGCTAACGGCCTGCGCGCTTGATGGTGCTGCAGCCGGCGACAATAATTCAAAAGAGCGACGGGTGGGGCCTGCGGGGTCCTGCGTAAATGTCCGCAAAGGAATTGAGGTGCTGAACATGATGTACGAAGGACAGGCAGTCAGCCTGCAGGTAGTGGAGTCCGGCATTGCCGAGCTGGTATTTGATGTGCAGGGCGCTTCGGTCAACTCCCTCACCAGCGCCGTGTTTGAAGAGCTGCAGGCGGCGGTGGCGCAGCTGCGTGCGGCCCAGGGCATTCAGGGCCTGCTGATGCGCAGCGCCAAGTCGAATTTTATCGTCGGGGCCGATATTCCGGAACTGGCGCAGCGCTCGAAGCAGGATGCCGCAGAACTGGCGCCCTGGATGGCCAGCGTGCACGCGCTGCTGTGCGAGATTGAAAGCCTGCCGATGGTTAGCGTGGCGGCGGTGAATGGCCTGGCCCTGGGGGGCGGTTTTGAAATGGCCCTGGCGGCGGATTTCCGCGTGCTGGCCAGCGATGGCAAGGTGGGCCTGCCCGAAGTCAGCCTGGGACTCTTTCCCGGCTGGGGCGGCACGGTGCGTCTGAGCCGCCTCATCGGGGTGGAGGCGGCGCTGTCGTGGATGATCAGCGGCCGGCCGCAGAATGCCAAAACGGCGCTGGAGCAGGGCGCGGTGGATGCCGTGGCCGAGCCCGAGTCGCTGCACAGCTGCGCGCTGGAATTGCTGCGCCAGAAGATCGAGAAAGGCTGTGACCTGCACCTGGTTCGCGAGCGCAAGCAGGCGCCGCTGGTCGCCAGCGAAACCCTGCACAAGCAGCTGGCCGGGCTGGACAAGCAGCTGGGGGCAAAGCTCGATCCCCGCTATCCGGCCGCACCTACCGTGCTGGCGCTGGTACTGCGCCATATCACGCTGGATTTCCAGGCGGCATTGCAGGCCGAGCAGCAGGCCTTCATCGAGCTGCTCAAAAGCGATTCGGCGCAGAGCCTGGTGGGCCTGTTCCTGAATGACCAGTTGCTCAAGCGCAAGGCCAAGGCGGCGCTCAAGCAGGGCGGCAGTGTAACGCAGGCTGCGGTCATCGGTGCCGGCATCATGGGTGGCGGTGTTGCCTTTCAGTCGGCCAGTACCGGAACGCCGGTGCTGATGAAGGATATCCAGCCGCACGCGCTGGAACTGGGTGTCTCGACCGCCGCCAAGCTGCTGGACCGGCAGATTGAAAAAGGCCGCCTGGATGAAAGCGGCAAGGCTAGCGTACTCGCCGCCATTCACCCGACCCTGGACTACGAGGGGTTCGACCGGGTGGATCTGGTGGTGGAAGCGGTGGTCGAAAATGCCGCCGTGAAGGCCAAGGTGCTGGCCGATGTGGAAGCCAACCTGCGCCCCGATGCGATACTGACGTCCAACACCTCCACCATCTCCATCACGCAGCTGGCGCAGTCGCTGCAGCGCCCGGCCCAGTTCTGCGGCATGCACTTTTTCAACCCGGTGCACCTGATGCCGCTGGTCGAGGTGATTCGGGGGCGCGAAACCAGCGCCGAGACACTGGCCACCACGGTGAACTTTGCGCTGTCCATGGGCAAGAGCCCCATCGTGGTCAACGACTGCCCGGGCTTCCTGGTCAACCGCATCCTATTTCCCTATCTCAACGGCTTTAACCGCCTGTTGCTGGATGGCGTGGACTTTGAGCGTATCGACCGGGTGATGGAGGCCTTTGGCTGGCCCATGGGTCCGGCTTACCTGATGGACGTAATCGGACTGGATACCTGTGTGCACGCCGACCAGGTGATGATCGAGGGCTTTCCCGAGCGCATGGGGCATGACGGCACCTGCATCGCCGAGCAGTTGCTGGCGGCCGATTGCCTGGGGCAGAAGAACGGCCGGGGCTTCTATGAGTACGGCGTGGATGACAATGGACGGCGTACCCGGGTGGCGGCAGCGACGGCGCAGCAGCTGATCGACGAAGCCCAGGGACCGGTGCAGGAACTGAGTGACCAGGACATCGTCGATCGCATGATGATTCCGCTGTGCATGGAGGCGGTACGCTGCCTGGAGGATGGCATCGCCGACAGTGCCGCCGAGGTCGACATGGGGCTGATCCTGGGCCTGGGCTTTCCGCGTTTTCGCGGTGGTGCCCTGCGCTACATCGACAGCCTGGGGGCGGCGGAGTTCTGCCAGCGTGTCGAGCGCCATGCCGGGCAGGGCGCGCTCTACCAGACCACAGAAGGGCTGCGTGAGCGTGCGGCGCGCAACGAGACCTTCTTTTAGCAGTAACGGCTAGCAGTATTGGCTAGCAGCCGCGGCGAGTAGCAGATTCTGCCGCGTATACTGTCGCCGGTCCCGTCGCTGCCTTGCGCAGCGGCGGGACCGGCTTTCCCGCCGCGTCTATTTGTAATTATTCGGACAGATCCCTACAATGCGCCACAGCTTCTGGTACCCAAGGGTTCGTGCCCTTGAGTTTAATCGGGAAGCCGGTGCGCGATGGCGATGGGATTTCACTTCCTTTCGCAGCAATGCCGGCACTGCCCCCGCAACGGTAAACGAAGCAAACCCGATCCCTGGCCTGTGCCAGCGGTAAGCCGGTTTGCGGAACAGCTTAACGCCACTGTGTTCTTGAGCATGGGAAGGCGCTGTTTCAGACGCGATCGCGTCGATTCGTGAGTCCGGAGACCGGCCAAAAGCGACTTGTCGGCATCGCGGAGGGCGTTGCAGCGGCACGCTGAGCGCTCAGGCTTTGTAACCGGGCGCCGCGTCCTCGTTTCTGTCCTTCTGCGTGACCTCCCTATTTGTTGATTGCCGTGCGGGTGAGCACGGGAAGGATCTGTGTGTAATGAAATCCTATTCTTTGCCGGCAGCACTGTTGCTCGGCTCTTCCGTCGTTCTGGCCGATACGGCCAATACCCTGAGCCCGGTCATCGTCACAGCAACCCGTACCGCCCAGACCGCCGACGAGACCCTGGCGTCGGTCACCGTGATCACCCGTGAACAGATCGAACGTGAACAGGCCAGCAACCTGCCCGAACTGCTCGGGCGCGTACCCGGCGTGCAGATGATCAACAATGGCGGCCGCGGCAAGAACAGTTCGATATTCATGCGTGGCACCAACTCGGATCAGGTGCTGGTATTGATCGACGGTATCAAGGCGGGGTCGGCCACGCTGGGCGCGGTGTCGTTCGAGCATCTTGCACTGGATCAGATCGAGCGAATCGAGATCGTGCGCGGTCCGCGCTCGTCGCTGTACGGTTCCGAAGCCATTGGTGGCGTGATCCAGATCTTTACCCGTAAGGGCGGCGAAGGGGTTAAGCCCCGTGTCAGTGCCGAGGTTGGCAGCCATGGAAGCCGGGAACTGGCGGTGGGCCTGTCCGGTGGCACGCGTAAGAGCTGGTACAACCTGAGCCTGAGCGATTTCAGCACCGACGGCTTTGATTCGCGCATAGGCCTGGAACCGGACAACGACGGTTACGATAACCAGTCCGTTGCCCTGAGTGCGGGCCACCGCCTTAATGAGGTTGCCGAACTATCGGTCAACTGGAGCCGCAACGAAGGCGAAAACGAATTCGATGGCAATCCCAATGCCAGTGACAATGACCTGGAAGTGCTCGGCGCCAAACTTCGCCTTTCGCCAACCGCCGAATGGAATCTGGATTTGTCGGTAGGCCGCAGCACGGATGAGTCGACCAACTTTACGGACGGTGTCTTCTTCTCCCGGTTCGATACCGAGCGTGATGTCGCGTCCCTGGTCAGCGAACACTTTTTTGGTGACGTCAGCCAGCTGACCTGGGGACTGGATTATCAAGAGGACCAGGTGAGCAGCAACTCGGACTTCGCGGTGAGGTCCCGTGACAACGTGGGTGTTTTCGGTCTGTACCAGCTGTTCTTCGGTCGTCAGGATCTGGCCTTCAGTCTGCGCCATGACGATAACGAGCAGTTCGGCAGCCAGAACACGGGCTCCGTGGCCTGGGGGCTCGAGCTTGCACCGCACATGCGCCTGGTTGCCAGCTATGGCACGGCATTCAAGGCTCCGACCTTTAACGACCTGTACTGGCCTGGCGCCGGCAACCCAGCGCTGCAGCCCGAAGAGTCCGAATCCTGGGAACTGGGCCTTTCCGGCGATCATGCCGGCGTGCGTTGGTCAGCCAATCTCTACCAGACTGACGTGGACAACCTGATCGCCTGGCAGCCTTCGCCGACCCCGCTGGACCCATTCCGCTGGATTCCCATGAACGTGAACGAAGCCCGCATTCGGGGTCTGGAGCTGGTTGCCTCCACCCGCATTGCGCACTGGGACCTGTCGTCCAGTCTGGACCTGCTGGATCCGAAGGATCGCAGCGACGACAGCGTGCTCAACCGCCGTGCCCGCAAGGTACTCAACGTCTCCGCGGATCGCGATTTTGGGCGCTATTCCGTTGGCGGGGCGTTGCAGGCCGTAGGCAAACGGCCGGATGGCAGTGAATGGCTGGGCGGCTACACCAAGGTCGATCTGCGCGCTGGCTACCAGCTGGCACAGGACTGGTCGCTGAAGGGGCGCATCGAGAACCTGTTCGACAAGGACTACCAGACCGCAGCCGCCTTTAACCAGGATGGCCGCACCTACTGGCTGTCGCTGCACTACGCACCCTGAGCAGGACCTCCACGATGTTGCAGTTAAGTACCCGTGCTCAGCTTCTGCTGGGTCTGGGGCTGGCACTGATGATGGCCGCCACGCGCGGCCATCACTTCGCCAGCCTGGAAAACCTGCCCAGCGCCGCCTGGGCGCTGTTCTTCATTGCCGGCTTTTACCTGCGATCGAAATGGGCTTTTGCCGGCCTGATGGCCGAAGCGGTGCTGCTGGATATTAGCGCCGTGGGTTTCCAGGGCGCCATCGATCTGTGCATCACGGTGGCCTATCCCATGCTGCTGCCGGCATACGGCGCACTCTGGCTCGGTGGCCGCTGGCTGGCGACCCGGTACCGTGCACACTGGTCCATGCTGTGGCCTTTGCTGGTGTCGGTCGTGCTGGCCTCCAGCCTGTGCCAGCTGATTTCCAGCGGCAGCTACTATTATTTTTCCGGCCGTTTCGCCGACCCCACCCTGGCCGAGTTTGCCCAGCGTCTGCTGCGCTACGGGCCGCTTAGCCTGCAATCCATGGTCTTTTATATTGCCCTGACGGCGGTACTGCACAGCGCCGTGCTGGCAATGATGCAGTGGCGCAGTGCTGCCGTCATGAACAGAGGACATCACCTATGAGTGAATCAACAACAGCCGCGCCCGAACTCACGGCCGCGGAGCAGGCGGCCAAGGACGAACGGCACCAGAACCGCATGCAGCGCAAGAAGGAGGTGGTGGATGCCGCCATCGCCCGCGCCGATACCGTGCGCGGCATCGTGCTGGTGCTGACCGGCAACGGCAAGGGCAAGAGCAGCTCGGCCTTTGGCATGGTGGCACGCGCCCTGGGCCACGGTCAGCGCGTGGGTGTGGTGCAGTTTATCAAGGGCGCCTTCAGCACCGGTGAAGAGGCCTTCTTTCGCGACCTGCCGGGGGTGAGCTACCACGTGATGGGCGAGGGCTTTACCTGGGAAACCCAGAACCGCGAACGGGATGTGGCGGCAGCCATGGCGGCCTTTGACGTGGCCCGCGGCCTGATGGCCGACCCGGCCATTCACATGGTGGTGCTGGACGAGCTGAACATCGCCCTCAAGTACGGCTATATCCCGCTGGAGGCCGTGATTGAGGCGGCCAAGGCGCGACCTGCGCACCAGAACCTGATCATTACCGGGCGCCGAGCGCCGGCCGAACTGATCGAGCTGGCCGACACCGTGACCGAGATGGGGGATGTGAAGCACGCTTTTCGCGCCGGTATCAAGGCGCAGCACGGTATCGAGCTTTAATACAGCCATGACCCGACCCGATCAGAGCTTCAGTAATGCCGAGCGCGATGCCGTCTACCGCGCCATTCGCGAGCGCCGGGACATGCGCCATTTCGTGCCGGGTGCCGTTGCGCCCGAGGTGCTGGCCCGGCTCTTGGAGGCGGCACACTGTGCCCCAAGCGTCGGCCTGATGCAGCCCTGGCGCTTTATCCGCATTTGTGATGACGCCTTGCGCAGCGCCATTGCGGCACTGGTGGAGCAGGAACGCCTGGCCACGGCGCGGGCGCTGGGAGAACGGCAAGACGAGTTCATGCGCCTCAAGGTAGAAGGCGTGCGCGAGTGCGGCGAACTGCTGGTGGTGGCGCTGACGGACCAGCGCGAAGGCCATGTCTTTGGCCGGCGCACCCTGCCGGAAATGGATCTGGCCTCGGTCTCCTGTGCCATTCAGAACCTGTGGCTGGCGGCCCGCGCCGAAGGGCTCGGCATGGGCTGGGTCTCGCTGTTCGACCCGGTGGCGCTGGCGGACCTGCTGGGCATGCCGGCGGGCAGCCAGCCGGTGGCGGTGCTCTGCCTGGGGCAGGTGGATGCGTTTTACCCCAGGCCCATGCTGCAGGACAGCGGCTGGGCAGAACCCCGGCCGCTGCAGGAATTGCTGTCGACCGATGGCTGGGGATAGTCCGATGATACCGGCACTGATCATGCTCGCCGCGGTGCTGCTGGACTGGGCCCTGGGCGAGCCACCGCTGCGCTGGCATCCGCTGGTGGGCTTCGGCCGGCTGGCGGCCCGGGCGCAGGCCTGGCTGCATGGTCGCTGGGGCCCGGCCCCCGCGGCACAGCGCTGTGCCGGGGCCGTGGCCTGGCTGCTGCTGATCGCCCCTGCGGTACTGGTTGCCTGGGGGCTGTCCGGCGTGCCGGTGATCGGCGAACTGGCGGCCCTGCTCGGGCTCTACTGGGCACTGGGGCATCGAAGTCTGCACGATCATGCACAACCGGTGTTCAGAGCCTTGCAACAGGGTGAGGAACCCGCGGCCCGGGAGTATGCATCACGTATAGTCAGTCGGGATGCCGCAACACTGGATATTGAAAAATCAACCATCGAGTCGATTCTGGAAAACGGCAACGACGCCGTGTTCGGTGCGCTGTTCTGGTTCGTGCTGGCCGGGTTGCCCGGGGTGGTGCTGTTTCGCCTGGCCAATACCCTGGATGCCAGCTGGGGGTACCGCTCGGAACAGTATCTGCACTTTGGCTGGGCCAGCGCCCGTATCGACGATGCTCTGAACTGGCTGCCGGCGCGGCTCACGGCCCTGAGCTATGCGCTGCTGGGCAGAACCCGGCTGGCGCTTCACTGCTGGCGCACCCAGGCCGCTGCCTGCGACAGCCCCAATGGCGGCCCGGTGATGGCCGCCGGTGCCGGGGCTCTGGGTATTCGCCTCGGCGGGCCTGCGCGCTACCGTGGCCAGTGGCTGCAAAAGCCTTGGCTGGGGCAGGGTGCGGAGCCCGTGGCGGGGGATATCCTGCGGGCGTTGCGACTGGTACAGCGCAGCGTCGCGCTCTGGGTACTGGTGTTGCTGGTTGCTTCTGGCATCAGCGAGCTGATCTGAACGCTGTCGACGCCGTGCAACGGCGTCCGTTAAACAACCAAATACACGCGGACTATCACAATGCTGCAACACGGAGGGCGTCTGCGGGCCGCAGCGCTGGAGCAGGGCATCGCGCTGCACCGCTGGCTGGATTTGTCGACGGGCCTGAACCCGCATGGCTGGCCGGTGCCGACGCTGGATCCGCAGTGCTGGGCACGCCTGCCGGAAGACGACGACGGTCTGGAAGCGGCCGCCCGCCGCTATTACGGCTGCACCGGCCTGCTGCCGGTGGCCGGCTCCCAGGCCGCCATTCAGGCACTGCCCCGACTGCGCGAGCCCGGGCGCGTTGCCATCATGTCGCCGGGTTATCGCGAACATCAGCACGCCTGGCGTGCTGCCGGTCATCAAGTGGAGGAAGTCTGTGTAGCCCGCTTGCGCCGCGGGCTGCCCGACTGCGAGGTCCTGGTGCTGATCCATCCGGGGAATCCCGGTGGCGAGCGTTTCAGCCGCGAAGAGCTGCAGGCCTGGCATCGGGAGATGGCGGCCCGCGGCGGCTGGCTGCTGCTGGATGAGGCCTTTATCGACTGCACGCCCGAGGCGAGCCTGGCGGCGCTGGCCCATCAGCCCGGGCTGATCGTGCTGCGCTCGGTGGGCAAGTTTTTCGGCCTGGCCGGCATTCGAGTGGGCTTCGTGCTGGCCGAGGCCGCCATACTCAATCCGCTGCGCGAGCTGCTCGGCCCCTGGACGCTGTCGGGGCCGGCCCGCGCGGTGGCCATGCGGGCGCTGGATGACCGAGCCTGGCAGCAGTCGATGCGCGGGCATCTGGCCGAGCAGAGTGCCCGGCTGGCGCAGCTTCTAAGCCGTCATCG
Source organism: Marinobacterium rhizophilum DSM 18822 (assembly GCF_000378045.1). GTDB lineage: Bacteria > Pseudomonadota > Gammaproteobacteria > Pseudomonadales > Balneatricaceae > Marinobacterium_A > Marinobacterium_A rhizophilum. The sequence goes on from NZ_KB899094.1 coordinate 84,502, forward strand.
GCTTGCCCCCACGGCCGGCTGCAGCCTGTTCCAGTGGGTCTGCACGCCGGACGCCGCGCGGCTGCACCAATCCCTGGCGCAGCGGGCCATCCTGACCCGGCTGTTTGAAACACCCGCCAGCCTGCGCTTCGGCCTGCCGCCCGATGAGGCCGGCTGGGCCCGGCTCGATACCGCCTTGACCGAGATACTCTGATGACTGCCAAGACACCAATAAGCCACACCAGGACACCCATGACCGCCAGAACGCTGATGATCCAGGGCACCACTTCAGATGCCGGCAAGAGCACGCTGGTGGCCGGGCTATGCCGTGTGCTGGCGCGCCGGGGCATTGCCGTGGTGCCGTTCAAGCCGCAGAACATGGCGCTCAACAGTGCCGTGACGGTCGATGGCGGCGAGATCGGCCGTGCCCAGGCGGTGCAGGCCCAGGCCTGCCACCTGGTGCCCCATACCGACATGAACCCGGTGCTGCTGAAACCCAATTCCGATACCGGCGCCCAGGTGATCATTCATGGCCAGGCAATCTCCAACATGGAGGCCGGCATTTACCACGACTACAAGCGGGTGGCCATGCAGGCCGTGCTGGAATCCCACGGGCGGTTGTGCGAGCAGTACCGCGCCGTGGTGGTGGAGGGCGCCGGCTCGCCGGCCGAGATCAACCTGCGTGACCGGGATATCGCCAACATGGGCTTTGCCGAGGCGGTAGACTGCCCGGTGATCCTGATCGCCGATATCGACCGTGGCGGCGTCTTTGCCCACCTGGTGGGCACGCTGGAGCTGCTCAGTGACACCGAACAGGCACGGGTGGCGGGCTTCGTGATCAACCGTTTTCGGGGTGATATCGGGCTGCTGCAGTCCGGGCTCGACTGGCTCGAGGCCCGTACCGGCAAGCCGGTGCTGGGCGTGCTGCCCTACCTGCATGGCCTGCACCTGGAGGCCGAGGATGCATTGCCCCGCGGACATGACAGCCGCCCCGAAGGGGCCTGTCTGCGGGTGCAGGTACCGGTGCTGCCCCATATCAGCAACCACACGGACTTCGATCCGCTGCGCCTTCACCCGCAGGTCGATTTCGAGTTTGTCGGCCCGGGCGAAACCCCGGGGCCTGCCGATCTGATTATCCTGCCGGGCTCCAAGTCCGTGCGCAGCGACCTGCACTGGCTGCGTGAAGCCGGCTGGGAGGCGCACATTCGGCGTCACCTGCGCTACGGCGGCAAGGTCATCGGTATCTGCGGCGGCTACCAGATGCTGGGCCGCGAGGTGCAGGACCCGCTGGGCATCGAGGGCGCACCCGGCAGCAGCGCGGGGCTCGGGCTGCTCGAAATCGACACCCGGCTCGAGGCGCGCAAGCAGCTGCGCACCGTTGAGGGTACGCTGGCGCTGGGTGGCGCCGCGGTGTCGGGTTACGAGATTCATGTGGGCGTCAGCGAGGGGCCGGGCCTGCAGCGCCCGGCGCTGCAGCTGGAGGGCCGTGATGAAGGCGCGCTGAGCGAGGATGGCCAGATCCTCGGCACCTATCTGCACGGCCTGTTCGATCAGGCGGGCGCCACCGACGCCCTGCTGTGCTGGGCCGGCTTTGCCGAGGCCGCAAGCCCCGATTACCAGGCGCTGCGTGAAGCGGGCATTGACCGGCTGGCCGACTGCCTGGAGCAGCACCTGGCGCTGGACGCGGTTGACCGGCTGTTAGGCCTGTGACCCTAGCGGGCCAACCGGTTCAGCGGGCAACGTAAAACCATGCAAAGGCTGCGAACAGCAGCCACGACAGAACCAGCAGCACCCAGGGCAGTCGCCCGGCGCCACTGCTTTTGCCCTCGGGCAGCGGCTGCGTGGCCGAATCCGGGTCGTGTGCCTTGCCCTGGGCTTTCACCTGCTTGATCTGCTTGTTCAGTTCCCGCGCTCTTGCCTTGTGCTGCTTCTTGTACTCATCGATACCGCGCTGAATACCCTTGGCGATAAGCTTGGTCTGTTCTTTGGTTTGTCCCGGTTGCTGCGTCGCCCGGGCGACTTTCAGGGCTTCATCCTGGGTTTCGGGGGAGGGCGCTTTCTGTTTGGAATATCTGACCATCGGTGCTCTCTGTGCAGTGCCGTTTATTCAGCTGCTAACGGTGACCCTGATCCGGGGCGGGGTCAATGGGCAATGCAGGCGAGCGGCAACTGATCCGGCGCTGGCGGGATAGCGTAACACCCCTGTGAACGCAGAGGTTTGGCACAGATTTGGCGCTGTTGTGGCCCGTAACCGCTATGCTGGATGCAACAGCCACCCCGCGGGCACGGGGCAGGTTGCAGGCTATGCCGGGCCATTGCTGCCAATGCACCCCAAACACTCAGGAGATCGCATGCGTACTTCTTTAACGGGCATCGCCGCCCTGCTGTTAAGCTCATCGGTCGTGGCGGCCGATTGCAGCGCAGTGCTTGATCACGAGGTGCGTCTGCTGGCGGATGACAGTGTGGTCAATCTGTGTGATGCCTACGCGAACAAGGTGCTGTTGGTGGTGAATACCGCCAGTAAATGTGCATTTACCGGTCAGTATGAGGGGCTTGAAACGCTGTATGACGAGTTCCGTGACCGGGGCCTGGTTGTGCTGGGCTTTCCATCCAACGATTTCGGCGGCCAGGAGCCTGGTTCCGAGCAGCAAATACAGAATTTCTGCCGTTCGACCTACAGCGTGCGCTTTCCGATGTTTGCCAAGTCTTCCGTCAGGGGCGACACCGCCACGGTGTTCTGGAAAAACCTCGCGGCGGTCAGTGGCACGGCGCCCAAATGGAATTTTCACAAATACCTGATCGGCCGCGATGGTCAGTTTGTGGCCGAGTACTCAAGCCTGACCCGCCCTGACAGCGCGCGTCTGCGCCAGCAGATTGAAGCTTTACTGGACGCTGACTGACGCTCGAGCCGCGCCGCGCCGCGGATCAGAGGTTGAACGGCGTGACGATATTGATGCGCGAGCGGGTTTCGGCGATATCCTTCGGCACTGCCCCGTGGCGTTGCAGCAGGTAGAGGCAGGCGCGGTGGGCATCCTGTTCCAGGTCATGGTCGATGATGGCGTCAGTCCTTTGATCCTGCAGTAACGCACGGTTGTCGTGATCCGCTGCGTGGAATCAGCCGACAACGGTTCCCGCTGGGTCGAGTTCTGAGCGGTATACCCGCTACAGGCAGGATGTGGCGCAGCCCATCGATTCCATTAAACGGTTGATGCATCGTTGGGCTACGCCCCTTCGGGCCTGCGCCCAACCGACCAACCGCGCCCGCGGTATGACCGCCATGGATGGCGTAAACACTACAGGTAGGATGTGGCGCAGCGCAGTGAAGCCCATCAATCCCACCAATCCCATTAAACGGTTGATGCATCGTTGGGCTACGACCCTTCGGGCCTGCGCCCAACCGACCAACCGCGCCCGCGATATGACCGCCAAAGATGGCATACACGCTACAGGTAGGATGTGGCGCAGCGAAGCGAAGCCCATCAATCCCACCAATCCCATTAAACGGTTGATGCATCGTTGGGCTACGCCCCTTCGGGC
>NZ_KB899094.1:88242-247127 GCF_000378045.1 Marinobacterium rhizophilum DSM 18822
AACGGTTGATGCATCGTTGGGCTACGCCCCTTCGGGCCTGCGCCCAATCGACCAATCACGCCCGCGGCATACCGTACATCCTGTACATCGCCGCTCCTGCGCATCCCTGCGCCCGCGGCATACCGTACATCCTGTACATAAACCCTGCTCACGTGCATCCATGCACTCGCAGGATAAGTACCTCCATGTACAAAAAAGGGAGCCGCGAGGGCTCCCAAGTGGGTCTCAGGAAGCAACCGCCTGAGTTCATGCGCACTTGAGCCCTGTTAGCGCATCTGCATGCGATAACAGGGCCCAGGGTTCGGGGCCCCTGCAGTGTTTTTTTACTTCATCGTCGGCATCGAGAACTCGGAGCCGGCGCGCAGGCCTGTCGGCCAGCGTGCAGTGATGGTTTTCATTTTGGTGTAGAAACGAACGCCATCCGGGCCGTGCATGTGCAGCGGGCCAAACAGGGAGCGCTTCCAGCCACCGAAGCTGTGGAACGCCATGGGAACAGGGATGGGCACGTTCACGCCGACCATGCCCACCTGGATCTCTTCGCAGAACTGACGGGCGCTGTCGCCGTCACGGGTGAAGATAGCCGTGCCGTTGCCGTATTCGTGCTCGTTGATCAGTTTGACTGCATCTGCGTAGGACTTGACCCGAACCACGCACAGTACCGGCCCGAAGATTTCCTCGTCGTAAATACGCATGCCGGGGCTGACCTGGTCGAACAGGGTCGGGCCAACGAAGTAGCCGTTCTCGTGATTCTTGGCGACAAAATCGCGGCCGTCGACCACGAGCTTCGCACCCTCTTCGACACCGGAGTCAATGTAGCTTTTTACCTTGGCGGCGTGTTCCTTGGTGATCAGCGGACCCATGTGTGCTTCTTCAGGCAGGCCGATACCGGGGCCGACGCGCATGGTGGCGATTTCTTCACCCAGGCGCTTGATCAGGTTGTCTGCAACGTCGTCACCAACACAGACCGCTACCGAGATCGCCATGCAGCGCTCGCCGGCAGAGCCGTAGGCCGCGCCCATCAGGGAGTGAACCACCTGCTCGGGGTCGGCATCCGGCATCACGACCATGTGGTTTTTGGCGCCGCCCAGGGCCTGTACGCGCTTGCCGTGCTCGCTGGCTGTTTTGTAGATGTACTCGGCAATGGGGGTCGAGCCGACAAAGCTGACTGCACCGACACGCTCGTCGGTCAGCAGTACGTCGACGGCTTCCTTGTCGCCGTTAACGATATTGAACACGCCCTTGGGCAGGCCGGCTTCGGCCAGCAGTTCCGCCAGACGGTAAGTGGTGCTCGGGTCCTTCTCGGACGGCTTCATGACAAAGGTGTTGCCGCAGGCGATGGCGACCGGGAACATCCACATCGGCACCATGGCCGGGAAGTTGAACGGGCTGATACCCGCACAGACGCCGACCGGCTGCATTTTGGAGTAGCTGTCCACGCCGCGGCCGACGTTCAGGCTGTGCTCGCCCTTGAGCAGGTGCGGAATGCCGCAGGCAAATTCGACCACTTCCAGACCACGGGTCAGTTCGCCCTTGGCATCGGAGAACACCTTGCCGTGTTCGGAGGTGATCATGGCAGCCAGTTCGTCGGCATGCTCTTCGACCAGCGCCTTGAACTTGAACATGACGCGGGCACGGTTCAGCGGGGAGACCTTGCTCCAGGTTTTCAACGCTTCTGCGGCCGATGCGATGGCATCACGGGTTTCGTCGGCGCTGGAGAGCGCGACGTTCATGCTCGGCTCGCCGGTGGCCGGGTTGTAAACGACAGCGGTACGGCCGCTATTGCTGGCGACCGCTTCGCAGTTGATGTAGTTACCCAGAGTTTTCATGCTGTTTCCTCGTGAATCTTGTAATTGAATGCTCGGTCCGTGCGCGATCAGGCGCGGATTTCGAGTCCGGCGCTATCGCAAAAGCGCTGCAGGTGAGTGCGGCCCAGGGTTGCGTAAGTGAGCGGGTGCGCCACGGTTGGATCCTGCTCGGCCTCGACCACCAGCCAGCCTTCGTAGCCGCTGGCCTTGAGGGCCTTGAACAGGGTTGTATAGTCGATAAAGCCATCGCCGGGCACGGTGAAGACGCCGCTGAGCACCGAGTCGAGAAAGCTCATGTCGCGATTTTTCACGTCTTGCATGATGGCGGGACGAATATCCTTGCAGTGCACATGACAGATGCGATCGGCATGGCGCTGCTGGATCGCCAGCGGATCACCGCCTGCAAAAGTCAGGTGACCGGTGTCCAGCAACAGGCCTACGGCATCCGTGGTACCGGCCATCAGGCGGTCGATTTCCTCTTCGGTCTCGATCACGGTACCCATGTGGTGGTGATAGGCGATGCGAACACCCTGATCCAGGCAGTACTGGGCGACGCTATTGAGACGCGGCAGGAAGACTGCCCACTGTTCTTCGCTCATGACCGGACGCTTGGTGACCGGCGTTTCGCGCTGGCCATGTACGCAGCCGGTGACTTCGCAAAACACCATGACCTTGGCGCCCAGCGTCTTGAGCAGGTGCAGGTGGCCCTGAATGGCTTCGATTTCTTCTTCCGCCGTGCGGTTAAGCAGCTCACTGCTGTACCAGCCGGACACCAGACTCAGGCCATGGCTATCCAGGATCGGGCCCAGGGCTTCGGGGGTGCGGGGAAACTTCTGGCCCAGTTCGAAGCCGGCGTAGCCGGCCTGCTTGCCTTCGGTCAGACAGGTTTCCAGTGAGGTTTCTGCACCCAGCGCCGGCATGTCGTCGTTGGTCCAGGTCAGCGGGTTGATGCCAATTCTTACACTCATCTTGTTCTCCAAATACGTAATAAAGGTCTGTTATCGAGTGCGTTAGGGGCCTGTTGAACTTGACCGGTCGTAGCGAGGGAATGGCCAAAATCGGCGTTTCCGCAGCAGATCAGTGTTAAGTCCAACAGGCTGCTATATGTTCTGTAGCTGGCGGGCCTTGAACGACTCGTAGCGACGACGGGCTTCCACCACCTGGGAACGCTCGGAGACCTCAGGCACCGCCACATCCCACCAGGAACCGCCTTCTTCAGCCACGTTGACGACGTCGGTATCCAGCGTGATCAGGTAGCTGATCGGTGACGCTTTGGCACGCTCCAGCGCGGCTTCCAGCTGCTGAATGTTGCCAACCTTCTCGGAACGGGCGCCCAGGGCGGCGGCATGGGCCGCGAAGTCGGTTTTGGGTGCACCACCTTCGACGGTCAGGCAGTCCTCCAGCATGTTGTTGAAGCCGGGGCCGCCGCAGAACTGCTGCAGGCGATGGATGCAGCCATAGCCGCGGTTATCCAGCACCACCATGACGATCTTCTGGCCGAGCATCACCGAGGTGGCGATTTCGGAGTTAAGCATCAGGTAAGAGCCATCGCCGACCATGACGAACACTTCGGAATCCGGTTTGGCCATCTTGGCACCCAGGCCGCCCGCCAGTTCGTATCCCATGCAGGAATAGCCGTACTCCATGTGGTAGCCCTTGTCGAAACGGGTACGCCAGAGCTTTTGCAGTTCGCCCGGCAGACCGCCGGCGGCGCAGACCACGATGTCCTTTTCGCCGGCAGCACGGTTTACCGCACCCACCACTTCCGCATCGGTGGGCAGGTCAGTGCCGCGGTCGGTGGTGGCGATATCGACGGATTTGTTCCACTGAGTGCGCAGTTGGGCGGCTTTCTCGATCCAGCTGCCTTCAGGCTGCCAGCCGGCCAGGCCAGCCGTCAGCTGTGGCAAGGTGAGCTTGGCATCGCCAACCAGCGGCTGGCCCTTGTGCTTGACGGCGTCGAAGGAGGCAACGTTAAGGCACAGCAGGCGCGCGTTCGGGTTGATCAGTGCGCGGGAGCCGGAGGCAAAGTCACCCAGGCGGGTGCCCACGGCGATAATCAGGTCCGCCTCGGCGGCCAGGGTATTGGTGGAGGCCGCGCCGGTAACACCGATGGTGCCCATGTTGTGCTGATGGTCCCAGGGCAGCGCGCCCTTGCCGGCCTGCGTTTCGCCGACCGGCAGGCTGCAGGCGTTCACCAGCGCATCCAGTTCGTTGATGGCGCCGGAGTAGTGCACGCCGCCACCGGCGATGACCAGCGGCTTTTTCGCCTGGCGGATCAGCGCGATAGCTTCTCCCAGCTCGACTGAGTCGGGGGCCTGGCGGCGCAGGCGGTGAATCTTCTGGGCGAAGAACTGTTCCGGGTAGTCGTAGGCCATGGTCTGCACGTCCTGCGGCATCGCCAGGCATACCGGCCCGCATTCAACCGGATCCGTCAGTACGCGCATGGCCTGCGGCAACGAGGTCAGCAGCTGCTCGGGGCGGGTAATGCGATCAAAGAAGCGGCTGACCGGCTTGAAGCAGTCGTTCGATGTCAGGGTGTGGTCGTGAAAGTTCTCCACCTGCTGCAGCACCGGGTCCGGCAGACGGGTGGCAAAGGTATCCCCTGGCAGGAACAGTACCGGCAGGCGGTTGACATGGGCCACGGCAGCCGCGGTCACCATGTTCACGGCGCCGGGGCCTGCGGACGCGGTACAGGCCATCATCTGCTGACGGTTCAGTGTCTTGGTGTAGGCGATGGCCGCGTGGGCCATGCCCTGTTCGTTGTGGGCACGGTACGTCGGCAACTCATCCTGCACGTGGTAGAGAGCTTCGCCGAGCCCGGCCACGTTACCGTGTCCGAAGATCGCCCAGACACCCGCGAACATCGGCTTGAGTTCGCCGTCGATCAGTACTTTTTGGGCCGTCATATAGCGCACAACGGCCTGTGCCATAGTCAGTCTGATTGTTTTCATTCTTGTCTCTCCGACCTCAATTAGCTGGCCTTGCGCGCGCGCCAGTGCCGAATCAGTTGTAGATAGTTGTTGCTGACGCTGTTGACCAGGCCTTCATCGTCGATCTCGCCGGCCAGCCACTGGCGGCTTTCCTGCGCCCAGAGCGTGCGGCCGATGGTGAAGCCCTTGCAGATATCAAAGCCGGCGGTGTTGTCGAAGCCTTGTTTGATTTCATCAATGGGTGCATCCAGGCCCAGCAGTACGACGCCGCGGCAATGCGGTGCCCGTGCCTTGATCAACTCGCTGATCTCGCTCCAGGCGGCACGGCTCGGCGAAGGCAGTTTCCACCAGTCGGGCCGAATGCCGAGATTGTAGAAACGTGCAATGGAGCGTACCAGGGTGCTGTCGTCCTGCGGCATGTCCTTGGGCGGAATCAGCTCCAGCAGCAGTTCATGGCCGGAGGCGCAGCAGGCCTTGTACAGTTCCATGGCCTGACGTTCCTGGGCCAGCCGGGTTTCGATGGCATGATCGGGGTGATAAAAGATCAGGCACTTGACGACATGTTCGCGGGGCCACTCTTTCAGCCGGGAGCCAATGGAACGGCCGCCTTCGAGTTCGATCGGCATGGAAGAGGGCAGTTCCACCGGACGGCCGATCCACCAGCCGCGGCCGGTAACGTCGTTCAGTGCATCCTGGCCATAGGTATCGTCGATCAGCACGCCCACGTTGCCGTTCAGGCCGGCCTGTTCAGCGCCGCGTTCGGCGGCGTTGACCAGCAGGCGCTTCAGCGTCTTGATGCGGGCAGGATCGGTACCGACGTCCTTGGCCATGTCGAATAGCTGTTTGCGGTGGTCGAACGCCAGGCCGAAGATCTCGTTCCACTCGCCGACACTGCGTGTCGTCACGCGGTGCAGATAGTTCAGTTCGGTATCCTGGTCCGGACGCGGGATCGACTCGGCACGTTCCAGGTAATAATCCAGCTCTTCGGCGCTCGGGATCGCCGGGGCGCAGCCATGGCGCGATACCACCAGGGCGCCGCACGCATTGGCGTACGCGCAGCAGCGTTCGGGGCTTGCGTCCTGCAGCCAGCCGCGCAGGTAGCCGGACATAAAGGCATCGCCGGCACCCAGTACGTTCATCACTTCAACGCGTACGCCGGTGAAGACATCGAAGTCATCCATGCTGGCGGGAATGTCACCTTCCAGCACGGTGCAGCCGAGCGCACCCAGCTTCAGTACGATGGTGGCATCGCTCAGTGCGCGGATTTTCTTCAGTGCATCGATCGTGTCAGTGGTGCCACCGGCGATATGCACTTCCTCTTCGGTGCCAACAATCAGGTCGCAATAGGGCAGCACGGTTTGCAGGTGCGCGCTGACGCTGTCGTCGGACACGAAGCGGTTCTCGCCTTCACCAATACCGGTGAGGCCCCAGAGTACCGGGCGGTAGTCGATGTCCAGAACCACCTTGGTGCCGGCCGCACGGGCATACTCCATCGCGGTTTTGCTGGCTTCATAGGTCTGGGCGGTGGAGAAGTGCGTGCCGGTAATCATCAGCGCCTTGCTGGAGGCAATGAATTCCGGTGAAAAATCGTCCCTGGAGATGGCCATGTCGGCGCAATCGCGGCGGTAGAAAATCAGCGGGAAGGTGTCCTTGTCCTTGATGCCCAGGATAACCAGACCGGTAAGGCGGTCGGGGTCGGTGATGACATGGCTGGTATCGACACCGGCATGACCCAGTTCTTCACGCACAAAGCGTCCCATGTGCTCATCGCCAACGCGTGTCAGCATGGCGGACTTGAGGCCCAGGCGGGCGGTACCAAAAGCGATGTTGCCGGAAGAGCCACCGAGGTATTTGGCAAAACCGGACATGTCTTCAAGACGGCTGCCGATCTGCTCGCCGTACAGGTCCACTGCTGCTCTCCCAAGACAGATAACGTCCAGTGGCCGGCCTGCGCTGTTGGCGCTGAAGTTGCTCATAAGGTTATGCTCCTGGGCCGTGAGTCACACGGCGATTGTGCTTATTGTCGTATGTTGAAACCGTTCATTCCAAAATCAGCGACCGGCGGATCGATATCGAGTGTGACCGTCGTTTTTGACGTAAGGCTCGCTGCGCGGTACCACCAACAGATGTTTCAACCTGTCAGTGGTGAGTGTCTGGGTCGAGAATAGAATAAAAATTCCATAACAGCAACAGAATGGAAAATATTTTTTATTTCATGTTCTGTAATGGCTCCTTGGCCACTGCGATATGACGCCGCTGCGGGGCTTGTCAGCCCGAGGGGCCTGTCCATGACGAGGACCTGCTGAATCGCTGGCTATCTGTTTATAGGGCCATGGCGAGAAGGCGCTCCGCAACCTGTCGGACTTAACACTGATCTACTCGGCTCGGGCATCCTGCTTCGCCCTACCTCCTGCATCCATGCCGTCGTGCGGAAAGGCCGATTTCCTCCGGTAATGAGGGGGCATTTTGTGTGCTCTTTATTATTAATCTGACCTGAAAATAGGTTCATTTATATCGCTATTCAGGGGGTAGGAGGCCGGTCTCCGGGCGAATCGGGTGCCCACCCAAGCCCTGTTCGCCCGCGGAGCGGGCTCCTACAGATTTTCTGCACCCCTGCGGTTGGCAATGTATTTGTCAGCCGGATCAATAAATAGAACCACCATTTGCCTCAAAAGAGCTCAAAAACTGCCGCAAGTCGGACTTTCCCTCGTTACGATCGGCCAAACCTGTGCTGTGTACATCACGGGCACGTCAGGCGGGGCACCTATCAGGCGGGGCACCTAATTGTTCACCGGGCTAATTCACCGGGGCTATTCACCTGGATATTCACAGGGGTAAGAGTGCCATGGCGTCTGAGCGCCTCTCTTTACATAGGGCGCTACAAAGGGCGCTGCAAAAGACACTGTAAAGAACACGCCAGGTTACCTTGTTACAGTTATCTCATTATGGAATAAATATTCTGAAAATGTTGCGATAGGAACAAAAATTCCTTATGGTTTAGCTGTCGTGCGGTGCTGAAAGGGTTTGGCTGCAGCGGTGAAACGGAAATGAGACTGCATTTTTGGAAATTTTATTCCAATTCCGTGATGTGGGGGTTATAAGGAACCCTGAACACTGGAGGACAGCATAACCATGAATGCAGTACCGCAAACACTGGCCGATCTGAAGTCCGCCATCGCCGAGCAGCACTCAACGCTGAGCAAACGCCTGCGCCAGGTCGCGCAGTATGTTATGGACAATCCCAACGCGATCGCCTTTGGCACCGTTGCCGTGATTGCCAAGGATGCGAGTGTGCACCCCTCGACTCTGGTGCGCTTTGCCAACGCTTTCGGCTATAGCGGCTTCAGCGAGATGCAGCGTCTGTTTCAGCAAAAGCTGATACAGGAATCGCCCAGCTATACAGAACGCATCCGCATAGCGCGTGAAGAACTGGGCGATGACAGCGGTGATACGCCCCTGCAGTTGCTGTCGCAGTTTGCCGGCGCCAGTTCGGTGGCACTGGAGGAGCTGTGCGAGAGCATTAGCGAACGGGATCTGGAACGGGCGGTGGATATATTGGCCGCCGCTGAATCAACCCATGTGGTGGGCGTGCGCCGAGCCTTTGTGGTGGCGACGTATTTCGCCTATGCGTTGCGCCATATTGATCGTCGGGCCTACCTGATTGATGGTGTGGGCGGCATGTATAACGAGCAGGCCGGCGCCATTGGCGACAAGGATGCGATCATCGCCACCAGCTTTCATCCCTATGCGCCGGAAACCCAGAATGTGGCCAAGGCGGCGGTTGAGCGCGGTGTGCCGCTGATTCTGATTACCGACAGTCAGTTGAGCCCGCTGGCCGCCTGCGCCTCGGTCTGTTTTGTGGTGCGTGATGCCGAAGTGCACGGCTTTCGCGCCCTTGGCTCCACCCTCTGCCTGGCTCAGGCGTTGTCGATCAGCCTGGCGTACCGGGTCGACAAGCAGCGTGTAAGCGTCTGAAGGCCGGCGGATCGGGACAAGGGGTTATCGCTATCATTTTTCAACGCTATTGACCCAGAAGGGTTAATAGGTTCCGCAGGGATACTTCGTCTTTGGGCCTTGCTAACTGCAACAGCCCAATGCGGGCCCTGCGAAAACCGGCCTGTTTCGCGCGTGTGCCCGTTTAAGTGCGCTGGGCGCTTAAATGCATCGAGGTGTGTGCGGCAACCCGTACTTTCTGTCGATGCAGATTGCGTGCACACAGGTAATGAGCCGGTTTGTCCACCAGGTCAATAACTCCAAACAAGGTGAAATTTCATGTCCAAGCTCCTGTCCCGTCCGACCGCGCCCGATGATCAGGGTTGTATTCAGCGCATCACTCCCGCCTCTGCCGGCTGGGAGTATGTGGGCTTTGAGGTTTATCAGTTGCAGCCGGGGCAGGTACTGGAGCAGGCCACCGGCGATCAGGAAGTCTGTCTGGTGCTGGTGAGCGGACTGGCCGATGTTGCGACTGCGCAGGAAAGCTGGACTGGCCTGGGCGAGCGCATGAGCGTGTTCGAGCAGAAGGCACCCTTCAGTGTTTATGTGCCGCCGTCTGACACGTTCAAGGTGACCGCCACGACGGCGCTGGAGCTGGCCGTGTGCAAGGCGCCCGCAAAGGGCGAGTATCCCGCGCGTCTCATTACGCCAGCCGATACCCGCTACGAAACCCGCGGCGAAGGCACCAATCAGCGTCATGTCTGCAATATCCTGTTTGGCAACATGGCGGCAGAGCATTTGCTGGTATGCGAAGTCTTCACGCCAGGTGGAAACTGGTCCAGCTACCCGCCGCACAAGCATGACCGTGATGCGGCACCGGCGGAAACGCAGCTGGAGGAAACCTACTACCACCGCATCAATCCGCCCCAGGGATTTGCCTTCCAGCGTGTCTATACCGATGACCGCAGCCTGGATGAAACCATGGCGGTGGAAGATCACAACGTGGTCATGGTGCCTGAAGGCTATCACCCGGTGGGCGCCCCGCATGGCTATGACCTGTATTATCTGAATGTCATGGCCGGCCCCGAGCGTACCTGGATTTTCCACAATGATCCTGACCATGAGTGGCTGCTGCAAAAAGACTGATCAGCGCCTTCTGCCTGTATATTCGGCCGTGATCTTCTTCGCGGCCGGATAGCGCTCAGTAGCCGTACCGTTTACCGCTTTGCGTTGCCAACTGTAGTCTTTAAATCCAGGCGATCTGCTCACTGCTCACTGGTTTCTGCGCCGCGTTTTATTGTCTTGCGCTGCATGTGTTTCTACTCAGCAGGTCAGCTGGAAGCTGCCATTTCATTGCAAGTCACCCCGCTGTCTTTCCTTGGCCTATAGTTATCCGACAGGCGAGTCGGGCTGTACTTGGGTACAGATGGAATGATTTCAAACTGTCCATGGAGGCAATGTATGCGCGCATTACTGGGAGTTCTTAGTCTGAGTCTGGCATCCGTTGTGGTGTTGGCCGAGGGTAAATCGGTGAGCTACACGGTCAACGGTCAGGAATATGAGGGCTACTACGTGAGCCCGTCTGCGGATGCGCCGCTGGTGCTGTTGGTGCATGACTGGGATGGTTTGACCGACTATGAAGTGAAACGAGCAGAAATGCTGTCCGATATGGGTTACGGGGTTTTTGCCGCCGACCTGTTTGGCGCAGGTGTGCGCCCCACTGCACTTGAGGATAAACGTCAGCACACCGGAGAGTTGTATCAGGATCGGGAAAAAATGCGGGCATTGATGAGTGGTGCCCTGGATGCAGCCCGTGCGCAGGGCGCGCAAACTGAAAATGTGGTCGCGGCCGGTTACTGTTTTGGCGGGGCTGCGGTGTTGGAACTGGCACGCTCAGGTGCACCCCTGCAGGGGTTTGCAACCTTCCACGGGGGGCTCAGTAAGCCTGAGGGCCAGGACTACAGTGCGGTCAAGAGCAAGGTGCTGGTTATGCATGGCTCTGCGGATACGGCAATCAGTCTGAGCGATTTTGCGGGCCTGGCTGCTGAGCTGGAATCGGCTGGCGTCTCCCATGAGATGATTACCTACAGCGGTGCTCCCCATGCGTTTACGGTATTCGGTGCGGACAGTTACCGCGAAGAGGCGGACCAACAGTCCTGGAAGCGCTTTAGCGCTTTTCTGCATGAGCAGCTGGAAAACGAGTAGCTGTAACTAACCCCGTTGCGCCGTGCAGATGTACGTGCAGATGTAAAAGAGGCCCCGAACGGGGCCTCTTTTTTGTCGACGGGTTTAGCCAGTGGAGCCCTAGCGAGGCTCGCTCATCAGTCCCTTGACGATGGCAACGCAGGCAATTAATAGCACGATGGTGAAGGGGAACCCGGTGGAGACTGCCATGGCCTGCAGCGCACCCAGGCCGCCACCGAGCAACAGGGCAATGGCCACCAGGCCTTCGAACACGCACCAGAACACCCGCTGGGGTGTCGGCGCGTCAATCTTGCCGCCGGCGGTGATGGTGTCGATGACCAGGGAGCCGGAGTCCGACGAGGTCACAAAGAATACGATGACCAGCACGATGCCCAGGAAGGAGGTTATCTGGGTCAGCGGCAGTTCCTGCAGCATGGCAAACAGCTTCAGTTCCAGTGGTGCGCTGGCAACCGTCTGGACGCCATCGGTGACCAGCTGGCTGATAGCAGTGCCGCCAAAGGCTGTCATCCAGAAAACGCAGACCACTGAAGGAATCAGCAGTACACAGGTGATGAACTCGCGCACGGTGCGACCGCGGGACACACGGGCAATAAACATGCCGACGAACGGCGACCAGGAAATCCACCAGGCCCAGTAGAATGCGGTCCAGCCCTGGCTGAAGTTGGCATCGCTGCGACCCACGGGGTTCGACAGCGCTGGCAGGTTCTGCACATAGGCCACCAGGTTATTGAAAAAACCACTCAGGATGGCGATGGTCGGGCCCACGATGACCACGAACAGCAGCAGCAGGACTGCCAGGACCATGTTGATCTCCGACAGCCGCTTGACGCCGGCATCAAGCCCTGCCACCACGGACAGCAGTGCAATACCGGTGATACCGATGATCAGAAATACCTTGGTGGTTTCGGTCGCCGGCAGTCCAAACAGGAACTCGAGACCGGCGGCGGCCTGTTCGGCACCGAAACCCAGTGACGTCGCCAGTCCGAACAGGGTAGCGAATACGGCCAGTATATCGATGATGTGGCCAGTCAGACCCCAAATGCGCTCGCCGAAAATCGGGTAGAAAATGGAGCGCATGGTCAGTGGCAGACCCTTGTTGTAGGAAAACAGCGCCAGTGCCAGCGCGACAATCGCGTAGATTGCCCAGGGGTGCAGACCCCAGTGGAAGATGGTGGCGGCCATGCCTAAGCGCGCGGCGGCCTCCGCATCACCCGGTGCGCCGCCCAGAGGGGCCCAGCTGTCCGGTGTGCCTGCATTATCTGCAAAGGATGACGAGAAATGCGATAACGGCTCCGATACGCCGTAGAACATCAGGCCGATGCCCATGCCGGCGGCGAACAGCATGGCGAACCAGCCGCTGTAGGAGTAATCCGGTGTGGCATCGGTACCGCCCAGGCGTACGCGGCCCAGCGGCGAGACGACCAGCACCAGGCAGAGAATAACGAAGACATTGGCCGAGGCGATAAAGAACCAGTCCAGGGTCGAGGTCAGCCAGACTCTCATGGCATTGAACATGGGTCCCGCGCTGTCCTGGAACGCGAGGGTAAAAAAGACAAAGGCGACAATGCACAGTCCCGAGATCAAAAAAACCGGGTTATGTACATCAAGGTTGAAGGGTCCTATCTGGGTGCTGATATTGTCCTGACCGATTTCATAGTCGGTCTCAATCAGCGTGGAGTCTCCTTCAGGGCTAATATCTGTGGGTTCAGTCATGCTTTTCCCTTGTGTTGGACTGATAGGTGGCTCAAGGCCTTTGGCAAGCGGTACGCAGCATCGGCCTGTATCGCCAAGGCCGCGTTAGTCTGTGATCGCTGGCGAGCCCGGTTAAAGAACCCCGGCTATTTCAAGTCGTTGGGCTTTTGCGATTCATTTGATGACGCCCCCGTTGCTGTTAACAGTTGCGCCATCAATTACGAACACCATGCTGTGGTTAGGCTGCGAGCGGACTCTTAGCGGACAACCAGAACGGACATTTTGGAAAAGGATGCAAAGTAGCCTGCATTGGATGCGAAAACGTGCTCAAGCAAACCGGGTACATGGGATGCCATGACAACCAGGTCGGTGCCGGTATCGGTAGCGGCTCGCATGAGGGTATCGTCGAGGTCCACAGCGGGGTCATGGCTAATGTAGGACGCACTGCGGACGTCGGAAAGGTCATGTTTAATGGCCTGTTCCTGACCGAATTGCTCCATTTTTTTGGAAAACTCTTCCGGGGTATGAGCGACACTGCTCGGGGTGCTGGCGGTGACGCCGACATAACAGATGGAGGCCTGGTAAAGTTTGGCCAGATCGGCAGCGCACTGCAGCGCTTTCTCAAGTTTATCTGCGTGGGCCAGATCGACTGGCACCATGATATGACTGTACATGTGTTTTTCTCCCTGCGGGTGGCAAGTAGCACTTTTGAGATTGAGCTTACAGCTGCAAGTATTGCAGATGCTTGAAGAATAAGGGGGATTCTTAAAAAATCAAACGGGGAGTTGGTGAAACTGGAACCTGTACGGGGTCCCTTGAATGCAAAAAAGCCGGCATGGGCCGGCTTTTTCAGTCAGGGAGTGGTCACCCGAGAGTCAGGCTTGGGGTACTGTGCCGACCAGGTTGCGACGCTTCTGAAAGCGCTTGCGCAGGGTCAGCGCGAGGACCGAGGATGACAGTATGAAGGTCACCAGGTTGGCCAGAAACATCGGCAAATCATGCAGAATGATGCCGTAGGTCAGCCACAGGGCGACACCGAATGTCAGGATCGAATACATGCACACTGAAATGCCTTCGACATTGCCGGTCTTTAGAATTTGCAGTACCTGCGGCACGAAGGCAGCGGTAGTGCAAACGGCAGCAATCATGCCGATCAATGTCGTGTTATCCATCTGTGCAATCCTCGACATCATACCCAATGGCGGATCACGCCTTGCGTAACGTCGGTCATAAAAATTTAGGGTAGGTTGGCTATCATGCCGTGATTCAGGTGGCTGCGAGCGCAGAAGGTGAATCACGATTGAAGAAGCACGCGATTGTAATCAAGCACAGAGCGGTCTTTCAAGTGACCAAATCGAAACGCAGGCGTTAGATTTATTCATGTATTATGCTGCTGGTCAAATCGACCGAAAGTGACTGATCAGGCACGATTTTTTTGCGAGCAGGCTGTCGTGATTCCGGCTTTTGGGTTACCGTAATTTGCAGTGTTTACAGGAGAGATCCATGGAGTTTGTAATTCAGGACTGGCACTGGCTGGCATTTGGCATGTTGCTGGTGATGGCAGAGGTGTTTATTCCCAGCTTTACCATCTTCTGGTTTGGGCTGGGTGCCGTGATTGTGGCGGCCATTCTCTGGTGGGTGCCGGATTTCGCATTCAGCTGGCAATTGGTTGTCTGGGCCTTGTCGTCAAGCCTGTTTGCCGCGCTCTGGTTTCGCTTTTTCAAGCCGCTCATGGTGGATCGAACCAAGGCGGGTATTGCCCGCGAAGCCATTTGTGGAGAAAGCGGGCAGGTGATCAAAGTGCCGCAGCCGGGTGGGCGCGGTGTAGTGCGTTTCACCACGCCGCTGCTGGGGGATGATGAATGGGATTTTATTTGTGATAGCGAAGTTGCCCTCGGAGACCGGGTGCATGTCAAGGATGTGTCGGGCAACACCCTGATCGTGGAAAAACGTTAAGTCTGAAGTTCTGAAGTTCTGAAGGAGTAGCACTTATGATGATTGATGGAATCGTACTGGCCGGTATTTTTCTGGTGCTGGTGATTGTTACGGTGGCGCTGGGGGTCAAAACTGTACCCCAGGGCAGTAAGTTTGTGGTGCAGCGTCTGGGTAAATTCCATAAGACGCTGGGGCCCGGGCTCAATATTATTTTCCCGTATATCGATGCGGTAGCCTATAAAATCACCACTAAGGACATAGTGCTGGATATTCCGTCCCAGGATGTGATTACTCGGGATAATGCAGTGATCATCGCTAATGCGGTGGCCTACATCAATATCGTCTCGCCGGAAAAGGCGGTCTACGGTGTTGAGGATTACAATATTGCCATCCAGAACCTGGTGCAGACATCGTTGCGTTCGATCATCGGCGAGATGGATCTGGACGATGCATTATCCAATCGCGATGCCATCAAGGCCAAGCTCAAGGGCGCCATTTCCGACGATATCTCGGACTGGGGCATTACCCTGAAGACCGTCGAGATTCAGGACATCAATCCGTCAGAAACGATGCAGCATGCGATGGAAGAGCAGGCTGCTGCCGAGCGTGGCCGGCGCGCCACCGTGACCCGGGCTGATGGGGAAAAGGCCGCGGCTATTCTTGAGGCCGAGGGGCGGCTGGAGGCTTCGCGCCGCGATGCCGAGGCGCAGGTGGTGCTGGCCCAGGCGAGCCAGACGGCGATCGAAAAAGTTACCGCGGCGATTCAGAATAACGAGTTGCCGGTGATGTACCTGCTAGGCGAGCGCTACATCGAGGCAATGAAGGATCTGGCCGCGTCCGACAATTCCAAGACGGTCATTCTGCCGGGGGATATTCCGGCTGCAGTACGCGGCATTATGGGCGGATTTGGCAAGTGATGTTCGGCAGCGGGGCTCCACAGGGGCACCGCTGCATTCTTCCTGCCGTCGTGTTTCTGCCACGCAAAATGAAGGGTGTCCTGCGCATGACCGGCTTTTGGTCCTCGGCGGGTCCGGTCCGGAGGCATGATGGGGTTCAGTATTGAACAGTTGCAGGCCTTTGTCGCGGCGGCGGAGCAGGGGTCGTTTTCTGCAGCCGCAAGGCACTTGGGCAAGGCGCAATCGGTGATCAGTGTGGCAGTGAGCCACCTGGAAATTGACTGTGGTGTTGATCTGTTTGATCGCAGCGCACGCATGCCGGTGCTGACCGCACAGGGGCGTGCACTGTTGCGTGATGCGCAGGCGATCCTGCAGCGTTGCGATGAGATGCGCGCCAGTGCCGCGGGTCTTAGCCAGGGGATTGAGACGCGCCTGAGCGTTGCGGTGGATGCCGCCATCGCACTGGAATCACTGCTGCCTCAGCTGAGCGCCTTTGAACGGGCATTTCCCCACCTCGAGCTTGAACTGCTCAATCCCACCAGTCAGGACGTTGCTGAACTGGTCAGCAGCGGCCGCGCGGATTTGGGTGTGATGTTCGAGCAGGAGCTATACCCAAGGGCGTTTCATTTTTCCGGCATTGCCCATGTTGAAGTGATTGCCCTGGCCGGTCCCGATCACCCGCTGTGTCAACAGGAGCAGGTGAAACTGACGGATCTTGAACAGCACCGCCAACTGATGGCCTCCACGCGTACAACCGGGTTCCGCCAACTGGATGAGCTCAGTGGCGGACGCTGTTGGCGGGTGGAAAGCCAGTATGGCATCCTGGCGCTGGTGCGGGCCGGGTTCGGTTGGGCTTACCTGCCGCGCCACTTTGTACAGGCAGACCTGGCCCATGGCCGGGTCAAACAGCTGCCGCTCGATTTCCAGCAGGTGGATATCCAGACCGGTATCGATCTGATCTGGAGTCGTGACCGGCCCCTGGGGCCCGCTGGCCGCTGGTTGACCGGGGCACTGTCCAAAGGCGACGCTGCCGATCGTTCCTGAGCGACGGTGTCGAAGATGGCCAGGTTGTTCTCTATACCCTCTGGGCGCGACAGCGCGCTTGCCGTCAGTACCCTATTCAGGGCAGAAAGGAAGAGTATGAAAAGCCTGGAACTGAAAGTACCGCCATTAATAATCGCATGTCTTTGTGCTCTGGCCATGTTTGGTATTTCAAGGTTTTTTGAAAAGCAGCGTTTTTTGGCAGGGCTTGGCGATGTGATTGGTTTTGTATTTGTTGTTACGGGAATCCTTGTCGCGGTAGCGGGCATTGTCGCTTTTCGCAAGGCCAGAACAACAGTCAACCCGTTGCGTAATGGCAATATTTCCGCGCTGGTCACAAGCGGTATTTACTCGATGACAAGGAACCCAATGTACGTGGGGATTTTACTTCTGCTGACAGGTTTTGGGTTGTTGCTGTCAAGTCTGTATTCATTGGTCATGTGTGTCGTGTTTGTACTTTACATTGATCGTTTTCAGATTCAGCCAGAAGAAAAAATGCTCGAGGCGATCTTTAAAAATGACTATGTGTTGTACAAGGCCAGGGTACGCAGGTGGGTGTGAGCAGTTAGACTCTGCGGGAATTAAACCTCTGCTAAAAACGTAACGCTCATTCGCTTTGATGTCATGCTTTTTGCCAAGACAGCCAGCGGCTGCCGCTGGCTGCGGTTGGGTTTACTTCAGCCAGAGCATCAGCTGCGCAGCGCAGAATTACCCTTTCAGTTTCCCGGATGTACCAGTGCCCCCAGGCCTGCTTCGGCAAGGGCGCGCAGTAGCATCGCGCGGATAACGCTGGCCTGTTCCAGCTCCAGCGCACGGGTCAGCAGTTCCTCGCCCTGCTGACGGCTAAAGGAGCGGATAACCCATTTGATACGTAAAAGATCACCTGCGCTCAGACTCAGGCTCTCGATGCCCATGCCCAGCAACAGCAATGCAACGGCGGGATCGCCGGCGGCTTCGCCACAGACGCAGACGGGTTTGCCATAGCGCCGGCCCGCTTCCGCCACCTGGATCAGAGCGCGGATGACCGCCGGGTGCAGGGCATCGAACCAGCGCGCCACGCGCTCGTTGTTGCGGTCCACTGCGAGCAGGTACTGGGTCAGGTCGTTGGTGCCTACACACAGAAACTCAACCCGCCGAGCCAGTTCCTGTGCCTGATAAACGGCGGCGGGTACCTCGATCATGACGCCCAGCGGCGGCATGGTAATGTCTTCCTCGCGGTCTTGCAGATCATGGCAGGCCCGGTTGATCAGCACAATTGCCTCATCGAGGTCTTCAACACGGCTGATCATTGGCAGTAACAGGCGAAGATTGCCAAGCCCTGCATTCGCCTTGAGCATGGCGCTAATTTGCGTGAGAAAAATCTCGGGATTGTCCAGGGATATGCGAATGCCGCGCCAGCCCAGGTAGGGATTTTCTTCCTGTACCGGGAAGTAGGTCAGCGCCTTGTCGCCGCCGATGTCCAGGGTTCGAAGTGTCACGGGGCGGGGGTGGAAGGCTTCCAGTACCTGGCGGTACAGCACGTACTGTTCATCTTCGGTGGGAAAGCTGTCGCGCACCATAAAAGGAAACTCGGTGCGGTAGAGGCCAATCCCTTCGGATCCGCGGAACAGTGAGTGTTTAAGGTCAGACAGCAGGCCTGCATTGGTATAGAGCGGCAGGCGGACACCATCGAGGGTTTCGGCCGGCAGGTCACGCAGATTCTGCAGGTCCTGGCTCAGCTTTTCCTCCTGGCGCTGTACACGTCTGAAGTCCTTCTTCAAGGCTTCGCTGGGATCCAGGTAGATGCGGCCCTGGTAGCCATCCACGATCAGGCTTCGGCCATGAAGTTCACTTAAGGCAATATCGCCGACGATCCCCATGATGGCGGGGACTTCCATCGAGCGCGCCAGGATGGCCAGGTGGGACAGGCTTGAGCCGTGTCCCGAGATAACGCCGGCGAGCTTCTGCGCCGGCACGGCGGTAAGGTCAACGGGGCTCAGGTTCTCACCGATCAGGACAGTGTCTGCTGGGTAGTCGATTTCGCCATCTGTGTTGGCGGACTGCAGCCGGGCCAGCAGTCTGCGCCCTATATCAAGGATATCGTGGGCTCTTTCGCGCAGATAGGGATCGTCCATGGCTTCAAACATGCGCACATGTTCCAGAATACTTTCGCGCAGGGCTCCCGGTGCCCAGTTGCCCTGACGGATGCGGCGTACCGTGGCTTCGAACAGTTCCTCGCTGCGCGCGATCATCGCATAAGCACGGAACAGGGCACGGTCTTCAGCGCCAAGCCCCGAATCGAGCCGTTCGGCGAGGCGCTCGAAATCCTTTGACACGCTGTCGATGGCCGCCTGCAATGCGCTTATTTCAGCCTCGCTGTCGTCTGTTGTTCGGTCCGGTACATGATTGAGATCCACTGGTGAAAACACCAGCATGCCCGTGCCCATTGCGATGCCCGGAGCACCGGCGCCACCTTCATACTGGGTGGGCTTGCTGTTCTGGGCGGTGGCGTTGCCAGGCAGGGCGCTCTGGTTGAGAGACAGTGCGAGGGTGCCGGCCAGTTGTGCCGCCAGGGTTGCCAGGAATGCCTGCTCGGATTTTTTGAAGCGGCTTTGTGCAGTGTGCTGCGCGACGAGTACGCCGAGCAGCTCCTGGCGGTGAATAATAGGAACGCCGAGAAATCCATGGTATGGCTCCTCGCCGGCATCCTGCAGATGACAGTAGCGAGAATGGGTCGGCGCATTACGTATATTCACCGGCGCGCGGCGCTCTGCCACCAGGCCCACCAGTCCCGTGCGCTGTTTCAATCGCACATTCCCTACGGCTTCCGGGTTGAGGCCTTCACTGGCCATGAGTACATAATGACGGTGGGCCTGATCGCTCAGGTACACGGAGCAGGCGTCGGTGTGCAGGGTGTTGCGTACGCCTGTGACGATGGCCTGAAGGGCTGCCTGTAGCGAGTCTGTTCGGCTGACCTTCTCGACAATCTGGTGCAACTGGGTGAGTTTCTTCAGCGGGCTGGTGGAGTGTCGCGCGGGTTTTTCCGATGCAGTTAATGCGCTATCCGGGCGGTCACTCTGGGGGGGCACGGCGCTGTTTAGCGTGCTGTCTTTTGCGTTTGTGTGCAGTGGATTCTTGTTAGACATGATTGCTCCTTTTGGAGAGCCAGAAGCCTGTCGCAGGAATGATCCGTGCAAACAGGTAACTGTTTAGTCTTCACTCTATAAGTCTGAATGACGCTTGTCATTGTCGGTGCAAAATTCACCTGAATGTTCCAGCCAGAAGATGTGCGCTTGTGTATGGGTATGGCCAGCTGTTGAAAGGCGTTGGTGCAGCCGCGGGCACAGACGCAACACCGTGCAGTAGCGTTGATCGTTTTTCAACGGCTTGCTAGAGCAAAGACAACTGGTCGCCGGTCTGGGGAGGTACGCTAAACAGGTCGGTCCGCAGCCTCAGGCTCTCTCGCTGGCCCAGACCGTACTTGTTCAACGCCAGTCGAAAACGCTGGGCAATCATTTCTGCAAAAAGCCCCTCGCCGCGCATTCGGTTGCCAAAGCGACTGTCGTTCTCGCGTCCATCCCGGCTTTGGCGTATCAGGCTCATCACGTGTTCTGCGCGTTCGGGGTAGTGACAGTCGAGCCATTCGCGGAACAGGTCTTTCACTTCGTGGGGCAGGCGTATGAAGACGTAGTTCGCCGAACGGGCGCCGGCCGTGGCGCTTGCTTCCAGGATTGACTCGAGTTCCCGGTCATTGACCATCGGAATCAGCGGTGCAACCAGCACACCCACCGGTACGCCGGCGTCGGTCAGCGCGCGGATGGCGTTGAGCCGGGTACGAGGCCCGGCGGCACGCGGCTCCAGCGTGCGTTTGAGCTGCGGGTCCAGCGTGGTCATGCTGATCATCACCGAGCAGAGCTGCTGTGCGGCCATGGCGCCAAGAATATCCAGGTCACGGGTGATCAGCGCGCCCTTGGTGATGATCGAAAATGGATGGCGGAAACGGGCCAGTACCTCGAGCAGTTCGCGGGTGATGCGCCGCTGCTGTTCCAGTGGCTGGTAGGGGTCGGTGTTGGCACCCAGGGTAATCGGCCTGCAGCGGTAGCTCCTGGCCCGCAGCTCGTGCTCCAGCCGTTCGGCAGCGCCCTCCTTGCAGATGATATGGGTCTCGAAATCAAGCCCCGGCGACAGGTCCCAGTAGGCATGGCTGGGGCGTGCGTAGCAATAGATGCAGCCGTGCTCGCAGCCGCGGTAGGGATTGATCGACTGCTCAAAGGGCACGTCGGGTGACTGGTTGCGGCTGATGATGGTCTTCGGCCGTTCCTCGATCTGCACTGTGGCGATGCGGGCGGGCATTTCGCCGTCGTCGACCGGATCGATCTCGCTGCGGGTCGGCGCGAAGCGGTTGGCCGGATTGGAAAGGGCGCCGCGACCCTTGAGCGGTTTGGACATGGCGGACTACTGCTGTAAATGAGTACTGTTTAAATATACAGTATTTTGCCAGCAAGGCGAATCCCTGTTGCACTTCGCAGCTAGCAGCCTGTCGGGCTTGGCCGATCGTAGCGAGGGAAAGTCCGATTTGTTCAGCACATCCCTGTGCTTCACCCCTTCGGTGTTTGCACGTTCAATCGTTCCCGGCGATTGAATGAGGCAGTTTTTGAGCTCTTTTGAGAGCCAATAGCGGTTCTAATTTGTTGACCACTACATACATTGTCAGCCGCAGCGGTACCGAAAATCTGTAGGAGCCCGCTCCGCGGGCGAACAGGGCTTAGGCAGGCACCCGATTCGCCCGGAGACCGGGCTCCTACCCCCTGAATTGAGATATGAATGGACCTATTTGCAGGTCAGATTCAAGACAATAAAGAGTACATAAAATGACCCCTCTTTACCGGAGAGAAGCGGCTTTTCCGCACAATTGCATGGATGCAGGAGGTAGGGCGAAGCAGGATGCCAGAGCCGAGTAGACCCGTGCTAAGTTCCACAGGCTGCTAGGCATCGAGGACGCATGGCCAGACCGGTATTCAATGCAAAGCGTCCAGTCCGGGCGCCGGATTATGTATCGGCGATCTCCGGCAGCAGGCGGTCGTATTCGCGTTTGACGACCGCATAGCATTCGCAGGACCTGGCCTCCAGTCCGGCCCGGTCCACGACGGTGATGCGGCCACGGTGGTAGTGGATCAGACCGGCTTCCTGCAGTTTGCCGGCGGCCTCGGTGACGCCCTCGCGGCGTACCCCGAGCATGTTGGCGATCAGCTCCTGCGTCATCAGCAACTCGTCCGACGACAGCCGGTCGCGGCTCAGCAGCAGCCAGCGGCAGAGTTGCTGGTCAAGGCTGTGATGCCGGTTGCACACCGCCGTCTGCGCCATCTGGGTCAGCAGTGCCTGGGTGTAGCGCAGCAGCAGATGCTGCAGCGCGATCGAGTCCTGGAACGCCTGCTTCAGCAGTTGCCCCGGCAGCCGGTAGGCGTGGCCGGCGCTCTGCACGACGGCACGGTTGGGCATGGTTTCGCCGCCCATGAACAGGGCAACGCCGATGATACCCTCGTTACCAACCACGGCGACTTCGGCCGAAGCACCATCGAGCATGACGTAGAGCAGGGAGACGATGGAGTCGGTCGGGAAATACACGTGGCGCAACTCGCGGCCGGACTCGTAGAGCACGTGACCGAGCGGCAGCGGGACACTTTCCAGATGCGGACTGATACGTGCATATTCATCCGCCGACAGGGCGGCGAGCAGGTGATTCTGGAGTGGATCATCAATGGGAAGCACGGCCGATCTCCTGTTCCGGTTACACGCCACGCACACAGTCCCCTGCCTGACAGGACTTTTTCGATGCCTGACGTACCGCCACAAATATAGATTATTTGTTCCGGCCAGGCAGCCGTTCGCGGCCGCCGTGGCCGCCGCAATGCGCACTATGAGCGCTAGCGTACAGAACTTTGCCGGCAGCTGCGAGATGATACATACAAGGATCGGCGTTGGAATTGGAAACTGCCTTGGTAACGGGGTCGTGGAAGCCTTAACGGCCCGTCCCGTACAGCCACTGAGATAGAGGTCATACAATGAAAACGCTACAAAATATTGCACTTGGCGCCCTGGTCGCCGGTATGTTGCTCGGTCTGGCGGGGTGTTCCGGCATGTCGCAGCGGGATTCCAATACCGCCATAGGTGCCGGCGTCGGCGCCGTCGGCGGTGCTGTACTCACCGGTGGCAGCGCGGTCGGTACCGTGGGTGGTGCCGCAGTCGGTGGCATCATCGGCCACGAAATCGACACCAAATAGGGCTTGTCCATTTAGGCTTGTCCACGCAGGTTTGCCGCGCCCGCCGCTTTGAGCGGGCGCGGCATTTTTACGTCGGTGCCGCCAGAGCGCGTTAGGCACAAAAAAAACCGGTTCCCTGCTAAAAGGACACCGGTTTTTTGGGTCTTGTAAGGAAATCTATCTGCTCGGTCATGGCGACAGCCAGCCCGTGCCAGCGGCCTCTTGGCGCTGGCGGGGCTCCTTATCACCGGCAGGTTTCACTGGCCCTAGTTTACCGGCGCCGGCTCAGGCCCATGACCAGTGAAATGACAAACAGCACGATAAAAACCAGGAACAGGATTTTGGCGATTTCGACGGCGCCGGCTGCGATACCGGTGAATCCCAGTACCCCGGCGACCAGGGCGACAATGAAAAATACCACGGCATAATGCAGCATCTTTGTTTCCCTTCTCTAGTTACGGTCAGTGGGCCCGGATGCAAACCGGCGCCATGCTGGCGTTACTTGATCCGCATGTCATTTTTGACCGATCTTACGCCCTCGACGTGTCGGGCCAACTCGACGACCTTGTAGATATCGGCCCGTGAACTGACGAAACCGCTCAGTTGCACCACGCCCTTGAAGGTCTCGACGTTGATCTCGGCGGATTTCAGTGTGGGTTCATTGAAGATCGCCGCCTTCACTTTGGTGGTTATGACGGTGTCGTCAATATACTCGCCGGTTCCTTCCTGCTGGGCGGTGGATGCGCAGCCCACGAGCAGGGCCAGCATGGCAACGAGGAAAAAGGCGGGAAAACGTCTAAGTAATGGCATGATCTGGTACTCCGGATAGGCAGGGGACTGGCAGTCTGATTTGCTTTGGACTGCACTGGCGAGCAGCACGCACAGGTGTACGTGCCCCCGTCATTGCTCTAAATGGTCGTTTAATTCGGTGCCGGCGTCTGTGCGCAAGCGCACATTGCGGCGGTTGGTTGCGGATTACGGCCACTGGCCATTGCGGGCGTCACCGGCGGCCTGGCCGCTAGCACATGCCGGTGATCAAATTCTGGGTCGGATTGCTATCACGAGGATTGTATGATTTGGGCGTAAAGCGAGTTGTCGCTTTTGAAACAGCTGCAGGCTGACGCCTCCAGGCCGCTGCGGTCGAGGATCCTGATGTCCCCGCGGTGGTAGCGGATCAGTTTGCGGTTTTGCAGCGTGCCGGCCGCCTTGGTGATGCCGACACGGCGTACGCCCAGAATCCGGGACAGGAGTTCGTGGGTGACATGAATACGGTTTGAGTGCGCCCGATCCTCTGCCATCAGGAGCAAGCGGGCAAGACGTGCTTCCAGCAGGTGGAAGCGGTTGCAGGCCGCGGTCTGTGCCAGCTGGCCCATCATCACATAGAGATAGCGTTGCAGCAGACTTCGACATGCAGCGCTGAGTTCGAGTTCGCGGCAAAACTGCGCGCTCTCCATGCGCAGCGCCTGGCCCGGACCCAGTACGCTGGCATGCATAAGAGACCGATCCAGGCCGAGTAACAGCGAGATACCCAGCATCCCTTCATTCCCGACCAGCATCACTCCGAGGCGGGCGGGCCCGTTCATCATTGTCGTCAGGGAAATGAAACTATCCGTCGGGAAGTAGACATAACGCAGGGGGGGGCCAGGTTTCGCCAGCACCTCGCCGAAGGTCAATGTGACCTGCTCGCAACCGGCCAGAAAGCGCTGGCGCTCCGGGTCTGGCAAGGCCGCAATCAGTCGATTGACGGCAGCGACAGGTTTCGTAATCGGCATAATGATTTTCCTTGTGTGGAAAATACAGCAAGCGGTACCGGTTACGGTCGATATGTCACGCCGACACTGCCCCTGACGCTGATGCGTCCACTTAAGCTTGAAGCGAAAGCGGGAGGCTGTCTGGACGCTAGCGCACATAGGGCCCCGGCATTTGGCCGCTATGAGCGCTAGCGTACAGAAGCCCCTGTCGAAAGTGGGCGATGATAGCAATGACGATCGACGCAGACTTTCGGATCGCACCGTCGCGCACGCGGTACCGGTGCACGGAATTCCTCGGTGGTCATCATCGTTACGCGGGATCGTTACGCGAGCGCTATGCTCGTTCGAACGACGGCGATGCCGGCCTCCAGCAGCCTGTCTGGCTTGGCCGGTCGTAGCGAGGGAAAGTCTGTTTTGAGGCAGTTTTTGGGCTCTTTTGAGGCGAATAGTGGTTCTATTTAACAAAAAAGAGTACGAAAAATGACCCCTCTTTGCATAAGAGAAGCGGCTTTTCCGCACGACTGCATGGATGCAGGAGGTAGGGCGAAGCAGGATGCCAGAGCCGAGTAGATCAGTGTTAAGTCCGACAGGTTGCTAGGGCTTGCACCCTCTTCACGTTAGGCAGGAGACTTGTCATGAAATTGATGTATGGATTCGGTTCGGCACTGGCGCTGCTGGCAGTGCTGATGCTGGGCGGTTGTGAAACCATGAACAACCGGTCCAACAGTTCCGGTTACGGCACGTCCGACAACAGATCCGATTACGGCAGAACCGACTACAGATCTTCCGACAACAGGTCATCGGATTACGGTGCCGATAATCAGACCACTATCTATTCGGGTTACGGTGTCGTGCAGTCGATCGAACTGGTGCGACAGGAGAGCAGTGCTAACGGTAGTGGCGGTGTGGGTATGGGCACCATCGCCGGAGCCGTTGTCGGGGGCGTGGTCGGAAGCCAGGTGGGGTCCGGCCGCGGCAGCACGGCGGCGACAATCATTGGTGCGGCTGGCGGCGCCTATATCGGCCATGAGCTGGAAAACCGGCAACAAACACAGCAGGTCACCGATGTATACAGCGTCCGCGTGCGTATGGAGAACGGTGTCACTCAAACGCTGTTGCTGAGCAACAACCCGGACCTGCGTGTGGGTGACCGGGTCAGAATAAGCAACGGCGTCATGGAGCGGTACTGAGCAGGAGTCTGGTCCGGCATCATCCCGCCGGCGAAGCGTCGATCCCGGTTGCCCTGCAGGGGCGGCCGGTAAGAGTCCGCCGGGTTCCCTGGCGGATTGCGAATCAACAAGAGGCATTCATCATGAAAGGGCTCAAGACCGCCGGCACGCTACTGTTTACGGCAGTGTTGCTGGCAGCATTATCTGGCTGCGAGAAGGAAGGACCGACAGAGCAAACCGACAAGGAGGTCGACAAGGCGATGGAGGAGGCCGGTGAGCAGATTGAACAAACCGGCGAAGATATCAAGGAGGCGGCCAAATAGCATGAGTGACGGGTACCCGGCCACTGGCCAGCCGCGGGGCTGTTGTCATGGGTGATCGACTGAAGTGTCTTATTCATCGTATCCGGGAGCGGCTGTGGGAACTGTCATTCAATATCGCTGTGCTGTCCGTCGCCTGGAGTTGATCTCACTGCCTCTGGGGAAGAGCCTGTACGAATCCGGCGAGATCCTGTGCCATGTGTATTTTCCCACCGGCTCGATCATCTCTGTGCTGTAAACGATGGCATCCGGTGCATCCTGCTGCATGTGGGCCCAGGCATGGCAGAGCATCGGCGAGCCGCTGTTCGAGTCCTTCTCCGCCCGTGAGAGCGGACGCTGGTGCTCGATGCTGGTGCTCGATGGAGAGAGGATATGTGGTTACGTGCCAGTTGTGACTTGACGTTCGATATCACGGTAGCGACCCCGTTTATTCTCATGTTGCGGCCGCGCAGCGGCGCGAATCAATGGGTTTCGCGCGAAGAATACAAGATCGAACCCGTTGTGCCGGTTTTCGAATTCACCGATGGCTACGGAAACCTGTGCCAGCGGCTGGTCGCTCCGACGGGAAGGTTTTCGGTCCACACAGTGGCTGACATGATGGTCGCTGACGGTGTCGACAGGGCGCCCGGCGCCCCTTTCGTGAATGTGCAGAATCTGCCGGATGGCGTGCTCTGTTACCTGTTGCCGAGTCGTTACTGCGAGTCCGACCATTTCAACGAGATGGCCGCCGAAATCACCTCGGGGCAGCTGTTGGGGTACGATCAGGTTGCGGCGATCGAGGCCTGGTTGCGCAGCGCATTCAGTTATGTACCGGGCAGCACCAGCGCCACCTTGTCCGCCGTGGAGGTGAACGCCAGGCAGGTCGGTATATGTCGTGATCTGGCGCATCTCGGCATCGCCTTGTGCCGCAGTCTCAGCATTCCGGCGCGCATGGTGGTGGGTTATCTCCATCACTTGGAACCCATGGATCTGCACGCCTGGTTCGAGGCCTACGTGGGCGGCCGCTGGTATACCTTCGATGCCACGCAGGCAGCGTTAAGAGGCGGGTATGTGGCGCTTGGCTACGGGCGGGATGCCGCCGATGTCGCGGTCTTCAATCAATTCGGCCCCGCCTCTTTTGCCACGGCGCAGACGGTGCGGGTCGAACGCATCCATGACTCGCCCTGAGCAGGAATCAGGAAACCTTCAACCATCTGCCGACGAGGATCGCCCGCTTGCTTTTCAACATCCAACATCGTACCCGCTATGACTATTCTCAACCGGTGCGGTTGAGCCCGCAGCAGCTGCGCTTTTACCCGCGCAGCGATGGCTCGCAGCGTGTCGTCGCCCATCGGCTCAATATCAGTCCCGCGCCGCACGGACAGAATGAACATCTCGATCTGGAAGGCAATCGCGTCACTCAAGTCTGGTTTGAGGGCGAAACCCGACATTTCGAGATCGAGGTCGACATGCAGGTCGAAACACTGCGCAAAAACGCTTTCGATTTCATGTTGGCGCCGGAATCAATGCGGTTGCCGATCGACCACGAGCAAGATGCAATCTGCGCCAGGGCCTATCTGGATCGCAACCGAGCGGATGACGCGGTGACCGCCTTTGCGGCGGAACTCAGCCTGGGCGTCAATCGTGATACCTTGCGATTTCTCGATCGCCTCAATCGGCAGTTGTACGATGAATTTACCCAGATCCACCGTCACTCAGGCGCGCCGCAGGCGCCGGCGTTCACATTGCAGAGCCGGCGCGGTGCCTGTCGCGATCTGGCGGTCTTGTTCGTCGACTGCTGTCGGGCCGAGGGCATAGCGGCGCGTTTTGTCAGTGGCTATCAGAAAGGCGACCTGCAGAGCGATCGTCGGGATCTGCATGCCTGGCCGGAGGTGTATCTGCCGGGTGCCGGTTGGCGCGGATTCGACCCGACCCATGGTCATGCGGTCGCCGATACGCATGTGACCATCGCGGCGGCGGCGCACGCACGCGATACCCTGCCCGTCATTGGTGTTTTTGTCGGTGGGGGGGCGAGAAGCGCGCTAGACTTCGCGGTGCAGATCCAGGTCTTGGACCTATAAGCGGTGATTCCGCCTGGTGAACCAAGACCTGAGCTTATGACCCTGGGCTTCCAGCAGGCTGAGCAATATGGGTAATCAGGAAACATTTTCAGCGTCACGGATCATTTTAATCACCGATATCATGGTTCGATTCTCCTGATGGGTACCTGGCTGTTGAGCAGCGTGCAAGCGGACCCGGCGGATGGTGCCGCCCTGGATCGAAAGTGGTCAGTAAACCGATCGCTCCTGTCGCTGGCTGCTTCGATCCGGCTGTGAGTGTGCACGGCGTGTCGGAGCCGTCGGCGAGGCAAAGTTCGAGTTCCTTTGATTCAGTGCGCGCCTATGAGCGCTAGCGTACAGAAGCCCCTCCCGAAAGTGGGCGATGATGGTCATGATGATCGACGCAGCTCCCGGATGGAGCGGTCATGTACGCGGTACCGGGGCATGGAATCTCTGTTCGGTCGCTATCATCGTTACGCACGCGGAACACAACCCCGGCTTCCGAGTAAGCGGCCGGGTCCGAATCAACCAGAGGTATGGATCATGAAAGGGCTCAAGACCGCCGGCACGCTACTGTTTACGGCAGTGTTGCTGGCAGCATTATCTGGCTGCGAGAAGGAAGGACCGGCAGAGCAGGCCGGCAAGGAGGTCGACAAGGCGATGGAGGAGGCCGGTGAGCAGATTGAACAAACCGGCGAAGATATCAAGGAGGCGGCCAAATAGCATTACTGACGGGTACCCGGCCACTGACCAGCCACGGGGCTGTTGTCATGGGTGATCGACTGAAGTTTCCTATTCCTTGCATCCGGGAGCGGCTGTGGGACCGGCCATTCATGACCGCTGTGTTGTCCGTCGCCGCCGTGTTTCCTGCAAAGGCGGCGGACGATCATGGCAGCGGCCGGCCAGTCATGGCGATCAACCAGGCTTCGATCGAGTCACTGCTTGCCATTATATCGGCCAGCATGCTGCTGATATTGCCACCCTTGCCATCGCATCGATGGTGTCCGCCTGGGCGTCAGCCAGCAGCAATGCAAGGCTGCACGCCTATTCGCTGGTTATTTCCGACTATATTTCCCAGAACGCGCTCTCGATCTTTGTGGGCGCCGTTATCTTCAGCATCGTTGCGCAGCTGCCTTGAAAAACGGTTATTCCACAGAGTGCCGGGCGCTTCGCTTTGTTCATCATCACCGGGCTGATACTTGCCATGGTGGTCATTTCGTTCGTCGGCCGGGTCGACAGCATTGCGCCCCCAGAGACGGGGTGTCAGGTCTAGGGAGTACTCAGGTGGTAGCGAGTCAGGATCCAGAACAGAGCAGCAGCTTATCCAATACCGGCCTGGTGGTTTCGGTGCGCGGCAGTGTCGTGGATATCCGCTTCGACCGGTATCTGCCGCCGATCTACTCGCTGCTGCGCGCGGGCGATGAACAGCAGATCGTGATCGAAGTGCTGGCTCAGCGCGATGCCTGTCATGTGCGCGGTATCGCCCTGACGCCGACCCAGGGACTCGCCCGCGGGATGACCGTGAATGACACCGGCGGGCCGCTGCAAGCGCCCGTGGGCAAAGGTATTGTGTCGCGCATGTTCGATGTGTTTGGCAATACCATCGACCGCGAAGGGGCCTTGTCCGATGTTCAGTGGCGTTCGGTGCATCGGTCGCCGCCGCCACTGGCGCGACGCTCCACCCGCGCTGAAGTGTTCGAAACCGGCATCAAGGTAATCGATGTGCTGCTGCCGCTGGAGCGTGGCGGCAAGGCGGGCCTGTTCGGTGGTGCCGGTGTGGGCAAGACGGTACTGCTCACCGAGATGATCCACAACATGATCGGGCACCAGGAGGGCATCAGCATCTTCTGCGGTATTGGCGAACGCTGCCGCGAAGGCGAGGAACTCTACCGCGAGATGAAGCAGGCGGGGGTGCTGCAGAACATGGTGATGATCTTCGGCCAGATGAACGAGCCTCCGGGCAGCCGTTTTCGCGTGGGCCATGCCGCACTGACCATGGCCGAGTATTTCCGCGACGATGAACACCGCGATGTGTTGCTGCTCGTCGATAACATCTTCCGTTTCATCCAGGCGGGCATGGAGGTGTCCGGCCTGATGGGACAGATGCCCTCGCGCCTGGGGTATCAGCCCACCCTGGGCACCGAACTCTCGCAACTGGAGGAGCGTATCTCCAATACCGACACCGGCGCGATCACCTCGATCCAGGCGGTGTATGTGCCGGCGGATGATTTCACCGATCCGGCCGCCGTGCATACCTTTTCCCACCTGTCCTCCTCCATAGTGCTGTCGCGCAAACGGGCGAGTGAGGGGCTCTATCCGGCCATCGATCCCCTGCAGTCCAGCTCCAAAATGGCCACGCCGGGTATCGTCGGCGAACGGCATTACCTTCTGGCGCAAGAGATTCGCCGCACCCTCGCGCAATACGCTCAACTCAAGGACATTATCGCCATGCTTGGCCTGGAACAGCTGTCGTCGGAGGATCGCAAGGTGGTTGCCCGCGCCCGGCGGCTGGATCGGTTTCTTACCCAACCCTTTTTCACCACCGAACAGTTCACCGGCCTGAAAGGCAAGCTCGTCAGCCTGGATGAGGCTCTGGACGGATGCGAGCGCATCCTGCACGACGAGTTCGAAGACTACCCGGAGAGTGCGCTGTACATGATCGGCACGGTAGACGAGGCGAAGCGGAAAAAAACCACCGGCGCCGCACCGGCCGCTGCTGCCCCGGCACCGGAAGTGGAACAGGGCGCCGATGCCGATGAATCTTAAGGTACTGCTGCCGTACGGTATTTTCGCCGAGGAAACCGGCGTGTCACGCATCGTGGCGGAAACCCGGGCTGGTGCCTTTGGGCTCCTGCCGCATCGCCTAGACTGCGTAGCGGCGCTGGTACCGGGGATACTGATATACGAAACCGCTGCGGACGGCGAACGGTTTGTCGCGGTGGATGAGGGCGTGCTGGTCAAGGCAGGCGCCCAGGTGCTGGTTTCAGTGCGCCGGGCCCAGGCCGGAGCGGACCTTAAGCAGTTGCGCCACCAGGTGGAGCAGGAGTTTCTGACCCTGGACGCACAGGAGCAGAACCTGCGTTCGGTCATGGCAAAACTGGAAAGCGGCTTTGTGCGCCGTTTTGCGAGCCTTAACCATGACCGATAAGCCTGAAAAAGAGGGGCAGAAAGCGCCGGATTTCGCCACCGAGGTCGGTGCCAAGGCGGCGCGCAAGCTCAAGGCCCGGCGCCACGCCACGCCGGGAATCTGGTTTGGCCTGGGCATGATGGGCCTGATCGGCTGGTCCGTGGTGGTGCCGACGCTGCTGGGTGCCGGCATCGGTTTCTGGTTGGACAAGCACAGTCCCGGCCAGTATTCGTGGACGCTGGCGCTGCTGATGGCGGGTCTGACGATCGGCTGTCTGAATGCCTGGCACTGGGTTGCCAAGGAGGATCAGGCAATGCGCGACGAACAGGAGGATACGGATGAGTGAGATGCTGATACTGGTCATGAGCGGTGCCGCCGGCTTTGGTCTGGGCGTGTTTTTTTTCGCAGGCCTGTGGTGGACGATTCGCCGGAGTTTCTCGGCGCGACGCCCCGCGTTGCTGTTACTCGGCAGTCTGCTGCTGCGCATGGGGATCGTGCTGGGGGGGTTCTATCTGGTGTCCGACGGCGACTGGCAGCGCTTGCTGGTGTGTCTGCTGGGGTTCGTCATCGGGCGTTTTATCCTGACACGTTTCGCCGGCCCGCCACTGGAGCAGTCGCCTGCTGCAGCAAGGGAGGCCGGTCATGCCCCTTAGTCCCGACGAGATCGTGCTCTGGCAGTGGGGCATTGTCCAGCTCAACGCCACCATTGTGTATACCTGGCTGCTGATGCTGGTGCTGGCCATCGGTGCCAAACTGATCACCCGCAAGCTCAGCACCGGGCTGACCCGTTCCCGCTGGCAAAATCTGCTGGAGATCATCGTGACCGCGATCGTGAAACAGATCGAGGAGGTCGGCCTGTCCCATCCTCGGACCTATCTCAGTTTCCTCGGCACGCTGTTCCTGTTCGTCGCCACCGCCAGCCTGTTTACCGTTATTCCTGGCTACCAGCCGCCGACCGGTTCCCTGTCGACCACCGTGGCACTGGCGCTGTGCGTGTTTGTGGCGGTGCCGCTGTTCGGCATCGCGGAGCAGGGACTGGCCAACTACCTGCGGTCCTATGTGCAGCCGACCTTCATCATGTTGCCGTTCAATCTCATCAGCGAATTGTCGCGCACGCTGGCCCTGGCGGTCCGTCTGTTCGGCAACATGATGAGCGGCGCGATGATCATCGGCATTTTGCTCAGTATTACGCCGTTCGTCTTTCCGATCGTGATGACGCTGCTCGGCCTGCTCACGGGCATGGTACAGGCCTACATTTTCAGCATCCTGGCCGCGGTTTATATCGCCGCCGCCACGCGGGTGCGCGCCCGGAGCAGCGGACTTGAGGCGCAGCTCAGCCCCGAAAAATAACCTGATTAAACTAAGGAGATCCTATGGATAGCATGACCCTCATTGCCCTGGCCTCGATACTCATCGCCGGTCTGACCACCGGTTTCGGCACCATGGGCCCGGCGCTTGCGGAAGGCCGGGCGGTGGCGACGGCACTCACATCGCTGGCGCAGCAGCCCGACGCTGCCGCCACCATTACCCGAACCCTGTTTGTCGGTCTGGCAATGATCGAGTCCACGGCGATCTACTGCTTCGTGGTCTCGATGATTCTCATTTTTGCCAATCCGTTCTGGAATTACGCCCTCGCTCAGGCCGCAGGACGCTAGACCATGCTCATCAATTGGTTCACCGTCGGTGCCCAACTGCTCAATTTTCTGATCCTGGTGTGGTTGATGAAGCGCTTTCTGTACCGGCCCATCCTCGATGCCATCGACGCACGGGAAAAACGGATCGCCGCTGAGCTGGCCGGCGCGGCGGCGAAACAGGCCGAGGCCGAGCAGGCGCGTGATGAACTGCGGCGCAAAGATGAGTCTTTCGACCAGCAGCGCGCCACGCTACTGAGTCAGGCGGTGGACGCGGCACAGGAGGAACGCCAGCGGCTGCTCGAAGAAGCGCGAAAGGCGGCCGATAGCCTGAGTGTGAAACGCCGGGAAGCGCTGAGTCAGGAACAACAACACCTGAGTGATGAACTCGCCCGCCGCACCCGGGACGAAGTCTTTGCCATTGTGCGCAAGGCGCTGGCGGATCTGGCCGGAATCGGTCTGGAGGCGCGCATGAGCGAGGTGTTCGTGCAACGCCTGCGCGATCTGGACAGCGCCACCCGTGACCATCTCGTCAGCAGCCTGACGCCCGGGTCCGATCCGGTACTGGTTCGCAGTGCCTTCGATCTGCCACCGCCGCAACGCAGTGCGATACAGGCGGCGCTTGAAGATCTCTTTGCAGCCGAGATCCAGGTCCGGTTCGAGACCGCGCCGCAACTGATCAACGGTATCGAACTCAGTGTCAACGGACGCAAGCTGGGCTGGAGCATCACGGACTATCTGGCGGCAATGGAAAAAAGCGTCGGCGAACTGCTGACGGTGTCCGCTGGCCCCGACGCTGAACCCGCAGCCCTGGCTCCAGCTCAAACCCGAGCTCCTGAGTCCGAGTCTGAATCCGAATCTGAGTCGTCCGGACAGACCGAGCCGGAGCCGCGCGGATGACCGCGCCAGCCGATACCCTGCAGGGCGCATTCGACCGCGCCTTTGCCAGTCTGCGGCAGGGACGCGAAGCCTTCAGCCCGCAATTGACGGCACAGGAGGTGGGCAGGATCACCGGCCTGTCCACCGGCATCGCACGGGTCAGCGGTCTGCCCGGCGTAGGGTCCGATGAGCTGGTCAGCTTTGGGGACGGCGTGTTCGGCATCGCGTTCAACGTGGACGAGGACGAAATCGGCGTGGTGCTGCTCGGCGAATACTGGCGTCTGCAGGCCGGCGACGCCGTCGAGCGCACCGGCCGGGTCATGGACGTGGGGGTAGGGGACGGCTTGCTGGGGCGCGTTATCGACCCGCTCGGCCGGCCCCTCGATGGCGCAGGCCCCGTCGTCACCAGCGCACGCCTGCCCATCGAACGCCCTGCGCCGCCGATCATGGACCGCGCGCCGGTCACGGTACCGCTGCAGACCGGCCTGAAGGTGATTGACGCGCTGATTCCCGTCGGTCGCGGTCAGCGCGAACTGATCCTCGGCGACCGCCAGACCGGCAAAACCGCCATTGCCATCGATACCATCCTGAATCAGCGTGGCAAGGATGTGCTCTGTGTCTATTGCGCCATCGGCCAGCGTGCCTCTGCCGTGGCGAAGGTCGTGGCCACCTTGCGGGAGCAGGGGGCATTGGAATACTGCGTCGTGGTACTGACCGAGGGCAACGACCCGCCGGGCCTGACCTACATCGCCCCCTATGCCGCCACCAGTATCGCCGAGTATTTCATGGCCCAAGGCCGCGATCTGCTGATTGTTTACGACGACCTGACCCACCACGCCCGCGCCTATCGCGAGCTGTCTTTGCTGCTGCGCCGTCCGCCCGGTCGCGAAGCCTTCCCCGGGGACATCTTCTATATCCATTCGCGATTGCTCGAACGTTCGACACGGCTGCGGCCGGAATGCGGTGGCGGCTCGCTCACCGCGCTGCCGATCATCGAAACCGAAGCGCAAAATATCTCCGCCTACATCCCCACCAATCTGATCTCCATTACCGACGGCCAGATCTACCTGTCGCCGTCGCTGTTTGAGCTGGGGATGCTGCCAGCGGTCGATGTCGGCAAATCTGTTTCCCGCGTCGGCGGCAAGGCGCAACGGGCGGCGTACCGGGCCGTGGCCGGGGATCTCAAACTCGCCTACGCGCAGTTTGAAGAACTGGAAACCTTTGCCCGCTTCGGCGCCCGCCTGGACGAAGACACCCGCAAGGTAATCGAGCATGGCAGGCGTATCCGCGCCAGCCTCAAGCAGGCCGAATTCTCGCCGGTGCCCATGACCGCGCAGATCACCGTGCTGCTGGCGCTGGTCGAGGGGCTGTTTGATCCGGTGCCGCTGGAACGGATGGCAGAGGCGGAGTCTGGGGTGAGCACGGCAGGCAGTGAGATGGCGAACGAGGTCGGTGCACGACTGGACAGCGCCGACAGCCTCAGCGATGCCGATCGCGCCACCCTCCTCGCGCAAGCCCGAGCGGCCCTCGACGCCTTAGCGCCTGAACCCGAGCCATCGCCATCCGAGCCCCTTCAAGTCGAGCCGGGAAAACCAGTGCCCGAGAAACCCGAGCCCCTGCAACTTGAGCCCCCGCAACCCGAGCCAACCGGAGAAAGGGAGTGAGCAATACCACGGGAAGCCTGCGCCGCAAGATCGATAGCGCCACGGAGCTGCAGTCCGTGGTCCGCACCATGAAGGCGCTGGCAGCGTCGAGTATCAGTCAGTACGAGCAGGCAGTGCGTGCGCTGGGGGAGTACGCTCGCAGCGTGGAGCTGGGGTTGAGCGTCTGTTTTCGCGGCTCCGATACCCTGCAATCGATGACAACCGAAGCCGTCAATGCCAAAGAGCGCGCGTTGGGGGCTGTGGTCTTTGGCTCCGACCAGGGACTGGTGGGGCAATTCAACGACGTCGTCACCGATTATGCCCGCCAGACGCTGGCGTCTCAGCCAATTCCACCGTTGGTCTGGGCGGTCGGCGAACGCGTGCATGCACGCCTGGAGGATGCGGACCTGCCGCTGGCCGGCGACTTCAGCGTGCCGAACTCGGTCAAGGCGATCACCCGGCTGGTCGGGCAGATTCTGGTCGAAAGCGAGGCGCGGCTGAGCCGGGGCGAGATCAGCGGACTCTGTTTGTTCTACAACCGCCCCACGTCCGGGGCGATCTATGCGCCGGTCAGTCAGCGGTTGTTACCGCTGGATGCCAACTGGTGCCGCCAGTTGGCCGAACGGCCCTGGCCGACGGGAAACCTGCCCGAGGCGATCGGCGCGGGAACGATAACGCTGCAGGCGTTGATCCGGGAATATCTGTTCATCTCGCTGTTCCGGGCCTGCGCCGAATCCCTGGCCTGCGAGAACGCGAGCCGCCTGGCGGCGATGCAGCGTGCCGACACCAACATCGGCGAACTGCTGGACGAGCTCCACCTGACCTTCCACCGCGTGCGTCAGGGCGGCATTGACGAGGAGCTGTTCGACGTCATCTCCGGCTTCGAAGCGCTGCCCAAGCGCTAGGCGGCGCTAGCAGGCGTATGTACGCCAGCGTACAGAGGCATCCACCGAAAGGGTGCAAACTGATGTACAAGCGGGTAGCCAGGCCGTCGCGAAGATGACCTGATACGAACCCAAGGAGTCCGAAATGTCCATCCAACTGCATGAAGAAAACGGCGGCACGATGATCATCGTTCAGGTTAGCGGCAAGCTGGTAAAGGCCGACTACGAACAGTTTGTCCCTGAGTTCGAGCGACTCGTTCGGGCGCACGGAAAACTGCGCCTGCTGTTCGACATGTCGGGGTTCCACGGCTGGGAGGTCAGTGCGGCCTGGGAGGACCTGAAATTCGGCGTCAAACATTTCGCCGACATTGAACGACTGGCGATGGTCGGGGAAAAAAAGTGGCAACAGGGTATGGCCACGTTCTGCAAGCCGTTCACCAAAGCCCAGGTCCGTTACTTCGATCACAGCGATGCCGCTGAGGCACGCAAATGGCTTGAAAAAGAGAACCGTACTGACTGAAAGGCCGGCAGGGTGATTGACCTGCCTCAGGGGACACCGCACCGCTGGCGGCGTCAAGCACAACGGTTGGCGGGTGGGTCCGGATTCGTTGCCGGCAATCAGCTGACCCTGTTGCAGAACGGCGATGACTATTTTCCTGCCATCGAAGCCGCGTTTGACCAGGCCAGGCATGAAATTCATCTTGAGACCTATATCTACGAGGACGATGCCACCGGGCAGCGGATTGCTGCGGCACTGGCACGGGCGGCCCTGCGCGGTGTAAACGTCTGTTTGCTGATCGACGGCTATGGCTCCAGAAACCTGCCACCCGACAGGATCGCGCGCCTGCGATCCGAGGGGGTCAAGGTGCTGGTCTACCGGCCCAGGATATCGCCCTGGACATTCCGGCGTAAGCGCCTGCGCCGCCTGCACCGAAAAATCGTGGTGGTGGATCGGCAGATCGTCTTTATAGGCGGGATCAATATTATCGCGGATTGTGCGGCCGCCGACCTGGCCCCTCGCCATGACTACGCGGTAGCCGTGGAGGGGCCTCTGGTGGAGACGATTCTGCGCTCAACCTCGCGGCTCTGGTCAAGGGTGGCCTGGTTTTCCTTGCGCAAGGACTGGGCCCACCGGAGCGAGGTGCCGCACCCGACCGCCACCGGGGGATCCGTGAGCGCGGCTTTTTTGACCAGAGACAATGTCCGCCATCGCCGCGACATTGAGGCCGCCTACCTGCAGGCGATCCGGCAGGCGCGATCCGAGATCATTCTTGCCCATGCCTATTTTCTGCCTGGGCGCGAATTCCGCCATGCACTGGTCGGTGCGATCCAGCGCGGGGTGCGGGTGGTTCTGCTGTTGCAGGGAAAAGTGGAATATCGTCTCGAACATTACGCCGTACGGGCGCTCTATGGCACTCTCCTTGATGCGGGTATCGAGATTTACGAATACCACAAGAGCTTTCTCCACGCCAAGGTGGCGGTGATCGACGCCCATTGGGCGACCATAGGGTCTTCGAATATAGATCCGTTCAGCCTGTTGCTTTCGCTCGAGGCCAACCTGGTCGTTGACGACGAGGCCTTTGGCGGCAACTTTGCCCGGATACTGAAAGAGACCGTCAAAACCGATGGCTGGCGGATACTGTCGGAAAGCTGGAAGCAGCAGCCCGTCTATTTACGCTTCTTCAGCTGGTTCAGCTACGGACTGCTGCGTTTGATGAGAGGACTCAGTGGTTATGCGCGTGAAATCGACCGGGCCAGGAACGAGTAAATGTCTGGCAGCCTGTCGGACTTAACACTGATCTACTCGGCTCTGGCATCCTGCTTCGCCCTACCTCCTGCATCCATGCAGTCGTGCGGAAAAGCCGATTTTGGTCATTTTCTGTACTCTTTTTCGTTAAATAGAACCACTATTCACAAGCTACATCCCTGTAGCTTGCCCGGTGGGCAGCTAACGCTGTGCAAATCGGCAATCCTGCCGATTTATCGCCTCAAAAGAGCCCCAAAATTGCCTCATTCAATCGCCGGGAGCGATTGAATGTGCAAACCCCGAAGGGGTGAAGCACAGGGATGTGCTGAACAAAACGGCCATTCCCTCGCTACGATCGGTCAAGTCCGACAGGCTGCTAGGGCGTTAATAGTCGAGACTCCGGGTGACCGGAGCAGGAGAAAACATGACTAAAAAACCTAAAACAAAATCCCACGAAGTTCCAACGCCAGCGCCAAATGAAACGGCAACGGCTCAAAATACGTTCTGCGGCCCGCATCGCAAACTGCCGCCCGTTAAGGCGCTGGCCGATGAAGATGTGCCGCTGCTCGACCGCCTGCTGCATGCAACCATGGGGCGGGTATATGGCCTGTCTCCGGCGGCGCTGGGCCTGACCTATGCCGACTGGCTGACCCATCTCGCGCTTGCCCCTGGAAAGCAGGCTGAA
The DNA here is from genome assembly GCF_000378045.1 of Marinobacterium rhizophilum DSM 18822. GTDB lineage: Bacteria > Pseudomonadota > Gammaproteobacteria > Pseudomonadales > Balneatricaceae > Marinobacterium_A > Marinobacterium_A rhizophilum. Next base: position 126,794 of record NZ_KB899094.1, read on the forward strand.
CTGGCCGGCAGTGCAACGGACAAGATGACGCGTCTGGCGGATTTTATTCTGCGGCAGTCGTATGGATCGCAGCCCATGGAATGTTGCGCCGAGCCGCTGCCGCAGGATCGCCGCTTTGTCGATCCGGGCTGGAATGAATGGCCCTTTAACCTGTACCAGCAGGGTTTCCTGCTAACCGAGCGGTGGTGGCAGGAGGCCACTAATGTGCGAGGCATGAGCCAGCACCATGCTGCTGTGCGGCCCTTTATTGCCCGGCAGATTCTGGATATGTGGTCGCCGCTCAATTTCCCCCTGACCAATCCGCGGATCATGAAAGCCGCCGCGGAGCAGGGCGGGCTTAACTTCCTCCGGGGCGCTCAGAATTTAATGGATGACTGGCAGCGGCTTGTTGCGAAGCAGCCTGCCGCCGGGATGGAGGCCTATGAGGTGGGCGAGAACATTGCCGTGACCCCAGGCAAGGTTGTTTATCAAAACCGCTTGATTGAACTGATCCAGTATGCGCCGGCCACATCTGATGTGTATGCCGAGCCGTTGCTGATTGTTCCGGCATGGATCATGAAATACTACATTCTCGATCTTTCGCCGGAAAACTCGCTGGTGAAATATCTGGTCGACCAGGGACATACTGTTTTCATGATTTCATGGAAAAATCCAGGCTCGGAGGACCGTGATCTCGGCAACAGGGATTATCGAGAGCTCGGTATCATGGATGCCCTAGAAGCGATTAATGCGATCGTGCCGAAGCAGAAAATCCATGCCGTCGGGTACTGTCTTGGCGGCACGTTGCTGTCCATTGCGGCGGCGGCGATGGCGCGGGACGGCGATGATCGGCTGAAGAGCGTCACGCTCTTCGCGGCCCAGGTCGACTTCGAGGAAGCCGGAGAGTTGCTGATGTTTATCGACGAAAGCCAGCTTGCATGGCTTGAGGACACCATGTGGGAGAAAGGCTATCTCGACCGTCGGAAGATGACGGGCACCTTCCAGCTGTTGCGCTCGCGCGATCTGTTTTGGTCGCACATGATCGAGAACTACCTGCTGGGAGAGCGCACGCCGCCAAACGATATGATGGCCTGGAATAGCGACGCGACGCGCATGCCCTTTGAAATGCACAGCGAGTATCTGCGCGAGCTGTTCCTGAATAATGACCTCGCGGAAGGGCATTTTCGCGTCGGCGGCCGGCCGGTCGCCCTGACCGATATCCGTGTGCCCATCTTTGCCGTCGGCACGCAACGGGACCATGTCGCGCCCTGGCGTTCGGTGTACAAAATCAACCTGCTTACCGACACCGATGTGACCTTCCTGCTGACCAGTGGCGGCCATAATGCCGGCATTGTCAGCGAGCCGGGCCATCCGCACCGTACCTATCAGGTCGCGACCCTGAACAGCCTGGAAAAATTCGTCTCGCCCCAGGAGTGGTGTGACCGTACACCGTCGCTGGAGGGATCCTGGTGGCCGGAATGGAATGCCTGGTTGACCAGGCAATCGGACGGAAAATCCAAACCGCCTGCCACCGGCGCACCGGGCAAGGGTTATTCTGGCCTGCGCGATGCGCCGGGCGAGTATGTGCTGATGAAGTAGCATATTGCGGTACAAGAGCGGCGTTACGAAAGCGCCGCGCCGCTCTATTCCCTTTGTCAGAGGACACTTGATAGAGCACGGTTCCCGAAATCAGCTGCCGATACGTATGCTGTCCAGCGACCCCAGCACGCCGAACACCTGTAGCAGCCAGAGCACCACGGCGATGACGACGATGATATTGAGGATGTTCTTGATTTTTCGGTCCATGGGTATGTAGTTGTTGACGAGCCAGAGCAGTACGCCAACCACGATCAGGACGATGACCAGATTAATCAGGGGCATGTGGATTCTCCTTCAGCCTCATTGTTCGGTAGCGCAGCCGGATATTCAGGTACGGTTTGATGATTCAGCATCGCTGCCGTTGTAACCGACTCAGGCTGCCGGCGAATCAGGACAGACGCCGGTCGCGTCTGTCCTTTGCGGGTTTAGCGGTTGATTCGGGAAATTTTTGTGCCCTCGATGCTGATGCCCGCCATCAATCCCTGCTGGCTGAAAATGAACGCATAGGCGTCATCCTTCAGCGTGGATGTCGAGAGGTTCCGTGCGACGCCTTCGTCAACCAGAACGACGGTTGGACCGACGCCAAGTTCCCAGCCGTTCGACTCTTCGAGATAGCGGACCGCCTCGTCTGTCATCAGGAAAACGGCATAGCCATAGGACTGGGCACCAATTTGCAGGCCCCAGGACCCGGTAACGGAGCTGTAATAGTCGGCGACGGTCGAGCCTTTGAGCAAGACGCCTTCGCCATAGCTGCCGCCGAATACGAGGCCGGCCTTTACGATATTTGGAAATACGAGAATGGCCCTGGCCGTCTTCGAAAGGGTTTGCGCAACAGGTTCTGTCTTGTAAAGGGTCTGCAGGGCTTGCTGTGAATCCTTGTCCAAATCCGCGGCGGTTGCCGCGCTGGCCTGATTCATCACCCCCATCGCGACCATGGTGACCGTCGCGAGTATGAGCGCGAGGAAGTGGCGTTGTATGCTGTACATGTTAAATCTCCTCCCGGGTTGGGATCTTGTTCATACGCCGGCTGATGGAGAAGTCCATCACGCGCCTTCATGTCGCAACCGGTCTTTCGCTGCACGGCATCCTGTGCAGTGACAGTCTGGAGCACATTGATAGAGGCTCCGGATGTCACAATAACGCTAGCCTTCTGAGGGGGGGGCAGTCTGTACGCCAGCGCACACAGCGCCACGAGCGGGCCTGCCAAGGGTAGCGTATCGGCGAGCAAGCTCCGATATCGGCTCGCTGTCCCGGTGGTACCGGAATGAAGATACCTCTATGTGCGTCGCCGTACCGACGGGGGCCTGTCACCCGACTAGGCTTGTACCGCTACAGGAGAAATCGATTGGCGATTTCTCCTTAGATCCGGAACAGGAGGCGTTGGATATGAACTGGGATATCGTTGAAGGCAACTGGAAGCAGTTCAAGGGCAAGGTGAAAGCTCAATGGGGCAAGCTCACCGACGATCATCTAGACGAGATTGCCGGCAAGCGTGACGAGCTGGCGGGCAGGATACAGGAGGCATACGGCGTATCGAAAGACGAAGCCGAAGAGCAGATCAGGCGGTTTGAAGAGCAAACCAAGGATTAACCGGCATCCGTCAGCCGGGGACCGGGCCGCGTCCGTGAAATCATGTCCATCCCCGGTGCCGGACATCGGCTGAGGCACCGCCTCAGCACCCGCTGCAGCGCTGGAACGGGCAGACCGTGCCGCGCAGCCCCGTTGCGAGTAGGAGCGCGAGGATGTGGTGTTGTATCCGTACCTGTTACAACGGGTTCATCGCGCTTTGCCGGGAAAGGTATCCTTGATCTTCAGGAAGAAGCAGGCCTTGTCCCGGTCACCGTAGCGCATCCGCTTCAGCACTTTGATCTTGTTGTGCATCCCTTCCAGAACACGGGTGTTCAGTCGATCGCTGGCACTCGAGACGATGCCTTCAAGATAATGGGCGCAGCGTCGCTGGGCCGGGATACCACTTTCTTCTGCCATGACACGCCAGCATGTCAATCGAACTCTCGCCGTTGCCTCGTCGGGGGCATACCAGCGCGCTTTGAGTTGCACCTTAAGGAGGTAGACGGTTGTTGATGGCGCGCAACAGGCCCCGATATCGGCTCCTGTCCCGACGGCGCCGGCATGAAAGTGCTTCTGCGTGCGTCACCGTACCGACGGGGGCTGGTTATCTGATTAGGCTTGTACGGCTACAAATGGAGACATCGATTGGTGATTTCTTCCCCGAGATCCGGAACAGGAAGCATGCGATATGCAGTTCAAAATCATTGAAGGCAACTGGAAGCAGTTCAAGGGCAAGGTGAACGCACAGAGGGACAAGCTCACCGACGATCACCTCGACGAGATTGCCGTCAAACGTGCCGAGCTGGCGGGCAGGATCCTGGAGGCTTATGGCGTATCGAAAGACGAAGCCGAACAGCAGATCAGGCGGTTTGAAGATCAAACAAAGGATTAACCGGCATCCGTCACCCGGGAAGCGGCCCGCGTACGTGGAGTCATGTCGATCCCCGTTTTGCCCAGGCCGTGGCTGCCCTCCCAAGGCTGCGGCGGGTCTGCGCCGCGGCCGTGGTAGGGCAGTTAGTTGCGGGGACTGAAGGCCTGAAATTCGGCGTCAAACATTTCGCCGACATTGAACGACTGGCGATGGTCGGGGAAAAACAGTGGCAACAGGGTATGGCCACGTTCTGCAAGCCGTTCACCAAAGCCCAGGTCCGCTACTTCGATCACAATGATGCCGCCGAGGCACGCTCGGGGTAATGGCAGTCCAGCCACTCGCGGAACAGGTCTTTCACTTCGTGGGGCAGGCGTATGAAAATCTAGCTTGCCGAACGGGCGACGGCCGTGGCACTTGCCTCCAGAATTGACTCGAGCTCCCGGTCATTGACCATCGGAATCAGCGGTGCAACCAGCACACCCACCGGTATGCCTGCATCGGTCAGCGCGCGGATGGCGTTGAGCCGGGTGCGAGGCCCGGCGGCACGGGGTTCGAGCGTGCGCCTGAGCTGCGGGTCCAGCGTCGTCATGCTGACCATCACCAAACAGAGCTGCTTTTGCGCCATTTCGGCGAGGATATCCAGATCGCGGGTGATGCGCCGATGCTCTCCCGAGTGGAATCAGCCTTCTTTCATGTCCAGGCTGAGCTGGCGGCCGCTGGCAACCAGGTAGCCAAGGTAGGCGGCGCCAACGGCGAGCCAAATGCCGCCGAGCAGGACAGCATTTTCGTCTAGGCTGACCAGCAATTTGAGCACGCAGAGGGCACCGACGGTGGGCATTATCAGGTGGCTTAGTTTGGTGCTCAAGGTACGGCTTGTGGCCGGCAGGCGGAAATATTCGGCGATGACGCACAGATTTACAAAGGTAAAGGCGATAAAGGCGCCGAAGTTGATAAATGAAGTGGAGGTGGTGACGTCCATTTTCAGTGCCAGCAGACCAATGGCGCCAACAATGAAAATGGTCACGTACGGGGTGTTGAAGCGTGCGGTCGCCATCGCCAAAATCGATGGCTATGTCCTCAAGCGCGACGCCGCCGATGATCTGGTGAACGCGATCCAGGGGGCCTGCCGCGGGCAGCGCTTCGTGAGCCCATCCATTGCGTAGGAGCTCGCCTGGCGTGCCGACGGACCCCCTGAGCGAACGGGAGCGCGAGGTGCTCGTGCTCGTGCTCGTGGCCGAGGGGCTGGGCAGCGACGCCATCGCCGCACGCCTGACTATCAGCAAGCGCAGGGTTGATAACCACCGCGCCAATATCCGCAGGAAACTCAATCTCAACAACGCCGCCGAGCTGACGCGTTACGCCATCGAAAACGGCCTGCTGGGGGATGCCGGGGGGCGCTTCACGCCCTGAGGTCGGCTACCCGGGTGCCGCATTGGGGCTACGCTTTAGCTGCAGTCATTCCAATGTTACGCAGGAGCACAGATCATGAGCGTCAAGACGATTCCCGAGGGCTTTCATACCGTGACACCCTACCTCGCGATCAAGGGTGCGGCGCAGGCGATCGAATTCTACAAGCAGGCATTTGGCGCCACGGAGCGCTTTCGCCTGAGCATGCCGGACGGTGGCGTCGGCCACGCGGAAATTTGCATTGGTGACAGTAACATCATGCTGTCGGACGAGTGCGGCGAATCCCAGTTTCACAGCCCCGCAACCCTGGGGGGGCCTCCTTTGGCATCCACCTGTATGTGGAGGATGTGGATGCCCGTTTTGCCCAGGCGGTGGCGGCCGGTGCCACCGTGTTAAGCCCGGTGAAGGATCAGTTCTACGGTGATCGCCTGGGCAGCCTCAAGGACCCTTACGGCCATGTGTGGTTCCTGTCGACACACATCGAGGATCTGAGCGAAGCACAGATCGCCGCGCGGGCACAGAATCTGTTCGCCCAGGAAGGCTGATTGATGTTTGTCGGCGGGTTTTCAAATGACACAGCAGGAACAATGGGAGGTCATCATGCATGGCTTGACAGGGCGCACCGCCGTCGGGTTCTGGGCGCTGACCATGATCAGTACGCTACTGCTGGGCAGTGTGTCGGCGCTGGCGCAGACGCGGGTCTACGCACTACCGGCGGGCTCGAGGCCCCATGATGTGGCGCCGGCACCGGATGGCAACGTCTGGTATACGGGGCAACGCCGGGGCGTGCTCGGGATTCTGAAGCCGGAGTCCGGGGCGGTGCGCGAAGTGCCGCTGGGAGAGGGTTCGGCCCCCCACGGTGTGATTGCGGGGCCGGATGGCGCGGCCTGGATCACCGATGGTGGCCTGAATGCCATAGTGCGCTATGACCCCGCCAGCGAGGCGGTCACACAGTACCCGTTACCGGCGAACCGGGCGCGGGCCAACCTCAATACCGCGGCCTTTGATGGCGACGGCAAACTCTGGTTTACCGGGCAAAACGGTATCTACGGCCGGCTCGACCCCGGCAACGCCGAGATGCAAGTCTGGGATGCACCCCGGGGGCGAGGGCCCTACGGCATTGCGGCTACACCCGAGGGTGAAATTTACTACGCCTCCCTGGCCGGCAGTCATATCGCCCGTATCGATCGCAGCACGGGTAATGCCATCCTGATTGAGCCGCCGCGGGCGGGGCAGGGGGCGCGCCGGGTCTGGTCGGACAGCAGCGGGCGCATCTGGGTGTCTGAGTGGAATTCAGGCCATCTCAGCCGGTTCGATCCGAGGGACAATAGCTGGGCGAGCTGGAAGTTGCCCGGCGACAGGCCCCAGGCCTATGCCGTTTATGTTGATGCGCGGGACAGCGTTTGGGTCAGTGATTTTGGCGCCAATGCCGTGCTGAGTTTCAACCCGCAAACGGAAACCTTTATCGCCTACCCGGGCAGTGCCCCCGGTGCCAATGTACGGCAGATTCTCGGCCGCCCCGGGGAAGTCTGGCTGCCGGAGTCCGGGCTCGACCGGCTGGTGCTGATCCGTACCGACTAGCGCGCCCGGGCCTGGCGGCACCGGGAGCGGAGCAACCGCCGCCTTTATACATTACTGCTGGCGAAAGTATGTATTGATACCGCGATATTGTTCAACCTAACCCCGCTTTACATACTTCAGGCAGGAGGGGTTTGCGGCCTCTCTGTGATAACTATAAAAAGCCAGGAGAAAAAGATGGCAACACAGACTAGCGATCGACCTGTATCGCCCCCGGGAACTGGGGCCGGAGATGCGGAACGCGACCAGGATCTGGAACGGCGCATACGCGTGTATGAGGAGCTGGAAGCCAGCGGTAACTGGCCGGGTGCCCTGGGTGCCACGGACTACACGGCGATAGCCCTGCTGACGATCGGGCTGTTGATCACGTTCTTTGTGTGGGGGTACTGAGCATGTCATCGACGCAAAACGCCGAGCGTAAACTGGCCGCCGAGCGCGGCGACACCCCACTGCTGCCCAGCGAGCGGATGTGGGGTTTTTGGGAGTTCACCTACGCCAACTCCGCCCTGGCCATCGCCACCTGGGCATTCCTGATTGGCGGCGCCACCGCACTCTTTGTGGGGGTTCAGGCGGGTATCGCCGCCATTATCATTGGCAACATCCTGGGTGTGCTGATCATGGCGCTGTCGACCTGCGTCGCCAGCGGCAAATACGGTACCGAGCAATTTACCTTCCTGCGAAGCATGTTCGGTGCCAATGGCAGCCGGCTGGTCTACCTGCTGGCGGTGGTCTTTCTGACCATGGGCTGGCTGGCGGTGCTGGGCCTGATGTTCGGGCGCTCCATCGACAGCCTGACCGGGATGGTTACCGAGCGGGCGGCAGAACCCCAGGGGCTGCTGGTCTACCTGGCGGCCTTTTTCGCCATTGGCCTGACCGCCTTTATCGTCGCCAGGGGGCCGACCTCGATCAAGGTGTTCAATACCATTCTCGCGCCGACGCTGGTCATCATCATGGGCGTGATGCTGTACCTGATTTTTAGTAACAGCAGCTTTGCCGAACTCATGGCCTTGCCCGCGCTGGATGCCCCCTTCGAGGACAAGCAGCTGAACTTCATGATCGCGGTGGAAGTGAACATGGCGGCGGGTTTTTCCTGGTGGCCCTATATCGGTAACCTGGCACGCCTGAGCAAGAACCAGCGCACCGCCTTCTGGCCGAACATGATCGGTGTGTTCGGTGCGGCGGTGCTGGGTGAAGTGGTGGGCTTGCTGGCGGCGGCCCGGTTCGGCAACAGTGATCCGACGGTCTGGATGACGCAGATTGGCGGTTTTGCCTTCGGTATCGTGGCGCTCGGTTTTGTTGCCTTCGCCAATGTCACCAGCATGGCCAATATCCTGTACACCTCGATCGTGGGGCTGAGGCAGGTGGTCGGGTCACGCCTGCGGGCGCTGAAATGGGAACTGCTGGTGGTGCTGTTCTGCGTCGCGCCGGTGGTCATCATTTTCACGCTGCCCGGTATCTATGACGGCTTCTTTATCTTCCTGGTCTGGACCTCGGCACTGAACAGCGCGCTGGCCGGTATCGGCATCGCCGACTACTTTATCCTGCGCGGCCAGCGGGTCAGCCTGCGGCATATCTTTGCCCCGGCGCCGCAGTCCGCTTTTCGTTACTGGCACGGCTTTAACCCTGCGGCCCTGCTGGCGCTGGTGGCAGGCTTTGTCGTTTACGTGCTGATCTTCAATCCGCAGACCCTGGATAACGCGGCGGTCTTCGCCCTGGTATCGGCCTCCCTGCCGTCCTGCGCGCTGGCGGGCCTGGTGCATGTCGTCTTCACGCGGTTTTTCGTTGCCCGCACCGGCTGGGGTGACTATCCCAGGAGAGTGACTGAAACGCGTGAGCCCGCAGACATGCAGTCGGCGGTGAGGGCTGAGTGATGGGGCGTCCGTCGTGAGCCGTGAATGCTGAGCCGTTATTAGTGAGGCGTGTTTAGAAATGACTAATTAGTGAGCAGTACAAAAGGGTGGCAGCGGTCTTGCGGACGTTGCCACCCTTTCTTGCTAGTAAGCTGGACGACGAATGACAGCCGGGTCAGCGATGTTTAGGACGGTGTAACCCATTATCGATATTATCAGCGCAGCAAGCGCACCCGGAAAATCTGATGGGTTACGCGGCGTTCGGGCCTCGCAATATTCGTTTTATTTCAGAAGATTACGCCACTTCACCCATCCTACGCACAACGTACCTGAATTGGCCCGGGGAGGCGACCCTACAGTGACCTGTTCGCTTCGGTGGCGACGCTAGTGGTCAGGTTTGAAGGTCTCGCAACCCAGCATCTGTCTCCGTCTCGGTTTCCATCTGCTGGCGTATGCACCGGGCGAAGGCCTGGGCGGCACGGTTGCGTTCGCTCTTGCGATACGCCAGGTAAAACTGTTCGTGGTAGGAGAGGGTATATTCGAGCAGGGCCCGCATCTGACCGGCTTCGACCCAGCGGGCGGCGTAATGGGAGGGCAGGTAGCCGAGGTAGCCGCCGGACAGAATCATCAGGGCGATGCTCTCCATATGGGAGGCGGTGGCCTGGTGCCTGAATTCGATTTCCTGCGGCGGTTGCCAGTCGCGCATGTAGGATCGGCCGGCATAGGCGTGCTGGCTGATGCTGTCGGTGCTGAGCTCGCGCTCTGGCAGCTCGAACAGCGGGTGGCCTGCGCCGCAGTACAGTGTCTGCTGCTCGCGGAAGGTGGGAATAAAGCGCACGGAACTGTGCAGCCGGGACATGGGCGAGAGGATCACGTGGTAGTGCTCCTCCATCAGCCCCTGCAGCAGCTCCTGGGGGGATGACAGGTTGATATGCAGCTTCACTTCGGGCGCGAGCTGAGCAAAGTCGCCGATGCCCTGGTGCAGGTTGATCTCCTGGTTGCTGGCGATGGCATCGACGATGCCGAAGTGAACCTCGCCGATCAGCTGACCCCGGGTGCTGCCCACCATGCCGCGGAAGTTCTCGACCGCGCGAAACAGGCTCAGCGAGGCCTCGAACACGATCTGCCCTTCTTCGGTCAGGTGGAATCCCTTGCGGCCGCGTTCGCACAGGCGCATGCCCAGACGATCCTCCAGCTGGCCGATCTGGATGCTGATCGTGGATTGGGAAACCCCCAGCTCGTCCTGCGCCGCGGCGAAGCCCTTGTTGTGCACGACAGCATGGAAAACACGCAGCAGTCGCAGGTCGAAGTCTGCCAGGTTCGGCAGGCTGTGATGGCGGGCGGTCATATGCTTTTGCTCTTACCAAAGTAACTGTCAGTACAGCATTATTGCTCAATGTTATGCGTTCAGCCATCGTGGCCTGATTGGCATCGGTTGTGGCGTCTGACAGGTCATGTTCGTACCGTCGACGCCGGCGCGATTCAGCGATGCCCCGGGACAGGCGGGCTATGCTGTTAATTGTTAATAACGGCCGCAACCCTCTGTCGACATCGACTGGGGCTTTGTGGCGTCTATGGCAGCAAACCAATTCGGGGGGGCCCATGCGCTGTGCCGGCTGCGGGTTCGAAAATCCCAAGGGAGCCAGGTTCTGCAATCAGTGCGGTGGCGCCCTGGCGCTCAGCTGCCCCAGCTGCGGCCATACACTGAGGCCGACGGCCAAGTTCTGCGACGAGTGCGGAACTGGGCTGGCACAGACCGACGTCAGCGTGGTCGCGTCCGCGGATACCCTGGCGCCGATTCACTACACACCACAGCACCTGGCCGAACGCATCCTTGCCGAGCAGGCAGCACAGCGGATGCGGGGCGGCAGCGGCGGTGAACGCAAGATTGTCACCGCGCTGTTCGCTGACATGGCCGGTTCCACCGCACTGATCCAGAACCTCGATCCGGAACAGGTGCGAAACCTGATCGATCCGATACTGGCGCTGATGATGGAGGCGGTCCATCACTACGAGGGTTATGTCGCCAAATCCCTGGGCGATGGCATTCTGGCGCTGTTCGGTGCGCCCATCGCGCACGAGGATCACCCGCAGCGGGCGCTCTATGCCGCGTTGCGCATGCAGGAAGCGATGCACCGGTATGCCGACCGCGTGCGTCTGGAGCAGGAGATACCGCTGCAGATCCGTGTCGGTATCCATACCGGGGAAGTGGTGGTGCGCTCCATCCATACCGAGGATCTGCGTGCCGACTATGAACCGGTCGGGCAGTCCATTCACCTGGCTTCGCGCATGGAGGGGCTGGCGACACCGGGTTCCATTGTCGTCAGCGAGGCGACCCACCGCCTGGCCGAAGGCTATTTCGAGTTCAAGGCCCTGGGGGCGATCCCGGTCAAGGGCGTTGCCGAACCGCTCAGTGTGTACGAAGTACTGGGCAGCGGTCCGTTGCGCACCCGGCTGCAGATCGCCGCCCGCCGCGGCCTGGCACCTTTTGTCGGCCGCCAGCCAGAACTCGAGCAGCTCTCCAAGGCGCTGTCGCGGGTTCGGGACTCCCGTGGCCAAGTGGTCGGGGTGGTGGGGGAGCCGGGCGTGGGAAAATCACGCTTGTTCTACGAGTTCAGGCCCCGCGCACAGCAGGACTGCCTGGTACTGGAAACCTTCTCGGTCTCCCACGGCAAGGCCTTTGCCTATCTGCCGTTGATCGAGCTGCTCAAGGCGTATCTGCAGATAGTCCCCCAGGATGACGAGCGTCTGCGCCGCGAGAAAGTGACCGGCAAGGTGCTGACGCTGGACCGACGGCTGGAAGACAGCCTGCCCTATCTCTTTTATTTGCTGGGTCTGGCCGACGCGAACGCATCGCTGGCGCAGATGGATTCGCAACTGCGCCGTCAGCGCACCTTCGAGGCGATCAGGCAGCTTCTGATGCGGGAGAGCCTCAACCAGCCGGTGGTGGTTATTTTCGAGGACCTGCAATGGCTGGACAGCGAAACCGGCCTCTTTCTTGATTATCTGATCGAGGGTATCGCAAGTAGCAGGCTGCTGTTGCTGGTCAATTATCGCCCCGAGTACCAGCACGACTGGGGAGGTCGCAGCTATTATACCCAGCTGAGGCTGAACCCCCTGGGGCGGGCCGAAGCCGAAGAACTGCTCGCATCCCTGCTGGGCGATGACCCGACGCTGGCCGCCATCAAGCCGCTTATCATGGCGCAGACCGAAGGCAATCCGTTCTTCCTCGAAGAGGTGGTGCAGACCCTGGTCGAAGAGGGCGGACTGCTCGGCGAGCCCGGCCATTATCGGCTAGAACAGGCCCCTGAAACGTTGCATATCCCGACCACGGTACAGGGCGTGCTGAGTGCCCGTATCGACCGCCTCGCCGCGGACGAAAAAGAACTGCTGCAGACGCTGGCGGTGATCGGCAAGGAATTTCCCTGGAGCCTGGTGTGCCAGGTAGTGGACCGGCCCGAGGACGAGCTGCGGCGACTGTTGTCTCGCCTGCAGACCGGCGAGTTCCTCTACGAGCGGCCGGCGTTTCCGGAAGTGGAATATACCTTCAAGCATGGCCTGACCCAGGAAGTCGCCTACGGATCGCTGCTGACAGAACGGCGCAACGCGCTGCACGAACGCAGTGCTCAGGCGATCGAGGCACTGTTTCCCGATCATCTTGAGGAGCGTTGCAACGAGCTGGCCCACCATTACAGTTGCAGCGGCAACGTCCTGAAAGCGGTGGAGTACCTGCAGCGTGCCGGCGAACAGGCGCTGCACCGCTCGGCCAATATGGAAGCGGTGGACCATCTGGGTTCGGCCCTGGAACTGATAGGACGTCTGCCCGATACGCCTGAGCGCCACGGTCAGGAACTGGGGCTGCAACTGGCGCTGGGCCCGGTCTGGATGGCCATCAGGGGCTATGCAGCACCTGAAGTCGAAACCACCTACAGCCGGGCGCTGGCACTCAGTCAGCAGTGTGGCGACGTGCCCGGGCAGTTCACCGCACTCTTCGGGCTGGATGCCTATTATCTGGTGCGGGGTGAACTGCAGGCCGCGCTGGATATCGCCGAGCCATTGCTGCAGCTGGCGGAGCGAGAGCAGGACAGTGGCCTCCTGCTGGAAGCCTATGGCAGTGTCGGCGCCGTGCTGATTCCGCTGGGCGAGCTGCTGTCGGCCCGGGACAACATGGAAAAGGGAATCGCCCTCTATGACCCCCGGCAGCACCGTTCCCATGCCTTCCTCTACGGTCTGGACCCTGGCGTGCTTTGCCTCTGCCTCCTGGCACTGACGTTTGAGCTGCTGGGGGAGTCGGACCAGGCACAGCGCCGAAGCGATGAGGCCCTGGCCCTGGCCAGGGAGCTGTCCCATCCTGTCAGCCTGGCATTCGCCCTCGTATACAGCGCCGAAAATCATCTGTTCCGGCAGGAGGGGGAGGACGTGCTGTCCCGTGCCGATGCGGCTGTGGAGCTGTCGAGGGAACTGGGATTCAAATACTGGCTGGCCCACGGGAACATTCTGCGGGGTTGGGCGCTGGCCGAACAGGGCGATCTGGACACGGGCATCGAGCTGATTCGCCAGGGGCTGGTAGACTATCGGGCGACGGGCGCCGAGATGTTCACGACCCATTTCCTCGGGCTGCTGGCCGATGCCCTCCTCAGAGCCGGGCAGGCCGGCGCTGCGCTGCAGGTACTCGATGAAGCGCTGCAGCGGGTGGGAAAAACCCAGGAACGGTTCTATGCGGTGGAACTCTACCGGCTCACGGGCGACTGCCTGCTGGCCGCGCCGGAGGCTCCTGAGTCCGGGGCCGCAGCACCCCAAACGCCCGAAGACTGTTTTCTCAAAGCGATCGACGTGGCACGCGGGCAGGGCGCAAGGCTGCTGGAGTGGCGCGGAATGCTGTCCCTGGCGCAGCTGCGGGTGCGGCAGAACCGGCCGGAGGAGGCGCAGGAGCTGCTGAAGGCCATCTGCAGCGCAGCGCCGGAAAACGACGACTCGGCCTGCGTCGGCGCCGCCAAAGCCTTGCTGGCACAACTGGACGGGGCGGGCTGAGTCCTGTTATCGGGGTTTGGGGTGGTGCGGGGGAGAGTGGATTGATGTCGGCACCTGGCGCGAAGCGGACATTGCAGGATTGGTTTAATGCCTGCCGTTGCCGGTGCATTTGTAGGTTGATGAAGATCCGAAGGAGCGTAATCCAGCTGCAAGGTTGCGCTCACCAATTGAATTCACAGTCGAAAGCGGAAGCTACTCTGAAACCAAAAAGGGCCGATGAGATAACTCATCGACCCTTCCTTACGGCTTACGGCTTACGGCTTACGGCTTTCAGCTTTCACCTATCGTTCAAACCTTGCGCACCGGTGTGCGGGGCCGCTGCTGGGTTTCCCAGCCGGGGACCAGGCCGACGTCGACGTCGGCGGGCGGCAGGGTGGGGCGGCCGCGAACCAGGTCTGATGCCCGTTCGGCCAGCATGATGGTGGGGGCATTGAGGTTGCCGTTGGTTTCGGTGGGGAATACCGAGGAGTCGATCACCCGCAGGCCGGCGATACCGTGCAGGCGCAGCTGTGAATCCACCACCGCCATCTCGTCTTCGCCCATCTTGCAGGTGCCGCAGGGGTGATAGGTGCTCTCTAAGTTGTCCCGCACGAAGGCGTCGATTTCCTCGTCGGTCTGCACCTGGGGGCCGGGGGCGATTTCGCCGTCGTTGTAGGCGTCCATCGCCGGCTGGCCGATGATTTCCCGGGTCAGGCGCACGCATTTGCGAAACCCCTCCCGGTCTTCCTCGCGCTCCAGGTAGTTGAACTGAATCGCCGGATGGACTTCGGGATCCGGTGAAACGGCACGCACGTGGCCGCGGCTTTTGGGCTTGTTGGGCCCGGTCAGTACCATGAAGCCGTGGCCCTTGATGGGGGCATTGCCGTCATAGCGCATGGCGGCCGGCAGGAAGTGGAACTGTACGTCCGGCCATTTCAGGCCCGCCTCTGAGCGGATGAATCCGCAGGATTCGAAATGGTTGGTGGCGCCCAGGCCATCCTTGCGCAGCAGCCAGCGGGCACCGATCAGCGCCTTGCTCAGCAGGTCCATCTTGCTGTTCAGCGTGATCGGCTGCTTGCACTTGAACTGGATATAGATTTCGGCGTGGTCCTGCAGGTTTTCGCCGACCCCGGGAAGGTCGTGCAGCACCTCGATGCCGGCCTCGCGCAACACGTCTTTGGGGCCGATTCCGGAGAGTTGCAGCAGGTGAGGCGAGCCGATCGGGCCGGCCGACAGCAGGACTTCGCGGTTGCAGTGCACGGTATGGGTGCTGCCTGCTCTTGAGTATTCGACGCCGCTGGCGCGCTTGCCATCCAGGATGATTCTGCGGGTCATGGCATGGGTGATTACGGTCAGGTTGGGCCTGCCCATGGCGGGGCGCAGGTAGGCATTGGCGGTTGACCAGCGCACGCCGTTCTTGACAGTCATGTGCATGGGGCCGAAGCCCTCCTGCATCTGTCCGTTGCAGTCGCGGGTCTTGATATAGCCGGCCTGTTCGCCGGCATCGACGAAAGCGCCGTACAGCGGGTTGGCCATGTTGTTGCCGTTGTTGGTGTGCAGGGGCCCGCTGTCACCGCGGTACTCATCGCCGCCAAGCTGCAGCGTCTCGGCCTTGCGGAAGTAGGGCAGGCAGCTCTGATAGCCCCAGCCCTTGGCGCCCAGGCTTTCCCATTCATCGAAGTCACAGGCATGGCCGCGAATGTACACCAGGCCATTGATCGACGAGGAGCCGCCCAGTACCTTGCCGCGGGGACAATGCACGCGGCGGTCGTTCAGGTGGGGCTCGGGGACCGTCTCGTAACGCCAGTTGTACTTTTTGGTGTTCATGGGCATCGAGAAGGCGGTCGGCATCTGGATAATCACGCTGCGATCGCTCCCGCCTGACTCCAGCAGCAGCACGGACGTAGCCGGATCTTCCGACATCCGGTTAGCCAGTACGCAACCGGCGGAACCGGCACCGATGATGATGTAGTCATACCGATTAGTCATGCTTGATACCCCTTTATTATGCTTGTTGGATGCCGGGCGTCCTGCCCTGGGCCTCTTGCCCTGCGCGATCGCAGCGGGTCCCGTGGACCCAGGTGCGCCGGCCTGTGCTGAGTTCCTATTCTTGATGAAGGGGTTTGGTTGATAAATATCGTTGTATCAATCGATAAATTTATATTGGTAAATGTATTTCCTCCCTTGATGCCCGCGTCGCCCGTGCCGCTACTGAAGGTTTTCTTGCATAAGCTTTTATCAATCCAAGTATTGATAGATCGATATTTTTAAATGTTTATGCCTTTCCGATACTGGTTGCCACAGGGTGAAGGCCCGGCCAATAACCAGCACAACGAGCGAGGCAACGATGGACACTACCGTTAAGGCGTATCTCGACAACTATCAGGTTTCACAGGCGACGCGGGACTTTCTCGCCAAAACACCCCGCATGTTTATCGGCGGCGACTGGGTCGCAGCCAGTGACGGCGCCGTCAGCGAGGTCATAGAGCCCTCCACCGGCGGACTGCTGACACGGATACCGGAAGGCACCGCTGAGGATCTGGATCGCGCCGTCGCCGCCGCCCGCCATCAGTTCGATGCGGGCGAGTGGAGCCGCCTGAAACCGCTGGAGCGCGAACGGCTGCTGCACCGGCTGGCGGATCTGCTGGAAGCCAATGCCCAGGAGCTGGCCGAAATCGAGTCCATCGACATGGGCAAATCGGTGGTGCAGGCGCTGGAGGTGGATATTCAGGGCACCATCGATACCTTCCGCTACTTCGCCGGCTGGGCCTCCAAGATCTATGGGCGCAGCGTTGAGCCGGCGTCCTTGCCCGGCAGCTACGTGGCCTATACCCGCAAGGAGCCGGTGGGCGTGGTGGCCTCAATCATTCCGTGGAACTTCCCGCTGCAGACGATGGCGTGGAAACTCGGCGCGGCGCTGGCGGTAGGCTGCACGGTGGTGGTCAAACCGGCGGAACTGACGTCGCTGAGCACGCTGCGCTTTGCCGAACTGGTGCAACAGGCCGGCATTCCGGACGGTGTGGTGAACATCGTCACCGGGCGCGGTTCGGTGGTGGGCGCGGCCATGTCCAGCCACCCGGGCATCGACAAGATCACATTCACAGGCTCCACCCCCGTCGGGCGGATCGTCGGGCAGGCTGCGCTGCAGGATATGAAACGCATGACGCTGGAGCTCGGTGGCAAGTCGCCGGTGCTGGTGTTCGAAGATGCCGATATCGAAGCCACGGCGCATGCGGTGGCCCAGGGCATCTTCTTCAATTCCGGACAGGTGTGCGATGCCGGCTCAAGGCTTTATGTGCATGCATCGATCTACGAGCCCTTCCTTGAAGCCCTGACCGAGTACGTTAGTGGCCTGAAGATCGCGCCCGGGCTGGACCCGGACTGCTTTATCAGCCCGCTGGTGTCTGCCAAACAGCAGGATAGCGTGCTCAGCTATATCGAAGCCGGCCGGCAGGAAGGCGCACGGCTGGTGTTCGGCGGCAAAACCCAGGAGGGGGCTGGCTATTTCGTTCAGCCGACGCTCTTTGCGGATTGTCGCAATGACATGAAGGTGGTGAAGGAGGAGATCTTCGGGCCGGTGCTGGTGAGCCAGTCCTTCAGCCGCGAAGAAGACGCCGTGGCGCTGGCCAATGACTCCATTTACGGCCTGGCGGCGGCCATCTACTCCAATGACCTCAACCGCGTGCATCGGCTGATTCCGCAGCTCAAAGCCGGCTCCGTCTATGTCAATGGTCACAGCACCATCGACCCGGCCATGCCGTTCGGCGGCTACAGGCAGTCGGGCTTCGGCCGGGATCTGGGACCTGAGCAGCTCGAAAGCCTGCTGGAAACCAAATCCGTGTGGATCACGCTGAGCTGACAAGGGCATGAGGTCGTTGCTTCGTAGGATGGGTTAGCGACGCACCTGAAACATTTCCAAAGCCAGTTTATTGTTTGGGCGTCGTGTAACCCATCAGCCCCTCGGACTGCCGGATCAATGATGGGTTATGGCGCGCCCGGGACCCTGAAGTGTTCTGGGATCTATGCAATGCGCGCCTAACCCATCCTACGGTTCTGAACATATTGCATCTTTGAGGATAATAAAATGAGTGAAAATGCCTACGAAAAAGGCCGACTGAACCTGCCGTTTGTCGGCTTCTGTACCTTCGGCAAGAACCGCACCTGCGAAGACTGGGACAACATCAAGGCCGACGTGGCCTTTATGGGCGCGCCCTTTGACTGCGGTACCCAGTGGCGCTCCGGTGCGCGCATGGGGCCGCGCGCCATTCGCGAGGCGTCGACGCTGTTCTCGTTTGGCCACGGTGGCGCCTATTCCTACGAAGACGATGTGATGTACCTGGAAGGTGTCGACATTGTCGATATCGGTGATGCCGACATGGTGCATACCAACACCGAGAAGAGCCACGCCAATATCGAATACGGCGTGCGCAAGATGCTCGATGCCGGTGTGCTGCCGGTCGTTGTCGGCGGCGACCATTCGGTGAATGCGCCCTGTATCCGCGCCTTTGAGGGCCGCGGCCCCATCCATATCATTCAGATCGATGCGCACCTGGATTTCGTCGACGAGCGTCACGGGGTGCGCTTCGGCCACGGCAATCCGATTCGCCGTGCATCCGAGCAGGATTTTGTCACCGGCATGACGCAGCTGGGCATCCGCAACGTGTCTTCGTCCAACCGGGCCGATCATAAGGCGGCTGAGGCGGTGGGCTCCACCATCCTGTCGGTGCGCGACGTGCGTCGCCTGGGTGCCCGGGGGGTGCTGGACCTGATTCCAAAGGGCGTGAACTACTACATCACCATCGATATCGATGGTTTCGATCCGTCCATTGCACCGGGCACCGGTACCCCGAGCCATGGTGGCTTCAACTATTACGAGGTGATGGAGATACTGCAGGGCGTGGCGCTGAGCGGCGACGTGGTGGGAATCGACCTGTGCGAAGTGGCGCCGGACTATGACCCGACCGGCTCGACCAGCATTCTCGCCGCCCAGGTACTGATGAACCTGATCGGCTATGTCTTTCATGGCCGCACGCTTCGCAGTCAGTCGGCCTGACACACAAAAAAAGCTGGCGGTTGTACGCCGCCAGCTTGCCGTCTTTCTCTCTATTTTCCTTCCGGAAACTTGCTAACGCGGGTGTTGCTGTGCCCTGTCAGCGGCGATTGAACGCCAGGAATTCGCGTTCCACGATGGTTTCCAGTGCCTGACTGCGGGTCGTTTTCACCAGGTAAACCAGGGTGTCGGCGCGGGTGGGCTCCAGACGGTAGAATCCACCCTGGGACGAGAGTTCCGGGCATGCCCCCAGCACCCTGTAACTGCCCATGGGGGTCAGCACCAGAGTGCGATTGCCGCCATAGGCAAAACCGACCAGCGGGTGCTGGGAGGTGTGTCCGATTTCGTTCGTTTCGTTGTCCCAGGTGTATTCGATCACCCAGAGTTCAAGACTTGGATTGCTGACAACGGCATAGCTGGAATCAATTCCGCTCATGTATGGAATCACCTCAAACGTTTTCTGGATTCGGGCCCACATCGACACACTGAACGACTGCGCGAGGGTGACAGCTCCGCAACCATGCAGTGATCAGGCCGGCAATGGCCCGGGCACCCTTGTTGCGGAACAGCATAACGCAGAATCGCTTTCGATGCCGCTATGAACGCTCATCATCGATGCAATACACCAGAATCATGCTGATTCTGGTTCCGCCGTGGTTGGCTTTCATCGGTAAAACGCAGGGGAATATCGCGGATTGTCAGCTAGCGGGTGTCCGTTAACCGCAGAGGTCGGCGGGCTCGGGTCGAATGCTGGACTGCATCTGCGCAATGGCAATCTGTGCCAGCGGATTCAGCTTGCTGCCATCACTGTGCAGGTAGTCGATGATCTGCTGTTTCATGCTGCGCGCCCAGAACTTCGTCAGGTGAGAAGCAACACGAGCGGCGGCTTCTTCCTGGGTACCGTAGTGGCTGTTGTTGTCGGCGATCTGGTTCGCCATGTGGATCAGGGTATCGAGCTGGTTCATGGGACTCTGTCCTTAACCCGCCGCACGGGCGGTGTTGACCTGATGGGAGTTGTTATCCTGTGGAGTACGGTTGCCGGGATGATAGATCACGTGCCGCCCAGGGCGGGCGAAACCGACCAGCATGAGCCCGGCCAGGCGCGCCTGTTCGATGGCAAGAGCGGTGGGGGCCGACACGGCGACCAGGGCGCCAAAGCCTGCGCTGCAGCTCTTTTGCACCATCTCGTAACTGGCCCGGCTGGATACCAGTGCAAAGCCGCCTTCGCGGGGCAGGTCGGTCTTCATCAGCGCACCAATCAGTTTGTCGAGCGCGTTGTGACGGCCCACGTCTTCCCGTGCCAGCAGGATCTCACCGGCGCTGTTGCACCAGGCCGCCCCGTGGGTGGCGCCTGTCCCTGCCTGCAGCGGCTGGTGCTGCTGCAGGCAGGCAAGGGCATGCTGAATGGCCTGATCCGACAGTACCGGTGCCTGCACCCGGGGTACCGGACGAATCGCCTGTTCGAGGGATTCGGTACCGCAGAGGCCGCAACCGGTACGACCGGTGAGATTGCGACGGTGCTGTTTCAGTAACGTCAGCCGTTCGGCACTGATCTGCATCTGCACGCTGATGCCGTGTTCCTCCTGCAGCACCTCGATGTCGTATAGCTCATCGGGGTGCTGCAGAATGCCTTCAGTCAGGCTGAAACCCAGCGCAAAATCCTCAAGGTCGGTGGGGCTGGTCATCATCACGGCATGGGAAATGCCGTTGAAAACCAGCGCCACCGGCACTTCCAGAGCAATGCAATCTGTGGCTTGCAGCGGGGTGCTGTCGGCCGCACCCGCGTTCGTGCGAATATCCACGCGGGCCTCACAGCTGCCCAGGGGAAGGGTGCCCATCAGCCGGCCCCGTTACCATCTGTGAGAGTAGCGGCGTCACCCTTGAGCAGCTGGTGCTGCAGCTTTTCGAAGGCGCGGAAATTCTGCTGCCATTCGGACGGCTGGCTCACCTTCTCGACCTGCACCGCGGTCACCTTGTACTCGGGGCAGTTGGTGGCCCAGTCGGAGCTGTCGGTGGTGATCACGTTGGCGCCACTGCCGGGGTGATGGAAGGTGGTGTACACCACGCCCGGCAACATGCGCTCGCTGATGCGCGCGCGCAGCACGGTCTGGCCTGCGCGGCTGGAAATGCCAAGCCAGTCGCCGTCCTTGATGCCGCGCAGCTCGGCGTCAGACGGATGCACTTCCAGCACGTCCTCGTCATGCCATACCTGGTTGTCGGTACGGCGGGTCTGGGCGCCTACGTTGTACTGCGACAGAATGCGCCCGGTGGTCAGCAGCAGCGGGAAGCGGCGGTTGGTGCGCTCCTCGGAAGCCACGTACTCGGTGATGGCGAACTGGCCACGGCCGATCGGGAAGTCCTCAACGTGCATGGTCGGCATGCCGTCGGGGTACTGGTCGTTGCAGGGCCACTGGATGCTGCCGAGTTCCTCAAGCTTGTCGTAGCTGACGCCGGTAAAGCTCGGGGTCAGACTGGCGATTTCGTCCATAATTTCGGACGGATGGCCATAGTTCATCGGGTAGCCCAGCGCATTGGCCAGGTCCTGGGTGACTTCCCAGTCTTCCTTGCCGGCCAGGGCGGGCATTACCTTGCGTACACGGTTAATGCGCCGCTCGGCGTTGGTGAAGGTGCCGTTTTTCTCCAGGAAGGAGGAGCCCGGCAGCAGCACATGGGCGAACTTGGCCGTTTCGTTGAGGAAAATATCCTGCACAATCAGGCAGTCCAGCGACTTGAGCGCCGACTCCACGTGGTGCGTGTTGGGGTCGGACTGGGCGATGTCCTCGCCCTGTACGTACAACGCCTTGAAGGTACCGGCGATGGCGGAGTCGAACATGTTGGGAATACGCAGACCCGGCTCGTCGTCGAGTTTGACGCCCCAGACCTGCTCGAAGCGGGCGCGGGCAGTATCGTCGGACACATGCTGGTAGCCCGGCAACTCGTGCGGGAAGGAGCCCATGTCACAGGAACCCTGCACGTTGTTCTGGCCGCGCAGCGGGTTTACACCCACGCCTTCACGGCCGATGTTGCCGGTGGCCAGCGCCAGGTTGGCGATGCCCATGACCATGCTGGAACCCTGGCTGTGCTCGGTGACGCCGAGGCCATAGTAGATAGCACCGTTGGGCGCCGTGGCGTAGGTGCGTGCCGCACGGCGAACCTTGTCGGCCGGTACGCCGGTGATCGCCTCGACATTCTCGGGAGCATGGCGTGCATCGAGGATGAACTCGCGCCATGCCTGGTAGGCCTTGTCATCGCAGCGGTCGGCGATAAAGGCCTTGTCTTCCAGTCCTTCGGTCACGATGACGTGGGCCAGCGCATTGATCATGGCAACGTTGGTGCCCGGGCGCAACGGCAGGTGCTGGGCATCCTTGAGGTGCGGCGTTTTCAGCAGGTCGATTTTGCGCGGATCGACGACAATCAGTTCGGCGCCTTCACGCAGACGCTTGCGCATCAGCGAGCCGAATACCGGGTGGGCGTCGGTGGGGTTGGCACCGATGACGATAATGACGTCGGACTGCATGACCGAATCGAAGGTCTGGGTGCCGGCGGATTCGCCCAGTGTTGCCTTCAGACCAAAGCCCGTTGGCGAGTGGCAGACGCGGGCGCAGGTGTCGGTGTTGTTGTTCTTGAAGCCGGCTCGCACCAGTTTCTGCACCAGGTAGGTTTCCTCGTTGGTGCAGCGCGAGGAGGTGATGCCACCGATGCTTTCGCGGCCGTACTGTGCCTGGACTTCCTTCAGGCGACGGGCTGCAAAGGCGATGGCCTCTTCCCAGCTGACTTCGCGCCAGGGCTGGTCGATGGAATCGCGGATCATCGGGTGCTTGATGCGGTCGCTATGGGTGGCATAGCCAAAGGCGAAGCGACCCTTGACGCAGGAGTGACCGTGGTTCGCATCGCCGCCCTTGTAGGGCACCATGCGGATGACCTGGTCGCCTTTCATTTCTGCCTCGAACGAGCAGCCTACGCCGCAGTAAGCGCAGGTCGTGACGATACTGTGCTCCGGCTGACCGGCGTCGATCACGCTTTTTTCCATCAGCGTTGAGGTCGGGCAGGCCTGTACACAGGCGCCACAGGAGACGCAGTCGGAGTCCATGAAGTCTCCGCCCTGGCCGGCGGCGACCTTGGAGTCGAAGCCGCGTCCCTCGATCGTCAGCGCAAAGGTGCCCTGGACTTCTTCACAGGCGCGTACGCAGCGCGAGCAGACGATGCACTTGCTCGCATCGAAGCTGAAGTAGGGGTTGGAATGGTCTTTCTCGGCGTCCAGGTGGTTTTCGCCGTCGAAGCCGTAACGCACTTCGCGCAGGCCCACGGCGCCTGCCATGTCCTGCAGCTCGCAGTCGCCGTTGGCCGGGCAGGTCAGGCAGTCCAGCGGGTGATCGGAGATGTACAGTTCCATGATATTGCGGCGCAGCTTGGCCAGTTTGCCGTTCTGCGTCGTTACCTTCATGCCGGCTTCGGCCGGGGTGGTGCAGGAGGCGGGCAGACCGCGCCGGCCGTCGATCTGTACGGCGCACAGGCGGCAGGAGCCAAAGGCTTCCAGGTTGTCTGAAGCGCACAGCTTGGGAATGTTGATATCGTGCAGCGCAGCGGCACGCATCACCGAGGTGCCTTCGGGCACAGTCACTTCAACGCCGTCAATCTCGAGGGTGACGAGTGTCTCGGACAGGCTGGCCGGGGTACCATAATCTTTAGTTGGATCAAAATGTTGCAACATAATTCTGGTCTCCGTCCGCTCAGCGCTGCAGATCTTCAGGGAAGTGTTTCATGACGCTCTGTACCGGGAACGGCGTCATGCCGCCCATCGCGCAGAGAGAGCCATCCACCATGGTTTCACACAGATCGGCCAGCAGTTCGAGGTTGGCGTCCGTATTTTCGCCCTCGCGGATGCGGTCGATGACCTCAACGCCGCGGGTCGAGCCAATGCGGCACGGCGTGCATTTGCCGCAGGATTCGACAGTGCAGAACTCCATTGAGAAGCGGGCCTGTTCGCCCATGTCTACAGTATCGTCGAACATCACCACGCCGCCATGGCCTAGCACCGCGCCGACGGCAGCAAAGGACTCATAATCCAGCGGCGTATCCCACTGACTCTCTGGCAGATAAGCGCCCAGCGGACCGCCGACCTGCACCGCGCGCAACGGACGGCCGGAGTATGTGCCGCCGCCAAAGTCTTCCATCAGCTCGCGCAACGTCGCGCCAAAGGCCAGCTCTATCAGGCCGCCCTGTTTGACGTTGCCGGCCAGCTGCATCGGCAGCGTGCCCAGCGAGCGGCCCATGCCGTAACTGGCGTAGGTGTCGCCTCCCTTGTCCATGATGAAGGGTACAGCCGCCAGCGAGAGCACGTTGTTGACCACCGTGGGCTGGCCAAACAGACCGACAATGGCTGGCAGCGGCGGTTTTGCACGCACCAGCCCGCGCTTGCCTTCGAGGCTTTCCAGCAGCGATGTCTCTTCGCCGCAGATGTAGGCACCGGCGCCCAGGCGGACTTCCAGCTCGAACTGCTTGCCACTGCCCAGCAGGTTCTCGCCGAGGTAGCCGGCAGCATAGGCGCGCTTGATGGCCTCGTTCATCAGCCGGTGCGCGACCGGGTATTCGGATCTCAGGT
This sequence comes from Marinobacterium rhizophilum DSM 18822, assembly GCF_000378045.1. Taxonomy (GTDB): domain Bacteria; phylum Pseudomonadota; class Gammaproteobacteria; order Pseudomonadales; family Balneatricaceae; genus Marinobacterium_A; species Marinobacterium_A rhizophilum. The sequence continues at coordinate 151,309 of NZ_KB899094.1, forward strand.
AGATGTAACCCTGGGTTGCACCTACGGCGAGTCCGGCAACGGTCATGCCCTCGATCAGCATGTAGGGGTCGCACTCCATCACCATGCGGTCGGCAAAGGTGCCGGAGTCGCCTTCATCGGCGTTGCAGACAATGTACTTTTGCTCAGCGGGTGCGTTCAGTACCGTCTGCCACTTGATGCCGGTGGGGAAGGCGGCGCCGCCGCGTCCGCGCAGGCCCGAAGCCTTGACTTCATCAATGATCTGCTGGCTGTCCAGCTGCAGCGCTTTTTGCAGCCCGTTGAAACCGTCCAGCGCGAGGTAATCCTCGATGGATACCGGATCAGTAATGCCGGAGCGCGCAAAGGTGAGACGCTGCTGATTTTTCAAAAACGGGATTTCTTCGACCAGGCCCAGCGCGAGCGAATGCTCAGTGCTACCTGCAAACAGGCCGGCTTCTACGAGGCTGGCGACATCTTCGACCTCGACCGGCCCAAAACCGATACGGCCGGCGTCGGTCTGTACTTCCACCAGGGGCTCGAGCCAGAACAGGCCGCGGGAGCCGTTGCGAATAATTTCAACGTCAGCACCACGGGCGTGGGCCAGCTGTGCGAGTTCTGCCGCAACCGCATCGGCACCCATGGCAAGGGCGGTGGTGTCGCAGGGGACAAAAATACGTGTGGTCATTATTTCAGCTCCAGTGCGCGGGTGGTCAGGCGGCTCACCAGGCGATCCAGTTTCTGGGGTGTAACCCGGCCATGTATCTCATCACCGATCCGGACCGAGGGAGCGCAGGCGCAGTTACCCAGGCAATACACCGGTTCAAGCGTGATCTCCCGGTCCGCCGTTGTGCCGTGGTAGTCGATATCCAGGCTGGCCTTGGCGTGGGCCTCCAGAGCGCGTGATCCCATGGACTGGCAGGCTTCGGCGCGGCATATCTGCAACGTGTGGGTGCCGGGCGCGGCGGTACGGAAATGGTGGTAGAAACTGATTACGCCGTGGATTTCAGCCCGGGTTTGATGCAGGGCATCGCCGATCTGGGGAACGGCCTCGGGGGGCACGTAACCAAATTTGTCCTGAATTGCGTGCAGGATAGGTAGCAGTGCGCCGGGCTTGTGTTTCAAGGCGTCAATTTCTGCTTGGATCAACTCGGGGGTCCACTGGGGGAGGCCGCTCATTGCATTCACCTAGGCTCTTATCGTTATATATGCATCTAGGTGCATATTTAGCGATTATGTTTCTATAAATTATGCGGCCAAGTTAGCATTGCTGGGTCCAACACAAAATATGAAATAAAGTTCATATGAAAAAAATACAGATTACACCGGCCTGGTCATTTACCGATGAAGCAGGCAATCGGCTCGATCCCCAGTTGTTTGGATTACTCAGTGCCGTGCACCACAGCGGCAAACTGACCCTGGCGGCGAGCGAATTGGGTATTTCGTATCGCCATGCCTGGAACCTCCTCAACAAGTGGGCGGATTTTTTCGGCGTCGCACTGGTAAATATGCAAAAAGGACGCGGTGCCTGGCTCTCCCCGCTGGGGGAAAAACTGCTCTGGGCCGAGCAGCGCGTTGCCGCGCGTCTGGGGCCGCAGCTGGAGAGTCTGGGATCGGAACTGAATCTGGAGATTCAGCAGCTGCTTGAAGGGGTAAAGCCGGTGCTGAGGCTTCATGCCAGCCATGGTTACGCGGTAGCGCTGTTACCGCGTTTTGCAACGGACGTTCAATTGGATTTGCAGTATTGCAGTCCGCAGGAAGCCCTGGCAGCCCTCAATCGTGGCGCCTGTGACCTGGCCGGTTTTCACGTTCCCACGGCGGCCATCAGCGGACCATTGATGAAGAATTATCGTCGTTTGCTCAAACCTCGCAGTCACCGCATTATCCGTTTCATTACCCGATGCCAGGGGTTGATGATCAAGCCGGATAATCCACACAGCATCAAGGGCCTGGATGACCTGTTGCGCGCCGATGTGCGCTTTATCAACCGGCAGAAGGATTCTGGAACCCGGGCGCTGCTGGATGGCCTTTTGCGTGATGCGGGCTTGTCGGCGCGCAAGATCAAGGGGTATGAACTGGAGGAGTATACTCACTCGGCGGTAGCCGCTTACATCGCCTCAGGTATGGCGGATGCCGGTTTCGGCGTGGAGGCGGCGGCACGGCAGTTCGGGCTGGCATTTGTGCCGCTGGCTACCGAACATTATCTGATGGTCTGTCACAAGCAATCGCTGAACGATCCCAAGGTGCAGCGGCTGATTGACACGATCAAAAGCGATGCATTCAAGGAGGCCGTGAGTACACTGTCGGGCTATTCGCCCAGCCACTGCGGCGAGGTCTGCGGTCTTGATGAGCTGTTCGGCGCCTGATTGCTCGCGCGCCGCTCCGCCGACACATTTGTCGCCCAGAATCAGTTATGCCAGAGCACATCGGCGTTTTCGCTGGCGGCGGCGTGCAGCAGCTGTAGCAGCGGGAAGGCGCGGGTCGACAATGGCACTTGATCCTCTTTTGTCTCATCGTCATCTTCATCGTTTTTGTCGGCGTTCTTTGCCACGTCTGCCGTATCCGTAATGGCCCGCTGCAACGTTGCAAGGGCGGCGGGTACATCGGCGGCCAGAATTGCGCCAGGTACAACGCGACTGTGCCCCATCATCTCGATCAGTTGCATGGCTTGATCGCCAAAAAGGGTAATGTCGGCATAGGCGTCTGAGCTAAAAGTGACCAGCATTTGAATCTCGCATCGTGGCTGTGAATAGGTGTACTGCACGATTCAGCATAGCGCCTGAGACGCGTGCTGTCATGGTGTTAGTCGTGGCTGTTAACGCCAGTTCGCACTGTCATGTGATGGCCGTAAATGTCAATTATTCGACTGTAATTGTTATTGTCGCCGAGCGGCTGACTGACCACACTGTTTGCTAAGTTTTCCAGGCGTATTACAGGGTATTAGCACTGCCACGGTGGTGGTAATACCCGGTAAGCAATAGCGCCCGCTATTATTTTCGGACTGTCGCAAGAGGTTACCAGAATGCCAGAGTACAAAGCCCCGCTGCGTGATATTCGCTTTGCCATGCAGGAACTGCTGGATTTTGAAGGTCATTACAGCAAACTTCCCGGTGCTGAGGATGCCAGCGCGGATATGGTGGACGCCATTCTGGAGGAGGCGGGCAAGTTCGCATCCCAGGTGCTGTCGCCGCTGAATCAATCCGGCGACAAGGGCTGCACTCTGACCGATACCGGTGTTATTGCGCCAGAAGGTTTCAAACAAGCCTACGCGCAATATATCGAAGGCGGCTGGCCATCCCTGGCTCAGGCACCCGAATTCGGCGGTCAGGGGTTGCCCGAGTCGCTGGCCTCGGTCGTGGCGGAAATCAACGGTAGCGCCAACTGGTCCTGGACCATGTATCCGGGTCTGTCCCACGGTGCGATGACGACCCTCATGACCCACGCTACCGATGCGTTGCGGGCGCGCTTTCTGCCGCCATTGGTGGAAGGCCGGTGGACCGGCACCATGTGCCTGACCGAACCCCAGGCCGGCTCGGATCTGGCCCTGTTGCGTACCCGCGCCGAGCCCAGTGAAGATGGCAGTTACCGCATCACCGGTACCAAGATCTTCATTTCCGCGGGTGAGCACGATATGTCGGAGAATATTCTGCATATCGTGCTGGCTCGCCTGCCCGATGCCCCTTCGGGCAACAAGGGCATATCGCTGTTCCTGGTACCACGTCATGAAGTTAATGAGGATGGTAGCCTCGGCGATCCAAACAGCCTGGGCTGCGGATCGCTGGAACACAAGATGGGCATTCACGGCAACGCGACCTGTGTGATGAATTTTGACGGTGCGCGGGGGTTTCTGCTTGGCGAGCCTAATCGGGGGCTGGCGTGCATGTTCACCTTCATGAACAATGCCCGGCTGTTTATTGCCCAGCAGGGTATCTGCCATGCCGAACTGTCGTACCAGGGGGCTTTGAGTTATGCCCGCGAGCGCTTGCAGATGCGGTCCCTGCGCGGTGCAGTTGCGCCGGACAAGAGCGCCGATCCGATTATCGTGCATCCGGATGTGCGTCGCATGCTGCTGACCCAGAAAGCCTTTGCCGAGGGCGGACGGGCCTTCAGTTACCTTTGTGCCCAGCTGGTGGATCTTGCGCATGGTGCAGAAGATCCGGCACAGCGCCAACGCGCCGAGGAGCGTTTAGCCCTGCTGATTCCGATCGCCAAGGGCTTCCTGACCGAAATGGGCGTCGAGGCGGCCAGCCTGGGGATTCAGGTATTGGGCGGGCATGGCTACATTGCCGAGTGGGGCATGGAACAGATCCTGCGCGATGCCCGCATCGCGCCCATCTACGAAGGCACCAATGGCATTCAGGCGCTGGATCTGCTGGGACGCAAGGTCAATGGCAGTCAGGGGGCCTTGCAGCAGGGCTTCGCCGCCGAGGTGCAGGCGTTTATCGACGCCGAGCGCGGCAACGCAGAGCTAGGTGATTTAATCGGTGAGCTGGAGCGACAGTTGCAGCGCTGGAATGCAATCACCGATCGACTGGTGGCGGAAATCGGCCAGGATCCCGCTCAGCTTGGTGGCGCCGCGTTCGACTACCTGATGTATAGCGGTTATACGGTGCTGGGCTATCTCTGGGCCCTGAGTGCGGTGAAGGCACAGCAGGCGCTGGCTGCTGGCAGCAGTGAAGAGGCCTTTTACAAGGCCAAACTGAGTACGGCGCGGTTTTACTTCCGCCGTATTCTGCCGCGCAATGAAGGTCTGGCGGCGACGCTGACGGACAGTATCGATACTCTGCTTGATCTGCCCGAGGATGCCTTCGCTTTCTGATACGCTTTTGCAGGCTTTCCCGCTGCCGCTGTCGCAAGAGAAGCCGCCGTATTCTAATCCGAATGCGGCGGCTTCTTTATGTAAGGCGTTGTCTGACTGCGGTGCGTTATGGCGCATGCCCCGTCTTTGCAACGCCCCTCAAACACTCTGGAAACCCCTGTCTGTTCAAGCGGTTACATAGCTGATTCTGCTTTCATTGCGAGCAGGGCCTCGCCAGCTGAGTTATTATTGTAACAATGGCGTCATGATTACCGTCGAGCACCGGTTTGATCGGTACTATTGTGCCGTTGTCGGCTATGTCTGACTTGAGCCATTAATATAATGCAGACTCAGCCGCTATTCAGGTTAAGAGTGCTAGCTTATGCCGCGGTTTTGGTGTAATTAATCGCCCTGAATTTGTCGGTATATCCCTACTAAACCCGCTCGCGGGATAATCTTTGATTGGAGTAAGAGAGTGCAGAGGATCTTGTCTGCCCTGGCGCTGCTGGGTGCCTTTTTTCCAGTGACTGTACTGGCGGCCTTCAGTTTCGATGACGTGGCTGAGAAGGCCCGTGCGCTTGCTGCCAAGCCCTACGAGGCGCCCGCGGCCATACCCAAGTTCATGCAAACGCTGAGCTATGACGACTACCAGAATATTCGCTTCAATCCGGACAAGAGCCTGTGGAGCGAAAGCAAATCCCGCTTTCAGGTCATGATGGTGCCGCCGGGCCTGTTTTACCGCCACGCGGTGAAAATGAATGTGATTGATGCGCAAGGGAGCCACAGCGTTCCGTTTCGCAAAACCGATTTCAATTTCGCCGACCCTGAAGTGGCCAAGCGCGTGCCGGCCAACCTGGGTTACGCCGGTTTCAAGCTGACGTATCCGCTCAAGGGCGAAAAGGAACGTAACCAGTTCATGGTGTTCGCCGGCGCGAGCTACTTTCGCGGCGTAGGGCGCGACAACACTTTCGGTATCTCTGCACGTGGCCTGGCGATAGATACCGGCTTGTCCCGCGGCGAGGAATTTCCCTCTTTTATCGAGTTCTGGCTCGAGCGACCGTCTCCGGATGCCCATGCGATGACCTTCTATGGTCTGCTGGATGGCGAGAGTGCGACCGGCGCCTATGAATTTACCGTGTACCCGGGCAAGACCACCAAACTCAAGGTCAAATCGCGCCTGTTCCCGCGGGCTGATATTGAACTGCTCGGTGTCGCACCGCTGACCAGCATGTTCTATTACGGTGAAAACACCGGCCGACCGCGGGGCGAATGGCGTGCTCAGGTGCATGATTCCGATGGCCTGCAGGTGCTCAATGGCGAAAGCGGTGAGTGGATGTGGCGTCCGTTGCTGAATCCGCGTGAGCTGGAAATGGATTACCTGATGACCGACAACGTGCGTGGTTTTGGTCTGCTGCAGCGTGACAGCCATTTTGATGATTACCAGGACCTGCAGGCGCGTTACGAGCAACGCCCCAGTAGCTGGGTGCAGACCGAGGGTGACTGGGGACCGGGAGAGGTGGTGCTGGTGCAGCTGCCCACGACCAACGAGACCAATGATAATATCGTCGCGTTCTGGCGCCCGAAGGACAAGGTGCAGGCCGGCCAGACGCTCGATTACAGCTATGAAGTGCAGTTTGGCGCAGCGGAGCTTGGCGGAAATCCCATGGGGCGGGTCAAGAACAGCTTTATCGGTGACGGAAGTGTTGTCGGTGGCGGCAATGCCCCCGGCGCTTACCGCGTGCTGGTGGATTTTGCCGACGGTGTACTCGACAAGCAACGTCCGCGTGCCCCGATTCTGAGTAATGTGACGGCACTGGATGGCGGCGAAGTGCTGGAGCATTTTGTCGAGTACAACGAACCGCTCAACACCTGGAGACTGTCGATTCTGGCGCGTCCAGCCGCGAAGAAGTCACTGTCTCTGCGAGCCTTCCTGAGCATCGGTGACGAAACCCTGACCGAGACCTGGACGTACCGCCTGCCGGCCAACAACGATATTCGTGCGACGGAGTAATTCATGGCGCATACCCTTGGGGAACACGCACTGGCCCGGGTGCTGGAGTATATAGCCGGCACCGGGGCGAAGCTCACCGATGCCCATACACTGATCGCCTTGCAGCTTGTCGAGGAAGGGTTGCAAACCGGTCAGCAGGATTTGCTGGCCTGGGTCATGGGTGAAGTGCCCCGGCGGTTTGATCTGTCACCGCAGCCGCTGCCGCCCGTGGCGCCGCCGATCGTGCGCGGCAGCATCGGCTATGGAGACCCGGCATGACGGCTCAACCTGCACCTGTTGGTGCACTTGCTGCATCCCCCTCCACGCGGTGGCGGGGGCGCGTGATGCTACGCCGTGCAATACTGACCCTGTTAGTGATCGTCCAGGCGCTTGTCGGCGCCTATTACATGGCCTCGGTGCTGCCTTACCATGGTGGAAACCTGCTGGAGCAGGCCCTGATCGGCTTGTTTACGCTGCTGTTTACCTGGATCACGGTGGGCTTCTGGATCGGCCTGTACGGTTTCTGGCTACGCCGGATTGGTGGTGACCCCAAGTCACTGCTGCGTCGCTATACTGATGCGCAGCTTGTGGATACGCCACTGGCACGTACTGCCATTGTCATGCCGATCTATAACGAACCGGTTAACCGGACCCTGGGCGGGCTGCGTACTATCTATCGCTCGCTCGAGCGCAGCGGTCAAATTGAAAACTTTGATTTCTTTATCCTGTCGGATAGTCGCGAGCCGGATGTCTGGTTATCCGAGCAGGCGGCCTGGCAGCAGCTGTGTGACGAGCTGGGTGCCCACGGGCGGCTGTTTTATCGCCGGCGTACTCTGAACATGAACTACAAAAGCGGCAATGTGGCCGATTTCCTGCGCCGCTGGGGCCGTGCCTACGAATACATGATCGTGATGGATGCCGACAGCCTGATGGGCGGCGATACGCTGCTGAAGATGGTGCGGCTGATGCAGCGCGAACCGAATATCGGCATTTTGCAGAGCTGCCCCACGATCATTAATGCCCAGTCGCTGTTTGCGCGTGTGCAGCAGTTTGCCAATCAGGTGTACGGGCCGCTGTTCAGTACGGGTCTTGCCGCCATGCAACTCGGAGAGGCGGCCTTTTGGGGGCACAATGCGATTATTCGGGTGGCACCCTTTATGCGTCATTGTGGCCTGCCGCATCTGCGCGGTCCGGGCCTGTTTAGCGGACCGATCGCGAGTCATGACTTTGTCGAGGCCGCCTTTATGGGGCGGGCCGGATATGAAGTCTGGCTGGAGCCGGAATTGAGCCACAGCTATGAAGAGTCGCCCCCCAGCCTGGTGGACGAGCTCACCCGCGACAAGCGCTGGGCCAAGGGTAATCTGCAGCATTTGTGGCTGATGCTGTTTGAGCGGCGCCTGCGCATGGCGCATCGCATGGCGTTTCTTAACGGCATCCTGTCCTATGTGGCGTCGCCGTTGTGGTTTGCGTTCCTGGTGCTGACCACCATTGAAACCACACGCCTGGTGCTTTGGCCGCCGAACTACTTTCCCGAACAGCACAGCCCGTTTCCACTCTGGCCCGAGTGGCACCCCGAGTGGGCCATCGGCCTGGCGGGCAGTGTGGTTTTTCTGTTGTTTTTCCCTAAGCTGCTCGCCATTCTCGACGTGCTGCTCAGCGGCAGGCGCAAGGATCACGGCGGTTTTTTCAGCCTGGCGTTGAGCATTGTTACGGAAATTCTGGTGTCGGCGCTGTTGGCACCGATTCGCATGCTGGCCCATACCCGTTATGTGCTGGAAGCGGTGTTTAACGTGACCCTCAAGTGGGCGGGGCAGAACCGCAGCGATGAAACCCGCTGGATCGATGCGCTGCTCAATCAGGCTCCAGGTTCCATCCTGGCAGCGATCTGGGCAGGTTTCGCCTGGTGGCTGGATCCGATGTTCTTCTTCTGGTCCTTGCCGGTAGCACTGCCGCTGATTCTGGCCGCACCCACCTCGGTATTGCTCAGCAAGGTGGGGATCGGGCAGGCGTTGCGGCGCAAGCGCATTCTGATGGTGGCTGAAGAGCAAAAGGGCTCGGCGTTGCTGGATGATCTGAACGGGCACCGAATATTGCCCGAATTTGGCGAATCGGCTGTGGTGCGGGCGGTGCTGGACCCTGTCATGAACCGGGTGCATCAGGCGACGGCACGCTCCCATGGCGGCGGGGCCAAGCTTGAGCAGCTCAAGCAACTGCGCTCACGCTGCCTGGAAGGCGGGCCTGAGGGTCTCAGCCGGGCAGAAAAAAACCTGTTGCTGACCGACCGCGAAAGCCTGTCCTGGCTGCACCGCGAGTCCTGGCGTGCGCCGGCTGAGAGCTACTGGGGCCGCGCCATCGACAGCCGCATTCGTCAGGTCTGGCCGACCGTTTAAGCGCAGCCAGGCTCAGCGCGCATGGTGCTCAGCACCACTGCCGCTGTTGCATGGCTGCTGCTCTTTATCCCCATGTCCCCCATGTCCCCATGAACGGCTCACGAAGCTCAGTCCGGTACCCAATCCGGACCGAGCTCGACCGGCTGCCCGCGTTGCAGTGAGACCTGAGCCGCTTCGGCCAGGCGTTGCGCTTCGAGGCCGTCGCGTATTCCGGCCAGCGGGGCGAATCCGTCGCGCAGTAGCGCGATGAAGGCATCCATCTCCAGTCGGTAAGCCTGGGCAAAGCGCTCGATGAAGTAATTCTCCGGCGGGCGGTATGAAACCCCGCGCTGTCAGCAATGGTCAGCGTGTTCTGCAGGCTGTTACCCACCGACAGTACTTCCGTCGAGCATACCGCCTCCAGGCGCTGATCGTAGCCGAAGGCCGCACGGCGGCAATTGTTCATCTGCATGAAGCGGCCCGAGCGCGACTTAAGGGTGATCATCGCGGTATCGATATCGCCGGCAGAACCGATCGCCGGGTCGATCAGGCAACCGCCGACCGCATAGATGCTGAAAATCTCTTCGCCCAACAGGTAGCGCGCCATATCGACAACCGCATCGCCCTCATCAAACTTGGCGAGGCGCTACTGCATTATTATCTGTCGTTGAATGCATTGCCTGCGGACCAGCGACCCGCTCGAATGCCAAGGGCGGTGCGGGAGGCCTGCAAGCACATGGCCACTGCCTATTCGCAGCCGCTGACGCTGGAACAGGTCGAGCAGCAGGCACACTGTTCGGTTAACCACTTGATCAACCTGTTCCGCCAGTACTTCGATACCACCCCGATCCGGTATCTGTGGCAGGTTCGCCTGGACCGTGCCGAGGCGCTGTTGCGGCATACCGATATCCCGATTGCGGCAATCGCCGAACAATGCGGTTTCGCTTCGCCGTTCCATTTCTCCAGACTGTTCAAGTCCTCCCGGGAGGTGTCTCCGCGCGCATTCCGTTCGCGTTACAGAGCGTTGGAGCAGTTTTCCCCGCGACTGAAACCTCTGCCGGTAACGATCCGGCGTAACATCTGTCAGGCGCCTGAACAGTCTGCGGCCCGATGTCGGGTCCTCGTAACCGGTCTGCCGGGAGAGCAGATCGATTGCTGGCGGATTTGCGTGGGTTCGTAGTAGGGCCCATAACACCAGAGGCCTTTGGCTTGTAGAATGACCCGGCATCTTGTTCGCTGTCCGTATCCAGCCGTGGTATGGGCGTTGTCACAGAAACAGGGGAAACCAAACCATGCCCGTCGATAGTTTAATTACAAATCACTACACGCACGGAAGCCTTCTACACAGCATTCGCGATGGCGTTAAGGCGCTTGGAAAGACCGTCGACACCATCCATATCGACGATCTCGGGCCTGTGGATGAGTTTCACATTGGCGGACGCATCGCAACACAGAGCTTCCTTGATCAACTCGACATCGATGCCATCCACCATGTCCTAGATGTGGGGTGCGGGCTCGGAGGCAGCAGTCGGTTCGCGGCAAATAGATATGGCTGTCGAGTCACCGGTGTTGACCTGACGCAGGAATATGTTGAAACAGGCAAAACACTCTGCGCCTGGGTCGGACTGGCCAGCCAGGTCACTCTCGACGTCGCGGATGCCACCACGATGTCTTATCAGAGCGATTCTTTTGACCGTGCCTTTATGATGCATGTAGGTATGAACATCGACGATAAGGAACGGCTTGCATCAGAACTCTATCGGGTAATACGGCCCGGCGGCCGAATTGGAATCTACGACATAATGCGCATTGAGGACGGTGACCTCGCGTTTCCGGTGCCCTGGGCATCGGAGCCTGCCGGCAGTGCGGTTGCTTCACCGGCAGCCTACAAAGACGCCTTGGAGGGCGCCGGGTTTAGCATTATCGCACAGCGGAACAGGCGTGATTTTTCGCTCGATTTCTTCGCGCAGCTGCTGGCCAGGACAGCAGGTGCCGGTGGCCCCCCGGCCCTGGGCCTACACATTTTAATGGGAAGCACTGCACCGGTGAAACTAAAGAACATGATGGAGAATATCTCACGCAATCTTGTCGCTCCCGTAGAGATAATTGCCCAAAAGGCAGCCTGAACGGGATTGGGCCGCAAGCGCTGAATTGCACGCTTACATACACGGGCCCTGTCGTGTTAAACGCAGACGCAAACCGACCGCTGGTGCGGTTATTCATATAACAACGGCAGACAACAGTCTCGCAAGGACGCGAGCCAATGATGACGGCCGTCTTTGTATCCCGGGGCTGTGAAGCGGTAATCGGGGAGTCCGGCGGAGGCCGAGCAATGTCCGGGGTGCGGCATCAGCCACCGCATTCGTCATGTCTGGCCAGCGGGCACCGGTCGCTGACAGGGTCTCTCTTTCTTCTGCCGATACCAAGGCGCGCGTCGGTGTGGTAATACCGGCGGGCTTTTATATTCAGATGCATGAGCCCACGCCGAGCCCGGAATTGCCTAACTTGACATTAATCGTAATAGTAATGATTATCACCTGCTGTTTTGAGCAGGCTCCAATGCGAGGCTTGAGCCAGTCATCTGAATCGGCAGAGGTATTTCAGTGAAGCTTTTCACCCTAGTTGCGTTCTGTTCGCTGCTTGCGCCGGCGTTTGCCGCCAGTGTCAGCGCTGGCGAAGTGGCTATCCCGAATGAGCGGCGCCAGGCGCTGGAATCGCTCGGGCAGGCGCTGTTTTTTGATACCCGCCTGTCGCGCAATCGCACCCAGTCCTGTGCCAGCTGCCACGACCCGGCCCACGGCTTTGCCGATCCGGGCGCCAATGCACAGGCCGGAGCCGTATCCCTGGGCGATGACGGACACTCCCTGGGCGATCGCAATGCACCCAGTGCGGCCTACGCCGCCTTCACGCCGGCGTTCCATCGCGACAGCGAAGGGCGCTATGTTGGCGGGCAATTCTGGGACGGACGGGCGTCGAGCCTGGAAGATCAGGCAAAGGGGCCGCCGCTGAATCCGCTCGAAATGGGCTTGCCCGATGTGGCGACGCTACGAAACCGGCTGCTGGACAACCCATTCTATGCGTCCCGTATCGGTGCGCTGTTTGGGGTCGAGAGCCTGACGAGCGATGATGCCGTGTTCGAGGCCATGGCCAGCAGCATTGCCGCCTACGAGCGCAGTGCCGCGCTGTCGCCGTTTGACTCGCGCTATGACCGCTATCTGCGTGGTGAATACGCTCTTACCGAGCAGGAAGAGCTGGGACGGACGCTGTTCTTTTCGCAGCAATTTACCAACTGCAACCAGTGCCACCAGCTGCGCGAGTCGCCCATTGCTGCTGACGAAACCTTCTCCAACTACCAGTATCACAATCTTGGCGTGCCGGTGAACGTAGCGGTGCGACAGGCCAGCGGTCTTGCGACCGATGCCCGTGACGAAGGCCTGCTGAACAATCCGCAGGTCAGCGATACGGCAGGGCGGGGTAAGTACAAGGTTCCAACGCTGCGCAACGTGGCCGTGACCGGTCCCTATATGCACAACGGTGTGTTCAGTGACCTCGAAACCGTGGTGCGGTTTTACAACAGCTACAACAGCAAAAGCGCAGCCAGCAAGCTGAACCCGGAAACCGGCAAGCCCTGGGATGAGCCTGAAGTGGCTGAAAACCTGTCGCTGACCGAGCTGGAGCATGGCCCCGCACTGGACGACACGCGCATAAAGGCGCTGGTGGCCTTCATGAAAACGCTGACGGACAAGCGCTACGAGCCATTATTGCTGGAGCAGCAGAGCGCTTCGCGTTAACCGACATCTATAGGCCTGCAATGTTTTAGAGCGTTGCAGGTCATTGCCAAACGTCAGTCATCGACCGGCCCGACGTGGTAGGGCCGCATCATCTCGTGATCTTCGTGCGAGAGAATATGGCAGTGCCAGACGAACCGGCCGGGCTTGTCGAAACGCATCTTGATGCGGGTGACTTCGCCCGGCAAGGCAATAACCATATCCCGTCGCGTCTGCTCCTGGGGGTCGGGACCGCGGGTCTGGCCGAGCTTTTTGATGTTTTCGAGGCGGAAGCCCTCCCCATGCTCATCTTCCTCGTCCTCGCCACCGTCGTTCGGCATCAGCGGTTGCTCGATAAGGTCTGCCTTGAAACGCTGGCGGTCGAGGATTTCGAAATACACCAGGTGCAGGTGGATGGGATGGGCATCGCCGGTGGCATTGAAAATCTCCCAGATTTCGGTCGTGTCGAGTCCCGGGTTTTCGGTGATCGGGCTGTCCCAGATCAGCGCGCCATTGACCTCGTTGCCGGCGACATCCAGGGTCGGCTCGGCGGTACCCAGCAGGGGTTGCAGCCGCCCGAATCGATCCTCGCCTTCGAACAGTGCCAGCCTGCGTGTCGCCATGACCGGATCGGGTACCGAAACACCGCCGCCCAGCAAAGTGCCGTCGCTGATAGAACTGTCCGCGAGCGCGGATAATTCCAGCACGACGTCGAAAGCCATAATGCGGTCGGTGCGGCGATCCGGAAACAGGTCGCCTTTTTTCGGCAGGTCGCCACCGAAGGGCGCATCGCCGAGCAGGTTCTGAATAATGACCCGGCTGTTGGCCGGTACGGACTTGAAGTCGATGATCAGGTCCAGGCGCTCGCCCGGCGCAAATTCGACTGTGTCCACCTGCGCTGCGGTTTCACGCAGGCTCTGGTCCGAACCGATGACGAGAAAGGACAACCGGGCGCCCCGGCCGGGAGGCAGCCCGGTCTCATCGAGCGTCACGACGCTCAGGCTGAGCCGCATAAAGCGACTGTCACAGCCGTTCAGCAGGCGTACGCGGTACTGGCGAGGTTCCACGTTATATTTCGGCCAGATGACACCATTGACCACCATATGGTCCCCGAAGAATTCTGCCAGTGCCGTCGGACCGCCTCCGGGAAAGAGTTCTTCCGGCAGCTCTGCACCTTCGTCATCGATAAAGTCGCTATAGAAGGGGTCCCCGGGATAGGCGGGATAAAACAGCTCACCGGTATTGCGGAACATCCGGTCCTGCACCGCAAAGCCCAGTTCGTAGGGCTCGGCCGGCAGTCCCAGAGGATTGTCCGGCAGCCCGGTATCGGCGTCATCCCGCAGGATGAAAAAGCCCGCCAGACCGGCATAGACATTGAGACGGGTGATCCCCAGCGCATGGTCGTGATACCAGAGAGTGCCGGCAACATCGTTCCACTGCGCGTCGCCATAGACATATTGTTCCGCTTCCCAGCGTGGTCCCGTAAGCGCGAAAAAGGGCGAAAAGAAATACTCCGGGTTACCGTCAAAGGGGCTGTCGTTATGGCCGCCATGCACATGGGTGACTGCCGGGACACCGTTCGTGGCGATGTCGTACTGCTCGTATCCGGCCAGGGAATAGGCCCAGTGCACGCTGGAATCGACCGGCAGCAGGTGGGTCAGAGGCGTCTGGCCATCACTCAGTTCATTCTCCCAGGTGACGCCCAGGGGAGCGTCGCTGACATGGCGCTCGATTGTGCGCCCAGGCCAGGATACCGGGCCATCTGTCGGGCCGTAGCCCCAGACAGGTGTGGGCAGGTCGAAACCGTCCTGATCCACCAGGCCGGTCATTTGTACCGTCGGGGCCATGCGAATGCGCAGTGCGCCGCCTTGCGGCAGATATTTAAAACCGGAGTCCAGGGCATTGGGCGCCGCGTGCATGAAAAGCGGCTGCACCGCAGGATCGGACAGGCCAGCCGCCAGAATCGCGGCATGGCTGCTGTGGGCGCGCAGCAGTGCCACCGGAATGCTGGCGGTCATGCCAGCCGCCATTGCCGAGCGTATACTCAGCGTCAGGAAATCTCGCCTTTTCATTCCAGGCCTCCTGTTGTCATTCTTTTTAGGCCTTTTCCGGGGTTAACGGATTGATGCTTGCGTTAGCCGGGAGCCGGCGGGGAGTATCTGTATGGAATAAAGCAATTTCTAAGCCAGCAAAAATAGATATGTTTATCAGTATGTTGTGGAGATTCGGTTTGAGTCTGTGGGGGGGCTGTAAGTTAGGCGTAACGATTGACGCCCGAAGGCCCAAAAAACTGTTGCACGATTGGTACAGTAAACGGCTGAGGTTCGATTGCCCGCGGCAGCCTAAGGAAACGTCATGTTGGTATTAAGCTGGCGGACAATTACAGTCTGAGCCCGGTGGGTGGGCGTTGTCCTGGGAGCCAGGTTGCCGGCTGCATTCACTGCCCAGGCAAGCCTATTGGCCTGCAGGGCGCGGTCCCCGCAGGCGGTAAGGAGGGGCGGCAACTCACACGGGAGACCGCGATCAGTTGCGCACCGGGCGGCGAGCTCAGGAATCGGGCTGCAGATCGCCCTGTTGCCAGCGTGCTTCGCTGTCGGCCAGGGCCTGGGCGATGTCGCTGAGCTGGGTGGAGGGCAGTTCGGCGGGCAGGGGATCAAGCCCGGCGCTGGCAAACAGCTGGCCATAGCTGTTACGCAGCTGGGCATAGGCGAGGTCGCGGCGCAGCTGCGCCTGCAGGGCGTTCAGCTCGCCCTGGATCAGGTCGAGCTCGCCAATCCCCTGGGCCTTGTGACGGTTGCGCAGCTGTTCGACGATCTGGCCGTCGAGCTGGGCCAGCTCCTGGCTGGTGTGGAACTGCCGCCGGGCTTCATGGAAGTTGGCATTGGCCACATGGACCTGCGCCAGCACCGCCATGGACATCGCCTGGCGCCGTGCCTGGGCCACGGCTTCACTGGCCTTGGCCACATCGATGGCGGCGGGACCGGAGAGAACATTGAACAGGTTCCAGGTGACCTTGACGCCATAATCGGCCCAGCTCTGGTTTTCCAGGAAGGAGTTGCTGTCGTAGTGGCCACCGGCCGAGAACTCCAGCCCCGGCAGCAGGCGCAGCATGGCCTTGCGGGTTTCGGCGGCGCTGATGCGTGTCTGGTAGTCCTGCTCGCGCAGCTCCGGCCGGTTGGTCAGGGCTTCCTCTTCCAGGCGGCTCAGCTCGACCTTGAGCTGCGGTACCTCGTAGTCACCGGTGCCGGCCAGGCTGAAGTCAGTACCCATCGGCAGGTTGATCAGCGCCGCCAGCTCGGTTTTGGCCAGCGACAGCGCCCGGCGCTGCTCTTCGAGCTGGCGAGTGGCTTCGATCAGGGCGCGCTGGTAGCCCAGCGCCTGAATCGGATCGCCAATGCGCTGCTCGCTCAGGCGCTGGCTGTTGCTGCGCGCCGCCTCGACGCGCGCCATCAGGCTGTCGATTTTTGTCAGCAGGCCTTCGGCGGCCATGGCACGCCAATAGGCCGAGCGCACGTCCTGGGTGATGGTATGAACCACCTTGCGCCGGCGTTCCTGCACGATCAGGCGCTGATCGGCCTGCTGCTTGGCGCTGACGTAACTGACTCCGAAGTCCAGTACGTTCCACACCATGGTCAGGTCCGCCACATCACGGTTGCGATCCTGCGAGGTGGAGGGCTCCAGCGACTGGGTACCGGTCTGGATGCTTTCACTGCTGGAGGCGCTGACATTGCTGCGTCCGACATAGCCGGCCTGCAGTGCCATGCGCGGCAGCATGTCGAAACTGGAGAGGTCGAGCTGGCGGTTGGCCAGTGCCTCCTCCATGATCTTGAGGCGGCCTTCCAGGTTGTATTTCAGGGCCCGGGCCATGGCATCGTGCAGTGTCAGTGCCCCGGCCAGCGGTTCCTGATCCCTGAACATGTTGAGCAGGTCAGTCTTGGCCCGCTGTTCGCTGATACTGCGATCGATCGGCTGGCTCGTTACGGCGCAACCGCTGATCGCCAGTACCAGCAGGCTGGTGCTGAAGAGCTTATGGCTTGTTTTCATCCTTGGGCCGTCCCCTATTGTCGCGGCTGAATTTCTGTTGTTTTGTCTGCTCAGGCGTTTGGTTCGACTAACTGCACCTGGCCCAATGCCCAGGCCAGGGTATCTATCTGGTCCTGCTCGGTATCCTGCAGCTTCTGTAATTGCTGGCCCAGCGTGGGCGCGCCAAAGATGGTCGGCAGCTCCAGCTCCAGCTGCGGTGCCGGTTCCGGCACCGTGTCGGAACCGAACACATTCGACAGGGTGCTTTGACCAAAGACACCGGCATCGCCACCACCAAAGCCGAGGAAGCCGACCGCGCTGCTGTCACCTGCGCCCGTATTGCTGCTGGCGAAAACCTGGGCAATGTAGCTGGGCGCCGGCACGCCGTTGTTGATAAAGATTGTGCCAAGGGTCGGGATACCGCTGCCCAGCGTGGGTTGTTCAAACAGTGTGGGTGGCTGCAGCGGCGAATCGAAGAACGGCAGCGGTGTTGCCGGCACCGCGGGCGCAGGGGCCGCAGGGCTCGTGCGCGCCGGGTCTGAACCGAGCGTGCTGGTGAGGAACTCCGGATCGCCGCCCAGGGTGGCGATGGCGTAGTCCGGGCCGGTCAGCCCGGTGGCCAGGTTGTTACCGGCGGTGTCGACGATGCCGCTGCCTGCGGCATTGAGTGCCAGAGTCAGCGAGCCATTGCCCTCGATGCCGCTGACCAGTACGCGATAGGTCTGGCCATCGATCTGCTGCACGCTGTCCAGTGTCCCGACCGCGGTACCGGAGCCCAGCAGGGTGAAGTCGCTGAGGTCAACGCCGGACACGTCTTCATCGAAGACCAGTTCGAAAGACAGCTGCTTGGATGCCAGGACATCGTCCTGGAACACGCTGATCGAGACGGCAGAGGGCGCTATGCCGTCGACCAGTACCCCTGTGGTGGAGCCGACGCTGTTGAGGGTGGTGCCGGCATCGTTGCCGGCGGCATCACGCAGGGTACTGCCATTGAGTTCAATACTTGAGTCCAGCGTCACGCCGTTGGTATCGAGCTGGCCGCCGGCGACCGTGAGGCGGAACAGCAGTGCGCTGGTGCCGGAGCCGGAGACATAATCGGCATAGACGGTGCCACCGGTATCCAGGATCACTGCCAGGCGCGGCGTGCCCCCGGCGGTATCGATTACCACTGAGTCATCGAAAATGACGCTGAAATCGAGGTTCTGTCCGGCGACATAGGTGCCATTGGCCGGGACGCCGACCGAAGTGACCGCAGGTGCTATGCCATCGATCACCAGGTCGTGCTGACCGGCGAGAGAGTTAACACCTCCGGTGGCGGGCAGGGCAAGAAGGGCATCCTCATTTGCGGCACTTTTGATCGTTGCGCCATTGAGGGTTAGGGCCCCCGTGGACTGGTAATCCAGGTCGGGGCTGATATCGCCGGCCTGCACCGTGTAACTGAAGGTCAGTGTATTGGTACCGGAACCGGTGCTGTACGTGGCTTGCCGGTCGGTAGTACCCGTTTCCAGCAGCAGTGTCGGACTCCCAACCGTCGTGTCCACATTGACGACCCGGTCGAAAGTGACGGTCACGCTGACAATGTCGCCGATTTTATAGCTACCGTCCGCCGTTGTCGTATGCACCGTGGTAACTTCCGGGTTAATGCTGTTGACCGTGATTGCGATGCTATCGCTGTCGATCTGGGCGCCGCCACTGCCGGAGAGGCCGAGGTCGTTGCTGTCGATCTGCAGCGAGGCGGCGCCGTTGTAACCCGGTGTGGGGGTGAACGTCAGGCCATCCAGCGCGGTATTGATATCGGCAAGGCTACCCTCAATGCTGAGCGATGCATCGTTGGATCCGGTACCGCTGATAAAGCTCAATCCGGCCGTGCTTGAGAGAGTCAGCAGTCCATTGCTGGCTGTCAGGCTCACACGAACCGTACCGCTGCCGGCATCGGAATCGCTGATCGTTATGGCGTTGCCGTTGGCTCCGCTGAATACCAGGTCCTGGTTCTGGTCGGTGCTTTGTGCCGCCGGCACGCTGTTGACTGGCGCATCGTTTACGGCGGTCACTGTCACGGTTGATGTGATGGCAAGGTTGGCGGTATCGGCGCCACCGTTTGCGGTACCACCGTTGTCGGTAATGAGGGTGATGGTCATCACCCGGTCGCCGGCCGTCGGGTCCTCACTGGTGTTGCGGTACGTGATGTTGTCGAGCAGCGTTTGGACCTGGGCGACGCTGATGCCCCCGAGTGATGTGAAGTCGTAGATGAAGGTGACCGCGTTACCCGATGAGATACCGGCCAACTCGACTACAGCATCGTTAAAATCAAGGACTTCATTGCTGCCGTCAAAGACGTTTGAAAGTGTTAGCTCCAGGGCGGTGATGGTCTGACCCGCTTCAATCGTGTCGATGGCGACGCCATCGAACAGATCCACTGCAGCGGCGCCCTCAATGTAGGTTGGGTTGGTGCCGGTCGCCGTGAGCGTCGGCGCGTCATTTACCGGCGTTACCGCCACGGTCGAGGTGATGGCGAGGCTGGCGGTATCGTCGCCGCCGTTGGCGGTGCCGCCGTCATCGGTGATACCGGTCAAGGTGACAACCCGGTTGGCCGTATTCGGGTTTTCGCTGGCATTGCGGTAACTGAGACCATCGACCAATGTAAGCGCCGCAGCGTTGCTGATGCCGCCCAGTTTTCTGAGTTCGACCAGCGCGGTATTGCCAGCCACGCTGACGCTATAGAACATGCCATTATCAGCCGTGACGCTGGTGTTGCCATCTATGAGTGCGATATCGGTGCCGTCGGCCCGCAGAATTTCGTCGCTACCGTCCGCCAGGTTGGCCACCGTCAGCGTCAGTTCGAAAATGTTTTGCCCGGCTTCGATCGTGTCGATTGAAACGCCGCTGAACAGATCGACAGCGCTTCCGTTTTCGGTGTAAGTGGGATCGGTGCCGGTGGCTGTGAGCGTCGGTTCGTCGTTGACGCCAACAACCGTCACGGTGGAGGCGATGGCGAGGCTGGCAGTGTTGTCGCCGCCGTTGGCGGTGCCGCCGCTGTCCTGAATGCTGGTCAGGGTGACGACGCGGTTACTGGTGCTGGGGGTGTCACTGTTGTTCTGGTAACTCATGTTGTCCACCAGGGTCTCGGCGACGTCGACCGAAAGGTTGCCACCGGTCATGGTCACGGTGGCGGTGGTGCCGATCACCATCACCGAGTAGTTGAGGCTGTTGCCGGCGGTGCTGCCGTTGGTGCCGTGGGTGAGCACGATGGTGGTGCCATCGACGTTGATGCGCTCGTTGCTGCCGTTGGTGACGTTGGTGATGGTGAAGCTCAGGCCAGTGATCGTCTGGCCGGCCTCCACGGTATTGATGCTGGTGCCGCTGAACAGGCTGGCCGCGGCGCCGCCCTCGGTGAAGGGCGGGTTGCTGGCGTTGGCGGTCAGGGTCGGCTCGTCGTTGACGTCGACAACGGTAACGGTGGAGGCAATGGCGAGGCTCGCAGTATCGACGCCGCCGTTGGCGGTGCCACCGCTATCCTGCAGACTGGTCAGGGTGACCACCCGGCTGCTGCTGGGGGTATTGCTATTGTTCTGGTAGCTCATGTTATCGACGAGCGTCTGGGTTGCCGCCGCTGACAGGCTGCCACCGCTTAGCGACACTGTGGCAGTGGTGCCGGTGACCGCAACACTGTAGCTGAGGCTGCTGCCCGCCGTAGTGCCGTTGGTGCCGTGGGTCAGCACGACCTGGGTGCCGTCGATATTGAGGATCTCATCGCTGCCGTTGGCGAGATTGGTCACCGTCAGCGTCAGCCCGGAGAGGTTCTGCCCGGATTCGACGGTGCTGATCGACACGGTGCTGAACAGATCGGCTGCGGCGCCGCCTTCGATAAAGGCCGGGTTGTTACCGGTGGCGGTCAGGGTCGGCGCGTCGTTGACACCGGTGACGTTGACCGTTACGTCGGCATTGGCACTGGTGCCGCCATCACCGTCGCTGACGGTGACCCTGACGATGCGGGCCCCGGTCGTTGGATCCGTCGTATCACTGTTCTGGTAGCTGAGCGCCCGCACCAAAACTTGAATGTGGCTCGGCGTGGCATTGGCGTTAAAATTCACCACCAGGTCGTTTCCCGCGGCGATGTTGTTGCCCAGGGTGCCGATGACAGTGCCTGCGACGGAAACGTTGCTACCCGCCGTGGTGCCGGCGAGCGATACCGTACCGGATGTAGTCAGGCTGAGAAGGTCTTCTGCCGCATTTTCGCCGGAAGTAATGGTCACGGTCAGGTTGCCGCCGTTGAAATCGGTTGAATCGGCATCACTGAGGGTCGCGTTGCTGCCGCTATCCAGCAGTACCGAGCCGGCGCCTTCGACATAGCTGACGCTGTCGCCGTTGAGGTTGCTGATGACGGGGGCGGCGTTGAAGTTGCTGACGGTAATGCCGTTGCCTGATGCATCGACAATGTTCACCGCGGCATCGGCTCCGGTGTTCCAGTCTTCGGCGGCGGCTAGATTATAGGTTGTGGTGTCGGTCGAGCTGGTGCCATTTTTGTTGATGATTGCTTGCAGCGCAGCCTTGTCGGTGGCGCTCAGGGTCAGGGTGAAGCTGGTGCCCGAGGTGATTTCGACATCGCTGGTGTCGGTCAGCGTGTAGGTCGAGCCGCCTTCGCCGGTCAGCGTGAACAGGCTGGCGTCGATATCGTTGCTAGAGCCGCTGCGTTTCAGCAGACCGGTACCCGTCACCACGAGGGCGCCTGTCGAGGCATCGTAGGTGGCGCTGGTGATGGTCGGTACTGCGACGTTGCTGACGGTGATGCCGTTGCCGGTCGCGTCGACCACGTTCACGGCAGCGTCGGCACCGGCCGCCCAATCTTCGGCGGCCGCCAGGTTGTAGGTGGTGGCGCCGGTGGAGCTGGTACCGTTCTTGTTGATGATCTGGTTGAGCGCGGCCTTGTCGGTGGCGCTCAGCGTCAGGGTGAAGCTGGTGCCGGAGTTGACCTCGACATTGGCCGTGTCGGTCAGGGTGTGGGTGCTACCGCCTTCGCCGGTGAGGGTGAACTTGTTGGCGACAATATCGTTGGTGGCACCCTGCCTGGACAGGAACCCGGTGCCGGTGACGGCCAGCACTCCGGTGCTGGCGTCGTAGGTGGCGCTGGTGATCGCGGGAATGGCCACGTTGCTTGCAGTGAATGGACTAAGGCTGTCTGTCACGTTCAGTGCGGCATCCGCGCCCGCGGCCCAGTCATCTGCCGCCGTGAAGCGGTAGCTCGAGATGTCGGTCGAAAGGCCTCCGTTCTTGTTGACGATCAGGTTGACGCCGGCCTTGTCGGTGGCGCTGAGCGTCAGGGTGAACGCCGTGCCGGACGTGACCTCGACATTGGCCGTGTCGGTCAGCGTATAGAACGTGCCGCCCTCACCTCTGATAGAGAACTTGTTGGCGACGATGTCGTTGGTGGCGCCGCTGGCCGACAGGAAGCCGCTGCCAGTGACGACTAGGCTACCGGTGCTGGCGTCGTAGGTGGCGCTGGTGATGGTGGGTACTGCGACGTTGCTGACAATAATGCCGTTGCCGGTGGTATCCGAGGTATCGCCACTGGTGACGCTCGCATTCCAGTCATCGGCGGCGGCCAAGTTGAAGGCCGTGCCGCTGGTGGACGTGGCGCCGTTCTTGTTGGCGATAAGGTTGAATGCGGCCTTGTCGGTGGCGCTTAGGGTCAACGTGAACTGGGTACTCGCATCGATTTCGACATCGCTGGTGTCGGTCAGGGTATAGGTGCTGCCGCCTTCACCGGTCAGCGTGAGCAGGCTGGCGTCGATATCGTTGCTCGCACCGCTGAGCTGCTGAAGATCGGAACCGGTGACGACCAGCGTACCGGTCGAGGCATTGTAGGTGGCGCTGGTTATTGTTGGAGCCGGCGGCGGGGCTGGTGGGGCCGTATCGCCGCTGAAGCTGTCGATATTGGTAAGAAAGAAATCTGTGCTGGATATACGGACCTCATCGACACCGATAGAATCGAAACTAAGGGTGCCAGAAAATCCATTAATGGCGGTTTTGGCGCTGCTGACCAGAACCCCGCCGAGATAGCCGCCAACGGTTACCGTCGTTCCTCCCGAATTGTTTATATACAGGCTACTAAAGGTAAAGTCGGTGGCGTCTGCGCGCGCAATGGTCACAAGCTCGGTGCTTGATTCAGTAAGATCACCAGATCGTAAAGTCACAGAGGCTGAGCCGCTTTCACCATTTCCGTTATTGTCCCAAACGAAATCTCCACTTCCCCCGTCACTGGTAAAGGTATACGTGAAATCGACCCCGCCGAGGTTGCTGATGAAACTGGTGACCTCGAGGCCAACATCGGTATCCAGGCTATCGCTAAAGGCGATGAGCAGGCCGGAATAATTACTCAAATCAAACGACGGGGTTTCGATGCTGCCCTGGGTTACCTCCAGTTCCCAGTCCCCACCTCTGTCCGCCGTACCGGTCAAATTGCTGGATGCGGCTATATCGGCCCCGGTTGCGCCGGCCAGTGACTGGATGAACTCGAAGCCGACGCCGTCGCTGCCCACGTTGCAGCCATATAAAAGAATATCGCCATCTTCGCTCAGCGACTGGCCGATGGCGGAAAGCAGATAGCTGTGCGTCGATATATCGGCGCTGTCGAGCCAGTCGTTGCCCAGCTTCACCTGGCCGCTGTCGCCGTGGCTGAGAATATGTATCGCATCGATACCCTCACGGCCGGCGAGAGTATCGGCGATGACCTGCAGGCCATCCGCGGAGGCGCCGAACATCACCACGTCCGCATCCGCCGGCAGTCCGGCCAGCAGTTGCTGGTAATCCTGTACCTGGGTGTCGATGAAGACAATTTCCTGGCGGTTGTCGCTACTGGCGGCTGCCGGTGCGATATCGCTATCCAGGGTAGTGGAGGTATCATCCACAGGAGTTGGTTGGGTACTGGCGTCCGCGGTCTCGGCGACAGTTGCCGCAATGGCGCCATCGAACAGCATGCGTGGTTCCAGCGCCATTGCCAGCGGCGAGCTGACGCCCGAGAGACGCTCGCTGCCGCTGGTCACCGTTGTGTTACCTGACCTGCCGAACCACTTCATAACCAGTCTCCATGGTATTGATGTTGCCGTTACATACTGGGTGGCATCGTCGGAAGATTTTTCTGTTGTAGTGCTGCCGCCTACCCGGGTTGATCACGGGGCGGGCGGCAGCTGTCATCAGCTGCGAGAAGGGAATAATCCCTCCAGCGCGATGACATAGTTCATGCCCAGAAACGGATTGCGCGTCTGGACTGGCAGGTTGCCACCGGCCGGGTTCACGGTAACCGGGTTATTGAACGGTTCCAGGGTGGTGTCCGCCGCTTGAGTGGTGTAGAGGTTGCCAGCGCGACCGCTGTTGCTGGCGGGGCCGAGCACGGTATTGCTGGCAGGCGCCGGGTTGGTGTCGGTACTGCTGCTGTTAGCCGGTATGGCAATGCTTGCTGCCGCCCCATGGCTATGGGAAGGCATTTGAGTCTGGTTCAGCGTTACGCTTTCGGCCCCGCCTGTTTCACCGATGCGGATGGCGCTCAAGCCCGGGCCGTTGCCCATACCGACAGCGCTTCGCCCGCGCAGGTCGGGCAGGGCGAAGGTGGTGCGGCCATCGCCGCCGTACTGTGTGCCCAGCAATGAAAACAGCGCGCTGTATTGGGAAATGGGCAACAGCTGGCCCTCACAGAATGCCCAGCCACGCGGCGCGAAGTTGAAGCCGACCAGGCGGATTTCGCCGATAAAGGGTTCCATAACTTATCTCCTTGTTTCTCTTGTTGTGAGCGGGCATCCATGGGCTGTCCGCGGCTTTCTGCCTTAATGGCAAGCTTCGAATATCAGCCTGCCGGGTTGTACAACCGCCATTAGGCGACCGACGGCCCGGCGATGCCGATGCAGTTTGTTCTTCATTGCCGGTGGATCGGTTGCGCGTGCTCAGGTGCCTGGACCCGGTGGCCAGGCCTGCGCATCTCGAGGTAAATGCCCTTGTCTTCGACGATGTCGAAACCCAGGCGCTGGTATAACCGCAGGGCGGGGTTATGCGACTCGACATGAAGCTCGACGGCACACCCGCGGGCACCGGCGCGGGCGATCACCTCGGCAAGCAGCGCGCTGCCCAGACCCGTGCCTCGGACCTCTGGCAGTAGG
This sequence comes from Marinobacterium rhizophilum DSM 18822, assembly GCF_000378045.1. Lineage (GTDB taxonomy): Bacteria > Pseudomonadota > Gammaproteobacteria > Pseudomonadales > Balneatricaceae > Marinobacterium_A > Marinobacterium_A rhizophilum. Next base: position 176,379 of record NZ_KB899094.1, read on the forward strand.
CTGATATCGATCAATTGCACGCTGGTTTCACCCCAGTAAAGATACAGGCGGCCGATAGGGTGCCCGTCACGTTCAATCAGCCAGAGTTCGGCGTCAGGGAAGTGTTGCTGATAGTGGTGGGACTGCAGCTCGAACTGTTGTTGCACAAAGGCATTGATCGTCTTTACATCCCAGCCGCTGGCGGACATTTCTGCTGCACGGGTGGAGGCGTAAAGATATTGCAGGAAGAATTGGTCGGACGGTTCTTGCGGACGAAGCCTGCAGTCACTGGTTGGCACAGATAAGCATCCTTGGCAAAATCAGGCGAATCGCTAACATCAGCGACATGGGGTTCGATGAAGATTAGCCTAGTTGAAGCCCCCATGTTGTCAAGGTGGCCCCTGATTGGCGTTTGCAGATGCCCGGCCCCGGGCATCGCCCTGGCTAAAATCCACTTTCGCGCACACCCAGCGCCGCGAGGCGGCGCCAGATAGTGCCAAACACAGACTCATGTCGTCCTTGTAATATCACCAGGCCTCGCAATGGCTGCAGCGGCAGTGTCAGGTCATCGATCAGCGCCAGGCGCACCGCATACTGTGCCTGCAGCGGCTGGGCGCGCCGCTGCCCGTCGCGGCGTACGGCAATGGGGCCGCTGTGATCCGAGGCCAGGGATTCAATATCCAGATAGGGCGCTGCGGTGGTACTTATTTCACTGAGTTGAACCTCCAGTGCCGGGTGCAGCGGATCGTCGGCGATGAAACGCCCCTGGGCTCCGGCTTCGACACGCCACAGGGCCTCTTCCGGCAGGTAACCGTTCAGGCGCACCTGTTGCTCCACGACGCGCGCCAGGAGTTGCTCCGGCATCAGCCAGCGGCCCGGTCTGGGGTCCTGCAGCAGGTCGCGTACCATGCCGGCATGCGGGGCCCGCACCAGCAGTCGTGCGCGCTGGGCACTCAGGCCGCGGTATTCGGCCAGGGACTCGGCCAGCTGCTGCTCAAGTACGCCGGCATCGGCGGCGGTTTCACTGCGCCCGGCCTGGCGTCGCAGCTGCAGCTGCAGGGTACGGATCTGGTTGTGCACGATGGACTGGCGGGCATCCAGGTCCGGGGATTCCAGTTCCAGCAACAGCTCGCCGGCCTGCACCTGCTGGCCATCGCTGATCCGGAATTGTTTCAGGCGCGCCGGCATCGGTGCATACAGGGCACTGGCCCGCGTGGCCTGAAGCAGGGTTGGCACTTCAACGGCGCTACGCCACGGAACGAGCAGCAGCAACAGGCCGCCGAGCAGCACGAGCCCGATGAGCAGCAGCCGGGCAGGGCGGACCTGCTCGCGGCGCTGCCACCACTCGCGCATTTCACGCCAGACGGGCAGGCCGATGAACCAGGCCAGCTCTACCAGCATCAGGAAACTGCCGAGCAGCTTGAAAAATAGGTGGTAGACGATCAGGGCGATGGCAAAAAACAATGCGGCGCGCCAGATCCAGGCACTGTAGCCCCATGCCAGCAGACGGCGGTAGAGGGTCGGCGACCAGGGTTCGGGCATCGGTTCGCCATAGCCGAACAGCGCCTCGCGCAGACGCCAGCGACAGAGTGCAAAGGCGCGCTGCTGCAGGTTTTCCACCCGCCACAGGTCGCTGAGCAGGTAATAGCCGTCGAAGCGCAGGAAAGGGTTGAGATTGATCACCAGGGTGGTGAGCCAGGTGGCGCTGGCGAGCATGAAGGCTGCCGTGCGCCATGGGCCATCCGGCAGCAGCGACCAGGCCAGCAGGGCGATGGCCGCCAGCAGCAGCTCGGCGAGCATGCCGCCGGCGCCGATCAGCAGACGGGAGCGTCGGTCGTTGACCCGCCAGGCATCGCTGACATCGGTATAGAACAGCGGAAACAGCACCATAAAGGCCAGCCCCATGCTCTGCACCCGGCAGCCCGCACGCTTGGCCATGTAGGCGTGGCCGAACTCATGGCACAGCTTGGCGAACACCAGGGCGATGCCGAAGGCTAGCGCACCGCCGAGGCTGAACAGGTGCGGGAAGGTCGCAAGGAATCGTTCCCAGTCGCGGGCGACAAGAAACAGCCCCAGGCCAAGGACCAGCGGCAGGCCGATGCGCAACAGGCGAGCGCCATGACGTTCAAGCCAGGGCCAGGTGTGGTTGAGGAACGCGTCCGGTCGCCACAACGGAATGCGAAAGAACAGGTACTGGTGCAGCACCCGTCGCCACAGACTTTGTCGCCGGGCGGCGGCCTTGGCTGCATAGCTGGCACGCTGCTCGGCATCCAGGGCCGCAATCAGGTCGTGATCGCGCAGAAAGCGCAGTAGCTGTTGCAGGTCGGTTTCGCCCAGTGGCGCGCCGGGTTGCTCATTGGCGGCCTTCAGGACGCGCTGCGCATCGCCCAGTGCCCAGTGCCGCAGCATCCGCAGCGCGGCGCTGCCAAGCTTGAAATAACGACCGCGCAGTGGGTCGGCGAGGGTCCACTGCGGCGAGCCGTCCAGCGCCGCGGCGGCAGGGGAAAGTTGCAGGTCGGGACGCAGCGCCGGCAGCTGCATTTAAAGCCCCACTCCCTGGCGAAGCGCGGCCAGCGGGCGGCGCAGCAGATACAGGGCCAGGGGTACGCGCTGACCGAAGACTTTTGCGGTGCCGCGCAGGCCGATACGCGGTGGCGCTGCGACAAAACTGGCATCCAGACGGTACGCCAGCTGGCCGGCGGCGCTGGTTTGCGCCTCGTAGGCAAGCCGTTCCAGGCGGGCGGCGTGACGGTTGAGTGGATCGCTGTCGAGGAACAGTGCCACCTCGGCGCCCGGCCCCAGCTCGATGGCATCCGCCACCGCCAGCTCGATGCGCAACTCGGCCTGCTGCGGATCGGCGATATCCAGCAGGCGCTCACCGGTCTTTACGGGTTTGCCGGTCCAGCGTTCGGCGTCGGCGAACACGGCGATGCCATCGCGTTCGGCACGGACTTCAGTGCGCGCGAGCAGCTCGCGGGCATAGTCACGCTCGGCGCGCTTTTGTTCGACTCGGGCGGCCAGCAGATCCAGTCGCGCCTTGGCGTCGGTATCGGAGAAGGCGCGCTGGGCGTTGCTTTTCAGCTCGGCATCGGCCACATCCAGGCCGCGTTCGGCGACATCCGCCTGGGCGCGCAGCGAGGTGGCATCAAAGCGCAGCAACGGCTCACCGCTGCGCACCGGCTGATTGGGCCTGACCAGGAATTCGGCAATGACGCCATCCAGCGGCGCCGTGACGACGCGGCCATTCAGCGGGACCACCTCGGCCGGTGCCAGTACCGACTGGCGCACCGGCAGCAACAGCAGCAGCGAGGCGACCACCAATACGGCCAGAATTTTGCGTCTGGGCCAGCGCAGTCGCCAGGGTTTGTGCGGTTGCAGCGCCAGCCATGCATGGCTGTAGCAGTCGCCGAGCTGTGCCAGCAGGGCCTGTTCTGCATCGCTCCAGGGTTGTTCGCGGGCGATCCAGAGGCCGCCAAATGGCGCCTGCTGGCGATCGAGCAGCGGCAGCCAGAACACGGAACCCGCCGACATACTTTGCCAGTCGGCGCGGGTCTGCTCGCTCAGCCGGGTGGTGTCCACCGGCTGCGCCTGAGCCGATACACCCTGTGCCAGCAATTCGCTGGCGGCGCGCTCGACGAACGCGACGAAGGGGGCATGGGGCTCAACCTGGCTGATGCCGGTGACCGCCCGGGTGCGGCCGGCAATTAAGAGCGCAGCATGACGATAGCCGAACAGCGGCTGCGCATCATTTACCAGGCTATAGGCCAGGCTGTCGATGTCGGCCGCTGCTCGCGTCTGGCTTTGCAGGGCCAGGAGCTGGGCGAAGAGACGTTGGGCAGGGTCCGGTAGTCTGGCGCTCATGGCGTGTCCAGAAAGCGCGCGCTGCCGCTCATGCCGGCCAGCAGGCCGGTGGCATTCAGTGGCAGGGTGCCGATCAGCAACAGGGTCTGGCTGGCTTCATCGATGCGGGCGCCCAGGCGCTTTACCTCGACCGGCAGGGGCTGGCCGGTTTCATCGGGTACGAACTCGAAGCGCCGCCCTGGCTTGAGCCAGCTTAGCCAGCTCGAGGGCACGAGCAGCTGTACCTCCAGGGTGCGGTTATCCACGATTTCCAGCAGTGGTGTGCCGCTGGCGACGCTTTCGTGGGGTTGTACCCGGCGTTGCACCACCTGGCCATCGAAGGGCGCGCTGACCGAGCAGCGCTGTACCTGCACCTTGTAGACCTGGGCTTCAGCCTGGGCCTGGGCCTGACGGGCTTCGGCCAGGGCCACCTCGAAACGACCGACCGAGTTGAAAGAAGCCAGCTGCTTCTTGTGGTTCAGTTCTTCGCGGGCCGCCCGCGCGCCTGCCTGGGCAGCATTCAGCTGGGCCTGATAGGCGCTGCAGTCAAAGCGAACCAGCACATCGCCTTGCTTGAAGTCCTGGCCATCGGTGTAGGGCATCTCGATGATGCGCCCTGCCAGCTCGCTGGATAAAACCGCCTGATCACGGGCCCGCAATACGCCGCGCGCCTTGCGCTGGTCGTTTAACTGCAATTGAGAAGGGGTGTCGAGCAAGGGGTCATTGGACTGTGCTGTTGCGGTGCCAATGCTGATACCGGCGAGCCAAAATACTGCAAAGATCTGGCCGAGTTTTCGTTGCATACCGCGTTCCCTGCAAGATGAACAATGGCAGCAGTGTAGAGGAGATACTCGAGGTGGTAAATCGTTGATGCCGGGCAGGCGGGTGCCCGGCGGTTGTCGGTAGCTCGGTCTAGGAGCCTGTCGGGCTTAGCCGGTCGTAGCGAGGGGAAGACCGTTCTGAGTCAGTTTTTGAGCTCTTTTAAGGCGATAAATCGGCAGGATAGCCGATTTACACCGCGTAAGCTGCCCGCAGGGCAAACTACAGGGATGTAGCTTGTGAATAGTGGTTCTATTTAACACGAAAGAGCTCAAAAAATGGCCCCTCTTTTCCCGAGAGAGGCGGCTTTTCCGCACGACTGCATGGATGCAGGAGGTAGGGCGAAGCAGGATACCCGAGCCGAGTAGATCGGTGTTAAGTCCGACAGGCTCCTAGCTCACCTGCAGCGCGGGGATCTGCCTTGCATTGAGCAGGGCGCGCAGGCGTTTTTGCTCGGTGCGCGCCTGGGTCATGGCCTTTTCCTTGACGTGACCGAAGCCGCGGATCTGTTCCGGCAGGCGGGCGAGTGCCACGGCGATGTCGTGGTTGTCGCTGCTGTTGCGGGCGATCAGCTCGTCCATCAGCTGTTCATAGTCGCTGATCAGTGCCCGTTCTGCGCGGCGCTCGTTGGTGTAACCAAAGATATCAAACGCCGTGCCGCGCAGGCCCTTGAGCTTGGCCAGCAGGCCGAAGGCCCTGAGCATCCAGGGGCCGAACTGGCGCTTGCGGGGCAGGCCGGTGTGCGGGTCCCGCTTGCTGAGGATCGGCGGTGCCAGGTGGAATTCCAGCTGGTAGTCACCCTCGAACTGGCTTTCGAGCCGGGCCAGGAAGGCGCCGTCGGTATACAGGCGGGCCACTTCGTACTCGTCCTTGCAGGCCAGCAGCTTGAAGTAGTTTTCGGCCACGGCGCGGGTCAGCGCAAGGCCTGCATCGGCCACATCCAGGCGTTCTTCATGGCGACGCACCCGCTGCACGGCCTGGCGGTAGCGGTTGGCGTAGGCACGGTCCTGGTAGCTCTCCAGGAACTCGGCCCGCCAGTCGATCAGCTCGTCCAGGGTGCGGCTTTTGGAAGCCGGGGCTTGGCGCTGGTTGACCAGGGCCTCGACGCTGTCCTGTTTCCAGGCGGCACGCCGGCCCCAGAGAAAGGCGCCCTTGTTCATGTCGATGGCGACGCCGTTGGTCTCGATAGCCTGTTCGATGGCGCTCGCGGACAGCGGCACCAGGCCCTGCTGGTAGGCAAAGCCGAGCATGAAGAGGTTGGTGGCCAGGCTGTCACCCAGCAGGCGGCTGGCCAGGTGGGTGCCATCGACGAAGCGGCACTTGTCGGCGCCTGTGGCGATCCTGATGGCTTCGCTCATGGATTCGCCCGGAAAGCTGAAATCCCGGTTGCGGGTGAACTCGGCGGTGGGTGATTCGTGGCTGTTGATCACCGCATGGCTGAGGTCGGTGCTGAGCTTGCCCAGCACCTCGTCGCTGGCCGATACCACCAGGTCGAACCCCAGCAGCAGGTTGGCCTCGCCGGCGGCGATGCGCACGGCATGGATGTTGTCCTGACGTGCCGCGATCCGCACATGGGTGGTGACCGGGCCGAATTTCTGGGCCAGGCCCGCCTGATCCAGCACCGTGGCGCCCTTGCCATCAAGGAAGGCCGCCGTGCCCAGCAGGGCGCCCACGGTGGTGACGCCGGTGCCGCCAATGCCGGGCAGCAGGATATTGAAGGGTCGCTCCAGGGAAGGCTGCACGGGTTCCGGCAGATCGGCAAAGTCGCTGTCATCCAGGGCCCGGGGGCCGGCCTTGCGCAGGGAGCCACCCTTGACGGTGACAAAGCTGGGGCAGAAGCCCTCGACGCAGCTGAAATCCTTGTTGCAGGCGTTCTGGTCGATCTCGCGCTTGCGCCCCAGTTCCGTTTCCAGCGGCAGAATGGACAGGCAGTTGGACTGCACGCCGCAGTCGCCGCAGCCTTCGCAGACCGCCTCGTTGATCATCACCCGTTTGGCCGGATCGACCAGCTTGCCGCGTTTGCGCCGACGGCGTTTTTCGGTGGCGCAGGTCTGATCGTAGATGATCGCCGATACGCCCTTGTATTCGCGCAGCTCGCGCTGCAGGCCGTCGAGCTCGCGGCGGTGGTGGAAGCGCGTGCCGGGGGCAAAGTCGGCCCGGCTCGAGTACTTGTCGGGTTCATCGGACACCAGCAGGATGCAGCGGATGCCTTCGCCATAGAGCTGCTGGCTCAGCTGCTGCACTGTCAGCGTGCCGTCGATGGGCTGGCCGCCGGTCATGGCCACGGCATCGTTGTACAGCAGCTTGTAGGTGATGTTGACGCCGGCGGCGACGGCCGCACGAATCGCCAGTATGCCGGAATGAAAATAGGTGCCATCGCCGAGGTTTTGGAACACATGGGGCGTATCGGTGAACGGCGCCTGGCCGATCCAGGTGGCGCCTTCGCCTCCCATCTGGGTGAAGGTTTCGGTGCTGCGGTCCATCCACATGGCCATGTAGTGACAGCCGATGCCTGCCATCGCACGGCTGCCGTCCGGCACCTTGGTGGAGGTGTTGTGCGGGCAGCCGGAGCAGAAATGCGGCGGGCGCTGAATCACCTCGCCGCGGTGGCTGAGGTAGTCTTCCTTGTCGGCGAGGAACTTGAGGCGCTGCTCCACCTTGGGGCCCGAATACAGCGGTGCGATGCGTTTGGCGATGACGCGGGCGATCATGGCGGGCGTCAGTTCGCTGAGGTTGGGCAGCAGGGAAGCGCCTGCCTCGTCGAATTCGCCGACCACCCGCGGGCGTTCGTCCACCGGCCAGTTGTACAGCTGGCCGGTGACCTGGTCTTCGATAATGCTGCGCTTTTCCTCCACCACCAGGATTTCGTCCAGGCCCTTGGCGAACTCGTGCACTGCGACCGGCTCCAGCGGCCAGCTCATGCCGATTTTCAGTACCCGCAGGCCGATGCGGGCGCAGGTGCCCTCGTCCAGGCCCAGGTATTCCAGTGCCTGGAGCACATCGAGGTACGACTTGCCGGTGGTGATGATACCGATGCGCGGGTTGGGGCTGTCGAGCACCACCCGGTTCAGGTTGTTGGCACGGGCGAAGGCCAGGGCGGCGTAAATCTTGTAGGTGTTGAGGCGCTTTTCCTGCACCAGGGGCGGGTCGGGCCAGCGAATATGGACGCCGTCCGCGGGCATCTCGAAATCGGTCGGGTAACGGACCTGCACCCGCAGCGGGCTGACCTCCACGACGGCGGAGGAATCCACGGTTTCGGCGATGGTCTTCATGGCGACCCAGCAGCCGCTGTAGCGGGACAGCGCCCAGCCGAGCACGCCGTAATCGAGAATCTCCTGCACGCCGCAGGGATTCAGCACCGGCACCATGGCGCCGATAAAGGCATGCTCGCTCTGGTGGGCGATGCTGGAGGATTTGCAGGCATGGTCGTCACCGGCCAGCAGCAGCACGCCGCCATGCGGCGACACGCCGGCGGAGTTGCCATGCTTGATGACATCGCCGCTGCGGTCCACGCCCGGGCCCTTGCCGTACCAGAGCCCGAAAACACCGTCGTAGCGGGCGCCTTCGAACAGGTTGACCTGCTGGCTGCCCCAGACGGCGGTGGCGGCGAGCTCCTCGTTGACGCCGGGCTGAAAATGAATATGGTTGTCTTTCAACTGTGCGCGCTGCTGCCACAGCGTCTTGTCCAGGTTGCCCAGCGGCGAGCCGCGGTAGCCGGAAATGAAGCCCGCGGTATTGAGGCCGGCGGCCTGGTCGCGCTGGTGCTGCAGCAGCGGCAGCTGTGCCAGCGCCTGGGTACCGGTCAGGTAGTGCTGCCGGGTTTCGGCCTTGTCTGCCTGGTTTGCGTAGTCGATAGACACCGTATCACCTCGTTCTTATTGGTAGCCGCTGCGTAGTTGTTAACTATGCTACAGCCTTGATATCGCATTTTTTTGTCTATTCATGCAGAATATTGAGTAAAGCCTGCATGATTGTTTTATTATTTTCAGCATAGTTGAATAAAAATACCGATGCAGGTTTTTTCACTGCACCGGCCCGCCGGAGTCCGATGTGATGAGTACCACCCTGAGTCCCCTGGATCGCCAGATACTGGCGCTGCTGCAAAGCAATGCGGATCTTTCGGCTGCCGAGATCGCCGAGCGGGTGGGGCTGTCGCAGTCGCCCTGCTGGCGGCGCATCAATCGCATGCAGGAGGAAGGCCTGATCAAGGGCAAGTTTGCCGTGCTGGATCGCACTCGGCTGAACCTGGGGGTGGTGGTGTTCGCCGATGTACGCCTGTCGAGCCACGGCTGGGAAAACCTGGCGGAATTCGAGCAGGCCATGGAAACCTATCCCCAGGTGGTCGAGTGCTACACCATGGCCGGCGCCAACGATTACCTGCTGAAAATCGTGATGCCGGACATCCAGCAGTACGAAGTCTTCGTGCGGGAGAAAATCCTGCGCCTGCCCCATATCAAGGAGCTGCATTCCAATATCAGCATGTCGGAGATCAAGTGCACCACCGAACTGCCGCTGGAGTACTGTGGCTGAGGTGCGCAGGTGTCTGTGGACTACACTGTGCGGGTTCTGAAGGAGGTCTCACATGCACCAGATTCTGGTTTATGCCGACTCGCTGAGCTGGGGCATCATTCCCGATAGCCGGCAGCGGTTTGCCTTTGAGCAGCGCTGGCCCGGCGTGATGGAGCTGGCGCTGGGGCGGGCAGGGGTGTCGGCGCGGGTCATCGAGAACTGCCTGAACGGGCGGCGCACGGTCTGGGACGATCCGTTCAAGCCGGGTCGCAACGGCCTTGAGGGGCTCGGCGCCTGTATCGAGATGAACTCGCCGCTGGCGCTGGTGATCCTGCTGCTGGGTACCAACGATTTTCAGTCCATGCATGCACACAATGCCTGGCACTCGGCTCAGGGCCTGAGTGCGGTCATCGGCGCCATTCGCGGCGCTCCCATCGAGCCCGGCATGCCGGTGCCGCCGATACTGGTGGTGGCACCTCCGCCTGTACAGAAGGCCAAAGGGTTGATTGCACCTAAGTTTGCCGGGGCTGAGACCAGGGCGCTTGGCTTGAGGGATGCTATTGAATCGGTCGCCCGGGAGCGCGGCTGTCACTTTTTCGATGCCGGCGCCGTAACACCGACCAGCCGGGTGGATGGCGTGCACCTGGACGAGGATCAGCATCGGCGCCTCGGCGAGGCGCTGGCACTGGAGGTACAGACGCTGTTACCCCACGATCAACACCCAATCCCATGATGATTCGCGACTACCGGGCGGCTGACTGCCGGGCCATCGCCGACCTGTTTCACGCTGCGGTTCATGCAATCGATGATGCGCACTACAGTGCGGCACAACGTGAGGCCTGGGCGCCGACACCGCCGGACTATGGAGTCTGGGCGGCACGGCTAGAGCGTCGGCAACCGCTGGTGGCGGAACAGGACGGTCTGATTCAGGGGTTCATAGAACTGGAGCCGGACGGCCATATCGACTGTTTTTATGTCCACCCGAACTTCCAGCGTTGCGGCGTCGCAACGCGGCTGTTGCAACGGGTGCTGGATATCGCTCAGGCGCGCGCCCAATGCAGGCTTTATGTCGAGGCCAGCACTGCGGCGAGGCCTTTGTTCGAGTCCCATGGATTTGAACTGCTGGGCCAGAATCGCGTAGAGCGGCGAGGGCAGGTGCTGATCAACTACCGGATGGTGCTGCAGATCGGGTAACGCTGCATGTCCTGGCGTTTGAGCGGCTGGCGTCGCTATCAGGGGGTAGCACTCTATACTGCAGGCAGGACAGTAGAGTTGTCACAACAACAGGAGGCGCACAGACATGTTCAGGATCGAAGTCACGGGGCCGAACCGTATCGAGATCGAATTATCCGGCCAGCTGAACAGCGAGCAGATGAAGGTTGGGCTCGATGAGCTGATCGACAAGACGCGGGAATTCAGTCGCGGGCAGATGCTTTACCGTATTTACGACTTTGATTTTCCGACCCTCGGGGCACTCGGCGTGGAGCTGTCGCGCCTGCCGGCTTTGTTCGGCCTGCTGCGCAGATTCGGCCGGGCTGCGGTGCTGTCCGATAAAAAATGGATTCAGCGCATCAGCGAGCTTGAGGGGCATCTGTTTCCCGGGCTGGAGGTCAAGGCCTTTGACTACAATGACGTGGCGGCAGCAGAAACCTGGCTGGCACACTAGCAGCCGGTTGGACATAACATGGATCTCGATCGTCTAAGCCTCGACAGGCTGCCAGGACGCTCTATCGAGAGTCGGTATTTTGAATTGTGGAGCGAGACAACGATATGAAACCCCGTATTAGCCTGATTACACTGGGTGTTGACGATCTGGAGGCGTCGGTATCTTTTTACCGGGACGGACTCGGGCTGGCAACGGAGGGCATTATTGGCGCGGACGTTGAGGATGGCGCTGTCGCCTTCTTTGACCTGCAGGGCGGCCTGAAGCTGGGACTTTTTCCGCGCAAGAGTCTGGCCAAGGATGCCGGGTTGCCTATCGTTGGGGCGGGTGATCAACGCGGCGACGCCGGTTTCAGCCTGGCCCACAACGTGGCCTCAAAGGCGGAGGTCGATCAGGTCATGGCGCAGGCTGCAACAGCCGGTGCTACCGTGCTTAAGCCCGCCCAGGATACTTTTTGGGGCGGTTATGCCGGTTACTTTCAGGACCCGGAGGGGCATCTGTGGGAGGTGGCCTGGAATCCCCACTGGCCACTGCCAGCAGATTGATGGGGCGAGACCGGGCGCTAGCGCAACTTGCGCCGTATTAAAATATAGGGCCCTTGCCGTACGGCAAGGGCCCTATATTTTAGACGGCGAATATAGCGGCTATTTACGGCTATCTATACAGCAGCTGTGGCAGTACCAGCGAGATCCAGCTGACCAGGGTGATCAGCGTCAGGCGCACGATGTCGGCGCACCAGAAGGGCGTAATGCCGCGAAAGATGGTGCCGGTGCGCACATCCGGCAGCACGGCGCTGAGCACGAAGACGTTCATGCCCACCGGCGGCGTGATCAGGCTGATCTCGGTCACGATCACCACCACGATGCCGAACCATACCGGATCAAAGCCCAGGCTTTGCACCAGCGGGAAGAAGATCGGCACCGTGAGCAGCAGCATCGACAGGCTCTCGAACACCATGCCCAGCACCATGTAGATCATCAGGATGACGAAGATCACGGTCATGGGCGATACGTCCAGCGAGGTGACGAAGGTCAGCAGCTCATCCGGCAGGCCGGCCCGGTTGATGAAGTTCGAAAAGATCAGCGCGCCAATCAGTACCGTGAACAGCATGGCGCTGGTACGGGCGGTGTCGGTCAGCAGCTCGAACAGTGAAGCCAGGGTCAGGGATTTGCGCAGCAGGGCGATGACAAAGGCCCCGCCGGCGCCGATACCGGCGGCTTCCGTGGGCGTGAACACACCCAGGTAGATACCACCCATCACCAGCACGAACAGCAGCAGAATATCGCGCACATCCTTCAGCGCACTCAGGCGCTGCGGCCAGCTCTGGCGTTCGCCGCCGGGGCCCTTTTCGGGGTTGCGCCACACCACCCAGCGCACCGCGCCAAGATAGAGCAGGATGCCGATCATGCCGGGAATGAAGCCCGCAGCAAAGAGTTCGCGGATGCTGGTTTCGGTCAGCAGGCCATAGATCACCAGGATCACGCTGGGCGGAATCAGGATCCCCAGAGTGCCGCCGGCGGCAATGGAGGCGGTGGCCAGCGAGTCATCGTAGCCGTACTTGCGCATTGGCGGCATGGCGACCTTGGCCATGGTGGCGGAGGTTGCGAGGCTGGAGCCGCAAATGGCGGAAAAGCCGCCGCAGGCGACCACCGTGGCCATCGACAGGCCACCCTTCATGTGGCCCATGAAGGCATTGGAGGCGCGATAGAGCTCGTGGGACAGCCCCGAACGGGTGACCAGGTTACCCATCAGGATGAACAGCGGAATCACCGACAGGCTGTATTCCTGGGCGGTGGAAATCACCCGCGAGGTGGCCATGGCCAGCGGTGCCGTCCAGCGGAAATCCATCAGGTTGTCGATGCGCAGGCCCGACAGGTAGGCAAAGCCGAAGAAGCCCACCAGGGCCATGGCGAAGGCCAGGGGGATGCGCACCATTACGATCATAAACAGAAGCAGGCCGAAACCTATTAGGGCAACAGTCATGGCGTTGGTTTCCGAGTGTTGTTTTTATTGCAGGGCGTTGCGTGCCGTCGTACGGCCCGCGAACAGGCGGTACAGACCCCAGCCCAGGGTGCCGGCGGCAGCCACCCAGCACATCAGGCCGATGTATTGCATCACATAGCCCAGCGGCATCTGCAGATGCTCGGTGACTTCGTGCCGGCGTATGGAACGCGCCGCCTGCGCAAATACCTGCTGACCCAGGAAATACAGCGCCACCGAGATCAGCAGTACCGACAGTGCTTCCATCGTCCGTACCCAGGCGGGGCCGAAAAAGCCATCCATGATGTCGACCACCACATGGGTGGCACGCCAGGTAATGACCGGGATTTCGGCGAAGACGATGATGGCGATGGCGATTTCGGTCATCTCGACCGCGCCATCCACCGCATTGCTGAAGAAGTAGCGGCCCACCACATCGGCGCAGGTCAGCAGCATCAGTAGCGCCAGGGTCAGGGCGGCCAACGCCTCTAGGGCGAAGGCCAGCCACCGTACCGGGCCTTTCTCTTTGTAGTGCTCATGCAGCCAGGCAGAGAAACGCATGGGGTGACTCCTTAGTTCTTGTATTAACCCGAAGGGTTGATCCATGAAGCAGGGATGCTCCATCATTGGCCGCAGGCCAATACGAACGCCAGAAGAACCAGCATGTCCGCGCACCTGCGCCTGTTTTTATGGCGTGACCGCACACACGCATCCATGCGTGTGCGTCATACCGTACATCCTGTACATAACCGACAAATAGGGAGGGAACCTATTTGTCGGCTAGGTTAATAGTGGCGGGCAACGTCACGCAGTTCCTGCAGTGCTGCCTTGGCGTCCACATCCAGATCGCTGACCTCCTTGAACCAGACATCGTCCAGTCCAGCGGCCAGGGTGCGGAACTCTTCCATCATGGGCGCGTCTGCGGCCACTTCCACCACGTTGACGCCGTTGCTGCGGCTGTCTGCCAGTGCATCGGTACCGCACTGATCCCAGACCTCGCCGGCCAGGCGCGACAGCTTCTCGCCGGAGACGCTGCGAATCGCTGCCTGGTCCGCTTCAGACAAGTCCGCCATGAAATCCTGGTTGATGAAAATGCCAAAACTGCCCAGATACAGGCCGCCCGGCAGCAGGGTAAGGTTGGTGGCGACTTCGCTCAGGCGCAGGGTTTTCTGTTCGCACACCGGCAGCAGGGCACCGTCGATCACGCCCTGCTGCATCATTTCGTATACCTTGGGTGCCGGCGCGTTGACGGCCGTTACATGCAGCCGCTCGCCCAGAATGCTCTGGATGCCGCCGCCCAGGCGGATTTTCTTGCCTTCCAGGTCCGCCAGGCTGTTAACCGGTGCGGCAGTCTGTATCTGGCCCGGGGCATGGGTGAAGAGACCGACGACTTCAAGGCCGGCATGCTCGTTAGCCTTGGCGAGGTATTTTTCGTAGATGCGCCAGTAGGCCACGGAGGCCGCTTCGGCACCGGCGCCCAGCAGCGGCTGTTCAACGATCTGGGTCAGGCGAAAACGCCCTGGTACATAGCCGTGGAAGGACCAGCCGGCATCGGCAACACCGTCTTCCACCAGGGTGAAGATGTCCTTGGGATGGCCCAGGTCATAGTCGATCTTCAGGCTGACACGGCCGTCGGTGGCTTCCTCGATCCATTTGCCCCAGGTGGGCAGGACCACGGCGTTTTGTGGGTGGGTCGGCGGCAGCCAGCTGGCAACGTGCATCTCGGTCTGGGCCATCAGCGGTGTGGCGGAAAAAGCGATGACGGTGGTAGCCAGTGCAATGAGTTTTCTAGCGTTCATCGAAGTATCCTTATTATGGTTATCAACTTTCGTTCAAGCATCGGTGCGACAGCAGCCGTCCAGGCACGAGGCTGTGGTAGGGATGCTGTCTACGTTACCGCCCGTACCGTGGCGGATCATCGGGGTCTTGCTTACAACATTGTTTCTGTTTTGGAAATAATCCCGTCCCGGCGGTTGTGTGGCCGCAGGGACGGGGTTTAGGTTCAGTGGTCGAAGTCCAGCACCACCTTGTCGGTCAGCGGGTAGCACTGGCACGACAGCACATAGCCTTCGCGTAGTTCGTAGTCCTCGAGTGCAAAGTTGGCGTCCATCTCCACTTCGCCTTCAACTACCCGCGCACGGCAGGTCGAGCAGACACCGGCCTTGCAGGAATAGGGCAGATCGGCACCGTGGGCATTGCCGGCATCCAGGATGCTGTCGCTGTTCTTGGCCAGTTCGAACGCCAGCTGGCGGCCATCGGAGATCACGGTGACCTGGCAAAGCTCGGTCGGTGCGTCTGCCGGTACTTCACGCTTACGCTGCTGCTGGGCGCCGGTGGCGGCAAAGAGTTCGAAATGGATTTTCGACCGGTCGAGCTCATGCGCCTGCAGCTGTTCGCTGACCGTTTCGATCAGTGTCTGAGGGCCGCAAAGGAAGGCGGCATCCAGTGTCGGCACGTCGAGCCAGCGATCGAACAGCTCGCGGCACTTGTCTGCGTCGATACGGCCGTTGTAAAGCTCGATGTCCTGCTGCTCGCGGGTCATGATAAACACCAGATTGAAACGGCCCATAAAGCGGTTCTTCAGGTCTTCGAGCTGTTCGCGCAGTAGGGTGCTGGCGGTGGCCCGGTTACCGTAGAACAGGGTGAAGTTGCTTTTGGGTTCGGTTTCCAGGGTGCTCTTGATGATGGACACAATGGGCGTGATGCCGCTGCCGGCCGCCACGGCCAGGTAGTTGCCGGTGCGAGCGACATCCAGCTGGGTGTGGAAGTGGCCGGACGGGGGCATGGCTTCAAGCTGCATGCCGGCCCTGGCGCTATCGTTGAGGTAGTTGGAGAACAGGCCGCCGGAGACGCGCTTGACGGCAATGCGCAGTTCATCGTCATGGATGCCGGTACAGATGGAGTAGGAACGGCGTACTTCTTCGTTGTCCAGGGTGGTACGCAGCACCAGGTGCTGGCCCTGGGTAAAGCGGAATTCCTGTTTCAGGTCCGCGGGCACGTTAAAGGCAATGGATACCGCATCGCGGGTTTCCTGGCGTACGTCCGCGACTTCCAGCAGATGAAAACGGCTCATAATTTTCTCACTCTTGTTAGCTCTGGTCGGTTAGCGGTTGGGCTCACGCCTGGCAAGGCGGCTATCGGGTTATCCCTGTGTCGGGTTATGGCCCTGCGGGCCACCACTCAACCTGTGCCTGTTCGACGATCGTAGGTTTGGTGAAACGCAGTGAAACCCAACATTCGTTACCCAGCGATTGTTCTCAGGTGTTATGGGAAACAGGTCCCTATATACATTTGAAATAGTCGAAGGGCTCCAGGCAGTCGGTGCAGCGGTACAGCGCCTTGCAGGCGGTGGACCCAAATTCGCTGACCCGTTCTGTGTGCTCTGACCCGCACTGCGGGCAGGCGATGACCGGCTCCTCGCCCAGCAGGCTGCGCTTGCTGGCACTGCCCACGGGGGGCGCTATGCCATAGTCGCGCAGCTTGTTACGCCCGCTCTCGCTGATCCAGTCGGTGGTCCAGGCCGGGGCCAGCTGCTGATGCAGCTGCACATACGCAATGCCCGCCTGGTGCAGCGCCTGCAGGATCTCCTGCTCGATAAAGGCCGTGGCCGGGCAGCCGGAGTAGGTGGGCGTCAGCGTCACCTGCAGCTGCTGCTCGTGCCATTGCAGGTCGCGCACAATGCCCAGTTCCACCACGCTGACCACCGGGACTTCCGGGTCCAGCACCTCATCCAGCAGTTGCCAGACGTGCGCCAGGGGCGGCTGCGCGGCGGTGCTGGCCGGCCGGCGGTCGCTGGCAATCAGGCTGTTGGCCGTGTGGTTCATAAGCTGTGGCTGACGCATGGGCAACCCCTCCTGTTATCGACGCTAGGATGTTCTATGCAGAAGTCTTACCAGACGGCGTCCGGGTAGGCGCGCGGCAGGAATTGCATTTCGGCCAGCAGGTAACCCAGCTGCTCGGTATGCAGTCCCTGCTTGCCGCCTTGCTGCATGTAGCTGTCCATGGGCGGGCAGTCGAGCGTTGCTTCTTTCAGGGTGGCGCTGACATGGGCCTGCCACTGGGCCTTGATGGCAGCGCTATCCGGGGCGATGCCGGCTTCGACGAGAAGGTTGTCGATGTCGTCGGCCATCAGCATTTCACCGCTGTAGGTCCAGATGTCGTCGATGGCCTGCTGCATGTTCTGGTGGCTTTCGTCGGTGCCATCACCCAGGCGCTTGATCCAGGCGCTGGAGCGGCGCAGGTGATAGGTCACTTCCTTCAGGGCCTTGGCGGCAATCGCGGCGATACGCGCATCCTTGCTGTCGCACAGCGCCTGCAGCAGATAGTAGTGCCAGGCGTCGAACAGGTACTGGCGCGCCAGGGTATCGGCGTAGTTGCCATTGGCCTGTTCGGTGATCAGCAGGTTGCGGTATTCGCGCTCGTTGCGGCGAAAGCTGAGGTCATCGGCACTGCGGCCTTCGCCCTGTAGCTCGGCGGCGTATTCCAGCCAGCTGCGGGCCTGGCCGATCAGGTCCAGCGCCACGTTGCCCAGGGCCATCTCTTCTTCCAGCGCCGGGGCGTTGCCAACCCACTCGCACAGACGCTGGGCGAGGATGATGTCGCTGTCGCCCAGGCGCAGCAGGTATTCGGTCAAGGCGTGTTGCGTAGTCATGCTGAGCCTCCGTTACATGTGGCCAACTTCTTGGGGCAGGTCGTAGAAGGTCGCATGGCGATAGACCTTGTCGTCGCTGGGATCGAACAGCGGCTCCTTCTCGTCCGGGGATGAGGCGGTGATCTGCGCCGAGGGCACGACCCAGAGGCTCACACCTTCGCTGCGACGGGTATAGAGTTCGCGGGCGTTTTCCAGGGCCATGGCGGCATCGGCGGCGTGCACGCTGCCGACATGCTTGTGGTTCAGGCCGTGCTTGCTGCGCACGAATACTTCAAAAAGAGTCCAGTCAGACATGATGTTGTCCTCGTTTTAGGCGGCTGCTTGTTTGTGTTTGTCGGCATAGGCCTTGGCGGCTTCGCGTACCCAGGCGCCGTTTGCGTAGGCGTTGCGGCGTGTCTTCAGGCGGTCTTTGTTGCAGGGGCCGTTGCCCTTGAGGACGCTGTAGAACTCGCTCCAGTCGATGCTGCCGAAGTCGTAGTGACCGCGCTCTTCGTTCCACTTCAGGTCCGGATCCGGCACCGTGCAGCCCAGCAGTTCGAGCTGCGGGATGGTCTGATCGATAAAGCGCTGGCGCAGGTCGTCGTTGCTCATGCGCTTGACCTTCCACTGCATCGACTGCGCCGAGTTGGGGGAGTCGGTATCGTGTGGGCCAAACATCATCAGGGCCGGCCACCAGAAGCGGTTGATCGAGTCCTGCACCATGGCTTTCTGTTCGTCGGTGCCGTTGCGCATCATTTCCAGCAGGATCTGGTAGCCCTGGCGCTGGTGGAAGCTCTCTTCCTTACAGATGCGTATCATGGCACGGGAATATGGCCCATAGGATGTTCTCTGTAGTACAACCTGGTTGACGATGGCGGCACCATCCACCAACCAGCCGATGGTTCCCATGTCGGCCCAGCTGCGGGACGGGTAGTTGAAGATGCTGGAGTATTTCACTTCGCCGCTGTGCAGCTTTTCCAGCTCCTCGTCCCGGTTGGCGCCCAGGGTTTCCATGGCGCTGTAGAGATACAGGCCATGCCCGGCTTCATCCTGGATCTTGGCCAGCAACTGTAGCTTGCGCTTGAGGTTGGGGGCGCGTGTCAGCCAGTTCTTCTCGGGCAGCATGCCCACGATCTCGGAATGGGCGTGCTGGGACATCTGCCGGATCAGGGTGCGACGATAGGCTTCGGGCATCCAGTTCTTGGCTTCGATCTTGATGTCGGCATCAATCTTTTCCTGAAAATGGCGCTCTTCGGGCGACATCTCATTCAGTGTCTTGACGCGTTTAACGCCGGTATCCACGAGTTGGGCGTACATGTTGGGCTCCTCACTTGCGTGCGAATGCGCGCGGTCGCTGTCGGTTTAGGATGATTATATGACACGAAATAAATAAGTAAAGATAAATTAATGTGTCAGGTTATGAAAAGTGTTCAGGCGAGGTGGCGATTGTTAGCGCGTGAGTGGTGAAAAGGAGAGGTGAAAGGAGAGGTGCAAGGCGCAAGGCGAGGGCGTGATAGAAATCCGGGTGCTGTCGTTGATTGCAGGAGCGGCTTCAGCCGTGAATGGCCGGTCAAAGTGTTGTGTTCATTGTTCGCGGCTGAAGCTGCCCCTGCGGATGATTGGCACCGCGTTGTACAGCGCCCTCCGGTTAGGCGAGGTCCTTCTTTACCCGGATTCCCAGGCGCTTGGCCAACCGTTGCAGATTGGCCCTGTCCATTTCCAGGTGGCGGGCCGTGGCAGACCAGTTATGTTCCTCCCTGGCCAGAACGTCGCTGATCAGCTTGCGCTGGAAGGCGTCCACCGCCGCCTTGAGGCTGAGGGGGTGGTCATCGGCAGGCAGCTCGGGCCGGTTGGGCTGGGGCGCTGGAGTGCTGTCGAGGTCGCAGTGGCCAGGATTGATGGTGACAAAGCCCTGCTGGCCCTGATCGCGCACCGCCTTGAGGGCGCTGCGGCTGATGCAGTGCTCTAGCTCCCGCACGTTACCGGGCCAGTCGTAGGCCAGTAATAGCGACTGGGTGGCCTGGCCCAGCTTGAGCTGTTTCAGGCCGAGCCGGCGGCGGGTGTTTTCCAGGAAGAAGCCGGCCAGCAACAGGATATCGGCGCCGCGACTGCGCAGTGGCGGCACCTTGATGGGGTAGACGCTCAGGCGATGGTAGAGGTCGGCCCTGAAACGGCCG
Organism: Marinobacterium rhizophilum DSM 18822; assembly: GCF_000378045.1. Lineage (GTDB taxonomy): Bacteria > Pseudomonadota > Gammaproteobacteria > Pseudomonadales > Balneatricaceae > Marinobacterium_A > Marinobacterium_A rhizophilum. The sequence goes on from NZ_KB899094.1 coordinate 195,976, forward strand.
GCCGCCACTTCTGCCTTGAGGTTGCGGTTGGTGGCGGCGATCACCCGAACATCGACCAGTTGCACCCGGTCCTGACCTACCGGCTGGATTTCGCCGTTTTGCAGGGTGCGAAGCAGCTTGCTTTGGGTGGCAAGAGACAGCTCCCCCACCTCGTCCAGAAACAGGGTGCCGCCGTCGGCCAGCAGGAACTTGCCGGTACGGGCGTTGGCGGCGCCGGTGAAGGCCCCCTTGGTGTGGCCGAACAGCTCGCTCTCGATCAGTTGCTCGGGCAGGGCGGCGCAGTTGATGTGCACCAGCGGCGCCTGGCGCCGGTTGGACTGGGCGTGCAGGGTGCGGGCGACCAGTTCCTTGCCCACCCCTGTCTCCCCCAGTACCAGTACAGTGAAGTCCGACGGGGCCACCAGTGCCAGTTCCTGCTTGAGTCGGGTCATCACTGCGCTTCCCCCCAGCAGACTGCTACCGTCGCGGCTCAGGGCTTCGGAGGTCAGCTCCTGCATCACCTGCACGCTGCGCTGGGCCTGCTGTTCCAGACCGTCGAGCACCATGGCGGCTTTAAGGGTGGCGGCCGCCAGGGCCGAAACCACCTCCAGCGTGCGCTCGCCGATGCTGTCGAAGCTGTCGGGCTGCAGGCTGTCCAGGGTCAGGAAACCCAGCAGCCGGTTGTCGCTGTAGAGCGGCAGGCCCATGCAGGCGTGCACCGGCAGGTCACCGGCTTCCGCCAGCAGCAGGCCGTCGTAGGGATCGGGGAGGTCGCTGTCGGTGGCGAAGCGCACCGGTCGGCCGGCGTCGGCGATGGCCTTGAAGCGGGGATGGTCGTCCAGGTGGAAACGGCGTCCCCTAGTGTCGGTGCTAAGTCCCTGGATGGCCAGCGGTACAGCCTGGGATTCCCGGTATGCCAGCAGGGCGATGGCGTCGCAGGGGATAGCCTTGCGCAGGGCCGTCAACAGCCGGTCGAATCTGTCTTCGTTGGCCAGGCTCGTGGCCAGGTCGAGGGCGATGCTAACCAGCAGGCTATGGTTGATATCTGTCATGAGTCGTTTTGACTCAGTAGTGTCTGAATGATTCAGAAACAGTGTGAGTCAAATTGACACTAATGGCCAGTAGTAAGTTTTATGTTGTTGATAGTAAATAAAATAATTTCATGGCATGGCTTTTGTATCAGTTAGGTTATACACCACTGTATCGAGGGCTCCACAATGACCATTCAAGGATCCACCCTGACAATTCTGGGCAACGGCCTGATGCTGCTGTCTGCGCTGGTACTGCTGGGTGCCATTGCCATCAGCTATCCGCTGGCCAGTCATTTCTCCCTGGTCGAACAGATCCTGGCGCACCTGACCCTGATTGTTGACGCGGTGCTGCTCAAGGTGGCTTACGTGATCCGCTGCACCGGTCGTTACCGGCTGGGACTGGAAGTCTGAGCGCGCCCTGGGGTACGCGGTCTCGGAAATCGGGGGGCGTTCAGCATCGCTGGCAGCAGCTGTTCGCGGCTGAAGCCACTCCTGCAGATAGCGGCCACCATGTCCCCGCAGGAGCGACTTCAGTCGCGAATGATCAGCCCGGCGCCTTATTTGCGCAGGTCGGTGACGTGCCTGGCCTTGCCTTCGGAGCGGGTCAGGGTGCCTGGCGCTGTAACGCTGATGGCGGTGCTGATGCCGATGTAGGACTTGATATGGTGCGACAGCTCCTTCACGACCCGCGCCTGGCCCTCTGCGCCGATACCGGCGGCGTCGGGCTTGAGCTCGACCTTCACTTCCACCTGGTCAAGGTTGCCGTTGCGGCTGATCACCATCTCGTAATGGGGTGAGAGTTCCGCCAGGCGCAGAATCTGCTCCTCGACCTGGGTCGGAAAGACGTTGACGCCACGGATGATCAGCATGTCGTCGCTGCGACCGGTGATCTTGTCGATACGGCGCATCGGCCGCGCGGTGCCGGGCAGCAGGCGGGTCAGGTCGCGGGTACGGTAGCGGATGATGGGCAGCGCCTCCTTGGTGAGGGTGGTGAACACCAGCTCGCCGTATTCGCCGTCCGGCAGTACCTCACCGCTGACCGGGTCGATAATTTCCGGGTAGAACAGGTCTTCCCAGAGGGTGGGGCCGTCCTTGGTTTCCAGGCATTCCATGCCCACGCCCGGGCCCATCACTTCGGACAGACCGTAGATGTCCATGGCGTCGATCCCCAGGCGCCTTTCGAGCTCCGTGCGCATGGTGCCGGTCCAGGGTTCGGCGCCAAACACGCCCAGACGCAGGTTCAGCTTGTGCGGATCAACGCCCTGACGGTCCATTTCGTCCGCCAGGTTGAGCATGTAGGACGGTGTCACCATGATGACGTCGGGGTTGAAGTCGCGGATCAGCTGCACCTGTTTCTCGGTCTGTCCGCCGGACATCGGAATCACCGTGCAGCCGAGGCGCTCGGCGCCATAATGGGCGCCCAGGCCGCCGGTAAAGAGTCCATAGCCATAGGCCACATGCACGATGTCGCCGGCATGGGCACCGGCGGCCCGCAGCGAGCGCGCCACGACATTGGCCCAGGTGTCGATATCCTTCTGCGTATAGCCCACCACGGTCGGCTTGCCGGTGGTACCGCTGGAGGCATGCAGGCGCACGATATCGCGCATCGGCACGGCAAACATGCCGTAGGGGTAGTTGTCCCGCAGGTCGTTTTTGACTGTGAACGGGAACTTCGCCAGATCCGCCAGGCTGTTGAGCTCACTCGGGTGCACGCCGGCGGCATCAAAGCCCTGGCGGTAGAAGGGCACATTCTCATAGGCATGCATCAGGCTCCAGCGCATGCGCTCAAGCTGGGTATGGCGCAGCTCGTCGATGCTGGCGGTTTCTATGGGGTCCAGAAGGTGGGTCATGGATTTCACCGTGCTGTTCATGGCAATCACTCTTGTTCTTAATTGTTGTCGCTTTGTCCGGCGCTGTCGCGTTTGTCGCGTCAGGCGCCAGGCATTCTTTACTCATCGGCAGCGCTGGATCAGTCGCCCAGGCGCTCGATCACCAGGGCAATGCCCTGGCCGACGCCGATACACATGGTGCAAAGCGCATAACGGCCCTGGCGTCGCTCCAGTTCGTGCAGCGCGGTGGTGACCAGGCGCGCACCGCTCATGCCCAGCGGATGACCGAGCGCAATGGCGCCGCCGTTGGGGTTCACATGATCCGCGTCGTCCGGCAGGCCGAGGTCGCGCAGCACCGCCAGGGCCTGGGCGGCGAAGGCTTCATTGAGCTCGATTACGTCCATCTGCTCCAGGCTCAGGCCGGTCTGCGCCAGCACCTTGCGAACCGCCGGTGCCGGACCGAAGCCCATGATGCGCGGCTCCACACCGGCGGTGGCCATGCCGACGACGCGGCCACGGGCGCGCAGACCATAGCGTGCGGCGCCGGCTGGGCTTGCCATCAGCAAGGCGCAGGCGCCGTCGTTGACGCCCGACGCATTGCCGGCCGTCACGCTGCCGCCCTCGCGAAACGGTGTGGCCAGCTTGGCCAGGGTTTCGAGGCGGGTGTCGCTGCGCGGATGCTCGTCGGTATCAAACACCAGTGCATCGCCTTTGCGTTGCGCAATGCTGACCGGCACGATTTCCTCGGCCAGGCGCCCGGCCTCGATGGCGGCGGCCGTGCGCTGCTGGCTGCGCAGGGCAAAGGCATCCTGGTCCTGGCGCGAGATATTGAAGTCCGCCGCGACGTTCTCCGCCGTTTCGGGCATGGAGTCTACCCCAAACTGCGCCTTCATCAGCCGGTTGACGAAGCGCCAGCCGATGGTGGTGTCAAACAGGTTGGCGCTGCGGCTGTAGGCGGATTCCGCCTTGCCCATGACAAAGGGCGCGCGGGACATCGATTCCACGCCGCCGGCAATCATCAGGTCTGCTTCGCCGGCCTTGATGGTGCGCGCGGCGAGGCCCACGGCATCCATGCCAGAGCCGCACAGGCGGTTGATCGTGGTGCCCGGTACCGTAACCGGCAGACCGGCCAGCAGTGCGGACATGCGCGCCACATTGCGATTGTCTTCGCCGGCCTGGTTGGCGCAGCCGTACAGGATGTCATCCACCTGGCTCCAGTCCACACTGCTGTTGCGCTCCATCAGTGCCTTGATCGGCACGGCGCCCAGGTCATCGGCCCGCACGCTGGCGAGACTGCCTGCGTAGCGACCGATGGGGGTGCGGATGGCATCAATGATCAGGGCGTCTTTCATGCGGAGGTCTCCGGCGCTGATTGTTGTGTGGATGGCTGCGGTTCTGCCAGCAGGGTGCCGCGTACCTGATGTGACTTGCCGCGGAACAGGGCGATACAGTCGCCGTGCTGGTTCTCGATGGTCACGTCATAGATGCCGGTGCGGCCGCTGCGCGAGCGTTCCTGGGCCCGTGCGCACAGCAGGTCGCCGAGCTTGGCCGGTGCCAGGTAGTCGATGGTGCAGCCCGCGCCCACGGTGACGGCGTTGTAGGTGTTGCAGGCAAAGGCGAAGGCGGAATCGGCCAGGGTAAAGATGTAGCCGCCGTGACAGCTGTCGTGACCCTGGATCATGCGCGCACTCACCGGCATGCGAATCACCGCGCTGCCCGGGGCAACCTCGAGAATTTCCATTTCCAGGGCCTGGGTGGCGGTATCCCTGGCAAACATGGCCTGGGCGCAGGCGTCGGCCAGCTGTTGCGGGGTCATGCAGGCCGGATCCGGCCGGGTGCTTGAATCAGTCATGGATGGACTCTCCAGAAAAGGCTTTGCGGCGCAGCAGGGCGGACGGACGGTAGCGTGTCTCGCCATAGCTCTGTTGCAGGTGGGTCAGGGTGCGATGAATGTATGCCAGGCCCACCTGTTCGGCCCAGGCCAAGGGCCCTGCCGGGTAGTTGACGCCAAACTGCATGGCCGTATCGGCGTCACGGGCGCTGCAAACCCCCTGCAGCACGGCATCGCAGGCTTCGTTGGCCAGCATTGCGACGGTGCGAAGCACGGCGAGGCCGGGCGTATCATCGAGTCTGGAGGTCTGAATGCCGGCGGCCGCGAGCAGGGCCGCAACCGGCGCCAGCGCATCGGCGTTGGCCTGATCGGCCAGGCTCAGTGCCAGGCGGCGGCACTGGCGGTAGTCCAGCGCCAGGTCAAACAGCACCAGGTTGTTGATACCCTCGGTGGCTGCACGCTCGGTGGCCATGCGGCCATCGCTGAGCATCAGTACGCTGTCTGCGATGCGGATCAGGCCCGGGCCATCGCGGCGGATCACGTTGATGCCGCTGTCCTGAAGACGCGTAACCAGGCCGTCGGCCGGCCCGAGACTGCCCTCGACGACGATGCTGTCCACCGCCGTCTGGTCGCCGGCGCTGAGCGTGGCCGGTTCCGCGCGCGGCGCATCCGCAGCGTAGTCATAGAAACCGCGGCCGCTCTTGCGTCCGAGCCGGCCGCCTTCCACGAGCGCCTGCTGGGTCAGCGACGGCGTAAAGCGGTTATCGCCGTAATAGGCATCGAATACCGAGCGGGTCACGGCGTAGTTGACGTCGTGTCCAATCAGATCCATCAGTTCAAAGGGACCCATGCGAAAGCCGCCGGCATCACGCATTAGCGCATCCAGGGTGGCGCTGTCGGCAGCGCCTTCTTCCAGCAGGCGCAGGCCTTCGGCGTAGAAGGGGCGGGCCAGGCGGTTGACGATAAAGCCCGGCGTGGATTTGGCATGCACTGCCTTCTTGCCCCAGGCGCCGGCGGTTGCCAGCAGGCAGTCGGCGATGGCCGGGTCCGTATCGAGTCCGGAGATCACTTCCACCAATTTCATCACCGGTGCGGGGTTGAAGAAATGCAGCCCGGCCAGATTCTGTGGCCGCTGCAGCCCCGCCGCGATGGAGGTGATGGAAATCGACGAGGTGTTGCTGGCCAGAATGCAGTCGGTGCTGCAGATGGCCTCGACCTGCGCCAGGACCTGCTGCTTGATGGCGAGGTTCTCAAGGATGGCCTCGATCACCAGGGTGGCCGGTGCCAGTTCGCTCAGTTCGGTGGCGGCGCTCAGTCGTGCCAGCAGTGCCTCGCGGTCATTGGTGTCCAGCTTGCCGCGCTCAACCAGGCGTCCGAGGCCTTTGGCAATGCCGGCGATACCCGCCTCTGCGGCGCCCGGGGCCTTGTCATAGATTATCACCGGGTGGCCCGCGCTGGCGGCGACCTGGGCAATACCGGCGCCCATGGCGCCGGCGCCGATCACCGCCACGGTATGCCCTGTGTTCAATGCATGCATCGCTGGATCTCCTCTCAATGGATGCTTAATGGACGCTCAGTGACCGCTGAAGGTGGGGCGGCGTTTGGCCATGAAGGCGGCGACGCCTTCGCGGTAGTCGTCGGTACGCCCGGCCAGGCGCTGCAGGTCCCGCTCCAGGTCCAGTTGCGCATCCAGGCTGTTGGTGCTGCTGGCATTGAGGGCGCGCTTGATCATCGACAGGCCCTGGGTCGGCTGGGTGGCAAGATGGCGGGCGCAGGCCAGCGCCGTTTCATGCAGGTCGCCGTCATCCACGCAGGACCAGATCATGCCCCACTGGGCGGCCTGTTCGGCGCTGATCTTGTCGCCCAGCATGGCCAGGGCCGTTGCCCGGGCCTGGCCGACGAGGCGCGGCAGGGTCCAGGTGCCGCCGGAATCCGGCAGCAGGCCGATCTTGCAGAAGGCCTGGATAAAGCTGGCTGAGCGTGCTGCAAAGACGATGTCGCAGGCCAGGGCAATATTGGCGCCGGCGCCGGCGGCCACGCCGTTGACGGCACAGATGACCGGCGCCGGAAAGCTGCGCAGCGCACGGATCATCGGGTTGTAGTAGTGCTCGATGGAGAGACCGAGGTCGGGCCTTTCGCTGCCCGGTGCCACATTGCGGTCCGACAGGTCCTGGCCGGCGCAAAAGCCGCGACCATTACCGGTGATCATCAGGCAGCGCACCGCGGGATCCCTGCGGGCACTCTTCAGGGCGTCGCGCACTTCTTCATGCATGTCGCTGTTAAAGCTGTTGAGGCTGGCGGGGCGGTTCAGGGTCAGCAAGGCAACCCCGTGCTCGACGCTGTATTCAATATGCTGGTAAGCCATGAACGGTGATTCCTCGGCGATTATTGTTGGTTGCGGGCGCTGGATCAGCTGCGGCTATCGGGGCGGTTCAGGATCAGCAGTGCGGCACTCCACACACCTGCTCGACGCTGTATTCAATATGCTGGTAAGCCATGAACGGTGATTCCTCGGCGATTATTGTTGGTTGCAGGCGCTGGATCAGCTGCGGCTATCGGGGCGGTTCAGGGTCAGCAGTGCGGCACTCCACACAACCTGCTCGACGCTGTATTCAATATGCTGATAAGCCATTAGCGGTGCTCTCTCGGCGATTATTGTTGGATTCGGTTGCTGCATCAGTGTCCGTGATAGGTCGGTGTGCGCTTTTCGAGAAAGGCGCTGATGCCCTCGTCGCGATCATCCGTGGCCGCCAGCAGGCAGAATGCCTTGCGCTCATAGGCCAGGCCGCCGCTGAGATGCGTTTCCTGCGCCCGGGCCAGTACGTCCTTGGCCTGTTGCAAGGCAATGGGGGCTTTGGCGGCCAGGGTGTCGGCCAGTGCAAGGGCCCGCTCCAGGGTCAGTTCGGGTTCGGTGATTTCGCTGACAAGACCGGCCTGCAGGGCCCGTTCGGCACTGATGGGCTCGCCGGTCATGACCATCTGGGAGGCCAGGGCCTTGCCCAGGGCGCGGATCAGGCGCTGGGTGCCGCCGGCGCCTGGAATGATGCCCAGATTGATTTCCGGCTGGCCGAACAACGCGGTGCGCCCGGCCACGATAATGTCAGCCTGCATGACCAGTTCACATCCGCCGCCCAGGGCAAAGCCGTTCACGGCCGCGATCAGCGGCTTGGGGAAAGCGGCGATGCGGGCCCAGTGGGCGACGCGGGCATCCTGCAGCACACCCACGGCATTGAGCGCTGCCATTTCCTTTACGTCGGCACCGGCGGCAAAGGCGCGGTCGTTGCCGGTGATCACCACGGCCCGCACCCGGCTGTCAGTAGCGCTCTTGTCCAGCAGGGTCGCCAGTTCACCCAACAGCGCGGTGTTGAGTGCGTTCAGTGCCTCGGGCCGGTTCAGCCGGATGAGCAGAACGCCGTCGGCGGGCGTCTCGGCAAGCAGGAATTTCAGCATGGGCCTCTCTCGTCATCTGTCTGCCCGTAGGGCGATCTGGGTGGGCAGTTGTTACCTGAGGTGATCAGGATAACGCTCAAAGAGATACGAATAAATAGAAATATATAAAATTTTTGTGTCTTTTGTTCATTCCGGTGGCGCATATCAAGGACTGATTTGCTGTTCTTCATGGTCCTGTTCAGGGGGGATGAGACGCCGGTTCAGGGTAGCGAATAGCCATATAAGGTACTGTATTCACTTGTTTTAAGGACTTTTTTTACGGCGACTGCCCAAGTCCTGGTCCGGCTTCGAATGCGGGTTGCATCAAGGTGTGACTTTTTTATGTTACCAAATATAACTTTGACAAATAAAAAGCGTGTGATTAGGATTCGGGTATTGCAGATCGGGGCGGCGACGGGGTCGCTGTTCCGTACCGGGGTCGCGTTGTTGCGGCCACGTCCGGGGCGTGGTGCTGATTGCAGCGCCCGTTGAAGGCCATTCACAGGAGAAACGGTATATGTCCAAGGCTCAGGTTTTTTACGAGGCGCACCAAGGCACGCTGGAACAGGCCGTCGCGGCCAACCGGTCGCGGGAGTTCTGGTCACCCTATCCGGAAGCCGCCAGCGGGCGCATCTACGGTGAAACCGCCAATGTTGATGGCCGCGCGTGCTTTGATGGTTATCTGGGTACCCATTTTGAGCTGGCGGTGCCGGCCGTGGCGCAGCAGGTGGGTGAAGAAGAATCCCCCTATGGCCTGGCGCTGGATATCCGTTACGACCGTCCGGATACCGAGGCGCTGATCGCCCGCATGCAGGCCGCGATGCCGGCCTGGCGCGATGCCGGGCCCGAGGCGCGTGCCGGGGTCTGCCTGGAAATACTGGATCGTCTGAACAAGCGCAGCTTTGAAATGGCCTATGCGGTCATGCATACCACCGGTCAGGGTTTCATGATGGCGTTCCAGGCCGGCGGCCCCCATGCACAGGATCGCGGTCTGGAGGCGGTGGCCCGCGCCTTCAGTGAAATGCAGCAGGTGCCGCACCGCGCCAGCTGGGTGAAGCCCCAGGGCAAGCATCCGGCGCTGGCGATGGAAAAGACCTTTCGCGTGGTGCCAAAGGGCATCAGCCTGGTTGTGGCCTGCGCCACCTTCCCGACCTGGAACACCTATCCTGGCCTGTTCGCCAGCCTGGTGACCGGCAATCCGGTGATCGTCAAGCCGCATCCCGGTGCCATGCTGCCGGTAGCCATCAGCGTGCAGATTGCCCAGCAGGTGCTGACCGAAGCCGGATATGACCCTTGTCTGGTGTCCATGGTGCCGGACAGCAAGGCTCAGCCAATCACCAAGGAACTGGCGCAGCATTCTGCCGTGCGGCTGATCGATTTCACCGGCTCTTCCGCGTTCGGCAACTGGCTGGAGCAAAACTGCCCCCAGGCCGAGGTCTTTACCGAGAAGTCCGGCGTCAACACCATCATCATCGACAGCGTCCAGAGCATGAAGGCGGTGGCACGCAACCTGACCTTCACGCTGAGCCTCTATTCCGGCCAGATGTGCACCACCCCCCAGGCGATCTATATTCCGCGCGATGGCATCGAGACCGCTGACGGGCGCCTGAGCTTTGATGAGGTAGCCGAGGCCCTGGCCGGCGGCATCGCCAAATTCACAGACAATACCGAGGTGGCCGTCAACGTGCTGGGCGCCATCCAGAGCACCGATACGCAGGCTCGCATCGACGACTGCGCGAACCTTGGCGAAGTGGCCCTGGCCAGCCGGGCGCTCGAGCATCCGGAATTCCCGCATGCGCGTATCCGCACGCCCATGCTGCTGAAGGTTGATGCCTCCGATATCGACACTTACGGCGAAGAGCGCTTTGGGCCCATCACCTTCCTGATTGCCACCGATAGCACGGCGCATAGTCTGGAGCTTGCACGAAAGGTGATCAGCGAGAAGGGCGCCATCACCCTGGGCGTTTATTCAACTTCTGAGGCGGTGCTGGACCAGGTCGACGCACTGGCGCTGGACGTCAAGGTGGCGCTGTCGTGCAACCTGACCGGTGGTGTCTTCGTGAACCAGTCGGCCGCGTTCAGCGACTTTCATGCCACCGGCGGCAATCCTGCGGCCAACGCCAGCCTGACCGACGGCGCCTTCGTCAGTCGCCGTTTTGTGGTGGTGCAGAGCCGCCGCGATGTGCCGCCTCCGGCCGAGGCGTAAATGCTGTTGCGTCTTGCGGTGCCTCGCGGGTGCTGAAGGCGCGGCACCTGTACAACTCAACGCCCGGAGTACGTGGATATGCCCGTTTATCGAATCGACGGTGTGACACCGGTGATTGATCCCAGCGCCTATGTGCATCCCACGGCGGTGCTGATCGGCGATGTGATAATTGGCCCCGGTTGTTACGTGGGTCCCAATGCCAGCCTTCGCGGCGACTTCGGTCGCCTGGTGATGGAGGCGGGCGCCAATGTGCAGGACAACTGCGTGATGCACGGTTTTCCGGGCACCGATACCGTGGTTGAAGTGGACGGTCATGTGGGACACGGCGCCATCCTGCACGGCTGCCGGGTGGGGCGAAATGCACTGGTGGGCATGAACGCGGTGGTGATGGACGGTGCGCACATTGGCGCCGAATCCATCGTGGCCGCCAATGCCTTCGTCAAGGCCGGGTTTGACTGTCCGCCGCGCTCCATGCTGGTGGGCTCGCCGGCGCAGATCAGGCGAATGCTTAGCACTGAGGAAGTGCAGTGGAAGAGCGAGGGCACCGCTGAATACCATCGCTTGACGCGCCGTTGCCTGGCCAGCATGGAGCTGTGCGAGGCCCAGACCGAGGTGGAGCCCGACAGGCCCCGGTGTGATGCGGGTGCCGCCAAACCCAAATATCAGTCCTGAAAAGCATCAGTCCTGAACCGGACGGACGACCTACAGAGTGAATCAATAACATGAGCTATGAGCTGATCCAGGTTGAAATCCACGGCGCGGTGGGGCTGATCCGGCTGCACCGGCCGGAGGTCATGAACGCGCTGTCGGTGGCCCTGATCAATGAGGTCGGGCAGGCCATGCTGGCGCTGGAGCAGGACGAGACCATTGGCGCCATGGTGCTTAGCGGCGGAGAGAAGGTCTTTGCCGCCGGCGCCGATCTCAAGGAAATGCAGGCCAAGGATTTTGCCGAACTCTACCTGAGCGATTTCCCGCAGCTGCCGGGATCGGGCTGGGAAAGGCTGGAGCGTCGCCGCAAGCCGGTGATCGCGGCGGTATCCGGCTATGCCCTGGGCGGTGGCTGCGAGATGGCCATGGCCTGCGACTTCATTCTGGCCAGCGACACGGCGCGTTTCGGGCAGCCGGAAATCAGCGTCGGTACCCTGCCGGGCGCCGGCGGCACCCAGCGCCTGGCCCGGGCGGTGGGCAAGTCCAAGGCCATGGAAATGTGCCTGACCGGGCGCATGATGGATGCGCAGGAGGCCGAGCGGGTCGGGCTGGTCAGCCGCATCGTGCCGGTGGCAGAACTCGAGGCCGAGGCCATCAAGACCGCCGCGCGCATTGCCGCCATGTCCCGTCCCATTGCGATGATGGTGAAGGAATCGGTGGATCAGGCGTTTGAGTCAGGACTCACGGCCGGCCTGCAGTTCGAGCGCCGTGCCTTTGCGTCCACCTTCAGTTTCGAGGACCGAACCGAAGGCATGGCGGCCTTTGCCGAAAAACGCCGGCCGAGCTTTCGCAACCGCTGATCCTGCGCTTGCTGATCCGGCTTTTATAGACCCGTGAAACGGCGCCTTTAGGCGCTGTTTTTCGTTGCGTGTGTTACGGGCAGGGTGCCTCTGGCGAGTTTCACAAACTGATACAGGCTGTTACACAAAGCGCCAATCTGACGGTGGCTGTTTGGGTAGGATGAACGGTGTCCGGCCGCAGTGGCAGCGGGTTGGGGCGGTGGTTGGCGCAATGCGCAAGGGTTCAGTGTTTAGTCGAGTAGTTGTGGCTTGGTTGTTGCTGCAGCGTTGAACCGGCGGGCGTGTTCTGAGTGGCCGGCGCGAGAGAGCACTGCAACCGTTTCACGGGGGAAAATAATAATGACGACTCAGGCGATAAACAAAACCATGGGGCTGCTGGACAAGCTCATGGATCATGGGGCCCTGGGGCTTGAGGAGCTACATATACTCAGTCAGTTGCCAAAGCCCACGGTCAAGCGGCTGCTGGACGATCTGGTCGGGCTTGGCTGGCTGTATCGGCACCTGGGCGACCGGCGCTACTGCCTGCTGAAACCCATGGCCGGCAATGAGCCGGAACATCGGCGCAGGCTGCTGGCCCAGCGCTTCGCGCCCTTGTTGCGCGAACTCCATGGCAGTACCGGCTTGTGTTCAGACATAGCGCTCGATCTGGGTGACGGGCGCGAAGTCATCGAGAGCAACTACGGTCTCAGTGGCGCAAGGCTCGCAACGCGCCATCTGATCGGGTTGCGTCCCAACCCGCAGGTGTCGGCCATTGGCCGGGCTTATGCGGCGCGCAGGGTGCGGAAGGCAGGAGCGCAAGACCGGTTGCGCGCCGACCTTGAGTGCGAACTGCGCCGCGGAATACATCGGCGAGTGCCGGGCATCTGGGAGCATTCCTTTCCGGCGCCCTATGACATTAGAGGCGTTGCCGTGCCGATACTGCGCAACGACACGGCCATCGGTGCCCTGAATCTGTACTGGGACGCGGCCCGGCATGGCGAGATTGGCATGGGGGATCGATATCAGGCGCAGCTGGAGTCGGCGGCGGCCCTGATTGCCGGGACGGTCGCTGGTGTTGATCCGGGTGCCGGGGTCGCCGCCAGTTGAAACCGGATTGATGCTAATACGGAATAAATATGGCAGCCTTGCGCTGTGTGCCGGCAATCGATGCCGGTTGATAATGCCGGTCGTTAATGGGCAAGCGGGGTGAGTGATGGATCTGTTATCGGCAATGAGGGTCTTTGTGCGGGTGGTGGAGCTGCAGAGCTTTACCCAGGCGGCGGACGATCAGGGAGTATCCAGCTCGGCGGTGAGCAAGCAGGTCGCGATGCTGGAACAGCACTTCAAGGCCCGGCTGCTGCACCGTACGACCCGCAGCCTCAATGTTACCGATATCGGCGATGCCGTCTATCACCAGTGCAAGCGGGTGCTTGATGAGGTGGCCGGTGCCGAAAACCTGGTGGCGGAACTGCAGGGCGAACCCCGCGGCCTGCTGCGCATCTCCAGCAACATGACCTTTGGGCAGCTGTTGCTGTCCCGGGCGCTGCCGGCCTTCATGGCACGCTATCCCGAGATCCGGCTGGAGGTAACCCTGGATGACCGCATGCCCGACATGGTGCGCGAGGGCTACGATCTGATGATTCGCATCAAGGGATCGCAGCTGCCGGACTCGAGCCTGGTGGCGCGCAAGCTCTGTGATATTCCGATGTTCATCGTTGCCACACCGCAATACCTGGCCGAACAGGGTGTGCCGGATTCGGCGCAGGCGCTGGCGGCGCACAACTGCCTGATCTTTGTGCATGCGGAAAATGCCCATCAGTGGCAGATACGGTCATCCCGGGACGACGCCCAGACCGTAGATGTTAGTGGCGATCTGCGGGCCAACAACAGTCTGGTGGTGCGCGAAGCCCTGCTGGCGCACCGGGGTATTGCCAATCTTGCCTCCTTCGTTATCGCTCCCCATGTCGAACGGGGGGAGCTGGTGCCGGTGTTCCCGGAAGCCGAGCCCGAACGTCTGGCCGCCTATGCGTTTTACCCCAGTCGCGCGTCGGCAACGCTGAAGGTCAGCCGCTTTGTTGATTTCTTCGCCGACTGGCTCGATGAGCATTTGCCCCAGAGCCTGCCGCCGGTGCGGGTGAGCGCTGACGCCTGAGATCGTTTGTTTCCTGAATGGAAATAAAGTTGTTCTTCTTCGCCTGATTATCCCGCGGCACCCCTTCGATATGCTGGTCCCACTAAAGACGGATTCCCGCTGGCAGGCCAAGTTGCAGGCCAGCGGGGCTGGCCACAAGAAGAAGAGCGGCATCATGATTAAAACCTACGAATTCCCCAGTTACCCCTATGTTCGCAGTCGTGATCAGGACAGCGCCACGCCTGCCCGCCGTCCGGTGGTTATCGGCGGCGCCGGACCTGTTGGCATGGCCCTGGCCGTAGACCTGGCGCTGCACGACATTCCGGTCGTCGTGCTCGATGACAACAACACCGTCAGTGTCGGCTCGCGGGCCGTCTGCTACGCCAAGCGACTGCTGGAAATCATGGATCGCCTGGGTGTTGGCGAGCGCATGATGCAAAAGGGCGTGACCTGGAACGTCGGCAAGGTGTTCTTTGAGGACGATCAGGTCTACAGCTTCAACATGCTGCCCGAAGCCCATCACCGCCGACCGGGTTTTATCAACCTGCAGCAGTACTATATCGAAGAGTACCTGGTGGATCGCATCGGCAAACTCGACCCGATTGACCTGCGCTGGAAGAACAAGGTTACCGCCCTGGTTCAGCAGGACGACGGCGTACTGCTGACCATCGACACACCCGATGGTCCCTATCAGCTTGAGGCCGATTACCTGGTGGCCTGTGACGGCGCCAATTCCGATATCCGCGAAATGTGCGGCCTCAAGTCCAGCGGGCAGGTATTTCAGGACCGTTTCCTGATCGCCGATGTGCTGATGGATCCCAAGCGCTTTCCACCGGAGCGCTGGTTCTGGTTCAACCCGCCGTTCCACGGCGGTCAGTCCACGCTGCTGCATCGCCAGCCCGACAATGTCTGGCGTATCGACTTTGACCTGGGCTGGGATGCCGATCCGGAGGAAGAAAAGAAGCCGGAGAACATTATTCCGCGGGTCAGGGCCTTCCTCGGCGACGATGTCGAGTTCGAACTGGAATGGGCCAGTGTGTATACCTTCTGCTGCCGTCGCATGGACGATTTCCGCCACGGTCGGGTTCTTTTTGCCGGTGATGCGGCGCATCAGGTGTCGCCCTTTGGTGCCCGCGGTGCCAATTCCGGCGTGCAGGACACCGACAACCTGGCCTGGAAACTGGCACTGGTGCTCAACGGTCAGGCGCCCGAAACACTGCTGGATACCTATACCGCCGAGCGGCTGCCGGCGGCGGACGAGAACATTCTGAACTCGACCCGCTCAACCGACTTCATCACGCCCAAGAATGAGGCCAGCCGGGTACTGCGCGATGCGGTACTGAACCTGTCACGCCGTTACCCCTTTGCCCGCCACCTGGTGAATTCGGGCCGGCTGTCGCTGCCGTCGGTCTATGCCGACTCCAGTCTGAATAGCGCGGATCTGGAGCCCTTTACTGGCAAGATGGTGCCCGGCGCGCCCAGTACCGATGGGCCTGTACAGCGCCAGGGGCAGGACGACTACCTGCTCGGCGCACTGGGCAACGATTTCAATGCGCTCTGGTTTATCGACTCTGCCTGTGTGCCGGGCGCCGAAGAGCTGGCCGCGCTGGCCCGCTTGGCGGCCCAGGCAGTGCCGGTGACCAGCTACCTGATTTCGCCGGTTGCACTGGATCTGCAGCTGCCGGCGGGCGTCGAGCTGCTGGTGGACAGCCAGGGCGTTGTCACCGAGCGCTTTGATGCCCGGCCCGGTACCTTTTACCTGATGCGCCCCGATCAGCATGTCTGCGGGCGCGGACGCAGCTTTGATCCGCAGCGCATTCAGGCCATGCAACACAAGGCAATGGGATATTGAGAGGACGCTACTGATGGCTCTACTGATAGCAGACAGCAATTTCGCTGTTGTTGTAGCGGACGATAACAGCGCCTTACTGATGCGACTGCGCAGTAAACTGCAGACATTGAGAGGAGACGACTGATGGCACAGCTTATGACGGACAACAACTTCGCCGTACCGGATGACTACTACGCCTTGCTGACGCAAATGTACCGCGATCTGGATCCGGCGCAATGTCAGGACGTGAATGCGCGGCTGATACTGCTGCTGGGCAATCACATTGGTGACATCGAGGTTCTGACCGAGGCGACCCGGATCGCCCGTGAACACCTGGCGGCGGCAGAAGCCTGACGCCGGACATGTAATTCCAAGAATTAAAAACTGTAATTAACACGCTGATTTAAAAGCAGATACCTGGGCCGCGTGTTGTGCGGCCAAGTGTCGAATCCTAAGAGTTCAGGTCTCGCACCTGACGGATAACAGACTAGATACAGGAATGAGAACCATGGCTAAAAAGCCCTTTGCATCCTCTGCGGACCTTGGCGACAAGAAAGAAACCCTCGAAGTGCTGGCCGATGGCGTTTACGCCCTCACGGCTGAAGGCGACCCCAACGTTGGCGTGATCGAAGCCGAAGACTTCCTGATTGCCTTTGAAGCCCGTGCCACTCCCAAGGCGGCGCGGGACTGGCTTGAGCAGCTGCGGGCGCATACCGACAAGCCGGTGAAATACCTGGTGCTATCGCACTACCATGCGGTGCGGGTACTGGGGGCTTCGGCTTATGAAGCCCAGAGCATCATTGCCCACGAAAAGACCAAGTTCCTGATCGAAGAGCGGGGCATGCAGGACTGGGCCAGCGAGTACGGCCGCATGCCGCGCCTGTTCCGCGAACCTGAAGGTATCCCGGGCCTGACCCATCCGGACATCGTGTTCAGCGACCGGCTGGAGATTCCGCTCGGTGGCGATCGTGGCAGCCTGATTCTGGAATACTGCGGCCGCGGCCACACCGCCGGCGATATCGTTGCCTGGCTGCCCAAGCACAAGATTCTCTTTGCCGGCGACCTAGTGGAAGCGGCTGCCGCCCTGTACACCGGTGATGCGTTCCACTTCGACTGGTCCACAGAGACCCTGGACAAGGTCAAGGCTTATGGCGCCGAAACCCTGATCGGTGGCCGTGGTGCGGTGGCGCATGGTCGTGACGAGGTGGATGCCGCCATCGAACAGACCCGTGGCTTCCTCAATGGCATGAAGGAAAAGGTCGGCGAGGTCCACAAGCGTGGCGGTACGGTGAAGGAAGCCTTTGAGGCGACCCGCGATCACCTGGCGCCGAAGTTCGGCATGTGGCCGATTTTTGAACACTGCCTGCCGTTCGATGTTCAGCGCCTGTGGGACGAGTTCGACGGCATCGACTGGCCGCGCATCTGGACCGACGAGCGTGATCAGGAAGTCTGGGACAAGCTGCAGGACTAGGAGGCTGTCCGACAATACTCAACCTACTGCGAACCACCTGAGTTTGGCGGCTGTTTTGTGCTGTTTATTACTCGTCGCAGGCTCCTCGGTCTGCGACCCCGCTAAAGCGGTTCTTTCCACTTCGTTCCAAGTGTTAAATAGAACCACTATTCGCCTTAAAACACCGCAAAAACCCGCTCAAATCAGCCGGCTCTCGCTACGGCCAGCATTCTCGGACAGCCTCCAGTCACCTGTCATTCGTTACGGGTTAATACAAAAGCCAACGCGCCCCGGCGCCGTTGGCTTTTGTGCGTCTGTATCGCATCAGGCGCAGCGGCTACACTGGGTCGAATTCTACAGTCAGCAGGGAGTCATGCATGGCGGCGACGGAGAATCTGCAAAAGGCCGAACCGCACATCGTGGTGCTGACCGCCAGCGCTACCTGCAGCTGATGCTGGATGTGGCCAGTGCGGATCTGCCGCCCAAGGACAAGCTCACCGATTACTGCGTCAGCCGGCTGCAAACGCTGTCCGAGGCGCAGCCCTTTATGCAGGATGCGCACCCCATGGCGCAGCCCCATGCCCGCACCAGTACGCCGATACTGTGAACCCGGCCTGTGGGTGGCAACTGGATACGTGTCGGTGATGCCGCGATGGCGGTTGACCCGCTGTCCGGCAGTGGCATTTTTCAGTCGCTGTCCAGCGCCCTGCAGGCGCCGGAAGCGCTTTTGCAACACGCGGCCGAACACCAATCACCGTCGGTTCGACTGCAGCCCCTCTGTTTCGAATTAACTCACCCTTCAAACATTACCCGGTACATTAGGCGCGAACTTTGCGTTGGCCAGCGGGCGGGCTTGCAATTCACACCCGTACAGTTCGGCACATCCGCTTCATTGACAATGCGTTCGCCGCCAGGATCGCGGCCTGGAAGGGAATTTCGCCGAGCTGGAGTTCGACGTCCAGCTGCAGACGGCACCGGCATCTGAAGGCGAACAGCGCAGCAAGTGTCCGCGCATAAAGCAGAATGAGGGGGCCGGGTTCAGGCCGGTACACTGGTGCCGTCCTGAGGCTGTGATTGCACCGCCAAAAACGGCATTCAGGCCATCCTTGGCCCTTATGCGCACGACTACATGGATGTAGGAGGTAGAGCGACGCAGGATGCCGAAGCCGAAGCCGAAGCCGAAGCCGAAGCCGAAGCCGAAGCCGAGGCCGAGGCCGAGGCCTGCAGGGCCGTACCCCCATCTACGCCTTGATATTCATGGGTTGATGGGCTTCGCTGCGCTGCGCCGCATTCACGACGCTTGGTCTTGTGCTTTGCATCAATCGGCGCTGCTCTATAGAATGTTGTGACCCTCCGATGACACCGATCTTTCCTATTTTATGAGCAATTCCAGTCATTTAACTGAGCTTGTCCAGCAGTTTTGCACCCAGCGACCGATACGCGCAGGGTCACTGATCATCACCATCTTTGGTGATGCCATCGTGCCGCGCGGCGGTACCGTCTGGCTGGGCAGCCTGATCAAGGTACTGGAGTCCTTCGGGCTGAATCAGCGCCTGGTGCGTACCTCGGTGTTTCGTCTGAGCAAGGAGGAGTCGTGGCTGTCGGCGGAGCAGCTGGGCCGGCGCAGCTATTACAGCCTCACGGCCCAGGGGCGGCGGCGTTTTGACAAGGCGTTCAAGCGTATCTATCTGCCTGTGCTGCCGGAGTGGGACGGATCCTGGTGTCTGGCGGTGCTGTCCCAGGTGCCGGCGGAACAGCGCCAGCAGGTGCGCGACGAGCTGAACTGGATGGGCTTTGGTTCCTTCTCGCCGATCCTCATGGCCATGCCCCACTGTGACATGCAGGAAGTGCGCAACACCCTGCAGGAGCTGGGCGTACTGGATGACTGCATTCTGTTTCAAACCCGCGAGGGCGAGGCGTTTTCGTCCCAGGCGCTGCGCGAGCAGTCCCGCGAGTGCTGGAATCTGGATCAGGTGTCGGACAGTTACCGCCGCTTTCTGGAGCGTTTCCGCCCGGTGTGGCAGGAAATGAAGTCCCAGGACAGCCTCGATCCGGGCGAATGCTTTATTGCCCGTACCCTGCTGATTCACGAATACCGCAAGGTGCTGCTGCGCGATCCGCAGTTGCCGGCCGAACTGTTGCCACCGGACTGGAGCGGCGTGGCAGCGCGCCAGCTGTGCCGCAACCTCTACAGCTTAGTGTGCGTCGCCTCCGAGCAGTATATCGCCGAGAACTTCGAAACCGCCGATGGCCCGCTGCCTGAACCCATGCCGACCTTCTATAAGCGCTTTGGTGGTGTCAAGGCCTGAACTTATACCGTTTTACCACTGGCGCTGACATCCGTGCTCTGCCAGGCGTTGATGACCGTGCTTGGCATCGGCGTCAAGGTGGCAACCCGGCCGGTTATTGCGCTCGGTGTCGGTATCGGTGTCGACTACGGTATCTATATCTACGAACAGTTGCGCATTCATCTCGCCGAGGGCCAGTCGCTGCGCCTGGCCTATCGTGAAACCCTGAGGTCGACGGGCAGGGCGGTATCCTTCTCCGGCATTACCCTGGCGGTCGGTGTGGGGACCTGGGTGTTGTCGCCCATTCGCTTCCAGGCCGACATGGGCATCCTGCTGATCTTCATGTTCCTGTGGAACATGATCGGCGCGCTGGTACTGCTGCCGGCACTGGTGCACCTGTTCGGGGTTCGCGGCTCCGCTCAGGCATCTGTGATCCCCCAAACGGCAGAGCTGCCGTCCGCCGGAGAGGCTGGCCCAGCGCTGAAAACCTGCGCCTGAGCGCCATCTGAGCCTTCTTTTTAGCGCGAGGTCAAGCCGACTGGTTCCACCAGGTGGTACCAGATTGGCTGGTGCTGGCGGGCTTTCCCGAGAATGATGTTGTCATCTTCACGATCAAACGGGACCGAGGACATGGCAACAACAATCAATGCACAACGTCGCAACTTTCTTCGCACCGGCGCCGGACTCGGCGCCCGGTCGCTGGCCGCATCCGCGCTGCCGGCCTGGGCCGCGAAGGCCGGCGCCGACGGCACCGCAAGCCGCTGGGTGTCGTGGGTTCCATTATCCCCTGGAACTGACCGCTGATGATCACAGTTTTGGCATGTCATACCGGCGCTGCGTACCGGCAACACCGTGGTGATCAAGCCGTCGTCCATGACGCCGTTCAACACCCTGCGCATGGTCGAGCTGATGAACGAGTGCCTGCCGGCCGGCGTCATCAACGCTATCACCGGCGAAGGCGGTATCGGCAGCGGCATCGTCAAGCATGAAGGCAATCGCAAGATCGTCTTCACCGGCTCCACGGCCGCTAGGCAGAGCATCATGCGCAACGCCGCTGACACCCTGAAGCGCCTGACGCTGGAACTCGGCGGCAACGACGTCGGCATCGTGCTGCCGGATGCGGATATCGACAAGCTGGCACCGGCCATCTTCCAGACCGCCTTCCTCAACATGGGCCAGACCTGTGCTGCGCTCAAGCGCCTGTACGTGCATGAATCGCAGTACGATGCGCTGGTCGAAAAACTGGCCGAGATGGCGCGCGCGCAGAAGGTCGGGCCCGGCATGGAGGAGGGCGTTACCTTTGGTCCGGTGCAGAACCGCGATCAGTTCGATCTGGTATCCGAACTGGTCGAGGATGCCCGCCAGAACGGTGCCCGCATTGTGACCGGCGGCGAACGGATTGGCGACAAGGGCTATTTCTACGCCCCGACCATCGTTGCCGACATCGCCGACGGTACCCGCCTGGTGGATGAGGAACAGTTTGGCCCGGTATTGCCGGTGATCCGCTACAGCGATGTGGAAGATGCGCTGCGCCGCGCCAACGACAACCCCAGCGGTCTTGGCGGTTCGGTCTGGGGCAGCGATATTGATCAGGCACGGGCCATCGCCACCCGGCTTGAATGCGGTACCGCCTGGATCAACAACCACGCAGAAGTGCTGCCGCACTGCCCATTCGGCGGCAGCAAGATGTCGGGCTTTGGGGTCGAGTTCGGCCTGGATGGCCTGCTGGAGTATACCCAGAGCCAGTTGCTCAATATCAATCGCGGGTAATCCCAGGTCATCCCCGGTAACAGGAGTATCACTCAAGGCACAGATGCCTGTTCTACCGTACTTCAATGCATTCAAGCGTAGCAATGAGGGACCCGCCAACTGCACAGCAGCCTGGCGGGTCACTTTTTCGGGCCCCCTGGGGCCCTTTTTTATGGTTCTTCGCAGATAAACGGGAAACCTGTGCTTAATTTTTCTTTCGCACAAGCAACAAAAAATAAGTCGTCAGAAGGCGACTTCGTGTTTACCGGGCCAGCGGCTTAAACTGTCTCCTGCGCCACTTCCCCTCGACAGACGGGGCGCCGGTCGGCGACCTGCGGCGCGACGAACAAGGAGTGCTTCATGCCCCATGAATCGCAAAGCCTGCTGCAGGCGGTGGTGGTGTTCCTGCTGGCCGCGGTGCTGATGGTTCCACTGGCCAAAAAGCTGCAGCTGGGGGCCGTGCTCGGTTACCTTTTGGCCGGCGTGCTGATCGGGCCTTCGGTGCTCGGGCTTATCCGCCAGCCCGAGAGCGTCAGCCATATCTCGGAGCTCGGGGTGGTGCTGCTGCTGTTCATCATCGGGCTTGAACTGTCACCGCGCAGGCTCTGGGTCATGCGCAGGTCCGTGTTCGGCGCGGGGCTGGCGCAGGTGTTGCTGTGCGGCGTCGCCATTGGTTCCGTGGCCTGGCTCGGCTTCGCGCAGGCGCCGGCCGCGGCGCTGGTGCTCGGGCTCGGCCTGGCGCTGTCGTCCACTGCGTTTGGCCTGCAGCTGCTGGCCGAGCGCAAGGAATTGCAGCGGCCCCACGGGCGCCTGGCGTTCGCCATTCTGCTGTTCCAGGATATCGCCGCCATACCGCTGATTGCGCTGGTGCCGCTGCTCAGTGGCGCCGGTGACGTGCCGGCCGATCACGGCTGGATGCCGTTGCTTCGGGTCGTCGGCAGTATCGGCCTGGTGGTGATCGGCGGGCGCTACCTGCTGCGTCCAGTGTTTCGCATCGTCGTGAAGACCGGCCTGCAGGAGGTGTCGACGGCCACGGCACTGCTGGTGGTGATCGGTACCGCCTGGCTGATGGAGCTCGCCGGCATCTCGATGGCGCTTGGCGGCTTCCTCGCCGGCCTGTTGCTGGCCGACTCCGAATATCGTCACGAACTGGAAGCCCAGATCGAACCCTTCAAGGGGCTGCTGCTCGGGCTTTTCTTTATCAGCGTCGGCATGACGGCACAAATCGGCCTGCTGTGGAGCGCGCCGCTGGTCGTGCTCGGTCTGACCCTGCTGCTGATTCTGCTGAAGCTGCCGCTGATTTTCGGTGTGGGGCGGCTGGCGGGCGGGCTGTCTGCCGACAGTGCCCTGAAGCTTGGCGTGGTGCTGGCCACCGGCGGCGAATTCGCCTTCGTGGTTTTCCAGATGGCTCGGGATCAGGGGCTGATTGGCGTGGCCGAGCACAGCTATCTGGTGCTGGTCATTACGCTGTCGATGGTTGTGACACCGCTGATCGTGCTCGGTCTGTCGGCACTGCCCCGTGGCAAAGCCGTGCCGGTAGCCCGGGCGGTGCCCGAGGAATACAAGGCCATGGATCACGATACGCCGCGGGTGCTGATCGCCGGCATGGGGCGCATGGGGCAGATGGTCGCGCGACTGCTGCATGCGCAGCGGGTGCCCTTCGTGGCGCTGGATACCTCGGTCGAAACCATTGAGCTGACCCGCAGTTTTGGCCATATGCCGATCTTCTACGGCGACCCGTTGCGGCCGGAGATTCTGCGCGCCGCCCAGGCACCCGGTGTCGACTGCTTCGTGGTGGCGACCAACGATGCGCAGAATAACCGCCGGATCGTTGAGCGGCTGCGCCAGCTCTATCCTGGGATCAAGGTGATCGCCCGGGCCCGCGACCGCAGCGATGCGCGCTTTCTGCGCAGCCTTGGCGCCGTGCCGGTGCGCGAGGCGTTCTTTTCGAGCCTGGAGATGGGGCGCGAAACCCTGCTGACCCTTGGGTTCGAGTCGGCACAGGTGGATGTGCGGGTGCAGCGTTTTCGCCAGCACGACGAGGATCTGCTGGATGCGCAGTACGAGGTGCGGGGCGACGAGGCGGCGATCATGCAGACCGCCCGCGAGGCACGGACCGAACTGGAAACGCTGTTCGAGTCCGATCGGTTCGAGGATACGAAGACCGCCGACAGGTCCTGAGTCGGCCGTGCAGGGGACGTGGTCAAGTCATATCGGACACCCCGGTTAAGCGGCTTTGGCCAACAGGCCCTTTCGTTCAAGCTCACTCGGACTTTGGTAACCCAGATAAGAATGTAACCGGTGGCTTCTCTAAAGCATCGTGAGGTAGTGGGTGATATCCGCCCGAGCTTCCTCCCGGGTCTCATAAGGACGGTCTCCACAGCGGAGTGAGCCGCCGAACGCCCTCTTACCCGTTACGCTATTCTTTAGCAAAAGCGTATCGAGCGTGCTGACGAGGCGTCACCCATGATTTTCAGAAGTCTTCGGGGCCGGTTGTTCTTACTTTTCCTACTGGTGGTGGTACCGGTGCTGGTATTGATTGTTATCATCAATATCGAACAGCGGCAGCAGGCAGCGGAAAGGGTCAGGGAAGATGCGCTTCGCTTCATACAACTGACGACCAGCCAGTATGAGCATCTGATCAAGGGCACCCGGCAGTTGTTGATCGCCTTGGCACTGTTGCCTTCGGTTCGCAGCCAGGACGCAGAAGCCTGCAGCTCCCTGTTTGGCGATCTGTTCAAACGCTATCCCTATTACACGACCCTGGGGGTGGCGAACCTCCAGGGCTACAGCTTCTGCAGCCCGCTAAGGTCAACGCGACCGGTTAATCTGGCGGATCGCGCCTACATCATCAGTGCGATGCACAGCCGGAACTTCGCCATCGGAGACTATGCGGTCGGTCGGAGAACGGGCAAGGCATCGCTGCATTTCGGTTATCCGGTGTTCGATCAGGAGGGGGGGGTACAGGGGGTCGTTTTCGCGGCCCTGGACCTCAAGTGGCTGGGGGCACTCGCTGCAGGTTTGCGCCTGGCGCCTGGAACCACGTTTTCGATATTCGACCGTAACGGTGTACTGCTGGTGCGCTATCCGGTCTCGCCACAGTGGGCCGTTGGCACATCGGCCGCGAAAAGCCCGTTATTCGAGGCGGCCGTTGCCCTTGCAGGTGAGGGCATCATCGAGGCGTCGGATCTGAGCGGCGTATCGAGCCTGTTCGCATTCGCACCGATTAACGATAGTACGAACGCTGGGAGCGGAACGGCACTCTATCTGGCGGTCGGCGTGCCCATCGATTCCGCTTTTGCGCCCGTTAATTACACTTTTGTCCGTAACCTGATCATCGTCGGTGCCATTGCCCTCTTCGCTGTCATGGCAGCCTGGTGGTTCGGTAAGCGTGCGATTCTTCAGCCGGTAAGGGCTCTTCTTGACGCAACGGAACAACTGCAATCCGGGAACCTTGGAGCCCGCACCGGTATGCTGCCATCGCGTGGCGAACTCGCCCAGCTGGGGTGTGCATTCGATCAGATGGCCGAGCAGCTGGAGAGGCGAGAGTTGCAGTTGCGCCATTCTCTCGCTGAGGCGACGAAACTGAAAAATCTTCTCGATAGCGTTTTCTCTTCCATCGTCAGTGGTGTGATTACCACCGATACACAAGGCACTGTTACCCTCAATAATGCCGCTGCGCTTCGTATCCTGGGTTACCCTGATACCGATGATCTTGCCGGGAAGAATGTGGCGGATCTCCGGGCGCCTCTGGGCAGCTTGCTGTTACCCCACATCTACCGGGTTGGCCATACCGGCGAAGCGATGGTAGGGCTTGAAAGCAGTATCGACGTGCCGCCCAGAGGAGTCGCGCACCTTCGGTTCAACCTCTCGACCCTCAGGGGGCAGCAGGAGACGCAGGGCATCGCCATCGTCGTCGATGATGTCACGGAGAAGCGGCAGGTCGAGGCGCAGCGCCGCCTGCTCGAACACATGGTCTCACCCGTAATCCTCGCCCAGCTCGATCCGGAACGTCTCAAACTGGGCGGCAAGCGCACGGAAATTACCGCCCTGTTTGCCGATATTCATGGCTTTACCCAGATCAGCGAGCAACTCAATCCAGAGGACCTGGTCGGGCTGCTCAATCGCTATCTTGCCGCCATGGCGAATGCGGTGCTGGCCGAGGAGGGAACCATCGACAAGTTCCTGGGGGATGCGGTCATGGCCTGGTTCAATGCGCCTCTGCCCCAGCCGGACCATGTCATCCGAGCGGTACGGGCGGCACTGACGATTCGCGATACCATAGCCGCTATGCATGAGGAGATTTCTCCACTGTTCAGGCTTTCCTTTGGCGTGGGGCTACACGTTGGCGAAGCGGTACTGGGATTGGTCGGTACGCAGGAACGGATGGAGTACACGGCCATCGGCGATGATATCAATATTGCCAAGCGCATTCAGGAGCATACGGGAGCCGGGCAGATTCTCATCAGCGCCGCCATTTACGAAAGGGTCAAAGAGCAGATCTCGGTAAGTCCGATAACGACCATCCAGGTCAAGGGCAAGAAAAAACCGCTGGAAGTCTATGAGCTGCTTGGTTTGAAATGAGATTGTGAGGGCGTTCAGAAGGTGCAGGGCATTGCCCTGGCGGACCGAGACGGCCCTGGACGACGGTCCGATAACGGGGTTTGCTGGATTTGATAGGAGCAGCGACATGGCCATTGAGCTGAACCACACGATCGTCTGGTCCGACGACAAGGTCGCGGCGGCCGACTTTCTGACCACCATTCTTGGCCTGCCGAATGCCGTCGCCGGCGGGCACTTTCAAGTGGTCGAGCTGGCCAACGGCGTGAGCCTCGATTTCGCCGACGCCGACGGCAAGGTCTCGATACAGCACTATGCCTTCTCGCTGAGCGAGACCGAGTTCGATGCCGCCTTCGCCCGGATTCGCGCCAGGGGGCTCGAGTACTGGGCCGATCCGGCGCGAACCCGGCTGCACCAGATCTACCACCATCGGGGCGGCCGCGGACTCTATTTCCGCGACCCCAGTGGCCACCTGCTCGAGATCCTGACCTGGCGCAACGACAGGCGGCTAGGCTAGATCAAAGCGATCCGCGTTCATCACCTTGCACCAGGCATCGACGAAGTCGGCAACGAACTTTGGCTGGGCGTCTGCAGTGGCGTAGACTTCGGCCAGCGCCCGCAGCTGCGAGTTCGAACCAAACACCAGGTCAACCCGGCTGGCGGTCCACTTCAGCTCGCCGGTTTTGCGACCGTGCCCCTCAAATGCCTGCTCGGCGTCGGACGTCGCCTTCCAGGTGGTATCCATATCCAGCAGATTGACGAAAAAGTCGTTGCTGAGTGTGCCCGGGCGCTGGGTCAAGACCCCCTGCTGTGACTGGCCGGTGTTGGCATCCAGTACCCGCATGCCACCGATCAGCGCGGTCATTTCCGGTGCGGTCAGGGTCAGCAGCTGGGCCCGGTCGATCAGCATCTCCTCGGCCGACACGGCGTACTGCTGTTTCTGGTAGTTGCGAAAGCCGTCGGCCAGCGGTTCGAGCGGGGCAAAGGCCGCTACGTCGGTCTGCTCCTGGGTGGCGTCCGTGCGCCCGGCAAAGAACGGCACCTCGATGTCGACGCCGGCCTTCTTCGCCGCCTGTTCGATGGCGGCACCGCCGCCAAGTACGATCAGGTCGGCGAGCGACACGCGCTTGTTGCCGGACTGGGCTGTGTTGAAGTCGCTCTGGATACCTTCAAGCGTCTGCAGCACTTTCGCCAGCTGCGCCGGCTGGTTGACGTCCCAGTCTTTCTGCGGTGCCAGGCGGATACGGGCACCGTTGGCACCGCCGCGCTTGTCTGAGCCGCGGAAGGTGGAGGCTGATGCCCAGGCGGTGGAAACCAACTGGGCCACGGACAGGCCGGACGCCAAAATCTTGCCCTTGAGGGCGTCGATATCCTGAGCGTCGACCCGTTCATGATCGGCCGGCGGAACCGGATCCTGCCAGATCAGTTCTTCACTTGGAACTTCCGGGCCCAGGTAGCGCGAAATCGGGCCCATGTCGCGATGGGTGAGCTTGAACCAGGCGCGGGCAAAGGCGTCGGCAAACTCGTCCGGGTGTGCGTGGAAGTGCCGGGCAATTTTCTCGTAGGCCGGATCGAAGCGCAGCGACAGGTCCGTGGTCAGCATGGTGGGTACCCGGCGCTTTGACGGGTCGTGGGCATCCGGAATTTCGCCGGCGCCGGCACCGTTCTTGGGTTGCCACTGATGCGCACCGGCCGGGCTCTTGGTCAGTTCCCATTCGTAGCCAAACAGGTTGTCGAAGAAGTAGTTGCTCCACTGGGTCGGCGTCTGGCTCCAGATGACTTCCAGGCCGCTGGTGATGGCATCACCCGCCTTGCCCGAGCCAAAGCTGCTCTTCCAGCCCAGGCCCTGCTCCGCCAGGGGAGCCGCTTCCGGCTCGGGCCCCACCAGTGCCGCATCGCCGGCGCCGTGGGTCTTGCCGAAGGTGTGGCCGCCAGCAATGAGCGCGACCGTTTCCTCGTCACCCATCGCCATGCGGGCGAAGGTCTCGCGTATGTCCGTGGCGGCGGCAAGCGGATCAGGGTTGCCGTTCGGGCCCTCCGGATTGACGTAAATCAGGCCCATCTGCACGGCGGCGAGGGGAGTCTGCAGGTCGCGCTCGCCGCTGTAGCGCTCGTCCTCGAGCCAGACGGTCTCGCTACCCCAGTAAATATCTTCTTCGGGCTCCCAGATGTCCTCGCGACCGCCGCCAAAACCGAAGGTCTTGAAGCCCATGGATTCCAGCGCACAGTTCCCGGCCAGAATCATCAGGTCGGCCCAGGACAGCTTGTTGCCGTATTTCTGCTTGATCGGCCAGAGCAGGCGGCGAGCCTTGTCGAGGTTGCCGTTGTCGGGCCAGCTGTTCAGCGGCGCGAAGCGCTGCGAGCCAGACCCTGCGCCACCGCGACCGTCCCCAATGCGGTAGGTGCCGGCGCTGTGCCAGGCCATGCGGATGAACAGCGGACCGTAATGACCGAAATCCGCCGGCCACCAGTCCTGGGAATCTGTCATCAGTGCGTAGAGGTCCTGCTTGACCGCGGCCAGATCGAGTGTCTTGAAGGCTTCGGCGTAGTCGAAGTCAGGGTCCATGGGGTCGGACAGCGAAGAGTTCTGATGAAGGATCTTGAGGTTGAGCTGGTTGGGCCACCAGTGGTTGTTGGCTGTGCCGCTGTCGCCCAGTCGGGTTCGGGCGCCGTGCAAAAAGGGGCATTTGCCCGCCGTGTCTTCTTTTATATTCATGTTTGTCTCCCGTTCTCGGTTTAGCGGCCACGAACAGATCCAGGTTCGCCGCCGTGTGTCTTCGAGGTATAGGTATAGAATCAGACAGCTCTGCGTTCCAATAAATCTTCAATTTCAGCTTGATAGCTTTTATTTATCACTTAGTGTTGCAGTTGCTGCAGCCTTGGCGACGCTGATGGCTTCTTGCTCGCTGGCGATTCGCTCCACCTGCAGATGCATTGCGCAGCAATGGAATTTGAACGTGGTAGTACCTGCCTCGGCCTTGTTCCCGTTAACGGGCGAGGAACCTTTCTCGTCTCTATAGCTGGATAGCTGGCCTGGCGCACACCTTGAACACTGCGGATTCAGGGGTCTTCGAATCGGTACTCCATCTGCCAGCCTCGGCCCTGCCGGGCGTCATTGGTGACAAACCAGACCAGCACCTGGTTACTCCAGGTTCGCAGTACAGGGGGCAGATCGGGCCCGCTGAACATGGCCATAATCTTTTCATGGGTTCCTGCGCCATTGAAAAAATACAGCAGGTCAGTGCGTGGTTGTGTATCGAACTGAGTGAACCAGAGGCGCACGACCTTTCCCGGCGGGGCGGTAATCAGCCATTTGCAATCGGTATTGAACGCATAGTCGTTGGCTCCGCTGCCTTCTTCGATACTGCCTTCTGCATCCAGACGCACCGTTCCATCGCAGTATTGTCGGCTGACATCGATCGTGCGGGGGCGGTACTCCAACAGCGTGTCGAGGTCGTTGCCGGCCCTGGGCAGTTCAAGCGTCACGCGTACGGTGGTGCCGGCCAGGTACACCGATTCCGGCAGCTCGGACAACGGGTAACGTTTTACCGGCTGTGCTTGCGCACTGTCGCCAGTATAGAAATTCACGATGGCACCGCCAAAAGACCCGGTACGGTGATGGGATTTGAACTCGAACCCCTCGATGGCTCCCTTCGGCGCGATGTCCCAGGTCATCGTTTGTGTCTCTGGGCTGCTGTGCAGGCGCAAATACCCCTGGGAACGTTCGGGCTGATGTGCTTGCGGCCCGCTATTGCGCAACAGGTCGCAGCGCATGGCTGCCGCCACGTTGAGCGTTCCCGCGCCCAGTTTGGCGGCAAAACGCGAGTCGGTTGTGTCGAACAGGTCGGCAGACTGCTTGAGGCAGGCAACAAGCTCGCTGGCCGAGCGGGAAGGGTGACTGAGTTTGACCATTGCCGCCGCGACAGCGACCAGTGCCGCCGACTGGGAGCTGCCCTGTCTGACAGCATGCCGGTTGTCCCCGGTCGAACTGGCGCTCTGGATATCGACACCCGGCGCCGCCAGATCCACGAAGTCACCATAGCTTGAGAGTCCGCTCTTGCGGCCCTGATGGTCCAGTGCGGCGACTGCGAGCACACCGTCCTGGGCGGCCGGATACTGCGCAATATCCTGCGGGACATTTCCGGCGGACGCGACGATCAACACGCCCCGGCGCCGGGCCCGCTCGAGTATATCCTCCTCCGGAGCGGATATATGGCCAACGCCCCAGGCGCTGATGATGATATCCGCGCCGGCGTTGATCGCATATTCGATGCCTTTGTAGCCGTCTTTTACATAGGTGCGGGTCGCCTGGTCGGATACCGCTTTTACCGGCAGCAGCTGGATCAGGTCCCGTGCTTTACCGCCAAACGCCCGGCTGGCTGCACGTGTCACCACCCCGGCCAGGTGCGTGCCGTGATAGTACTCTTGCATGCGTTCGGCAGCAGGCTCGACATCGTTATCCTGATCGGAGACATCCCAGCCCTGCACATCATCCACAGCACCATTGCCGTCGTCATCGATACCGTTTGCAGGAATTTCACCGGGGTTGGTCCGTATGAAGCCCTGCAGATCCTGGTGCGACAGGCGAAAGCCATCATCGACGATGGCGATGACCACCGCAGGCTGGCCGGGAGGCACAGTGGCCTCAGTGGGCACGCGGGCCGCATCGAGGTACCAGTCGCCCGCCGCACTGTCTGTCGCCAGGGCCTCACTGGCCATGCAGCAAAGTGACAACAGGGTGGCCAGGCAGTGTCGTGCCACGGTCCGGCGAAACAACACGACCAGGCCCATCCCGACGGACAGGCGTGCACCGGTTCGATGTCGCACAGTGATTCCCTCGCTAGTGCGTCTCAACCCCCGCTTTCTGACCCAGGGTACGGGGTGTCAGGCCGGGGCCATTGCCTGGATGTACCGACACGCGTCCGCGCAGATCAGGCAGTGCAAAGGTTGTTTGACCGTCGCCACCAAAGGTGGTGCCGAGAATTGAGAAAAGCGCAGTATTTTGACTGATGGCGAGCAGTTGCCCATTACAGAGCGCCCAGCCCCGCGGGGCGAAATTGCCGGCAAACATGATGATTTCACCAATAAACGGATTTTCCGCATTCCGGGACGGGTAGAGGCCCTGCAGCGCAATGATGTAATTGACGCCCAGCCAGGGCTGCATGTTGTTTTCGGGCGCATCGCCCGCAGGTTGTTGTGCAATCCAGTTGTTGCCATCCCAGGTCAGCAGGTCTCCATTCGCTGTGCCATCCACCACACCGCTTTCGCCCATCGGTCCCTGTGGACCTTCAGGGCCTTGCTCTCCCTGAGGACCTTGCGGGCCCTGTGGGCCTTCAGGGCCCGGTACACCCTGTGGTCCTTGCGGTCCCTGTGGACCTTCAGGTCCCTGCTCACCCTGTGGCCCTGCGGGCCCCTCCGGGCCTGCTGGTCCCATCGGTCCTTCAGGACCCTCGGGGCCCGCCACGCCAAAGGTCAAATCATAAGCGTCGCGTATCTTGTCGTCGCCAACGGTCAGCCGATAGTCCCCGTCAGCGGGTAGCCCTTCGGCCGACAGATCGCAAAGAATGGTTTGTGGCATCGCCAGCACATCAGCAAAGCAGAGATCGCTGATATCCCCCAGGCCGCTGTCATTCCCAAGGCTGACCGTCAGCGGATCGGCCAGGTCGAAAAAGTCTCCGCTGATCAGCACACTCCCTGCGACAAAGTCGACATGGACAGCTGAAATGTTCAGCGGTGTCTTGTTGTCATTCTTGGCCTCGGCCATGGCCGTATGCAGCGCGCCGGCCACCATCAACGCCCCAACGCCAAGCAACGCTGCGTTTTTCCGTATCGAACTGCTCATCTGTCATTCCCCCATACGCCGCAAAGGCGCAAGTATCCGTCTCAGGGGGACGACCTGCTGTACCCCTCAACACCCCCGGTAATGGGCAGATTGGAAGCCGGCTTGTGGTATTCGCTAATGCCTTTGCCAGCCCGTAGTTCCAAAGACCCTGACTGCAACTATAGAAGAGGGATCAGTCGTTTGCGCCCGCGATTGCCTGGCCGCTGCCACACGGCCCCCTGCGCTTTTCAACACAGGGACCGGGAGGCTTTATAGCGGGTGGGGTTAGGTAATTCCGAGCGGGCTCAGGACAAACGGATTATTCGAGTGCGCCGGTGCAGGTCTGCGTGGTTCGCTAAACCGGGCTCCATCCCACGCTGTCAAACAGCGCCAGGCCACGCTGGCCCGACCAGACCAGTGCCGCCAGCAGGCACGGCGTGGCCAGCAGGGTGCGAAACGATAACTGTGGCAACGGCCAGTACCGCCCCAATAGCCAGAGGAGTGGCAAGGCAATTGTGTAGATCGATAGCTGGGCCAGTTCGACGCCAGCGTTGAATCCGAACCACAGCATCAGCAGGTCGCTGGGCGTCTGGCCGCTGGCCTGTTGCAGCATAAACGCAAAGCCCAGCCCGTGCAGCAGGCCGATGAAAAACACCCGGCCGGCCAGCAGGCGCTGCTCAAGGCCCAGCAGCAGGCAGGCGCCGCTGTACAGAATCGACAGGGCGATGCCGGTTTCGATCAGCGGAATAAACCAGGGGGCAGTGCTTAGCAGGCCCGCAGCACCTATTGCCAGCGTGATCGAGTGTCCGAGCGTGAAGGCCAGCGAATTGCGCAGGAATCCCCGAACGTTCCGGGCGACCAGAATCAGGATCAGCATGAAGAGCACATGATCAAGGCCTGCCATCGCATGATAGACGCCCGCACGAACGCTATCGCGCAGGCTCCTGGCAGGTTCGGCGGCGCCAAGGCGTTGCTGCAAGACACCTGCGGAGCTGAACCGGGTGCGTTGCGCGCCTTCGTGCAGGGTGACGATGTTAATTGAACGTGCTGCTATCACCGGCCACTCGGCTGGAGTGCTGCGAATTTCGCTCAGACTCTGCAGAGCTCTGCCGGGGTAAAAAATACGAAAATCAACCACCGCATCAGAGAGCGCCAAGGGGCCCTGGCTGATATCCAGCGGGGAGTTCAGCGCCGCGCTGATCTGGGGCAGGTGGGTGAAAGGACTGCGCTCGGCGATCGGCTGAATGCGAATGGCGCTGATGTGCGGTGGCTCTGTTTCACGGTCCTGTGCCGGCAGTGCATCAACCAGCAGCAGCGACTGGCGGATGCGTTCACGCAGTGCTGCAGGCGATGCCAACAGTGCCTGGGTGTCCAGCAATAGCGCATCGGGACTGTCCAGTGACTGATGGGCCTGAGTGTAGGGCACACCGCGTGCAGGGACCTTCGGACTCCAGTCTGTTGGCAGCAGAACGGAGGCCAGTGGCAGGCGGGCATGAATCAGGGTGCCGCCATCATGGGCTTCGATGTGCAGGATGCGGGCAAGAAAGTTCTGAAAATGCGCCTGGGCCGGTACGCAGGTCATCAGCAACAACAGCGCAAGCAAGGGTTTTGCGAGTACGGACCCGCCCCTGGGCGGGGGGTTCGCGATCAAGTCCGGGTGGGCGGGCATGGGGTCACCTCTGAAAACGCTGCCCCGAAGGGCAGCGGGGTTGTACAGGGCGGTATTAGCCGAACAGCATTATCCGCGTGGGTCCCAGAGCCGGTCGGTGGTGGTCTTTTCGTAACCCTTGCCGTTGGGCGCCGAGACAAGCTCCATCTGCATGCCCCAGGGCGACATGAAGTAAATCCAGGTCAGCCCCTCAAGCGGGCCATCGGTGAAGGGGTGTGGCTCGCCAAGAAAGCGCACGCCCTGTTCCTTCATGGAGGCGATGGCGATATCCAGATCATCAACATAAAAGGCAATGTGGTGACCGCCGATATCGCTGTTTTTGGGCTGCGTTTTGCGCTGATCCGGTGAGCTGTATTCGAAAATTTCAAAGTTGGTGCCGTTGCCACAGCGCACCAGGTGCGCCACCGGAATTTCGGCGCGCGGGTTTACGTCCAGGTTGTCCTGCATCCAGTTGTCCTCAAAGGGACCGAACGGGCCGATGGTGAAAAAGGCCTGACAACCCATTACATCCACCAGGAAGTCCACCGCCTGATCGGTATCCGGAACAGTAAAGCCGAAATGGTCAGTCCCGCGTACACCGGGGGTCGTGGCGCTGGCGAGGGTACAGAGGCTGCTGAGCAGCAGGATGAAGAGCGCTTTGCAATATCGTGAAGCCATGAAAGGTTTCCTTCTTATGTTTATGGTTAGGCCAGTAGGCTTGAGCAATTTGAATGCCAGTGGATGGCTGGCATTGGTAAATAACCGCCAAACACCTTGGTGGCTGGCCGTGCGCCCGGGAAGACGCTTGGGCCGAGCGCGGCGCTGCAACGGTTATGCGGTGGCGCAGATGCAGACTGTCGCGCGACAGTCTGTGGCAGCGGCGCAGGTTTTGGTCAGGGATGCGTGAGCGCGACCTGGCCGTCGGCAGTCAGGCCATAGCGCTGGAACAGCTGCGCCAGGCTGCCATCGGATTTCATGTCCGCCAGCACGTCGTTGAATTGCGCTACGGTACCCGCGTCAGCCCTGCGCAGGCCCAGGGCATAGTCGTAGTTCAGCTCGATACCCAGCAGTTGTTCGGCATCAATGTACTTAACCGCGGCGCCCTGTTGCTGCAGCCAGCCCGCTGAGAGCTGCGTCACGACGGCGGCATCAATGTGTCCATCGAGCAGCGCCTGCAGGCGATGGCCTTCATCGAGATAACGCGATGCGGTGGCAATGCCCTGTTTATTCAGCCGGTGTGCGGCGACACTGCCAGGGGCGACGCCGACGCGCAGTCCGTGCAGCGCTTGCAGCGCTTTGATATCTGGCTGACCAGCTCGAGTCACCAGCACCGACTCGAGCCGGAGGAAGGGGTCGCTGAGCCTGAGGTATTTCGACGGGTTCTTGTCGATTTTGGCGACACCGGCGTACAGGTCGCAGCCGGTCTTGGAGGCGCTGCGCTTGCTGACGATCCAGGACACATTCAGTGCAACGCCAAGCCGCTGGGCCAGCGCTTGCGCCAGTTCGATCTGAAAGCCCGTGCCGGGCCCTGACGCCGTGGCTGATTGTTTGGAGAACGGCAGCATGTCCGGATGGGCACAGAGCCCCAGCTGCTGGCGGCTTTGAATCTGCTCCAGAGTGCCTGCCTGTGCCTGCAGGCCCGTCAGTGTGATAAGCAGCAGTGTCGCCCAGGCGGCGGGTGAAAGGTGTGATCTGTTCATGGTCGGGTTCCCGGTTTGAAGTACTAGTTGCCCAGCGACAGAATGAAGGTCACCAGTTCCCAGCGTTGCTGATCGGAGAATGTTTTTTCCCAGGGCGGCATCACCAGGGCGCCACGGCGTTTTCCCTTGGTGATGGTCTTGAACAGGTAGTCGGGATCGAAGTTGCGGCCCTGCAGTTTTTTCGCCTTGCCGCCTGAGCCACGATTACCATGGCAATATACGCAGGACTGGTTGAAGCGCGTTTCCCCCTGGGCGACAGAGGCCTCGAGGTTGTTGAACACCCGGGCTTTGGCGTCGGCGCCGGAGGATCCGCTGGCCGCTTTGTTGTCAGCCGGCGGTGCGACAGCCAGGCTTGCAGCCGAATGCAGCGACAGCGTCAGGCACAAGGCCAGGGCGGTGAGAATTCTTGAATGCATGATGTTTCTCCCGGTTGTGGTGCTGCCCCGGGAGCCCGCGGGCTCCCGGGGTTTCAGGCGTTGAAACGGATCAGTCGGCCAGGGTGAAGGCCACCAGTGCTGCGCCGCCTGGCAGGCCGCTGACCTCGGGGAAGGCGCTGGCCATGAAGCCGGGGGCATGGGAGCCAAAACCGGTGGCGGCGAGAATGTACTGCTTGCCATTCACCGCATAGCTGACGATACCGCCACGCAACCCGGAACCTGCGTTGAAGTCCCAGACTTCCTGGCCCGTTTGCGCGTTATAGGCATGGATAATGCCGCGCGGATCGCCGTTGAATACCAGGTTGCCGCCGGTGGTCAGCACGCTGCCAAGTCCGGGCAGGGGGTAATCGACGCTCCATTTCAGCTCGCCGGTAATGGGGTCGCGTGCATCGAGGCGGGCGGATGCCTTTTTGCCGGGAGGCGGCACTGCCACCAGCTTGCTGACCCCGAGGTAAAGCCCGGCCATGCCGACGTTCTCGTGTTCCTGCTGGGCCGGTACCACCTGGTTGCAGACCTCCATGGCATTGGTGTACCAGAGTCCGGTATCGGGGTTGTAGGCGCCATGGTTCCAGCTGCGTGCGCCGAGCAGATAAGGGCAAACGGTCGTTTCCTCGCCTTCAGGCATGTCGATGCGGCCAATAAGGGCACCGGTTTTCTTGTCGATCCCCTCGGCGAAGTTAATGTTTTCTGCCAGTGGCCAGACGTTCTCCAGCGTGCCGGTATCTTTTTCCAGCACGAACACAAAGCCACTCTTGTTGAGGTGGACCAGCAGGTCCTTGCCGTCACGTTTCAGGCTGATGGCCTCGTAGGCGGAGTCGAAATCCCACACATCATGGGGTATCTCCTGGTAGGCCCATTTGAGGCTTCCGTCCTTGGGCGAAAGCGCCAGCAGGCTGGCACTGTGCTTGTTGTCGCCCTCGCGCTCGGCGCCGTAAAAGTCCGGTGCGGCATTGGCCGTGCCGATGAAGATGGTGTCACTTTGCTCATCATAGGTGCCGGGCAGCCAGGCGCCGCTGCCGCCCACCTCGCCGGAATCGCCCGGCCAGCTGGCGGGGTTGTCCTTGTCGAGAATATCGAAGGTCCAGGCTTTCTCGCCGGTAATGGCATTGACTGCATAGATCTTGCCCTGGGTGGGCTGGTCGCCGCCGGTGGTGCCACCAAACAGAATGTCGCCGGCCAGTTGCGGCGGCGATGAGAACAGGCAGCCGTAGCATTCCCTGGGCTCGGTGATCTGGGTGGACCATTTTTCCTTGCCGGTTTTCTGGTCCAGCGCGATGAAGCGGCCGTCCAGTGAGCCGATATAGACATTGCCGTGCCCCACGGTGACGCCGCGGCTGGCGGCCACGTAGAACACCTCGTAGACCACCTCGTCCAGATCCGGCTGGTAATGCCAGATCTGCTTGCCGCTGGCGGCTTCCACGGCGAACACATTGTTGTTGGGACCGATGTAATAGACGATGCCGTCAATCACGATGGGGGTTGCCTGCAGTCCCATCTGGATGTCGCCGGGCTGATGAATCCAGGCGACCTTGAGGTTCTTGATATTGTCGGGGCTGATCTGGTCCAGCGGACTGTAGCGCCAGGCATTGGAAGTGCGGTGGTATTGCGGCCAGTTGTCCGGGTTGTCGGCGGCGGGCACGCCGGCCTGGGCGCTCTGGGGGGCGCTGAGCAGAGCCGCTGAGCTGAGTGCCGAGATCAAAAGCAGTTTTTTCAGTGCACGCATGTAAAAGGCCTCGTTGTAATTTTTGTGAGGTATCAGGTTTTAAATGTCACGCGACAGGCGTGGAAAGCCGCGCCCGGGGCATTTCACCCTGGGCGTTGCTGTTCACGACGGGATTACAAGGGCGCGCGGCGTGCGCGCCAGGATGACCCTGGAGGTCGGGTTCTAAAGCAGCTGTTTTTTCATTTGATCGGCGATGTAATCGGCCTGGCGGATCGCCAGCGCGACGATGGTGAGGGTCGGGTTCTCGGTGCCACTGGAGGTGAACTGGCTGCCATCGGAGACGAACAGGTTGCTGATCTCGTGGCTCTGGCCCCAGCGGTTGACCACACCATCACGGGCGTGCTCGCTCATGCGGTTGGTGCCCATGTTGTGACTGGCCGGGTAGGGCGGCAGGTTGTTGACCTTGATGGCGCCGATGGAGTCGAACAGCTCTTTGGAGCGGTCATAGGCATGGTTGCGCATGCGGGTGTCGTTGATATGGTCGGTCTTGTACACCACCGGCACGGGCAGGCCGTACTGGTCCTTCTCGGTGGGGTGCAGGGTGATGTTGTTGGACTCCACCGCCATGTCCTCGCCGCAGATCCAGAAACCGGCCATGTTGTCGTAATTGGCCAGCGAATCGGCCAGTTCACGGCCCCAGCCACCCTTGCCAGGCTTCAGGAAGGCCGACATGAACGGCAGCCCCAGGTGAAGAATTTCCAGCTCGTAGCCGGCCATGTGTCCGCGGCTGGGGTCGTTGTCTTTCCATTCATGGACGATGCCGGGCACCACGGTGCTCTTGTACATGTGCACCGGTTTTTCGAACTCGGCGTAGACACCCCCGGTGGTGTGGGTCATGTAATTCTGACCGACCTGGCCGGAACCGTTGGCCAGGCCATCGGGGAACATCGACGAAGCGGAGTTGAGCAGCATGCGCGGCGACTCGATGGAGTTGCCGGCCACCGCCACGATGCGGGCCTTCTGCAGCTGCTGGTTGCCATCCTGGTCGGCATAGAGCACGCCGGTGATCTTGCCAGTCTTGTCGTGTTCGATACGCAGCACCATGGACTGCGGACGCACCTCGACATTGCCGGTCGCCTCGGCCTTGGGAATTTCGGTGTACATGGTCGACCACTTCGCGCCGATCTTGCAGCCCTGCATGCAGAAGCCATTGACCTGGCAGGGCGGGCGACCATCGCGCACTTCGGTATTGATGGCCAGGGTGGCCTGTTCGCATTTCGCGCCAATGCGTTTGGCGCCTTCAGCCACCACCTTGTAGTGGCTGCTCTGACCATGGAACGGCATGCCGGTGGCTTCGGTGCCGCAGACGCCCATTTTCTTCTCGGCCTTGACGTAATAGGGCTCCAGTTCTTGCAGCGTGATGGGCCAGTCCAGCACGTTGGCACCCGGAATCACGCCATTGAGGGTTTTCATCTTGAACTCGTGTTCCTGAAAGCGCATGGCTACGCCGGCCCAGTGCACCGTGGCACCGCCCACGCCCTTGACGATCCAGGCCGGCAGGTTGGGGAAGTCTTTTGCCAGGCGCGCCGGGCCTTCGACATAACGCTTGTCGAGCCAGGAAATCTTGCCGAACATCTTCCACTCGTCGTTTTCGATATCGTCCATCTTGAAGCGCCTGCCGGCTTCGAGCACCACCGACTTGATGCCTTTCTGGGCCAGTTCGTTGGCCAGGGTACCGCCGCCCGCGCCGGAACCGATGATGACAACCAGGCTGTCGTCGTTGAGATCAAATTTAGTAGTCATGTTCAGACCTCCTCGATCCAGTCGTTTTTGTCATAACCGCGGTTCACGTAGCCGCCTTTTTCCCAGGCCGAGCCGCCATAGCCGAAGCGGGGCCAAAGTTCCTGGTTGTTGTAGATACCCATCATCAGGTCGCCCTTGATCTTCTGGAAAAAGGCGGTGTCTTGCATCGCCTTGAGTAGCGTGACGCGATCGGCTTCACTGGCCACGTCCAGGTAGGCTTTGGAAAAAACCTTTTGCGCCTGTTCATCCAGCGTGGCAACGCCGTCTTTCAGCAGGGCCGCCAGTTCCTTGTCGGCTAGCGCGCTCTCGGCCAGCGGGCTCAAGACCTGGGCGTAGTATTTGTCTTCGAGCCTGTCGTGGGGGAAGACATCGCGGGCCATGCGCAGCAGGGTGGCGCTGGCGTGATCGCCCACGGCCTTGGCGGCCCAGGCGGCAGGGGAGAGCAGCGTACTGCCAAGGGCGCCGACACCGATGGCCGCAGCGGAACTGCGGGCCAGAAAGCGTCGGCGGCCGAGGTTGGGCTTGGTGCTGGAATCAGCAGATTTATTCTTATTCATGTAGCCTCCTTCGATCGGTGCCCCGGCGAAGTGTCAGGGTACCGGTACTGCGTGGGTTTGCGGTTGTGAATGAATCGCAGCAGCTCAGGCTTGCAGGCACGTGGCGAACCTGTGCAGGCTGTGCGCTATGAGTGGGTAGGGGCTGGCCGGCAACAGTTCGGCCAGGGACAGGTGCAAGGCCGGATCGATGCGCTCGGTCATGCCGCATTCGGCATAGAAGCGGTTGCCGGCCTGCCACAGCGGTGCAAGGTTCTCGTCACACAGGATGACGGCATGGACCAGCACGGCGAACTCGTCCGCCGCAGCCCCCGTGTGACTCGACATCTTGCGCCAGCGCTGGGCGGTGCCGGCGAGTTTGCGTCCGTCCACCACCAGGTTGTAGTCGCCGTCGCAAAAGGCACCCTGGACCGAGGCGCAGTACGCATCGATACCTGCATCCTGCAGACAGTCGATGAGCGGCT
Source organism: Marinobacterium rhizophilum DSM 18822 (assembly GCF_000378045.1). Lineage (GTDB taxonomy): Bacteria > Pseudomonadota > Gammaproteobacteria > Pseudomonadales > Balneatricaceae > Marinobacterium_A > Marinobacterium_A rhizophilum. Next base: position 235,867 of record NZ_KB899094.1, read on the forward strand.
GGCACAGGCGCAGATAGCTGTCGCGAATGGCCCCTGGCGTGCGGCGCTGGCGAAAGGCCAGGGCGACATTGATCAGCCCGGGCGCCTGGGGTGTCAGGTCGCCGCCGGTGTCCCGTACCACGACGGGCCAGCCTTCGGCCTCAAGCGTTTCACTTGCCTGTGCAAAGGCCGGCCTGTGGCTAAGTCTGCGCGGTACGACGAGGGCCTGTTCGCAGCGCCAGAGCAGCGTGCCCGAAGGGCGTTCTCCCTGAACCACGCTCTCGAGCAAGGCGAGTTCCTGGCCCAGCCCCTCAAGCGGGCTGAGGATTACGTCGTCGGTCTGGTGGGTCGGCACTGCGCTCGCCATGGTGTTCACCCCTGTTCGATCTGTTCGCAAAGGTCGCTGAGGAAGGCCGCTGCGGGGCCGCCGTCCAGTGCGCGGTGATCAAAACTCAGCGACAGCCCCATGATGCGGCGCACACTGATTTGACCATCCGCCATGACCCAGGGTTTTAGACGGGTTTCGCCGATACCAAGAATGGCGATCTGGGGCAGGTTCACGATGGGCGTGAAGTGACGCACCCGTGACAGGCCCAGGTTGCTGACGGTAAAGGTGCCGCCGGTCATCTCCGGCACGCTGAGCTTGCCGCTGCGGGCGCGGTTTTGCAGTTCACGCCGGGCCGCGCTGCGCTCCGTCAGTGACAGGGCGCAGGCATTGAAAAGGGTGGGTGCGACCAGCAGATTGCCGGGCAGCGCCATGGCCAGACTCAGGTGTACCGAGGGGTTGAGCTGTATCTCCCTGCCTTCAACACGTCCATTGACATCGGGGTGCCGGGCCAGAGTTGCGACCACGGCCTGGGCGACCAGGTCTTCAACAGAGACCTTGATGTCCTGCTCGGCCAGGCGGGCCTTGGTTTCAAACAGTGCGGTGGCGTCACAGTCAGCATGGTGGCTTAACTGCGCCGCCTCATCGAGGCTTTTGCGCATGTTGTCGGCGATCATGCCGCGTACACCGCGTAGTGGTATGACATTGAGGCTGGGTGCCTCGGATGCTGTGATGGACATTATTATTCTCCGGCTCGGGTGACGGGGCAGTAGCCCTGCCACCCTCGCATCGTTGCACTGGCGGGCTTGGCCTGTATTAGCCGATATGGCCGATCAGTTCGCCCTTGGCGATAACGTCGTCGACATCCTTGATAATTTGCAGCGCGCCACTGGCGGGTGCTTCCAGTTCATACTGGATTTTCTGCACCATGAGCTCGGCGATCACATCGCCCTGTTGTACAGGACTTCCTTCGCTGGCGAGCCAGGCAGTGATCACCGCCTCGCTGTCTTCTTCCCACAGGGTCTCGGGTACACGGACTTCAGTACTCATGTTAGCGGGTCTCCATTTATTGATAGGCGGCAATGATTGTTTGGGTGCTGAGGCTACCGCTCGAAAGAGCGATGAGCGCTTTAGCCATTCGTCATTTTCTCAAACGCCGCGATGATCTTGTCGGCATTGGGCAAGGCCCATTGTTCCATGACGGGGGTAAACGGAATGGGAATGTCTGGATAGGCCACGCGCTGCGGAGCGGCCTTGAGCACGACACCCTGTTCCACGACGCTGCTGATGATTTCGGCGCTCATGCCGTAGCTCTGGTAGTCCTCGTCGACCACGATCAGGCGACCGGTCTTGCGCACTGATGCCAGCACGGTGTCGCGGTCCAGCGGCACCAGGGATCGCAGGTCCAGGACCTCGGCGCTGATGCCGCGCTCGGCCAGCGTGCGGGCGGCCTTGAGGCTGTGATGGACGCCGGAGGTGATGCCCACCAGGGTGACATCGCTGCCCTCGCGTACAATGGCGGCTTTACCGATGGGTACTTCATAGGCTTCTTCCGGCACATGGACGATGGCGTCCTTCTCGGTGCCCAGCCAGCCCATGCCCTGCAGCGCCTTGTGGAACATGAAGATCACCGGGTTGTTGTCGCGGATGGCGGCGGTCATCAGACCCTTGGCGTCGTAGGCGTTGGACGGTGCCACCACCTTCATGCCTGGCAGATGGGCGAAGGTGGCATGCAGGCACTGGGAGTGCTGGCCGGCATCGCTGTAGCCGCCACCGGTGGAGGTCATTAGCACCACCGGCACGGGGGTTTCACCGCCCGAGAAGTAGGTGTTCTTGGCCATCAGGTTATAAATGGCATCGAAGCAGACGCCGAAGAAGTCGACGAACATCAGTTCGACAATGGGACGCATGCCGTCGGAGGCCGCGCCCACGGCGGCACCCATGAAGGCGGTTTCGGAGATGGGCGTATCGCGCACCCGCAGGGAACCGAATTCGTCGTGCAGGCCGCGGGTGTTACCGAACACCCCGCCCAGCGGCCCGACATCCTCACCCATGACGAACACCTTGTCGTCGATCCGCATTTCCTGGGCGATGGCCTCGGCCATGGCGCGGGCAATGGTGAGCTTGCGTTCTTTAGTGGCAACAGTCATTTGCTGCTCCTTATTGTTTTGGGAATAGTCTGTGCTGCGAAACCTGTTGAAAGTCGCAACGTCGGCGCGGCCGGATTACACGAAGACCTTTTCCAGCGCTTCTTCCGGCGCCGGGAAGGCACTCTCCCGGGCGAAAGCGATGGCGGCATCCACGCGGGCGTGGCAGCGTGCTACCAGGGCGGCGTCGTCGCTGCTAGTCCAGCCGTGTTGTGCCTCGAGGTGCGCGCGCAGCTTGGGAATCGGATCCTTGGCAAAGAGGGCGTCTTTTTCCCCTTCGGGGCGGTAACCTTCTGCATCGCCCATGAAATGGCCCGCCAGGCGGTAGGTTTCGATTTCAATCAGGCTGGGGCCTTCGCCGCGGCGGGCACGCTCGATGGCCTGTCCCGCAACCTCAAACACGGCCAGCGGATCGTTGCCGGGAATGAAATGCCCCGGCATGCCGTAGGCGGCAGCACGCTGGTCATTGCGTTCGATGGCAGTGGAGCTGCTCTTGGATACGGAGATGCCCCAGGCGTTGTCCTCGATGACGAACACCACCGGCAGTTTCCAGACAGCGGCCAGGTTCAGGGTTTCATGGAAGGCGCCCTGGTTGGCGGCACCTTCGCCCAGAAAGGCCACAGCAACGCCGTCCTTGTTCTGCATCTGGCGGGACAGGGCAGCGCCGACAGCCGGGCCCATGCCCTGGGCGATGATGCCCGAGCAGGAGAAGTTCACCGCGGCATCGAAGATATGCATGTGACCGCCGCGCCCGCCCGAAAGGCCGGTTTTCTTGCCAAATATCTCGGCGGTCATGCGGTCGAGGTCAACGCCCTTGGCGATGGCGACATGGTGCGGGCGGTGGGTGGAGGTGACGACATCAGAGGGCGTCAGGTGGGCGCAGACACCGACCGCGCAGGGTTCCTGGCCATTGGAGAGGTGCATCTCGCCGGGAATCGGGCCCTTGGCCATGTTGAAGGCGGGTGTTTTGCCTTCCATGTAGATCGTTTCGATGGATTCCTCAAAGTAGCGGCTGATGAGCATGTGCTCGTACATCCAGAGTTGTTGTTCTTTGCTGGGCTTCATGGAAACCACTCCTTTTATTCTTGCTGTTCGAATGGCGGCTCAGGTGTTGGCTGATGCCTGTAGTAAGTAAAGCAACCGCCATGCCAGTTTTGTAAATTATTGATTTTATTAACTATTGTGGGTTTTCATCCATATTCTGCCATCCATGCTGGGACAGGCTGTCGCGACGGCTGCAGCAGGTCTGGCACAGACTGTCGCGCCCTGACACAGTGCTCTGGACCCTGGCTCAGGCGGACAACCTGAGCTGCTGCACACTCATGGCCAGACGCGTACGATTGCTGATATCGAGTTTGCGAAAGATATTGCTCATGTGGGTTTTCACCGTGTGCACGCTGAGATTCAGACTGTCCGCGATCTGCTTGTTGGCCAGGCCCTCACCAAGGGAGTTCAGCACCTTCAGCTCGGTGGTGGTAAGCCCTTTCAGCGAAGGCGGGCTCAACCCGGCCGGGCTTCGGGGGCGGGTCAGCTCGATCCAGTCGGAGCCCTGGTGCAGCTCAAGCAGCGCTGCGCCAAGGTCCGCGGCACTCATCCTTGCGGGCAGCAGGCCGCGCACGCCTGAGCGGCGGAATTTGGTGATGAGGCCAGGATCTGTAACGGTACTGCATAGCAGTACCGCAGCCCCATGCTGCTGCACCAGATCGATCAGCTTGCACAGGCAGGACAGCCCGGGCAGGCTGTCGTCGAGCAGGAGCACGTCAAAGTCTGCGGCGGGCGACCAGCGTGCGAACAGGTCACGATAGGTATCGCAGTGGGTGCTGCGATAGTCGATGCGCTGTGCGTCGAGGGCGAGTTCGACGCCACGGCGATAGAGGGGCGACTGGTGGGCGATCAGGATATTCAGGGAGCGGGTCACGGGCGTACCTCTTCTTCTTGTTGTGAAGGGATCGCGCTGCATGGAAAAAGCGCGTTGTCAGGGCTCAAAGCAATATCTGAACCATGTCTTGCGCACGCGGCGGGACGGGCTATTGCGGGGCTTTTGGGCGGGATACAGTGTGTCCGGTGCGACGGACTGTCTCAGCGTTGTGTAGCAAAGGGTGTAGCAAAGGGTGTAGCAAAGGGTGTAGCAACCCCTGTCGCAGTGATGGTGCAGAACGGTTGTACAAAGGGCGCAAGGGTCTGGCGTTTTTTTCAGTCTGGTGTTGTACCAGGGGTGTATGGACAGTCACCTTGGCCTGGGCCTATGATGGAAAAGATAATAAAAATGAATTGAGGGAATAACCCTAATCTCCCATGAAAAGTCCTAATCCTCAGCGTAAACAGCCGGCATCGTCCGGTCACTCATTAGCCTGGCGGGGTGTGGCGCCGGCGCAGGCGGCCCCCGAAATTCTCGGCTCCTGGCAGCGCTGCATTGAAGACTACCAGCTGGACCCTGAACGGAATCTGCGGGCGCCTCGCCTGAGCGATAGCGAGGTGCGCCAAGCCCGTGGTTTGCAGGACAGTCTGCTGCATTCGGCAGAACCCGTGTTTGAACGCCTGCGATATCTGGGCGGCAATTCCGGCTACTGTGTACTGGTCACCGATGCCAGCGGCATTGTGTTGCGTGAATATATCGACTCTAACCGTGGCCAGGAGCTGGCTGAAAAAGGGCTGAGTGTCGGTACCGTCTGGAGTGAAAATCTGGTCGGAACCAACGGTCTGGGGACGTGCCTGGCTACCGGCGAGGCACTCACCGTGTATGCCGGCGAACATTTTGGCCGCGAGCTGCAGCGCTTCAGCTGTTCCACCGCGCCGCTGATCGCACCCGATGGCAATATCATCGGTGCGCTGGATATCTCCACCTATGCCCAGGGCGACAAGATCGGTCAGGGACTCGCTTTAAACCTTGTGTGCGATACCGCCGACCAGATCGAAGCCGCCATGTTTCGCCATGCCTTTGCGCGTCATCAGTTGCTGGCCCTGGTCAGCTCACCGCTGGCGGACGCCGGCCAGTCCAATGCGCTGCTGGCGGTGAACGACTCGGGCTGGATACTGGGCGCCACCTCGGCGGCGCTGCTGCAGCTGGGCGTGGCGGAACGCTGTCTGATCGTGGGGCAGGGGCTAGCGGTACTCACCGGTGCCAGTCTTGACGATGTGCAGCGTGCCCCCTGGTCCCTGGAACAGGGGCCGGGTAGCGGTTGCTGGTTGATGCGGTTGGCCGGCGAGGCGGTGCGCCGCACGACGCCCGCACCTGCGCCGGCAACATCGGTCAGCGCGCCCAGGCCCAGCCTCGATTCGCCACTGTATCGCGCGGCGGGCTCCGATCCGTTGCTGCAACGCAATGCCGATATCTGTCATCGGGTCTTGAACCGCGATATCTGCATTCTGTTGCAGGGCGAAACCGGCACCGGCAAGGAAGTCTGGGCCCGGGCGATTCATGACAGCAGCAGCCGGCATGACAAGCCGTTCGTAACCCTTAACTGCGCCGCCATTCCTGAGTCCCTGATCGAAAGCGAGCTGTTTGGATACAGCGCCGGTACCTTTACCGGCGGCCTCAAGGGGGGCAAGGTGGGCAAGATCGAGGCCAGTCATGGCGGCACGCTGTTTCTTGATGAAATCGGCGACATGCCTCTGATGTTGCAGGCCCGGCTGTTGCGCGTACTGGCCGAACGGGAGATTACGCCGTTGGGTCAGGTCAAGCCGGTCGGGATCGATTTGCATGTGCTCTGTGCCACTCACCGTGACTTGACCGAGGCCGTTGCCCAGGGCGAATTTCGTGAGGATCTGTACTACCGGATCAGTGGTGTGCGCATTGGGCTGCTGGCCCTGCGTGACCGGCAGGATCGACTGGCGCTGATCGAAAAGGTATTTGCTGAACTGCGCGAATCCAACCAGATAGCGATCGACGAACCCGCGCTACAGGTGCTCGGCAGCTATCACTGGCCTGGCAACATCCGCCAGCTCAAGAATGCATTGCAGTTTGCGTTGTGCATGTGTGATGGGCGCGCCGTTCGCATTACTGACCTGCCGGATGAGGTTTTTCCGCCTGCCCCCGGTGAGCCGGTGAACACCAATGCGATTGCTGCGCCACGTGCTACGGTATTGCCCCCGGACCGACTGGTTTCCCTGGTCGGTGCCGAGGGCGGGCAGGTTGAGGAGGACGAAAAGGCCCAGATTCTTGCCGCCCTGCAGCAGCATCGCTGGGTGGTGCTGCGCGCCGCCGAGGCGCTGGGTGTGAGTCGTTCCACTTTGCATCGCAAACTGAAGAAGTATGGTCTGAGCGAGACCTGAAATCGCCGCTACTCGCTGGATACTGCGGGCGTGTAGCGGCGACTGAAACCGTTTAATTGTTGCCATCATCTATCTGTATTAAAAGGAGTTTATGGTGAATTCTCAGGGAAGAGTGATACCTGCAATTGGATTTTCGCTGCTGCTGTTGCTGACAGGCTGCGCCGGCCTTGATGGTCTGGATCGGCAGGCCGGCAGCCAGGTTGAGGGCCAGGCGGCTCTCAGTGGTATTGATGGCATAGCCTGTGTAGGCCAAATCATCGCGCCGCCGCCCGGTATGGAGGTGGTATCAGATGAGGCACTGCTGCAGGATGCCCTGGGTGCCAGCGGCGAGGGCGAGCTTTGCGCGGGCCAGGTTCTGGTGGCGCTGGAACCGGTCACCGTATACAGGGTCTGGGACAGTGCGCGGGAGTATACCCGCTACGGCAGCTGGTGGTCGTTTCAGTTACCGGAAGGGCCGCGTCCGCAGTACCGGCAGGATAACAGCATCTGCCCGTCCTGGAGCGAACTGGATCGCATGAGTGCCTGTACCGTCAAGGTGGGTGCAAAGTTGGTGGTTGGTCCAGGCCAGAGTGCCCAGTGCAAACAGATGATCTACGCCAAATCCGCGACTAATCAGGTCTATATTCCCAACGATGCCCGTAATGACGTGCTGCATGTACAGGACTGCACTGCGGGTGCCGTCTGGCCATAAGCCGCAAGGCAGCCGGCAGGTGTTAGTGGCCGGGGCGAACAGACATTTTGTCTGGCCCCGGCGCGATTCACGCTTGCTTGACTCAGGTGGTGCTGAAGACCTGCAGGCTCTTTTGCAGCCAGGCGCGGTAGGCGGACTGGATTGCGCTCAGGCTGGAAGCTTCCTCGGTAGCATCGGCTTCATACTGCTTAAGGATGTCGAGGCTCGTCTCCAGGCTTGCGGCCAGCAATGCCTGTGGCGAGTCTGCTTCGTTGCCCAGGCCACTGAGCTTATCCGTGGATGCCTGGGTGGTTTTCAGAAAAGCGTTATAACCCTCCTGCAGTTTGCCAAGCGCCGCGATCTGGATGTCGGCCAGTTCGCCCAGGGCACCGACAAGCACTTCGGGATCAGCCAGTTTGCTGCTGGCCTTTACCCAGTCGGTTTTTTGGGCGGTCTCGAGTAGCTGGCCGGTAACCTGTATCTGGTCTTTCAACGGCGTAATGGCGTTCATCAGGATAAGGCTGTTTTGGCGGCTCTGGGCATAGTACTGGTTCCAGTGCTGCAGCGCCTCGGTCAGGCTTGGGTCGATCAATGGTGTCGTTTCAGTCTTCACGGTGTGTCTCCTGACAGTATTGTTAGCGTTGTTCATCTGAAGCTCAGTGGGAAACGGGTTCAGCAAGACGCTCGATCATGCGGTACACGGCACTGATCTGCGGTGCTTTGCGCGAATAGAAATCAGGCTCTGCCGCTTCGGGGGACGAATAGCCCCAGAAATCCCAGCAACCCTCGGGATTCAGCGGTGATCCATTGGAAGGCTGTACCTGCGGATAGAGCATGATGAGGTCATTGGCTTCCGCCATGTAGTTATACCCGGTCTGGGCATAGTACTTGTCGCCGATGACCGCGGCGCCCTGCTTGCAGCCGTGAAACACCACATGCACCGGACATTCCATTCCCGCCAGACAGGTGGCCGGAATATAGGCGTAAGCCGTATCACTCATGCTGGTGGTTTTCGAGTTGATAAACTCTGTCTGATCAAACTCGATCACTTTACTGCTGAGCAGTGTGGCGGGCGGCTGCATATCGGGGTAAATCTGGTCGAGAATACGGGTGGACTGCTCAAAGTTGCAGTCGTTGATATAGGGCGCTTCGGTTAATGGGCAGTCGGTAAATTCGCTGCTTTTGGTAATCAGCGCATGGCCGGCATCAACGCTGGTATCGTACTGGATCGAGCTGTCCGGTACCCCGACCGCTTCAAAGAATGCCTTGGTCTGGTCAACCACCGCGGTCGTCACCGTCTTGTCGTTCTGGCCACTGAAAATATAAATATGGTCGTCTTTCAGGTTATCCAGTGGTGCTATCTCGCCAGCCTCTGCCAGTGCTTCAGACAGCTTTACCAGCAGCGGCGTATTGGGACCGACCGCGGGCGTGAGTGGACTCATGCAAGTGGTGGTGGCATTGATGACCAGGGGGCTCAGCGACCAGGACTTGGAACACAGGTAGGGACCGCCGGCTACAACGCCAGCGCCTACCATGATGTCTGAGTAGGCCACATAAAGCTGCGACGTCATGAAGGCACCGGAAGACAGCCCCGACACCGATGTGCGTTTTATATCCGCGCCAACGGCGGGCAGGCCGGTGGCAAGGGCTGCACTGCTGGCCATCAAGGCAGCACAGGTCAACAGGCTGGCAAGGGTTTTCTGCAACCGCGGGTGTTTACTCCAGCCGGCCGGGTCCGTCTGGCGGTGACGTGAAACTAGAGCTGATTTCATTATTCTATCCTGTCCGTGGGGCGTTGAGTTTTCGCGCGGCTGCGCCTGGGTCTCAGCTTTTATAACGCACATGCAAAAAAAATTGTAGTGCTTTATGTCCTTGTCCGCATGAAATTAAAACATGTGATGAATCGCGCTAAATATTCGGAAATTTCCGAAATTCGGCACCTTTACTCGGCTTTTACGTTGATTATCAGCGAGGCATGGGCTTGCTGGCAGACTCATGCAACAGAATTGGTATGCTGAATGTTGCGCTGCATTATGTTCGGTGAGCTATCTTGAATGATACGCAGCGCCGCCGTGACAGCGTGGCAAGCACAGGGTGTAACCGAGTGTTCGAGGCCACTGTTAACGTGGCGCCTGAACACATATTGATCCGGCAGATTAATAAACGAAGCGCCAATACCTGAAACAGGGGGGGGCTGAATCATTGGCAGCAGGCCAAAGCAAGCGTCACAAAAACCAGCATATTCTGCGTATCTGCGCCTGCTTTTGTGGCGTGACGGACAAGTAGGCAGGGGACCTGTTTGTTCGCTTAGTTAAGCAAGGAGGCTGTTTGTCCGCCAGGGGATGAGGTGTCTGTGGTGAACCCGACGAGTATCGGTGGGGCCACGCCAGACCCGAAAACGTAGTGGGGAGATAGCATCATGAAACCCTATCTGGTTTTGGCCGCGGGTGCGGTCAGAAGGGTGGTTAAGGGGATGGCTGTAACCGTCATGGCAATGCTGAGCGTGGCGCTGGCGGGATTGGCGCCGGTGCAGGGCGAAACTGCGGTTGCGGCCTTGTCTGCCAATGAAGAGATGGCGCTTTTTGCCGCCGCAGGTTTCAAGATCGCCGGCAACGGGCAGTATCGGCGTTGTAACGAAGATCCGGTATCCCTGTCTTATCATCCCGGTCAGATGGAGCTGATGGACCTGAACGGCGACGGTCGCAGTGAGGCCTGGATCACTGAGCACAGTCTGTTCTGCTATGGCGACAGGGGGCAGTATTTCGTACTGCTGACCCGAGTGCCGGGCGGCTGGCAGCCCGTCCTCGAAGCGGTGGGCATTGCGGTGATCAAGGATAGCGGATACCAGGGCTGGCCGGACATCGCCATTGGTGGCCAGGACCTGGATGTGTCACCGTTGTATCGCTGGAATGGTAAGGCCTACGTGCGCAGCAATCCCTGAAGACTACCGCGCGACGGCAGGCGGGGATGTTCAGGATTTGATGCGGTAACCGGTGCGAAAGATCCAGCCGATGATGGTCATGCACAGGGCCATAAAGCCGAGTGTCATGCTCAGACTCACGGCAACATTTACATCGGATACGCCATAAAATGCCCAGCGAAAGCCGCTGATCAGGTACACCACGGGATTGAACAGGGTCAGGCTCTGCCAGGGCTCCGGCAGCATGTTGATGGAATAGAACGCCCCGCCCAGGAAGGTGAGCGGGGTGATCACCATCAGCGGTATGACCTGCAGCTTTTGAAAGTCGTCGGCCCAGATGCCGATGGCGAAGCCGAACAGGCTGAATGTAATGGCGGTAAGGATCAGGAAGGCGACCATCCAGACCGGATGGACAATGCTGTAATCCACAAACAGCCGCGAGGTTGCCAGTATCAGCAGGCCGAGAATGATTGATTTGCTGGCGGCGGCTCCCACATACCCGGCAACGATTTCAAACGGTGATACCGGGGCGGACAGCACCTCGTAGATGGTGCCGGAAAACTTTGGAAAGAAGATGCCAAAGGAAGCGTTGGAAATGCTTTCGCTGAGCAGCGACAGCATCAGAAGGCCCGGGATGATAAAGGCGCCGTAGCTGACGCCGTCGATGTCGCCCATACGGGCACCGATGGCGGTGCCAAATACGATGAAGTAAAGCGAGGTGGACAGTACCGGCGAGGCAATGCTCTGCATCAGGGTGCGCCCGGTGCGTGCCATCTCAAATTTATAAATCGCCGCGATGCCGTAAATATTCATGTGTGTTTCCGTAAGTGACTGATGCCTTGGCGAGGTTGATTGGTAATCTCGGTGCGTGGCCGAATGTCAAACTTATAGATCGCCGCGATGCCGTAAATATTCATGTGTGTTTCCGTACGTGACTGATGCCTTGGC
>NZ_KB899094.1:247227-288514 GCF_000378045.1 Marinobacterium rhizophilum DSM 18822
GGCCGAATGTCAAACTTATAGATCGCCGCGATGCCGTAAATATTCATGTGTGTTTCCGTACGTGACTGATGCCTTGGCAAATTTGATTGGTAATCCCGGTGCGCGGCCGAATGTCAAACTTATAGATCGCCGCGATGCCGTAAATATTCATGTGTGTTTCCGTACGTGACTGATGCCTTGGCGAGGTTGATTGGTAATCCCGGTGCGCGGCCGGATGGCAAATTTATAAATCGCCGCGATGCCGTAAAGATTCATGCCTGTTCTCTCACCAGGTTGACGAATATATCTTCCAGAGAACTCTGTTTTGAATGCAGGTCCTTGAAGTCCAGCCCCTGTGCGCTGAGCGCGCGCATCAGTTCGGTAATACCGGTGTTTTCATGCTGGGCATCGAAGCTGTAGGTCAGCTGCTGGCCATCGGCACTGAGCTCAAGGTTGAATGGCGCCAGTGTGGCCGGCAGGGCGTCGAGGGGCGTCTGCAGCTGCAGGAGCAACTGCTTGGTGCCGAGCTTGTTCATCAGGGTTGTTTTGTCATCTACCAGAATCAGCCGACCCTTATTGATGACGCCGATGCGGTCGGCCATCTCTTCCGCTTCCTCTATGTAATGCGTGGTAAGAATGATGGTGACCCCCCGCTGCTGCAGACCACGTACCATGTTCCACATATCCCGGCGCAGTTCTACATCCACGCCGGCGGTGGGCTCATCGAGGAACAGAATGCTGGGCTCATGGGATAGCGCCTTGGCGATCATGACCCGGCGTTTCATGCCGCCCGATAATGCCATGATGCGTGAGTCCCGTTTGTCCCAGAGTGAGAGCTGGCGCAATAGCTGCTCGATATAGTCAGGGTTGGGCGGCTTGCCAAACAGCCCGCGGCTGAATTTGACCGTCGCCAGTACGTTTTCAAACGAATCGGTGGCCAGTTCCTGGGGCACGAGGCCGATATTGCTGCGGGCGGCGCGGTACTCGGTCCGAATATCGTAACCGGCGGCAGTGACCGAGCCCCGGGTCGCATTAACGATGCCGCAGATGATGCTGATCAGCGTGGTTTTGCCGGCGCCGTTTGGACCCAGCAGCGCAAAAATCTCGCCGCGCCGAATATCGAGACTGATATCGTGCAGCGCGGTGAATCCAGAGGCGTACGTCTTGTTGATGTTTTGAACCGAGATAACGTCCTGCACGCGGGCTCCTTGCATGGCAGTGAAAATAGTCTGTTCGACAATGGCCAGACAGGAGTGTAACCCATCGAGCCGCGGGACAGGGCTTCAACATAGCTGTCAGCGGGCGGGCCATAGGCTATGTTTTAACAGCAGACTGGAGTTGCGCTACTTCTGCGCTACAACTGCACTTTATTGACATGAGGCGCGGGAATTTTCAGAAGGTGGCCAGGCAGTTGCGATCACCGCGAATCGTCTGCTATTTTTGTGCAGTGCACAAAAGATCGCCACGCGGTGGGTATAGCCAGGCAAGAACTATATGCCAGCTGATACCAGACCGACCAGACCGAGGTTAGGACAATGGAAGCAGGTTCGATACGTGAGTACATGAGCACCGATTTTGCCATCATTACGCCTGAAATGCCGGTGGTCGAGGCATCGGCAAAACTGATACAGAAGGCCATGCTGGGTGGGCCTGTCGTGAACGAAAACCGCGAGCTGGTGGGTTGGATCTCCGAGCAGGAATGTCTGCAGGTGACGATTCAGGTGGTATACCACAATCAACGCATTGCCAATGTCAGGGATATCATGCGAACGGACGTACTGACGGTCTCGCCCACGGATCATCCGCTGGAGCTGGCCCGGCAGATGCTGAGTTCCAAACCCAATGAAAAACCCAAGTCCTACCCGGTGGTGGATAGTCAGCGTCGGGTTATCGGCGTCATTACAAGACGCCATATTCTGAAAATGCTGCTGAACAAAATGGCCGAGTTGTCGCACCCCGGCTAACACGCGGGCGCGGGCAATCCTGGCGGCATTGCCCTTGTGTGCGCTTGATTCTGTTCATGACAATGACCAAAAACGGTTATGTTCATACCCGTTCCTGCGCTTTGTGCCCCACGCGCCAGGCAAGGTGATGCGCAGGCACACGTTCGCGCACAACGGCATCAAGATCACCTGGAAACGGCTCTGTCTGTGGGAAAATATGCCACCTCGTTGTCGAAGGGAGGAGGCCTTGCGGTGCGGGCAGAACATAAGTGCCTGCTGCACCGGGCGGCTACATTCTTAATTCTCAGCTATTGATTCGGGTTCCCTCTGTTATGACGCTCAAGCTCACCGTTATCGACCAGTCACCGGTACCTGGCAAGCCACAACCGTTGTCTGCCGTGGCACTTTCGGCAAAGCTGGCTCAAGCCTGCGACCGCGCGGGCTATGCCCGTTACTGGGTGGCGGAACATCACAACAGCCTCAACTTTGCCGGTCCCAGCCCCGAAATTCTGATCAGCCATATTGCCAGTATTACCGAGCGTATTCGGGTGGGGAGCGGCGGCGTGATGCTGCCGCACTACAGCCCCTATAAGGTGGCCGAACAGTTCAAGCTGCTTGCAACGCTGTTTCCCGAACGGATTGATCTTGGCATCGGCCGGGCGCCGGGCGGGGATGGCCTGGCCAGCCATGCGCTGGCGTACCCTTATGCGCAGGCGCGTGAAGACCACTATGCCCAGCAGGCGGCCTTGCTGAAGGGCTTTCTGACAGGGAGCATTCCCGATCATCATCCGTACCATGAGTTACAGGTCATGCCGGATGAGCGCCCCTGTCCAGAACTCTGGATGCTGGGTTCCAGTGGCGGCAGCGCACACCTCGCAGGGCAGGTGGGGATGAAGATGGCACTGGCACTGTTTATCGGTCCCGAAGACAGGCCCGTGAGCATTGTGAAGGACTATCAGAACGCCTGGCGCGAAGCCGCGCATGCGGGCGATCCCCAAACGCTGATCGCGGTCTCCGCGGTCTGCGCCCAGACGCGGGAAGAAGCCGAATATCTGGCCGCCTCCCAGGTGTACTGGAAGGTAAAGGCGTTTCGCCACGGCGTGCGAGATGCCATCATGTCTCCCAGTGAAGCGCTTGATTGCAAAAACAAGCTTGGGCCCTCCGACCAGGCGTACTTCGATCAGACCCTGGCGTCCGTTGTCTGTGGATCACCGCAGGAGTGCCTGGTGCGCCTGCAGAGCGTGGGGGAGCGCTATGGCACCGATGAGATCGGTCTGGTGACCGTCACCCACGATTTTGAACACCGGCTATGCAGCTACGAGCTGCTGGCGGCGCAGAACGGCACTGCATTGTAGGAGCCGGTCTCCGGGCGAATGGCGTCTGGTGCCCCGCGGGGACTTGGAAGCAGATCATTCGCTCGCGGAGCAAGCTCCCACAGGCTGCTAGTCGTTACAGGCCATTGCCTGGCCCACCTTGGAGCCATTTACGCGGCCTAGCTGAGCGGAGATCCAGTTGCCGGTTAGTACCAGCTGCTGCAGGTTCACGCCGGTATTTATGCCCATTCCCTGCAACATGTAAATCACATCTTCACTGGCGACATTGCCGGAAGCCCCCTTGGCATAGGGGCAGCCGCCCAGACCCGCCACGGATGCGTCCACCACGGCTAGTCCCTCTTCCAGCACCGCATAGAGGTTGGCCAGTGCCTGACCGTAGGTGTCATGGAAATGCGCCGCCAGCTGGTGGATGGGAACATCCCGGGCCACGGCTTCGAGCATGTGCTTGGCCTTGAGCGGCGTACCGGTGCCAATGGTGTCCCCAAGCGATATTTCATAGCAGCCCATGTCCAGCAGTTCACGGCAGACCGCTGCCACCTGGGCCGGCGCAATGTCGCCGGCGTAGGGGCAACCGAGCACCGTCGACACATAGCCACGTACCCGTATGCCGTTCGCCCCGGCCGCCTCGATGACAGGCGCGAAGCGGGTGAGACTTTCGGCGATCGTGCAGTTGATGTTCTTCTGCGTGAAGGCCTCGGAGGCGGCAGTGAAGACTGCCACCTCGTCGACCCGGCTTGCCAGTGCGGCTTCAAAGCCCTTCAGATTGGGTGTCAGCGCGGCATAGGTGACACCCTTTCGCCGCTCAATACCCGCCATCACCTCGCGGGCATCCCCCATCTGCGGTACCCACTTGGGTGAGACAAAGCTGGCGGCCTCGATATGGCGAATGCCGGCGGCAGCCAGGCGCTCGACAAGCTCGATCTTGACCGCCGTGCTGATGTGGGTCGCTTCGTTCTGCAGGCCGTCCCGTGGGCCCACATCGACCAGTCGAACAGTGTTTGGCAGGGCCATCAGCAGGCCTCCGGGGTTGCTGTTTGGGCTTCTGTTTCCAGCGATACCAGTTCTGCGCCATCACCGACCAGCTCGCCTTCGGCAAAGTAGACCGCACTGACAACGCCATCCTTGGGTGCTCGAATACTGTGTTCCATCTTCATGGCTTCCATCACCACCAGGGTGTCGCCCTTGCACACCGTTTGGCCAGGCTCTACCAGCACGGCAACCACGGCGCCGTTCATCGGCGCGGTGAGCGATGCCTCGGTGTGATGGTCCGCAGCGCCGAAGCGTTCGACATGGAGCTGGCAGACAAACTGTTCGCCCTGGTCCATCAGCGTGAGCTGTGCCTGGTTGCGGTAACCGTAAACGGTACGCCGGTGCCCGTTGATGATGATATTCAGGGTGTCGCCATTCAGGCTCGCAGCGACCTTGTAGCGGGCACCGTCCAGGGTGATCTCGTAACCGCCGTCCTGTTCCAGGATGCTCAGGTTATGCAGCTGATCGCCACAGGCGAGCTGCATGGGCCGCGCGAAGCTCGAGTTGAGGCGCCAGCTGTTCTGGCGTGCAAAGGGCGAATGGGGGTCATTGCCACCGCGGAGACCGGCCTTGTCGCTTTCGAGAAAAAAGCAGGCGGCCATCAGCAGGCTTTCGGTCGGGTCGAGCTTTGCCGGCGGAAACAGCAGCGCCTGGTGCTTGTCGATGAAGCCGGTATCGAGGTCTGCGGCCTTGAATGGCGCAGCCAGAGCCAGGTTACGCAGGAAGCGCACGTTGGTCTTGAGCCCGGCAATGCGGTATTCACCCAGGGCCTTGGCCAGGCGCGCCAGGGCCCGCTCGCGGTTATCGTCCCAGACAATCAGCTTGGCGATCATCGGATCGTAATAGACGCTGACCTCATCGCCCTCGATAACACCGGTATCGACCCGTACATCAGGCGATTCGGTGGGGGGGCGCAGGTAGCTCAGGCGTCCGGTGGCCGGCAGAAAATCGTTGTCCGGATCTTCGGCGTAGATACGGGCTTCAAAGGCGTGGCCGTTGATGCTGATTTCGTGCTGCAGCAGCGGCAGGGGTTCGCCCGCGGCGATCAGCAGCTGCCAGTGAACCAGGTCCTGGCCGGTAATCATCTCGGTGACCGGGTGCTCCACCTGCAGACGGGTGTTCATTTCCATAAAGAAGAACGAACCGTCGACGTCGTAGAGAAATTCGACGGTGCCGGCGCCCACATAGTCGATGGCCTGGGCGGCGAGTACCGCCGCTTCACCCATGGCCTTGCGGGTCGCATCGGACAGCCCCGGTGCCGGTGCCTCCTCGATCACTTTCTGGTGACGGCGCTGCACCGAGCAGTCGCGCTCGGCCAGGTAGACGCCGTTGCCCTGGCTGTCGCAGAACACCTGGATCTCGACATGGCGCGGCTGGGTCAGGTAGCGCTCGATCAGCATGTCCGGATTGCCGAAAGCGTTTTTGGCCTCGCGGCAGGCCGAGGTCAGGGCTTCATCGAATTCGGCCAGGGATTCGACCACGCGCATGCCCTTGCCGCCACCGCCGGCGACGGCCTTGAGCAGCAGCGGAAAACCGCATTTTTCGGCTTCCTTTTTGAGGACGGCCGGTGTCTGGTCATCACCGTGATAGCCGGGCACCAAGGGTACGCCGGCATCCTGCATGATCGCCTTGGCGGCGGATTTGGAGCCCATGGCGGCAATGGCGGATGCCGGCGGGCCGATAAAGGCGATGCCGTTGTCTTCACAGGCGCGGGCAAAGGCCGTGTTCTCGGACAAAAAGCCGTAGCCCGGATGGATAGCCTGGGCACCCGACTGTTTCGCGATCTCGATGATCTTGTCGGCGCGCAGGTAGCTTTCGCTGCTGGGGGCGGGCCCCAGCAGAAAGGCTTCGTCGGCCATGGCAACATGGCGGGCGTTGATATCCGCCTCGGAGTAGACGGCAACGCAGCGAATCCCCAGACGATGGGCCGTTTTAATCACCCGGCAGGCGATCTCTCCACGGTTGGCAATCAGAATCTTGTTAAACATGGTGAGTCTCCGTGTCGAGATCGCCTGCAGCTGCTGCGCAGCTCATGCGAACTGGCTTCGCCGCTGCACCGCTACGCGGGCGGTCGCCACGGTTGGCAATCAGAATCTTGTTAAACATTTGCCTATTCCTCGATCCAGTTCGGGGCGCGTTTTTGCAGGAAGGCACTGAGCCCCTCCTGGCCTTCTTCGCTGACACGAATATCGGCGATGCGCCGGGCGGTATCGTCGATCAGGGCCGCATCGATGGGTTTCTGACTGACGGCGAACACCAGTTCCTTGGCCGCGTGCATGGCGCGGGGGCCGTTGCGGCGCAATGCCTGCACGATGGTAGCGCAGGCGGTATCAAGGGCGGCGTTATCCTCGACGACCTCATGCACCAGGCCGTATTGCTGCGCCTGTTCGGCGCTGAACGCTTCGGCGCTCTGGAAGTAGCGCCTGGCCTGGCGCTCACCAATGGCCCGCACAACATAGGGGCTGATGGTGGCCGGAGTCAGGCCAATGCGGACCTCGGACAGACAGAACCGGCTGGCCTGGGTGGCGATGACAATATCGCAGCACGCGGCCAGGCCCACGGCGCCACCATAGGCCGCGCCCTGTACCAGTGCGATGGTCGGCTTGCTCAGGTTGTTGAGCACGGACATCAGGCCGGCGAGCCCCAGGGCATCCTGCAGGTTTTCGTCATGGCTGTTGGCGGCCATGCGCTTCATCCAGTTGAAGTCGGCACCGGCGGAAAAATTCTTGCCGTTGGACGCCAGTACCAGTACCCGCACCGCGGGGTTGGCGTCCAGCTCGCGCAGGTGTTCGGTCAGGCGCTGGATAATGACATCGTCAAAGGCGTTGTGAATCTCAGGCCGGTTCAGCGTGAGGCGGGCAACGCCATTGGACTGAATGTCGAGCAGAACGGTTTCGTGGCTCATGTCTCTCTCCGTTATATCCAGTGCGTTACATTCTGAACACGCCAAATTTGCTGTCGCTCACCGGCTTGTTCAGCGCCGCCGACAGGCCCATGCCGATCACATCCCGGGTCTGGGCCGGGTCTATGACGCCATCGTCCCACAGCCGGGCGCTGGCGTAGTACGGGTGGCCCTGGGCGTCGTACTTGTCCGTAATGGGTTGCTTGAAGGCCTTCTCTTCGTCGGCGGACCACTGCTTGCCGTCGCGTTCCAGTCCATCGCGCTTGACGGTTGCCAGTACGCCGGCAGCCTGTTCGCCACCCATGACCGAGATGCGGGCATTGGGCCACATCCAGAGGAAGTTGGGGCTGTAGGCGCGGCCGCACATGCCGTAGTTGCCGGCGCCAAAGCTGCCGCCGATCAGCACCGTGAGCTTGGGCACGTCGGCGCAGGCCACGGCGGTCACCATCTTGGCGCCGTGCTTGGCGATGCCTTCGGCTTCATATTTGCGGCCCACCATGAAGCCGGTGATGTTCTGCAGGAACAGTAGCGGGATCTTGCGCTGGCAGCACAGTTCGATGAAATGGGCGCCTTTCTGGGCGGATTCGGCGAACAGGATGCCGTTGTTGGCGACGATACCCACCGGGTAGCCATGGATATGGGCAAAGCCGGTGACCAGGGTGGTGCCGTAGAGCTGTTTGAATTCGTCGAACTCGGAGCCATCCACCAGGCGGGCAATGACATCGCGCACGTCAAACGGCTTTTTCAGGTCGGTGCCGACAATGCCGTACAGTTCCTCGCTGGCGTACAGCGGCGCCTGTACCGGCTTGATGGCCAGGTCCATGGGCTTGGTGCGGTTCAGGTGGGCGATGCAGTTGCGTGCAATCTGCAGCGCGTGGACATCGTTTTCCGCATAATGGTCCGCGACACCGGATACGCGGCAGTGCACATCGGCGCCGCCCAGGTCCTCGGCCGAGACTTCCTCACCGGTGGCGGCTTTCACCAGCGGCGGGCCCGCCAGAAAGATGGTGCCCTGGTTGCGCACGATAATGGACTCGTCCGCCATGGCCGGCACATAGGCGCCACCTGCGGTACAGAGCCCCATGACCACGGCGATCTGGGCGATGCCCTTGGCCGACATGCGCGCCTGGTTGTAAAAGATGCGCCCGAAATGGTCGCGGTCCGGGAACACCTCATCCTGCTGCGGCAGGTTGGCACCGCCCGAATCCACCAGGTAGATGCAGGGCAGGTGGTTCTGCTCGGCAATTTCCTGGGCCCGCAGGTGCTTTTTCACGGTCAGCGGAAAGTAGGTGCCGCCTTTGACGGTGGCATCGTTGGCAATGATCATGCATTCGAGGCCGGATACCCGGCCGATGCCGGTGATGATGCCGGCCGCCGGTACATCCTGCTCATACACTTTGTAGGCCGCCAGCTGAGACAGCTCGATGAAGGGCGAGCCGTCATCCAGCAGGCGGTTGATGCGCTCGCGCGGCAGCAGCTTGCCCCTTGCGGTGTGGCGCGCCTGGTAGGCGGGGCCGCCACCCTGTTCCACCGTGGCAACTTTTTCGCGCAGATCGCCCACGGCCCGGGCCATGGCGTCGAACTTGTGACGGTACTCGTCGCTACGCGGGTTGATCTTGGACTGTAACTGAGTCATGACAGAATCCTCGAAAGCCTGAAGGGACGCTTACTTGTTGAGAAACAGTTCGCGGCCAATCAGCATGCGGCGGATCTCGGAGGTGCCGGCGCCAATCTCGTACAGCTTGGCATCACGCAGCAGGCGACCGGTAGGGAATTCGTTGATATAGCCGTTGCCGCCCAGCAGCTGGATGGCATCCAGCGCCAGCTTGGTGGCGTTTTCCGCCGAATACAGGATGGCGCCGGCGGCGTCCTTGCGGCTGGTTTCGCCGCGCTGGGCGGCCAGGGCCACCATGTAGACATAGGATTTGGCGGCATTCATCAGGGTGTACATGTCGGCGACCTTGCCCTGCACCAGCTGGAATTCGCCGATGGCCTGACCAAACTGGCTCCGCTCGCGGATGTAGGGCACCACCACGTCCATGGCCGCCTGCATGATGCCCAGCGGGCCACCGGAGAGAACCAGGCGCTCGTAATCGAGGCCACTCATCAATACCTTCACACCGCCGTTAAGCTCACCGAGGATGTTTTCCTTGGGCACGATGCAGTCCTGGAATACCAGTTCGCAGGTGTTGGAGCCGCGCATGCCCAGCTTGTCGAGTTTCTGGGCGCGGGAGAAGCCGGCAAAATCGCGCTCGATGATAAACGCCGTGATGCCGTGGGGGCCCTTGGCGTGGTCGGTCTTGGCATAGACCACATAGACGTGGGCATCGGGACCGTTGGTGATCCACATCTTGTTGCCGTTCAGCACGTAGTGGTCGCCATTGTCGCGGGCAGTAAGCTTCATGGAAACCACATCGGAGCCGGCATTGGGTTCGGACATGGCCAGGGCACCGATGTGCTCGCCGCTGATCAGTTTGGGCAGATACTGCTGTTTCTGCGCTTCGCTACCGTTACGGTGAATCTGGTTGACGCACAGGTTGGAGTGGGCGCCGTACGACAGGCCGATCGACGCCGAAGCGCGGCTGATTTCTTCCATCGCTATCACGTGGGCCAGGTAGCCCATGTCAACACCGCCGTACTCTTCCTTGACGGTAATGCCGAGCAGCCCCATGTCGCCGAACTTGCGCCACAACTGGTTGGGGAATTCGTTCTTGTGGTCGGTTTCCTCGGCCAGCGGGGCGATTTCCTGGGCGGCGAAGGCGTTCACCTGTTCGCGCAGCATGTCCAGTGTCTCGCCCAGTCCAAAGTTCAGTTCAGAGTATTGAGAAATCATTTTTGCCGGCCCTCGCAGTGCGGGAATATTGGATACGGGAAAACCCGCGTAAAAATTAACTATACGCTATCGTATGTTCGCTTATTCGCCATGTCAATACGGGTGCGTATTTTTGAAATTGATACCTGTCTACAAGCGTAGACCAGGGGATCACAGGTTTGGTGCACCCTAATAGCGGCACAAGGCAACGGGATGGCGGTTAAGTTGCGGCGGGCTGTGCGCAAAAAGGCGCACCTAAACAGGCATGGGGCAGAAAGGTAAAGGCCAGGATTAAGCACCAGCTAAAGAGCTGGCTTCACGTGAGTCAGTGGTGCGTTGGGGCGATTGAGGACGTGTTGAGCCCGGATTCAGGCTCAGGATGCACAGGCGTGGCTTAGTCTTCGATCAGGAAGCGGGTGCAGTGCTGCTTGATCTTCTTCGGGTCCAGGCTGCAGCTGCGATCATTCAGCAGGCTCTGGCCGAACACAAAGGCATAGAACAGGTAGGCGCGGGAATAGGCTTCCTCGGCCGACAGCTTGAGTTTGCCAAAGAGCCCGGACACACACTTGAGGCGCTCTTCATCCACGGACTGCACGGCATCTGCCGCCTGGCTGTCGACGCGGGCCCAGCCTCGCACCGCCAGCTCAATGGCATTGCCCCGGGGGTTGGCGTTGTCGGTGTAGAGGCGAATCAGGTATTTGAGCGTATCGGCGGCATGCTCTTCATCCCGGGTCTGCTCATGAATGATCTCGATACGGCGCAGTCGCCATTGCTCCAGCATGTTTTGCAGCAGCTCGTCCCGATTGCGAAAGTGCCAGTAGAAACCGCCCTTGGTAACGCGCAGCCGTTTGGCCAGCCCTTCAATCTTGATGCTGTCGACTCCACCTTCGGCCAGCACCGAAAAGGCTTCGTTGATCCACTGGTCGCGGCTGAGTTTGACGTTCATCTTCTATTCCCTCGATACGCTCTGGCACAGGGTACCTCAAAAGCCAAATATTCGTAAGCGTATGGACTTGTCGAGCGGGGGTTGCTGCACACTTTTTTGAAAACTTGGTATTTACGTTTACGTCAACAAGATGTTACTAATAGGGGAATTCCCGTATTTCCTTGTTCATGGGTCGAGCGTGTTCACGGCGCTCGATATGGACTGGCCTGACAACACTAATAAGCGAGGCAGGGCATGATGAGCGCTCAAGCGTATGCAACATTCAACAGTGATTTCACGCCGGCACAGGTGGAGGCACAGCTGATCGGCGACCTGACAACGGGTTTCAATGTGTGCGAGGAAATCTGTGATCGCTGGGCCGACGGTGATCGTATCGGTCTCTTCTACGAGGGGGTCGAAAGGCCCGCCAGTCAGCACAGCTTTGCCGAGCTGCGTGAAAAGGCGGCGCGCTTTGCCAACTATCTCAGTGCCCAGGGCATTGGCAAGGGCGACCGCGTGGCGGGATTGCTGCCGCGCACGCCCGAACTGCTGGTCGTGATTCTGGGAACGCTGCGCGCCGGTGCCGTGTACCAGCCGCTGTTTACCGCCTTCGGCTCCGGCGCCATCGAGTACCGCCTTGAACGGGCAGGCACACGGCTGGTGGTGACCGATGGCGCCAATCGCAGCAAACTGGATACGGTTAAGGGCTGTCCGCCCATCCTGCTGGTGGGGCGTGACTCGGCGGCGGCCGATTATGCCGCGGATGCCGATTTTTCAACCGAGCTAGCCGCGCAGTCCGACTGCTTTGAGCCGGTGCGCATCGGCGCGAATGAACCCTTTCTGCAGATGTTTACCTCCGGGACCGTGGGCAAGGCCAAGGGCGTTGCCGTGCCGGCCCGCGCGCTGATGTCGTTCTATGTCTATATGCGTTATGCCGTGGGACTTGAGCCACAGGACCGGTACTGGAATGTAGCGGACCCGGGCTGGGCCTATGGCCTGTACTACGCCGTGGTCGGGCCCTTGCTGCTCGGCAACGCAACCCATTTCAACGAGAATGGCTTTACCGCCGAAAGCACCTACGACATGATCCGCAAGTACCGCATCACCAACCTGGCGGCGGCGCCCACGGCCTACCGGCTGCTGATGGCCAATGATGATGGCAAGGATGAAACACTGGGACTGCGCCTGGCCAGCAGTGCCGGCGAAGCGCTGAACCCTGAAGTCATCAGCTGGGTGAAGCGTCGCATGGGGTGTCCGGTCATGGACCATTACGGCCAGACCGAAACCGGCATGACCTGTTGCAATCATCATCAGCTGCAGCACCCGATTCGGGTCGGCTCCATGGGCTTTTCGATGCCGGGCCACCGCGTTGTGGCGCTGGATACGGACTGCAACGAAATCACGGAAGGCGAAGTTGGCCAGCTGGCGGTCGATACCTCCCAGTCCCCGCTGTTCTTTTTCCAGGGGTATACCTGGGGCGAGAAAGATCCGTTCCACGGCCGTTATTACCTCACCGGTGACGTGGTGATCAGCCATGGTGACGGCAGCTACTCCTTCACCGGCCGTGATGACGATATCATCACCACCGCGGGTTACCGGGTGGGACCGGCCGATGTCGAGAGTACCCTGCTGGAGCACCCGGCGGTGGCTGAAAGCGGGGTGGTAGGCAAGCCGGATGTGAAGCGCGGTTCCATCATCAAGGCGTATGTGGTGATCAAGGCCCATGTCGATGCCTCTGCAGCCCTGGCCGATGAGCTGAAGCAGCTGGTCCGCTCGCGCCTGTCGACCCACGCCTTCCCGCGCGAGATCGAATTTGTTGAAGCGTTGCCCAAGACGCCGAGCGGCAAGATCCAGCGTTTTGTGCTGCGTAATCAGGCCCGGGAAGAAAGCGAAGGGGTGTAGCCGCAAGGCTGCATGACGCCTGCGCCGCGGTTATCAAGGGTGCCCGCGGTGTTCGTCCATCCAACAAGGAGAGAGATCATGCCGGTACTGGATCTGCAGCAGTTGAATCAATTTCTGGCCGAACACTTCCCCCAGGGGGACCAGTACGGCGCCCTCGAGTCAGTGGGGCGGGGGGCGGCGGTCATGCGTCTGGCCGTGTCGGATCAGCACCTGCGCCCCGGCGGCTCGGTGTCGGGCCCGGCCATGATGGCGCTGGCGGATGTCGCGGTGTATGCCGCGCTGCTGACCCGCATCGGCCCGGTGCCGCTGGCGGTGACCAGCAACCTGAATATCAGTTTCCTGCGCAAACCCCTGGCTAACGCCGACCTGATCGCCCGGGCGCGCATGCTCAAGGTCGGCAGAGTGCTGGGGGTTGGCGAAGTCTTTATGTACTCAGGCGAAGCGGCGGCGGCCGAGGGTACCGATCCCGTGGCACATGCGACCCTGACCTATGCCATTCCGCAGGCCTGAAGTCGCCGTGGTAATAAAAGGAGATGACCATGACAGTTGAGTGGAGCACGCGTCAGCTGGAACTGGAGCAGGGCGTAAGCATTCGTGCCCTGCACGGTCGCCACGGTGCACAGGATGCGCAACGCCCGACCCTGGTGCTGCTGCATGAAGCCCTGGGGTGTATCGCCATGTGGAAGCAGGTGCCGCAGCGCCTGGCCGCGCTGACCGGCTGCGATGTATTTGTCTACGAACGCCGCGGTTATGGCGGCTCAAGTCCGATCAGCCTGCCACGCCCCGACGACTACCTGGAGCAGGAAGGGCGAGACTGGCTGCCCCGGGTGCTCGACAGCGCCGCGCTTGGCCCGGTGATTCTGGTGGGCCACAGTGACGGCGGCTCCATTGCGCTGGTGGCGGCAGCGGTACTTGGTGACCGGCTGCACGGACTGGTGACAATGGCGGCGCACATTTACATCGATCATCTGACCCTGGCGGGCATCAGTGATACGGTGGCCCGCTACCGGGCTGCGGGCAGTGATCTGCCTGAGCGTCTGGCGCGCTACCATGGCGAGCGCACGGATCTGTTGTTCCGCGCCTGGCATGAAACCTGGGCCCGCCCGGCCTATGCCGGTTTCGACCTCAGCCCCTGGCTGACGGATATCCGCTGCGAGGCGCTGATCATGCAGGGCGAGCAGGACCAGTATGGCGTGGCAGAACAGGTTACCGACATCTGTGCCGGCATCGGCCCTCGGGCACGACCGCTGCTGCTGTCGGACTGCGGCCATGTGCCCCATCTTGAAGCGCCGGAGCCCAGCCTGCAGGCGATTGCCGACTTTGTCGCCGGTTGTGTTGAAAGGCGGCCCGCATAGCCTGTAAACGCTGTTTTATGACGGGATGCCCAGTTGCGCGGCCAGTGTCACGAGCACCGGCAGACTGCCGGCCTGCATCTTGTTCATCACCCGCGAGCGGTGGACTTCCACCGTCTTGGGGCTGATGCCCAGGTCTTCGGCGATTTCGCGATTGGCTCTGCCCGTCACGACCAGCGCCATGACTTCCTTTTCGCGCCGGCTCAGGCTGTCGTAAAGACCGCGGGTGTGTTCCAGCTGCCGGCTCTGCTGATGCAGTTCAGCGGCCTGTTTGAGCCCCTGGTTTACGCGATGCAGCAGCAGGGCATCGTCAAACGGCTTTTCGAGAAAATCCATGGCGCCATTTTTAATGGCCGTGACCGCCATGGGAATGTCACCGTGCCCGCTGAGCACGATAATCGGCAGCTGGATGCCCTTTTCGAGCAGCATCTGCTGCAGCGCCAGGCCGTTGATCTCCGGCATGCGCACATCTAGTAACAGGCAGCCGGGGCTGCCGTCGTAGGCATCAAGAAAGGCACGGGCACTGTTGAAACTGGTAACGCTGAGGCCTTCTGACTCAAGCAGCCACTGCATGGATGCGCGGAAATCATCGTCGTCGTCGACGATAAAAACCGTCCCGTCCGGTGGAGTCTTCATAGCTAATCCTGAATAGTGAAATAGATCGATTGCCGCTGTTGCGTTGCGCCTTCGTCCGCTCAGGGCCAGTGATCCTGATGCCGGCTGACAGGCAGCCTGAACTTGAACACCGTGCCGCTATGGCCGTCGCTCTGTGCCCACAGCTGGCCGCCATGGCTCTCAATAATGGTTCTGGAGATGGCCAGCCCCATGCCCAGCCCGCTGGGTTTGGAGGTAAAGAACGCATCGAACAGCTGGCTCAGGGCTTCGGCACTGACGCCCTTGGCACGGTCGGTAATGGTGACTTCGATGTAGCCCTCATCGCACCGGCTGCTAATGTTAACCGTTCGCTGCGGCTGCTCACAATCGCTATAGGCCTCAATGGCATTGCGTATCAGGTTTAGCAGCACCTGCTCGATCTGAATCCGGTCGGCCGTGAGGCGCGGATCGTCCGGGTCCAGATCGAAGCTGAATTCTATCTGGTTGTCCCGGGCTTCCTGGTGCAGAAAGCCGGCCACATCCTGGCAACTGTCGTTGATTGGAAACTCAATGCGCTGGTACTCGGTGCGTTTGACGTAGCTGCGAATGCGCTTGATGATTTCTGCGGCGCGCCGCGCCTGCCCGCTGATCAATTGCATGGCCTGCAGTGCCTGCTCCAGGCTAAGTGTCTTGCCGTCTTCGGCGCGGCGCAGGGTGCCACGACAATAATTGAGGATGGCCGCCAGCGGCTGGTTGATCTCATGCGCCAGTCCCGTGGCCATTTCCCCGACCGACAGCAGACGCGACATGTGCGCCAGCTCCAGTTGCTGGCGCCGTGCAGCATCCTCGGCCTTGCGCTTGAGCGTGATATCGCGGCCGATGATGGAGTAGTACTCCACCCGCCGGTTTTCAACATGGTTACGGTGCGCGATGATTTCGCGAATCTCAGCGATGCGCGAATCCTTGCCGGGCGGGAGCTGCAAGGCGATGCTGCCATACCAGCAGCCGTGCTGGGCGGCATGCTCAAGGCCTGCGAGCAGCAGGCTGCTGTAGGTGTGGGCATCGACCAGCTGGCGCAGGTTGATGGCAATGCCGCCGTCCTGTCCGCTGCCAAGGGTGGTTGAGGCCGCCTCGTTCAGGTAGGTCAGCTGCAGCGTGCCCGGGGCACAGAACATGATCATGTCGGAGCTGGATTCAACCACGCGGGCCAGGCGGCGGGTGGCGCGCTGGGCCTGTTCCCGTGCAGTGACATCGCGGGATACACAGATGATCTCGACCCGCTCGCCGCTGTCCGCGCGAATGGTGCGGCTGGTGGTTTCGAGCCAGACATAGTGGCCGTCCTTATGGCGATAACGGTACACGTTGGTGTACAGGCCGCCACGGTAGCTGACAGACTCCGAGCGCTTGATCAGGTTATCGGCGTCATCGGGGTGAAACAGGGCCCGGCCCGGCGTACCGATGAGTTCTGCCGCCCGGTAGCCCAGCAAACGCTCGACAGCGGGGCTCACGTCCACGTAAGTCCAGTCGGGCGTGGGCGTATGGCGGGATATCATGTCGGTGGACTGTTCCGCCAGCAGGCGATAGCGCTCTGCCTCGCGGCGGGCTTCATCGAGTTCTGCGAGCAGTGTGTCGTGCTGTGCTGTAGTCAGGGGCAGGGTCATGGCGCTTTCGGTTTGAACGAAATTAAGGTCGACGCTTTAGTTCCCAGTGTACCTAATTCACTAAGGGAATACCCTTGTAGCGTTACCGTGGCGCCTGTACCTGTGTTTCTGTTGATGGTGGGGATCCCAGACGCGGGCGTGCGGCTTCCGGGATGCGGGGTGCCCGCCGCAACGCTACCAGCAGCGTTACCGGAAACCGAAGGAGGCTGGTCCGCGGGGAGGATCGGGTGTTCGGTAAAGTCTGATTCGCCCACAGAGTGGGCTCCTACATGAGGGAGGTGCAGCATTCAAACTGGCACGGCTACCTGCAATGGGCCAATATCTAGCGATTGTCGGCTGACGGATACCGCGTATCGCCTCACACAGTACCGCGCATGCTCAATGCGGGGTGCCCGGAAATGTTATGGATAAGGGAATCTTCATGAAAACCTATAAATTATTGGCTGCTGATGGGACGACGATCGCTAGCGAAACGCCGGGAACTCTGGGAGGGAACTCGAATGCTGGCATATATGGCCGATTGGATTGCTCTGCAGCCAATAGGGCCCTCTCCAAAGGCTATGACCAACACCGCGTGTTTTTCGCGAGCGAGCAGGATGCTATTCAAGCAGGCTACAGGCCATGTGGCAGATGCATGGTTGCAGAATACAAAGAGTGGAATTCTGGCCCTGCGGGCAAGGAAAGCTATCCTTGGAAAAAGTTTCCTAAATAACAAGGCATAACCAGTCGCATCAGTACGCGGACCGTGCCCGCTGAATGCACTCTAGCGCGCCGCTCTGCTCAGCTTTTAAAGTATTGCTATGGTCAAAAATGGATTCAATGCCGCAAGGAGGATTTTAATTGAAAGACTCAAAAGCATTCTGGGACAAGAGCGCGCCTCGCTACGCTAAAAGAGCCATTAGTGACCAAGCCGCCTATGAGAAGAAGCTCTCCATCACTCAGGAGTACCTTCAGCAGGACTGGTCTGTGCTGGAGTTTGGCTGCGGCACGGGTAGTACGGCCATTATCCATTCCCCCTGCGTTCGGAAGATTGTGGCCATCGATATATCCGCAAAGATGCTGGAGATTGCGCAGCAGAAGGCAAAAGATGCATGCGTTGACAATATAGAGTTCCTGCAAGGAACGCTGCAGGAATTAGCGTTTGCCCCGGAAAGCTTTGATGCGGTTCTGGGGCTTAACATATTGCATTTGCTTGAGAATGCAGACGCCGCTGTCGCCAAAGTGTATGCGTTGCTCAAACCCGGTGGCGTGTTCGTTTCCAGTACGGCCCTGATTGATGAGATGAATGTTGCCTTGCGACTGGTCATTCCGCTCATGCAGTTTCTGGGGTTGGCTCCGCATGTTCGCCGCTTCAGTAAGAAAGAGCTTTTATCCATGCTCACGAAAGCAGGCTTTGTGATCGATAAGGAATGGCAGCCCGATAAGAGCTCTGTCTTTATTGTTGCCAAAAAGTAAATCTTGCCAGGGCTGCTTCGGGTGAGGGCGTGTTGATAGCTGTCACCTGAGGGGGCGAATTCCTCGGCATTGGGGATATTGCGAGCAGCCCCAGAATTCCTGACCTGCATTGGGCCGCTGGCGCGCTTTTCGCCTCACCATGGGAGAAGCGCACCTCGGGCATGCAGAGGCATCTGCGGCGGTCGCGGGTGGGGTTAGTTACTGCTAGCCAATGCGAAAACGCGGTATGCGCTGATCCAGCCGGTTGATCTGGTATGCAAGCACAAGTATCAGTGCCATATAGATCATGATCGCCAGCCATGCAGGCAGCCCTGGATCTGTCAGTGTGGGCACCAAAAACAGGAACGGGTAGTGGACCAAAAACAGTGGAAAGGCCAGGTCGCTGAGCATGCGTATGACACGGCTGGCCGGGAGCCTTAACCGGAACCAGGTGGCTTTGGGCAGGATCAGCGCCAGGTAGAGACCCAGTCCAAACTCAAACAAGCGGCAGGGCGGGAACCAGTCTCCGGGGCGCCCCGGCATAAATCCGTACTGCCGGTAAAGCCAGCCTTGCGTCTGCTCCAGCAGTGACTGATCCACAAAGGGAATACCCCACTGGCCCACGTAATAGCGCGAGGCCAGGCTAATACAGAAAAGGGCGGCAAGCGTTTTGTGCGGCCAGCGCTGCATGCAAAGCAGCATCAGCGGGCACAGCGCATACAGGCTCACGATGAGCCCGATGAACCAGCTCGGTGGATTGTAAGGCCCGCCCCAGAGCCCCATCCAGGCATAAAAGCCGCTCAGGCTGCCGAGCAGGTCGGTGGTAAAACCATTGGGGTAGAATACAGGCATATCGCCCTGCAGTAAGCCGTTACTCAAGGCGTAGCCCAGCACGGATAGCGGCAGAACCAGCAGGTACACCGGGTAAATCCGCATGACTTTTCTCAGCAGGTAAGTCGGGTAGCTTTCCCGGCGTGAGGCATCACTCAAACCCGCCAGAATGCCCGAGAGCAGCAGAAAAATGGTCACCCCGACGCCGCCGAGGCTGACAAAATAGATATTCTTCCAGCCAAAAAAATCCCCACTGGCCTGGCCCAGCAGCTGTCCGAAATGGGCGATAAACACCAGCACAATGGCAAAAATGCGCAGGCTGTCTAGCAGGATCGAACGGTTCATAATGCAGGCCAGCCCTCATGTTGTGAATGAATGGTTGGCGTATTCTAGCCATCGCGTATGACAGTTCCGGGGGGAGCAGGATGCGTAAGTAAATGTCCGTTCTCGGGGATATCGCGCAAGGATCGGACTGATGTGTCCTAATGGTGTTGCCGGGGACATCATCAGCTAGCCCACGACACCCGTGTCCGGTTTTATCTATCTAGGCCACGTCGAAGGTCGTGCGTTGCGTGAAGCAAGAAAGCGAAAGGTTTACCTCACCTGTATTCGCCGTTAATCTCTTTGGCAACGGCTATCGTGCAAGGAATGCAACTAGATACGTTTCTAAAATTTCGTCATTTGTCATTTACGCCAGAGAATCTAGATTCAATTGAGCGGTATTTAGCTATTGTGAAAGAACATACATTTCGAATCAGAGAAAGATTGGCGGCGATACGTGCTTATAGGCTTTCGTATGGTGAATAAATTATGCCTAACACCCTTGAGGCCAAGCGTTATGCATTCAAGAGGAAAACCCATGGCAGTTGAGGCATTGGAGTGGATTTCCAGCCTTTTAATCGAGAAAGAAATTCCCTTCGCCGTTTGTGGTGGCCTAGCAGCCATTGGCTACGGTTCAACACGCCCACTCAACGACATAGATATCTTTGTTCCTGGTAAATATTTCCAAATGGTGGTATCGGCTGGCTCCGAGCATATCTCCAAACCAGCCAAGCACTATATCGGCGAGGGCTGGGATCTTGAGTACGTCCAGTTTATCTATCAAGGTACTAAAATTGAGGTTGGAAACGCGGAGGGTGTACGAATCTTCGATGCCGCTAAGGACCAGTGGGTTCCGTTAACGATCAACTTCTCCCACATCAGCTATGTAGCTGTTCTCGGGGTCGATGTTCCGCTCATGTGGGCCAAGGATCTCATCAACTACAAGCGCGTTCTAGATCGAAAAGTAGATCGAGAAGACATCGAGGCAATTGAACCACATGCATAACGAATGCATGTCAGTCGGACTGGTCCTTCGCTTCGCGCCAAACCAGCCGCAAAGACGAACGATATTCACAGGGAGGCGATGGTGCAAGTATGTGAAACGCAGAGGTTGATTGTGCGGCGGTTGTCCGTTGAGGACGTTCCCGCATTGGCCGAAATTCTTAGCGATCCCGAAGTGATGAAACACTCGGTTCGCGGCGTTTGTGATGAGGCCGCAACCCTCAAGTTCATTGAGTGGTGTTTAGCCTGTTACGAGTCACAGGGTGTGGGGCCGTGGGCGCTAATCGATAGAAAATCTTCTGAACTCATAGGCTTCTGCGGTCTTGGGCCAGAAATGGTTGTAGATGTCGAGGAAATCAATCTTGGCTACCGGCTTGCCAGGCGCTATTGGAATAAGGGGCTAGCATCTGAAGCGTCCAGAGCAGTCCTGAATTATGCTTTTGGAAAAAGTCTGTTCCAGTCAGTGGTAGTGATCATAGAGCCTGAGCATGTGGCATCGCTGAAAGTCGCTGAGAAAGCGGGCTTTTCCAGCTTTGATTTACTCGAATTTCATGGTCGTCCCGTGAGGCTATACCGTCTGACGTTAGAACAGTGGGAAACGTTGCATAACAATGTCATGCATGCGACAAGCGCGTGATGGCTGGCGTTAGCAGCCCGAGTTACCCACGAACAGTAGACACCTTCTATAGTTAGGTTTACGCCTGACGGGGAGGTGTAGGATGGTCAGGAAAAGTATCAGTCCTATACGGAAGAGTTTCGCCGGGAAGTCGTGAAGCGTGCTGAAGAACCTGGACATACGGCGACCTCAGGCGCTCATGGGTGACCCCGTTTATCTCCGCAAACGGACCGCAAATGCGGGCGTTAGCCACACACGCATATCCGTTTTTTGGGGATGGCATGTCAGAAAAGCCAGTGAATGAAGAGGCTGTTCAAGCAGTACCCCCCCGCCAGTGGGTCAGATTGGTCGTGGTGTATTCCCTGATCCCGCTGGTTCTATTTATATGCGGTGGGGACCTCGGCTGGTCGTCGGCGTGGCTATATTCCATGCTGATTTTGGCCGCTGGTATTGGTGGGCGTATTTGGGCGGAACAACGACATCCCGGATTAACAGCCGAAAGGCAGGATATTGAAAGTTTCAAAAACGCAAAGGCCTGGGATAAAGTGCTTGCTCCACTGATGGCGCTGAGTGTCGGGTTTCCGATGGTCATAGTGGCAGGGTTAGACCATCGCTTCGATTGGTCCCCCGAATTCCCGCTATGGCTCGTCGTAGCTGGCTTCCTATTGATCTCGCTCGGATACGCGTTCGCCGCATGGGCAATTGCAGAGAACCGCTTTTTCTCCGGCGTGGTGCGCATACAGGCGGAGCGAGGGCATGTGGTGTGTGACAGTGGCCCGTACCGGTTTGTGCGCCATCCAGGTTATGCCGGAAATATTCTTGCGCTGTTCGGTATTGTTCTTGCTCTGGGCTCGGTATGGACACTGATTCCTGCGGTGGTGGCATCCATCATCGCGGTGATTAGAACCGTACTTGAAGACCAGACTTTGAATGAAGAGTTGCCGGGCTACAGAGACTATGCGCGACGCGTGCGCTATCGGTTGATTCCCGCGGTATATTGAGAGACCTGAGTGGTGGGCATCCCAGATCAGAGATTGAGTTCCGGCCGAGAGGGTTGCGCGCCGTATAACAACTGAGGCCGATGGGTGGCCCGGTATATCTCCCCGCACTACGTTTCGGCCGCCTGCATTGGCGCCGTTTTTCTCGTTGAAATGCGCACTAGTATATGACTCAAGAATGCACAAGATCGCAGTTCGATGCGCGATTACTTCGTCCCGAGAAACCGGGCCGTGGCAATGAATGGGCCTTCGTGATTTTGCCCAAAGACGTAAGTGCAAAACTGCCCAGGCGTGGCAGAACAACAGTAGACGGGACGATTAACGGTCAAGATTTCCAGGTGTTACTTGAGCCGGATGGTCAAAAGAGCCACTGGATGAGAATCGATGAGACGCTACTAAGAAAAACAGGCGTAGATTTTGGTGACGTTGCTCATTTCGAAATAGTGGCTGTTGAGCAGGAGCCTGATCCGATAGCCCCGCATGACCTGGTTAGCGCCTTGAATGCCTCCCCCGGAGCGCTAGCCACATGGAAGAGTACAACGGCTATTGCGCGGCTCGACTGGATTCATTGGATCACATCAGCCAGACAGGCTAAGACACGCACGAAGCGAGTCAACGATGCATGCGACATGCTCGCTGCTGGAAAGAAAAGAGTTTGTTGTTTTGATCCGTCCGGCTATTACAGTAAGGCTTTCAGTGCACCAAAAACGGTAGATTAAAGAAGTTTAACTCCAGTGTACAGTGTAGTGGTTCAATAATGTGGGACTCCGATTCAGGTGGTGCATTCACCACCGCAGATGGGGTCTTCCATGACAAGACAACGTCGATCGTTTTCAATTGAGTTCAAGCACGAGGCCGCCTGTCTTGTTCTGGATAAGGCATAGCCCAATACCGAGGCTTGCCGCCCACCGGGAGTGGGTCGTGCTGCTTAGGCGCGGATATCTTTCAATTTCAGGAGCCGTTCTTTACCGACTGATTTGAAGATCGAGTTCCTGTCCCTGGCCCAGCATTATCAAAAGGATACCGCCGTTTTCGGTCTTGCCACTGGTACATTTTCGGAGCTAAATAACAAGGGCGGTTATACTGAATAACCTGCTATTAAAACAGGAGCCGTCTCCATGACTACTGGCAAGGATGAAAAACGTAGCTCGTCCCGGCACATCAGATTGACCAGCCATCCTGAGCGGCAAGGCCCCAATGGCGTTCCCGCGATTCACTGGGGAGCGGCCAGCGCGGCAGAGCGCGGGCCTGTCATCGGCACGACCACCAACCGCAGTCAGCGCAACGTCATCGGCGCTCACAGTGGCAGTTACGGCGTTTATCGCGCGCTGGCGATCGCTGCTGGCACCCTGTTGAAAGACCACAAGGCCGACCTGACCAATACCTCGCCCACGGACCTGATTGGACCCAATCCCCAGTGGAGCGGTGCAGACAAGATCGTCTCGATCGATCCCTGGGGCGCCAGCGTGGCCGATGTCTTTTCCGATTACATCGCCCAGGGGTACGACATCCGGCCCACCATCGCCGTCACCAAGGCGCACATTAACCTGCCGGAAATTCATCACGCACTGACCTTCAAACGCCTGGTCCCCGACAATCGCATCCTGCTGGAAAACGGATCGGCAGTCGTGACGAAAGTGGCCATTGAGCCGGTGTGGTGGCTGCCGGGCGTCGCCAAACGTTTCAACGTCAGCGAATCGGATTTGCGGCGCATCCTGTTCGAGGAAACCGGGGGTATGTATCCGGAGCTGGTGACCCGCAGCGATTTCGAGGTGTTTTTGCCGCCGATCGGCGGACAAACACTGTATATCTTTGGTAATCCCCATGATCTGGCCAATCCTGAAGTCACCCTGACCGCCCGCGTGCACGATGAGTGCAATGGTTCCGATGTATTTGGTTCGGATATCTGCACCTGTAGGCCCTATCTCACCCATGCCATTGAAGAGTGTATACAGGGCGCTCAAACTGGCGGTGTGGGGTTGATCGCTTACAGTCGCAAAGAAGGCCGCGCGCTGGGTGAGGTGACCAAATTCCTGGTGTACAACGCACGCAAGCGACAAGTCGGCGGTGACAGCGCGGACAAGTACTTTTTGCGCACCGAATGTGTCGCCGGTGTGCAGGATATGCGGTTTCAGGAACTGATGCCGGATGTGCTGCACTGGTTGGGTATTCAGAAGATTCATCGTCTGGTCAGCATGAGCAACGACAAGTACCGCGCCATCACCGACAGCGGTATCGAAGTGGAACAGCGGATCAAGATTCCCGAAGCATTGGTCCCCGATGATGCACAGGTGGAAATCGAAGCCAAGATTGCAGCCGGTTATTACACCGATGGCGCCGTGCCGGATGCAGAATCATTGGCGAGTACCAAGGGGCGCGACCTTGAAAAATGAGATCACGGCCGATGCCGTTGCAAGGTTGCGTTCTCCCGCTACCATTCGCGAGCGCTGCCGCAATATACTGCAGGCGGTTGAAGCAGGTCAGTCGAAGCATTTTGAGCTGCGGCTGGAAAAGCTCGACGCTGTCGCGCGCCAGGTGGAAGCCGTTACCCGCAGGCAATATCCGGATCTGAACATTCCCTATCACAGCCGATGGCGTCACTTCGAAGCGGGTGCGGTGGATCGCAAGGCTCAACTGGATGCGTGCATTGCGCATCTCGATTCTGCCGCCCAGGCACGAGCATGCATTGACCTGACGCTTATCAGTGTGTTGCTGGATGCGGGTGCCGGTGCGCAGTGGTCGTATCATGAAAGCGGCAGCGGCAAAACCTTGGTGCGCTCCGAAGGTTTGGGCGTTGCCAGTTTCCATGGCTTTATGCAGGGAACATTTTCATCCCGGCGCGATGATCCTTACCGCGTGGATGCGCAGGCGCTGAGACAAATCAACCTGGCTGATCTGGTCGAGCTTTTTCAGGTCAGCACATCCAATCCGCTGGTGGGATTGGAAGGGCGTGTGCAGTTGTTGCAGCGCTTGGGGCAGTGCCTGTCGGAGAATCCCGCGGTGTTTGGTACAGAGGGGCGTCCAGGACGTCTGCTCGATCTGCTGACGCACAAGGGTGAGGTCCGGCAGCTGCCTGCCGCCAGCGTGCTGCAGGCGTTGCTCGAGCATTTCAGTGCCATTTGGTTGACCGGTAACACACTGAACGATGAACCCCTGGGGGATTGCTGGCGTCACCCCTTGGCGGGCGGGGAAGGCGAGTCTGCCGGCTGGGTGCCCTTTCACAAGCTTAGTCAGTGGCTCTCCTATTCCTTGCTGGAGCCTTTTCAGTGGGCGGGTATCACCCTGACCGACCTGGACGGTCTCACCGGTTTGCCGGAATATCGCAATGGCGGTTTACTGCTGGATATGGGTGTCATTGTGCCCAGGCGGGCCGATTTTTTCGCCCGACAATATACCGCCGCCGACGAAGCCATCATCGAATGGCGGGCGCTAACGGTGGCTTTGATTGACAAGCTCGCCCCACGGGTACGTCAGCTATTGCAAAAGTCGGCGGATGAAATGCCCCTGGCCTGTATTCTGGAAGGGGGCACCTGGGCAGCAGGACGCGAAGTTGCCCGTCAGTTGCGCGAGGGTGGGGTACCGCCACTCAACATTGCCAGCGACGGTACGGTGTTTTAGCAGGTTGTTGAAAAGCGTTAGCGAGGCAGCTAGCGCAAGGCAAAAATCCGCGAAATGAGGGAGTTTATGACCTATAAATGACCGAATTATTCGCTTCGCTCACCCCTTCGGGGCCGCACTAAAGTGCGTTCAGGCAAAGCCTGTGAGTCGATTTTTAACGCCGCGATAGCAACGCAGGTAGTTTTTCATCAACCTGTAAGGAATCTACGATCGATACCAAAATCAGCGGAAGAAGGGAATGCCACCATGAGTCAATCTGAAGTCCACGTCATCAGCCATCCACTGATTCAGCATAAACTCACGCTCATGCGGGAACAGAGTCGCAGCACCAGCAGTTTTCGTCGTTTGCTGAACGAAATCAGCATGCTCATGGCCTATGAAGTCACAAAGGACATGCCGACTCAGTTAATCGAAATCGAAACACCGCTGGAAAAAATGCAAAGCCCGGTGATCGACGGCAAGAAAACCGTGTTTGTCAGCATCATGCGCGCGGGTGCGGGTTTTCTGGACGGCATGTTGAATGTGGTGCCCGGGGCGCGGGTCGGGCATATCGGTTTGTATCGTGATCCCAAAACCCTGGTGGCGGTGGAGTACTATTTCAAGATGCCCCACAGCATGCACGAGCGCGACGCCGTTGTGCTCGATCCTATGCTGGCTACCGGCAATTCCGCCGTGGCGGCGGTAGACCGCTTGAAGGAAACCAATCCCCGCTCCATTCGTTTTGTCTGTTTGCTGGCGGCGCCGGAAGGGATCAGGAACTTATCGGAAGCCCATCCCGACGTGCCGATTTACACGGCATGCATTGATCGGGGCCTGAATGATCATGGCTACATCATGCCAGGTCTGGGGGATGCGGGTGACCGGATGTTCGGTACCAAGTGATCGGAATTGTTAATGAAAAGGACCGTCCGCTCACGACGCAAAGCGGACGTTCCGGATTCCTCATAACACTCTCATTGCATCTATATGCCAGCAGACACGTTCGAACACGGTTAAATCCCCTGTACTGATCAGTTCCAGGGGAGATTTCCCTTCGAAATACGGGTCGTCATGAGGGCTCGACATGTAACCGTACACGTCCTCGGGGTCGTCGAAGATTGTGCCGAGGTCTGAGTGGATATTGAGTACGAAGGTCACGCGCTCACATTGCTCCTCACTGAGGACCGCGGGAAATGGCTGGTCAGGATCTAGCTTCAGGATAGCGAGCGCCTGATTTGGCGTGCACTGCCACTGGACCAGAATATGCAGTGCCTCGGATAGGCCGGTGCTCATAGGTTTAACCCCCGATCACAGTCTTTAGGGTGTCCGGCCGGCATGGACTCTGCCAGCGCACGAATGGGTCGTAGTTAAATTACAGTATAGATACAGCCTCAGTGCACTTCTGCAGGAATGAGTGACCCCGTTTGTCTCTTTTATCTCCCGACGTCCTGTACTGTCAAACGGCTAATGGGTTAGCCCGTGTAGACCCCGTTTAACTCCCTGATCCCGTTTGTCTGCGCGGTTCACGGACCGGGACCTCCGTCTATATTGCGGGGGCACTATACTGATTCGGAGGTTCGAATAAGGTTATCGCAGGAGATATTGCCTTGAAGTGTCCAAAATGTGGCTACCTGCGACAAGATCAAGACAGCCATGTCATGGAGGGTGTCTGCCCACAATGCGGCATCGCCTACTGTAAATGGATAGAGAAACCGGTATCGGCTCAAGAACAGCCGTTCGTGCCTGAGCCCGAGAATTACAGCATCGAACCGGTGGAGCACTGGTTAAAGCGAGCCTTGAACCGGCTGCTCGAAGTGCCTGAGCCAGTGGATTCGCCCGCGTTCTGGGGCAGGGTCGCGCTGTTTGTCGCATTCTTCATCTGGGGCTGGTCGTTCATCCTTGGCGGTATCGACTGGCGCTCGATCGGTGGCTCATTTCTGCACAACGTGAACCTGCCTTTCCACGAGTTCGGCCATGTGCTGTTCAGGCCCTTCGGCCGCTTCATGACGATTCTGGGCGGCAGTCTGTTCCAGGTGCTGATGCCGCTGGGGCTGATGCTGGCGTTTATCATCCAGCGGCGCGACACCTTTGCAGCCTCCATCATGTTGTGGTGGTCCGGTCAGAACTTTATCGATGTGTCCCCTTATATCGCCGATGCGCCCCACCGCGCGATTCCTCTGATTCGAGGGTTGAGCGAGGCGTATCACGATTGGGGCAATCTGCTGTCGATGACCAAAAGTCTGCACAGGGCAGGCATGTACGCCGGTGTTTCCTTCGGTATCGGGGTTGCATTGATGCTGCTGAGCTTCTGCTGGGGCGGCTATCTGCTGTATCGCCAGCATCGAAACCTGAACAGGCTTTGATTTAACAGCCACCGAATTCCGGGGCCATCGGGGTCCCTGAAACTCCCGAGAACTTCGAGTTCCACTGGGAGGCGGAAGGCGGCGCCGTCTACTTCGATGTGCAAAGCGAACGTCCGAACGCCGGTGACGAGTTCACCAGCGTCTGGATCGGCGATAACGAGACCGAAACCGGCGGCTCCTTCACTGCGTCGTTCGACGGCTCGCACGGCTGGTTCTGGCAGAAGGACCAGCCACCTCACTACCGGCGGCTACTACGGCGGGCCTTACCAGCCCTGACAGCTTGCCGACGCCACGGCGGTAAGGCCGGTGCCGAACAGGGAGATCACCTGAGCCGGGAAAAGATGCCAGAAGCGTCGATCGTGTAGAAAGGAAGTCGATAAGGCTGAATCGCTGCTGTCCGGGATGCCGGGGGCATGGTAACCCCTGTGCAGAGGACTCGGAAGTGAAGGCCGAACGGAGCGCTCGGCCTTCGGCGGGGTTACTCCGCTGACGCCAGCGCCAGCTTGATCGACTCGGCAATCGGCGTGGTCGGGCGACCGATCAATGCACTCAGCTGTTTGCCGTCGTCGTACAGGCCGCCCTTGGACGCACCGGTATCGGATTCTGCCAGCAGGGTCGCGATGGGTTCCGGCAGCCCGGCGCCGACCAGCGCTTGCCGGTACTCCGCTTCCGGCAGGTTCTCGTAGCTGATCGCCTTGCCGGATTGCACGGCGATCTCAGCGGCGAGTTCGCGTAGCGTATAGGAGTCGTCACCGGCCAGTTCGTAGACCTTACCTGCCTGCTCGCCGGCCAGCAGTATGGCTGCGGCGGCTGCGGCATAGTCTGCCCGAGGTGCAGAAGAGATACGGCCGTCACCGGCGCAGCCCATGACCGCCCCGAACTGCAGTGCCACCGGCACGCCCGCGGTGTAGTTCTCGCTGTACCACCCGTTGCGCAGAATCACGTGGGGCAGGCCGGACTCGGCCAATTTCGCTTCAGTCTGCTTATGTTCCAGCCCCAGCGGCAGCGCAGTGGTATCGGCATGCAGGATGCTGGTGTAGGCCAGCAGTCCGACTCCGGCCTTTTTCGCCGCCTCGATGGCATTGGCGTGCTGAGGCGCCCGCTGGCCGACCTCGCTGGAGGAGATTAGCAGCACCTTGTCAGCGCCGGCAAACGCCGCCTCAAGTGTGGCCGGTTGGTTGTAGTCGGCCTGGCGCACACCGACGCCCTGTTCAGCCAGATCGGCCACGCTGTCCGGGTTGCGCACGGCCGCTGCCACTTCGGAGGCTGGCAGGAACTTAAGCAGTTCATCTATCACCAGTCGGCCCAATTGGCCGGATGCACCTGTTATCACGATCATCGTCTTTCTCCTTGGTTGCTTCACGCTGGAATAAAGCGGTGGAGCTAGACTAACGCTCATGCTAACTTTTAGTAAGTACGCACAAAAAGGTAAGTATGATGAACAAGAAGCTCGATGCGACACCACCGATGGGCCTTAGCGAGCGTTTTGAGCGGGGCGACCTATTCGCTGCGCCATGCCCGTCCAGAGAGGTGCTCAAACACGTCTGCAGCCGCTGGGGGGTGTTGATCCTGATCGCTCTGCGCAACGGAACGCACCGTTTCAGCGAGCTACGCCGGAAGATGGGCGGCGTCAGCGAGAAGATGCTGGCCCAGAGCCTGCAGGCACTGGCGCGCGACGGCTTCGTATCAAGGGTATCCCACCCGGTGGTACCGCCGTTCGTGGAGTACAGCCTGACCCCCATGGGAAAGGAGGTCGCGGAGAAGGTGGCCGACCTGGCGAACTGGATAGAGCTGAACCTGCTGAAGGTGATGGACGCTCAAGCGCTTGCCGCAACGGATTAAGGCAACGCGCTGAGCCCGTACAATCACCCTCTCATCAGGCTTCCAAATCACAGCTATTGTGTAACGGTCCCAAACCGCGACGTCGGCAGCATTTTCGCCTTTTGCCGCTGTCCCGGCTCTTTCACGGTGGTGCAGAGCCTTTCCAGGCCCGGGAAACCGAAAGCGGGCACTCGTTACTGTTGTGACTCGATTCGATGGTCGCTATTCGCCGTCGGCTTTGCGCATCAGTAGACGAAAGGGCGGTACAGTGCCCGCTCAACGGTACCAAGGCAGCTAAATCCCGGCAGGGACGGTATCAACATCAATGCGGTTTTTTATTCATTATGTGGCGAAAAAAGGAATAATGAGTGAGCACTAAAGCGAAAATCAGATGGATCCTTTATGGGGTTGGGTTTTTATTGCCGATGCTGGCATTGTTTGGATGTGATGGGTTCAATGAAGGGTCGATGAAGGTCTCGAGTTGCTTTATTGGGTTTAGTGCATTTGAAGATTTTGCAAACGCTGTTTACGGGTTCGTATTGGTCTCCGCATTCATGCTTGGAATACCGATATTGCTTTACATTGGCGCTGTTGTACTTGTTACCGAGATCATGGCAAGGGCCTTTGGCAGGCGTGGAGGATAATCAATAACGTCTTGGTACCCAATGAACGACGGTCCTTCTGCGGCACTGTTCCAGATGGCTTTTCCAGGCGGCGAGCGTTGCATCGAACATCTCGTAGCTCCCTGTTCTGCGTCTGCGTCTGCGTCTTGGCTTCTGTGCTTTACCTCTGGGGGGCTTGCTGGCGAGCCTGCTCAAATAGACGCCAAGGGTGACCCCATTGCTCCTAGAGCGGCTTAAGAAGAAAGGAGCGTTTTCAATGAGTACATCAACGTCGCGACCTATAATAGGTTCTTGCATATAGCAAAGTGGTTTGATGATAAGCGTTTCCACCTGGAGCAAGCCCGCTAATAACAAGGCCTGGTAACAGCGCGCACTTTGTGCGCAGGACCTCGCTTCATTCGGCCGCTGTTGGCAACGTTAGGAGTTCGCATGGAACTGAACCGTCGCATACTTAAAGAGGCGACTGAAAACGGCCTGATTGGCGAGCAACAGGCGGAGCGCCTTTGGGAATTCGTGAATGAGCGCAACAGGGACACGCCGAGTTTTCGCACCACGCATATCCTTTACTACCTGGGTGGGTTGATCGCCATCGGCGCGATGAGCCTGTTCATGACGTTGGGGTGGGAGCGTTTCGGCGGATGGGGACTGTTCTTCATTGCGCTGGTATATGCCGCCACGGGACTCTGGCTCACCGAACATTTTCTGAATCGCAAACACTTGCCGATTCCAGCGGGAATTACGGCGACCTTCGTCGTCGTTCTCACCCCCTTAGCCATGTATGGCATACAAGCGGCAATGGGTTGGTGGGCGGAGGGACGCGTGTATCGCGAGTACCACACGCATATCGACTGGCGATGGATGTTCATGGAGCTTGCCACGCTCGCAACCGGTGCGGTCATGCTGTGGCGTTACCGCTTGCCGTTCCTCGTCTTGCCCGTTGCCGTGACGCTCTGGTACATGAGCATGGATCTCACGCCCTTTTTCTTTAACGACCAGGACCTGTTGTGGGAGTTGCGAAAACTCGTATCGCTGTGGGTTGGCCTGCTGATCGTACTATTGGCGTTCTGGGTGGATGTTCGCACCCGGCATGACAAGGATTACGCCTTCTGGCTTTACGTGTTCGGCGTCATTGCATTCTGGGGCGGCTTGTCGATGATGCATTCCGACAGCGAACTGAACAAATTCATCTACCTGTGTATCAATCTCGCCATGATTGCAGCGGGCGCCATGCTTTCGCGAAGGGTTTTCGCTGTGTTTGGCGGGCTTGGCGCGGCGGGTTACCTGGGGCACCTGGCCTACGATGTATTCAAGGACAGCATGATGTTTCCGTTCGTTCTGACAGTCATCGGCCTCGGGGTCATCTATCTCGGCATTGTCTGGCAACGACACGAAAAAGCCATCAGCAGCAAGCTTCGAGAATTGCTCCCGCTGGCCGTGAGGGAACTCATTGAGAACAGGCATTGATCTGTGTAACTACTCCTGTCACTCCGCTTCACGCGGAGGCACACAACCAGGCGCCTTCAGCGCCGAATAGCCTACACTTCGCTTCGACCCAGCTGCTGGCTATTGATGCGTTAATTTTCACGGAAGAAAATGATGAAAAAAATAATCGTACCCGCTGTCTTTCTAGTGTTAGGGCTTGTTGGCGGCGTTATGCTCGGTTCCAAAGTCGCGGGCATCCAATACGAGGAGCGTAAAAACCTCGTTTCAACTATTCGTCAGCTTGAACAAGCGCAAGCTTACGTCAACGCGTTCTCTCATAAAGGCGACATCGCCGTAAAATCTCTCATTCTGGAAGACATCAAACTGTATTTGATGGGCGCGCGCTTGTTGGTATCAACAGTCCCAAGTAACACTAAAGCTGAGGCCTGCCGGCGGGTGCAGCGTGTCGCTGAAAGTCGTCAAAATATTATTCAGTTTGCGAAGTCTGGCGCTAAATTAGACCCCGATATCATATCTTTGCTCGATCGTACCAAGGGGTGTATGTCTTGGTAACACCTGACAAGTGACTATGGCTTTACGTCAATATAATTAGGCTGTTTTTTCGCACCAGCGCGTCGCATTTTTCAGCAGCGCATGGAGTACCACGATCAGCGTGCGCATGCGGGCACATGATGGCCACGGTTGGCAGCTTGCCCTGCATCTGCAGGTGCCAGGGCAAAGCTGGAACCAGGGAAATGGGATGGACGCCCCAGGTTTGTGCAGAGCGGCGATCGCAAGCTGTGATGCAACCCTGTTGGCCATGAGGGTCGCTCGCACAGGAATTAAACTCGATAAAATCGAGGTCAGGGTTGATGTGTCCTCTGATGGCCGAGGCATGTTCCTTGATAACGGGATTTCACCTGCATCATCCGAAGTGCCGTTTGACCCTGTTATTTCTGAAGCTCGTACTCCCTGGCATGTTGTTCGATACAGCCCTTCACTCAACCCATCAAACCGGGCGGTTCAAGCAGCCACAGCCCGGGCATTTGACTGTGCCCGGTGCCAGGCGATGCAGGCTTTGGCCAGGGCATCGGTGGCATCAATTCCACGGACGCTCAGGCGGGAGTTGACTGAATCCAGCGCCAGGGGGATTTCGGTACAACCGAGAATCACGCGCTCCACTCCCGATTCCAGTATTCGTTGCAGGCAGTCCTCCAGCATTCGCGCACCCGTTTGCAGAGCGCCGGACTTGACCCGGTAAACAGCCTCCATAATCTGTTGCTGCAGCGCCACCGGGGTATCCTGCAGGCGGATACCGTAGCGGCCCAGTTCCGCGTTGTAGAAACCCGCTTTCAGCGTGCCATCCGTCGCCATGATTCCGACGCAACCGATCTCTTGCGCCGCCAGCTGTTCAGCGCAGGCACGGGCAATATGCAGGATCGGCACGGGGCTGACCCTGGACAGATCGCCGTGCCAGTGGTGTGCCGTATTGCAGGGAATCGCGATGCATCCGACACCGCCCCCGACCAGTGTGTGTACACCCTTTTCAAGCGCCGCAAGCGGTGACTCCCGGTTCTGCATCAGGCAGGCCGTGCGATCCGGTATCTGGGGTACGCAATGGACCAGCAGGGGAAGGTGGTCCTGGTCCCGGCTGGCGGTTG
This sequence comes from Marinobacterium rhizophilum DSM 18822, assembly GCF_000378045.1. GTDB lineage: Bacteria > Pseudomonadota > Gammaproteobacteria > Pseudomonadales > Balneatricaceae > Marinobacterium_A > Marinobacterium_A rhizophilum. Next base: position 280,350 of record NZ_KB899094.1, read on the forward strand.
TCTGATCGATGATTTTCTTGACGAAGTCGACCGTGGCCAGAGGGCCCATGCCGCCGAGAATTCCAATAGTCGTGTTCATTATTACTCCCGAGTTGACTGGGAGAAACCTACAGTGCCAGTACCCGGTGCAGCCAATGCCAACTTGGCAGGCGCCATGCCGGCTTTGCATGGGCGGTTAAAATACAATGTTAAATCAACAGGATGTTTGCTATATACGCATCCGGTATGGGGCAGGCAATGTCGGTATAGACTCTGTCATGGCGCGAAACCGGTTTGGCTGCGGCGTATACTGGGCGAAAGCAGGGCCTGGCGCCTGGGTACAATCTCATGCCGGCAAGGTCGCCTGGCGATGTCGAGGGGCGGATTATTGATGAACATTGAAACCAAATGGCTGGAGGACTTTCTGTCCCTTGCCGGCAGCCAGAGTTTTTCCCGCTCGGCCGAAGATCGCCACCTGACCCAGCCGGCTTTCAGCCGACGCATTAAAGCCCTGGAGGCTGCCGTGGGCTGCCAGCTGGTCGACCGGACCAGCGTTCCGGTTCAGCTGACGGATGAGGGCCAACTGTTCCGGATTACCGCCCGCAACCTGGTGGCCCAGCTAGAGGATAGCCTTGCCCATCTGCGCTCCCTGCGCAAAAAGGGCACCGGCGTGATCGATGTGGCCGTTTCCCATACGCTGTCGCTGTCATTTTTTCCTGGTTTTATCCAGTCACTGCAGGATGCGCTTGAAGGCACCCGCACGCGGCAGCTGGTCGCCAACGTGGATGACAGCGTGCAGGCGCTGAAAAATGGCATCTGTGATTTCCTGCTGGCATTTGAAGACCCCACCCTGGCCTCTGAGCAGTTTCGCAAGCTCGAACTGCAGATCGAGCAGCTCGCGCCCATTTGCCGCAGCGATGAGGAAGGCCTGCCGCTGTTCGACCTCGATGCGGCAGATACGCAGAACGTACCCTATCTCGGCTACCCGAGGGAGATCTTTCTCGGGCGCTGCGTGGAACGGCTGCTGGCGCGTCCGCCACACCCCATAACGCTGCGACAGACGTTCGAATCCCCGCTGGCCGACAGTCTCAAGGTCATGGCATTGCAGGGGATGGGCGTGGCCTGGGTGCCGTCGTTCGCGATTCGCGAAGAGCTGCGCCAGGGATTCCTGACGGTGTGTGGCGGGCCGGCCTGGCAGGTTCCTCTCACGGTGTGCCTCTACCGCTGCAGCCGCGCGCTGAGTCATGATGCTGAAACGCTATGGCAGGTGCTGGAGCGTCGCTATGGCGCGGCGGCTGCCGATGCGAGCCGGAGCTGATCGATGGCAATCAGGTCGATGGCAATCAGGTCGATAGCCGCAGTACGAAGCGCAATCGGTTTTTTGCTCGGGGTGAGTCTTACCCTGGCAGGCATTGACCCTGTCCTGGCACGAGGCCCGTCATCCCCGCGTGACGTTATCATCGTGGCCGGCGATCACAATTATCCGCCCTACGAATTTATCAATGCCGACGGGCAGCCGGATGGTTATAACACCGATCTGACCCGGGCCATTGCCGAAGTGATGGGCATGGACGTCGAGATTCAGCTCGGGGGCTGGGCCCAGATGCGCCAGCGGCTGGATAACGGGGAAGTGGATGCCCTGCAGGGCATGTCCTACTCGGACGACCGGGCCGGGCTTTACGAGTTTTCGCCGCCCCATGCCATCATTCACCAGTCGGTCTTTGCTCGCAAGGGCGACGCCGAGATCACCGACCTGGCGCAACTGCGGGGCAAGGAAGTGATCGTGCAGGACCGCGGTATCCTGCACGACCTGATGCTGCACGATGATGTCGGCGCCAAGCTGATCCTGGCCGATACCCACGCCGATGCGCTGCGCTTGCTGGCATCGGGCAAGCACGATTACGCGCTGGTTGCGAATCTGCCGGGACTTTATCTGGGGCGGGAGCTCGAGCTTTCCAACATCGTCACGGTGGGCAAACCTTTTGCCGCGCAACGCTATGGCTACAGCGTACTTAAAGGCAATGCAGAGCTGCTGGCGCAGTTCAGCGAAGGCCTGGCCATTCTCAAGAATACCGGACGCCAGCAGGCACTCTATGAAAAATGGTTCGGCCCGCTGCAAAACTCAGGCGTGCCCTGGAAAAAGATTGGTCAGGCGGCAGGGCTGGTGTCGATCGTGCTGCTGCTGGTGCTGGGCGGTATCGTGATCTGGAACCGAATGCTCACCCGGCAAGTGACGCGGCGCACCCAGGAGCTGCAGATTCAGCAGCAGAAGCTGATCCAGGCCGACAAGATGACCTCCCTCGGTGTCCTGGTGTCGGGCGTGGCCCATGAGATCAACAACCCCTGCGGCCTGTTACTGTTGAATCTGTCCGTGCTGGACGAAGTCTACCGGGATTGCGAGGAAATACTGGAAGCGCACTACCGTGAACATGGTGACTTCGATCTGGGCGGGCTTTCCTATGCCCGCATGCGGGACGAGGTGCCACAGATGCTCGATGACATGCTGGCCGGTGCACAGCGTATCCGCCGCATTGTTGATGATTTGCGCGATTTTGCCCGCCAGGGGCCGGTGGAGCTGAGTGAGACGGCGAATCTCAACGAGGTGGTTGCGACCGCTATTCGGCTGGTCGACAACACCATTCGCAAAGCGACCGATCATTTCAAGGTCAGTTACGATGAGGCCGCGCCTGCATTCCGCGGACATGGCCAGAAGATCGAGCAGGTGGTGATCAACCTGATCGTAAATGCCTGCCAGGCGCTGGAATCGCGTGACAACGCCATCACCGTCACGACCCGGTATGATGCCGGATCGGGTATGCTGCGCCTTGAAGTACGGGACCAGGGGCGGGGCATCGAGCCGGAAAACCTCCCGCGCCTGAGTGATCCCTTTTTTACCACCAAGCGAGAACAGGGCGGCATGGGGCTGGGCCTCTCGGTGTCCGCCAGCATCGTGCAGGAGCACGGTGGCGCTTTGGAATACCACTCCGAACCCGGCAAGGGTACGCGTGCGGTGTTGTCGCTGCCGGCCAACCAGGGGACCCAACCAACATGAGCACTAATCTGTATCCGTCCTTCGGCGTCCTGCTGGTCGATGATGAGGCCCCCTTTTTGCGCAGTCTGAGCATTGCACTCGAACGCCGTGGTGGCATCAATCATATTTACCGGTGCGAAGACAGCCGTGAGGCGCTGGGGATCATCGCCCGCGAACCGATCGGACTGGTGCTGCTGGATCTGACCATGCCGCATCTGTCCGGCGAGGCCGTGCTGCAGCAGATCGTCGAAGAGCATCCGGATGTCGGCGTCATCATCATCAGCGGCCTGAACCAGTTGGAAACGGCGGTGAATTGTATTCGGCAGGGCGCCTATGACTACTTCATCAAGACCACCGAAGAAGACCGCCTGATCGAAGGCATTCGCAAGGCGATCCGTATGCAGGAGATGCGGCTCGAAAACCAGGAAATGCGCCGGCGCTTCCTCAGCGACACGCTGGAGCGGCCGGAGGTTTTCGCCGATATCATTACGCGGGACAAGGGCATGCGTTCGGTGTTCCAGTACCTGGAGGCGGTCTCGGCCAGCAGTCAGTCGGTGCTGATCAGTGGAGAAAGCGGCACCGGCAAGGAGGCGATCGCGCAGGCTATCCACACGCTCAGCGGGCGCAGTGGCCCCCTGGTGTGTGTCAACGTGGCGGGTCTGGATGACAATATTTTTGCCGATACGCTGTTTGGTCACCACCGCGGCGCCTTTACCGGTGCCGACAAGGCACGGGCGGGCATGATCGAGCAGGCCGGCAACGGCACCCTGTTCCTGGACGAGATCGGTGATCTCAGCCTGGCGTCCCAGGTCAAGCTGCTGCGTCTGCTGCAAGAAGGGGAATACTATGCGCTGGGCAGCGATCGCCCCAAGCGCATTCGTGCCCGGGTGCTGGTGGCGACCCACCAGAACCTGGAACAGAAACAGCGTGACGGCGCCTTTCGCAAGGATCTGTATTACCGGCTGCGCACCCACCAGGTGGAACTGCCGCCGCTACGGCGTCGCCAGGGCGATATCGGCCTGTTGCTGGACTATTTCCTGGCGCAGGCTGCACAGGAGCTGGGCCGCAATAAGCCGACCGTCCCGAGGGAACTGCCGGTGCTGCTGCAGAATTATGCCTTTCCCGGCAATGTGCGTGAACTGCGGGCCCTGTGTTACGACGCCCTGAGCCAGCACCGTGGCGGGGTGCTGTCGATGGATGTGTTTCGCCGCGTGGTCGGGCAGGGCGGTGCGCCGGTGGAGGTCCAAAGCGTTACTGATACGGCCTTGTTCCCGCCGGATCAGCCGTTACCGACCCTGCAGGAGATGGCCGATCTGCTGGTTGCCGAAGCCATGAAACGGGCGCAGGGCAACCAGTCGCTGGCTTCGCGGCTGCTGGGTATTTCCCAGCCGGCGCTCAGCAAAAGGCTGAAAAAGGCCCAGCCGGGACCCCTATAACCAGGGTTATAGTCAAACCTTTGGAATAGATTCGTAACCTTTTGATATAAAAAGGTATTTAATAATATCCGGCCTTGCCCCATGACTTTTGTTATACCCCTCCCCAGGCTCGCGTTAGCCGCATTTTTATCCAAATAATTCATACAAAACAATGGCTTAATATAGACGTTGTCGGTCTGGCATCGTCCTTGCAGTTTACTGTTTGAGATGTTTGAGATCAGACCATGGTCGCCCGGACTCCAGTCTTCGGGGCAGGCGCAATGGCTGATACAACAATAAACAGCATGGGACGACATCGATGGGTCAACACCAACCATTGCAACAGTTGAACAACCGGCGGCGGGAGAAGGATCTGCTCGGCGAGGCCTGGGTTCCCGCCGAGGCGTACTACGGTATCCAGACACAGCGCGCCCGCGATAATTTTGACCTCAGTGGCATCAAACTGAAGCTGTTCCCCCAGCTGATCAATGCGCTGGCGCTGGTAAAGGTCGCCTGTGCAAAGGCCAACAATAATCTGGGGCTGCTGGACGAAACCAAGACCGATGCCATCGAGGCTGCCGGCAAAATGATTCTGAACGGTCAGTACCACGATCAGTTCGTCGTTGACATGATTCAGGGCGGGGCCGGCACCTCGACCAACATGAACGCCAACGAAGTCATGGCGAACATCGGCCTCGAACATATGGGCCACAGCCGGGGCGAGTACGCCCACCTGCACCCCAACAACGACGTCAACATGTCGCAGTCGACCAACGATGCCTACCCCACGGCAGTACGCCTGGCCATCCTGTTGAAACACAGCGATCTGGTCAAGGCCCTGGCCTCCCTGCGGGACGCCTTCGCCGCCAAGGGCGAGGAATTTGCCGACATCATCAAGATGGGCCGTACCCAGTTGCAGGATGCAGTGCCCATGACCCTGGGGCAGGAATTCCAGTCCTTTGCCAGCACCCTGGGCGAGGACATTCAGCGTATCGATGGGCTCTCTGAACTGCTCAAAGAAGTGAACCTGGGCGGTACTGCCATCGGTACCGGCATCAACACCGACCCGGAATACGCACGCCTGGCCGTGGGGTACCTGTCGCAACTCAGCGGATTTGAATTCAAGCGCGCCACCGACCTGGTGGAAGCGAGCTCCGACATGGGCGCCTTCGTGCTGTTCTCCGGCATGCTCAAGCGCCTGGCCGTGAAGCTGTCCAAGATTGCCAACGACCTGCGCATGCTCAGCATGGGACCGCGTTGCGGTCTGAACGAAATCAACCTGCCGGCGCAGCAGCCCGGCAGCTCCATCATGCCCGGCAAGATCAATCCGGTGATCCCGGAAGCGGTCAACCAGGTCGCCTACCAGGTGATCGGCAATGACGTTGCCATCACCATGGCGGCAGAAGCGGGCCAGCTGCAGCTCAATGCCATGGAACCTCTGATCGCCTACAACGTGCTGGAATCGATCCGCATGCTGACCCAGGCGATGGATATGTTCCGCAACCGCTGTGTACGGGGCATCACCGCCAACCGCGAGCGTTGTCAGGAGCTGGTGGACATGAGCATCGGCGTCATCACTGCAGTGGTTCCCTACATCGGTTACGAAAACACCACCCGCATCGCCAAGAGCGCGCTGGAAACCGGGCGTGGCGTACTGGAACTGATCCGCGAAGAAGAGCTGATGAGCGAAGAAGAGCTCAACGAGGTGCTCAAGCCCGCCAACATGATTCGTCCGCAACGGCGTCGCCCGGGCACCGCCAAAGGCGTTTAACAACAACAATGAAGGAAAGATCCATGCAACAAGCAACGATAGCGCAACCCCGTGCCGGTTTCTGGAGCCGGCTGGCACTGTGGAAGAAAATCCTGATTGGCATGGCGCTGGGCATGCTGGCGGGGGCGATTCTGGGACCCGATGCGCAGATGCTCAAACCGATCGGCACCCTCTTTATCAACGCCATCAAGATGCTGATCGTACCGCTGGTCTTCTGCTCGCTGGTGGTCGGTGTTACCTCGATGCAGGACACCCGCAAACTGGGCCGCATCGGCCTGAAATCGCTCGTGCTCTATATGGGTACCACCGCGGTGGCCATCAGCATCGGGCTGGCAATGGGCACCGTCTTCATGCCCGGAGAGGGCATCAATATGGTGGCGGCCGAGGCTGCCGCCAGCGCCAAGGAAGCCCCCACGTTGGTACAGACGCTGCTCGACATGGTTCCGAAGAACCCGGTCAGTGCACTGGCAGCGGGCAATATCCTGCAGATCATCGTGTTCGCACTGGGCCTGGGTATTGCCCTGAATCTTTCGGGTGAGAAAGCAAAGCCGGCCGTGGAGCTGTTCGAGAGCCTCGCGGAAGGCATGTACAAGCTGACCGAGCTGGTGATGAAGCTGGCGCCCTACGGCGTGTTCGGCCTGATGGCCTGGGTGTCGGGCAAGTACGGCATGGAGATTCTACTGCCGCTGATCAAGGTGATCGCCGTGGTGTACCTGGGCTGTATCATCCATGTGGTGGTGTTTTACTCCGGCCTGATCAGCACGCTGGGCCGCCTGAACCCGGTGCGTTATCTCAAGGGTCTGGTCAATCCGGCGGCAGTAGCCTTTACCACCACCAGCAGCTCCGGCACCCTGCCGGCCACGATAAAGGCTGCCCGTGAGGAAATGGGTGTCTCCAAGGGTATCTCGAGCTTTGTTCTGCCGCTGGGGGCGACCATCAACATGGATGGTACTGCGCTTTACCAGGGTGTCTGTGCGCTTTTCATATCCCAGGCATTTGGGATCGACCTGACGTTCTCCGACTATCTGCTGATCATCATGACGTCGACCCTGGCATCCATCGGTACCGCCGGTGTACCGGGCGCGGGCCTGATTATGCTGTCGCTGGTACTGACTACCGTCGGGCTGCCGATGGAAGGCCTTGCCATCATCGCCGGTATCGACCGTATCCTGGACATGGCCCGCACGACTGTGAACGTCTGCGGCGACATGATGGTTACCGTACTGGTCGGCAAGAGCGAAAATGAACTGGATGAGACGGTTTATAACCGCTCGAGCACTGCGGCCGAGGCAGAACTGGCCTGACCCCCAAAACAGGCGCTACCCGGCCATGCCGGGTAGCTCTCTGTTCAGCGGCGTTTTGCTGCAAGACGAAATCCGTACCACCTCCCTTCATCCTGCTGATCACCGTGCCATTCAAGGCAGGGTACGGTTAGCTGCTCCAGCCCGACCAACCAAATACGGCGGGCAATGATGCATCAACGTCACTCGACTGTCACCGCGATCCCCTGAGCGCCGCCGATGCTCCGCTTCATCGGCGCATCCTGGAACAGGTGCGCGCGCTTGCTTGCGCTCCTGGCATCCTGACCCGCAAACCAGAAATCTTCCGTTCAATGGAAGCAGATTGGGAGCCTGGGACGCTTTACCAAAACGGTATTTCTGGCCCGGGCTTTGTCTGCGCAGTCGAGTAGGAAGCAATCTGGAGACGGGCAACACAATCCGATTAATCCGCAGTTTAATTTTGGGCTTTCCGAAATTACGCTTTCTGCTGAATTGCTGTTAAGTATGGCGGTATGGCGCAGAGAAGTCAGTCTGCTATGTGCCCAGGCCGTGTGAAAACTCTTGTGATTAGGAAATCGTACCGGCAGGAAAGCATACAAGGCGATTACGAGCCGTGTCAGTGACCCTCCTTCATATCATCCCAGAAACTTTCGAATACGCCCGCTGGAAAGGTTGGCGCTTTTCAGCGG
>NZ_KB899095.1:0-79507 GCF_000378045.1 Marinobacterium rhizophilum DSM 18822
TTCAATCTGAGCCATGATCAAACTCTTCAGTTTAAAATCAAGATACCGAAGTATCGATAAATCTGCTCAAGCTAAAACAACTTAAATGAATTCACATGAAGGTTGCTTACCTTGATAAAGATTTTATGCCCTATCCTGACAAGCGCCCACACGAATTACCTGATCAATTTGTTAAAGAGCGTTTGGACTCAAGGACCGTTACCGCTGATCCCGTGTCTCAAGTGAGGCGCATATTCTAGCGACTCAGTGTTTTAAGTCAACCCTTTTTTTCAACTTTCGTGACCGAAGCCGCGCGGAAAACAGGGTGACTCACAAGTCGATAACACCGGCTAACTTTGCAATAAAATCAACCACTTACTTCCGGCTTGCCTTTCGCGTTACAGCTGCTGTTGCTGGGCTGTGCCTCGAAAGTGGGGCTATTTTACTCATGCAGACTGCAGTGTCAACAGCCCTGTCACATTTATTTAATTGGACCGTCACAGACGGCCAAAAGCTAACTGTAATCGCAGCCGGGGGAAGTGGATGTGCGAGGAAAGCGCTTGACCTTGCGGTAGGGGAAAACATCGACAATTTCGCCCTTGCGAACCTGGTCCTGCATGCTCTGCCAGAAGGAGGCGTCGAGCAGGTCGCCATGCAGTTCATTGAAGATACGGCGCACCTTCGCATTGCAGGCCGTGAGAATACTGAATTCCTCAGGAAAGACGTCATTAGGTCCAACGGAATACCAGGGCTCTCCGGACATTTCCTGCTCTGGGTACATCGCTTCTGGAATATGACGAAAATTGCAGTCCGTCAGGTACATGATTTCATCGTAATCGTAGAACACCACCCGCCCATGCCGGGTCACTCCAAAGTTTTTGAACAGCATGTCGCCGGCAAAGATGTTCGCGGCCGCCAGTTGCTTGATCGCCTTGCCGAACTCATTAATGGCATGAAACAAGTCAGCCTCATCGTCGCTCGCAAGGGCCCTGTCGATATAGATGTTCAGCGGTGTCATGCGGCGTTCAGCCCACAGGTGGCGGATGGTAATCAGATCACCCTCGATCTCCACGGAAGATTCGGCGACCCTTTGCAACTCATCAATCAGCTCCTGGGTAAAACGGCTGCGTGGAAACAGGAAGTTGGTGAACTCCTGAGTATCGGCCATGCGGCCTACCCGGTCGTGGCGCTTTACCAGCTGGTACTTTTGCTTGACCACCGCCCGGGTGATGTTCTTCGACGATGAGAATCGGTCCTTAATCAACTTGAACACTACTGGGAATGACGGCAGCGTAAACACCGTCATTACCATGCCCTTGATACCCGGCGCGATGACGAACTGATCGTCGGAACTTGCCAGGTGATCCAGGAAGCTGCGGTAAAACTCTGCTTTGCCCTGCTTGTAGAAGCCGATGGAGGAATACAGCTCCGCCTTCGATTTCATGGGTATCAAGCTATGCAGAAAGTCGACGAACTCGGACGGCACACTTACATCCACCATGAAATAAGAGCGGGTAAAGCTGAAAATGACCGATACGTCATTTTCTTCGAGAATCAACGTGTCGACGTAGACAGCGCCGGCACCGTTGTGCAGAACCGGCAGAATGAACGGCATGGCGCCATTCCCATGATTGATGCGCCCGACGATATAGGCCCCCTTGTTACGAAAGAAAACGCTACGCATCACCTCAACGGTCACTTCCTCCCGGGCGATATCGACGAAGGGAATGTGCTTGCGGGCATGACGCGCCAGATTGCAAATATCCCGACGCCTGTTTTCCCAGGGAATATTAAAGGCGTAATCGTCAAGCAGATCCCCAAGCAACGTGACCAGACCCCGCTTTGTTGAGTACATCCGACAAAACTGCTCACCGGACTGAATCGGCTTACCTTCATATTCGGAACGAATGAACATGTGGGCATCATCCAGCTCATGGTGCCTGAAGACCTTGAGATAGATCGAATTGTAAAAGGTCTCGGCCAGCTCAGGATCATTGCGCTGGCCTAGTTTCTGCGCATAGCAGCGCTTGGCGTCGTGCCAGAGATGGGCGTCATACACAACCTCTCCGAGCTGTTCGACAATGGCCTTGGCGGCTTCCTCGGTGTTGCCTTCATAAAGATCAATGCGCGCCGCACCTGCCCTCTGAATTGCGTGCCAGTCGGCTTTTTCAAAGCGTAGCTGGGCCACCGCGGTAATATTCTGGAAACGGGTACGGTAATCGGCGAATTCTTGCAGTACCGAAATGGCGATGCGCTCGGCAAACAAACCAGTCATGTCTTGGACGTCCTCCTTAAATTTAACCGGACATTCAAATGGGCCCGCGCGTCTTAGCGCTACGCTATCGACCTGGCGCTATCCAGTGACATCCACTTGTATTCAAGGGCTGTTACTGGCCGCTTGTACACACCGCCGGAACCACAGCCTTTACCCTGCCTTACTATCAACCCCAGTACAGGCATATACCCTCGACACCTGTATTTCTGCGCCTGGCGTCTTCTATAGTTGAAGCAAACCACCGGGGAATCACTTATGTACAGACTGCCCGACTCACCCACAGTTACATCTTTCAACACCATTGGCATCCTGACCAGCGGAGGCGATGCCCCCGGCATGAATGCAGCCATTCGGGCACTGGTGCGCGCAGCGCTTAATCAGCAGATGAAAGTCTATGGCATACAGCGGGGTTATGCTGGTTTATTGAATGCGGACATGCGCCGCCTGTCGTCGACATCGGTCAGCAATATTATCCAGCGTGGCGGCACCATACTGAAAAGTGGCCGCTGCGAAGCGTTCAAAACGGCTGACGGACGCGCACAGGCCGCTCATGTCTTGCGCGAGAACGGTATCCAGGCACTTATCTGCATCGGTGGCGATGGCTCGCTGACCGGAGCACACCTGCTAACCCAGGAAAGTGGAATTCCGGTGATCGGTTTGCCCTGCACTATTGATAACGATATTTACGGCACCGATGACAGTATTGGCTTCGATACTGCCGTAAACACGGCATTGGGCGCTATCGATCGAATCCGCGATACGGCACTGTCCCATGAGCGACTGTTTCTTGTCGAAGTCATGGGACGTGAGTCAGGCTTTATTGCTACTCAGGTCGGCATTGCCTGCGGCGCCGAAATGATCCTGATTCCGGAGTACCCCATAGAGCTGGAGTCGATCAGCTATACCCTGGCCACCAACCGCAAGGCAGGCCATGGCTCCAGCGGAATTATTGTGGTTGCCGAGGGCACCGAACCCGGCCTGACGGGTCGCCTGGCCGAGCAATTAACCCAGCACGGCGAAGAGCCGCGCGTCTGCATATTGGGCCACATCCAGCGCGGCGGCAGCCCGACAGGGCATGACCGGGTTCTGGCCTCCTGCCTGGGTGTTGCGGCAATCAGCTATCTGATGAGCGGTCTTACCGATGTCATGGTTGGTACGGTGGGGCGCGACCTGACGCCCGCACCGCTGGGAAATATAATCGGGCACCGCAGACATGATCCGCGACTCTATGAAATGGTGACGATGCTGCATAAATAGGCCACCTATGGGTTACCATCGCTTGGCGATCGGCCGCAGAGAACACCATGACACCAAGCCAGCGTTATCAAGCCCATTTTACGACCACGGATTTTGTCGCCGATGCGGCGCAACAAACCGCAGTGGCCCGACTGGATCAACTACACCGGGCACTGCTGCAAAACAGACGGTTGCGCCGCAAACCTGCGCCACAAGGCCTGTACCTCTGGGGACCGGTTGGGCGCGGCAAGACATTGCTGATGGATCTGTTTCACGCCTCCTTGCCAGCGGGGTTTGCACTGCGATTGCATTTTCACCGCTTCATGGCGCGGGTCCACCGGGAGCTGGCGCACGCATCAGGCAAGCCAGACCCACTAAAGCTGATTGCCAAACAGCTGGCCCGGGAACACCGGGTACTCTGCTTCGATGAGCTCCAGGTATCGGATATCGGTGATGCCATGCTGCTCGGGCGACTGTTCGACGAGCTGTTAGGCCAGGGTGTCGTCCTCGTCGCGACCTCCAACCTGCCGCCGTCAGACCTTTACCGTGACGGCCTGCAACGAGAGCGATTCGTGCCGGCAATTCGACTGCTGGAGCAACATACCGAAATCCATTCACTGGACGGCGGCCAGGACCACCGACGCCACGCCCCGGCCCTTGCCGACGTGGTGCTACCCGCCCCGGCAGACCAGCACCTGGCCCAGCATTTTGCTCGCATCAGCCGGCTCGCCCCGGCACAAATCAGCACGCCCGAAGCCTTCACTACCGACAAAGACCACATCCTGTTATGCAACCGCACTATCCCGGTAATCAGGCAGGGTAACGGGACCGTCTGGTTAAGCTTCGCCGCCCTGTGCCTGGGTCCACGCTCTTCACTGGATTACATTGAACTGGCACAGCGCTTTCATACCGTGCTGCTGAGCGATGTGCCGGTGTTTCGCGGTCAGATTCGCGAAGGCATCAAGGCCCGGGGCACCGAAGATGGCAGCTACACCCCCACCAGCACCGGAAACAGGACGGTACTCTGGTCCCCGATGGATGACCCGGCCAGGCGCTTTATCAGCCTGGTTGATGAACTGTATGATCGAAATGTGAAGCTATTCCTGTCGGTGCAGGCACCGCTGGAAGCTCTGTATGAGGGGGGCAAACTCGAATTTGAATTCCGCCGCACGCTGAGCAGGCTTATCGAAATGCAGTCTGGCGGCTACCTCGCACGCCCGCACCAGCCCTGACATCCCTTTAATACGGCGGCGCTAGGCCGACCCAGTAATACGCCATACATGACCGGTTCAGTCGCCCAAGCTTATAGTGTGACAACCAGAACGGACTGCAACGGAATTCCATATGACCTACGTGATGCGCCTGTTTTTCCAGGGACTGCTGCTGTTACTGCCGGCAGTACTGACCGTTTACCTCGTCTTTCTGATATTCACAGCACTGAATGAAACCCTCTTTTATGCCGTCGGGGCGCTCATCGGCCGTCTGTTCCCGGGCGTTGAGTCCGGCTGGCTGGTGACACTGACCGGCATCGGGGTGACCTTCGCCATCATCATCATGACGGGACTTCTGGCATCCAACTACCTGGGGAAATTTCTGCTCGGGCGCATCGATGCGCTACTGGATCGCATTCCAGTGTTCAAGATGCTGTATAGCTCGCTGAAAGACCTGTTTGGGGCCTTTCTGGGTGACAAGAAACGCTTCAATACGCCCGTGCTGGTCAGCGTGACTCAGGATGACACGGTACGACTGATCGGTTTTGTGACCCAGGCGTCGATGGCGGATTTCGGCCTGGAGAATGATGTCGCCGTGTATCTGCCACAATCCTATAACTTTGCCGGCAACCTGATCGTGGTTCCGAAAACGAAAATTCAGCGCCTTGACGTGCCTTCTGCCACCGTTACCGCCTTTCTGCTCAGCGGCGGCGTTTCCAGCGCCACCAAGTCTTGAGAATCTGATTAACCGGACGCTGAAACAGGCCGTCCTGGCCGGTTTCATCGTCGCCCTTGGAAATCAGCCGGAGCGGGCAATCCCGGATCAGGCCATGCTGCGCAGCATCCAGGCCGTTTTTTCGTGAATCCGCATGCGGTCCGATACCAGCGATGCGGTCGACTCATCGTCTGCGGCCTGCGCCACTTTCAGAACTTCGCGACAAGTACGCACCACCTGCTCGTGGCCCTGGGTAAGCAGCTGCAGCATTTCTACAGCGGGCGGCACACCATCGACTTCCTTGATGGAACTCAGGCTGGCATACGCCTTGTACGTGCCTGGCGCCACTGCACCGAGGGTACGAATACGTTCTGCCACATCATCCACCGCCAGTGCCAGTTCGTTGTACTGTTCCTCAAACATAAGATGCAGTTCGCGAAACTGCGGTCCGGTCACATTCCAGTGAAAGTTGTGCGTCTGCAGGTAAAGCGTGTACGAGTCCGCCAGCAGATGGCTCAGGCCGTCGGCGATAGCCTTGCGTTCAGTTTCTGCAATACCGATCTGAATGGGCTGAGTATTCATGCCTTTTCTCCTTGCTTATGCTGTTTAACTGAAACCAGCATAAGCAAGGACAATTCATAGTTAAAATTACAACTATAAATTGCTTTAATTGCCTGAAGCTATCTATGGTTAGCCGTAGCGTGTATCCGACACAAAAGGATTATTTCGCCGCTCATCCCCGAACGTCGACATGGGCCCGTGTCCCGGTATGAAGGCAACATCATCACCCAGTGGCAGCAGCTTGTTGCGAATCGAATCGATCAGTTGCTGATGGTTGCCCTGGGGAAAGTCGGTGCGCCCGATCGAGCCATGAAACAGCACATCCCCCACCAGCGCCAATGCGCTCTGCTGATGATAAAACACCACGTGACCCGGCGTATGACCAGGGCAATGCAGCACCTGCAACGACTGATTGCCCACGGTCACGACATCACCATCGTCCAGCCAGCGATCGGGCGTAAACGACTCCACCTTGGGAAAACCGAACATCTGGCTCTGCTTGTCCAGCCCTTCAATCCAAAACAGATCGCCACGGTGCGGCCCTTCGATGGGAACCCCGAGGCGGGAGGAAAGCGCATGGGTACCACCGGCATGATCGATATGCGCATGGGTCAGCAGAATTTTTTCCACCTCGACACCAAACTCATCAATACGTGCCTGAATCCGATCGAGATCCCCACCAGGATCAACCACCGCGGCCTTGTTGGTTTCTTCGCACCAAATCAGGGTGCAGTTCTGCTGAAAGGGTGTGACCGGGATAATGCTGTACTTCATGTTGAGCCTGCCTGAGGAAAAGTTGCCTCAGTATACCCAACGACAAAGCACCTTTCAGCGCCGCCCTGCACTGTCGCTTTTCAGCCGAATCGACCGTGTACAGTCAGGCAGACCAAGCGATATGATATTCGGGCACGGCGGTCAGCGTACAACAGGGACAGGGTCGCCGAGCCCCGTACGTATAATCAGAACAAACGCACCGAAAAGGCAGGATGAATCATGAGCAAACTGAAACAGGAAGCCGAACTGGTACGTGAAGCCATCCGCGTTGGCGGACTTTACATGCAAAAACGCGGCGCCGGCGAATTCGAAGCCACCGATAGCGCCAGCGAGAAAACCCGGGCACTTTACCGTCTGCTGGTGAAGGATCAGCTGATACAGCCCCTGGCCCGGGACCAGGAAAACGAGCGCAACATGAAACACAAACTGGCACTCTGGATTGAACGCCAGCTGCCGGCCGGCCATCCGCTAAAATCCTGAACACCCAGGCCTGAAACGGCGGGCCTGAAGTGACATCAGGCCCGGTCATATCGTCTACTGCCGCAGAAACGGCTGAGAAGCTGAAAACTCCCACTCCCGCAATGCCAGAAGCACTCCGGTATTGCGCCGCTCGGCCAGGGGCCGGCTGGCGTCCTGACGCTGCAGGTCGGCGATCTCCTGACTCAGCGCCTGCAGGCGTCGAGCGATCAGCAGACGCGAATGTTCGCTCAGCATACCGGTACAAAACAGCCGGGTGCCGCCAGACTTTCGAAAACTGCCGCGCAAAAACTGCTGCTGCACCTCCTGCTCGAAATAACGCTCGATGGGGCCCGCCGGAATCCAGCTAAAATGCTCGTCAATACGCAGCTTGATGCGGTTGTTCGGCAGCAGGTCGATAATATGCAGCCGATCCAGCTTGGCCAGGCAGCGAATACACTCGGCCTCGCTGATACTGTAACGTCCGGTGATATCGGCAAAGCCCAGATGGTTCTGCACGAAAACCGCCACCATGAGTAGTAGCGGATCGGCCACCAGCTCACGCTCCTGATCCTCGGTCAGCCGGGTGATATGGGAGCGCGAAGCCTCGAACAGCTGAAACAGCTCAGACAGATCCATCTGCATCAGCTGGCAGATCTGTTCAATACGCGCCAGCGAAAAGCGCTCACTGGCGAACTGCCGTTTGACATTCGCCTCACTCATGCCAAGACCCCGGGCCACATCGGCATAGGTCAGTCCGCTGGAGCGCAGCGCCCGTTTCAGGGTCGAGATAATCGCTTCAGTCTGCGCCATGGCCGCCTCCAGCTTAAAAAGTATTGTTTAAGTATACCTGCCAGTAACGAAATCAGTGCTTTTGCCAAAACAGTTCATTAATACGTTATTCAGGCAAAGAATGGCTTCGAACCCCTAGTGCCGGAGACCCCGCACCATGTCACTGATCAAACGCTTGTCCACCACGTTTATCGCCCGCCTGGATGGCATCGTCGGCGAAATCGAAGACCACGAGGCCGTTGTTCAAACCAGCATCGATGAGCTGCGTCACAAGGTGGCGCAGTCCAAGGCAAGATTTAATCAGATGCAGCGCGAGGAAACACAACTGGCTCAACGCATCGAAACACTGGAGCAGGATGAAAGTCGCTGGGCTGCGCGGGCAAAAGCCTGCGCCAGCGATGATCCAGCCAAAGCCCTGGCCTGCATTGAACGCCGCCAGCGCTGCAGGAATGAAGCTCAACACCTGACACAGGGCCTGGCCAGCCATCGCCAGGCAACTGAACGGCTGTCACGGGATATCTCGAACAGCGAGGTACGCTTGCAGGAACTGAGCAACCGCCATTCGATTATGCGTGCGCGCCAGAGCGGGACTGCCGCCCGCGCCGCCGCCCCGGACAATGAACAGTCGCTGCGCGCGCTGGAAACCAGTTTCGAGCGCTGGGACGCACGACTCAGCGAACAGGAACTGCGTCTTGGCGATATCGGAGTGCACGACAGCCTCGACGATACTTTCAGCCACGACGAACACCAGGCACAGCTGCGCGCCGAGCTCGACGAATTACTGCAACAGGAGCAGGGAAAATGAACCAGTACTCCGACCCCTGGCGACCCACCACGATGCCGGACGCAAGCACCGCCAGCGACAATGATCACATCAGTACTCACCAGGTGATAACCACCAGCACCCCACTCATGCAACGCCTGCCCCAGTTGCTGCGTATGGCTGGAGCCACGGCCCTGCTGGTTGCGATGTACAGCTTCCTGGTACAGGGCTGGCAGGACAGCAATGATCTGCTGCGTTATGCCATGCTGCTCGGTCATAGTGTGCTGCTCTGTGGTCTTGGGCTTGCCAGCGGTCACTGGCTACGCGAACCGCGGGGGGCTCGCCTGCTGACAAGCCTTGCCCTGGTCTCGGTGCCGGCCAACTTCACCATACTTGGCGCCTTTGTTTATGCCAGTGTCGGCGCGGGTTCTGTGCCCTATCCCGGTGTTGCCCAATGGCAGCTGCATTCCACTGGCCTCACCGCCGCCACAGTGACAGCCGCCAGTCTGATGCTGGTTCCCGTCGTACTGCTGGGCTTTCGCGTTCTCGCCCGGCCACTGAGCGGCCGACTGACACTGCTATTCCTGGCCGGCAATATCGCCCTGCTGCTGCCCGTGCGCGATCCAGCGCTGATCGGTGCAATCGCACTGCCGCTGGCACTGCTGACACTGCTGCAGAATGAGCGCAATCGCGACGAGCACCTGTGCGCCCGTACACCGGACGGTATCACGGCCCGCCTGATGCAGTACCTGCCGCTGGCAGTGCTGCTCGGTCGCAGCCTCTGGCTCTACGAAGCAGACGCTTTCCTGCTCACCGCCGGACTGCTGAGCGTGTTTCTGGCTATGCGTCAGCTAAGCCTGCTGCTGCCAGGCCAGTCTATCCTTCGCGGCCTGCTGGAAGTCAGCAGCGGCGCACTAACCCCGCTGATCGGCATCGGCATCGGCATACTGCTGGACACTTGGGTGGTCAACGAACTGATACTGCCAACCTGCAGCCTGGTGACCGCTGCCCTGCTCTGGGAGCTGTCCCGTCGTGTCGAGATGGCGCCGTCACTGTACCGCTCGCTGGCAATGCTGGCGTTGCTGGCCGGCTTTGTCGGCAACCTCTACCTGTTTGGTGGTGTCGACATCGCACTGTACTGCATCGGCACAGGCGTGGCGCTAGCGGTATTTGGACAACAGCGCCAGCAGCTGGCCCTGTTCGGCACGGGTCTGCTGATCGCAGCATCCGGCCTGCTCTACCTGCTCTTGCGCTTATTGGCGGAGTTTGATCTCGGTGGCTGGCTCAGCCTGGCGCTGATTGGCATGCTGGCCATCGTACTGGGGTCACTGCTGGAAACCCGTGGCGGGCGCCTGCGCCCGGCGCTCGGACGGCTGCATCAGCGCTTTGCAAACTGGGAGGTTTAAGGTCCTGCTGGCACAGCATGCTTAATCGCAGCACACTCAGCCAACCTGCTGCGCATGATGAAATCAATAGTCCCCCGGTGCGCTGGCGCCGGGGGACTCACGCCGAAGGGACGTCGGTAAAAACTCAGCGCCGAGCGCGGCCGAGCATGCCTACGGCAATTGCGTAGATGGTTATGATAGTAATAATTAATAGGTATGACCTGTACGTTTTACGCGACATCAGCTGGCATGACTGACGCCGCATGACAACAGAAACGCACAACAAAAACTCAACAGCTGAGCATATTTTAACCTGAAGTTCACCCTATCAAATCCCATTCACTCATTCCCCGCTTGTGCTTGCACGATTCTCATCTTGGTGCCGGAACAACCTGAACTACGTTAAAACAGGTGTTAGAAACCCGCACGACAGCCGTAGTAAAGGGATTCAGGATTCAGGGGAAACAGGGAAGCCCCGCGGTCGCATGTCCGCGTGCTTGCCAACATCTCCTGGACTTCACATTCAGGAGTCAGAGCATGGCAAGCTATCTACATCCCGGTGTCTATATCGAGGAAATTCCCAGCGGTTCGCGACCGATAGAAGGTGTTTCCACCTCGGTCGCAGCCTTCGTTGGCCGCGCCTTCCGCGGACCCGCCAACCAGCCCGAACTGATCGGCACCTGGGATGAGTTCGTTGCCCAGTTTGGCGACTTTCGCCAGGCCTCGGGCGTCAGCAGCGAGAGCGACGCCATGGCACTCGCCGTGCGCGCGTTCTATCAGAACGGTGGCAAGGCCGCCTATGTCTGCAACATTCGCGGCGCCACGCCGGTGGCGTCCACTGTGACGCTGCAAAGCGGTGGCACCGATATCCTTCATGTCACGGCCAGCAGCGAGGGCACCTGGGGTGACCTGTTGCGCGTGGCGGTCTACGCCAATGGCGCCGAATTCGACCTGCACCTGGGAACCGAGTCCGACGGCGATTTTGTCCCACTGCCAACCGAAGGCTTTGTCGGTCTGAGCATCGACCCTACGGCCGATAATTTTGTCGAGAAGGTCATCAATGGCGGCTCCCGCCTGGTGCAGGTAAGCCTTGAGGAGGGTGCCAGCAGCCTGCCGGACCTCAACGATCCGGACGATGCCGCCAGCTTCAGCACGCTGGGTGGCGGTGCTAACGGCTCAGGCCCCAGTGCCGACGACTACGCCAGCTTTTACAGTACGACACTGCGCAAGTACAGGGACGTATCCATCCTCCTGCTGCCGGGTGAACAGTGGCCCAGTGATGGCAGCAGCAACGATTACATCACCAATACCCTGACCCACTGCGAAAGCACCATGAGTCGAGTATTGATACTCGATCCCCCGGCCGACACTGAACTGGAAAATGCGACGGATGTCAGCGACCTGAGCCTGCCGACCTCGACCTATTCGGTGCTTTACTACCCTTGGGTCAGCGTGAGCAACCCGCTCTACCATCCCGACTCCAACCCCACCGCGAGCAAAACGCTGCATGTCCCCGCCTCGTCGATCGCCGCCGCTATCTGGGCCAAGAACGACACCCGCCGCGGTGTCTGGAAGGCACCCGCAGGCGTCGAAACGCGCGTCAACGTCAGCGGACTGCAGTACACGATTGAGGATCTGGAGCAGGACGGCCTCAACCCCTCCGGCATCAATTGTCTGCGCAAGCGCGCCGGCTACGGCCCGGTCATCTGGGGCAGCCGCACCCTGGCTACCCGCGCCGATCCCGAGTGGCGCTATGTGCCGGTACGGCGTACGGCCATTTATATCGAGCAGAGCATTTACAACGGCATCCAGTGGGCGGTATTCGAGCCCAATGCCCACCCGCTCTGGAGCTCGCTGCGAGCCAATATCGGTTCCTTCATGAATGGCCTCTTCCGCGCCGGCGCCTTCCAGGGCACCACCGCCAACGACGCCTACTTTGTGCGCTGTGGCCTCGGCGACACCATGACCCAGGGCGATATTGACCGGGGCCAGGTGATCGTGGTGGTCGGCTTCGCACCGCTGAAGCCAGCCGAGTTCGTGATCCTGCGAATCCAGCAGAAAGTCGCCCAGCAATAATTCCCCGGTAAACATGCCAAGGAGGCTGCACCATGGCCGCACCGATGTTCAAGGTCAATGCGCACCGCTACGACCCCTACCGCACGTTCATGTTTCAGGTGGTGATCGATGGCAACCCGGTCGCCGGGCTGAAGAAAATGAGCATTCTGAAAAAAAGCACCGAAGCCGTGAAATGGCGCACCGCCGGCGACCCCGCTCACGAGCGGGTGCTGCCAGGGGGCACAAGCTACGAGCCCATTACCCTGGAACAGGGGCTGACCCACGATACGGTGTTCGAGGACTGGGCCAACCTGGTCAACAATATCCAGGGCAACGCGGCAATGTCGCTCAAGGAATACCGCAAGGACATCATCCTCAACGTCCTTAACCTGCAAGGCGAGGTGGCAATCTCCTACCGTGTCTACCGCGCCTGGGTATCGGAGTTCCAGGCACTGCCCGAGTTCGACGCCGGCACCATGAACGCCGTCGGCATCCAGACCATCACCATCCAGCACGAGGGCTGGGAACGTGACGAAGGTGTCTCGGAGCCGACTGAATCATGATGCACCTGCCCGGTGGCCTGCTGATCGATGACCGGCTGGAGCGGGGCTTCGCCCTGACAGCACCGTCGGGCTCGCTCGACATGCGCCTGCATGAGCTCGCCGAAACATCAGTATCGCGACCGCAGTGGCTCACCGACCTGCTGTGCGAACTGCTGCAGCACCTGGGCGGCGAACCGGCCACCCGGGCACGGGTGGAGCGTCTCTGCCTCGCCGACCGCCAGGCGATCGTGCTGGCGTGGCGCGCCCGGCGCGAACCGGACCCGCAGTGGTGGCACCTGCGCTGCCATGCCTGCGAGCACCCCTTCGACGTGCCGCTGTCGCTACAGGCACTGCCCTGCTCTGATGCCGGTGCCAACTTTCCCTTTGCCCGCGCCGAAACCTCGGCCGGCCAGCTGACGTTGCGGATACCCGACGGCCGGGATCTGTGCTGGCTGGCGCAGCAACAGGACAAGCCCGAAACCCGCAAGGCCCTGGTGATGCGCCTGCTGATTGAGCCGACCGACGTGGCGCTGAGCGACGATGATATCGCCGCGATTGAAAACGCCATTGAGGCCGAGGTGCCGGAACTGGCCGAAACGCTGGATGCCGACTGCCCCGAGTGCGGCGCCACCAACCGCCTGACGTTAGACCCCTGCCAGGGACTGGTACCCGCGCTGGACCCGCTGCTCGACGATATTCACCGGCTCGCGGCAGCCTACCACTGGAGCGAAGCCGATATCCTGGCACTGCCGGAACCCCGCCGGCGCCAGTACCTGCAGCGCATCGATGGTGACCGCGGCATGCAGACAGGGTATGCGGGAGGCCTGAGATGAGTGGCTATTTCCAGCGCCTGATACGTGAAGCCCACCGCCCGGCGGTAAAAGCACCCGCTGGCGAGCCTGGTCTCCAGGGGCCGGGCCCCCAGGGACAGGGCCCGGCCTGGCTGGCCGAGGGATCCTTAGTCGCCCAGCGCAGATCCAGTCCAGGGCATGACACCGTCTCGCAGGGCTCCGCGGACATGGAAAAATCCACGCCAGCCCGTCACCGGACACCCCCCCTGCCTGAGCCCCACTCAGGCAATGATCCGGCACCCGTACGATCCGCGAACGTGCGAGCGGGCATGGTCACCCCGCTCAACCCCTTGCATGCAACGGTCGCAGCCGACGACGGAGCGAATGAGACGCCAGCGGCGACGCTCGCCGACAACCGTCCAGATCATGGCGAGCCCCCCGGCAGTGCCGGGTACTCGACAGTGCGCGAAAGCCACGGTGTGGTTTCATCCAGTCCTGCGCAAGCAGCGGCTGTTTCGCCTTCAGTGTTTGACCATCAGCCGGATCCGTTAGCCGCCGCACCTTTTGGCGCGGACACGCAGCGCCAGGCACAGACTGCCATCAAGGCCCGGGAGCACGGTTCGGCAACCGCGACCCAGGCGCCCGATCCGGCCGAGCAACCGTCCGCTGCCACCGCTGATACGGCCAGCAGCGGATTAATCCCCAGCGACGATGCGCCCCCCCTGCCGGAATCCAGCTCGGCTGGCGTTGTCAGTGCAGCCTGGCGATCCCCGGATCAGCCACAACACCTAAGCGGCCACGCGCCTGGCGCTCGCGACGACAGGCCTCGCGCGCTGGAAGCGGTACATATCGGCGAGATCCACATCCGTGTTGTCGACCGCGAACCCGCTGCCCGCGGTAAACCCGGCGTCTCCCGTGGCTCCAGCTCCGGCAACGACAGCCGCAGCCTGATCAGGAGTCTCTGACATGCCGATCCCGAGTTCCTCCTTCTACGAGATCTGTGATGCCATGGCCGAGTATGTCCGTGTCGGCCTGCAGGCCGTCACCCACGACATACATATTTACCTGGGCGCCCCGGCGGAAATCGCCGGCAAGAAGGACGAGCACCGCATCAGCCTGTTCTTCTACCGCTTCGAGCCTTCCGGCTTCCAGGCCGGCGCGCACCCGCAGGACCCCTGGCGCCTGCGACTGTTCTGCATGTTTAGTTGCATGGCGGCCGAGGACAACATCGATAACCCCGGCGCCGACGACCTGCGCCTGCTTGGGCTGGTCATGGCGCTGTTCCACGAACGCCCGGTGCTGCCACTGATCGAGATCGGCGGCGAGCAGCTGCGCCTGCAGGTGGTGTTCAATCCGTCCAGCGATGAGCAGCTCAACCAACTCTGGTCGATCCAGGGCGAAACCGGCTTTCGCCCCTCGCTCGTGTACGAATTCGCACTGGCGCCGGTGATGCCGCAGGAACGCCGCGGCGAGCCGCCCAGGGTCGGCACCTTCGGTCTGGAAACCGGCGCAGCTATCGACGCCCGCTACGCCCCGTTCGACGGCAGCCTGCACGTTCCGCTGGCAACGGCACAGCAGGTCGATACGGCCAATCCGGCCTGGGCACCGCTGGCCTGCTGGGTCGATGCTGACCAGTGCATCGGCAGCCTGTCGCTGGACGTTGACGTCACGGATCCGGCGGTGTTTACGCCAACGCTCTGGGTGGCGGGTCTTGCCGGCGCAAGCGTGACGCTGGAATGGCAAATATGGCAAGGCGACCGCTGGTCCAGCGTGCCCGGCATCAACCTGGTGATCAGTTCCCAAGGCCTGGATCCGGACCTGATCCCGGTAGCGCTGCCGCAGATCGATCTGCCGCCACTGGATATCGATGCCGAACATGACCGCTGGCAACTGCTGCTGCACGCCACCCGGGAGTACCAGCCAATGCCCGGCAGCCCGCCGCTGACACTGCGCAGCAATCCACTGCTGATCAGCCTGTACCGGGGAGCCTGAGCATGATCGCCGCACGATTTGCGAATATCAGTTCCAACGTTTTGCCAGCCTTTACGTTGCAACAGGGGTGTGGACTGCGCCAGGGAGTGCCGGCATGAGTATCGCCCTGCAGCCTGAAATCGGCGCCGATTCCCGGCCGGCACCGCAGCACTGGTGTGAATGGCAGCGAATCGAGCTGCTCTGCCTCTGCCTGCTGCAGGCGAATCAGGGCCCACCGCAGAATCTGCTCGATGACCTCAGGGCTCTGCAGCAGCGGGTCTTGCAGTTTCGTGCTGACGACTGGTGGAGCGCCGGACTGCCGCAACCGCTCGAGGGCATCGCGCAGGATGTTCTGGCCTGCGTACTCGCACCGCAGCTGATTCCGCGCATCGGCTGGCTCTACCAGGATTTGCAGAGCAACCGGGAACCGGCGCCCTGCGAGGCGCTGATCGCAAGCCTTCTCGCCCTTCCCGACGAGGAGCTGCTGCAACTGCGCGAGGCGCTGCAGCAGCTTGAACAACAGGGCCTGGTACAACGGGATCACGACAGTCCCTTCGGCACCATCATCCCGGACCGGCTGGCGCTGGCGCGGCTGATGGGCTGGACCGAGCAGGACTACGCCCCGCCCGGCGCCATCGCTGTGCGCAGTAACGCCACCTGGGACGACCTGGTACTGCCAGACGAAGCCCTGCGCATGCTGCAGGAGTTCATGCTCTGGCTCGCACACCGCAAGACGGTGGTCGATGACTGGGGCGGCCAGCTCACCGGTGGCCCGGTGGCACTGTTCGCCGGCCCCTCCGGCACCGGCAAGACCCTGGCCGCCAGCGTGCTCGCCAATGCCCTGGGCTGGCCGCTTTTTCGCGTCGACCTGGCGGCACTGGTCAGCAAGTACATCGGCGAAACCGAAAAGAATATCGGCCGGCTGTTCGACGCCACCCACGGCCGTCGTGTCGTGCTGCAGTTCGACGAGGTCGATGCCCTGATGGGCAAGCGCGGCGAGTTACGCGAGGCCCGCGACCGCTACGCCAACATGGAGGTCAGCTACCTGCTGGCACGGATCGAGAGCCACGACGGCCCCTGCATCCTGACTACCAACCTGCGCAGCCAGATCGACAAGGCATTCTGTCGCCGCTTCCAGATGGTGGTCGAGTTCCCGCGCCCCGATCAAATACAGCGCCGCCGACTCTGGCAGTGCCTGCTGCCACCCAGGGCGCCACGTACGGCAGACCTCGATCTCGACGAGGTGGCCGCCGCGGTCAACCTCACCGGCGGGCAGATTCGTAATGCCGCGTTGCACGCCGCCTATCTGGCCGCGGCCGAAGACGGGGCCATCGGATACCCCCATATCAGTCTCGCGATCCTGCGCGAACTGGCAAAAGAACAGGCGCAGGTCAGCCCGACCCAGCTGGGTGCGCTGTCGGGCCACCTGGACCACGCACTGACGACAGGGAGATGACAGCGATGCCACTGCAGATCGATCAGTTGAATCTCAGCTTTCCAGCCAGCCTGGGTCACCGCAAGCATGCGATTTCAAGGCTGCTTCGCAGCGAACTTCAGCGCTTTGACTGGCCTGGGCCGCTCAACATTGCACAGCTGGGGCTGCCTGCGCTTGAGCTCTCAAGCCGCCAGAGCAACCTGGCCATCGCCGGCGCCATCGCGCGGCAGATCCACAGTAGCGCGTTGCAGCAGGCATCCGATGTCACTGGAGGTACAGCATGATTCCAAAAGTCAGCCGTGGCGCTTTGGTCGAATACGGTCTCAGTCTTCCCCCACTGATACTGGAGTTTGAATTCAACCCCCAAACCCTGAGCCGCACGCGCTCCGTCTCGATCACCACCGGCAACGCACCGGGCACCCGCGGCGGCTATGACTTCGCCTTCCCCTGGGAAACCAGCCGGGTGGCGCAGGGCGTCAGTGTCGAGCCGGAACAGTTCAGCCTCGACATTCTGCTCGACGCCACCGATCGCATGGCCGACGGCAACCTGCCTGGCCATACGGTGGCCGTGGAATTCGGTATCGAGCCGGAACTCGATACGCTGCGCTCGATGGTGGAGCCCAAGGTGCAGGGTCCCGGCGGTGTGCAGGTGCTGGCAGGCATGGGACTGGGGTCTCCACGCGCCTTTGCCCGCGACGAACATCCCTCCGTGCTGTTGCTGGTCTGGGGCAGTCATGTGCTGCCGATCTTCCTCACCAGCGTTCAGGTCGAGGAGACCGCGCACCTGCCGACACTGCGCCCCTACCGGGCCAATGTCAGCCTCAGCGTCCAGGTCATCGAGGGGAACAATCCCTTCTATCACACTGAAAAAATCCGCCAGACCCTCGGCGCCGGGCTGCATTTCGCCAGCGGCGCCGGCAATGCGCTGGCCAACCTTTTCTGAGTGCAGGAGAGCCTCATGTTATTGAAAAACTCCCGCTACCAGCCTCACCGCCCCTTCGGGCCTGACAGTACCTTTCGCGGTGTCGGCCCCCGGGCGGTCACCACCGCCGAGGGCATGATCGAGCACCGCGTCGTCGAAGGCGAGCGTCTCGATGCCCTGGCCCGGCACTACTTCAATGACGACCGCCTCTGGTGGCGGATCCTCGACGCAAACCCGGAACTGCAGGACGCCGACGAACTGCTCAGTGACGCATGGGTCGGGCGTGCGATTCTGATACCCCAGAGGAAAGGCTGAGATGATACGAACCCGCCTTGATCCTGCTCCAGGCCAAAGGCGTTGCGACCGCCTCGGTGGTCTCCCAGATCTGCGGGATGCCAACCCGGAACTGCAGGACGCCGACGACCTGCTCAGCGACGACTGGGTCGGCCGCGCGATTCTGATACCCCAGAGGAAAGGCTGAAATGACACGAACCCGCCTTGCTCCTGCCCCAGGCCAAAGACGTTGCGACCGCCTCGGTGGTCTGCCACATCTGCGGGATGCAAACCCGGAACTACAAAACGCCGACGACCTGCTCAGCGACGACTGGGTCGGCCGCGCGATTCTGATACCCCAGAGGAAAGGCTGAGATGCTGCCGGACTGGTTAAACCTGCCGATTCGGGATCCCGCCGCCTGCATCGTGCGCATAAACGGCGAGGAGATCGACGATCTCTACCCGCTGCTGGTCGAGCTCAGCGCGGTGCTGGACCGGCGCGAAAGCGCTGAAGCCACACTGCTGCTGGAAACCCGCCGGCTTGAAGATGGCCGCTGGAACGTCCACGACGACGACCGCATTCGCCCCTGGGCCGAAATCGCCATCGCCGCCAGCTTCGGTGACCAGGAAGCGCCGGTATTCGACGGCTATATCCGCCAGGTAAAAGTGGACCTGCCCGAGGACCAGGGCGGTGCAACTGTGACCCTGATATGCCAGGACACCTCACTGCTGCTGGACCGCACCCAGCGCAATTTCCGCTGGGGCGACCGGGTACCGGTCAGCGACGGCGAGATCGTGCGCAGGATCGCCGGCGAAGCCGGTATCGGCCTGATCGAGCCGGTTGGCGAGGGCTTCAGCGACCTGGTGGTGAACCAGAACGAAACCGATATTCGCTTCCTGAAAAAGCGTGCCGAGGAAAACGGCTACGACTTTTTCTTCCGTGAAGGCGAGCTCTACTTCGGCCCTGCGCGGCTCGATCTCGCCGCCCAGCCAACCATCCTCGTCTACGCGGGACCGGCAAGCCACGCGATCCGCTTTGAACTCGACGACGATGGCCATCACCCGACCCAGGTGATCTATGAGATCGCAGGTGAGAGCGACGACCAGACCCGGGAGCAGGCGGTCAGCAGCGACCTGGACACCCTCGGCAGCCGCCCGGCGGACGAAGTCACCGGCGGTCACGGCGACTTCGCCTGGCGATTGAGCCGCGAGGGGCTCGGCAGCGACAGTCAGGCACGCCAGCGTGCCCAGGCACTGGTCAACGAGGAGGCGCTGCGCATCAAGGCCGGCGGTGAACTCGATGGCACGCTCTACGGCCACGTACTGCTGCCCGGCGACCCCGTCAGCCTCGACGGAATCGGCGAACAGTATGGCGGCCGCTGGTTCGTCAGCCATGTCGAACACCGTTTTGATGCCGGCGGCTACCGGCAGAGTTTCGAGCTGTTGCGCAACGGCTACGGCGACGATCTCGACAGCAGTGCCAGCCCGCTGGCAGCCGTGATTTAGGGAGACCATTTATGGGCAATGCCATTCAGAACACCATCAAGCAGGTCCAGCAAAAGTACTACGGCAAGTTTCGTGGCTTCGTCGTCGACAACCAGGACCCGGAACAGCGTGCCCGCGTGCGGGTGCGGGTGCCATCGGTGTTCGGCCAGCAGGACACCTACTGGGCCCTGCCCTGCCTGCCGTTCGGCGGCCTGGCCGACCAAGGGCTGTTCATGGTGCCGGAGGTCGGTGCCCAGGTCTGGGTCGAGTTCGAGGAGGGCAACCAGGACAATCCCATCTGGACCGGCGTCTTTTGGCAGCCACAACAGGCCGTGCCGAATGAGGCCCAGAAGCCCGCTCCCACCACCCGGGTGTTGAAGACCCCGTCCGGGCACGTACTTCAATTCGATGACGAAAGCGGCGCCGAGCGCATCCGTCTGCACCACCCTGCCGGCAGCGAGCTGAATATCGACGAACAGGGCACCGTCGACCTGAGCGACCCCAACGGCAGTCGCCTGACGCTGGATGCCGCGGGTAACAAGGCCACGCTGCAGGACGGCAACGGCAACACGCTGGTCATGGATGCCAGCGGCACCAAGATATCGGATGCCAATGGCAACGAGATCCAGATGAGCGCAGGCCAGATCAAGATCAAGGGCACCATGATCACCATCGATGGCAACCAGGTGGCGGTCGGGGGTGCCGGGGGCGAGCCGCTGATCAAGGGCAGCAGTTTTCTGGCGCTCTTCGCCACCCACATGCACACCTGCACCGCGCCGGGCTCTCCCAGCTCACCACCGATTCCACAGGGAGAGATGTCGACGCTGACAACCAAGACCACAGCCAGCTGACGGACACGGCGGCCAGGAGGGCACAATGAGCAAGCTTAACCAGCCAGACTTCATGGATTTTCCGCTTCGTCTGGGTGCCGAAGGTGCGGCCACCTGCACCCGCATCGACCACATTCGCGATCAGATTGAACAGGTGCTGTTCACCGATCCGGGCGAGCGCTGGTTCCGGCCCGAGTTTGGCGCCGGCATTCGCAGCCTGGTATTTGAGCCGCAGAACACGGCGCTCTGGCAAGTCACCCGCCAGCGCCTGCAAAGCAACCTCGCCGATGCCCTGGCCGGCGAAGTCGATCCGCGGGACCTCAGCATAGAAGTCGGTGCCGATGCCGACTTCCCGGAACGGCTGATGATCCGCATCGGTTACCGGCTGACGGCACTGAACCACAGCGAGAGTGTCGAGTACGAGCTGTCGGGAGGCCGGACACATGGCTGATGCCCCGACCCCCGAACTGCTGTTTGAAGCAGGCTGCCAGGACTGCGCAGTGCGCCAAGTCGAGCTGCCCCGGCCGATACCGCCGGTCGGCGACGACTTTGACTGGCTGATCCGCGACTATGACAGCTTTCGGCTGTTTATGCTGGAAGAGCTGGCCGGCCGCTTTCCTGAACGCCGCCGCTGGACGCCGGCCGACCTCGAGGTCATCCTGGTCGAAGCGCTGTCGGTCATCCTTGACCGGCTGTCGGACCAGCTTGACCGGGCCCACGCCGAAGCCTTCCTCGACAGCGCCCGCCGGCCCGACAGCCTGCGCAGGCTGCTCGCGCTGATCGGCTACGATGCGGTACGCGAGCACTACCAACCCGCCTGGTCCGACCCCCTGCTGATCCGCCACCTGCTGCAATTCCGCGGCCATGACATTGCCAGTATCGAATTTGCCCTGGACCTGCTGGTGCCCGACAACCTGCGCCGTCTGCTCGCCTGGCTCGGTCACCCGGCCGACAGCCTGGGCCCGGTACCGGATCTGCGCGACCGCGCCACCGAGCGTGCTTTTCTGCTGTTGCTGGGTTTTGAGGTACATAACCTGCGCGAAGCGCTGGACCTTGATATCGGCGCGCACCGCCAGTTTGCCATCGCTGCGCTGGAGCGCCGCTGGCGTGACCAGGCTCACCTGATGGATGCCGCCCGCCTCGCGGGGCCACGGGCGGTGCACCGCAACCGGCGCATGGTCTCGCTGGAGGATTACCGCGAACGCCTCGAGGACCACCCGCTGGTGCTGCGCGCCGCAAGCGGCCTGCGCTGGACGGGCTCCTGGCAGACAGTGACCCTCAGCTGCGTGCTCGCCGCCAATCTTCAGTTGGAGCAAACCCCGGCGGACCGGCTTGGCGGTGACGACCTGGCCGCTCTGCAGGATGCCGTAGACCGTTTCCACTGGCGGGAAAACCTGGCCCCGGTGGCCTGGACCGAAGCCCCGAACAGCCGTGCCATTTTGCGCCAGCTGCTGGATCGCCGTCGCATGACAGGGCAGGAAGTCTGGCTGCAGGATGCCACCCCGGTCGGCATCCGCCTCGGCCTGTCGCTACGGGTCGGGGCGAATTACTTCCGGTCGGAAATCCGCCAGGTCGTGTCGCAGCGGCTCGGCACGGGTCCCGAAGGCTTCTTTACCCCCGGCCGGCTGGCCTTTGGCGAAGACCTGCACGCCAGCGACTTGGTCGAGTGGCTGATGGCGCTGGACGGCGTCGAGGCCGTCTGCCTGAACCGCTTCAAGCGCGTCGGCGCCCGCTACGCCGACCAGTCCGGTAGCGGGCTCATTCGACTGGATGACGACCAGATTGCCCGTTGCGACAACGACCTGTCCCGGCCGGCCCTTGGATACTGGACGCTGAAGCTGCACGGAGGCCAACGCGGATGAACAGTTACTTCAACAATAGTGAAGACCTGACCCGCTGGAACCGCGCCGGTCTGAGCCAGCTCGACTACGTGGAGGGCAACGCCGCCACCTACTTCGAGGACCTGCGCGCCACCCTGAGCATGCTGTTCCAGGGGGATGCCGCAATCGAGCGCTGGCTCGGCGACCCCGCCAACGATTCGACCCTGCGCCAATGGCAGCAGCGGCTGCTCGAACAGTACCAGGGCCCGCGGCGTGACTACGCCTGGGAGCTGCTGCGCACCTTCGCCCGGGCGGTGCATGTGCTGGCCCATACCACCAGCACGCTGGCAAACGAACGCTATCTGCGCACGGCCACCCAGTGGGACAGCGTGCGCCGCCTGGTCGCCATGCTCGACTACCATCCGGCGCCGCCGGCCTCGGCCGAGACCTGGCTGGCCCTCTTTGCCCGTAGCGATGACGCGGCCATCGGCGAGGTCGAGACGGGACTCGCGGTGCAGAACGAACCGACCGACGGCTCGGCACCCTTGATCTTCGAGACACTGAACGACATCGACGTCGATTATCGGCTCAATGAATTGCGCGCGCCGGACTTCAACCGTTCGGCGCTACACCTGAGCCTGGGGCCGGCCACCCCGCTGCTGACACTGCAGCTGGACAGCGTGCCGCCGGCGCTCGGCGCTGGTGCCCGCGCCCTGGTAACGACCACGACCACCGCCGCGGCAGTGCAGCTGCAGAGCGTTGCTGCCGGGAGCGTCACCGTGCAATACCAGGATGCTGCCGCCACGGGACTGGACCTGCCACTGGCCGACCTGCGCCTGCACGCGGACCCGGACTGGCAACAGGCCCCGCGCCTCAATGGCCCGAACGTGGTACGCACCGACCGTGCGGCCCGCGTGCGTGCCGGCGATGTGCTGGCGTTCGTCAGCGACAGTTTTCATATCAGCGGACGCGGCACAGTCAATGTCTTCTCGGTAACCAGAGTGCTCGAGGTCGATGGCGACCGGCTGCGGCTCAGCGCCACTGTACCGGCCGGCACAGCCCTCTACCCGGCCCAGGTCGCCGGCCCGCAGCAGGATGGCGGCAGCCGGCTGATCATGCCCGAGAGCCTGGGTTATTCACAGGTCTGGCTGGACGACGCGAGCCTCAGTGCGCGTACACCCAGCGCCCAGGCAGTTGAAGACGGCCCCGGCACGCTGTATCGCTACCTCAGCGCCAGCCTTGCGCCGCGCGCCTGGTACCTTGCCACCGGCACACCGGCCTGCTGCGAAGTCATCGAGACTCAGCCTGCACCGCTGAGTTTTAGCGGTGACCCGGGCGATCTGGCATCGGGCCAGTGGCTGCTGCTGCAGGGCACGACGGGCTGGTACAGCCGGCGCCTGGCCGCTCTGGAACAGGACGACGAGGGGTTCGAACTGCAGTTCGACAGCCTGCCCGCAGGTGAGCGCTGGCACCAGGCCCTTGGGCGCTGGAAACTGGCGCTCGCCGATCGGCGTCACGACCGCAACGAAACCTCGCTGTTTGAAGCACCCGCGCCGGGCAGCGACCTCAGCAGCCGGCTGTCACTGACGCTGGATGACGTACCCCCTGCCCTGGTACCGGGACGCTCGCTCTGGATCGCCGGACCTGATAGGGGTGTGCGGGTCCGCCTGCAGCAGGTCGAAGCGGACCCTGCCGGCGCTGCGATACTGCACTTGACCCTGAGCCCGCCACAGGACCCCGCCCGCTTTCCAAAGGCCGACAGCCGCGTCTATGGCAACCTGGTGCTGGCGGGTCACGGCGAATCAAAGGCACCGGCCGTGCTCGGCAGCGGCAACCGCATCCTCACCAGTCAGGAGTTTCTCTATGCCAAGACCGGTATCGCCTTCGTGCGCGACGCTCAGTACGACAGCGGCGTACGCGCGGCAGTACGGGTCTGGGCGGACGACCGGGAATGGAGCCAGGTCGACAACCTGCGCGACTGTGAATCAACCGATACCGCTTTTCAGCAGCAGCTGACCGGCGATGGCGAAATGTTGCTGCGTTTCGGCGACGGCGAACACGGCCAGCGGCTGCCCAGCGGCAGCAGCAATGTGCGCATACAGGCCCGCATCGGAAACGGCCTCGCCGGTAACCTGCCAGCGGGCAGTCTGAGCAAGCTGAAAAAGCCCCACGACCTGCTGGCAGCAGTGCTGCAACCGGCCGCCGCCACCGGCGGCGGTGAACTTGAAGCCACCGAGGCACTGCGTGACAACGCGCCGGCTTCGGTACTCACGCTGTCCCGTGCTGTCTCGGCGCGGGACTTCCAGGCCCTGGCCGAGCGCCAGAGCCGCGTCTGGCACGCCAGCGCCCGGGCACTGCAAAACCTGCCCGGTGCCAGCGACCGTATCGAGCTGGTGGTGGTACCGGCCGGTGGTGGCAACCTGGGCGATCTGGCCAGCCATCTCGCCAAGACCCTGGAGCAACAGGCATGCCCCGGTATCTCGGTGCAGGTCCTGCGCTACGAGGGGCTCCTGCTGGAACTCGACATTCTGCTGCGCATCGACGAGGCCGCGTACGACCCGGATGAAGTCGCCGCCCGCGTACGCGACACGCTGATCGCAGCGCTGTCGCTCGAAAAGGCCCGCCTCGGCGCGCCGCTCTACCGTTCGCGACTCTATCAGCTGATTGAATCGGTCGAGGGTGTCGAAAACGCCGACTGCAGCCTCAACCCCGGCGGTTTCTTCAACGACCAGGACCTGCCCAGCGCCCCTGGCCACCTGTTCACCGGCAGCGACGGCAGTATCCGCCGCATCTCGCCGCACCCGGGCCAGCTGCTCTACCTGAATCCGGCGCTGGCGCCGCCCAACATCCGCACGGAGGCGCACCATGTCTGACCGCAAGCTGCGGCTCTACGACCTGCTGCCGGAATATGTCCGCCAGAAGGACGAAAACCGCCACACCAAGACCCTGCTCGACGGCTGCGACGCGCTGCTCGATCGCCTTCACGGCAGTCTGCAGCAGTACTACGCCGACAACTTTCCCGACCCGCCCACAGACGCAGGCCGTGCCAGCCAGACCTGGCTATTGCCCTACTTCGCCGATCTGCTCGATGTCCGTCTGGTGTCGCCGCTCATCGAAGGGCGCCGCGAAGAGATTGGTCGAGCGGTCAGCTGGCGACAGCGCAAAGGCACCCTCGAGGTGGTCGACGAGATCGCCGAAGCGATCGGTCAGTGGGAGGTGGTCGTGCAGGAGGGCTGGCAACGCCTGGCCATGACACCGCGACTGTCGGCGCCGCTGCTGCCGGAGTCACACTACGGACTGGCACAGCCTTTCGAGACCGACCTGCCCCAACAGATGGCCCGGCACCCCGGGGTGCCGGCAGTCACGCCGGACTTTCGGTGCGCCAGCCGTGCCGTCGCCGATAGCAGCTACAGCCCGGTGAGCCAGGTCAGCACGGTACACGGCGAGGATATCCGCTGGCGCCAGCACTATCCCCACGGCATTCCCTGCCACCACCAGCGAATCGACGCCGGGGGCGTCTTCCACGGTGCCGCCTTTGACGATGCAAGCCGGCGCACGCCGGACCTGCGCGAGCCCGACTGGCGCGTCGGTCATATCCATCCGCGCCGGGTACTGCTGCATGTGGTACAGCCCGATGGCTTCTTCCAGCCCGGCCGGCCCCGAGTGCGCTGGCGCCAGCACTGGCTCGACGACGGTGTGCTGCCGGACGATGCGTTCCTGCAGCAGGTACAGCTCTATTCCGAGCTCGATCGCACCCTGGTATTTGCCAATCGCGGACTGAATGCATCTCCGCTGCGGATGGTGGAACTGGTCGGGGTGTTCAACCTCGCCCAGGTGCCCGGCAGCGGTGTCGGCCCGTCGGATCCGCAGCGCTTTAGCTTTCGCGGCCTGATTCTCGCCAACCGGCTCGAAACCGACAGCGGCCGACTGGCATTCGATCGCTGCGCGCTGAAAAATGTCGAGATCCACAGCACCGATACCGCAACGCCGGTCGTCGAGGCCCGCGACTGCCTGTTCCAGCGCCTGCGCGCGGCACGCGGCCTGGTGCGGCTGGAGTACTGCACCCTGCTGGAGCGCTGCCTGGTGGAACGGCTGCAGGCGAGCGACTGCATATTCCGCTGCCGGTTGCGCAAGGACGACCCCAACGACCTGCCGCCGGACCCGCGCTGCGTGCGCTACAGCCTCATCCTGCCAGACCAGGCACCGGCCGACCTGCAGCGCCACTACCACAACAGTCGCGAGGCGCCGGTCATGTTGAGCGAAAGCTTTGGCGAGCCCGGCTGTGGCGTATTGCATCCTGCAAGTCCGCCACAGGTGCGCTACCGCGCCGAGGACGGCACCGAGCCCGGCGCCTATCACTGCATGCAGCTCAGCCTTCGATTCGAAGCCGTACTACGCAAACTTCAGGACTATCTCCCGGTCGGCCAGCAGGCGGTGGTCATCCCCGACGCCGCGCTGGCCCTGTTGTCAGGTGAATAAGGACGTACCATGAAAACCCAGATATCCCGCCACAGCTTCGCCCCCGAACAGCGTTACTCCGGCGTCTATCAGCAGATGGGGCGCATGATTACCGATGCTGACTGGAATGAACTCAACGACCTGGTACAGCACCGCCTGGTTGAGGCCCTGACCGACGTGGTCGGCGACGGCAGCCCCCGTGCTCGCGGACTGGTACGCCAGACCGGCGCCGACAGTTATGAACTGCGCTGGGGGCGTGTCTACGTCGACGGCATTCCGGGGCGGGTCGTGCCAGACGACTCGACACTGGGACCGGTGTTCGTATTTGAACGCCAGGCGGACCTTCCCGGCCTGCCGGCGCTGACCGAGGGCAGCCACCGGCTCTACCTCGACGTCTGGGAGCGCACGGTCACCCCGCTGGAAGACCCGACACTGATGGACCCGGGCCTGCACGGTGCCGACACCTGCACCCGCAGCCAGACCATGGCGCAGGTCAAGGCCTGCCCGGTCGGGGTGGACCCAACGGCGGTGGCCCTGAACCCGCCGATCGGCACGATTCCGCTCAGCCTCTGGATCCGCCAGGGCGCAACGCTGCATGACCCCTGCGACCCCTGTGCAGAAGAGCTTTCCCTGCCCGAAGACGTCGGCAACTTTCTGTTCCGCGTCGAGGTGCACGATGTACTCTGGTCCGATGAGCCGATCCCCGAAATCATCGGGCTGACCCTGAAATGGTCGCGGGAAAACGGCGCCGAAGCCTACCACGTCGGCCAGTTCCCTCCGGGCTTCGACAGCGGCCACTGGAGCTACGAGTACTTCTCGGGCCCGAGCGACATGGCGGACGAGCACATGCTCAGCGAGAAGCACCTGGGACGGCACCTGCTGACGGGATTTTCGCCACAGCGCGGCGTCTTGAGCCACGGCTACAGTCCGGAGACTGCACCGGCAATGTCCCTGGTCAGGCGCTGGGACGGCTTCGCCCGTTTCGAGTTTGACGGCGCCGCCTGGACTCTGGCCGAAGGCTACGACCGCAATATCGAACTCAGCACCGGCCTCAGTGACAGCGACCACGGCTATCTGGAGTTCAGCGGTGCCAGCATCGAGATCAACCTCGATCAGCTGCTGCTGCAGTTCAGCCTCGCCGACGAACTGGCGCTGGCCGGGGACTACTGGCTCACCACTGTTCGCCAGGCCATCCACAGCGCCGGCGACATGCTGCTCGACGCCGAGACGCCCCAGGGCATCCTGCACCACTACTGGCTGCTCGGCAGCGTCGATGTTGACGGCGATGGTGTCATCACGACCTTCACGCCGGACCTCGAGAATGCCTGCAAGGCATTCGAATTTCCGCCGCTGACCGACATCGACGCCGGCGACGTCTGCTATAGCAACGAAGCCTGCGAGATGCCGGGGGTGCGCACCGTCGAGGACGCCCTTGACCACCTGTGCCGCGAGCGCGACCTGCGCTGGCACAACAAGCATCTGCACGGCTGGGGCGTGGTGTGCGGCCTGGTTGCCGAGTGCGGCGGCGAGGTACTGCCGGACACAAACGGTGTCCTGCATCACCGCCGGGTGCGCGTCAGCAAGGGCTACGCGCTCAGCTGCGAGGGCGACGACATCGTGCTTGAGCAGCAGCAGTTTTTCGATGTGATCGCCGCACTGGAGCAGCTGGAGAACAACCCGCTCGACGACGGCAGCGGCGAGGTCTGCCTGTACATAGAACTGAATGACAGCGGCGAGCCGGCGCTTCGCATCAGCGCAGAAGAAGCACCGGACGAGGATGCCTACGGCTGGCTTAAGGGCACGCTCTGGCTCGACTTCTACAACGACTGCCTGAAAGGCCTGATCGACGAGATCCGCGCCGAAATCGAGGATCTGGGCGATGACAGCATCGCCGCCGCCGAGAACGATGAGCAGCTGGTGTCCCCGCAGCGCATGCGCGTAACCAGTCTGCTGAACCTGCTCGCGCAGCTGTTCTATCGCCCCCATGGCGAACTGGTGTTCCTGTCGCTGCGCGAGCACGAGCTGCTGCGCGCCTTTTACCTGCGGCTGCGTGAAATACTGGCCAGTACCACGTTCTGCGGCCAGTCCCGTGGCCAGGACTTCCCCGAATACCCCTTCCCGAACACCGGCCTCAACACCTGGTTTGGCAAGAACCACCATGACAAGCTGGCGCCTCAGCCCGCGGGCGATCTGTTGTTGAGCTACGGTGGCGCCGGTACCGAGCTGAACCTCTACAGCATTGCCGAGGGCAAGCTGGTCGCCGTCGACACCGTGCCCTCGGCCGAGGGCGCCGAGATCAGCGCCGCGACATTCAGCAACGACAGCCAGCAGCTGTTCGTCGCCGCCGACATTAACGGCACCGACAGCATTCTCAGCCGCGCCCGCCTCGAGGGCCTGAAGCTGGTGTGGGAGCAGAGTGCCATTCTCTGCGGCCTGCGCATCTCGGACCTGCGCTTCGATCAGGCGCAGTCCCAGACACTCTATGCAACCGGCATCGGCACCGGCCTGTTCGTGCTCAACACCGAGCAGCTGTTCGGCGACGAGAAGCAGATCCCGACCCCGGCGTACCGGTTTAATGCCAGTGGCCACGTCGACGTCGATGCATCCAACGGCCTCTACTACGCGACCGCCCAGAGCAGTGACGTCGAGAGCAACGACGGCCACTACGACCGCGTCGTCCGCCTGGACCTGGCCAAGGCCCGCGGCATTACAGGCTCGCCCCAGACGCCGGATTTCGAATTGCTGCTGCAGCAAAACGGCCAGAGCATGCAAGGCAGCGACGGTCTCGCCGTCGGCGAAGCGCCGAATGACGACACCGGCGCCAACCGCCAGGCCGCGCTCTTCGTCGCCATCGACGGCACGACGACCAAGTCGGTGTGGGAATACGGCGGAGCCCTCAGTCCCACATCACCACCTCAGCGGCAACTGACGGGTCTGGCGATCACCGGCTTGCGGCTGCGCTACCACGTGCAGGAACAGGGCCTGCTGATCAGCCTCGAGGACGAATTCCGGCTGCAGCTGTGGCAGAACGGCAAGCCGCTCGTCGACCGGGTGCCGGTACAGCTGTTTCCCTGCGACTTCTGCATCGATGCCAAGAGCGGCGACGTGCTGGTGCTGAACTTCGCCAGCAACACCATCAGTGCCATACCACGCACCGAGTTGCAGCTGGACGACGGCTTTCTCGACCAGCTGCGCACCTATCGGCTGCAGGTGCTGCTGGCCTTCATTGCGCTGTTCGGCAACCTGCTGCAGAACCTCAAGGACTGCTTCTGTCACCTGCTGCTGACCCGCTGCCCCGAATGCGACGACGATGAGAAGGTCTGGCTGGCCAAGGTCGAGATCCGCGACAACGAGGTGTACAAGATCTGCAACTTCGCCAAGCGCCGCCACGTCAAGACCTTCCCCAAGGTCGAGTACTGGCTGTCGCTAGTTCCCGTATTGCCCGCCATCCGCAAGGCGGTGCAGTCATTCTGCTGCAGCGTGATCCCGAATAAATTCCAGCCCCTGATCGAGCGCTACATGATGCCGGTCGAAAGCACACAGACGCCCATCAAGGGCGCCCAGTACCGCCAGTCTGTCAAGACCGTGCAGCGCACCGACATGCGCCAGCTGCTGCGTACGCCGATGCAGAATCTGCGTCTTTCAGGGCAGCTGGCCGTCGATGGCCTGATGTCCACCAGCCGCGCCCTGGAGCCCGGCGGCGCTGTCAGCAAGCAGGCCTATCGCAACCTGGCCACCGAGGAGGCCGTCACGCAGCTCAAGGCGCAACAGATCGAGGCCGAGGTAAAGCCCTACGACCCGCAGCGCTCCGGCGACTATATCCGCGCCTACACGACGACCCCCAACCTGATCCCCAAAGGCAGCAAGGTGACGGTCTACGAGGAGCAGGGACAGGTCAAGTTCTACACCCTGGAACCTGCCACCACGACGACGATCGCCGTCGACGACAGTCAACTCGACGCCTTTGCGGCGCGCAAGGAAGCACTGGCAGACCTCAGCGCCCTGAACAGCAGCCTGGCCGAAGCCGAGGCACGCAAATCGGCGGTAGAGGAAGTCGGCGAGCTGCAGAAGCAGCTCGATACGCTGGATCAGCGCAAGGTTGAGGCACAGCAGGAAATCGGTGGCCTGCAGGTACAGCTGACGGAACTCAAAACCGAACGCAGCAGCCTGGAAACCGAAATCGGTTCGCTGCAGGAAGGCCTCAAGACAACGATGCTGGAGCTGGACAGGCTCAAGGTCGAAATCGACGGCCAGCGACCGATCAGCGCCGCCGGTGTCGATGCCGACACCAGCAAGGTGCTGCTTGAGGCGGGCATCATGACACTGTCGGACCTGGCGGTGGCCGATGCGACGAAATTGACCAGCGGCACCAGCCTGACCCGCACCCAGGCCAACAAACTGATCAGGGACACCCAGTCACGCTTGAAACTGCCGTAGGGAGGCGTGAAATGTTGCACAGCTATCGTCGCCGTCGAAACCGTACTGCACCGATTGCCCGGCACAGTCCGGCCCCCGCGGGCCACCGCCAGGGCGCCCGGGTACGCGGTATCCTTCAGCCGGCGCTCAAGGTCGGCCAGCCGAACGACCGCTATGAACAGCAGGCTGACCGGGTCGCCAGCCAGGTCATGGCAGGCGGCCGTCAGGAATCGATTCTGCCGGTTGAGCCCTCGGTACAGCGCCTGTGTGCTGAATGCGAAGAGGAAGAGATGCTGCAGACCAAGCAGGCAGCGGGCACGGCACCCGCGTCCGGCGCCGTCACCGGACCGCCCGCCGGCGGCAGCAACCTTCCCCCCAGGCTGCGACACCGCATGGAGCAGGGCTTTGGCGCATCCTTTGCCGACGTGCGCATTCATACCGGCAATGCGGCGGACCAATCCGCCGCAGCCATCGGCGCCAGGGCCTATACCGTCGGCCGCCATATCGTCTTTGCCGGCGACGAATACCGGCCAGCGCATACCGACAGCCAGCAGCTGCTGGCCCATGAGCTGACCCACGTGCTGCAGCAGCGCCAGGCCGGCCTTCTGGTGCAGCGGGATCTGGCGCGTGAGCACCGGCGGGGTCCCGAAGCCACCCAGGCGCTGAGCGATGCCCAGGTGGCGGACGCCGTCGCTTTCAACAGCGCCCGCTTCGACGACCGCTACATGATCGGCCTGATGCGCGACGTGCTCGGCCTGAGTCGCCTGCCGATGGATACGGACGATGCCTTTGCCCGTGCCGTCGGCGAATTCCAGGCCTTCTGGCGGCTGCCGCAGGACGGCAAGCTCGGTCACCGCACCACCCACCGGCTGTTCCAGGAATTCGTCGCCGAGGGGCTGTTCCGGGATGCGGTGCTGTTGCTGATCGAGTCCTACGGATTGCGCGTCGACCGCGCCCTCAATGACATCAGCACCACCCGGGCGGCCGCCGTCTGCGGCCCCACCTTCGCGCACGTCGAAGGCGGTCCCCATTGCGGCGGCGGGCCCGTAGAACTGGTGGTTTGTCGCAACGACCTGAGAACCCCGAGCTTGGGTGCCTACAACCTGCTGATCCGCATTATCAACCACGAACTGGTCCATGTACCCCAGTGCGCGCGGGGTACCGGCAACGCCGATGTCGACGAGTTTGAGGCCTTCTTCTCCGAGGTCTGCGCACGGGGCCGAATGCCCCAGCTGGACGCCGCCCAGCGGATCACGTCGGCCAACAGCGCCCTGGCACACTTCGCAGCGATCCCGGTGCCGCTGCGCACCGCCGCCCGAATCACCATGCGTGACCAGCTGCGTGCCATTATCGCTGCCGGTGGCGCTGGTCGCTGCTGATCACCTGCGCCGATGGGCAGCCTCTCTGGCCCGCTGCAGGTTCCCGCGGATGCCCGGCGCAAGGCGACCGGACGTAAAAGCCGCGCAACGCTGCACCGGCATGGGCGGCAGGGCTCGGCTGATACGATCCGCCAGGTACTGCATGGCACCACAGACAGCGGTCCGGGTCCGGCAGCCCCGGCGTTAAGCGGCATTCAGTGCAAAGCGCAGGGCAATCCGTTACCGCTGGGCGCGGCGCGGGACCCGCTGGAACGCCAGGCCGACGCCGTGGCCGATCAAATCGCCGGCACCCGCAGCGCCGAGCCGCAACCGGCACCGGTTAGCGCGTCCGGTAGTCATACGGCGCCCGAAAACCTGCACAGCAGCCCGGACGTCACGGCCGATACTGAAGAGCTGCAGGCCCGGGCAGAGCCGGAAGGTGACGGCGAGCAACGCGCCGGACTCTGGCAGCGCATTCGTGGCCTGTTCAGCGGTGGCCGGCCGTTGCCGGCCAGCAGCCGCGCATTTTTCCAGCAGCACCTGGGTCACGACTTCTCCCGAGTACGCATCCATACAGACCCCGCTGCGGCCCAGACCGCCCATGACCTCGGCGCCCAGGCCTATGCCTACCGTCAGCACCTGGTGTTCGCCCCGGGCCAGTGGCAGCCCGAGTCGTCCCGTGGCCGCCATCTGCTGGCCCACGAGCTGACCCATGTGGTGCAGCAGGGTGCCGCCACCGCGCTGCCCGATAGTCCGGGGCCAGACATCGGCCCTGCAACACCGCGCATCCAGGGCGCCTGGTACCACGATGTTGCCGATGTTGCCGGCGATGTGGTCGATGCAGGCAGCGACCTGGCCAGCGGTGCCTACGATGCTGGCGCAGACCTGGTTGAGGGCGCGGTCGAGCTCGGCGCCGACGCAGCCTGGGCCATTGTGCGCAGGGTGGCTCCCGCCCGCTTGCTGGAAATTCTGGATGCAGTGCGTGAACGGGGGTTCCTCGGCTTTATTCGCGACAAGATCTCCGCTGTCACCTCCTCGCTGTTTGGCGGCCTCGCGGACCGCTCCGACACCCTTGGCACCCTGTTCACGACCTTTGGCCGGCTGGCCACCGCCGCCGGCGAAATCGTCGCGGGGCTGGCCCAGGGCGACTGCGAACCGCTGTTCGCGGCGCTCGGCCAGCTGCGCGACCTGGTCGGCGAGCTGGCGCGGGACGCCTTTGACGCCATTGCCGAGTTTTTCCGCCCGGTCGGCGACTTCTTCAGCGATATCTGGAACCGCTACGGCGCGCCGCTGTTCGACTGGCTCGGCGAGGTAGCCAGCGATACCTGGGACTACATTCGCAACCTCGGCCAGCAAATCTGGGACTGGACCCGACCGGTGGTCGATGCCATCCGCTCGGTGATCTCCGATGCCTGGGACTGGATCAAGCAGCAGCTGGGGCTGTCGAGCAGCGAGGGCAACAGCTCCGGCGGCCTGATCCAGTGGGTCAAGGACCAGGCCGCCTCCGCCTGGTCCGCGATCAAGACCGAGCTGCAGCCGGTGATCGGCCCCATCCAGCGCCTGGTCGACAAGGTGCGCGAGATCCTTCCGCTCGAAGCCATCGTCAATTTCCGCGATACCCTCAACGGCTGGCTCGAGCAGGCCGGCAGCATGGCGCAGAACCTGGACCCCAACGCCGGCGGCGATGCCGCCGAGAACCAGGTCAGCCTGCGCGACGAGATTCTGCCGGCGATTCTGACCCGCATCGAGGCCTTTCAGGGCAGCCTGGTCAGCACCGGGCTCTGGGTCGCAACCCATATCGGCGCCGCGGTCACCCAGGGCCGGGACTTTATCGCCGGCATCGCCGCGCAGCCGCTGCTGAGCCCGGTGCGCAGTGCCTTCGACTGGCTCAGTAGCGGCCTTGCAAGCCTCGGCAGCTGGGCCGCGCAGACCGTGCAGGGGCTTTTCATCAGCCTGGGCAGCGGCCTGGTCAAGCTGTCGACCTTCATTCGTCCGGTGCTGGACGCACTGCAGCGGGTACTGCAGATCCTCGGCAACATCCTCGCCTTTCTGCCGGACTTTCTGCTCGGCCCGGTCTGGTGGGTGCTGCCGACCTGCATCAAGGACAGCCTGAAGCAGTTCTTTATCGAGCAGATTCTGAGCCGCATTCCGCTGTTCCAGCAACTGATGGCGGTCGGCGACATCTGGGCCCGCGTGCAGCAGGCGGCACTGCGCATTCTGCAGCAGGTCTTCGTCGACGGCGACCTCGGTGGCGCCCTCTGGACCTTTTTCAGCAGCATGCTCAACCTGATCGGCATTCCGGCGCAGCTGGTACTCCAGATCATTGCCAACGCCGCGCAGGCGTTCAGTGACATCCTGATGGACCCGATCGGTTTTTTCGGCAACTTTCTGCGTT
Organism: Marinobacterium rhizophilum DSM 18822; assembly: GCF_000378045.1. Lineage (GTDB taxonomy): Bacteria > Pseudomonadota > Gammaproteobacteria > Pseudomonadales > Balneatricaceae > Marinobacterium_A > Marinobacterium_A rhizophilum. The sequence goes on from NZ_KB899095.1 coordinate 34,899, forward strand.
CCATCTGGCAGGGCGCCAGCAACTTCTTCAGCAACATCCTCACGCACCTGTTCAACGGCGTGACAGGCTGGCTGTTCGGCCAGGTTGAAGAAGCCGGCATCACGCCGCCGGACCTGACCAGCTTTCGTTCGATCGTCGATTTCGTGTTTCAGCTGATGGGGTTGACGCTAGACCGCATCTGGCTGAAGCTCGGCGAACACATCGGCCGGCCGCTGATGGAGCGGCTGCGTGGCGCCGTGGAACTGGCCAGCGGCGCCTTTGAATGGGTCCGGGTGGCCGTAACCGAAGGCCCCGCAGGGCTCTGGAACCTGCTGCAGGAACGCCTCAGTGATCTTTGGAACCTGGTGCTCGGCAGCGTCGCCAACTGGGTCAATACCGCGATCATCGCCACCGCGTCGCGCTGGCTGCTGTCCCTGCTCGATGTCTCCGGCATCACCCCGATCATCAATGCGCTGATCGCCGTCTACCGTGCGATCGAGTCCTTCGTGCAGTACGTCAACGAACTGCTGCAAATTCTCAACTCGGTGATTATGGGCATTGGCGAGATCGCCCGCGGCGTCATCGACCGCGCCGCCGAACTGCTCGAGAACAGTCTGGCCAGCGGCGTACCGGTGGTGGTGGGCTTCCTGGCCAACCAGTTCAACCTCGGGCGCCTGGGCACCCGCATCCGCGAACTCGTCGAGGGCCTGCGTGAGCGGGTCGACGGCGCCCTGGACTGGATCATTGAGCGGGCGGTACGACTTGGACGCGGCTTTCTCGACATGCTGCGCTCCGGTGCCGCGGCCGTGCGCAACTGGTGGGAAAGCCGCAAGACCTTCAGCGACAGCGACGGCGGCGACCACGCACTCTATTTTCAGGGCCGCGGCGGTGACCTGATCGTCGAGAGCACACCGACGCCGGTGGGCCAGTTTCTGGAGCACCTTGCCATAGCGCAAGAGGATCCCCAGCACGCCTCGAAAACCCGTCACCGCACCGATGCGCTGCGCATTCACGCTGAAATCACGCAACTCAAGCGGCGCCTGGAAACGGCGTCCGACGACGAGCGCGGCACCCTGCAGGCAGAGTTGAGCCAGCAGCTGGATCAGCTGGCCGTACACCTGACACCTCTGCTGGTCGGCCAGGATGCCAGTGCCGGCGGCCGCATTCCCGATCCGCTGACGCTGGCGGCGCTCGAGCAGCCGCCGGCTGCCCTGCCCCGCACGCCCGAGGAGGAACAGGCCGACCTCAACGGCGCCCGACAGCTGGTGATGCTGGCGAAAGAAGGGGCAGAGGGTACCGCGGCGCTGGGCGAATACTTTGGCCGCATCCGCACCCGCTTCGCGCTCGACGAGGTCGCCTACCATCGGGAGGGCGACCGCATCCGCATTCGCCTGCGCGCCGCCCGCCAGCAGGAGGTTGACGTCGACGAGCCGGTCACCACGGGTACGCCGGGCGTCGATCTGCGCAGCCAGGTCACGCACAGCACCGGCAGCGCCGCCGGCGACTCCGTCGGCGTGGGTATGTTGGCGGATCCGGTCGGAGAGGACCATATTCCCAACGGCAGCACGCCACGGGACAGCGCCTTGAGAGGCGTGATGGGCAAGCTGATCACAGACCCGGAACAGCGCAATCCCTCGAAGTACATCAAAGGACACCTGCTTAACCACCATATCGGCGGCCCTGGCACGGCGGAAAACCTCTATCCGATCACCGGCGAAGCCAATGAGCGCCACAAGACGCTGGTCGAGACCCGCATCAAGAACTGGGTGACGCAGAGCCACTACTGGGTCTACTACTCGGTGCAGGTCGCCGGCATCAGCGAACATATCGAACACCCGGACCAAAAGCATCCGGAAAACTGGATAAACGCCAGTTTCCAGTGCCATGCCTACGTCAAGTACGCCGACGGCTCGCAGCATGACCCGATTCGCGAGACCATCACCTCGCGCTATGTTCAGGGCAATGCCGGCGCCAGCGAGGCCGGTATCGGGCCGCGCCTCGATGCCGGCATCAAGGGCGCGCTCGACGGCCTGCCGAGTGCCCGACGCAGTACCGCCGCCATTCTGAAGCGGATCAGGGACTACAATGCCGACAATTCACCCGGCATCCCCTTCGGCGACGCCCGTGCCAGCACCCTGATGGCAGCCTACAACCGTTACGATGAAGGCGACCTAAACGACCTTGGCGAGCAAAGCCGTAGCGACCTCACCTATATCAACAACCGCGCCGACAGTATCAGGGCCATTCTCGCCAACGCAGGCTGAAGCACCCGGCCTTTCAGACGTATTTCAGCTACCGGCGCTATACATGACTCCCATGCACCGGCTATTTCCATCCAGCAGTGATCCCATAAGGGTTCGGCCACGTATATAACCAGACAAGGGACTGAACAAACGCCCCAAAGCAGGCCCCGTTCGATGATACCGACTGAGGGACAGGGACATGATGAATACCGCATACAAACAGCTACGCAATTTGATACACCGCTTGAGTCTCGTACGCACGTCTCGCCTGAGCGAGGCCCGGTCGCAGGAACACAACGCAGACAGCGGCGCCCTGAGCGGAGTACAAAACGATATGGCGCGCGCCGCACGCAAGAACCCGTGGATACTGGCCGGCTGAAAGCGATGTCAGCCCGGCCTGTGCTCACAGCCACGGCCAAAAATTCCATGCACGCAGGCAAGCGGTACGGCATCATGGCAGCTGCACCGCCTCGAAAGGACATCTCATGCCTTCCCGCAAGATCTATATCGCCGGTCCCGACGTATTCTGGCCCAACGCGCTTGAAGCCGGCGCCGCCAAGGTAGAACTCTGTGCCCGCTACGGCTTCGACGGCCTGTTCCCGCTGGATACGGCGCTGCAGCTGGACGGTCTCTCACCGCACGCCGCAGGCATGGCCATTTACCGCGCCAACATCGACCTGATGCAGCAGGCGGATCTGCTCATTGCCAACATGACGCCCTTCAGAGGACCGAGTCTGGATGCCGGAACGGCATTTGAGCTGGGATTCATGACAGGGCTTGGCAAGCCGGTGTGGGGCTACAGTCTGGAGGGTCGCCTTTATGCAGACCGGGTTGCCGAAAGCGATCGAAACGCAGCAACAGACATCGACGGCATGACCATCGAGCGCTTCGACATGGCCGATAACCTGATGCTGATTGGCGCCATTGAGAGCAGTGGTGCCCAGCTGCTTGCCCGGCAGGCCGAACCTGACCTGGAACAGCATCTGGGCCTCTTTGAACAGGTGCTGCAGCGGGTCAGAAAGACCCGCTGAGGACGAAGCCCTCTATTCATTCTCCCGCACTGCGTCGAGTACCGGCAGGCCGGATTCATCCACCCGGATACGCAGCAGCATAGGACTGCAGCACACCTGACAGTCCTCCACGTACTGCTGTTCTGCTTCACTGCAATCCACCAGCACGCTTATTCGTTCTCCACAGTAAGGGCAGTAGAACTCCACCTCTTCCTGCGTATTCATTGGTTTGCCTCCCCCGCATCAGACGTCTCGGTCAGCCTTTTCATTCATCCCTGCATTCAAATATTAGTGCAGATTCCGCTGCAGACTGCCGGGTCCGGCAAAAGGGTGTAACCCAGATTTTGCCGTTACCGTCCCACCATCCAAACGGAGTAACATGTCGCCTTTCGATCAGCACAGAGAACGCTTGTGGAATATACCTTTGGCCGCGACGATATCGGTCGCTACTTTGCGGAATTTTCAATGGGCCATGAAGCTTTTGGCCGCTGGCTGAGCGAGGAACTCGGACAGGAGCGCCAGCGGCTGGAACAGCTGCTCGACGCCATTGAGCAACTGCGAAATCGCCAGATACGGGAATACCGCCTCGATGGCAGCGAATTCAGCCTGGAACTTGATAGAGAAGAAGTACGGGTACGGGCCCACAGCCTGGATGACAACGCCGACAGTACCGACCTCGAGGACCTCCATTTATATGACGACGAACTCGAGGCCGGTTGCGGGCTGGACGATTTCAGGGACGTGCTTGTGGCTTGGCGCGAGCTGATTGGCGGCTGATACCCTGGCCCCCTGTCAGGGCTTCACGGGCAATAGCGGACACTGGAAATACACCGGCGGCCCGTCTGGGAAAGAGCCGGGGGTAACCACCAGGTGTCCCAGGTCCTCGTGCAGCATGACATCCGCCTCCGACTTCAGTACCGGCACGATGCCATGGGCGAGGAAACCGGCCTCGGTCCACTCCACCGAATGGGTAAACCAGCGACCGCCATTGTAATCGCGGTTGCCTGGCGCGGCTTCCGCCACCGCCAGCTGGCCGGCCGGATTGTTGGAGTTGGTGAACGCGTAGAGGACATCGAAGGACTGCAGATTGGCATCGGTCGGCGCCGGCAGCCCGGTCGTGCCCTTGGTCCCCCAGGCCTCACCGTCGGCATAGACGCCGGGCATAAAGTTTGGCGCACCGGGAGCCGCCTGCACCAGGGGTGTCGACAGCAGCGCGGCAAGTGCGATCGTAGCGGGTATTGAAGCTGTGAGTTTCATCGGATAAACCTCCGTTTATTGACCAATGCCAGCATGTACCCTCGCTGCTAACACAGTCCTCACGGGCAGATCACGATTTGGTCACGACGCTTTCCCCCCGGTTTCAGCACAGAGGTCAAAGGCAAAGGCAGTGCCTTCGCCCGGCTGACTCTGCGCGCGAATCACGCTGCCGTGTAACCTCATGATCCGCTGCGCAATCGCCAGGCCGAGCCCGGCACCACTGTCGCTGCGTGCACCGGACGGGCGGTAGAAGCGGTCAAAGATGTGGGGCAGATCTTCAGCCGCGATGCCGCAACCGGTATCGGTCACTTCAACCGTCACCTGGGCACCCGTACTGAGCACCGCAAGACAGATCTGCCCGCCCCGCGGTGTATGACGCAGCGCATTGGCCAGCAGGTTATCAAATACCCGCTCGATCAGCGCAATGTCCCCGCGCACAAAGGGTACCTGCTCTGCACAGCGAAAGTGGATATGCACCCCTTGCTGCTGTGCCCGCAGCTCGAACTTCTGCGCCACATCCTGGACCAGTTCCGGCAGTGAAAACGACTCCAGCAGCGGGCGGAATTCATTGGCCTCCAGCTTGGCCAGTTCCAGCAACTCCCTGACCAGTCGCGACAAATGCCGGCACTGCCTCAAGGCGATCCTGAGATAGCGTTGCTGCTGCTCGTCATCGAGACTCTGCTGCTTGAGTTGCAGTGTTTCCAGATACCCCTGCAGCGACGCCAGCGGGGTGCGCAGGTCATGGGACACATTGGCAATCAGCGCGCGCCGCTGCGCATCGGTTTCCTCCAGCCGGCTGACCTGATCACGGATACGCTCGGCCATCGCCTGACAGGTGCGTGACAACTGGCCGATCTCGTCGCTGCCAGGCACGGCCGGACCCGGCAAAGGCTGGCGAAAATCGGACTGTTCCAGCGCCGCCACCTGGCGGGTCAGCAGGCGCAGCGGTCGGGTTATCCAGCGAAACAGCAGCAACGCCGCGAGCAGCGCGAAAAGCATCCCGACACCCAGCGCCAGCCCACTCAGACGCAACACGTCGCTGACCATCAACGGCCGTATCATGCCGGTATCAGCTTCGCCGGCAAGGATCACATAGAGGTAGCCACGCATGTGCTCCTGCTCAAACACCGGCGCCACCGAAAAGATCTTCTGGCCGTCAGGGTTGCGGGGATCGTCGCCGAGCAGTGGCAGTTCGCGGGGCTGCGCCAGCAGCCGTTCGATCGGTGCCAGGCTTACCTGTGTGCGCTGCACCCGCCCCGGGGGTGCCGAGAAAGCCAGAATGCGCCCGGCGGGATCCAGCAGGTACAGCTCGATCCGGGGGTTGATCACCATCAGCATGTGGAAGATATGCTCCAGCGCGTCGCGATCCATCAGACCGGCCTGAAACAGCTGCCGTTCCTGCGCAATCTGGCGCGCCAGATCCAGGTTCATGCGCTGATCCGTCTCCTGCCGATACCCCTCGGTCGCCCGGGCAATCAGCAGCAAGGCCCCCGCCGCCAGCAGCATGAACAGCAGCGCCAGCACCAGTGCCAGCCGGCCATAGAGGGAACGCCCGACACCTGGCATCAGGCATCCCCTGCAGTGTCGGTGAAACGATAGCCGACACCCCATACCGTGAGGATGAACTGCGGCTCGGCCGGATTGCGCTCGATCTTGGCCCGCAGCCGGTTGATATGGGAGTTAACGGTATGCTCGTACCCCTCGTAACTGGCACCCCAGACTTCGTTCAGCAGTTGCTCGCGGCGGTAAACCCGGCCGGGGTGGCGGGCGAAGTGGAGCAGCAGCTCGAACTCCCGCGCGGTCAGCTGAACCAAATGACCATCCAGGCTGACACTGCGGCTGTCGCAATCGATCAGCAGGCCGCCATGCTCGATGCGCAGTGCCGCCGCCCCGGTGTCGCCCAGGGCGGCGACGCGCCTAAAAATGGCTTTGACGCGGGCCACCAGCTCGCGAATGCTGAACGGCTTGGTAAGATAGTCATCGGCACCCAGCTCCAGTCCCAGCACGCGATCCATTTCGGTTGAGCGGGCGGTAAGCATCAGGATTGGCAGGTAATGATCATCGCTGCGCAACTGCCGGCAGATCTCAAGTCCGTCCAGCCCCGGCAGCATCAAATCGAGAATCAGCAGGTCGTACACCCCGGCGCGCGCCATTGCCAGGCCGCGCAGACCATCACCCGCTGTATCGACTCGCAGAGACAGGTCCTGCAGATGCAGTCTGACCAGTTCGGCAATATCCTGATTGTCCTCGATTACCAACACGCGTCCGGCCATTGCGGCCTCCTCTACCGGGCACCTGCCTTAAGGGTAGGCCAGCAATGATCACAAAAGCCTCACGCTGCGCCAGCGATGCAACTGTCTACACTGAACTTCGCACCCTGCTGAATCAAAAAGGAGCCGACCTCTTGTTACGCATATTGCTGTATCCACTGTATTGCCTCTGGTTTCTCGCCGTCACACCGGTGCTGGCCGACATTACCGATGCGCCGGCAGCTACCATCAGCACCGTACGTGCCATCACCCTGACTGACCGGCTGGCACATCCCTGGGGAATGGCGTTTCTGCCGAATGGTTCAATGCTGGTGAGCGAAAGACCCGGCCGGCTTCGCCTTGTCGCGCCCAACGGTACCCTCTCGCCACCGCTTGATGGGCTACCCGACATCACCGCCACCGGCCAGGGTGGGCTGCTGGATGTAGTGCTGCACCCGCAATTTGCACAGAACCGGTGGGTCTATTTCAGCTACTCCGCCGGCTCACGGCTAACGCGACAGCTGGGCACCGAGGTTGCGCGGGGCCAGCTTGGCGACGGCCGCCTGGACAACGTCGAAGTCATCTTCCGTGCCAGCCCCAAGGCCGGTGGCGGACGCCATTTCGGCGGGCGCTTGCTGTTCGATCGCAACGGCCTGCTTTATATCAGCCTGGGCGAGCGCGGCGACAAGGACCGGGCCCAGGATCTTGGCGATCATAACGGCTCAATGATCCGTCTGAGGGACGACGGCAGCGTACCCGACGACAACCCCTTCGTCGGCCACGCCGGCGCCCGGCCGGAGATCTACAGCTATGGCCACCGCAACGTGCAGGGCCTGGCGCTGGCCGAGGACGGGGAAACAGTCTGGGTCCTCGAGCATGGGCCGCAGGGCGGCGACGAGGTCAACCGCCTCGCCCCCGGTCGCAACTATGGCTGGCCGGTGATCACCTATGGCGTCAATTACGGTATCGGCACCCAGATCGGCGAAGGCACCGAGAAAACCGGCATGGAACAGCCGGTCTACTACTGGAACCCGTCCATCGCTCCGTCCGGCATGACCTTTTACCAGGGTGACAAGTTTCCCGAGTGGCGAGGCAACCTGCTGGTCGGGGCGCTGAAGTACCAGCTGCTGTCCCGGCTGGTGCTGCGCGATGGCGAGGTGGTGGAGGAAGAACAGCTGTTGCGCAGCGAACTCGGTCGCATCCGTGACGTCCAGGTGGGCCCGGACGGCTACGTCTATCTGCTGACGGACGAAGACCCGGGCCGGCTGGTGCGGCTGGAGCCGCAGCCCTGACGGCCCGCTAACGAGACTGGCGTTGGGTGCGCGTTACAGCAGGCCGAAGTTTCGGGCCATGCCCAGCAGGCTGACCAGAATCAGCACCGCACCCAGCACGCGAAAGAACAGCGGCGTTTCGGCCCTCAGCAGGGTGCGGTGAAAGCGCTCGCCAAGCAGATGGCCGACAAAGGCGCAGGGCAGCAGCCAGAGATGGTGAATCAGCTGCAGGTCGACCCCGGCGATCAGGAAAGAGGTCATCTTGATCACCACCAGGATGAACCAGAGCACAAAGAGCGTATCGCGCAGCTGCTGTTTGGCCACATGAGTGCCATAGACCGCCACGATCAGCGGGGCACCGATAAGGGACGTCCCGCTGACGTAGCCGCCAAGCATCAGGAACAGTTTATCCACGTAGGGATTGTTGCTGCGAAAGGGCCGATCCAGCACGTAGCCGATCGCATAGACAATGACGATGCAAAAAATAATGCTGGTCATGATATTGCCCGGCAGTGTCAGCAGTCCGAAAACACCGATCAGCTTGGGAATGATCATGACCTTGAGAGAGCTTTTCAGATAGGCCCAGTCGATATTGCCTTGCGGGCTGTCGTCACGTTCCCCTTGCACGCGCCTGTAACCCTGCCAGGCAATAAGGCTGGAAAACACCAGCAGATGCACCGCGATCAGTGGCAGAAAGACCAGGGGTTTGTCCAGAATCAGCAGCAGAAACGGTAGCGACAGCACCGCACCACCAAAGCCCAGACCGGAGCGCACGAAGCCGCTCCAGACAAAAATCAGCCCGATCAGGGCATACTGCCAACCGAGTAAATCCGCCATGGGAAATCGACATCCGTATCAGCCAGAAAGCGCGCAGCCTATCACTGAGATGACCTTGCTGCCCAGCCTTCTTCGGGCAGATCGTGTTCTGTCATGGGGGGGCAGACCTGTGGATTAGATGCTTCGCACAATAACGGGAGTGGCGGGATCAAAGTGCGTACGGTCAGACTCGGTGTAAAGAAAGAAAGGGCATCATGTGGCCGCTTGTGAAAGTGCTGCACAGAAGGCAGTAAGCACGGTCAGAGTATCAGGCACAAACCGCGACATCCCTGTCGCCATCACGCAGACAATTATCGGCTTCTCCAGCAAAGCCGCCGTCTTTCCCTGCGTCTTTCTCCAGCGTTTGTAATCGGTCTTGTGCAGGCGCACTTCATCAGCAAATGCACAGTTACCGCGGTATCAGGCAATAATCGCATAAAGCACGAAGCCCGCGTCCGGAAACCCCTCAAACAATGTTCGAAAGCCCCCCGAGCCCGGGCTCGTGATTTATCACTCTCTTTCGGCAGTCCGGCCATCCACTTTTGAATCCGTAACTTTGCGTCACCTGATTGCTCAGGCTTTGCCATTATCGAGTAGAGGATATTTTTCACCTCAACGTTGAGCACCAAAATATCTAACGGCACTCAGGAAAAAATATAGCAGTGCCTCAGGACTATCTATAGACAAATTTGGCATATAAACCGCCCCTTTGCTGCATAGCAACGCAGGGAATCGGTTTAACCTTGCACGATCAGCCGTTAGTCGGTTTCAGCGGGCATGAATACAGGTACTCGCCAGCCGTCAACGCAAGTTCATTATCCAAGCGAACCCTTTTAAAGCAGACTGAAAGCGCGCTGACATTCATTTGCCGTACACTGGCAACGGGTTATAGCTGATACAAACTGCCTGGAGGACGAATCGGATGTTCAAACGCCTTGCCCCCGTATTGTCGCTCGGCCTCTTCTGCGCCGGGCATGCCCTGGCCGCCGATCCGCTGCTATCCGCCCACTACGGTGCCCGCTACAAGGGCTTTGACCTTGCGCTGGTACGGACACTCAGGCCGCTGGGCAACAATCGCTTTGTGTTTGAGTCCCGCGCCGAGAGTGCCATTGCCAGCATTGAGGAAAGCAGCACCTTCAGCCGCGATGCCAGCGGCCACTGGACGCCGGAACGCTATCACTACAAGCGATCAGTGCTGGGAATACCGAAAGAATACGAGCTGCATTTTAATGCCCGCGGCGACAAGGTGACCTATAGCGACAAGAAGGGCCAGCGCGCCATCAGCACCTCGCCGGGCACACTCGACCCCTTGCTGTATCAGCTTAAGCTGCAACAGGACCTGGCGCGCAAGAGCGGCGACTACCGCTACCGCTTTGTGAGTCGCAGTAAACTCAAGGACTATCGTTTTACCATAACCGGCAACGAGAAGCTGACGCTGAACGGGCGCAAGTTCGACACCCTGCGCCTGCGCAAGCAGGACAACAATGACAGCCAGGAAACCGTTATGTGGTTCAGTCCCGACAACGGCTACCAGCTCATGCGCCTGCGACATACCGAGGACGACGACAGTTACAGTATCAGTCTCAAGACGCTGCAGCAGAGCCCGGACTTCAGCACCTGGCTGGAGTGATTCCTGCTGCCTATCGGCTCTGTAGCGTAGCGAGCGAGATAAGTACACCAAACTGTTCACACCAGATCACCACCGTCTGATAGCCGGCCAGGTCCACACCGGCCGGAACCGGATAGTTTTGACTGCCCGAGAACGCTTTCAGGCGCCCTAGATCCACGAACATAGTCTGCTCAACCGCCGTATCGGCGTTGACCTCGCCTGGTACCAGATAAACATGGTACTTGGGCCCCGGGCCTACTTCGAAATCGGCCTCCAAATGCAGCCATGCTGCGTAAACACTGACCCCACCCCGACCATAATGAACCGGATCCGACGGGTTCGCATGAATAAAGCGGCCGCTAGCGACTTGCTCGCCCGTCATCAGCCCTGCCAGGCTTTCGTTCACCGGAGCGGGGGGAAACAGGTACGGAAAAGCAAAAATACCCAGCGCAAAGCCCCCGACTCCTCCGACAATAACCCCGAGCAGAATCCCAATAATAATATTCTTCATGGCCTGATCCACCGACAACAAACCGATGCCACCAGTGTAGTCGCGGTTAACACGCGACCATCGCCTGTCCGACGGCGGTCTACAATTGCACACCACCAAACGCAAAAGGCCGGCAATCTTTGCAGACTGCCGGCCTTTATTTGCCACCCAAGCCTAACCGATCAAATCTTGTGGTAAATCTCCGCGCCGGTGTCGCGGAATTCTTCAGACTTCTGTTGCATGCCCGACTCCGCTTCCAGGTTGATGGCGGCAATCTGGCTGTCATCCAGCTGGCGCACTTCCTGGCTGATCTTCATGGAGCAGAACTTGGGTCCGCACATGGAGCAGAAGTGCGCGACCTTGGCCGATTCCTTGGGCAGGGTCTCGTCGTGGTAGGCACGGGCCGTGTCCGGGTCCAGGCCGATGTTGAACTGGTCTTCCCAGCGGAACTCGAAGCGCGCCTTGGACATGGCATTGTCGCGGATCTGCGCACCCGGATGCCCTTTCGCGAGATCTGCAGCATGCGCGGCGATCTTGTAGGTGATGATGCCGGTCTTGACGTCATCCTTGTTCGGCAGTCCCAGATGCTCCTTGGGCGTGACGTAGCAGAGCATGGCGCAGCCGTACCAGCCGATCATCGCCGCACCGATGCCGGAGGTGATGTGGTCGTAGCCCGGTGCGATGTCGGTGGTCAACGGCCCCAGCGTGTAGAAGGGGGCTTCGTGGCACTCCTCCAGCTGCTTGTCCATGTTCTCCTTGATCATGTGCATCGGCACGTGGCCCGGCCCTTCGATCATGACCTGCACATCGTGCTTCCAGGCGATCTTGGTCAGCTCGCCCAGGGTTTCCAGCTCGGCGAACTGGGCTTCGTCGTTGGCATCGTAGACGGAGCCCGGACGCAGACCGTCACCCAGCGAGAAGGACACGTCGTAGTCCTTACAGATTTTGCAGATGTCCTCGAAGTGGGTATAGAGGAAGTTTTCCTTGTGATGCGCCAGGCACCACTTGGCCATGATGGAACCGCCACGGGAGACGATACCGGTCATGCGCTTGGCGGTCATGGGCACGTAGCGCAGCAGCACGCCGGCGTGGATGGTGAAGTAGTCCACGCCCTGCTCGGCCTGTTCGATCAGGGTATCGCGGAACACTTCCCAGTTCAGGTCTTCGGCGATGCCGTTGACCTTCTCCAGCGCCTGGTAGATCGGCACGGTACCGATGGGCACCGGCGAGTTGCGCAGGATCCATTCACGGGTTTCATGGATGTTCTTGCCGGTCGACAGGTCCATGATGGTGTCGGCGCCCCAGCGGGTGCCCCAGGTCATCTTGTCGACTTCCTCTTCAATCGACGAGGTGACAGCGGAGTTGCCGATGTTGCCGTTAATCTTCACCAGGAAGTTGCGGCCGATGATCATCGGCTCCAGTTCCGGGTGGTTGATATTGCACGGAATGATGGCGCGGCCTTCCGCGACTTCCGTGCGCACGAATTCCGGCGTGATCTCTTCCGGCAGGCGGGCGCCAAAGCTGTGGCCCGGGTGCTGCTGGGCAACGATGTTGCCTTCAGCCTTTGACTTGGCCAGCTTCATGTTTTCGCGGATGGCGATGTATTCCATCTCCGGCGTGATGATGCCCTGGCGTGCGTAGTGCAGCTGGGTCACGTTCTGCCCCGGCTTGGCGCGACGCGGCTTGCGGGTCAGCTCGAAACGCAGTTCATCAAGGCTGGCATCAGCCTCGCGCATGCGGCCGTAGTCGCTGGTCATGCCCTCCAGCCGTTCAGTGTCGTTGCGCTCTTCGATCCAGCCATCACGCAGTGGATTCAGACCCTTGCGCACGTCGATGGCGCTATTCGGATCGGTGTAGGGGCCGGACGTGTCATAGACATAGAGCGGATCGTTCTTTTCGCCACCCAGACCCGTGGGGGTATCGTCCAGCGTGATTTCACGCATGGGGACGCGAATGTCCGGACGGCTGCCCTCGATGTATACCTTGCGGGACTTGGGGAACGGCTGCACGGAGGCGGCATCGGCCACTACACCGCGGCTGAAAGGCTTGTTTTGCTCGGCCATATTATTCTCATCCTCTTGGGTCGGATTGTCGCCGGCATCCTGCCAGCATGATTGGAAACCGTGTTGTCGATCTTCATTTGGGCATAGGCCCCCCAACCCCGCGGCAAAAGAGCGGGCTCAGGTCAGTCAAATACTGTGGGTAGAAGGCTTCAGGTGCTCAGATCGAGCCCCATCTGCCAGAAGGCCACTTCCATCCGGGTCGCGGTATGGAAGGTCCTTGTCAGCTCGTCGAACCGACGGGCCGGCATGTCGGCACAGAGTTCATCCAGCAGACGCATTTCGGCCGCGGCGATGTCCTGGTACTCGTCGCTGGCGTACATCTCGATCCAGGCCCGGTAGGGATTTCCTTCCAGCTGCGTAAAGGGCTGATCCATCAGCCAGCGGGCCACTTCGGCATAACCGACGATGCAGGGCGCCAGGGCCGCATGCAGATCCGCGAGGTCGCCGCACAGGCCCGAGTCCAGCACGTAACGGGTATAGGCCACAGTAGCCGCCGCTTCCGGCAGGTGCTGCAGTTCTGCCTCGCTGATACCCCAGTCGGCGCAATACTGCACATGCAGGCCAATCTCGATATCGAGCATGGCGTTGATGCCCTGCTGGGCATAGCGCATCTGCTCCAGGGTGCGGCTCTTGTATACCGCCAGGCCCCAGGCCCGGCTGAACTGCAGCAGGAACAGGTAGTCCTGTTTCAGGTAATGGGCAAAGGATTCCCGCGCCAGGGTACCGTCCCCCAGGCCACGCACAAATGCATGCTGGATATAGGCATCCCAGTCGGGCTGGGCCGCGCGCTTGAGCTGTTCATACACGGACATATGTCACTCCTGCTCGGTCAACAAAACATCAAAGAACGCCTGTTCCAGCCAGGCCATGCGGCTAAAACGCTGCTCCAGGCGCTCCCGATCCGCCGCGTTGAGGTCGCCAAAACTGTCGAGCTGCGCCCGCAGCCAGGCGACAAAGGCCTCGAACTCGGGCAGCACGTGGAGTTCGATCCATTCGTGCAACCAGAAGCGCGTCGGCGGCGCCTTTTGCGCCTCGCGCTGTGCCCAGCTCAGATACACCCATTCGGCACAGGCCAGCACCACAATCATGTCGGCGTAGCCACAGGCCTGGGCATCACGCATCTCCCGCGCCAGCAACTGGGCCACCGGATTCAGCGCCGGCGCCCGGTACTGCGCAGGCTCCAGGCCCAGTGCGGCAAAAGAACGTTCAAAGTAGTCATTTTCGGCCGACGTCAGCGCCGCCAGGAATCCCGCCAGCACGCCCTTGGACGCCATGTCCGGTGCCGCCGCAATGCTGAGCGCGGCATGATCGGCTAGGGTGCCGATGAAGGCGTAATCCTGCAGCAGGTAGCGAAGATAGACCGCATTCGGCAGGCTGTCGTCACCCAGTTGCACGGTGAACGGATGCTCAACGGCACCACTCCACCAGGGCTCGGCATTGCGGCGCAGCTGTTCGGAAAATGACATGCTCATCGAAGCTCCAGCGTCTTACTTGGGTTCTATTGCGTAGGTCGATACAGCAGGATTCGACTTGGTCAGCCCCTGGGCCTGCATAAAGGCGCCCACGCGCTCGTAACGGCCAGTGTCCAGCGCCGCCGGGCGCAGGGCGAAGCGGGTCAGGGTATCGGCCCAGGCGCGCTTGTTCAGCTCGTTGTCCAGGTCCGCCTTATAGCTCTTGAAGCTATTCCAGGCTGCGTCCGGATGATTGACGATAAACTGGGTCGCCTTTTCCAGCGCACGCATGAACCGGCCGTACTTGGGATCCTTGCGATCCTTGTTGTTGACCACCAGCACCAGCTCGTCGTAGGCCGGCACACCCAGCTCTTCAACGTAAAACGCCCGTCCAGGATGACCCTCGATATCCATCTGGTTCAGCTCGAAATTGCGGTAGGCACCGATCACGGCATCTACGTTGCCGGTGATCAGCGACGGCGACAGCGACCAGTTGACGTTTACCATTTCGATATCCGACAGTTCCAGACCTTCACGGGCCAGCATGGCTTTCAGCAGTGCATCCTCAAAACCGCCCACCGAGTAGCCGACTTTCTTGCCCTTAAGGTCCTCGATCGACTTGATCTCGCTGCTTTCCAGCACCACCAGGGAATTCAGCGGCGTGGCCACCAGGGTACCGACGCGGCTCAGCGGCAGGCCTTCATCCACCTGTACATGCAGCTGCGGCTGGTACGACACGGCCATGTCAGCCTTGCCGGCGGCAACCAGCTTGGGCGGCATGGACGGGTCCGCCGGCTCCTGCATGACGACCTCGAGTCCCTGCTCCTTGAAGTAGCCTTGCTGCTGCGCCACGATCAGCGGACCGTGGTCCGGGTTGATAAACCAGTCCAGCAGCAGCGTAACCTTGTCCGCCGCCATGGCATTCGCACTCAGCAGCGCACCGGCCAGTATGGCGGCAACCTTTTGTTTTGTTATTTTCATCAATCTGCCTCCCGGGCATCATCAAACAGGGTTTCCGACTGCCAGGGCATCAAGCGTCTGAGCAACCGATCTATCAGGAAATACAGGCTCACCGCCATCACTGACAGCACCAGCAGGGCGGCGAACATCAGGTCCACCTGCATGCGCGCATTGGCATGCAGCATCAGGTAGCCAAGGCCCGTGGATGAACCAACCCACTCCCCCACCACCGCGCCAATGGGTGCCACCGAGGCCGCCACCCGCAGACCCGAGCCCAGCGCCGGCAGCGCCGACGGCAAGCGGATCTGCAGCAGCTGGGTACGCCTGTCCGCACCCAGGATACGGGCCAGTTCCAGCCAGGCCGCCGGAGCATGACGCAAACCGTCGTAACAGGCCGCCGTCACCGGGAAATAGATGATCAGCGTGGCCATTGCCACCTTGGAGGCCATGCCATATCCCAGCCAGAGCATCAGTACCGGCGCCAGCGCGAATACCGGTATGGACTGGCTGATCACCAGGACCGGCAGCATCCAGGCCCGCAGGCGGCGAAACCAGATCAGTGACAGGGCGCTGCAAAGGCCCAGTAACACCCCCAGCATCAGGCCCAGCAGTATTTCCGCCAGGGTCACACCGGCATGCTGCACTAACAGGCCGGCATTGGCGTACAGCGCTTCCAGCACCCGCAGTGGCCCGGGCAGAATAAAGTGCGGCGCATCGGTCAGCCATACCAGCAACTGCCAGATGCCACAGAGGCCTGCGGCAATGCCCAGACTGCGCAGTGCGTTCACCGGTACACCGCCATCGGCAAACAACGATGCCGCACAGATCCGGACTCACAACCCCAGCCCGCAATCCGCTGCGCCCTCATTCAGACACCTCCATCAGCTGACGCAGCAGGCGCCCCTGCAGCTCAAGTACCTGCGGCTGATCGACTGCCCGGGGCGGTGCGTCCTGTGGGCGCAGCGGCTCAGTCAGCCGGGCCGGGCTGCCCTGCAGCACCAGCACCTGATCGCCCAGGCGCAGCGCCTCAAGCGGGTCGTGGGTGATCAGCAACACCGTGCGATCGGCCAGCAGATGAGCCGCCAGATCCTGCAGTTTCAGTCGCGTTACGGCATCCAGCGCCGAAAAGGGTTCATCCATCAGCACCAGTGGCCGGTCTTCCATCAGCATGCGTGCCAGTGCCACTCGCTGTCGCTGGCCGCCTGAAAGCGCCGCCGGATAGCGACTGTCCAGCCCCGTCAAACCCACCTGGCTGAGCAGATAACGCGCTTGTTCACGCTGGGCATGCGTGACTCTGCTGTGACGCAAGCGGGGCCCCAGCAACACGTTGTCCAGCACGCTCAACCAGGGCAGCAGCAAATCCTGCTGTGCCATCCACGCCACGCGCCCGGCCAGTGCCTTGCCATCACTGGCGATAATCTCTGCCCGCACCTGCATCTGCTCGGTGAGGCCCGCCAGCAGGCGCAGCAGCGAACTCTTTCCCACACCGGACTGACCCAGCAGACAGGTCCATTCGCCGGCCGGCAAATGGAAACTCAGATCGCTGAAAACGCTGTGGCCCTGCCAGGCCAGACTTGCGTTGCGTACGTCAATTCCGAGCATGGGTCAGCTCACCACCAGCGGTGAAAATGGTGCACCGGGCCGTGGCCGGAACCGATCTCAAGCCGGTCCGCCGCCTCGATGGCTGCGCTGATATAGGCCTTGGCGTTCTCGACGGCAGCCCGCACGGACTCTCCACGTGCCAGCTGCGCGGCGATGGCGGAAGACAGCGTGCAGCCGGTACCGTGGGTATTGCGCGTATCGATCCTGCGCGCTGGCAGCCAAAGCAGCTGCTCGGGGGTGCACAACAGATCCGCGCTGTCCTCACCTTGCAGGTGGCCACCTTTGAGCAGCACCGCCTGCGGGCCCAGCGCCAGCAGCGCCTGGGCAGCGCGAATCATCTCGTCGCGGCAGGACGGTTCCGGGCAATCGAGCAGTACGGCCGCTTCCGGCAAGTTGGGGGTCAGAATAGTCGCCAGTGGCAGCAACTCGGTACGCAGACTTTCAACGGCGGCCTCGGCCAGCAACTTGTCACCGCTTTTGGCGACCATGACAGGATCGAGCACAATATTGCGGGCGTCATAGCGCTTCAGCTCTTCGGCCACCACCGCGATAACGGCCGGCTGACTGAGCATGCCTATTTTCACGGCACCGACGGCAAGATCATCAAACACGGTCTGGATCTGGCTGCGGACAAATTCCGGCGGCACATCCTGAATGGCACGAACTTCACGGGTATTCTGGGCCGTCAGTGCGGCGATAACCGTCGCACCATAAACGCCGAGCGCTGAAAATGCCTTGAGATCGGCCTGAATCCCGGCACCCCCGCCGGAATCGGACCCGGCAATGGTCAGTGCAATGGGACAGGCATGCGGGGAACGCTGCTGCATGATCGACTCCTGTATAGATTTGGCTGTCGGCCAGAAATACACCAGGAGAACGAAGAAATGGGGATATACGACATATCTCGATTCCTACACCGGTACTAACCGGATCAGGTTCAACGGGTTTGATCTCAGCCCCTCAAATGACCAGACACGATAGCGGCAAACCGGTATCAGCCTGATGCTTTTTAAGGCACCCCGACAAGAAGGCGTCTAGTCTATGCGTTTGACGGGGACAATGTCCACGGCCAAATTGATATCATCGCTGGATCCACCGAAACGAAAAACATCCGCCGGCCGCCTTACTGCAAACTGTAAATTCTTGGTAACAGTACAGATGCCTTTTGCGTCAAACACGCGACGCAAGGCCAAATGTGTAACTAAAACGAAACAACTTTTAGGACTTTTTCCTATATCAAAAAATTCCGCAGCGACCATAATCAATCACATGGATCTCCTGTTCATGGAACGAATGACAAGGATGGCCTCGGTTAGCGCAAAGGACGAATCGGACGCACGCAGGACGCAATTCTAGCGCATGGAAAATGGAAGCCAGACTAAGAGGGCGTGATGACGGATCATCACGCCCTTTTATTTTATCCATGTTTTACAGCATATTAGCTGAGCTACAGGCACTCTAGCGTGCAGTCCAGCCGCCATCCACGGCAATGGCCTGGGCGGTAATGTTACGTGCCGCAGATCCCATCAGAAACAACGTTAGCTCCGCCAGCTCCTCGACACTGATAAACACCCCTTTGGGCATGGGCTTGAGCATGATTTCGCTCACCACATCCGCTTCGCTGATACCGCTTTCGCGCGCCTGAGCCTTAATCTGCTTGTCGACCAGAGGTGTACGGACATAGGACGGGCAGATCGTATTGATGGTGATATCCGTGTCAGCCGTTTCCAGCGCAACCACCTTGGAAAAACCCAGCAGACCATGTTTTGCCGCTACATAGGCACTTTTATAGGGTGATGCCACCAAGGCATGAATGGAGCCGATATTTACAATACGCCCGTAGCCCGACGCCCGCATCGCGGGGAGCAGCGCCCGCGTAAGCATGGCGGCGCCATTGAGCATCACCTGTACCAGCAGGTCAAAACGCTCCGGTGGAAAAGACTCCAGCGCCGCCACATGCTGCAGGCCGGCATTATTGATCAGCACATCCACGGCTTCACCGTGCAGCACCACGGGCAGCTGATCGATATTGGCCTGAGCACTGACATCCAGCCCTAGCGCCCGCGCCTCACCGCCGGCAGCCAGAATCAGATCATCGGTCTGCTGTGCCGTCGTAATGTCCAGATCGGTGGCGATGATGCGATGCCCGCGCTGGGCCAGTATCAGCGACATCTGCTGACCAATGCCGCTGCCCGCCCCCGTAACCAGTACCGTTCGCTTTTGCATGACAAGTTCCGCAGGAATAATGACTGACAATAGTCCAGCAAGCGCAGCTGGGCAAAATCCGCCCTGCAATTATTCCGCGACAGCTAGAAGCACTGATCAGGCGCCGGTCGCCGCCAGCTGCATTGCATGACCGTTCCACAGACGCCGCGCCAGCGACGCCGCAGGCTCTGTGTGGCCCGCCACGATCCAGCGTGCCAGGGCGCCAGCGACATCCGGATAGGGGGCCGGTGCCGGATTGGGCTGTTGCAGCCAGGCTTTGAGCTGCATCAGGTCACAGTCGCCGTGCATCACCGTAGCCAACCCCAGTTGCTGCATGATCTCGGCGTTGGACAACTGCTCCACCTGACCCCGGTAGGGCTTGCTCAGCAACTTTTTGCCGTACTGCACCGTTTCACTGGCAAGGCCAAAACCACTGTTGCTGATTACCCCCGCGCAACTGGCCAGATCCCGCTCGAATCCATCACGACAGAACGGCTGGAACTCCATATTCCCCTGCACTTCCCGCTGCACACAATCGCAATACACGACGAAGCGGTAGTCCGCAAAGCGGCCGAACCAGTCGGTCAGCTGCGCGCGGGCTTCATAGGGCAGGTACACCAGGATCTTGTCGGCTTCCAGTGTCACCGGGTAACGCGGCGGTGAAATCAGCGGCGGCAAGATGGGCTGGTCGAAGTGATGCCAGTGCAGACCAATGGCTTTATCTACCGGCGCCATCAGGCGAATGGCGCTGCGCGTCAGGCGCCCCTGGTGCCGTCCCGGCAGCGCGTAATTGAATACGTACTGGTGGGCGATGCCGATACTGGGCACTCCCTGGCGTCGTGCGGCCCAGGCAGTGACCGGCTCGAAATCGCTGATCACCAGGTCATAACCCGTCAAATCAAGTGAGCGAATTTCGTTCCACAGCTGCCACAGACTGTTATCACACAAGGTCCCCAGCGGCTTCACCCGTCCGCCGGCGCCATAATGAAACGTCAGACCCCGACGGCAGCGATAGTCGCCAAAGGGCGCCATATCAAACAACTGCTCGGCCGGGCGGCCACTGAACAGATAATCCACTTCAAGCCCCTGGGCCGCCAGAGCACCGGCCATGACCCGCGCTCGAGTGATATGCCCGTTGCCCGTCGCCTGCACACCGTAGAGAATTTTCATAACGGGCTATGCCAGGTCGAACAGCAGTATGCCCAGCTGGGCACAACAGATACCCAGCAAGGCCCCGGCGAGGATATCCGTGGGAAAGTGCACGCCCAGCAGTACCCGGGACGCCCCGATCAGAGCCGCCAGCCCGTACAGCGGCATCAGCAGGCTGGGGTAGTAGGCAACCATAACGGCGGCAAAGGTGAAGGCCGCCGCCGCATGACCGGACGGAAAGCTGAAGCGGTCCGACGGCTTGATATAGGCCGAAAAGTGGTCAAACCGGTCGCAGGGCCTGTCTCGGCGGATCAGGTTTTTGAGCGCCAGGTAGGCCGGCAGTTCGATGCCGAACGCCAGCAGCCCTGCCTGCAGAAAACGATCGCCGTCCTCGGGTTCGAACAGCGCCAGCAGAACGCCCAGCAGGATATAACAGAGGCCGTCGCCGAGCCTCGATACCCAGCGGCTGACAGATGCCAGCTGCGGTGCCCGGGCATGGCCCTGGCACCAGTAGAACGCAAGCGTATCAAGCTGAGTGATTTTCGTTTGCAGCGCATTCATCGGCATCACCTGACAACATTGCAGTCAGGTGTATTGTCCGATAGCGCCGGTGACAGCCACATGAACAGAAGATGACACGGGGATGACGACGGGCTTAGACAGGCTGCTTAGACGGAGTCGGGAGACGGTGCTTGCAGCTGCTGCACAAACCACTGCGCAGCCCGCTCCGCCAGTGCACCGGCATTGTCCCAGGGCAGCATATGTCCTTCGGACGGAATCAGCACCAGTTCGATCGGGTGCACCGACTCCTCCACCACCCGACGCGCATAGTCCACACCCAGTATTTCGTCCCGTGTACCCTGAATAATCGCCAGTTCAAACGAATAGTGCTGCTTCAGGATACCGGCGCGGCGGCTGAACAGGCTGGCCAGGGTGCGTAGCGGGTATTCGAATACCAGTCGGGGGTCCTCGTTGATCAGCGGCCCGGCCGGGTGCCCGGCCAGCAGCGTCTCGAAGTCGATATAGCCTTTCAGCGGCACCCGCATGCGCGGAAACATCCAGGCAGATGCCGTGGTCCATTGCCAACCCAGGCCGTGCATCATGTCGGGCGCCAGTTCACTCAGCAGCAGCGTGCCACATAGCAGGGATGTCACCCGGCTGTCCTGTTCGGCCAGGGCCAGCCCCGACACAGCGCCACCGGAATAACCAAACACAACCACAGGCCCGCTGAAGCGTTCCTGCAAGGTATCCAGCACCCGCTGCAGATCCGTTACCGTTTCCTCGATACTGTAAAAACCGCGCTCACCACCGGAATAGCCATGCCCGCGCGGATCGACACCTACCACATTAAATCCCTGATCACAGATCCCGGCGAGCAATTCGGCATAGAGTTCCGAATAGGTGCCCAGTCCGGGCAGGAACAGCAGGATGGGCGCATCGCTGCTGCACTCGTACAACTCACAGTGAATTGGCGGATCGGTGTCAATCTGCAGCACTTCCCGGCGTTGCAGGATCTCCTGAATGCCCAGGCCGTCGCGCAGCAGTTCACGAAAGCTGTCGCCCTGCAGCATTTCGCCAGTCAACGCAGTGTGCGCTGCGGTCATAGATTTACTCCTGTATTCACTAACGCTGACAGCGCGGGCAAAACACGGTACTGCGCTGCCCCAGACGAATTTCTTTCAGTACAGTACCACAGGAGACACATCTATCACCGCCCCGACCATAGACGCATAGTTCCTGCTTGAAATAACCAGGCTTGCCGTCGCCACCCACGAAGTCACGCAGTGTGGTGCCCCCCTGGGCAATGGCGCGCCCCAGCACCTGCTTGATTTCAGTCACCAGGCGCGCAAGACGCGCCTGCGATATGCGCCCAGCGGCGCGCTGCGGATCAATGCCAGCGGCAAATAGCGCTTCGTTGGCGTAGATATTCCCCACCCCCACGACCACCTTGCTGTCCATGATGCGTAATTTTATTGCGGTGCGCCGTCCCTTGCACGCCTGCTGCAGCAGCAGCGCATCAAACGCTTCGGACAGGGGCTCGGGACCCAGCGATGCCAGCAGTGCGTGCTCGGTGCCGGCCGCCTGCCAAAGCACGGCACCAAAGCGCCGTGGATCCGTCAGCCGCAGGGCCAGCCCCGAATCCAGCACCAGATCGACATGGTCGTGCTTGCCAGGCGCCTGCTCGCCTGGTACCAGCCGCAGGCTGCCGGACATGCCCAGGTGTATCAGTACCGTGCCGGCATCAAAATCGATCAGCAGATACTTGCCACGGCGCGACACGCCGCGCACCGGCTGGCCTGCAAGCAGCCCGGCCAGATCCGGCGGCACCGGCCAGCGCAACCGTGGCTGACGCACCACCAGGGCGTGGACAGTCTGCCCCTCCAGATAGGGCGCCACCCCCCGGCGGGTGGTTTCGACTTCAGGCAACTCGGGCATTCACAGACTCCGCGCAACGTTACAGGAAAACGCGCCCATGATAACAAACCCTGCCTGCAGGCCCTGCAGACTTCAATGCAAAGTTGTCACCTGCTCGCTCCAGGAGCTAGCCCGCCGCTGCCGCTTTCGGCTCGACAACCCGGGCCGGCCGTATCACCAGATACACACCCAGTACAGCCACCGCGATTCCCCCCAGCGCGACAGGCGCCAGGCTCTCGTCGAACAGCCACCAGGCTTCCAGCGCCGTCACCGGTGGTACCAGATAGAAGTAACTGGCGACCCGGGCGGCTTCACCTTCACGGATCATCAGCATCAGCAGCAGTATGGCGGAAACCGAAAGCCCCACCACGAGCCATAACAACGCCAGGAACAACTCGGGCTGCCAGTCCACTTGCCGCGTTTCAAAGCCAAAGCTCAACAGCCCCATCAGCAGTGCGGTAGACAAATACTGATAGAAAGAGCCACTCAGCAGATCGACGCCCTGACCAAAGCGCTTCTGATACAGGGTACCGATCGAAATTGCCACCAACGCCACAATGGCCGCCAGCAGCGCCGGCCAGACCAGCTCACCGGACGTACCCGAGCCGCGGCCTGACAGTACCAGCGCCACGCCCAGCAAGCCAAGCAGCAAACCGCCCCATTGCAGCGGACGCAGCCTGCTGCCCAGCCATTGCCAGGCGATCAGGGCTGTCAGCAGCGGCTGCAGCCCCACCAGCAGGGACGCGATGCCGGCCGGCATCTGCCAGCTGATCGCGGCAAAGACGCCCCCCAGATAGGCTCCATGTACCAGCAACCCCACCACCATCTGGTGCAACGCCTGCCGCACACCCAGCGCTCTGGCCCTGAACAGGCGCATCAGCACGACGAAGACCGCCAGGGTCAGCAGCATACGCAGAAACAGCAGATAGAAGGGTTCGATATAGGGCAGCCCATACTTGGCGCCGATAAAACCGGTACTCCAGAGCAGGACGAACAGCAGCGGTACCCAGCGTACCAGCCGCGCCTGAAGGTCGCTCATGCATTATTCCTCGGGACGACGGCATTTGGCTGCACCGCCGCAGATTGAAAAAGATGTTCAGCATACGGTATTCGCACGGCGCTAAAACAGAGACAAGACGACGCTTTTTAGATGGGTACAGTCGCAAACAATGGCATAACAAGATGAATAAATAGCTAAACTGTGTCCATGAAAATATACCAACAAACGGCCGAACTGCTGCGCAAGCAGATTCTGGATCAGCAGCTGCGGCCCGGCGACCCGTTGCCGTCAATCCGGGAATTGTCCACAAGGCTCAATATCGGACGCAACAGCGTAATACACGCCTATATGCTGCTGGAAGACGAGCAGCTGATTGAGCCGCGACCCCGTTCGGGTTACTACGTGCGCGCTCGTCCGCTCAGTCCAAACACCAGTGCCCGGCCCGAGCCACGCAGGGTTGAGCTCGGTGCCACTGCACTGGAGATTATCGGTGCGGCGCAAAATGCCCGGCTGGTGCCCCTGGGCAGTGCCGACCCGGAGGCGCATGGCAGCGCGCGGGAGTACTTTTATCGCCGCCTTTCGCGTCATGCCCGCGATGCCGCCAGCACATCGAGCGGCAACAGCCACTATGTGGCGCCACCGGGCCTGCACGACCTGCGGGCGCAACTGGCACGACGCTTCAACTCCACCCTGGTGCAGGCCGGTGCCGACGACATCGTCATCACCAACGGCGCACAGGAAGCCATTACCCTGGCCCTGCTGGCCCTGGCGCGTCCAGGCGATACCCTTGCGGTCGAATCACCCTGTTACTACGGCACCCTGCAGTGTATCGAAGCCCTGGGCATGCGCGCACTGGAGATCCCCAGCCACCCGCAGCACGGCATGGACATGGAGGCGCTGAGCGAGGCACTGACATGCTGGCCGGTCAAGGCTATTCTCACCAACCCGAGTTTTAGCAATCCCACCGGCGCCTGCTCGCCGGTAGCCGACCGTCAGGCACTGCTGCGTCTCGCCGCAGAGCACGACTTGCCCATTATCGAGGACGATGTGTTCGGCGAGCTCTACCACCAGGGCAGCCGGCCAGCGCCAATAAAAGCCTTCGATACCCAGGGGCGGGTGCTGCTATGCAGTTCGCTGTCCAAGACACTGGACTCCGACATTCGAATCGGCTGGATCATGCCGGGACGTTATTTTGAACAGGTGAATTACCTAAAATATGTCACCACCCTGGCCTCCCCCGGCATCCTGCAGCGTGCCGGGGCCGACTTCCTGGCCGATAACCGCTATGAGCGCCACCTGCGACAGGTACGACGTCGTTACCAGGCTCGCCTGGGCCTGCTGCTTGAAGCCATTTACCAGTACTGGCCGGCCGCTGCTGTGCCGCTCACTCCCAAAGGCGGCTTCCTCTGCTGGGTTGAACTGCCCATCGGGTTCGACGGCGATCAGCTCTACCGGGACGCACAGCAGGCCGGTATCGGCATAACACCCGGCAGTCTGTTTGCCAGCGACATGCGTTTTAGCCACTGTATTCGCCTGAACTACAGCACCTTTGAGGCCACCCCCTACTACCTGCAAGCCATCAAGACACTGGGGGAGCTGATCAGACGCCAGTTATCCACCCCGTTGCCGGGCGAGCCATCGGGCCATTATTAACTCGAAGGCATGAGCACTATCGGTATACTCGATAAGCAGGCCGGGACGCTGAAGCACTGAATCATGGGCAGCGTGAGCCTGGCAGCGGAACATGCCAGTCTGGGCAGGCAAACCGTCAAACAGTCATACGCAAAGGGAAGAATCAGCCTATGTCCGTTGAAACAGCGACCCACGACAAGCGACTGTGGCTGATTGCACTGCTCATCTCGCTCACCTGCATCGTTCTGGTCGCAAGCAAGTGGAATCAGGTTCAGCGTGAACACGGCTCACTTGAAGATCGCGTCAACGACAAAGCCGACCTGCAACGCGTACTCAGCGCCGGCGACACGGTAGAGTTCAAAAATGGACGACAACCCATCCTGATACCAACCGGATATTTCATCCAGTCGCTGGCGTTTAATTCGGCCAGCGACGTTAACGTGACCGGTTATATCTGGCAGAAGTACCCAACCGACTTTCCCGCCGAAATCACCAAGAGCTTTATCTTTCCGGAAGAGGTCAATTCCAGCTCAACCACGTTACGCGAAGTGTACAGCGGGCGAGGCGTACAGGACGGTATCGAATACGAATTGCTCGGCTGGTATTTCGATGTAACGTTGCGCCAGTCTTTCGATTACAGCAAATACCCGCTGGATTTCCTGACCGTCTGGCTGCGACTGTGGCCCAAAGAAATGAATAATGACTATCGCGTGCTGTTCGTACCCGATTTCGATGCCTATGCCGATACCAGCCAGCATCGCTTTGGGCTGGACCAGGAGATCGTGCAGGGGGAATGGGATATCGACGAAACGTTTTTCAGTTACAACAGCATTCCTTACGACACGGATTTTGGCTTTTTTACCCAGGTAGAAGAAATCAGCTACAAAGAGTTTCTGATTAATATCGGAATGAAACGCAAGTTCATCAATGCCTTTGTCATCAACCTGGTGCCACTGCTGATCGTGGCCCTGCTGCTCTTTGCCCAATTGATGACGGTAACGGCCCGCGGTCCGCTGGTGTCCCGCTTTGACTTCACGGCCAGCAGCGCCATTGCAACTTGCTCGGCACTTTTTTTCGTTGTGCTGCTGGCACATATTCAGGTCCGGCAGCAGTTCGCCAGTTCTGAGCTGGTGTATATCGAGAATTTCTACCTGGTGATGTACACCGCCATTCTGTTCACCGCACTCAACGCCTACCTGTTTGCACTGGATCAGGACGCCAAGTCCAATCTCATTACCTGGCGCGATAACCTGCTGCCAAAACTGGCGTTTTGGCCCGTGCTGCTGGGTACTATCACCCTGATTACCTGGTTGAAGCTTTAAGGCAGCGATTTGTCCGCCGGCTCAGAGCAAGCAGCTATCTGTCATCACCCGGTATAGGCAGTTCGGTGGTGTACTTTTTCTGGCGCAGCACCAGCGAGCTGTTGGTGGACTTCACGCCTTTGAGCTTGAGCAGCTTGTGCATCATGAAGCGCTCCAGCGCCTCGACATCCTCGACCACCACCCGTAACAGAAAGTCCTCGGCACCGGTAATGGCATAACACTCCAGCACCTCCGGCGACTGCTCGACGAAGTCGTCGATGGCCGCGATATTGGCATCGCTGTGATCCAGCAGTGACAAATGAATAAAGGCCATGGTCTGCATGCCCAGCTTTTGGGTATTGAGCAGTGCCACGTAGCGGTCGATAACCCCACTTTCCTCGAGCTTTTTCAGACGCCGCCAGCAGGGCGCCGTCGAGAGGTTGGTATGTTCGGCGAGCTCCTGGTTGCTGATACGTCCATTACGCTGTAATTCACGCAGAATTCGGCGGTCCGTTTTGTCCAGCTTGACCACTTCAGACATTTTGTTTCTTACATTCCAGTAATTGAGAAATATTATTTCAAAATTTGCGCTATTTTCCACAACAGCGCAAGCAAATTTCTCCCGCTCTTCGTTACTCTAATTGATACAGAGTCCTGTTCGAGAGCGTGTCATGAAAACATCAAGCCGCTACCAAGCCCACAAGCCCAATGCCCAGGGCCTGATTTCGTACAGTGCCGAGGAACACTCGGTCTGGCAGACCCTGTTCAGCCCACAGCAGGCCCAGGCAAAGCAGTACTGCAGCCAGGTATTCAACAACGGACTGGCCCGACTGGCGCTGGACCCGGCAAGGATTCCGCAGTGCGCCGAAGTGTCACAGCACTTGCAGCAAGCAACCGGCTGGAGCGTAACACCGGTGCCGGCGCTTATCGGTTTCGACCGTTTCTATCAGTTGCTTTCCTCACGCATCTTTCCGGCGGCGTCCTTTATCCGTTCGCGCGAGGAGCTCGAATACTTGCAGGAACCGGATATTTTCCACGAGATTTTTGGCCACACCCCCCTGCTGGCCAACCCGGATATCGCCGAATTCTCGCACCATATCGGGGTGCTGGGGAGCCAGGCCCGGCCCGAGGATCACGTCTGGCTGGCCCGGCTTTACTGGTTTACCGTGGAGTTTGGCCTGATTCGCGAAAACGGCCAGATCAAGGCCCTGGGAGCCGGCCTGGCGTCCTCCGCCAGTGAACTCCCCTACGCAATTGAAAGCCCACAGGCACGGCGCCAACCGTTCGATCTGCTGGATGTGCTGCGCACGCCCTACCGCATCGATATTCACCAGCCACTATACTTTGTGCTTGAAGGTCTTGATCAGCTGCTCGAGTTGACCCGCACCGACGTGCTGGGCGCGATTCACCATGCCCGGGCACTGGGACTGCATGCGCCACTGTTCGCCCCCAAGACCGCGCTAAACTGAACACTCACCCTGAAATTTACGTGGCGGCAAACCCTGCCGCCACGCCACGAATGCCACGAGAGGAACCCCCCCATGAGTGATACATTCTGCGACCTGGCAGGCCAGAGCTGCGTACCCTGCGAAGGCGGCATACCGGCACTGACCGCCGCCGAAGCCCAGGCACTGATGCCACAGCTGCACCAGGACTGGGTACTGGCCGATGACGCCAGCTATATTGAACGGGATTTTCGCTTCAAAGGCTTTGCCAAGGCGGTGTATACCACCAATGCCGCCTGCTTCCTCGCCGACCAGCAGAACCATCACCCTGACATCCGCATGGGCTGGGGTTACTGCACGGTGCGTTTTTGCACCCATGCCGTGAACGGCCTGTCGGATAACGATTTCATCTGCGCCGCCAAGCTCGACGCCATCGTGAACAGCTAATCGGCGCGGTGTACAAACCCCAAATATCGGACACAAAAAAACCGGCCGCGAAGGGCCGGTTTTTTTTGGAAGCAGATCAATTACTTGATCTTGGCTTCCTTGTACAGAACGTGCTGACGAACAACCGGATCGTACTTTTTGAATTCAAGCTTTTCCGGGGTGTTGCGCTTGTTCTTGTCGGTGGTGTAGAAGTGACCAGTACCGGCAGAGGAAACCAAGCGGATTTTTTCACGAGCGCCTTTAGCAGCCATGATCTAACTCCTTAAACCTTTTCGCCACGGGTACGCAGTTCGGTCAGAACCGAATCGATACCCTTCTTATCGATGATACGCATACCTTTGGAAGATACACGCAGACGAACGAAACGCTGCTCGCTTTCAACCCAGAAACGGTGCCAATGCAGGTTCGGCAGAAAACGACGGCGAGTTTTACGCTGTGAGTGGGAAACGTTGTTCCCGGTAACCGGACGCTTGCCGGTAACCATGCAAACTTTAGACATCTCGAAAACCTTCTCGAAAAGTTTATATAACCCTGTCCAGATACTTATCGATAGCAAAGATCAGCAGCTATCTCAGGCGGAGCGTCCAAAAACCGGACTAAATCCCGTACCAGGAGGACAGAAGGGCGCATATCATACTCAAACATGCGCGACGACACCAGACAATTTGTTCAATAATTAGCCCCTTTACAGCAACCCCCGCTCGGCAAACGACACCACCTCCGTATCCCCCACCACCATATGGTCCAGTACACGGATATCCACCAGCGCCAGGGCATCGATCAGGCGCCGCGTAATCTGCTGATCTGCCAGCGATGGCTCGGCCACGCCCGAGGGATGGTTGTGCGCCAGTATCAAGGCGGCCGCGTTGTGCGCCAACGCCCGCGTGACAACCTCGCGCGGATAGACCGATGCGGCATCAATGGTGCCAAAAAACAGTTCATCGTAACGGATCACCCGGTGGCGATTATCCAGAAACAGGCAGGCAAACACCTCCCTCCTCTGATGCCGCAGCCGTGCGGTCAGGTAACGCCGTACCGCCGCCGGGTTTTCCAGTGCATCGCCCCGTTCAAGCCCGGCTTCCAGATGACGCCGGGCCATTTCCAGTACGGCCTGTAACTGGGCAAACTTGGCATCGCCCAGCCCCAGACCCTGGCAAAAATGCTCACGGCTGCTTTCCAGCAATGGCCGCAGCCCGCCAAAGCGATCCAGCAACTCACGCGCCAAATCCACGGCGCTTTTGCCACTGACACCCGTGCGCAAAAAAATCGCCAGTAACTCAGCATCCGACAATGCCGCCGCACCTAAAGACAACAGCCGCTCGCGCGGGCGCTCCTGCGCCGGCCAGTCTGAAATGGACATCTGACACCTCCTTGTGTCGTCTTCAATCCTCCCGGCCGTCTGCCATGCAGGCCGCCGGTTACACCTGGAGCTTAGCAGCAGGCCACGTTCAGCACAGATACAGCCGCTGACTGCACGCCTACGCAAAACGGCTTCGAAGTGATATCTTAGGCGCTCTTTTTCAGGCGACGGCGACACATCGGCTCAGGGTATGCAACGACTTACTAACAGACAAATCATTCTGGGCATTACCGGCGGCATAGCGGCCTACAAGAGTGCCGAACTCACGCGCCTGCTCAAGGGGGCCGGTGCCGATGTGCGTGTAGTCATGACGCCCGCTGCCACCGAGTTCATCACGCCTCTGACGCTGCAGGCCCTGTCCGGGCATGCGGTGCACCAGCACCTGCTGGACCCGGAAGCCGAAGCCGGCATGGGTCATATAGAACTGGCCAAGTGGGCCGACCTGATTCTGATTGCGCCGGCCAGTGCCGATTTTATCGCCCGCCTCGCCGGCGGCCAGGGTGATGACCTGCTCAGCACCCTGTGCCTGGCCACCGATGCACCGATCTGCCTGGCGCCAGCCATGAACCAGGCCATGTGGCGCAATCGCCATACCCAGGACAATATCGCCCAGCTGCGGGCCGGCAACATCGGCATTTTTGGCCCTGGCAGCGGCGCGCAGGCCTGTGGCGATACCGGACCCGGCCGAATGCTGGAACCGGTCGAGCTGGCCCAACTGACGGCCGAACAGTTCGATACCGGCGCCCTGGCCGGCAAGACCGTTTTTATCACCGCGGGGCCGACCCGCGAGGCGCTCGACCCGGTGCGCTACATTTCCAATCACAGCTCCGGAAAAATGGGATACGCCCTCGCGCAGGCGGCAGTGGATGCCGGCGCCCGCGTCAAACTGATCAGCGGGCCGGTCAACCTCGCCGCACCAGCGCGCATGGACGTGGTGCAGGTGCAGAGCGCCAACGACATGCTGGCGGCCGCCATGGATGGCATTGCATCCTGTGACATCTTTATCGCTGCCGCTGCCGTGGCCGATTACCGCCCTACGGCCGTGTCCGAGCACAAGATAAAGAAGGGTTCAGAGGAAGTGATGGAACTTCACCTGGTGAAAAACCCGGATATTGTCGCCAGCGTCGCCGCCCTGCCCGGCAAGCCCTTCACCGTGGGCTTCGCCGCCGAGACCCGGGATCTGCTCAACTACGCCCGCAGCAAGCTGGAGCGCAAGCAGCTGGATCTGATCGTCGCGAACGATGTATCCCAGCCCGGCATCGGCTTTAACAGTGATGAAAATGCGGTGACCCTGGTCAGCCGCGACGAAGCACGACCCCTGCCCCAAACCTCGAAACGTCAGCTGGCCAGCCAACTGATCCGTCAAATCGCCGAACTGTATAACCGAGCCCAATGAAAAAACTGCAAGTAAAGATTCTCGATCCCCGCATTGGCCGCGACTACCCGCTGCCCGCTTACGCCACTGCCGGTTCCGCCGGGCTGGATCTGCGCGCCTGCCTGGATACACCCATGACGCTCGAGCCCGGCCAGACACAACTGTTGCCCACCGGACTTGCGATCTATATTGAAGATCCGTCGCTGTGTGCCATGATCCTGCCCCGTTCAGGGCTCGGTCACAAACACGGTATCGTCCTCGGAAACCTTGTAGGCCTGATTGATTCCGACTACCAGGGTCAGCTGTTCGTCTCCTGCTGGAACCGTGGCCAGACGACCTTTGTCGTCGAGCCCGGCGAGCGCATTGCCCAGCTGGTGCTGGTACCGGTCGTACAGGCGGATTTCGAGGTCGTGGATGAATTCCACGCCTCCGAGCGTGCCGACGGCGGCTTTGGATCTTCCGGGCGACACTGACGTGTAAATGGCCGCCCGGCCGGTTTGCAGACACCGGTACGCCAGCATGTAGCAAAAGACGTAACATCATTGGCCCTAGCCAATGCGAGCCCCTTGAAAACCAAGGGAATTCACAAAATTCCGCCCGGCTTAACACGGGCGACAATTAAACAGGCAGGGATGCCTGTTTAATTACCGGGTAGAAAGGAGTGACACAGGAATGGCACTGACACGCAACGAAGCCATGAACACCGCCCAGGTGCTCAGTGAAGCAATGCCGTATATCCAGCGTTTTGTCGGCAAGACCCTGGTGGTCAAATACGGCGGCAACGCCATGATCGACGAGAAGCTGCAAAACAGCTTTGCCCGCGATATCGTCATGCTCAAGCTGATCGGCCTGAATCCCATCGTCGTGCACGGTGGTGGCCCCCAGATCGGCGACCTGCTGGAAAAGCTCAATATCGAGTCTCACTTCATCAATGGCATGCGTGTCACCGACTCCAAAACCATGGACGTGGTTGAAATGGTGCTCGGCGGCATGGTCAACAAGCAGATCGTCGGTCTGATCAACAGCAACGGCGGCAAGGCTATCGGCCTGACAGGCAAGGACGGTCAGCTGCTGTCGGCCCGCAAGCTGCGCGTCAAGCACAAGACCCCCGAAATGGAGGCCCCCGAAATTCTCGACATCGGCCATGTCGGTGAAGTATCGAAGGTCAACGTCAAGGTGCTCGACATGCTGGTCAACTCCGACTTCATCCCGGTCATCGCGCCCATCGGCGTGGGTGAAGACGGCATGTCCTACAACATCAACGCGGACCTGGTGGCCGGCAAGATCGCCGAAGTACTGCAGGCCGAAAAGCTGGTGCTGCTGACCAACATCGCCGGCCTGCTCGACAAGGACGGCAAGCTGCTGACCGGTCTGTCCACTCGCCAGGTCGATGCACTGATCGAGGACGGCACCATCTACGGCGGCATGCTGCCCAAGATCGACTGCGCGCTGAGTGCGGTGAAAAACGGCGTCAACAGCGCCCACATCATCGATGGCCGGGTGGAGCACTCCTGCATGCTGGAAATCTTCACCGACGAGGGTGTCGGCACCCTGATCACCAACCGCAGCCTCTAACCGACCCGCAGCACAGGCCCACCACGGACAGTCCGTGGTGGGCCTGTGCTGATACTCAACCGCATGCTTCAAAGGACTTTGCATGAGCGAGCACACCAAGGTTTCGCGCAGCGAGCAGATACTGCAGGCGCTGGCACACATGCTCGAAAACAATCCGGGCCAGCGCATTACCACCGCCGCACTGGCACGCGAGGTGGGCGTTTCCGAAGCAGCCCTGTACCGGCACTTCCCCAGCAAGGCACGGATGTTTGAGGGCCTGATCAGCTTCATCGAAGACACGCTGTTTTCCCGCGTTACGCTGATCCTCGGCTCCGACCAGGGCGCCATCCGCCAGTGTGAGCAGATTCTCACCCTGGTGCTGGCCTTCGTGGAGCGCAACCCGGGTATGGCACGCATCCTCACCGGCGACGCCCTGGCCGGCGAAACGGACCGCCTGCGCGCCCGCGTGCACCAGGTCTTTGAACGCCTCGAAACCCAGTTGCGCCAGATACTGCGCGAAGCCGAATTGCGTGAGGGCCTCAGAACCCACACCACCGCCGGCGCCACCGCCAACCTGATGATGGCTGCCATCGAAGGCCGTATCCGCCAGTTCGTGCGCAGCGAGTTCCGCCAGCGCCCCACCGAGCTCTGGCCCGACCAGTGGCCGCGTCTGGCAACAGGCCTGTTCCGCGTCGCAGCCTGAGGCTACAGCAGCCATGACACTCGACCTGCTGCTCGAGCACAGAGGCCTCTTTGTGCTCTCCTTGCTGGCCACGCATGAAAATCGGGACAGTCGAGCAGCCCTGCAGGCCCATGGCTCTGCTGCGCGCCGCAGTCTTAGGCGACATCAGCCGTGACACCCGACCTGCTGCTCGAACAGTTCGGTCTCTTTGTCCTCTCCTTGCTGGCCAACGGTCTCAGTGCCCTTGCCGGTGGCGGGGCCGGTTTGCTGCAGCTGCCGGTGCTGCTCTTCCTGGGCCTGTCATTCAGCGTTGCACTGGCCACGCATGAAAAGTGGGACAGACCAGTGGCCGCGCCGGGCCTGGGCGCTGTTCCGTCACGACACCGGTTACAGCCATGACACTCGACCTGCTGCTCGAACAGTTCGGTCTCTTTGTCCTCTCCTTGCTGGCCAACGGTCTCAGTGCCCTTGCCGGTGGCGGGGCCGGTTTGCTGCAGCTGCCGGTGCTGCTCTTCCTGGGCCTGTCATTCAGCGTTGCACTGGCCACTCACAAGATCGCCAGCGTTGCACTGGGCCTGGGCGCCACGCTACGCCACCTGCGCGAAGGTCACCTTGAGCCGCGTTTTTGTGGCTTTATCCTCGCCTGTGGGCTGCCCGGTGTCGTCTTTGGTGCCTGGAGTGTACTCAAGCTGCCCGAAGCCTGGACCCTGCTGGCGCTCGGTTTGCTCACCTGTGGCCTGGGCATCTATTCGAGCTGCAAGAAACAACTCGGCATGGAGTTTAAGCCGCGCAACCGGGATCGGCGCGGCCTGGTTATTGGCGGTGCCGGCCTGCTGCTGATCGGCATTCTGAACGGCTCGCTGACCTCGGGTACCGGCCTGTTTGTCACCCTCTGGCTGGTGCGCTGGTTCGGCCTGGATTACCAGCGTGCCGTCAGTTATGTGCTGGTACTCGTGGGGGTGTTCTGGAACGGCTTCGGTGCCCTGACCATCGCCATGCAGCAGGTGCCAAAATGGCCCTGGCTGCCGGCGCTGCTGCTCGGCGCCCTGGTGGGAGCCTACGCAGGGGCACACCTGTCGATTGCCAAGGGCAATCGTCTGGTCAAACGCACTTTCGAAACCCTGACTATCCTGGTGGGGATCAAGCTGACCGCTGATGCGCTGTCCCTGTTACACCTGTTCCAGTCCACAGCCTGATCATCCCGCAACGCATCGGATACCCGGACATATCCCGCTCATTGATAGCGCACAAAAGTACAACAGACTGTTCGATTTATACCCTGTTTCTGCGTGCACCAAAATGGCACAATTACGACCGACTTCACTGCCTCAGGACCCGAGCCCGCTGCTCGCTGCCTCGCCTTCGCCGGCGCCCTTCTGAGCGTAACGCCCCACTGCGCGGATGTATTCATGACGTTACTCAAAGGCCCCTTTGACGGCCGAAAATGGGCCTTTTTTATCGCAGCCCTCGCCGTTTTGCTGGCAGCCGCGAACCTGCGGGGCGGCCTGGTCGTCGTGGGCCCCCTGGTGGCGGACATCCGTGCCAGCCTGGCCCTGTCCGCCGGAGAATTCAGTCTGCTCACCACCCTGCCGCTGATCTGCTTTGGACTGATATCCATCTGCGTTCCCGCGCTGGCCCGACGCGTCCGCGCGCCACTGCTGGTCATTATGGCGCTGCTGCTGATCGCCGCGGGTGCGGCGCTGCGCACCACCAGCCTGTTCAACCTGGTACTTGTCGGCACACTGCTGCTGGGCATCGCCATTGCATTGCTCAATGTATTGATACCAGGGCTGGTCAAGGGCTATTTCCCGCGCCAGATCGGCCTGATGACGGGGCTCTATTCGGTCGCCCTGAGCCTGGGCGCAGGCCTTGGCGTCTATCTGGCGATACCGTTGCGCGATGCCTTTGATGCCTGGCAGGCAGCGCTGCAGTTCTGGGCGATACTGCCTCTGGTCTGCCTGCCGCTGTGGCTGTATATGCTGCGGATACGCACCCAGGAAGCGCCGGGGCCCTCCGCACGGGTTACACTTTGGCGCGACCCGACAGCCTGGGCCCTGACCCTGTTCATGGGCCTGCAGTCCTTTTTCTTTTATTCCATTGCCACCTGGCTGCCCAAGATACTCATGGATGCGGGGCTTGACGACCAGGACGCCGGTTTCGCCGCCTCCATGATCAACCTGGCGGGCATTCCCGCCAACCTGCTGATCCCCATGATCGCCGCCCGCATGACCGATCAGCGTCCACTGGCATTGCTGATACTCGTACTGGGTATCGCCGGGCTGTGCGGCCTCTGGCTGACACCCACTGCAGCACCGGTCCTCTGGGCCGCGCTGCTGGGCCTGTGCGGCTCGGCGTCCCTGAGTTTTGCGCTGTCACTGTTCGGCCTGCGCACTCAAAGCCATGTCGAGGCCACCAGCCTCTCCGCCATGGCGCAGTCCATTGGCTACCTGCTCGCCGCCGCGGGCCCCGTCATGCTGGGCCTGGTCAATGACTGGATGAACAGCTGGAGCGGCGCCCTGGTGCTGCTGATGCTGCTACAGCTGGTACAGTTCGGCTGCGGCTGGTACGCCGGCCGGCCAGGCTTTGTGCAAGCTGACAGTACACGCAGGGCGACACCCTCCACCTGCTGACAGCAGCCCGCATAATTGCCACGTTCTGCCCAGACGAGCCCGTCTTCGCGCGCGCCCGAAGACGGGCTCAGCCACATTTTAGCCTCTGCATGCGCTTATCCGTCCCGACAACTGTCGAAGTCTGCAATCCTGACTGATACTTAGCGGGCCAACCGGATAATAAGACAGAGAGCCATGGATCTGAACTCAGCACACAACAGTCGCTTAAACACCGATGTACAGGCGCTCATCAGTGCCCGGCACTCCGCGGCAGAGGCCACGCTGCTGCAACACCTTTGCGAGCTTATATTTCACCCGCAGGGTGAAAGCACTGCCGGCATGAACAGCATGACGGCTGAAGACCGCTACGGTGCCCTGCTCGATATATGGAAAAGTAT
Source organism: Marinobacterium rhizophilum DSM 18822 (assembly GCF_000378045.1). Classification (GTDB taxonomy): domain Bacteria; phylum Pseudomonadota; class Gammaproteobacteria; order Pseudomonadales; family Balneatricaceae; genus Marinobacterium_A; species Marinobacterium_A rhizophilum. The sequence continues at coordinate 71,471 of NZ_KB899095.1, forward strand.
TGAGCAACGCGCGCCCGAGCAAACCCTCATCCGCGCTTACAACCCCGACCCCCAGCACGACTACTGGCACAGCACCCACAGCGTGATCGAAATTGTCATGGACGACATGCCCTTCATCGTCGCCAGCTGTGCCACCGAACTGGCGCGCCAGGACCTGTTTATTCACCGCCAGAGCTACCCGATATACTGCGCCGAGCGCGACAGTCAGGGCCATCTGCTGCAGTTATGGGATAGCAGCCCTGGCACACACGCACCCGGTCGGATCGTCGAAACCCTGGTGCGCTTTGAAATAGACCGCCAGACCAGCCCCGAGGCATTGCGGCATATTGAATCGCGCCTGCAGCAGATCCTGCTCGATGTACGCTACACGGTACAAGACTGGCAACCGCTGCTGGCACGGGTGGAAGAGGCCGCCAGCTGGTGCGAGCAGAGCGACATCTGCAACCGCTACGAAGACAACCGTGAGGCCGTGGAACTGCTGCGCTGGCTGGCCAATGGAAACTTCCTGTTTATCGGTTTTCGGTTTTACCGGGTGGAGCCCATCGAGGGCAATCGTTACCGGCTGCATTACGAAGAAGGCAGCGGCCTGGGCAGCTTCCGTGACCCGATCAGCGAATCACAGCGCACACTGGAGCTGGATGAACACCTCAGCCGCCAACTCGAGTCCCCCCAGGTGCTGGTACTCACCAAATCATCCACCCGCTCGACCGTGCAGCAGCAGGCGCATTTCGACTATATCGGCGTCAAGAAAATCTCGCCGCAGGGCCAGGTCATTGGCGAGTGGCGCTTTTTCGGCCTCTATTCCAGCAAGGCTTACGATACGCCCATCACCCAGATTCCGCGCATTCGCCAACATGTACAACGCCTGCTGGATGCCTCTGGCATGCCGGACGATACACATGGTTACAAGGCGCTGCGTCACATCATTTATGGCTACCCGCGGGAAGAATTGCTGCAAGCCAGCTATGAACAGTTGCACGACACCATCAATGGCATGCTTGAGTGTGTCGAAACACGTCGCTTTGGCGTCTTTCTGCGCCCGGATACTTACGGCCGCTTCATCAATGTGATCATGCTGGTGCCACGGGATCAGTACACGACCGATGTACGGATCCGTGTGCAGGACATACTGTTGCGCCAGCTGCACGGGCACAGCGCTGAATACAGCGTGCGCCTGAGCGAGCAGCCCCTGGCCCAGGTCCAGTTCAGTATTCACTGCAAACAGGCCCATCGTCAGGAATACAGCCTTGAACTGCTGCGCCGTCTTATCGCCGACGCCATCCAGAGCTGGCAGGACAAACTGCACCAGGCCTTGCTGCACACTTTTGACGAAGCACAAGCCAATCGGCTGTTTGAGCGCTTCGGCCCCCGTTTCCCCGCCGCCTACCGCGACAACCACAGCCCGGAAACGGCCGTTGCCGATATCCGCGAACTCAGTGCCCTGCACACGGCCCTGACCACCCAGCTATACCGCCCCGACATGGGACCGGTGCGTTTCAAGGTGCTGGGACGCGGCCACAACCTGGCACTGTCCGATGTGCTGCCTATTCTGGAGCATCTGGGTGTTCGAGTATTGGACGCCACGCCCTACCTCATTGGCGACGAAGCCGACCAGACCTTCTGGATCATTGATTTCAGCCTCGACAGCGAGACCGAATTCGACCTCAACAACAGTGCTCTGCGGGAACAGTTCCAGCAGAGCTTTATTCGCACCTATTACGGCGAACTGGAAGATGACCGCTTTAACCACCTGATCCTGCGCGCCGGTATTTCCTATCGCGAAGTCACGCTGCTGAGGGCCCTGTGCAAGTACCTGTTGCAACTGGGCTTGCCGTTCAGTCAGCACTACATTGAGCAGGCGCTGGGCCGCAATCCGCAGATCTGCCGCCAGCTGCTGGCGCTCTTCAGCGCACGCTTCGATCCCGAGGCGCCCCCCGGCAGCAAGGCAATGGGGCACTTGCTCGGCGCCGATATCCTGGCCGCACTGGAAACCGTCGAGAACCTCGATGAAGACCGTATCCTGCGCCACTACCTGGGTGTGGTCAAAGCCATGCTGCGCACCAATTACTACCAGGCGGACCAAGAACGGGAGAAGGGCTACCTGAGCTTCAAGCTCAATACCCGCGACCTCCCCTTCGCCCCTGAACCGCGCCCGGCGTTCGAGATTTTTGTCTATGCGCCCTGGGTCGAGGGCGTACACCTGCGAGCAGGGCCTATTGCGCGCGGCGGCCTGCGCTGGTCGGACCGGCGCGAGGATTTTCGCACCGAGGTGCTTGGGCTGGTGAAAGCGCAGATGGTGAAGAATTCGGTGATCGTGCCGGTCGGCGCCAAGGGCGGTTTCGTGCCCAAGCAACTGCCCGACGGCGGCGATCGCAATGCGGTTCAGGCGGAGGTGATCCGCTGCTACGAGACCTTTATTCGCGGCCTGCTCGACATCACCGATAACCGCGTCGGCGATGACATCGTCTCGCCCGCTCGCGTGATCTGCCACGACGGCCCCGATCCCTACCTGGTGGTCGCGGCCGACAAGGGTACCGCCACCTTCTCGGACATCGCCAACCGCATCAGTGCCGAATACGGTTTCTGGCTCGGCGATGCGTTCGCCTCCGGCGGCAGCAACGGCTACGACCACAAGAAGATGGGCATCACCGCCCGGGGCGCCTGGGAGTCGGTCAAACGGCTGTTCCGCGAACAGAACCGCAACTGCCAGTCGGAAGATTTCACTGTCGTGGGTATTGGCGACATGGCCGGCGATGTGTTCGGCAACGGCATGTTGCTGTCCCGCCATATCCGCCTGGTCGCGGCCTTTAACCACCAGCACATCTTCATCGACCCGACCCCCGACGCGGCCTCAAGCTGGCAGGAACGCAAGCGACTGTTCGAGTTACCGGGATCAAGCTGGACAAACTATGACCTCGGTCTGGTCTCCGCCGGCGGCGGGCTCTTCAAGCGCAGCGCCAAGCATATCGACCTCAGCCCCGAGGCACAGGCCGCACTGGGTACCGACCAGACCCGCTTCACACCCAACGAGCTGATCCGGGTGATTCTCAAGGCCCCGGTTGACCTGCTCTGGAACGGCGGCATCGGCACCTATATCAAGGCCAGCAGTGAAACCCATGACCAGGTGGGCGATCGCAGCAACGACAATGTGCGCATCAATGCCAGCGAGCTGCGCCTCAAGGTCATCGGCGAAGGCGGCAACCTGGGCCTGACCCAGCGTGCGCGCATCGAGTTCGCCCGCCACGGCGGCCTGATCAATACCGATGCCATCGACAACGCCGGCGGCGTGGACTCCTCCGACCACGAGGTCAACCTGAAGATACTGCTCAATCAGCAGGTCAGCGCCGGCACACTCGGCGCAGACGAGCGCAATCCGCTACTTGAAAGCATGACCGAGGATATCGCCCGCCTGGTGCTGCGCCACAACTATGGCCAGTGCCAGATACTGAGTGCCGCCAACCAGGTCGCGTCCAAGCGCATCAACGACCACCGCCGCCTCATGCAGCTGCTGGAAAAGGCGGGCCGCCTCAACCGCAAACTCGAGTATCTCCCCAACGACGAGCAACTGGACGAGCTGGCGCGTAACGGCAAGGGGCTGACCCGCCCGGAAATTGCGGTACTGCTGGCCTACAGCAAGCTCTGGCTGTGCGACCAGCTGATCGACGACGGTATAGGCAACGACGCCTGGCTCGCGCAGGAACTGCACAACTATTTCCCGACGGTGATCCAGCAGCGCTTTGGCGACAGCCTGCACCTGCACCCACTACATGCCCAGCTGGTGGCCACCCACTGCACCAACCTGATCTGCAATCGCATGGGCTCAACCCTGGTCAGCTACCTGCAGAGCGAAGCCCACTGCAGCGCCCTGGACGGACTGCGGGCCTGGATGGTCGCACACCGGCTGCTGGACATGCCCGCACTCTGGCGCGACCTCGAATGCTTTGAGGACCAGATAAACGACAAGCTATTCCGCCTGCAGCTACTGCGCATTCACTCACTGCTAGAGCGCACCAGTCTCTGGCTGCTGCGCAACCATGGCAGTAACCTGAACATCGCCGACCTGCTGGGACGCTACGGCAACAGCGTCACCGAGGTGAGTACCGTACTGGTGCCCTACCTCGATACCGAGGATCAGAATCGCCTGCAACATGACAGCAAGACGTTGCAGGATGCGGGGCTGCCCCACGCCCTGGCGCAACGCCTGGCGGCACTGCCCAACCTGACACGCGGGCTGGAAATTGTCGACCTCTGCCTGAAAAGCGAGCAGGACAGCAAGACTGCCAGCCGCGTTTACTTCACCCTGGAACGGCACCTTGAACTGAGCCCGTTGCGCAAAATGATCCTGTCCCTGCCGGAGCGCGACCTTTGGCAGCGCAAAGCCCGCCGAGCCCTGTCCCTGGAGGTTGACGGCGCGCTCGCCCAGGCGTGCACGGCAGTACTCAGCGGCATCAAAAACTGCGATGATCTGGATCAGCGCCTGCAACACTGGCAGGCCCAGAGCAGACCCATCCTGCAACACCTGCAACAGCTGTTCAGTGAAATACGCAGCAGCGACAAACCGGACCTATCAATGCTGTCCGTCGCAGTGCGGGAACTGAGCAACCTGCGCAACCTGTAATGGAACAACTCATGAGGACAGTCATGACAAGCAACCCGGTAAACCGGCAAACCTTCGATGAAGTGATGGTGCCCAACTACGCGCCCCAGGCCATAATCCCGGTGCGCGGTGAGGGATCACATCTGTGGGATCAGGCAGGTCGCGACTATATCGACCTGGCCGGCGGTATCGCCGTCAACCTGCTGGGGCACTGCCACCCGGAACTGGTGCAGACGCTCAAGCAGCAGGCCGACACCCTCTGGCACCTGAGCAACGTCTACACCAATGAACCGGCACTGGCACTGGCACAGAAACTGACGCAGCAGACTTTTGCCGAGCGTGTGTTTTTCGCCAACTCCGGCGCCGAAGCCAACGAAGCGGCCTTCAAGCTGGCCCGCAAGTATGCATACGACCACGTCGGCCCGCAGAAGCACGAAATTATCGCCTTTGAGCAGTCGTTCCATGGCCGTACCCTGTTTACCGTCAGCGTCGGTGGCCAGCCCAAGTACCGCCAGGGATTCGAGCCCGCTCCCGGCGGCATCACCCATGTGCCCTACAACGATATCGAGGCACTGAAGGCGGTTATTTCAGAGCGCACCTGTGCCGTGGTCATGGAACCCATTCTCGGTGAAGGCGGCGTTATTCCGGCTACGGCGGAATTCGCCCAGGCGGTGCGTGCGCTGTGCGATGAGCACAACGCACTGCTGATCTACGATGAGATCCAGACCGGCGTGGGACGCACCGGGAACCTGTTCGCCTACATGGAGATGGGCGTGACGCCCGACATTCTCACCAGCGCCAAGGGCCTGGGCGGCGGCTTTCCCATCGGCGCCATGCTGACCACCGCCAAGATTGCCGCCAGCTTTGGCTTTGGCGCCCACGGCAGCACCTTCGGCGGCAACCCGCTGGGCTGTGCCGTGGCCGGCAAGGTGCTCGATATCGTCAGCAACCCTGCCCTGCTGGCCGATGTAAAACGCAAGCATGACCTCTTCGTCGAGGCGTTGCAGCGCATCAGCGACAGGCTCGGGATCTTCCAGCAGATTCGCGGTGCGGGCCTGCTGATCGGCGTCGAACTGGTTGATGCCTGGCATGGCAAGGCCGGCGAGTTTCTCGCCGCCGCGCGGGAGCAGGGGCTGCTCATCCTGATGGCCGGCCCCAATGTGTTGCGCTTCACCCCCTCGCTGATCATTCCCGATGAGGATATTCACGCCGCTATGGCAAAGCTGGAAACGGCGATCGAGCAGGTACTGGCGGCACAGTGATCGCCGGCGCGCGCAACTGCTTGCGCACATAGGGTGACAGCATGGCCTGCACCAGCGCGCCGTAACCCGGAACAAAGCGGATCCGCTCGCCAATGCGGTGCGGTCCGCTGCGGGTCAGATCCAGTACCAGATGATCCGATGACGCTCCGATCACCTCAATACGCGGATCGGCGGGCCTGAGCGTCGCCAGATCCGTATCGAGGCGGCCGAGTCCGACAATCCCGCGCACTCGAGGGCCGCGGTCTTCAAACCGGGGCACCTGGCCGAATGCATCCAGCACCACCTCGCCCTCCGGCAGTGAAGGCTTGGTCTGGATCTCGATCAGTTCGGCGTCCAGTTCGAACACGTCCACATGCAGACCCGGCAACGGCTGGTCGGTAAAGGGGTTTCGGCCCAGCAGCATCGAAAAGCCTACCCGCACCTGATTGATCCCCGCCGGCAACCGGCCTTCCAGCAACAGCGGCAATGCGCCGGAATTACCGCCGGACACCACCTCCAGTCGATAGCCCAGTTGCGCCTCCGCGCGTTGAGCGCAACGCACCAGTTCCGAAAGATTCTGCTGCGTGGTGCGCACACCACCCAGGCAGCCAAAATTGCTGCCGACACCGACCACCCGAATCCCGGACAGCGGCCGCAAGCGCTCAATCAGCGCGGGCAACTGCCCCGGCACAACGCCTTCCCTGCGATCGCCCAGTTCGACCATCAGCATGATCCCGTGCCGGCGCCCCTGACGCAGCGCGGCCTGGTGCAATGCATGAATGGCGTCATACTCCGAATTCAGGCTGATATCCGCCAGGCTGACCACCGCCTCGGCGTGCGACGGGGCGGGCAGGCGCAGCAGCATCATGCGTGCATCCACGCCAGCCTGCTGCAGGCGTGCAATATTGTCGAGCCGGGAATCGGCCAGCAGGTCACAGCCACCGGCCAGCACCGCCTGGGCGACCGCCTCCAGACCGCAACCGGCCTTGACCACGGCGGCCAGCTCAACACCCTGGCGCCGACACAGGGTATGCAGCAAACGCGCATTCTCGCTTAGCAGCTGTTGATCAATATGCAGGCAGGCTGTGGAATTCATGGTGATACCCGGCAGACTAGAAAGCGGACGCCACTCACAGTGAAGCCCGATGGATAAGCTGACGGTAACAGAGCACCAAATATTGATAAAAATGTTATTCTGAATCTTGGATATAGATAAGATCTATACTCTGACCGATACCCCTTCACCTGCCTGCCGAGGCGCCCATGTCCACGCCGTTTAATCCGCACAATCAACTCGAACGCTTCGCCACCCGGCTGGACTGGAACCTGCTGCGTACCTTTGTCTTTATCGTCCAGGCTCGTGGTATCAGTGCCGCGGCCGACAGGCTCAGTCTGCAGCAACCCACCGTCAGCGCCGCGCTAAAGCGCCTCGAAGGCGCGGTCGGGCGCAAACTGATCGACCGCCGCCCGGGACATTTCGAACTAACACCCGCCGGACAGAAGCTCTACGAGGAGGCCATGCAGGTCTATCGCCAAGTGTCGCGGCTGAATGAAGTGATGCACGATGCCGATGTCGATACCACCGGCCATGTGCGCATTATCAGCATCAGCCAGGTCACCAGCGATCGCCTTGATCAATTGCTGCAGCGCTTTTTCCGCGCCCACCCAGGGGTGACACTGACGATTGAGATCGCAACCACCGCGGAGGTGATACGGGCAGTGGAAAAGAGCACCGTCACCCTGGGGATCTGCGATGCCGACGTACCGACCCCGCTGCACAAGGTCCTGCTGAGCCGCGAGCAGTACGCCATCTTTTGCGGGCGGACACACCCATTGTTCGAACGCGAGGGCCTGGAGCTGGAGGACTTGCGGGGCGAGGGTTATATCGGCTTCACCTCCGATGTGCTCGGGGGCGACTACATGGGACCAGTGACGGCGATGCGCGCGCTGGCGTCGATCGGCCAGCAGGTGCGGGGCTCCTCGAGCAATGTCGAGGAGGTGTGCCGAATGATCGTCAACGGCATCGGTATCGGCGCCCTGCCGGCACACCTGGCCCGCCCCTTCGTCGAACAGGGCCAGCTATGGCAGCTCCCTCCGTACCGGGACCTGCCCGAAGCGGATATCCAGCTGATCTACAATCCGCAGTCACGCTTCAGCGATGGCGAGCGGGCCCTGATCGAGGCGCTGGCAACACTCTGA
>NZ_KB899095.1:79872-264525 GCF_000378045.1 Marinobacterium rhizophilum DSM 18822
CATGGCAGCTCCCGACTATTCCCTTCTGACCAGGACCTGCCCGAAGCCGACATCCAGCTGATCTACAATCCGCAGTCACGCTTCAGCGATGGCGAGCGGGCCCAGATCGAGGCGCTGGCAACACTCTGATCACCAACCGATGCCCAAAACACCCGCCAGGATTGCCATGGCAGCTCCCGACTATTCCTATCTGACCAGGACCTGCCCGAAGCCGACATCCAGCTGGTCTATAATCCGCAGTCACGCTTCAGCGATGGCGAGCGGGCCCTAATCGAGGCGCTGGCCACACTCTGAGCAGTGATGGAGTGAACACGGGGGACGCTTCGCAGTGCTCCATGGCACCACAACAATGGCCGGGCGATCGCAGACTGGGCTTCAGTTCAATAACACCCCAACGACAGCCCGGCAACGCCCTCAGAAGTTGCTGCTGAGGAACTGCCGAAAGCGCTCGGACTGCTGCTCTTTGAACAGCACCTGGGGCGCGCCCTCTTCCTCGACCCGTCCCTGGTGCAGGAACATCACATGGGATGAAACCTCGCGGGCAAAGGCCATTTCATGGGTTACCACGATCATGGTGCGGCCCTCTTCGGCCAGCTTGCGCATGACCAGCAGCACTTCGCCCACCAGTTCCGGATCCAGCGCCGAGGTCGGCTCGTCGAACAGCATCACATCGGGCTCCATGGTCAGCGCGCGGGCGATGGCCGCGCGCTGCTGCTGGCCGCCGGACAGGTGCGCCGGGTAGTGCTGCATGCGCTCGTCGAGCCCGACCTTGTTGAGGTAGTAGCGGGCCCGTTCCTCGACCTCGGCCCTGGGCTGCTTCAGCACCCGCAACGGGCCAATCATGCAGTTCTCCAGCACCGTCATATGGGACCAGAGGTTGAACTGCTGAAACACCATGCCCAGATGGGCACGGATCCGCTCCACCAGCTTCTCGTCCACCGGAACCGACTCGCCCTGGCGGTTTTTCTCGATATGCACCTGCTGGCCATGCACCAGCAGGTCGCCCGAGTCCGGCACTTCCAGCAGGTTGAGGCAGCGCAGAAAAGTACTCTTGCCCGAACCGCTGGAGCCGAGAATCGCGGTCACATCCTGCTGCCGGGCCGTCAGGGAAACGCCTTTGAGAACCTCGAACTGGCCGAAGGACTTGTGGATATCGCGGGCCACCAGGGGTATCTGATCCGTCTGAGGCCGGCCATTGTGCAAAACCTGAGTAGTCATAATTGTTGTTCCGAATCGGTTAGGTCGTCTGGCCCTTGGCCACGGATGCAGGTGCTGGCGCCACCCTCACCTGTCGGTACAGGTGCGGATTAATGCGTTTTTCCAGGTAGCGCCACAGGCGCACAATCAACATCGTGATCAGCAGATACAGCAGGGCTGCCCAGAGGTAGATAGAGAAATCGAATGTCTTGGCGAAAATAGCCCGGGTCTGGCCCATCAGATCAAACAGTGTCACCACGCTGGCAATGGCGCTGCCCTTGAGCAGCAGGATGACCTCGTTACCCAGCGCCGGAAAAGCAATGCGATAGGCATGGGGCAGAATGATCAGCCGATAGCGCAACAGGGCCGACATGCCATAGGCCTTGGCGGCTTCCACTTCACCACGGGGAACGCCAAGGATACCGCCGCGCAGCAGTTCCGCCTGATAGGCCACCGTATTGAGAATGAAAGTCAGCAAAGCACAGTAGAACGGGTCCCGGAACAGCCCCCAAAGGCCCAGCGCCTGCAACTCGTGCCGATACTGGCCGGCACCGAAATAGACCAGGAACAACTGCGCCAGCATCGGCGTACCGCGAAAAAATGAGATGTAGATGCGTACCGGAACGGCCAGCCAGCGCCGCTGTGAACTGCGTGCGATTGCCATGGGCATGGCGATAATAGCGCCGAACAGTAGCGCCAGGCCGGACAGTTTCAGCGTCAGCCAGGCACCCGACAGTAGTGCCAGTCCGTATTCAGTGATGAGAGACATGCTCAGGCCCTCCTGATGCCGCGATTGGCGCGGGTTTCCAGTTTGGAGAGCACAATCTCGGACAGAATGCTCAGTATCACGGCGTTGCTGGAGATACGCACAAGAGTTTGCGAACATGCAGGCAGAGCACCCGGCAGCCACCGTTGTCCATAGTGGGACAATGTTGCAAATGCAGGCATGTCAGGCCCTCCTGATGCCGCGATTGGCACGGGTTTCCAGTTTGGAGAGCACAATCTCGGACAGAATGCTCAGTATCACGGCGTTGCTGGAGATACGCACAAGAGTTTGTGGCGCTGCAGGCAGAGCACCCGGCAGCCACCGTTGTCCATAGTGGGACAATGTTGCAAATGCAGGCATGTCAGGCCCTCCTGATGCCGCGATTGGCACGGGTTTCCAGTTTGGAGAGCACAATCTCGGACAGAATGCTCAGTATCCAGTAGGCCGCACAGGCCAGCAGAAAGAACGTAAAGGGCTTCTTGGTCGCCCCGACCGCAATGTTGGTCATGCGCAGCAGGTCGTTCAGGGCAATGATCGACACCAGCGCCGTATCCTTGATCAGGTTGACCCAGAGATTGCCAAGACCGGGCAAGGCAAAGCGCCAGATCTGCGGCAACGTGATAAAGCGGAACAGATCCAGACGGTTCAGGCCAACGGCCATACCGGCTTCGATTTGCCCGGGATGCAGTGCCTGAAAAGCGCCCCGCAGCACCTCGCCGGAAAAGGCACCGAACACAACGCTCAGGGCCACCACACCGGCGACGAAAGGACTCAGCTCAACAAAACCGGCATCCGGATCAAGCCAGCGCCAGGCCGCATTGAGCAGGATGGCAACGCCGTTGTAGACCAGGAACAGCGTCAGCAGCTCCGGGATACCCCGTGCCGCCGTGGTATAGGCGCGTCCAAAACGGCGCAGCCACGGATTCTTTGACAGGGAAGCACCGGCCACGGCAAAGCCGATGAGAAGGCCCAGTGGCAGGGTCATCACGGCCAGCTTCACGGTTACCCACAGGCCGGACAACAATTCGTCGCCCCAGCCATCGGCACCGAAGCCAAATAAAGCGAGATCAATCATAGGGACTCTCCGGGCGAGTTCGCCACGAGGGCTCAGACCAGCGCAGGGATCGGGCACCAGACCGGTGGTGCCGATACTCGGCAGTGATCCGTGGTATGCGTTGCCAGGCGTCTGAGCAGGTTCGATGCTCAGACCGCCTGGCGTACAGGGGCTACTTCATGTCGTAGATATTGATCGGAAAGTACTTGGCATTGATCGCCTGGTAGGTGCCATCGGCAACGATGGCCGCCAGGGCTTCATTGAGTTTCTGGCGCAGCTCCTGGTCTTCCTGGCGTAGCGCCATACCGGTGCCTTCACCGGCATATTTGGGATCCATGATGGGTTCACCCACCAGTTTGCAGCACTTGCCATCTTCACTGTTGGTCACCCAGTCCAGCATTGGCAGCAGGTCGCTGACCTGAAGATCCAGCCGGCCACTGACCAGGTCGAGATTCACTTCATCCTGGCTGCGGTACAGGCGTACGTCGGACTCGGGAAAGTTGGCCTGCAGGTATTCGGCCTGAGTCGAGGCACTCAGGGCACCAATGCTCAGGTCTTCCAGCGCTTCGGGGCTCAGATCAGTGATGGTACTGTCGGCGGGGCCGGCGAAGGTCAGCGCCGCCCTGTAGTACGGCTCGGTGAAAGCGACCTGCTGCTTGCGTTCTTCGGTAATGGACATCGAGGCCAGGATGACATCGTATTTACCGGACAGCAGCGCGGGAATCATGCCGTCCCAATCCTGGGCGACGAAGGTACAGTCAGCTTCCATCTTGGCGCACAAAGCCTGGCCGATCTCGATATCGAAGCCCACCAGCTCACCGCTGGCATTGAAAAAGTTAAACGGAGGATAGGCACCTTCGCTACCGATGCGCACCGACGTCCAGTCTTTGGCCCACACCGGGCTTGCCATCAGGCCGACAAGCGCCAAGGCGCCACAGAGCAATTTGGAAAACTTCATCGAATGATCCTATGTTTATTCTAATGGGAGCCGTCAGGCCGGCAGTGATCTTCACCAGGCAGCGGTACGCCGCTGATACCCGAGTAAAAACACGTTATCAGAATATCCCCCAGCACTTTTTCACCCAGTGGACATCGTTTTTAGCTGTTGCGACTGCCCTATTAAAAAGCGTGGTTTTAGTGCACAAACGCCCTAAAATGTGGCGCCAACTGCGCCTATTTTGCAGCCATTATGTAGCACCAGGAATGCCAGCCACCCCGTTTTGGGGCGCTGCTGCGACAAGCGCCACGCACCCATTTTCACAATGCACATGAAGCTAAGCTTCAGGCGAAGCTGTTGTAGATGAGGGATATGCCGACGCAGGGGTGACGGGGAAAATGAAGCGCCCGCCAGATACGGCCAGACAGCAGGCATGACGCAAGCGAATACTTGCACGAGCCGACACCCAATAAGACCAGGGGTCGCAGAATCCGGAAGCCTCAGCGCTCGAACGAGCGGCCAAAACTGGACTGCAGCTCGGGCGATCCGGCCGCGGGGCGGGCATTGCGTCTTTCCTGACGCGGCGTCAGGCCAAAATGGTTGCGGTAGGCCGTGCTGAAATAGGATGCACTGGAAAAGCCGCACATCAGGCCGACCTGCAGGATGGGCTTGTCATCCGTACGCAACAGCACTCGGGCACGGTCCAGGCGCAGCTCAAGATAGTACTGCGATGGTACCTGCTGCAGATTTTGCTTAAACAGGCGCTCCAGATGGCGCCGCGATACACCCACGTGATGGGCCAGATCATCGGTACTCAGCGGCTCTTCGATGTTGGCCTCCATCAGCGTGACCGCCTCGATAAGATTCGGCTGCTGGGTTCCCAGGCGCACTTTAAGCGGCACCCGCTGAACTTCATCGCTGAGTCGAATGCGTTCGCAGACGAACTGCTCCGAGATCGAGGAGGCCAGGTCTATGCCGTGTTCGCGCCCGATGAGGAACAGCAGCATATCCATGGAAGCGGTACCGCCGCTGCAGGTATAGCGGTCGCGATCGGTCTCGAACAGGTTGCCGGTCGCCTCGACCCGGGGAAAGGCTTCGCGCAGCGTGGCAATATCCAGCCAGTGAATGGTGGCGCGGTATCCGTCCAGCAAACCGGCGCGGGCCAGCAGATAGCTACCGGTGCCAATGCCACCGAGACTCGAGACCGAGCGGGACTGGCGTCTGAGCCAGGCGATCAGTTTTTCGTGGCCACTGTGCAGCACCGGCGTCGGACCACAGACAAAGAGTGCATCCAGCTGCTGCACCTGATCCGGCTGGCAATCCACCCGGACCTCAACCCCGCAGCTGCTGCGCACCAAATCAGTACCGCTGCCGACGAGCACAACCTCATACAGCATGTCGCCCGCCAGACTGTTGGCCGTACGCAATGCCTCCACGGCACAGGAAAACGCGGTCAGCGAGAACTCCGGCACCAGGACAAAGCCGTAACGTTGCGTGCGATTTTTGTGTTCTGCGTTCTTCAATGTCTGTGACCGGCGCCACAAGGCGGCTGCTGTAAGAATAGTTGGCGCATCTTAACCCTCAACCCGGCGAAAAGCGTCGCTATCCCGCCGGGATGGCAGCTGGGTGAAAATCAGCGTCGCCTGAGCAAAACTCCACACCTGTCAGCCCGGGAAGCGTTCCATGATAATGATTTCACTCCCCTTCCGCTGATAATAAGAAGCCGATATCACGATGGAAACGTTGCCGCTCGTCAAACCCAGCCAGCCAGCCCTGAACGTGCTCGACCTGATTGCCAGCCGGCATGACGCTCAGCAGGCCCAGCAGTTACAGACCCTGCAAAGGCTCTTTTTTCAATCGCAGCGCCGGGACACCGCGCTGGCGCCACAGGCGTTGTACGGCGCCCTGATGTCCGTATGGCAACGCCTGCAGCAACATGACCGCGGCACGATAGACGTCGCCGTCTATCACCCGGATCCCGCCCGGGACGGCTGGCACAGCGAACACAGCATTATCGAAATCCTGATGGACGACATGCCCTTTATCGTTGCCAGCAGCATCACCGAGCTGGCGCGTCTGGGTATCGGCATTCACCAGCAAGCCTATCCCGTGCTGCACCTGCGCCGCGATAGCACCGGCCACCTGGTTGAATTCTGCAGCGACGCCAGTGAGGGTGCAGGCACCGAAACCCTGGTGCGTTTCGAGATCGATCATCAGCCCGACAACAGCGCCCTCGATTCGATCCGCCACGCACTGCTGCGAGTCCTCGAGGACGTGCGCTGCACGGTAGCCGACTGGCAGCCCATGCTGGCCCGGCTCGAAGCCGCCGCCAGCGCGTGCGAACAGGCGGCGCAGCCGGATCTGGAAACAGTCGAGTTTCTGCGCTGGCTCGCCGACGAGAATTTTCTGCTGGTCGGCTTTCGCTACTACGACGTCGAGCAGGGCGAGAACGAATGCTACCAGTTGCGTTACCGCGACGGCTCGGGCCTGGGCAGCTTCCGCGATCCGGTTTCAGAATCGCAGCACCTGATCCGGCTCGACCGCTACCTGAGCGAGCTGCTGGAGTCGCCACAGCGTCTGGTGCTGACCAAGTCGACCACCCGCTCCACCGTGCAGCAGGGTGCGCATCTGGATTATGTCGGCGTCAAGAACACCGACGCCAGCGGCAAGGTCATTGGCGAGTGGCGCTTCTTTGGCCTTTATGCCAGCAAAGCCTATGACACGCCGGTGACCCAGATTCCGCTGATCCGCCAGCATGTCAGCCGCCTGCTGCAGTCCTGTGGACTGCCCACCGACACCCACAGCTACAAGGCGTTGCGCCATATCGTATTCAACTATCCGCGCGACGAGATGCTGCAGGCCAGCTATGCCCAGTTGCAGGAGACGGTCACCGGCATGCTGGATTGTGTCGAACGCCGCCGTCTCGGGCTTTTTCTGCGCCCCGACACCCATGGCCGTTTCATTACTGTGCTGCTGCTCGTGCCCCGCGACCAGTACCATACCGGCCTGCGCAAGCGGGTGCAGGACATCCTGCTGCGCGCATTCAACGGAAACAGTGCCGAATTCAGCGTGCGCCTGAGTGAACAGCCGCTGGCCCTGATCGAATTCAGTATTCATTGCGACCACGCCCGGCAGGTCGTCTGCGATGCGCAGCAACTGGAGCAGCAGATCCGCGATGCGATGGAAACCTGGTACGACAAGCTGCATCGGGCGCTGTCAGACCAGTTTAACGATTCTGAAGCCCGCCGCCTGTTCGAGCGCTTCGCGCATCGCTTTCCGGCGGCTTACCGTGACGATACCCAGCCCAAGTCCGCGGTGACCGACATACGTCAGCTGGACCGTCTGGACAGAACACTGGCCACCCAGCTGTACCAGCCCAAGCCTGGCAGCCTGCGTTTCAAGGTGCTGGGCCGGGGCCGCGATATCACCCTGTCCGACGTGCTGCCCATCCTCGAACATCTCGGCGTGCGCGTCTGCAGTGCGACCCCCTACCAGCTGGCCGCCGGCATCACCCAGGCCGACGACGAGGCCTGCTGGATCATCGACTTCCACCTCGCCTGCGACAGCGGGCTGGACCTGACACCGCAGGCCCTGCGCACCCAGTTCGAGCAGACGTTCAGCCGCACCTACTACGGCGAGCTGGAGGACGACCGCTTCCATCAACTGATCCTGGGCGCCGGTCTCGACTATCGTCAGGTCATGCTGCTGCGGGCGATCGGCAAGTACCTGCAGCAGCTCGGCGTCCCCTTCAGTCAGCACTACATCGAGCAGGCGCTGTTCCGCAATCCTCAGCTCTGCCGGCTGCTGGGCGACCTCTTTGCCGCACGCTTTTCCCCCGACGCCAGCGCCGGGCGCGAGACACGCCAGCAGAGCCTGATCGAGCACATCAACAGCGCCCTGGAAGCGGTGGAGAACCTCGACGAAGACCGCATTCTGCGCCACTACCTGGGCGTGATCAGTGCCATGCTGCGCACCAATTACTACCAGAACGACGCGATACGCCACGTCGGCGGCGCGAAAGGCTATCTGTCATTCAAGCTCAATACCCGCGCCTTACCCTTCGCCCCCGAGCCTCGGCCGGCGTTTGAGATTTTTGTCTATGCGCCCTGGGTCGAGGGCGTACACCTGCGAGCAGGCGCCATCGCCCGCGGCGGTCTGCGCTGGTCCGACCGGCGCGAGGACTTTCGCACCGAGGTGCTGGGCCTGGTGAAAGCCCAGATGGTGAAGAACTCGGTGATCGTGCCGGTCGGCGCCAAGGGCGGCTTCGTGCCCAAGCAGCTGCCCGACGGCGGCGATCGCAATGCGGTTCAGGCGGAGGTGATCCGCTGCTACGAAACCTTTATTCGCGGCCTGCTCGACATCACCGATAACCGCGTCGACGATGACATCGTCTCGCCGGCCAACGTGGTTTGCCACGATGGTCCCGATCCCTACCTGGTGGTCGCGGCCGACAAGGGTACCGCCACCTTCTCGGACATCGCCAACCGCATCAGCGCCGAATACGGTTTCTGGCTCGGCGATGCGTTCGCCTCCGGCGGCAGCAACGGCTACGACCACAAGAAGATGGGCATCACCGCCCGGGGTGCCTGGGAGTCGGTCAAACGGCTGTTCCGCGAACAGAACCGCAACTGCCAGTCGGACGATTTCAGCGTCGTGGGTATCGGCGACATGGCCGGCGATGTGTTCGGCAACGGCATGCTGCTGTCCCGCCATATCCGCCTGGTCGCGGCCTTCAACCACCAGCACATCTTCATCGACCCGACCCCCGACGCGGCCTCAAGCTGGCAGGAACGCAAGCGCCTGTTTGAGCTGCCGCGTTCAAACTGGGAAGACTATGACCTCAGTCTGGTCTCTGCCGGTGGCGGACTCTACAAGCGCAGCGCCAAGCATATCGACCTCAGCCCCGAGGCACAGGCCGCACTGGGTACCGACCAGAGCCGCTTCACCCCCAACGAGCTGATCCGGGTGATTCTCAAGGCCCCGGTGGATCTGCTCTGGAATGGCGGTATCGGCACCTATATCAAGGCCAGCGGCGAGAGCCACACCGAGGTCGGGGACCGCAGCAATGACAATCTGCGCGTCGATGCCAGCGAACTGCGGGTGAAGGTCATCGGTGAAGGCGGCAACCTGGGACTGACCCAGCGCGCGCGCATCGAGTTCGCCCGCCACGGCGGCCTGGTCAATACCGATGCCATCGACAACGCCGGCGGCGTCGATTCGTCCGATCACGAGGTCAACCTGAAGATTCTGCTAAGCCGGGAACTGGCCTGCGGCGCGCTCGACGCCGACCGCCGTAACCGTCTGCTCGAAAGCATGACGGATGAGGTCGCCGCCCTGGTGCTGCAGCACAACAGGCAGCAGAGCCAGATCCTCAGCCTGTGTGCATACCAGGCGCCGAGCCGGATCAACGATCACCGCCGCCTGATGCAACAGCTGGAAAAGGCCGGCCGACTGAACCGGGCGCTGGAGTACCTGCCGGCAGATGCGCAGCTGGAGGACCTGGCACGCAACGGCCAGGGGCTGACACGCCCCGAAATTGCGGTACTGCTGGCCTACAGCAAGCTCTGGCTGTGCGATCAGCTGATCGAGCATGGCATCGGACAGGACCCCGACCTGGCCCTCGAGCTGCCGGCCTACTTTCCGCATCACATACGTCAGCAGTATGCGCCGGAATTACAGCAACACCCCCTGCGCAACGAGCTGCTGGCCACCCACATGACCAATCAAACCTGCAACCGCATGGGCGATACCTTTGTCAGCTACCTGCAGGCCGAAACCCACTGCAGCGCCCTTGATGCGGTGCGTGCCTTCGTATCCGCCCGCCGCATCCTCGATATCGACAGCCTCTGGCAGGCGCTCGAAACGCTGGAAAACAACCTGGACGACGGCCTGTTCCGGGACGAGCTGACGCAAATCCAGGACCTGCTGGAGCGCACCACACTCTGGCTGCTCAGGCGCAATACTGGCCAGATCAACATCGCCGACTGCACCCGCGCCTACGACAGCGAGGTCACCAACCTGATAGCACACCTGCCTGAGCTGCTGACCGAAGACGCCCTCGACCAGCTGCAGCAGGCACGCGCCCGCCTGACCGAGGCCGGCGTACCGGCTGCCCTGGCAGAGCGCCTTGCCAGCCTGCCCTATCTGTATCAGGGGCTGGAAATTGTCCAGCTGGCGTATCAAAGCGGTCAGGACAGCCTGGTCACCGCCGGTATCTACTTCTCACTCGAGCAGATGCTGACCCTGCATCCCCTGCGCCGCTGCATCGCGGCATTGCCGGAGCGGGACCTGTGGCAGCGCAAGGCACGGGCCGCTCTGGCGCATGAAGTGGATGCCACCCAGATCCAGGCCTGCAGCCTGATACTGGAGACCACCGATGCCGACACGCCGGTCAACGCACGCCTGACCCAATGGCGTACGCAGGCCGCACAGCTGCTCGACAACCTGCAGCAGATCTTTAGCGAAGTCCGCTTCAACGAAACGCCCAACCTCGCCATGCTGTCCGTCGCCGTGCGCGAACTGGGCCGCCTGAAGCTGCTTTAAAACAGGAAGGAACCCCGGCCCCGGCGCACTGCGGCGCCGGGGTATAAATTTCGCCACACTGCCCTGCTGCCAATGCCAGGTGGGCAGACTGAAACCGCTTTAACACAGGAGCAACATAATGACTCAGCCTACTGTCAGCCGCGCCACCTTCGATGACGTCATGGTCCCCAACTACAACCCGCCGGCCATTATTCCGGTGCGCGGCGAAGGTTCCCGCCTGTGGGACCAGGACGGCCGGGAATATATCGATTTCGCCGGCGGTATCGCGGTCAACGTGCTGGGGCACCGCCACCCCGCACTGATGCAGGCACTGACCGATCAGGCCGGCAAGGTCTGGCACCTGAGCAACGTGTTTACCAACGAGCCGGTACTGCAGCTGGCGCAGAAGCTCACCGACAGCACCTTTGCCGACCAGGTATTCTTCTGCAACTCCGGCGCCGAAGCCAACGAAGCCGCCTTCAAGCTGGCGCGCAAGTACGCCCATGACCGTCACGGGGCCGGCAAGCACGAGATCATTGCGTTCACCCAGGCGTTTCACGGCCGCACCCTGTTCACAGTCTCGGTCGGCGGCCAGGCCAAGTACCGCGAAGGGTTTGAGCCGGTGCCGGCGGGAATCAGTCACGTACCCTTTAACGATATCGATGCGCTGCAGGCAGCCATATCCGATCGTACCTGCGCCGTAGTGATGGAGCCGATCCAGGGCGAAGGCGGCGTGATTCCCGCCGACCCTGAATTTGCCCGCGCGGTGCGCGAGCTGTGTGATGCACATGGCGCCCTGCTGATCTTCGACGAGGTGCAAACCGGCGTCGGCCGCACCGGCAACCTCTTTGCCTATGAAGAACTCGGCGTCACACCGGATATCCTCACCAGTGCCAAGGGCCTGGGGGGCGGCTTTCCGATCGGCGCCATGCTGACCCGCCGCGATATCGCCGCCAGCCTGAACGTCGGCAGCCACGGCACCACCTACGGCGGCAATCCGCTGGGCTGCGCAGTCGCCAAGGCGGTGCTGGACACGGTGGACGACCCGGCATTGCTGGCCGGCGTGCGTCACAAGCAGCAGCTGTTCGTCGAGCAGCTTGAAGCCATCAATGACCGTCACCACTGCTTCAAGGATATTCGCAGTACCGGCCTGCTGATCGGTGCCGAGCTGATCGACAGCCTGCACGGCCAGGCGCCCAAGGTACTGGCGGCGGCCCGCGAACTTGGCCTGATGCTGCTGGTCGCGGGCCCCAACGTACTGCGCATGACACCGTCGCTGATCATTCCGGACGAGGATATCGTCCAGGGGATGAGCCGGCTGGAGCAGGCCGTCGCTGCGGCCCTCAAGGTCGAACAGGCCAGCTGATGGCATTCGCCCGGCCCGGCTTCTGCCGGATCGGGCGTCTAGCGTACGCTTTGACCCCAATAGGTACTTACAGGGCCCCTCAACTAAAAAACCAGGTCGCCTGAGCAACAGTTCGCCCCTGTCAGTCAGGGCCACAATCAACAATAATGATTCTGACGCCAATACATGAAGGACAAGGTCGCCATGACATTTGAACCCCGCTACGCTCCCTGGCTTGAGTGGCTCGACAGCCAGCACGACTGCATGCTGGCCCGAACCCTTGAACTGGCCGGGATCAACTCAGGCAGCCTCAATGCCGCCGGAGTGAATCGCGTACGGGAAACGCTGCAGCAGTATTGCGGCGCTCTTGGGGGAGAAATGGAAGTCGTGCCGGTACCGCCCTATACAGAAATGACCGAGCAGGGCGAACAGCGGCAGTTTGCCCTGGGCGACGCACTGCGTATCCGCAAGCGCCCCGACGCGCCACTGCAGGTTTTCTTCTGCGGGCACATGGATACGGTGTTCGCGGCGGACCATGCGTTCCAGTCCATCCGCTGGCTCGATGAGAATACCCTGAACGGCCCCGGCGTTGCCGATCTCAAGGGTGGCCTGATGGTCATGCTCAAGGCCATCGAAGCACTGGAACGCAGCCCCTTCAGTGACCGGATTGGCTGGGAAATCCTGTTCAACCCGGACGAGGAAATCGGCTCCCTGAGCTCTGCACCACTCATTGCTGAAGCCGCCGGTCGATGCGACCTGGGCCTGATCTACGAACCCTGCATGCCGGACGGCAATCTGGCCGGCGAGCGCAAGGGCAGCGGCAACTTCAGTGTCGTGGTCAAAGGCCGTGCCGCCCATGCCGGGCGTGAACACCAGCTGGGGCGCAACGCCGTCCGCGCCCTGTGTGATTTTGTCAGCGCGCTGGACGACCTCAACGGTCAGCGCGAAGGTGTCACGATCAACCCGGGCTTCATTCATGGCGGCGGTGCCGTCAACGTGGTGCCCGACCATGCCATGTTCCGTTTCAACATCCGCCTCGAGAAAGCCGCAGACGAGGCATGGTGTCTCGAACAGCTGGACCGCCTCAGCGCCGGGATCAACAGCCGTGACGGTATCAGCCTGCAGCTGCATGGCGCCTTCGGTCGCAAGCCAAAGCAGCTGACAACCGCCAATCTCGCGCTGTTCCAGCTGGCGCGTGACTGCGGCGAACAGCTGGGCATGGCACTGGAATGGAAACCGACCGGGGGCTGCTGCGATGGAAACAACCTGGCCGCCGCCGGTGTACCCAATATCGATACCCTGGGCGTACAGGGTGGCAAGATTCACAGCAGCGACGAGTTCATGTACGTCAGCAGCTTCACCGAACGCGCAAAACTCAGCGCCATGATACTCATGAAACTGGCCGACGGCGCACTCGACGACGTCCTGCGCATAAAAGGGAAGAAACGCTGATGAGCATGGATAACGTCTATACGCTACGAGGCTGCTTCACCGAACGGGCTAAACTCAGCGCCATGATACTCATGACGCTGGCCGACGGTGCGCTCGACGACGTCCTGCGCATAAAAGGGAAGAAATACTGATGCTGATTATCCGACCTGTCGATTTCCCGGACCTTCCGGCGCTGGAACAGCTGGCACTGCTGTCCCGTGGCGGCATCACCACGCTGCCTGCGAACCGCGAACATCTCGGCCAGCTCATCGGCCAGACCCAAAGTTCGCTGCGCAAGAAAGTCAGCCTGCCGGGCAACGAATCCTATCACTTCGTACTGGAAGAGACCGACACCGGCCAAATACTGGGCATCAGCGGTATAGAAGCCTGTATCGGGCTGGACTCACCCTTTTACAGTTACCGTATCGACGAGATCGTCCACGCATCGCGCGAGCTGCAGATTCACAACCGAATTCCGTCGCTGCACCTGTGCCAGGACTACAACGGCACCAGCCGGCTCTGTACCCGTTTTCTGGTGCCTGAGGCCGATACCCCGGCCAATGCACACCTGCTGTCACGCTCACGCATGCTGTTCATGGCGGAACACCCCAAGCGCTTCGCCCGCAGAACCGTGGTCGAACTGCAGGGCATGGTCGACGAAAACGGCAAATCCCCCTTCTGGGAGTCACTGGGTCGGCATTTCTTCAGCATGGACCTGACCAAGGCCGACTACCTGACCGGTATCAAGCGCAAGACCTTTATTGCCGAGCTGATGCCGCACTATCCGGTGTATGTACCGCTGCTAAACGAAGCCGCGCGCAATGCCATAGGCCAGCCACGACCGGATATCGAACCGGTGATGGACCTGCTGGAGGACGAAGGTTTCAGCTACCAGGGCTATCTGGACATCTTTGATGCCGGCCCCACGCTGGAGGCACGTACCGACAATATTCGCTCGGTTTGGCAGAGCCAGAATCGGACCCTGCGCGTCGGCCAGGAGGCCGCGCCAACGGATGCCAGCCTGAGCTGGCTGATGCTGAGTAATAACGACACCGGCAATTTTCGCGTCCTGCTGACCCGGGGAAACCCCGAACAACCGCGCATCGACGCAGCCGCAGCCGAACAGCTGCAGCTGCGTGATGGCGATAGCGTACGCGTATTGCAACTGGACGCAGATGATCTGGCGCTGAACTAGCCCGCCTTAACTTTCAATACAGATGATGGATGCAGCCCGGACCTTCAGCCCGGACTGCACGGCAGGCTGCGGCCTGCAGAAAACATGAGAGGTGCGTAAACCTATGATGATAGTGAGACCCGTGCACCGGGACGACCGGGCCGCACTGCGCGAACTTGCGCGCAAAACAGGGCCGGGCTTCACCTCGATGCAGGATGACGACCAGCATGTGCAGGGCATGATCGATGCAGGCTGCGCAGCCTTTGCCAGCGACACCCCGGCGCCGGATGCCTACTTCCTGTTTGTCATGGAAGATACCGAAACCTCACAGGTGGTGGGTACCTGTGCCATTCAGGCTGCCGTTGGGCTGAACGACGTCTGGTACAGTTACCGCGTCGGCACCCTGGTACACGCCTCGCGCGAACTGGGCGTGTACAGCCAGCTCAATACGCTGACCATCAGCAACGACCAGACCGGCTGCAGCGAACTCTGCACGCTGTTTCTGGACCCGGAATACCGCCGCAGCCTGAATGGGCACCTGCTGTCCAAGTCCCGTTTCCTCTTCATGGCGGAATTTTCCAGCCTGTTCAGCGCGACTCTGGTAGCGGAAATGCGCGGTTACTCGGACGAAAATGGCGTCTCACCCTTTTGGGAAGGCCTGGGCCGGCAATTCTTTTCGATCGACTTCACCCAGGCCGACCAGCTGTCGACCCGCAACAAGGTGTTTATCGCCGAACTGATGCCCAAACACACCATCTACACCAACCTGCTGCCCAAAACCGCACGCGACGTTATCGGCAAAACCCATGATGCCACCGTACCGGCGCGGCGGCTGCTTGAAAGCGAAGGCATGCGCTATACCCACTTCGTGGACATCTTCGATGCCGGCCCCATGCTCGAAGCGCCGGTGCAGGACATTCGCGCGGTACGCGACAGCCGCTACTACAAGGCACGCATCGCGGATGTGCCCGAACAGGACGAGCCTTACCTGATCAGCAATACCCGGCTCGGCGATTTCCGTTGCGGCGCCAGCCGCACGGTTTCGCTGAACAACAGCATTGTGAGTCTGGACGCCCGGACCGCCGCCGCCCTGAACATCAGCAACGGTGACACCCTACGGGTCGTACCGCTGTTTTCCCAACGGAGAACCTGAACATGACCGCCAGCCTTTTTATCAATCAGCAGTGGATCACCGGTGCCGGCCAGGCCTTCAGCTCACACAACCCCGCCACCGGTGAAAGCCTCTGGCAGGGTCGCGCGGCCGGTGCCGGCCAGGTCGATGACGCCGTGCGGGCCGCCCGCGCCGCCTTTGAAGCCTGGGCCGACCTGACACTCGCCGAACGGGCCGATCTGTGCCGCCGCTTCGCCGCCCAGCTCGAAAGCAACAAGGACATGCTGGCCCATGCCATCGGCCGCGAGACCGGCAAACCCCTCTGGGAAGCCCGCACCGAAGTGGCCGCCATGATCGGCAAGATCGAGATATCGATTCGCGCCTATGACGAGCGCACCGGCAGTCGCGAAAGCGAACTGGCCGGTGCCCGGGCCGTACTGCGCCACCGTCCCCACGGTGTGGTGGCGGTGTTCGGACCCTACAACTTCCCGGGGCACCTGCCCAACGGTCATATCGTTCCGGCCCTGCTGGCCGGCAACACGGTGCTGTTCAAGCCCAGCGAGCTGACGCCGCTGGTCGCCGAACAGGTGGTGCATTGCTGGGAGGCCGCCGGCCTGCCCGCCGGCGTGCTCAACCTGCTGCAGGGCGAGAAAGATACCGGCATCGCCCTGGCCCGCCACCCCGGGCTTGATGGCCTGTTCTTTACCGGCAGCTCCCAGACCGGCGAACTGCTGCACCGTCAGTTCGCCGGCCATCCGGGCAAGATCCTGGCGCTCGAGATGGGCGGCAACAACCCGCTGCTGATCGGCGATGTCACCGATATGGCCGCCGCCGTGCATGAAACCATCCAGTCGGCCTATATCAGCGCCGGCCAGCGCTGCACCTGCGCCCGCCGCCTGCTGGTCCCCACGGGTGAAACCGGTGACCGTTTCATCAGCGCGCTGCTCAGCGCCATTCGCGGCATCCGCGTCGGCGCCTACGACGCCGAACCGCAGCCCTTCATGGGCAGCCTGATCTCGGAAGCCGCCGCTGACGGCCTGCTGGCCGCACGCCAGCGCCTGCTGGAACTGGGCGCGACGGAACTGGCCCCGCTGACTAAACTGCAACCCGGTACCGGATTGCTGTCACCGGGGCTGATCGATGTCACCGCGGTGGCACAACTGCCGGATGAAGAGTACTTCGGCCCGCTGTTGCAGCTGATTCGCTACCGCGACTTCGACCAGGCGATCGAGGTGGCCAACAACACCCGTTTTGGTCTGTCGGCCGGCCTGCTCAGCGACAGCCCCGAACAGTACCAGCGCTTCACGCGACGCATCCGTGCCGGCATCGTCAACTGGAACAAGCAGCTGACCGGCGCCAGCAGCGCGGCTCCCTTTGGCGGCATTGGCGCCAGCGGCAACCACCGCGCCAGCGCCTACTACGCGGCGGATTATTGCGCTTACCCGGTGGCCGGACTTGAGCTCGACAAGGTCCAGCTGCCGGCAACCCTCTCCCCTGGATTAGATCTGGGAAGTGAGTAGCAAACTGAACGCAGATTCGCTAAAGCATCGCTGCAGCCCCTACACCGCCGGCTACTGCGGCCCTATTCCGGTGGCCGAACTCGAACTGGACAGAGTCCAGCTGCCGGCAATGCTATCCCCGGGGTTAGATCTGGGTAGCGAATAACAGACTGACCGCAGGTTGGGTGCAGCGAAGCGCAACCCAACGCCCTTTTGCCGGCGGCACCCGACCTGCGAAGACCATGCGCCCCGCGCACAACCTGACAAATATCGGCCTGACCGAACAGGAGAAATAACAAGATGAAAGCCTACGAAGCAAACTTTGATGGTCTGGTCGGGCCGACCCACAATTACAGCGGCCTGTCGTTCGGCAATATCGCCTCGGGCGAGCACAAGGCCCAGGCCTCCAATCCGCGGCTCGCGGCCAAGCAGGGCCTGGTC
The DNA here is from genome assembly GCF_000378045.1 of Marinobacterium rhizophilum DSM 18822. GTDB lineage: Bacteria > Pseudomonadota > Gammaproteobacteria > Pseudomonadales > Balneatricaceae > Marinobacterium_A > Marinobacterium_A rhizophilum. The sequence goes on from NZ_KB899095.1 coordinate 97,350, forward strand.
AAGATGAAGACCCTGCACGACCTGGGCCTGGTACAGGGCGTGCTCGCGCCCCAGGAAAGGCCGGATATCCACACCCTGCGCCGTCTGGGCTTTTCCGGTTCCGATTCCGCGGTACTCTTTCAGGCTGCCCAGTATTCACCCCGCATTCTGGCAGCCTGCTGCTCGGCCTCCAGCATGTGGACGGCCAATGCCGCCACCGTGTCGCCCAGTGCCGACACCCATGATCACCGCGTCCATTTTACGCCGGCCAACCTCACCAACAAGTTTCACCGCTCCATTGAGCACGAAACCACCGGGCGTATTCTGGCCGCCACCTTTGCCAACGAGAAACACTTCAAACATCATTGCGCCCTGCCAGGCACGGAGCATTTCGGCGACGAGGGTGCCGCCAACCATACCCGTTTCTGCCATGAGTACGGTGAACGTGGCATCGAGTTTTTCGTGTTCGGGCGCTATGCCTTCGACGACCAAAAGCCTGCACCGCAAAAGTTTCCGGCACGCCACACCTTCGAAGCCTCCCAGGCAATCGCGCGCAAGCACCAGCTCAATAGTCAGCATGTTGTCTATGCCCAGCAAAACCCGGACGTGATCGATCAGGGTGTATTCCATAACGACGTCATCGCCGTCGGCAACCGTAACCTGCTGTTCTGCCATGAGCAGGCCTTCCTCGACCAGGCGGGCGTCAAGCAGCAACTGACCCGGGCCATGCAGGGCGATTTTCGCGTCATAGAAGTGCCCACCAGCGCGGTGTCCGTCAAGCAGGCAGTGCAATCCTACCTGTTCAACAGCCAGCTGTTGTCATTGCCCGATGGCCGCACCCTGCTGGTGATTCCGCAGGAAAGCCAGAATATTGCGCCGGTCTGGCAGTACCTGCAGGACCTGATCGCCACGGATGACAGCGGTATTGATGAGCTGAAGATATTCGACCTGAAGCAGAGCATGAGCAACGGTGGTGGCCCAGCCTGCCTGCGTCTGCGCGTGGTACTGAACGAAGCCGAACGGGCCGCGGTAAACCCCCACACTTTGATGAACGACACGCTGTTCACGAAGCTGAATACCTGGGTGGATAAGCATTATCGCGACCGGCTGGAAGAAAAGGACCTGGCCGATCCACAGCTGCTGCTGGAATCACGTACTGCACTGGACGAGCTGACCCGGATTCTCAACCTGGGCCCGGTCTACCCGTTCCAGCGCTAGCCGCTGGGTCGCAAGACTGGCTGCACACTGACAGCTTCGCGGGGGCATCCCCATGCCCCCGCTATCCCTTGCCCCCTTTATCCGATGCCCCTTTTATCCCATGCCCCAATGGCGCCGATGCATGTTCATCAGGCGCCTGTCAGCAGGATCTAGACGCGCAAAATCCGCCTGCTGATGCAAAAACGCCGATACCGTCAGGCGCTGAAAGCCGAGCTCGTCCATCAGTGGCAGAGCCTCGTGCAGGTAGTCCAGAGTCACGTCGTGGGGATGCCCGATCATCAGCGCAGAACCGTATTCACGCGCAATGCTCAGCCCACGCAGAAACTGGCGATGCACGAACGCCGGCGTCTGTTCATGATCCAGAAAGACATCACGCATCAGTGCTGGAATACCCTGCTCCTGCGCCACCTGCCACGCCAGCGTACTGGCGGTGGTACGGCTGTCGACGAACCACAATTTGCGCTCGCGCAGCACCTCCATCACCCACTCCATGGGCTGACGCCTTGAAGTCAGCAGACTCCCCATATGGTTGTTCACGCCCGCGACATGGGGGATGGCATCAAGGTCCTCGCGCAGAATACGCTGCAGTTCGGCCTTGCTCAGATCGGGAGTCAAGGCGCCGGGGCCCAGCGCCAGATGCTGGCTGTTGGCCATGGGCGCATGCAGCATGATGCCCTTGCCCAGCGCCCGCGCTTCCAGCGCCAGGTCACGGCCATGGGCGGAATGGGGCAGGAAGGCACAATTGATGGGGCCCGGCAGTGCCAGGGTACGCCGGCCGGCCACAAGGCTGTGGCCGACATCGTCGATGACCAGCAGCAGACGCGGCTGCTCTGTACTATCTATCCCCGCCCCGCGCGCCAGCCCGGGCCAGGCCAGCCCGGGCCAGGCCAGCCCGGGCCAGATAGCCGTACCGGACAGTGCCGCGAGACTGACGAGCAAGGCGCGCCGGCGCATCAGCCCTGCTTGAGCGGGGGCTGCAGAATCACCAGCGCCTTGAGTAGATTCAGCGCTTCAAACAGCTGGAAATCCCGCTCCACCAGCTTGGCATCGCCATTGTTCTTGGCGACTGCGGCGCCATTGCCGTTTTCCAGATGGCCGCTCAGGTCACTTTCCTTGACCCGGTCGCCATTCTCCAGATTGCGTATCTCTGCTTCATCAACCCGAATGTCCGGCACAATGCCCTGGGCCTGAATAGAGCGCCCATTGGGAGTGAAGTAACGCGCCGTGGTCAGCTTGACCGCGCGTTCTGACGTCAACGGCAGGATGGTCTGCACCGACCCCTTGCCGAAACTGTCGGTGCCCAGCACCAAACCCCGCTTGTGATCCTGCAAGGCACCGGCGACGATCTCCGAGGCAGAGGCAGAGCCTGCGTTAATAATCACCACCAGCGGGACTTTCGGGGCCAGCGTTCTGGCACTCGCGTTAAAACGCAGTGCGGCATTGGCCAGGCGGCCTTCGGTATACACGACTAGCCCCTCGTCAATAAAGGCGTCAGCGACTTCCACTGCCGCCTGCAATACCCCGCCAGGGTTGTTGCGCAAATCCAGCACCATGCCGCGCAGCGGTCCCTGGCTTTCTAGCGACTTGATCGCCTTGCCCAGCTCAGTGCCGGTATTAACCTGGAATTGTGATACCCGCAGGTAACCGAAGCCCGGTTCCAGCAGGCGGTGCTTGACGCTCGCCACCTTGATTCGATCACGTATCAGTTTGATCTCGAAAGGCTTTTCAACGCCTTCGCGGACAATGGTCAGGACGATGGGCTCATTCGGCTTGCCACGCATCAGCGCCACCGCTTCGTTCAGCGACAGCCCCTGCACCGGCGTTTCGTCGAGCTTGACGATCAGGTCGCCCGCTTTGACGCCGCCCCGCTGGGCCGGCGTATCATCGATGGGCGCGATGACGCGAATAAAGCCATCCTGCAGGCCCACTTCAAGTCCGAGGCCGCCGAACTCGCCGCTGGTGTACTCCTGCAGGTCCTGGTAGGCATCGGGCTCAAGATAGGCCGAATGCGGATCGAGCCCGGCAATCATGCCGCGAATGGCATCTTCCAGCAGCTTTGCATCATCCACCGGCTCGACATAGGCGGTCTTGATACGCTCAAAAACCTCGGCAAACAGGCGCAGTTCTTCCAGCGGCAAGGCTTGCACCTCGGCCAGCATGTGTTCGCTGTCCTGCTCCGGCGCCTCATCCGCGAAGACCGGCGCTGCAAGAACGACAGAAAGCATCAGCGCGCCGAACATCCTGTTCAGCCTCTCTGGTGCACGAGTCAACAACTTCATAACAGCATCCTTTATTCAGTCACACCGGAATTGGAACACCTGGCTCGCACCGACAAGCGGCCCCCTAAAGGCTAGCGTCCCGCCAGCCAGCGGGCGGGGTCCGTTGGTTTGCCGTTAAAGCGTACCGCAAAATAGAGACTTGGCTCAGTATAGCCGCCACTGTTACCCACGGTCGCCACCGCATCGCCGGCATCGACCCAGGCGCCCGGCTCCTTCAGGAGCCGCTGGTTGTGGCCATAGAGGCTCATGTAACCGCCGCCATGATCGATAATCAGTAACAACCCATAGCCCCGCAGCCAGTCCGAGAATACCACCCGGCCGCGATGTACGGCACGTACTTCACGCCCGGTCTGGGCCGCGATCAGCATTCCATCATAGCTGACGCCACTGTCGGTATTGCCAAAGGCCCGCACCAGGCGCCCGTCCACCGGCCAGGACAGTTTGCCCTTGAGCTGCGGCAGGGAGCGGGCCTCACGCGCCATCTTGGCTTCCTTGAGCGCTTTTTCAATCTTCACCAATACCGACTCGAGCTGCCGGCGATCGGCATCCAGACTTTTGAGCCGGCCCTGTTTGGAGTCGATCGATTTGGCCAGCATCGCCAGTGTCGCCTTGCGCTCTGCACGTGCTGCATCCAGACGTTGCTGCCGGGCTTTAAGCTCGTTGCGACGCACCAGCAGCTCCGACTGGGTCTCATCCAGCGCCAGTTCGGTGCTTTCGAGCCCTGCCAGCTGCTGCTGATAGAGCGTCAGCTGCGCCACCAGTTCGCCGTTGATCAGATCAAAGTAATGCAGCATGCGGTCAATTTGCGCAGGATCGCGCTGGTTGAACAGCACCTGCAACCGGGGCTGATTGCCCAGGCGGTATTGTTTGCGCAGCTGGCGCTGCAGCTGATCGGTGCTTGCCGCCAGCGAGGCCCGAAGGGCATCGCGGCGCTGTTCAAGATCGCCGGCACGGCTGCCCAGTTGCGCCAGTTTCTGTTCCAGGTCGGCCAGTTGATTGCCAAGCTGACCGATCTCGGCTTCGCTGTCGCGCAGCGCCTGCTGCAGTGACTTGCGCTCGCCCTGCTGGGTCCGAATGGAACTTTGCAGGGCACCGATGTCTTTCTGCAGGCGCTGGATCTGCGCCTCGGTGGCCTGCTTGTCCGCTGCCATCAGCAGGTTGCCCTGCAGGATCAGCAACAACACCATTAGTATGCGCATCATGGGATGGGATTCCTGGGACCGCCGTCTCGGTGGCCCCGAGAGGATCAGCCCCCTGTCACCAGGGACTTGCCGGTCATTTCCTGCGGCTGTTCCAGACCCATCAGGGCCAGCAGCGTAGGCGCCAGGTCACAGAGCGCGCCATTATCCAGCCGTACCTGGTCGGCGCGGGGGCCGTCGTATACCAGCGCCACCGGCCAGTTGGTGTGTGCCGTATGAGGCTGGCCGGTCTTGGGGTTGACCATGAGTTCGACATTGCCGTGATCGGCGGTAATCAGGGTTTCGCCACCGACTTCACGCATGGCCGCCAGGATCTGTCGAATGCTCTCATCGATCACTTCGCAGGCCTTGATGGCGGCATCGAACTTGCCGGTATGGCCCACCATGTCGCCATTGGCCAGGTTGCAGACGATCAAGTCGTACTTGCCACTGCGAACGGCTGCGCACAGTTTCTCGGTGACCTCAGGCGCACTCATTTCCGGTTTCAGATCGTAGGTGGCCACATCGGGGGACGGCACCAGGATACGGTCTTCGCCCGGGTAAACCTCTTCGCGGCCGCCGTTAAAGAAGAAGGTGACGTGGGCATATTTCTCGGTTTCGGAAATACGCAGCTGTGTTTTGCCAAGACCCGACAGGTATTCGCCCAGGTCATTGCTGATGGTGGCCGGCGGGTAGGCACAGGCACAATCGATGGACGCAGCGTATTCAGTCATCATCACGTACTCGGCCAAGGCCGGGTGTGCGCTACGCTCAAAGCCATCGAAGTCCTGATCCACGAAGGCACGGGTGATTTCACGCGAACGGTCCGGGCGGAAGTTGGCGCAGATCAGGGCATCACCTTCACCGACAACCCCAAGCGCTTCGCCAGCGGCATCGGTCAGCACCGTTGCCTGGACAAATTCATCATTCTCGCCACGCTCGTAGGCAGCCGCGAGGGCAGCCTGGGCGGAATCAAAGCGCTGCGGTGCCTGGCCGAGCGTCATCGCATCATAGGCAACCTGTACGCGATCCCAGCGGTTATCCCGGTCCATCGCATAGTAACGTCCAACCAGTGTTGCAATCGCACCCACACCGATCTCGGCCAGCTTTGCTTCGACCCGGGCAATCGACGGCTCTGCCGAGCGCGGCGGCATATCGCGGCCATCCAGCACGGCATGCAGATACACCGACTTGGCGCCGCGCGCAGCGGCCATTTCCATCAGTGCGATCATGTGTTCTTCATGACTGTGCACACCACCGGGTGACAACAACCCCAGCACATGCACCGCCTTGCCCGCCGCAATCGCCTTGTCCATAGCGGCGCAGAGCACCGGATTTTCAAAGAAATCACCGTCGCTGATAGCTTTCGAGATGCGGGTGAAATTCTGGTACACGGTACGGCCGGCGCCAATATTCATGTGACCCACTTCGGAATTGCCCATCTGACCATCGGGCAGACCCACCGCCAGACCCGAGGTTTCAATGCGGGAATTGGGATTGTTCGCCAGCAGCTGATCCCAGGTTGGGGTCTGTGCGGCTTCGATCGCGGAAGATGCTGTGTGCTCGATGCCGAAGCCGTCGAGAATGATCAGTGCTTTGGGGGTACGAGTGGCAGTCATGGCAATTCTGATGTCCGAATCGGGTTTGCGAAGCCGCCATTTTACTGCGTATCAACCCCTATTGCGACTGCACAGGAAACAGCAAACGACCATTCGCAGCGAACATCACCCTTCCCCTTATGCCGCCGCAGCCAGCATTGTATACTTAGCCGCTAATTTTCAACGCAATTGCACATATCAGGCTCACGCATTTGCGAAACCAGGCGTAGTTAACGGAATTCACGATGGAAAACCTGTTCGAATTTGTTGCCAATCATCCCTACCTGATCGCTGCCTGGGTACTGTCCCTGGCCATGCTGCTCTGGAACGAAAGCCGCAAGTCCGGCACCTCTGTGACGCCTACCCAGGCGGTCACGCTGATCAACAAGCAGGACGCTGTTGTCATCGACATCCGTGCCAAGAAAGAATGGGCCACAGGGCACATCACTGATGCGATCAACCTGCCCATCGCCGACCTGGACACCCGTATGGCGGAGCTGAACAAGTACAAGTCGCGGCCGATCATCGTCGTGTGTAACCTGGGCCAGACCGCAAGCAGTGCTACCAAGAAGCTGACCGCGGCTGGCTTTGAGCATGTGACCCGCCTCAGCGGCGGCATGACCGAATGGAAAGGCCAGAACCTGCCGGTAATCAAGTGAGCACCATGAACGATATTTTGATCTACACAACCGCCTGGTGCCCATTCTGCATTCGCGCCAAGATGTTGCTGGATAGAAAGGGCGCGACGTACACTGAAATCAAGGTTGACGAGGAGCCGGCCAAACGCGTCGAGATGATGCAACGCAGCAATCGGCGCACGGTGCCGCAGATTTTCTTTGGCGACAGCCATATTGGCGGCTGCGACGAACTCTATTCCCTGGAGCGCCAGAGCAAGCTCGACGCGCTGCTGGCCTGAACAGCCCGGGCGGCGCACAGCCCTTCGCCGCTCAAGCATTACAATACACTGACTCTGTTTTGATGGCAGTGAACTCACTTAGACCCAAGGAGCACACAGCATGGCTGAAGAAAACGCACAGAACGGCGCACAGCAAGCAACAGGACCGCAGTTTTCGGTACAGCGGATCTACCTGAAAGACGTATCGCTGGAAGCCCCTGGCACACCGGCTGTCTTCACCTCCGCCTGGAAGCCTGAAATCAATCTGGATCTGAACACCCGGACACGTACCCTGGGTGAGAACCACTACGAAGTGATCCTGACCCTGACCGTGACGGCTAAAAACGATGGCAACAACGCCTTCCTGATCGAGATCCAGCAGGCCGGCATTTTCCAGATTGCAGGTCTGGCCGAGGCCGAACTCAATCACACCCTGGGTGCCTTCTGCCCCAACATCCTGTTTCCGTATGCTCGCGAATCTGTCGACAGCCTGGCCACTAAAGCCAGCTTCCCGGCCCTGATGCTGGCACCGGTTAACTTCGATGCATTGTACGCACAGCAGCTGCAGCAGAAAGCCGCCCAGGCTGCCGAAGGTGAAACCCAGGCCCATTAACATGGCCTGATGACTCGCAGGCTGCGCTGACGGTAACGCGGGGGCATCGCCCTAAGCAGCGACCGTACATGTGTCCTGGCACAGCAATGTGGCGTATCAAAACGAAGAGGGGGCTGTTCACGAACAGCCCCCTCTTGCGTTCTATCACCTCTTCCCCTCGAAAGCGCCTGCTCTGGTTGGTCTGGTGGCCGTTACGCTTCCTTACCAGGCACCAGGCAGAGCCTCAGGGGCGGTACAGCTGGTGCTCATAGGCTTGAGCCGCATCCGACCATAAAAACCGGGCTTGCGCGGCAGCGCTGCGAACTTCCTTCCATTTGGCCGGCTGGTTTTTCTCCAGTTCGATAACCTCCTCCAGTCGAGTAATCAGGTTTTCGGCCTGCTGCTGCAGGCTATCGCCATTGAACGAAAAGCCGTCGATACCATTCTGTACCGTATCGCGCAGCCCCCCTACCTCGTGAACAATGCACGGCTGCCCGGCACGCATCGCCAGCATCTGACTGATACCGCAGGGCTCGAATGAGCTGGGCATCAGAAAGAGGTCACCGCTACTGTAGAGATATTGGCCCAGCGATTCGGAGTAACCTTTTAAAAACAAAAAGTTACTTTTCCTGGACGCCACTCTGGTGAGAAAGTTTTCCAGCTCGGCATCGCCACTACCCAGCAGAATTAGGCGTCCCCGGTCAGCCAGCCGATCCAGCAGCACGTCCAAAACGGACTGGCCCGAGGGCAGGATTTGTCGCAGCAACAAGACCTTTTGATCGGTAATGCGCCCCACGGACGTCAGCAACAAGCCGGACTGGCGCTTGCGACTGCTGAGCCACTGCGTCAGGCGATGATAGGCGATCAGATGAGTACTTTCTGCCTGAGGCTTGGCGCCAATCCAGACTAGCAGCTCGTTCAGACACAGCTCCAGCAACCCGGGACTCGCCAAAGGCGCGGGCACTGGCACATCGTACTCGGCGCCATTGAGTATGCCTGCCAGGCGCTGCTCGGCCTCGGCCCGCTGCAGATCGCCCTCCAGGCCCTCACCCCCGAAAAAACCGCGCTCAGGGTCACTGGGCCGGACAATTTCCTTCACATAGGTGGGTGATACGGCATGTACCTTGTCGCAGAGGTTGATGCCCAGGCGCATCGGATTGACACAGTCACGGTAGCGGGGATCACAAATCTCCTCGGCGTGAAAATGTATTCCCGGATACCAGGCAGTCAGAGAAGAGCTGTCATTGGCAAACGGGCGGATGCCCTGAAGCGCAATGTTGTGAATACTGAAGACCGTGCGTATCCCGGCCAGCACACCGTATTCAGGATGAAAACGCCGCAGGAATGCCACCATCGCGGCATGCCAGTCATGCAGATGGATCACATCGAGCGTGCCAAAAATGCCATCCTTGATCGCCTGGGCCGCGGCCAGTGAGAACAATGCAAATTTAGTGGCGTCCGTTGCGAAGGGCCGATTGGACGGATCATCACAGTAAATTTTCCCGGCACCGCCGGCCCCGAAGAGCGGGTGTTCCAGTACCCACTGGGTCACGCCCGCAACCGGCGATTTGGCCGCAACCTGGAAAACGCCCACCATTTCCTCCTGGCCGGCAAAGTGGACTTTCACCGCACCGATAACACGCGCACCGGGCTGCCGAGAAAAAAACTGATAGCCGGGGATAAGCACGTTAACCTGATGATCAAACTCGGCCAGGGCAGCGGGAATGTCTCGAACCACATCCCCGATGCCACCCACCTTGCCTTTGTCCAGGGCATCGTTTTCCGCTGCCACCATCAATATGTTCATACCGATATCCGCCTGTCAGGTAATGACATCTGGAGCCTTGCGACCCGTACTCGCTTGAATACCCGCAATCTGATCCGCGGCCTCTATCAGACCCGCCAGGGCCTTTTGCGGATCCTGCCCGATCAAGGCCGGATCTTGCTGGTAACAGTCAAAATACACCCGCAGTGTTGCACCCGAGGTACCCGTACCTGACAAACGCATCACAACCCGGCCACCATTCTCGAAAAACAGCCGAACCCCCTGACCTGCGCTTTCACTGCCATCGACGGGATCCCGGTAATGGAAATTGTCCGCGGACTCGACTTTCAGACCCGCAAACGCCTGCCCGGGCAGATCGGCCAGGCTATCTCCAAGGCGCTGCATCATCTGTTGTGCAGAGACGCTGTCGACACCTTCATAATCATGACGGGAGAAATAGTCCCGGCCATATTGCTGCCAGTGTTCGAGCACAATTGCACGTGCCGGCTGTGAACGTTCAGCGATGACATTCAGCCAGAACAGTACCGCCCAGAGCCCGTCCTTTTCGCGGACGTGGTCTGAACCGGTACCAAAGCTCTCCTCGCCACAGAGGGTTATTTTCCCCGCATCCATCAGGTTGCCGAAAAACTTCCACCCCGTCGGAGTTTCGAAACAGGGAATATCCAGCGCTTTGGCGACACGATCAACGGCCCGGCTGGTCGGCATCGACCTGGCGACCCCAGCGAGCCCCTGCCTGTACCCGGGCACCCGCTGAGCGTTAGCCGCCAGTACCGCCAGACTGTCGCAGGGGTTGATATAAAAACCGCTGCCCAGGACCATGTTCCGGTCTCCGTCACCGTCCGATGCCGCACCAAAGTCCATGTCATCGTCGCCGTTCATCCTGGCCACAAGTTCATGTGCATGAACCATGTTGGGATCCGGATGACCTCCGCCAAAATCCTCCAGCGGCTCGGCGTTAATCACGGTACCGGGCTTCGCCCCCAACCTGTTTTCAAGGATTTCCCTGGCGTACGGGCCCGTAATGGCATGCATTGCGTCAAAGCACATGTTGAAACGCGGATTGGACACCAGCTCAGACATTTTCGGGAAATCAAATATCGACTCCATCAATTGCGCGTAGTCGCTGACCGGATCGATAACCTGCACCCGTGTACCGGCCACCTGGGTCTCCGCGATCGTGTCCAGATCGACAGCCTCAGACTCAGTGGTCAAATAATGGTCTATTACCTTGCTCGCCTGATAAATAGCCTCGGTAACCGTTTCGGTCGCCGGGCCACCATTTTCCCCGTTGAACTTCAGACCGAAGTCTTCATCTGGTCCACCGGGGTTGTGGCTGGCCGACAGGATAATACCGCCACATGTCTTGTATTTTCGAATAACGCAGGACGCCGCCGGCGTGGACAGCAGCCCGCCCTGACCAATAACAAGCCGGCCAAAACCGCTGGCAACCGCCATGCGAACAATCACCTGAATCGCCTGACGGTTGTAATACCGACCATCCCCACCGATGACCAGCGCCTTGCCCCTGCAGTCTCCGATGGTATTGAAAATTGCCTGAACAAAATTCTCCAGGTAGCCCGGTTGCTGGAACTCCCGCACTTTCTTTCGCAGCCCCGAAGTACCAGGCTTCTGCCCGTCTATGGGCCTTGTCTCAACTCTAACTACACTCATGGCTGTTGGCTCCTGAGCCTGAATTTAGGCAAAACCTTCCACTTGACCCAACATCCCGCGGGTCACTAAAACAACACCCTTGTCTGTTACCCTGAATCCTTTTTCACGATCCTGGTCGTGATCATATCCGATGACCATGCCGTCAGGAATTTTACAGCCCCTGTCGATGATTGCCTTACGTATTTTACAGTGATTGCCAACTTCAACGCCTGGCAGCACCACCGACTCGTCAATCTCGGAATAGGAATGTATATGGACCTGGTTGAAAAGGACTGATTTTCGAATAACCGAACCCGATATTATACTTCCGCCTGCAACCATCGAATCCAGTGCCATCCCACGGCGGTCCTCAAAGTCAAACACAAACTTCGCCGGAGGCATCTGCTCCTGGTAGGTCCAGAGGGGCCAGTCGCGATCATAGATATTGAGCGGCGGCACCGTCTCAATGATTTCCATGTTCGATTGCCAAAAGGCATCCAGTGTACCGACATCACGCCAGTATGCGCGACCACCGGTCAATAGATCACGGAATGGGAATGCAATAACTTTGTGATCGTTGATAATTTTCGGGATTATGTCATTGCCAAAATCATGCGACGAATCAGGATCCGCTGCGTCCTTCATCAACTGATCAAACAGAAAGTCAGTATTGAAAACATAGTTCCCCATTGACGCCAATGTCAGCTCGTCTTGCCCAGGAATCGGAGAAGGATGGGCAGGTTTTTCTTCAAAACCGATAACCCGGTTATTTTCATCCACTTTCATTACACCAAACGCATTAGCCGCCTCTTCGACCGGCACTTCCAGGCAGGAGACGGTCATTTTTGCGCCACTTTCAACATGTTCGGCCAGCATGAGACCGTAATCCATTTTATAGATATGGTCGCCTGACAGCACCAGTACATACTTGGGCTTTACGGATCGGATAATATCCAGGTTCTGATAAATGGCATCCGCCGTACCCTGGTACCAATCTTGCGAGAAACGTTGCGAGGCTGGCAGAATCTCGACAAATTCGCCAAGCTCATTCTTGAAGTGGCTCCAGCCCCGCACCAGATGCCTGACCAGGGAATGCGCCTTGTACTGGGTCAGTACACCCACACGGCGTATGCCTGAATTCACACAGTTTGACAATGGGAAGTCAATGATTCTGTATTTTCCACCAAAATAGAGTGCCGGTTTGGCCCGCCAGTCAGTGAGTTCATAGAGCCTTGAACCACGACCACCTGCCAAAACCAGCGCAAGTGTGTCGCGGGTTATACGGCTAACATAACGCGGATTATCTTCAGCCATTCTTAATTCCTCTGTATTTCTATTGTTCTTATTCAACAGACATGTCTCTGTAACACTCGCTTACGTCTCGCTCCTATTCCATATTTGCTGGTTATATTCTCTGATCGTCCTATCGCTAGAAAAACGACCACTGGAGGCAGTGTTGAGAATACTCTGCACCGTCCAGCTGTCTCTATCCTGGTAAGCCAACGCAACTTTCTTCTGTGCTTCAACGTAACTGCGGAAATCTGCTGCAGTCATCCATGCATCATCCCGGCTGCGAATCGACGCACTCACCGCATTAAATACACCAGGCTCAAACTGATTGAAATGCCCGGATTCGACGAGATGCATGACGCGTGAAAAGTCCTTGTCAGCATTAATTATCGCGTCTGGATCGTAGCCATTTCGCGTTTCCTGTACCTGCTCTGCACTGAGGCCAAAGAGAAAGAAATTATCCTCGCCCACCGCTTCCAGAATTTCGATATTCGCACCATCCAGCGTGCCAATAGTCAGGGCTCCGTTCATCATGAATTTCATGTTCCCGGTGCCAGAGGCCTCTTTACCTGCAGTGGATACCTGCTCGGAAAGCTCCGTCGCCGGACAAATAACCTCCATGAAAGTCACTTTATAGTCGGGCAAAAATGCCATCTTCAACCAGTTTTTGCAGCGCGGATCTTTATTTACAATAGCGGCTACATTGTTGATCAGTTTGATAATGGTTTTCGCCATTGCGTACCCCGGCGCGGCCTTGCCGCCAATCAGCACGCAGCGCGGCTGCATCCCTTCAGTATCGCCTCGAGTAATGCGGTCATAAAGATGGATAACGTGAAGTACATTCAGCAGCTGACGCTTGTACTCATGAATACGTTTGACCTGCACGTCAAACAGCATCTCGGGATTAAACTGGATGCCACATTGACTCTCAACCAATTCTGAAAGTTTCACCTTGCACTGATGTTTAACATCCATCCAGCGGGAACGAAACTCCGGATCCTGCGCAAAGGGCTTAAGCTTTTCCAGATGATCAAGATCTGCTGTCCACTCATTACCGATAGCGTCAGTAATCAATGCCTTCAGACTCGGATTGCAATGGGCTAACCAGCGCCTTGGCGTCACACCGTTGGTCTTGTTGTTGAATTTTTCCGGCCACAGCTCATAAAAATCATGAAACAGACCCGCCTTCAACAGCTTCGTATGCAGCGCAGCGACACCGTTTACCGAGAAACAGCCTACAATTGCCAAGTAAGCCATCCTCACTTTAGGATTATCACCTTCCTCAATAATCGACATTCTGCGTTGCCGATCAACATCACCGGGATAAAGTTGCGCTACCTGAACCAAAAACCGAGCATTGATTTCATAAATGATATCGAGAATCCGCGGCAACAATTCCTTAAACAGAGACACCGGCCACATTTCGAGCGCTTCCGGCAGCAACGTATGGTTGGTATATGCCATTGTTTTTTGCGTGATATTCCAGGCATCATCCCACTCAAGAAGATAGTCATCCATAAGCAGACGCATTAATTCCGCGACAGCGACAGTCGGGTGAGTATCATTGAGCTGAAAACAGTTTTTCTCAGCAAAATGAGTAAAATCTTTCCCGTTACCGTTACGCTTTACCCAGCGGTGCAAGACATCCTGCAAACTGGCAGAAGAAAGGAAATACTGCTGGCGCAAACGCAATTCCTTGCCGTTCTCGCTTGCATCGTTAGGGTACAAAACCATGGTGATCTGTTCAGCAAGGTTTTTGGCAGCAACCGCATCGGTATAGCTGCCTGCATTGAACTCGTCCAGGTTAAACTCATCCGTCGCTTCCGATTTCCAAAGGCGTAACGTGTTAACCGTGCCATTCTGGTAACCCGGTACGGGAACATCGTAGGGAACGGCCAATACATCACTGGAAGAAACCCACCGCGCCCGCTGATGCCCATCCTGATCCTGGTAGTATTCAGTATGGCCAAAGAATTTTACGCAGCACGCATTTTCCGGGCTTTCAATTTCCCACGGGTTACCATTGCGCAGCCAATGATCCGGATATTCAACCTGATACCCATTCTTGATCTTCTGGTGAAACATCCCATACTCATAGCGAATACCGTAGCCAGTAACCGGAAGCTGCAAACTTGCGCAACTGTCCAGGAAGCACGCAGCGAGCCGGCCCAGGCCACCATTCCCAAGACCCGCGTCCAGTTCTTCTTCATTGATGTCTTCAAGCTCACAGGCATACTGCTGCAAGACTGTGCGCATCTGAGTTTCAAGATCCAGGTTCAGTACGGCGTTGTTTAACGCACGTCCCATCAAAAATTCCAGTGAAAGATAAGCGACACGCTTGGGGTTATCTTCCAGGTAGCGATCGCGCGTGGCTCGCCAACGCTCGACCAGCCGGTCCCGGACTGTCTGAGCGACGGCATTGTACAGGTAGTGATGCGACTCGCCGGGCTCATCTCGGCCAAGGGTCAGCCCGAAATACCTGTTCAGATCATCGCTGACACTGGATTCATCCATTCCCAAATTAATTGGCTTTGGAGTAGTCATTAATACTTTCTTGCTAGGGCGTTTGCTCATTTTAAAACACCTATTAATCATCACTAACTTGTTCAGATAAATATATACAAACGGATTGTCCTGGCCGGGAAATCAGACCACCAGCCCTAACACTATTCGAAAGATCACTTACCGCCGTCCCCGCACTGCAAGCGGTATCGATTAGCAGCTTCCAATTGTTGGAATCCGGCATGACCGGCAAGGTAAAATCGCCCAACAGTTTACCATTGTTGAATATGACCAGTATTTTCTCAGAACACTCTTCACCTTCATTTATAAAACCGGACAGGAAATAGCCAAGCAGATGATTCTCATGATCGTGCCATTTCTCATCAGGCATATTTTCGCCTTCAGAGCTAACCCAGGATATTTCCGGCATTTTTGGATTATTAGAAACGTGAACATAATTTTTGAATTGAAAAACCGAGTATTCCTTACACAGAGCGACCACTTTTCGAGTGAAGTCAAGAAGCTCGGCAGACGACTGCTCTAGCAGCGACCAGTCAATCCAGTTAATTTCATTATCCTGACAATAGGCGTTATTATTTCCGCCTTGAGTACGCCCAAGTTCATCGCCGCCCAGTAACATAGGTACTCCCTGCGACACCATCAGGGTAACGAGAAAGTTTTTCTGCTGTCTCAGACGTAAAGCATTAATTTTTTCATTATCTGTTGGGCCTTCCGTACCAAGATTATCACTGTAATTCTCGCCGTGACCATCGTTATTGTTTTCACCATTAACAAGATTGTGACGCTGGCGGTAGCTGACAAGGTCTTTAAGGGTAAAACCATCGTGACTGGTGATAAAGTTTATACTTGCACCTGGACGCCGGCCGGCGCCTTCAAAAATATCACTGGAGCCGTGCAGGCGTCGTGCGAATTCCGGCATGACCCCTGCATCGCCGCGCCAGAAGCGGCGTACGGTATCCCGGTAGCGGTCATTCCATTCGCTCCAACCCGCGGGAAATCCACCCAGCTGATATCCGCCAGGGCCGATATCCCAAGGTTCCGCAATGAGCTTAACGGTCGAGAGCAGCGGATCCTGGGCAATCGCCTGGAAAAAATTGTTATCCCGGCTAAAGCCATTCGCTGTACGCCCAAGAATGGGGGCCAGATCGAATCTGAAGCCATCAACATGCATTTCACCGGCCCAGTAACGCAGGCTATCCATTACCAGCTGCAGAACCCTGGGGTGGTTAATATTCAATACATTGCCACAGCCGGTATCGTTTATGTAATAGCGCTTATCCGCAGGCTGCAGCCTATAGTACGAAGCATTGTCGATCCCCCTGAAACTTAAGGTTGGTCCCAGATGGTCCCCTTCGCCCGTGTGGTTATAGACAACATCGATAATCACCTCGAGTCCGGCATCGTGAAAGCGGTCGACCATCTGGCGAAATTCTGCGGCAGCGTTACCCGAAAGGTAGCCGCTGTGTGGCGCGAAAAAATTCAGGGTGTTGTAGCCCCAGTAATTATGCAGTCCACGAGCCAGAAGAAAATGTTCATCAACAAAGCTCTGTACCGGCATCAGTTCGATGCTTGTGATACCCAGCGCCTTTAGATACTCAATAATCCGAGGCTGTGACATGCCCGCAAATGAACCGCGTAGCGATTCCGGCACATCCGGGTGCAGCATCGTAAAGCCACGCACATGGGCTTCATAGACAACCGTACGCTCCATCGGCACCTGCCAGGCACCCTCGGAGGGCGCTTCAAGTACCGCTGTACGCTCGGTCACGACAGACTTGGGCATCCACCTGGCGTTGTCCGTACTGTCGAATGAATAATCCTGCGATGGGTCATCCCGCACATAGGCGAAATGAGCATCGTTCCAGACAAACTGACCCTGCAGCTGCCGGGCGTAGGGGTCCACTAACAGCTTGTGGTGGTTGAAACGATGCCCAACGTGAGGATCATAAGGACCATATACCCGGTAGCCATAACAGCAACCTGGCACGACCTCTGGCAAGTATCCGTGCCAGACATCAAAGGTTTTCTCCGGCAGTGCATAGCGCGCCAGCTCACGGGTTCCGGACGGATCATACAGACACAGCTCGACCCGTTCGGCATGGGCAGAAAACAACGCGAAGTTGGTGCCGCGGCCATCGAACACCGCGCCCAGCGGATGGGCCTTACCTGGCAGCATACCCCGCGAATACCTGCTCATTAACGGTCGCCGTCCCACGTAAAGATCACCGTCGCAAGGGGCGGAACCGTGATAGACAGCGAGTAAGGCCGACCGTTACAGGGTTCCGGTTGAGCATCAACACCCCCACCGTTACCAACGTTACTGCCACCATACAGCTGGCTATCTGTATTCAGACACTCAGAATAATGACCCGCATGAGGCACGCCGACACAATACCCCGAGTGCACTTCAGGTGTGAGGTTGGTCACCACCAGCGCGACAGACTCGCCCCGAGTCCCCTTGCGTATCCATGCGTAAACGGATTGCAGATAGTTATCGGACTGTATCCACTCAAAACCTGCGCCATCGCAATCCAGCTCATGCAGCGCCGGAATGTCTTTGTAGACACGGTTAAGGTCCTGTACCAGCGTTTTTACGCCGTTGTGGCTACTTTGTTCCAGCAGATCCCAATCGAGGCTCTGGTCATGATTCCACTCCTTGCGCTGGGCAAACTCTCCCCCCATAAACAGCAATTTCTTGCCCGGATGCGCCCACATGAAACCAAAGTAGGCGCGAAGATTGGCGAACTTTTGCCAATCATCGCCGGGCATTTGTTCAATAAGGGACCCTTTGCCATGAACCACTTCATCGTGACTGAGCGGCAGTACAAATTTTTCACTGAACGCATAAACAAGACCAAAGGTCATCTGGTCATGGTGGTGCTGCCGGTAAACGGGATCCCGCCCCATATAGGACAGCGTATCGTTCATCCAGCCCATGTTCCATTTATAGTCAAAGCCCAGCCCCCCCTGCTCCACAGGCTGCGAGACCCCGGGCCAGGCCGTTGATTCTTCGGCGATCATTACCGCGCCGGGATAGTTACTCTTGACCCGGCTGTTAACGGATTTCAGGAAATCGATGGCTTCCAGGTTTTCCCGGCCACCATGAATATTGGGTATCCACTCACCATCCTTGCGGCTGTAATCCAGATAAAGCATGGATGCCACCGCATCCACTCGCAGGCCGTCAATATGAAACTCATCAAGCCAATACAGGGCGTTACTCAGCAGATAGCTGATAACTTCGGCGCGGCCATAGTTGTAAATCAGGGTGTTCCAGTCCGGATGAAAGCCTTTGCGCACGTCTTCGTGCTCGTAAAGACAGCTGCCATCAAACTTGCCCAGACCATGGGCATCAGTGGGAAAATGTCCGGGGACCCAGTCCACCAGCACGGCTATATTGTTCTGATGACAGCGATCAATCAGGTAACGCAGCTCATCGGGCGTGCCGAAACGGATGCTCGGCGCAAACATCCCGACCGGCTGATATCCCCATGAACCATCAAAGGGATACTCACTGATGGGCATCAGCTGAATGTGCGTAAAGCCCATTTCCACAACATAGGGAATCAGCTCGTCCGCCAGTTCCCGGTAGCTGAGATAGCGATTGCCTTCCTCTGGCTTGCGCCGCCAGGATGCTGCGTGCACTTCATAAACGGCGATGGGCTTGTCAGGCTTTTGCAGCAACTCACGCTTGGCCAGCCACTGCTGATCCTCCCAGGCATAGCTGGACTCATACACCACTCGGGAGGCGGTCTCCGGCGGGTGCTGCATGGACCTGGCATAAGGATCCGACTTCAGCGGCAACAGATTGCCTTCCCCATCAACAATTTCGTACTTGTAGTGGGCAAAGTTCGCCACCGACGGCACAAAAATTTCCCAGATACCCGATGCCGGATGTTTGCGCATCACATGGCGACGACCATCCCAGTGATTGAACTCACCGACCACAGACACGCGCTGTGCCGACGGCGCCCAAAGCACAAATAAGATCCCGTCGACACCATCAATGGTGCGCTGATGCGCCCCCATCCACTTGTAGGTACGTTCCTGGGTTCCCTCTCCATACAGGTACACATCATCATCGCTGAGCGCCGACGAGAACCGATAGGGATCTTCCACTTCCAGCTCGGCATTTGCAAAGCGCGTTTTCAACCGATAATCAAAGCGATTTTTACGTCTGGGCATAACGGACTCGAACAACCCGTCCTCGCTTATCTGCACCATCTTTGCAATGACGCGGCCGTTCTTGCAGTCGATGACCGATACATCCAGCGCACCGGGCAGAAAGGCGCGAAGCACCAGGCCTTTGCCCGACGCATTCCGATGAAGTCCAAGCACGGAAAAAATATCCGTAAATTTACCACCTATAATGGCACTAATTTGCGACTCATCAAGAGTCGACTGGTCAGCCAGAACAGTCTTACTCACTGAAAAACTCCTGATTTAGCAGTTCCGGATGCATAGAAACACTCATCGCAAATCCGCATTATATAAAGACGCGAGTCTGAATCGCTTCAGGCTGCGGATGCACCTATCAGCATGAATAGCGTCACTCTCGACACTGCGCTGAGCATCAACACCGCCAAATCGCGACCTGCAGACCTAAAAACGTCCGATAACCATAGCCCAAGAAAAATACTTAGGCATCCATTCCTGGCCGGTCAGTGGTCAAACATAGACAGCAAGTATTCGCATATCCTGCGCTGCCGGCCCCAGCAGTCGGCCACCACCGCCCCCCTCAGCACGTCGTCGGCCGACATGCCAGAATCGCAATATCTAGCATTACCGGAGCACCGACGTGCCCGCAACAAACCTGCGAGTCAATATGTAGTAAATTAACCTAAATAAAGGCATTTGTACAAAAAAACATCACCTTAAATGTAACTAAAATCACGGTCAGATGGGCCGGCACTTTCCGGCATCGACAGAGCCGTCGCGACGGGCGCCGCAATAAACAAAAAACGACTTTTAATTCAGTAAGATAGTGGCATCTCATGCAGAATGAGTCGCTGATACAGTGAACCACCTGGCCTTATTCGTTTAGGCGGGTCGATGAAGCCACCAAAGCCGAGGAGCCAGTACAGTAAGCTCAGGAGCGTCCAGCATCCTGGCAAGAGAATGCAGCGCGCCTGGCATCATTGATGCGCCGGGCCAGATTTGCGTTGTCGGCAATGTCAAAAAAGCCTTCAACAGGCTGCTCCAGCTTACGCTGCCAGTTTTTGTATTCATCACAGGTACCGGGAACATTAACGGCAGACTCCATGCCTTGCCAGTCTTCGAGCTGGGAGATCACGATAGCCGCCCGGGATGACGCGAGATAGAGATGAATCGCATCGACGAGATCCCTCGTCAGGTCCGGTATTTCGCCCGCAACCAGTGGCTTGGGTATAAAGCCTTTTTGATACAGCGCATCGAGCATAAGCTGCTTGTGCCGGGCCCTGTCCAGACACAGCTGTTCAATTGCCTCAGCCCCGACAATAACATTCAGATCGCGTCTGAGCTCGATATCTGACAGGGACCACCAACTGGCCAGTGGCGCGACATCATGTGTATTGATGGTAGCAACCGCCATTTCCGGGTAGTGCTCTGGCGGTACTATCTGGTCACCACTCCTCTCGAAGTAAAGAACACGGTAACAATACATGGCATTTGCCAGCATCACGGCCGGCAGCTCCTCGGGAACGGTGCCCAGATCTTCACCGATGACCAGACAGTGGTTACGCTGGCTTTCCAATGCCAGCAGGCCAATCAACTCATTCAGGTCATAATGGACATAAGCGCCGTCTTTGGCGGCCTTGCCCTTTGGAACCCACCATAGCCTTGACAGTGCAACACAATGATCGAATCTTACGGCGCCGGCATGGCGCATGTTGGCCCGAATGTTTTTCACAAAAAGATCATAACCACTGGCCCTTAACTCACATGGCCGGAACGGAGGAAACCCCCAGTTCTGACCTTCAGGTGCCAATTCGTCTGCTGGAGCCCCCACCGTGGCATCAAAACAAAACAATGCCTGATTAGACCAGGCCTCGGAACCCGCCGGATCGACACCCACAGCAAGGTCGAGATACAGACCGACCTCCATTGCGCAATTTTCAGCCGTGCTCTGTACAGCCTGTAACTGTTCAGTCGCACACCACTGCAAATACTGGTAATACTCAATTCTATCCCGGTGACTCTGTGCAAATTGCAGCACGGCTTCCGATTGAGGGTTGCGGAATGCCTGCGGCCATACCGGCCACCCCCACCATTCAACGCTCTGTGAAAAAAAATACTCATGCAGGGCATCGTAAGTCGCATGTAACCGGAGCGCCTCCCCCTGCTCACCGAGATAAGCACGGTATGCCCGATCACGTGAAGTACCACGGTTCAGGTGCCTTTGCTTGAATTCGTCGAAAAGCAGTTCGAAGAATATTTTCTTGCCCTGCGCTACCCTGGCGTAATCCACATGATCGGTTTCACGCATGGCGCGCAGGTCATTCTGAAACGCCGCACTGGCAAATCGTTCTCTGGCCGCCGCACAGGTTGCAAACTCGAGCACCGTCTCCGGATCTATGTAAAAGATGTTCAGAAAAGCCCGATTGGATGGACTATACGGAGAAAACGCCAATGGGTTGGCAGGAAATAATGCATGCAGAGGACTCACGCCAATGATATCCACACCACAGGGTGCAGACTCCAGTACCAGTCGTTTAAGGTCCGAGAAATCGCCTATTCCCCAGTTGCGTTCAGAGCGAACCGAGTAGAGCTGGACCGACAAGCCGAATATTTTCTTGCCACTAATGAGGGACTTAGGACGAAAACATTGCGCCGGGGCCACAATAAGCTTCATTTCAGCCCGACACTGTCCCCTCTCATCAAAGAGCTGGAGGTGATGCAAGCCTTCGAGAAAGGTCCGCTGCAGTACCGCCAGCCGAGTGGGCAATCCGGCTTCTGAGGAAGCACCATTCGAGGGCAGAGCGCTTTCAGAAACGACTAGAGCCCCGCTGAACGTCTCGCCCTGTTCCGTTGTAACCCGCCACTCCCAATGATCAGCGGTATCGGTATGCGCAATATTGACAGTAAAACTGACAGACTGATTGTTTCGAACAATACAGACGGGCGGTAAGATTTCTTTTTGCCGAGCCTGAAAATCAGTCGATGATTCGAGTGTCGCATCATGCTCAGCCAGTTCACAATGAATGGAGCCCAGCACATTCCGTTGACTCTGCTCGGAGATCGCCACATGCCTGTTGCCAAAGCCTGCATATCCGCTGCCGATACCATAAAAGCTTGTTAACTTGCTCAATTCGCTAACGGGCATTGGACTTCTCGCAATGTGCTGAATGCAGATGACTGGTCATCGAATATAGGCACAGCCTGGCGAGATTTTCACCCGTTTTATTTCATCCAGGCAACGCTCGGGCCGGGCGCACCAGCCCGTTGATCAGACATAAGCAGCAGCACGCTCAGTGAGGCATTCATCGGCCCCCATTTCAAACTCGCGGCAAATCAGCGGTCGATTCTCATAGATAGTACAGAGCATGGTGTTACGATCCACCGCCAGACACCAGCCGTCATCGCCCTGCGCCATGGTTTCCCCACCCCATTCGTCGTACTCGATAAAGCGCTCGGGTACTCCGGTATCGGTCAGCAGCATTACCTTGAGGCGGCAGCAGCGGGCCGCACAGCTGGCACAGGTCACATCACCGGTCTGATCCGGCAGCAAGGTCACATCAATGGTCATAAATCACACAACAGCGGCATTGGGCGCCAAGCATAGCGCGATCACCCAGCCGATACCACGCCCTGTCAGGGCGTGTCTCCCTGTTCCAGCTGGTGCACCAGATCCATGATCTGCTCAACACCCGGGCCTGTATCCAGCATTTCCTGCGGGGTCATGCCCTCCAGTCCCATGTGGGGGCTGTTGATCCATTTTTCTGCCGCTTCCTTGTTGCCAAAATAGCCAATGGCAGCTTCCAGCAGCCGTTGTCGCGCATTTTCCCGAATCATTGCAGTCACCCCGTTGTGTAAGTCACCATCAGGACAGTCTTTCAAGTATAGAGCCATTAGGAACTCTCCCGCGTCCCGTCAGACGCTGACGTGACCACCTGTTTTTATCAATTTCAAATCATCGCTGCGCCGCACTTCCAGAACGATGATGCTATCACCCGAATTGCACGGAATCGGGCTTGTGGCTTGATAGCAAGCCAACGGGGCCGGTATCAAGACGGACTGCTGAATCATCAGGCCCGGACAATACCAAATGCGCTCTTGCGAGCACCAGATTGCAAATGCAGCGATTGTTGCAGCAATCAGCGCGCCAGCGCCTGTTCCAGAATCAGCTCCGCCTGCCCGCTGTCCAGCATGGCGGACACCTCTTCGGTAGAAAAGGGCGGCACACTGATGAGGCTGCGGGGCGACAGCATCAGCATGTCCCCCAGCCGCTCCGCGGGCCGATCGCTGAGCAGAAAGAACGGACAGTCCAGGTGCTCCAGCAAATCGCAATTGACTCGCTGCCCGGGCTCGGCCAGCACCTGTAAATAACTGCCATCGTGACAGCGGGCGCGCAGAGAGCTCGTAGGGTCATCAAAGCCATACAGCTCAGTTACGATCAGCAAGGACTGCATCCGTTTCACCTGTCCATACCTTAAACAGCAAGACTGCCACGGCCCCGGGGCTACGACAAGCACTGACCGGTGACTTGCAGAGGCACGGTTTGTTCGGGACAATGCACAAAGCAACCCCATTTTGTATACATATTAAATTATCAAGGAGCCCCCCATGATCTGGACAGTCTACCTTTCCGGCGAGATTCACAGCGACTGGCGCGAGCGCATTGAAGCTGGCTGCCTGGCACTGGACCTGCCCGTCGCCTTTGTGGGCCCCGTCACCGACCACGATGCCTCCGATGCTGCCGGCGATCACCTGGGCAGCGAGGACAAACCGTTCTGGCGCGACAACAAGTCATCGAAAGTGAACGCCATTCGTACCAAGACACTGATCGAAAGTGCGGATGTCGCCGTCGTGCGCTTTGGCAGCCAGTACAAGCAGTGGAACGCCGCCTTTGACGCGGGCTATCTGGCCGCCCTGGGTACCCCGTACATTACGCTACACGATGCCGACATCATCCACCCGTTGAAAGAAGTGGATGCGGCCGCCATGGCCTGGGCACAGGAACCTGAACAGGTGGTAGAGATTCTGCGCTACCGCACCCAGGGCAAATAAGCTCTTAAAAAACTCCGGGCGCCGTCGGTGTTCCCCGCGGCGGCGCACTCCGGAATTAAACGCTCTCGGCCCCCCCCCCCTTTAACTAACACGCTACACGATGCTGACATCATCCACCCATTGAAAGAAGTGGACGCTGCCGCCATGGCCTGGGCACAGGAACCCGAACAGGTGGTAGAGATTCTGCGCTACGTGACCCAGGGAAAATAAGTCCCCTGGCTGCAGACAAGCCGGGGCTCGCTGCAAGGCCCGCCCCGGGCTGCTGCCGCCCCACCGACCACGTTCATGCATTCCTTGCCGCCGTCAACCCACTCCCTCAAGCCCGGCTAAAAATATCCATCTAAAAGCTGTCCGTAGCGCTACAGCCACAGCGCGGTGTAACGCTATACTCTGGCGCATCACTGACAGGGAGTACGTTGCCCCATGCTGGCTGCATATCAACTCGAACAGCACCATCTGCGCAAAACGCCACTGACCACCAAAGACAACATTCCCGATGGCACCATCTGGGTGGATGCGCTGGAGCCTGACGAGGATGAGCGCAACTGGCTGTCAGAGCACTTTGTCGGCGGCTTGCCGGGGCAGGAAAAAGTCGACGAAATCGAGGCGTCGTCACGTTTCTTTACCGATGAGGACGGCCTGCATATCAATTCCCTGTTCCCCCATAAAGTGGGCCAGGAACTGCGCAGCATTAACGTATCCCTTAATCTGCGCCTAGATCGACTGATCAGTGTACGCGGCGAAGACCTCAGCCTGTTCCGGCTGCTGCGCCAGTACCTGCGCCAGGACCGGATTCAGGCCACAGGCCCCATGGAACTGCTGCTGCATCTGTTTGCGCTCAAGGTGGATTATCTGTCCGACTCCATCGAGGACGTATACAAGATCCTGGAGCCCGCCTCCGAACAGGTTTTCGAGACCGAAAACCTGGATGAAGTGCTGCGCATGATCACCCGTCAGGAGGACAGCAACGGCAAGATCCGCCTGAGCCTGCTGGATACCCAGCGTACCCTGCGTTTTCTGCAGCGTTACCAGATAAACCAACTCAGCAAGGACAACAGGCGTCAGCTCAAGGAAATGCTGTCGGACATCGAATCCCTGCTGCCCCACACGCAGTTCCTGTTCGACAAGATCAACTTCATGCTCGATGCCACCATGAGCTTCACCAACCTGCAGCAGAGCAAGATCATCAAGATATTCTCGGTCGCCGCCGTAGTATTCCTGCCGCCGACCCTGATCGCCAGCAGCTACGGCATGAACTTCAATATCATGCCTGAACTGCAGCAGAGCTGGGGCTACCCCATGGCACTGGGCATGATGCTCGCCAGCGCCTTCGGCACCTATTACTTTTTCAAGCGCAAGGGCTGGCTGTAAAAGCGGATAACAGTAAAACGGCAAAAGGTGCCCTGCAGCCTCAGCTCACTATCGTTAATGTACTGTTGCACTCTTGGTGGTGCTTTAGAACGCGCTCATTTTTTCGCCAGTCAAGGCGTGAGGCGGAGTCATAGTGGGGCTATGGCGACAACGAACAACGCAGGATGGCGGAAAAAGGGGCCGTTATAAGCTTCATATAGGGTCCAACAGTACATTAAGTCCGGGTAGACAACAGAATCAACATGCGCAGGAACTCCAGGATCTCTTCGCGAAAGACATCGTTATGGTTTTTGATCAGCGCCTTTGATACCTGCACATTGAGATAAGGATTACGCAGCGCTGTTTTGTTCAGACTGACCAGCTCGGTTGAGCCGAACTGCAGGGTGTCGCCAGCCTGCTGTTGAGACCAGATACTGTGTATTTCGCCATAGTCGGCGGCCTGCGCATCACGGGAGGGGCGCAGCCGGTGGGTCAGCAGGGGTGTAAAATGACCGACAGCCTGGCGGTCCGCGGCCCCCTCGCTGTAGCTCAGTGGGCGGCCACACTCGTTACGCTCGATAGTCCCATGAGTCTCGAAAAAGGTGGAAAGGCTACGCCCGATCGGGAACAGGTTCCCGGTGGCGCCGTCGGCCTCCGAGGTGAGTACAACCAGCCGTGGCAGCTGGTCGGCGAAGTAGCTGCAGCGGGCCTGGGCCAAGTCGTAGAGCGGCGCATAGTTAAGCGCCTCAATGGCTGGATTCAACAACACCACCAGATCACCGAAGCCCTTGGCGGTATCAACAAAACCTTTACCATCATGGCTATCAATAAAGCGGTCGGCCAATATCTGGGCGGTCGCGCGGTAAACTGCCGCGCCACCAAAACTGTGCCCCACAACCACCAGGCGACTTTGACGACTCATTGCCTGTGCACGGCTTACGTTGCGAATCTGCTCCAGCTTCAGCAGCAGCTCTGCCATCCCGAGTTGTCCGACTTCCTGTGCCGTTTTCTTGCGCTCCCAGAATGTCACGGTATTCAACACGGGAACATCGATGGACTCCCCTCTCCAGCCGACATAAATCCCGACCACCTTGCGCGGCTGTTCCTGCATGCGGGTCTCAAGCTCGCTTAGCTGCGCAAGGCTTTGCCTGAAACTTTTAATATTGGGGTCATCCGGCCTCGCGTTGTGGTGCCAGCCGTGCACAAAAACATTCATCAGCAAGCCCTGTTCAGCCGCCATGCGTTCTAATTCGGCGAGGAGTACATCCATCTGCGCCCTGTCACGAAGCTGTCCCTGATCATCAATCTCGACAAAGCCAAGTGTATATTCATCGTCGGAGCCGACATTGTAATACTGGATGGAATTCAACTCGCACCACTGCTGCGCCCCCACCGTGCAAGCGCTGAATTCACTGCGATACAGGCTATTCGAGGTACAGGCGGACAACAGAGCCATCACCGAAAAGAGAATAAATATTCTTTTGAATTTGATATCCATTCGAACACCTCCTGCTCCTTCTGGAAGACTCTGGAATCCAAGAATACTCACACATAATAGCCCCCCGGTTACCTTTTCGCCTTTTTCATTCCTACATGATCCGCTATAAAACGATAAGTTTTTATTCCTTTAAAAACAGGAACTATTACGAACCATATAAAACATTTAGAATACCAGCCAACCTGGATATTAATGACACCTGAAAACTCAAGAATGGATCGAATTAAAAATTCATGTTCCATTGAGCACCGCGGTAGAATTAATTGCCTGAAGAGATGATTAAGACAGGACAATTTTAGCTATAAATTTTATTCTGAAATCCTGAACCTTAATAACCAAACCACTCAATATTTACTGCCCATGCAACTCGAAATTCTTACCAGACGTCCTCTCAGGAATAAGCCGCACTCTGCACTCAGAACCCAATCAGCTGTGCGGCGTTTTTCCAGAAATATTTTTCGCGTTGCTGCGAATCAGGAAACTGCTCCTGGGCAAGCGTTAGCAGAATACCGATATCCAGGCGGTGACGCACGCGCAGGAAGGGCCAGTCAGAGCCCCAGATAAGACGATCCTCACCGTAAGCCTGTTGAATCGCATGCACGTAATCCGCGATATCCGCATAGGGGAATGCCTCACGCGAGAACTTGTCGAAGCCGGAGACCTTGATCCAGGTACGACCTGTCTGGGCCAACGCGAGAACGGCCTGAAATCCGGGGCTTCCACGGCCGGCATCCAGGTCCGGCCGCCCGCAATGATCGACCAGCAAACGGGCACCGGACCCGACGAACATATCCTTCAGCACAATCAGCTGTTCGCCCTCGACCTGCAACTGGGCGATCATGTCCAGCTGCGCATGCGCCAACAGGCGCCAATTCGATTAGCACTCGAAGCGATTCAGAATACGCATCAGCTCAGGCGCCGAGGCCCAGAGCTAACCGCGGCTGGCCGCAGGTGTGGCAGGCCAGCAGCTAATGGTTTTCAACTTTCCAGGAATACGTGAACGAGTCCCTTAGCGCGTGCGCCAAATTGTACGTTGCCCGTTGTGCGTCATTCATTTGCAGAAGGTCGGGGTCAATCGCTTTGGCCAGCGCCACCATCTGCGATTCCACTTCTCTGGCTTCAACCATACTGAGCTCGCCGATGTACAGTTCGCGAAACCGCTTGCGTGACTGCGCGATTTCATCCTCTGTATGCACCTCAGGACTCGCCATAACGCCCGCCGCCTGAATGGCTTCTGTATATAAACTCTGCCTCAAGGTATAAAACGGCCTGGCCGCTTCTATCTCCCTGGCGGCGGCTTCCTTGAGGCGCG
This sequence comes from Marinobacterium rhizophilum DSM 18822, assembly GCF_000378045.1. GTDB lineage: Bacteria > Pseudomonadota > Gammaproteobacteria > Pseudomonadales > Balneatricaceae > Marinobacterium_A > Marinobacterium_A rhizophilum. The sequence goes on from NZ_KB899095.1 coordinate 125,705, forward strand.
TTTGATTGAAGCTTAAAACGCTGATGACCACGCCAATGACGACACTCATCACCTGGACGGTTGTGGCGAGCAATTCAAGTTTTGATTTTGTTTCGGGCATTGTCGCTACCTTTAGCAAGGTTCCCTCGGACGTCTGACCGCTGTAGCCGCGAAAACCGTTTTATTCGGGGCGCTGTTTCACCTGCTAAAGTCTTGTTCAAACCCGGCAAAAAGCCAGCCAGAGACGACCGTTCAAATCTTGCGATGCAGGTAACTTAACCAAGAATCTGTGGATTAAGTTGCCACAGGGAATAATTCAGTACCCATGCGAAACTTACCCACAGCAGGTAAGGAACCAGCAGCACAGCCGCAAGGGGCCGTACGCGCCAGAAATAACACAGGGTGATCACGATAAGTACCCACAGCACCGATACATCAACAAGCGCCCATACGCCGCTGTGCCAGGCAAAGAAAAGCCAGCTCCAGAGGGCATTGACCCCAAGCTGCAGCAAAAAGAACCCGAGGGCTTGCCGGTTGGCGCCATATCCACCACAACGCCACACCAGCCAGGCGGCCATGCCCATCAGGGCATACAGAGCCGTCCACACGGGACCAAAAACACTCGGCGCCGGCGCCCACTCAGGCTGGGCGAGCAGGCGGTAAAAGGACTTGGCCTGTATCGAAGCCACGGCGCCAATCGCGGACGCCACGAAACTTGCAACCAGCCAGCCAAGCAAACCCAGCACCTGATTACGCTTTGACAGTGATGACACAACACCTCCAGTCGATATCTACCAGGTACGTTTGCAGGTCATTAATGCGCTGGCAATTTACGTCGTCCGCACCGGTTTAATAAAGTGGCGCAGAGCGCGCCACTATTGGCCAACGGCAAATGCGAGCCCGGTTAATAGCGCATTGCCGGGGGCATATGGCTCACTCTGCCCTGGCGTCGGCACCATGCTCTGACAGCTGGGCACCAAACCAGCGGTGTATTGCCGTTAACAGCTGCAGATCCGTTGTTTGAAAGGTTATCGCCGCTCCCGTCGGCAACGCCGTATAGGATACATTGATGTGCGCAGCACCCGCCTGAAGTTCCTTGAGCCCCGGCATAGTGGCGCCATGCAGCGTTGCCGGATCCGAATAGTCACCGTGCTGAAACCGTACAGCCTCGTGCTTGAGGTGCTGCCGAATCATCGCAACCTGGTCCGTGTCGGCTGAACCCTTGGCAATCACCCGCTGTTCGCCCCCTGACTCAGTCATCTTGAAGATGTGTACGGTGCTGGACATATCAAACGGCATGACGCTATGGGACATGTGATGGACATGCTCTTGCTGGGTTTGCGCAAAGCCGCTGGAACCGGCCAGCAGAAGCAATGCCGCAGCCACCTGAAACACACCGCAAAAGCCCTGCACTGGTAACCTCATCAATAGTCTCCTGATCGCAGTAAAAAGAAAGGTCCGGCCTGTGAGACGTATCCGAAAACGTCAACAAGGCCTACAGTAGAGCGCATTAAACGCCTGCGGAAAAGGGCAACTGAAATGGCAGGCGAGAGGGGTTGGTCATGCGACATGCGACGGTGAGGGAACTCGTGCTCAGCGCAATGCTCTGGGCCATGCCCGTTTGCCTTTTTGCCAGCGAACTGAGCGTTCCGGTCACGCTGGATTACCGCATACTGGACCAGGCGCTCAACGAACAGCTGCTGCCAGGCGCTGGGCGCTCGGTGGAACTTGTCACCGACAGCAGCCGCTGCAACGGCCTTCGCCTGTCCAGTCCCCGTATCGAGGGCTCGGACGGTGGCCAGGTACGCATTCGTACCCGCATCAGTACCCGCACCGGCATTCCCGCGGGCGATCGCTGCATGCTGCCTTTGGAATGGAACGGTGTGATCGAAACGCTGCACCAGGCCTACATCGATCGCAACCGGCCGGCAATCGACTTCAGAATCGTAGATTCCCGCATCCTCAAAACCGATCAACAAACACAGGCGGTGCCCGGCGTCATCTGGGGCTGGATCAAGGACTTCATCCAGCCGCGGTTCGACGCCGTCACGGTTGATCTCGCACCCGCCGTGACCGGTCTGGAGGATCTCATGCACCTGATGGTACAGGCGCCGGATAGCCAGGGCGACCCGAGCAGCGTGCCCGTCAGTTTGGCGCTCAGAACCGTCACCGCGACTCCCGCGGGACTGCATGCAGTGCTGAGCGTGCAGTTGCCTGACCCGCCACTCAACTGGCAGCCGGCCAGTGAACGGGTACTGACAGAAGAGGAACTGGAGCGCTGGGATAGCGCCTGGCAGGCGTGGGATGGCTTTGCCACCTGGCTGTTCAAGACAATTGCCGTCACGGCTGAGCCGGAACTCGCAAATGCGCTGGCCGATATTCTGCTGGAGGCCCGCTATGACCTGCGCGATGCGCTGGTCGACGACGACCGGGCACGTGACCCGGTGCGCAATCTGTTTCTGAATACCTGGGAACGGCTGGCTCCCCTGCTCAATGACGCCCGCCTGGATATTCCCGAAGCGCAGGCCCTGCAGTACGCCACCTTTATCAGCGCTGCAGACGCGCTGAGTGCGCTGGACCGGGTCGCTCCCCACCTCGGCATGCGGCTGGACCGAAACAGTCTGCGCAGCTTCGCCCGCCTGCTGGCGCCTGCCCTCAGCGACGACAGCCTTGAATACGGCACCGAGGTCGATCCGGCGCTGCGCACACTGCTTGGGCTGGAACCGGAACTCAGCGGGAACGCGGAGGATGCACCGCTCCCTTTTGCCTGGCTGGTGCCCGCTGCCCATGCCGAGCAGATCACCCCTGCCCTGGTGACCCGCCTGACCAATTGGGTGCCGGCAACGACGGAGATTGACGATTACCTCGGCACAATGGCGCTGCTGCTCGATCAGGTGGTCCTGGCCGAGCGGCGCAAAGGCAAGGTACCGGGCGACGTCTTCGACATCTACGCCAACCTGCTGCGCACAACGGCGTGGCAGGAAAGCTGCTGGCGACAGTACGTCCGCAAGAACGGGCAAGTCCTCACCATCCTGTCACCGGGCGGTGCCATTGGCCTGATGCAGATCAACCGCCACGTCTGGCGTGGCGTGTACAACATTGATTCACTGACCCGCGACGTTGGCTACAACGCCCGCGCCGGCAACGAAATTCTGGTGCACTATCTGGTCGACTTCGCCATCAAGCGCAAGGAGGACCAGATCGCCGGTGATCCCCGCGCCCTCGCCCGCGCCGCCTATGGCGTCTACAACGGTGGCCCGGGCCACCTGAGCCGATACCGCAAGGCCGGAACCTCGAAGCACCTCAAGGCAGTCGACGAGGCGTTCTGGAAGAAATACCAGATCATGGCCTTGCAGGGAGCCGACGCAATCAAGGCCTGCTACGGAATCTGACCGCGACGTGCATGACAACAACAGGACGCAGTACCAGGCGCATCACTGGCCAACGGTCAATCCGATCCCTTGAAAGCCGAGCGATTTCACAAAATTCCGGCCGATTTTCAAGGGCGACGATTGAACAGGCCAGGACCGACGCGGTTGCTCTGTGATCCAGGCATCCTGCGCACGGCCACCTACAGCTTCTTTGGCAATACAGATAATTTGACCGGCGCGTTTAATCCTGGCCAAGTCCGGCGGCGAAAAATCGATCGTCAGATTAAATTGCGTCATTCAAATAGCTCCCTGGTAACGCCAAAATCCATCATGTTCGCTCTCCCTCTTATTGCGGCCGGCGAAGCCTATGCACAATAAAACACGCAGACTGGAAGGGAGTACCCGTCTGCACGACGAGGTTTATTCCTGCGCGAGTTGTGGATAGACCACCGTGTTACCCTGTACGCCCCATCCATAGTCCGAGTAATAAGCTCCGCCTTCATTGATTGGAGCGCTGCTGTGTTCTACGTAGGGTCGAATATGCACCAGCCCCGAAGTGCGCAGCTGGGTGCAGTAGAGTCCCTTTTCTGTATAAAACACGCGATGCGCCCAACTGTACTGCGTAGGGAATACGAAGCTGACTTCACTCGTGATCGCCAGTGTTGCAGGGTCGAGGGTCACGTCAAAGAGCGCATTGGGCTGATTGATGCTGACCTCCTTGGTAATGTCCGACGCCAGGAGGTAGGCACGGAAATCCTGCCCCGCAACATGGGGAGCGAACGTGAGGTGCAAAAGCCCGGCGGTGGCGCCCAGCTGGCCACTCAGTCGAACGAACTCGAGATCAGCGCTCGGCTGTATGCGGCCAAAGGTGCCTGTTCCTGCATCGGAGCCACCGAGCAGTACAAACCAGATATTCCCGTCTGGCCCGGCACGCATGCCGACCACCGTCCTGCCCTGCTCAGCGGGAACACTGAGCAGCTCCGGGGTCTGGATTTCACCGCAGCAGTATGGGCCATCGCTGGGCGCACAGCGTGCGATCTTGCTGTTGTCATCGATGGACGCAAAGATCTCACCGGTCTGGGGATGCCTGATCACGAATACCGGCGACTTTGGCACCTTCCACAGCGTAAATGCACCCGGGTTTGCCTTGTTGATGCGACAGACATAATAATCACCGGTCTCATCGCTGGGGTCCTTGCACGAGCACCACAGGTCCTCGCCAAACTCAGAGACACAATGCGGCCCCTTTCCTGGCTTGGGTACATCGATCACCGCCTGGACCCGGGGGCATTGCGATGCACTCGCACCCGGCGTGATACGCAGGAGTTGCGAGTCGTTTTGCAGCGTAACCCAGATATCCCCCTCATAAGCGGTCGACAGGGTCACGCCATGGAGCCCGGAGGTGGCGTTGCCGATCTGATAACTGCAGGCATTGACCGGCCGTCCCCTGTCATCCAGGTCGAGTTGCACCAGCGTACTGTCGTCCATCTGGGACAGCACGATCATCCTGCCGCCATTAACAACGCCCAGCTCATGCGTCATTCTGGCATTGGGCAAGGGATATTCCACAATATGTTTCGGATAGGCCGCCACAGGGGCGCCCGTTTTCGGGGTGATATTGGGTTGCATTATAATATCTCGTTAATGGACAGGACAGTAACCTGGCGGGTTAATAATACAGTGCTTGCCTGACGCCAAAAGGGTGTTTATTCTCTTGCACTCACACGTTTAAGAATTACCCACAAGCAGCGACGGCATGATCAGTAAAACACGACATTTCTGGCACGGCCTTCAAACGGCATGGTCTTTTTTTTCGTATCCCATCGTACGCGGCGAAGGTAACCAGCTGGAAAACGTCCCCCGGAATTTCCGCACTCGGCTCAAAATTTAAGGCAATAACAATACCGTACGCTTCGGGAAAAATTTCACCACAAAATGGCTGGAAATTGAAATATCAGGCAACAATACGGAACTGGTAATCGGCGATAACTGCAAAGTAACCGGCACGTTGAAAGTCAAGGGTACAAACAATTCACTGCACATCGGTGACAACACCACTGCGCAGGATGCTTATATCATCGCTGAAGAAAATCATAACGTCGAAATTGGCAAAGACTGCATGATTTCATCGGATATTCTGATCCGCACAACAGACGCGCACTCGATTATCGACCTTGAAACCGGGCAACGTAAAAACCCGGCACGCAGCATTCATATCGGCCATCACGTCTGGCTGGGCATGGGCTGCGTAATTGCGCCTGGCGCGAGCATTGCCAACAACTGCATCGTCGCTACGCGCGCAGTGGTCACAAAAATCTTCGACAAGCCCCACTGCACCGTCGGCGGCGTGCCAGCCAGAGTTCTTTCTGAAAACGTCGACTGGGACCGAAAGCGGCTTTAGTCCCGTCGGCTGCTGCCATAGGCAAGGGTTGAAGTACTTGTCGCCGCTCAGGCTGCTTTTGCAGTATTTCAAAATGACGGCTGAGACAATTACATCGAAGGAACCCGCGCCGCAAGCGGGCCAGGCTGATGTGAACGCTCGCTTCGCCCGCAGCCCATGCTGCAGCGGCTTCGCGTTACCGTCCCGGCTGACGAGGCGTTTCGTCAGCCGGGTTCGCAGCACTTATCAAGAAGGCATCAAGCCAGCGTCGCGGCACGCGCTGCATGCAGCTTTTTATAACTTTCGATCAGGCGCAGGTGCTTGTCCAGGCCTTCCAGTTGCGTATTGGTCGGGGTAAGACCGTAGAAGCGCACACTGCCATCCACAGAGCCCACCACGGCATCCATGGTCTGTTCACCAAACATGCGCCGGAAGTTGGCCAGGTAGTCGCCAAGCTCCAGCTCGTCATCGAGCGTGATTTCCAGTACCGCATTCATCGCCTGGTAAAACAGCCCACGCTCAACCGTGTTGTCATTGAACTGCAGGAAGGCCTCAACCCGTTCAAGGGCTTCTTCATGCTGTTCCAGGGCAAGATTGATCAGCAGCTTAAGCTCAAGAATGCTGAGCTGACCCCAGACCGTGTTTTCATCAAACTCAATACCGATCAGTGTAATGATGTCCGAGTGATCATCGATCTGGCTTTCTTCCAGGCGCTCCACCAGGTCTGCCAACTGCGCATCATCCAGGGCATGGAGGTTCAGAATGTCTTCCCGGTAGTTCAGCGCCTTGTTGGTGTTATCCCACACCAGGTCATCCACGGCGTACACCTCGGAATAGCCCGGCACCAGAATGCGGCAGACCGGGGCGCCCAGGTTGTCATAAACGGCTGTGTACACTTCCTTGCCCATGTCGTGCAGGATGTTGAACAGGCAGGCGGCCTCTTCTTCGTTCGTACCCGAGAAGTCCCATTCGACAAACTCGTAATCCTGCTTGGCACTGAAGAAGCGCCAGGAAACTATCCCGGACGAATCAATGAAATGCTCTACAAAGTTGTTCGGCTCAGAGACAGCAAGGCTGTTAAACGTGGGCGGCGGCACGTCGTTAAGGCCCTCAAAACTGCGGCCTTGCAACAATTCCGTCAGGCTGCGCTCCAGCGCGACCTCCAGGCATGGATGCGCCCCGAAGGACGCAAAGACACCGCCGGTTCTTGGGTTCATCAGCGTGACGCACGCCACCGGGAAAAGCCCGCCCAGGGAGGCATCCTTCACCAGTACCGGAAAGCCCTGCGCTTCCAGCGCCTTGATGCCCTCGAGAATATTGGGATATTTCTCAAGCACCTGCACCGGCACATCAGGCAGCGCGATTTCTTCTTCGATGATCTGCCTTTTCACCGCCCGCTCAAAAATTTCCGACAGGCACTGCACCTGTGCTTCATACAGGGTATTGCCAGCACTCATGCCGTTGCTGAGAAACAGGTTCTCGATCAGGTTTGAGGGGAAATACACCACCTCGCTATCCGATTGGCGCACAAACGGCAGCGAGCAAATACCGCGCTCGACCTTGCCGGAGTTGGTATCGATCAGGTTTGAACCGCGCAGTTCGCCGTCCGGGTTATAGATCTCCAGACAGTAGTCATCAAGAATTTCGTTCGGCAGCTCGTCTTTCGGGCCGGGCTTGAACCATTTCTCGTCCGGGAAATGAACAAACTCGCGGTTAGCGATTTCTTCACCAAAATACTGGTCGTTATAGAAGAAGTTGCAGTTCAGCCGCTCAATGAACTCGCCCAGCGCCGAACAGAGGGCGCTTTCCTTGGTAGCTCCCTTGCCATTGGTAAAGCACATGGGCGAGGCAGCATCACGAATGTGCAGCGACCACACATGGGGCACGATATTGCGCCAGGAGGCGATCTCGATCTTCATGCCCAGATCCGCCAGGATCGCCGTCATGTTGGCAATGGTCTGCTCCAGCGGCAGGTCTTTGCCCTCAATGTAGGTGCTGGACTCGCTGTCGGGCTCGACCATGAGCAGGGCTTGCGCGTCCTGATCCAGGCTTTCAACGCTTTCTATCTGGAAATCAGGCCCGGTTTGCACCACTTTCTTGACCGTACAGCGGTCAATCGAGCGCAGAATGCCCTGGCGGTCCTTGTCGGAGATGTCTTCCGGCAACTCGACCTGGATCTTGAAAATCTGGTTATAACGGTCTTCGGGATCAACGATGTTGTTCTGCGACAAGCGGATATTGTCGGTCGGAATGTTACGCGCCAGGCAATAAACCCGCACAAAGTAAGCTGCACAGAGCGCCGATGACGCCAGAAAGTAGTCGAACGGACTCGGCGCCGACCCGTCACCCTTGTAGCGTATGGGCTGGTCGGTGATGACGGTGAAGTCGTCAAACTTGGCTTCAAGCCTGAGATTGTCGAGAAAATTGACGCTGATTTCCATTACGAGGGTACCCGGTCTGCCTAGCTTGGAGGGCCATAGCCCTAAATTGCCGCCATTATCCCGTTTTTTCCGCCGTTCGTCTTGGATAGTCGCTCACAAAGGGCATAATCGGGCCGTGATTAGCGCCAATCACGGGGCTGGCCAATCAACCTGTAGCACCTGCCTAACAGCTTTGGCCTTGAACTCATTCGTCTACTATCGTGTTGCCTTCCGGTTGTTGTTCGCGGGCATGTATCACCTCGAACTTGTTTGATCGGGGTGTGCACTAAAAGGGGGAAGTACAGCGGCGGCTTGAACGGCTTGTGAGGCGAGTACGATGGCCACTATTTTAATAGCAGCGCGGTATTTATCGGTATGAACCTATTTGCCGCATTTGACAGCGAGGAGGCTGTTAACTTAGCTACCCCATAAACCTCAACAAACTTGCCCTTGTCGATTCGCAACTTGTTTACAAGAATGTCAAAATCGCCATCACCTGAAACCAAAACAATAACATCCGCACTGTCCGAGTACTCTAAAGCATCAATGGTAATGCCAACGTCCCAGTCACCTTTTGCAGAGCCGTCGGATCTCTGTATAAAAGGCTTTAGCTTTACCTCAAAACCAATATTTCTCAATATATTCTGAAACTCTCTTTGCTTCCTGTCACCTTTATCTATCGCATAGGCTATGGCTTTTACGACTTGCCTGTTTTCAGTGGCAACCGACCAGAATTTGTTGTAATCGAAGTTTACTCCAAATGCTTGCCTGGTTGTGTAATACACATTCTGCACATCAACCAAAAGCACAACTCTCTGCATGTAAAAATCCCTTGATACGTGGGCATCCTTATACCACTACGCCACTTTTAAAAACCCTTTGAATAGAATCAATACCAAAAGGTCATTTTTTATGAAAGATGTTCTATATAGCTTTTCCATGATCGCTTCTGCTTAACATTTGTATTGTAGCCTTATCGAACGTTTTGCACGGGGCTTTTATATCTTCGTGAATTTTGTTTCACACCCGGCGCAACGCTGCATGGTGTCTACCTTTCAGCTATTCAGCCGCTGATAACTCTGTGTGGAAACATGATCACTGAGCCTCATAGCAACTTTTACGGACTTCCATAAGCCATTGTTAAATAGGTAATTTTTACAGCTTTTTCCAAAGATTATGGCCTCGATGATCACATGTCGGTGTCAGCGGGCCGTTTCTTTCTCCCGAAGCCAAGCCCGAAAAAACCACGCTACCGCCCTACCATCGAGGGAATGTCATTTATCGATACGCTGCGGGAGTGAGGTCAGGCGAAAAAGCGAACAGGGCTCGAGTACCCTGTCATATAGCCTGGCGTCCACTGCTGAGCTACCGGTCTTGCTTTGCGCCGCCGATGAAGCTGGCGAGCTTTGTTGTGCCGGCCGTATCCGCTGCGAGCGCCATTGATCCTTGGTTGGCTGCTGTCTCGCGAAAATTACGGATAATGTGGGCAAACGCGGAAATACCGAGCTTGTGCCGTGCACCGCTGAAGATTAGCACGCTCTGTGCAAGACACGAGAGACGAGAGACGAGAGACGAGAGAAATACACGGCAAATAAGCAGGGTAATAAAGCAAGCCCACCGAAAGCTCTGGAAGGTACACAAACCTGCCGTCTCACACGTTTCGGGAGCTTTCAGCTAGAACGTGGGCTCCCGAAGCAAAAGACCGCCTTGGCCATATGACCAACGGCGGTTTTTATAGCAGTGCTTTGCATCCATCATCACTGGCCGTTGAGAAAATCGAGCGCGACGGTGGTCATTGCAGTTACGCCAATCGGCAGCGCCTTCTCGTTAAGCTGGAATTTGGGCGAGTGGTTCGGGTAGATGTCTTCTGGGTTCTCCGGCGCCGCGCCGAGGAAAAAGTACATGCCCGGCACCTCCTGGGCATAGAAGGCAAAGTCTTCGGCAGGGGTCATCGGTAACGCCTCCTTCACGTCGGCAACCTTTTCCAGCGAAGGCATCATGCGCCGGGTGAGCTCCGGATCGTTATAAGTCACCGGATAGCCGGGCGTTATGTGCAGCTCGGCACTGCCGCCGCCGCTCTCAGCAATGTTATTGACGGTGCGTTCCATCATTTCATGCACGCTTTTCCGAATATCCGAATCCAGCATTCGAATGGTACCGACCATTTCCACCTCGTTGGGTATGATATTGGCGCGCAGGCCACCATTGATGGCACCGACGGAGATGACGGATGCTGACTTCGTCAGGTCGACCTGGCGTGACGTAATCGTCTGCAGTCCCAACACGATCTGGCTCGCCAGCACGATCGGGTCAACGCCGTTCCAGGGCATCCCGCCATGGGTCTGCTTGCCCGTGACCTTGATCGTGAAGGAGTCACTCGACGCCAGTGTGCCCCGCTCGCGCACCTCGATGGTACCCAGCTGCTTGGGCATGACATGCAAACCGAAGACGGCATCCGGCTTGAGCTCGGCAAAGAGCCCTTCCTTCAGCATCATCGCCGCCCCGCCCTCTTCGCCTTGTGGCGCGCCCTCCTCGGCAGGCTGGAAGATGAACATCACGGTGCCCTTTATTTCGTCCTTCATATTCGCCAGCACTTCGGCGGCGCCCATCAGGATCGCCGTATGGGCGTCGTGGCCACAAGCGTGGGCAACTCCGACCTCCTTGCCGTTGTAGGTCGTGGTGACCTTCGAAGCGAAGGACAGGTCAACGGCTTCCGTCACCGGCAATGCATCCATGTCGGCACGCAGCGCCACCACGGGCCCGTCCTTGGCACCGCGCAGGATACCGACCACGCCGGTATGCGCAATGCCGGTCCGAACCTCGATGCCGAGTGCCTTGAGGTGGTCGGAAACCAGCCCCGCGGTACGAGTTTCGCGGTTGCCCAGCTCCGGATGCTGATGGATATCGCGCCGCCACTCGATAACCTCGGGCATGACGTCGTCGATCAGCCTGCGCACCTCGGCTGAGTCGGCCGCAGACGCCGCCTGAGTGGTCGACGGCGCAATCATCGGCAAGGTCAGCGCGGCGGCCAGGAGAGAAATGCCCACACGGTTTGGGATATGTGACATCAGCAACCTCACTCTATGGTTATTGTTGAATTCTCTGCGCCTGGGCAGGTAGCTCACTGAAATGAGCCACCGGTCCTTCCTCGCAATGGAAAGCGTCTTCAGAAATACAGGCAGTGGCCTGGCGGAATTGCCTTATTCGCAAGAAGCCAGGCCGGATCAACTTTGCCCTGAACTGTCGGGGAATTCCTCGTAGAGGAACTCACGTTCCTTGCCGAGCATTTTTAAAGAGTATAGGACGCACACGAAGGCATTGAACTTCAAATCGGTCGACCCGTTAGGCGTTACGCTTGAGTGCTTGTTGCGGTGTCAGTGTCGGTGTCTGTGAAGCGATTGCATAACGTGATCAAGGCTATACAGGCACCTCAGTCAAGCGGCATTAATGGGCTGCGCCCAACTTGACCAGGCATAAAAAAGCCGCAGGGTGATGACAGCCTGCGGCTTTGTCTTGAGCGTTCAGCACCCTGGCGGGTATTCGCGCTCTGTTGCGTAAAAACTAGACCAGGTTGTAGATAAAGACGATGGCCACGGCCACCGGGGTCACGTAACGCAGTACGCCGTACCAGAGAGCGAAGCTGCGACGGCCCAGCGACAGTTCGTTTTCCAGCGCCTGGCGCGCCATGAACCAGCCGACGAAGACAGCCACCAGCAGGCCACCGAGCGGCAACAGAATGTTGGCGGTCAGGTAATCCAGCAGATCAAAGATGGTCTTGCCTTCAAATACCGCGAACATGCCCAGCGGCGCAAAGCCCGACCATTCGTTCAGCGACAGGATGGAACCGATACCCAGCAGCCAGGCGGCGACACCGGCGCCCAGGGTGCTGACCATACGGTTCATGCCGCGACGCTCTTCGAGCCATTCCACCAGCGGCTCCAGCAACGAGATGGCGGACGTCCAGGCAGCAAAGACCAGCAGCACGAAGAACAGGGTACCGAACAGGCTGCCGAACGGCATCTGTGCAAAGGCCAGCGGCAGGGTCTGGAAGATCAGGCCAGGGCCGGCGCCGGGTTCAAGACCGTTGGCGAACACCAGCGGGAAGATGGCAAGCCCAGCCAGCAGGGCCACGCCGGTATCCATAAAGGAAACCAGAATGGAGGTGCGGGCAATGGACACGCCCTTGGGCAGGTAGGAGCCATAGGCCATCATCACGCCCATGCCGAGACTCAGGGTAAAGAAGGCGTGACCCAGCGCCACCAGGATGCCCTCGGTGGTCAGCTTGGAGAAATCGGGCTGGAACAGAAACGCAGCCGCCTGGCCGAAGTAGCCGGTGGTCATGGCATAGCCCACCAGCAGCAACAGCAGCACGAACAGCGCCGGCATCAGAATGGTAACGGCGCGCTCAAGGCCGCCGCGCAGGCCGCGGGCCACCACCAGCATGGTCAGCGCCATGAACAGCGTATGCCAGATCAACAGGGTGCCCGGGTCCGCCAGCAGGCCGGAGAAGATGGCACCAATGGCATCGCTGCCCTGGCCACTCAGTTCACCGCTGCCCGCCGTGCCCACGTAGGACAGCGCCCAGCCCCCGATCACCGAATAGAACGACAGAATCAGGAAGGAGGCCAGTACACCCACACCCGCCAGCCAGCGCCAGTTGCGGTGCAGGCGGTCACGTTCGCACAGAATGCGCATGCTGCTGATGGGACTGCGACCGCCACGACGGCCGATCAGCACCTCGGCCATCATGATGGGAATGCCGACAATGGCAATACAGAGCAGATACACCAGCACGAAGGCGCCGCCGCCGTTTTCGCCGGTGATGTACGGGAATTTCCAGATGTTGCCCAGGCCCACGGCCGAACCGGTGGCGGCCAGCACAAAGGCCATGCGTGACGACCAGAACGCCCGTTTCGGCGAGGTCGCAACCGTGGCACCGGAGGCGGCACCCGTTACGGCAGCTGAAGTGGCAGATTGACTCATGTGATTCTCCGTGTTGCTGTTTTTATAGGGAGGAGCTTTCGTTTTTCGCAGGTTGGGTGGAGGCCGAAGGCCGCAACCCAACATCTCGGCACCGTGTTGGGTTTCGCTGCGTTACACCACAACCTGCGTTCGGTCTATCCAGGGCTCAGGCCACCTGCCGGGCACCCTTGCCCTGCGCCGGCTTGAAGCGTTCTTCCGCCAGCCGGTTGGCGATGATGCCGGTGGGCTGCTGGCTCAGCGTGGCCCGGGCGAAGATTTCGCTCAGCGTATCGCCAATGGTTTCAACATGGCGGCGCACGGCCTCGGCATCGTGACCGTTACGCTCATAGCAGACATCGATAATGCCGCCGGCATTGATGACGAAATCCGGCGCATAGAGAATGCCGCGCTGGCTCAGTGCCGCATCGTGGTGTGCCAGTTCCAGCTGGTTGTTGGCCGCACCCGCCACCACCTTGGCCTGCAGGCCGGCAATGCTCTTGTCATTCAACACCGCCCCCAGGGCACAGGGGGCAACCACGTCCACGTCCAGCCCGAGGATCTCGTCCCCCGCCACGGCGATGGCCCCCAGCTCGTCAACCGCACGCTGCACGGCATCGCTGTGGATGTCGTGTACCCAGAGTTTGGCGCCGGCGTCACTGAGCAGCTGCGCCAGGCGATAGCCGACATTGCCGATGCCCTGCACCGCCACTGTCAGGCCGTCGAGGTCCGAGCGCCCCAGCTGATGCGCCACCGCAGCCTTGAGGCCGACAAAGGTGCCATAGGCCGTGGCCGGTGACGGATCACCATTGCTGGGCCGGCCATCAAAGCCCGGCCGCGCCGACACGCCGGCAACATGGCGGGTATGGCGCCCCATCACCTGCAGGTCGGCCACGCTGGTGCCGGAATCCTCGGCGGCAATATAGAGGCCGCCAAGCTGTTCCAGAAAACGCCCCATGGCTTCGAGCAGGGCTTCGCTTTTATGCGCGCGCGGGTCGCCGATAATCACCGACTTGCCGCCGCCCAGATCCAGGTTGGCCAGGGCCGACTTGTAGGTCATGCCTCTGGACAGGCGCAGCACATCGCGCAGCGCCGCTTCGTCGCTGGCGTAGGGGAACATGCGACAGCCGCCAAGCGCTGGCCCGCGGTTGGTGTTGTGCACCGCGACGATGGCCCGCAGGCCGGTTTCTTCATCGCTGACAAAAGACAGGTGCTGATGGTTATCAAATTCCGGATGACTAAATACAGACATGCTTGTTCTTCCTGTGGATAACTTAAACGGCGGCGCCGCTAACGGCATCGATAATCAGGGGTTCAGGGGCCTTGGCGCGCGCCGGGGTACACAGCTGTGTACGCAGTCGCTCACGCTCGGCCTGCACCTTTTGCCAGGCGGCTTCCTTCACCGGACCGTAGCCACGTACCTGCTGAGGCAGTTGGGCCAGGGCCCGCGCGACGACGAGATTGTCGGCGCTCAGGTGCTGCACAATGGTATCGATATCGGCTTCATAGGCGCGGATCAGCGCCCGCTCCAGGCGCCGGTCGGCACTGTAGCCAAACGGGTCCAGCGGCGTACCGCGCAGCACCCGGGCCTTGGCGAGCAGCCCGAAGGCGGACTCCATCCAGGGACCGAAGGTACGTTTGCGCGGCCGCCCGTTGGCCGCTTTCCTACCGAAAAGGCGGCCGAAAAATTTGCCGTCAAGCAGCGGTGGCGCCAGGTTGAACTCCAGCTCCACCTCACCGTCGAACTGCTCCGCCAGCAACTGGCGGAAACTCCCGTCGCTGTACAGCCGCGCCACTTCGTACTCGTCCTTGTAGGCCAGCAGCTTCGAATAACTTTGCGCCACCGCCCGCAACAGCGTGCTGTCGTGCCCAGCAACCTGGCCAATACGCGTCTCGACACGGCGCACCAGCGCCTCGTAGCGTTTCGCCAGTGCCGCGTTCTGATAGCGGCTCAGGTGGGCTTTTTCCCGCCCAATCAGCTGCTCGGGCGTTTCGACGATTTTCAGCGGTACCGCCGTGGGGTGGGCCAGTTCACGTACCCGCGCCAGATCGTGGGCGGCACGCCGGCCCCACAAGAACGCCTGCTTGTTTTTGCTCACCGCCGCGCCATTGAGTTCGATGGCCCGTTCGATGGATTCGGCCTTGAGCGGCAACAGCCCCTGCTGCCAGGCAAATCCCAGGGTGAACAGGTTCACCGCCATGGCATCCCCCATCAGCGCCAGTGCCAGATCCGATGCATCGAGGAAGAAGCTGCCGTCCTGGCGGCAGGATTCGCGAATGCTACGCTCCATCGCCTCACCGGGGAATTGCAGATCCGGCTCGCGGGTAAAGGCTGCCGGCATGGCTTTCTGGGTATTGACCACGGCACGGGAGAAGCGGCTGTCCAGCTTGGCCAGCGCGTCGAGGCTTGCACCCACCATCAGGTCAAAGGCGATCATAAGATCCGCCTCCCCCGCCGGGATACGCACCGCCTGGATATCCTGCTGTGAGTGCGCAATCCGCACGTGACTCACCACGGCGCCAAACTTCTGCGCCAGGCCTGCCTGATCCAGCACCGCCACACCCTTGCCTTCGATATGGGCAGCCATGCCCAGCAGCGCACTGACGGTCACCACGCCGGTGCCACCGACGCCGGTGAGCAGAATGCCGTAGGGGTTGTGCTCACCGGCAAACACCGGCTCCGGCAGGTCGGCAAAGGCCACGTCGGTGCCAATACCGGCGGGTTTGCGCAGGGTTCCGCCCTTGACGGTGACAAAGCTGGGGCAGAAGCCACGCACGCAGCTGAAGTCCTTGTTGCAGGCAGACTGATCGATGGTGCGCTTGCGGCCTCGTTCGGTTTCCAGCGGCAGCACCGACAGGCAGTTGGACTGCACACCGCAGTCGCCACAGCCTTCACAGACCGCCGGGTTGATCAGCACCCGCTTGTCCGGGTCCACCATCGTGCCGCGCTTGCGACGCCGGCGCTTCTCGGCGGCACAGGTCTGGTCGTAGATCATGACCGAACAGCCTTCGATCTCGCGCATCTCGCGCTGCACCGCATCCAGGTCCTCGCGCGGATGAAAAGTGGTGCGATCGGCGAAATCCGCCCGCGACGGATACTTGGTGATATCGTCGCTGACCACGGCAATGCGACGCACACCCTCGCCGTACAGCTGATGGCTGATCTGCTGCACCGTGAGCATGCCGTCCACCGGCTGGCCGCCGGTCATGGCCACGGCATCGTTATAGAGCACCTTGTAGGTAATGTTGGCGCCAGACGCGATGGCGGCACGAATGGCCAGCAGGCCCGAATGAAAATAGGTGCCATCCCCCAGGTTCTGGAACACGTGCTTTTCGTGGGTAAACGGTGCCTGGCCGATCCAGGTCGCGCCTTCACCGCCCATCTGGGTAAAGGTATCGGTTTCGCGATCCATCCAGGTGGCCATGTAGTGGCAACCGATACCGCCCAGCGCGCGGCTGCCCTCGGGCACCAGGGTGGAGGTGTTGTGCGGACAGCCGGAGCAGAAGTGCGGCGTGCGTTCGAGCAGTTCGCGCGGCTCGGCGAGGCTCGTTTCCTTGGCGCTGAGAAAACTCAGCCGCTCGGACAGGCGTGCACTGCTATAGCGGTGCTGAATGCGCGATGCAATCGCGCGGGCAACCATCGCCGGCGTCAATTCGGCAATGGAGGGCAGCAGTTCGATGCCATTGCCATCACGCTTGCCAACGATACGCGGCGCGTTTTCAGTACCGTAGAGCTGTTCCTTGAGCTGCTCCTCGATCAGGCCACGCTTTTCCTCCACCACCAGCACTTCATCAAGACCGGCAGCGAATTCACGCACGCCTTCAGGCTCCAGCGGCCAGGGCATGGCCACCTTGTAAAGCCGCAGGCCGATGGCCGCACACTCGGCTTCATCCAGGCCGAGGTCCGTCAGCGCCTGGACCACATCCAGGTAGGATTTGCCGGTGGTGATAATGCCAAAGCGCGCATCGCTGCTGGTAAAAATCACCCGGTCGAGCCGGTTGGCCCGACAGAAAGCCTTGGCGGCCTCAAGCTTGTAATGGTGCAGACGCTCTTCCTGCTGCAGCGGCTTGTCGGGCCAGCGGGCATTAAGTCCATCGTCCGGCAGTTTGAAATCCGTTGGCAGCACGATCTGTACCCGGTGCGGGTCAAGATCCGCGGAGATTGAGGAGTCCAGCACCTCGGCCAGCGCCTTGAAACCCACCCAGCAGCCGCTGAAACGCGACATTGCCCAGCCATAGAGCCCGTAATCCAGCATCTCCTGAATGCCGCTGGGGTGCAGCACCGGCATCATCGCATCGCTAAAGGCGTAATCGCTCTGGTGCGGCAGCGTGGAGGACTTGCAGGCATGGTCATCACCCGCCACCGCAAGCACGCCACCAAAGCAAGAGCTGCCTGCCGCATTGGCATGTTTAAGTACATCGCCGGTGCGATCGACGCCCGGCCCCTTGCCGTACCACAGTCCGAACACGCCGTCGTACCTGGCCCCCTGGAACAGGTTCACCTGCTGCGAACCCCACACGGCGGTGGCGCCT
Source organism: Marinobacterium rhizophilum DSM 18822 (assembly GCF_000378045.1). Lineage (GTDB taxonomy): Bacteria > Pseudomonadota > Gammaproteobacteria > Pseudomonadales > Balneatricaceae > Marinobacterium_A > Marinobacterium_A rhizophilum. The sequence continues at coordinate 143,347 of NZ_KB899095.1, forward strand.
AGATCTTCGTTAATACCGGGCTGGAAATGAATGCGGTGTCTGGCCAGGTAATCCTTGGCCTCCCACAGGGTCTTGTCGAAGTTGCCCAGCGGCGAACCGCGGTAACCGGAAATAAAACCGGCGGTATTCAGGCCTGCGGCCTGGTCCCGCTGTGCCTGCAACATGGGCAGGCGTGCCAGCGCCTGACTGCCGGTGAGATAGACGCGGCCTGCGTCCAGCTCCCATTTGTCACTGAGACTGATGTCATGACTCATACAGATTCACCCTGGCCTGCAGCAACCTGCACCCGCAACGGGGCCGGTGTTACAGACGATCAACTGCCAAAAATGGAAGTGCGCCAAACGACGGATTCAAACCGTGGCGCTGCGCCTTGGATCAGTGATGGGGAAACAGAATGCGGGCTGGGCCGCCAGTGGAGAGATGCGCACAACGGCGCGCTTTTAGAAGGTGCTGCCAGATAATCATGTAAAGTCCTCGTCCCTGGCCGGATCACGGCAAAGGAGCCCAATCTTGTTGTTATTGTCCGGCGGGGATAGCGCCTGCCGGCTTTTTTGATTTCCGGTATCACTGCCTTGTGGGAAGTGAAGTCGGACCATACTAATAAGGGTTTACGCGTACGTCAACATGAAGTCGTGGCGAGTTTAATAGCTCACAGAAACGGGCCCCGAAAGATTGAATAAATCTAATTCAGAATGAAAACACATTAATTTAAATATTATATATAACAGCTAGTTAGGTAAATTAACTGTCATACCCAGGGGCCAGGCACCCCCAACAGGCTGAAATGACCTCATTCAGCAGGCAGGTCGAGCCCCTGCAATTCGCATTGGCATGACGGACATCCAGCACAACCGCTCACCCCGAAATTCTGTCGAGCATCAGTCAGTGACTGTGACGTTTGCGTCATGCAGTGGCCGGTATTGGCAGCAATGTCAGCGTCATGCCGCCAGCTTGGCGACAGTCTCTCTATAATTGGTGCGATTGATGCATTTAGCCAGCGGGCATCAGTTGCGGAACTGGCGTAATTACTCGCCAGACAGCGTAATGCCGCCGATTAGCGGTAGCACCTGAAACAAAGTTGATGCAGTATCAAGACCGGATGGATCGCGATGGAAACGCAACAATACACCCATGCACCAGTGCGGTGCATTTCGGTACTAATCCACAGGGAGCCCGCCCATTGTCTTTCAGTATCCTGCAGCTTTCAGTTACCACCGCGGGAATCCTCCCGCCGGTTCTCGTCCGGCTTGCGCTGTGTCGTACCATCGAAGGTCGCAGGAACGGAAGTCAGGCCTGCCTGCGTGTCTGCCACGATGATCCCGGCAGCTTATTATAGCCCTACAGTTTAACTGTGATATCAACGAGGAATATGATTAATGAGTACCATCCATTTTATTGGCGGAGAGAAAGGCGGCGTCGGAAAATCTGTGCTGTCTCGTTTGTTGTCGCAGTATTTTCTCGACCGTGGAATGCCCTATCTCGGATTGGATGCCGATCAGTCCCACGCCACACTGACCCGTTTCTACCCCGAGTTCACCCGCCCGATCAATCTCGATTCATTTGAAAGCACCGACCAGGTCATGGAGGAGGCGCTGGAAAACGACGCGCAGATACTGATTGACCTGCCGGCCCAGAGCGAGCGCTTTCTGGATCGCTGGATCGACCAGAACGGTGTACTGGATATGTGTGCCGAGCTGCAGATTCCATTGGTGTACTGGTACCTGGTTGACGATGGCCAGGACTCGGTCGCACTCATGGAAACCTTTTTGGCCAAATATGGCAGCCGACTGAATATCGCCATCATCAAGAACGAAGGCCGCGGTACCAACTTCGCCGCCATCGATGCTGTACTGCACGGCAGCGCCAGCAATAACGGCAACAGAACCCAGCATGCCGCTCTACCCGCGCTGCACCGGGAAACCATGCGCAAAATTGATGAATTAAGCTTCAGTTTCTGGGGCGCAGAAAACATCAAGGACAAAAATCTGGAACATCTAAGCCTGATGGAACGCCAGCGTACTCGGGTCTGGGTCAAAAAAACCTATTCCCTGTTCGATGACCTCTTTACCGGCCTGGCCTATTAAAACGGCTGGCATTCAGCTCGTTTGGTCACCAAGCGAGCTGAACCAGGTCCCAGCCAACGGCTCCTCTGCATTAATGGCCGTCGTCCCAGTGGCGATGACCGCGCAAAACCAATAATCGACGACAGTCTAATACGACCAGAAGTTCCCCACAGCAGAAACTCTATAGCTGCCTAACCCACTCCCAAAGATTGCCACAGGCAGATCGCCCCCCCTTTTTAAAGCACAGCCACACCAAATTTCCGATTGGTCTTAACCGGGAAGCTACGATTAAGCGAATCGTCCGGGCACGCTCTAATACTTTTTGATTTGAAACTTTACGTCCGCATTTAATTTGCTAATATAAAATTATTCTGTAGAATCCAGCACGTTCTCAACATGACACAGGTGGCTATTAAATGAGCGAAAACGAGTTCACTTCGACACTGCTGCGCAAAAACTCTCTGCGTAAAGCTGTAACTGAAATTTCTGTCGCTGAACTGGAGAAGGTTCTGTCCGACCTTCAGGAAATCCGCGACGAAAAAGTTGCTGCAGAAGAAGAACGCGCAGCCGCTGACGCAGCTCGCCTGGAAGCCGTTAAAAAGATCCAGGCCCAGATGGCCGAGCTTGGCCTGTCTGCTGAAGATATTTCTGCCGGCGGCGCAGCTGCTACCAAAAAAGCCTCGGTACCGGCTAAATACCGCCTGATCGACTCCGATGGCAAGCCGCACGAATGGTCCGGTCGTGGCCGTACTCCGCGCGTATTCCTGGAGCGTTTTGAAAAAGGCGCCAAGAAAGAAGACTTCCTGATCCAGCAGTGATCGGACACTAAAGCCGGAGAACGCCGGCTTTGAACGCGATTTATAAAAGCGCTGTATCCCCCGGGATCAGCGCTTTTTCTATAAGACAGGCGCACATCCGGGCCCCGCACAAAACTGCCTTCCCGCCTGAGCAGACATCATTCGCACACAACAGACACAAGCACACCTAAACACAGCTTTCGGCAAAGCCCATATAAAGAACAAGGCCAATTACGGAGCGCATCCGCCCCTCTTATTCACCTTCCGGGTTAAGCCTTTATACAGTTTCAACCTTTCCCGGCATTATCATTGATCCGGATTCAGGCTCAGGATCCACCGGAAAACCCCTGCTGCCGCCAGGCTTCATAGCTGATTATCGCCACCGCATTAGACAGATTCAACGAGCGGTTATTCGGCATCATGGGAATACGCAGCCGGTCTTGCGGCGCGATACCTTGCATCACCGCATCCGGCAGGCCACTGGTTTCAGAGCCAAACAACAACACATCACCAGGGCGATATTCTATGCTGTCATGGGACTGAGTGGCCTTGGTGGTACATGCCAGAATACGCCGCTCCTGCATGGCGCTTTTAAACGCGGCAAAGTTTTCATAACGATGCAGACGGGCCAGATCATGGTAATCGAGCCCAGCACGGCGCAGGTTCTTTTCCTCAAGATCAAATCCCAAAGGCTCAATCAGGTGCAGCGTGCAGCCATTATTGGCTGCCAGCCGAATGATATTGCCGGTATTGGGCGGAACCCTGGGTTCGTAAAGCGCGATATGAAACATGCGGCCACAACCACCTTCAGCAATCAAAGGTGGTCATTATACATGGACCTGCAGATCGCCTGCAGTTCTAACACAGTACAGGCAGGACCTGAGCCCCATCGCGGCATGCGGGCGACTGAAGCAGGCGTGCCTTTTCCGAATTCCATTGAAGCCACTGTCGATTCCGTACGCAATCTGTTTGCATCGCTGAATACTGTTAACCGGGCTCACATTGGCCGTTGGCCAATGGGGGCGTGTCCTGCACCACCTGATTAAACCGGTGCTAACGACGTAAATTGCCACGGATTAATAGCTTCAAGACTCATTCGATGACTCTGTTCGACCTGGATGACTTCCTCAAACGGCTTAAACAATCAGCCGGGAAACACGACGGGCTGAATGAGCGCCGCGACGCCCCAAGGAAAATACCCTGGTGTCGCTATCTCCAAGGCAGAAAAGCCGCCAGTATCTAGAGCCGGTCACCGACCTGAACCAGCAGCCGTATCTCGGCGGTCTGGTGATGCGCTACGCAGCGGTGCTCGGCGGCGGCCAGCCCCGCAAATGCCGTTTGCAGTATCTGCACCAGGTCCCCGTGCGAGACCAGCAACAGCACTTCGCCGGTATAACGGGCTTCCAGTGCATGCAGTACATCAAGTGCGCGCTGCAGCACCGCCGCCACCGGCTCTACTGCGCCCACACCCTCTATTTTAGCGGCGTCCAGCGCCCAGACCTCGGCATAGCCGCTGTCGGCCTGGCCTTCCCAGCGACCAAAGAAACGCTCTCGCAAGCCCTGCTCCAGCGCGGGTTCCGGCAACTCAAAGTGAGCGGCGGCCAGTGTTGCGGTCTGGCGTGCACGCAGAAAGTCGGAACTGATGACTCGGGTCGGGCGCGAACCACTGAACTGCGCCAGGGACGCAATAACCTGGCGCTCCCCCTCGGCGGTCAGGCCATAGCCGGTGGTCCCCGCTGCCACTGCACTTACGACAATTCCGGCCACATTGGCCTCACTCTGACCATGGCGCATCAGGTAATAGCTGTTTCTGAATAGCGTCATTTCCTATCCCGTTCTTCCAGGCCCGCTGTCCTGCAGCACATGTTTAAATAAGCCGCTTGCGGATATTCACCACCAGAATTTCGGCCAGTATCACCACGACGAAGATCGCCAGCAGTGCCATAGCCACGCGCTGCCATTCAAACAGGTTCATCGAATCGCTAAGTACCACACCGATACCGCCCGCCCCCACCAGGCCGAGCACCGCCGACTCACGGACATTAATGTCCCAGCGAAACAGCACGATACTGAAAAACGCCGGCAGGATCTGCGGCCAGTAGCCCTTGAGCAGGATCGATGCCCAGGAAGCCCCCGTGGCAGTCAGGGCTTCGATGGAACCCATGTTGACCTCTTCGATGGCCTCCCCCAGCAACTTACCGACAAAACCCACCGAGCGAAACGCAATCGCCAGGAACAGCCGCCCGCCAATACCGAGCCGCTTCAATCCCGGAATAGCTCCCACCCGCATCGCGCCCGCCCCATTTTTTTATGATTATTATGTTCAGTTATACCGTCTCGGCAGGAATGAAACATGCAGCAAAGCACCGACCAACGCAAGGGAGGGGGTAAAAAGGCAACGCGACAACGACGGGAAAGTGTCAGCCGCCCAGGGCTGCGATCAGACCGAGAATGGGAGCGCCAGCAGGCGATAGCAGCCACAGGAGCAGCGCGCAGTTCACGCTGACCGTGAGCCAGAAGACAAAACGAAAGGAGGCTTTTTTCGACTTGTGACGCAGGATCTGCTGCGCAGCCAAGGCACCGGGCCAGCCGCCGAGCAATGCAAACAGATGCAGCGTGTTTTCCTGAATGCGCCACTGATCCCGCTGAGCCGCGGACTTGTCCAGCGCATAGGCAATCCAGGCGGCCAGGCTCATCAGCAGGTAGAGGCCGGCCACCAGCAACGGCAGCCTGCCCACCATCGCAGCGACGGCAACAAACCCCAGAAAGACACCCCCAAACAGCAACCCCAGCGTCCCGTTACCGGTCGAGCGCCTGGCCGGCCGGAGCTGGCGGCGCTCACCCGGATAGGCCACCTTCAGCGCCTGAGGGCGCCCCCGCTCGCCGGGGCCCAGCGTATAGGTGACGACATCCTGTTCCGACGGACGAAGCCGCCGACGGGTGAACGACTTGATATGTACAAACACCGGCTCGCCACCGCCATCGGGGGTGATAAATCCAAACCCCTGATCATCCTTCCAGCGAGTGATTCGTCCTTGAAACCGCATAGGTACCGTTCCTGAAAAACCTGTCGTGGCTATTCTAACCCGCGCCTGATGCGAAATTGAGAATTTTGGCCGGCAGCCTTGATCGCCAGCCGGAACTGACGACGCTATACACAGACGGGATACGCCGTTATATCGGCGTGGCAACCGAAAGGGGCCGCTAAACAGCAGAAGCACACAACAGGCAGACCAAGATCAGGGCGTTTTTTTCGCCAGTGTACCGCCAAACCAGTAGCTCAGTATCTGCACCACGCCCGCGGTCAGTACACCGAACAAAATCTGCAACTGGTCCATGAGCGAATTATCCCCTGTTTTCATATTGATCTCGTCACTGGTTTCGACATAGAAAATGCCCGCCAGCATCAGAAAATAGGCAGACAGAAACAACGCACTGATAATGACCTGGGGACGGATACCAAGGCTTTCTTTGCTCAGCATCATGGGTGGCGCACCGCCAGTGCTGTTTTCCAGCGATGGCAGGTCAACGCCCAGCTTTTGCATTTCAAGCAGGAATGGCTGATCCAGGCTCTTGATCAGCTGCAGGTTTTTCGCATCCGCAAGCAGCGTACCGAGTATCTCCTGCGGACTCGTACCGCTGACCTCGATACCTGCTGGCAGGTTATCCTGAATATAACGATGCGCCACGGCAGCAAAAGGCCCTTTCAGGGCTATCGCCAGCGTGGGTGCAACCTGTTGAAGAATAGGCGTTATTTCATTCATCCCTGATGCTCCGCAGTGCTCGCCGTAGATTCAGGCACAATCATCATGAAGCCCAATTGCGCCAACTCTTTCTGATCCTGCACCCGTGGCGACGGATGCACAATAGGGAAGCGGCAGATAGCCCTGCGATTTAGCGGGCTATTCGGCGAAGCGCATTTGCAGTTTTTGCATTAGCGCTTAGTCACCATCATCGACATCGTTACCGCTATCCATGCCCAGCTCCTTGATCTTGCGGGTCAGGGTATTGCGCCCCCACCCGAGCAAAAGAGCCGCATCACGGCGACGGCCGGCGGTGTGCTTGAGGGCGGTTTCAATCATGATGCGCTCAAACGCCGGCACCGCTTCATCCAGAATCCCCTGGCGACCGCACCCCAGCTGCTGATCGGTCCAGAGGCGCAGTGCCTGTTCCCAATTGGAGCTGACAGTGGTGCCCTGATCCTGCTGTTCCAGCAGTTCCGGTGGCAGGTCTTCGATCAGCACCTCGCGACCCGATGCCATAACAGTCAGCCAGCGACAGGTATTCTCCAGCTGGCGTACGTTGCCCTGCCAGGCCAGGTGGCTCATGAACTTTTCAGTGTCCGGTTTGAGCACCTTGGGCTCGACATTCAATTCCTTGGCCGAGCTGGCGAGAAAGTGCTGGGCCAGACGCGGAATATCTTCGCGCCGCTCCGACAGCTTGGGAATGTGGATGCGAATTACGTTGAGGCGATGAAACAGGTCTTCACGAAAGCGCCCGTCGGCCACCAGCGTTTCCAGGTTCTGATGGGTAGCCGCAATAATGCGCACATCCACCTGTACCGGTGTATGGCCGCCCACCCGGTAGAATTCACCTTCAGCCAGTACGCGCAGCAAGCGTGTCTGGGTGTCTGCCGGCATGTCACCGATTTCATCCAGAAACAGGGTACCGCCGTCGGCCTGTTCAAAACGTCCGCGTCGTGCCGCTGCGGCACCGGTAAAGGCGCCCTTCTCGTGCCCGAACAGCTCGGACTCGATCAGATCTTTGGGGATAGCCGCCATATTAAGCGGTATAAACGACTGACTGGCCCGCGGACTGTGTTTATGCAGAGCATGGGCCACCAGCTCTTTGCCGGTGCCGGACTCACCATTGATCAGCACCGTAATGTTGGACTGCGACAGCCGGCCAATAGCCCGGAACACTTCCTGCATTGCAGGAGCCTCGCCGATAATCTCGGTGGCCCGGACCGTCGCAGGCTCCGCTACCACACCCTGCTGCTGCTGCTCGCGGGCATGAGCCACGGCTCTGCGTGCCAGCGCGACAGCATCATCGACATCAAAGGGCTTGGGCAGATATTCAAAGGCACCGCCCTGATAGGAGGCTACGGCACTTTCAAGGTCCGAATGTGCGGTCATGATAATAATCGGTACTTCCGGATGCGTTGCCTGCACCTTGTCGAGCATGGCCAGACCATCAGTGCCGGGCATGCGGATATCGCTGATAATTGCATCCGGGCACTCACGCGTCAGACGGCGCAGCAGGTCGTCGGCATTATCGAACGAGTGGTTCTCAAGCCCGGCCTGGTCCAGCGCTTTTTCCAGTACCCACCGGATAGACCGGTCGTCGTCCACAATCCAGACGTTACCTGACATTCTCATGGTGTAGCTCCAGCGGTATAAAGAGTTTGAATTGGGTTTCTCCCGGCTCAGTCACACACTCGATCAGCCCCTGGTGCTGATTGATGATCGATTGGGCAATGGACAGTCCCAGACCCGTGCCATCGGCATGTCCGGTAACCATCGGGTAGAAAATGTTGTTGAATATTTCTGTAGGAATGCCTGGACCGTTATCACTGATAATCACACAGCAAACCAGGCGGTGACGCTCAGTCCCCAGCGTGACCTGGCGCATGGCCCGAGTACGTAGCTGCAGCGTAGGCTCGGACGTGCCGGCGCGCTGCAATGCCTGCATGCCATTGCGCACGATGTTCAGCACTGCCTGAATCAGCTGCTCGGCGTCACCGGTAAACTCTGGAATGCTGGGGTCGTAGTCACGCTGGATACTGAGCCAGCTGCCGCTCTCGGCATTGACCAGGCTGCAGACACGTTCAAGGATGGCATGGATATTGACATCGGTCAGCTGTGGCAGCTTGCGTGGCCCCAGCAGTCGATCCACCAGGTTGCGCAGCCGGTCCGCCTCTTCAATAATCACGCGGGTATACTCGTGCAAATCGGCGTCGTTGAGTTCCCGCTCCAGCAACTGTGCGGCACCGCGAATCCCCCCCAGGGGATTCTTGATTTCGTGCGCCAGACCCCGCACCAGATTGCGGGCAGCGGCATGACGGGCAAGCAGTTCTTCTTCGCGCTCAATGCGCATCAGGCGATCCCGCGCTTCCACTTCCACCAGCAGAGTTCGATCACCGCGGGACTGGGGAATGGTGTTGACGCTATAGTCCACGGTCAGCTCATGTCCGCCCATGGTCACCATACGCGCCTCACGCTTGGTATACGGATGCCCCGATGCCAGTGAATCCTGCAACACATGAAGCTCGTCGGGGCTCGCCGCCAACCATTCTTCAGCCCGCATGCCCTTGAGCCTGCGCATCGAGGCCTCGAACAGCATCTCGGCTGCCGGGTTCATGTACACAATGCGCAATGCACCGTCGAGCATGATTACGGCCTTGCTGAGATTATCGAGTATCTGCTTGTGCTGGGATGACCTGAACATGGTGGACTCTATCTCTGGACTGAATAAGTATTAGCAAAATCGGCGCCAACTTACTGATAGGGTCAAAACCGATTCCAGACCCTGTTTAGCGCCCTGCATCGAGCGCACATAGCGCACCGGGAGCAAAAGACAGCCCGACTTTTAGTTTAGCGCCCGGCGAGACATTGCACCATTACGGTGCGTACGATTGCACCATGACAATCTCGTGCTCCGGCATGATGCTCTACTTTCTGCACCGAAAACTTGCTCAAACCAGCTTTAATTAAAGCAACAGCCCTGGTCCTGCCCGCCAGACAGCGCGCAACCGGGCACAATCGGGCGATTCAGAATGATTCATCTCGGTGCATCGAGTGCCATCGGCGATACCCTGCCCGATAAAGCGACAAAGATCGGTGAAAACGCCGACCTGCCAGCTGCAAAATGCCCCATAAAAACAAGGTTGAATCACACAGACTGACCCGTACCTAAAGGTCTTGCAAAGATGGTGTTCGACTAAAGACATGCACGAACGGCAGGCACAAAAAAACCTCCCGAAGGAGGTTTTTTGTAATCCGTCAGATCAGCGCCGCCTCAGCGGCACAGGCCTTATACGGAGTAGTAGAGGTCAAATTCTACCGGGTGAGTCGTCATGTTGACGCGCGCCAGTTCTTCACGCTTCAGGCGGATGTAGGCATCCAGCATGTCGTCGGAGAAGACACCGCCTTTGGTCAGGAACTCGCGATCATTTTCCAGCGCCAGCAGAGCTTCATCGAGGCTCTCGGCAACGGTCGGGATCTCTTTCGCTTCTTCCGGCGGCAGGTCGTACAAATCCTTGTCGGCAGGATCGCCAGGGTGAATCTTGTTCTGAATACCGTCGATGCCTGCCATCAGCAGTGCCGCGAAGCACAGGTAGGGGTTGGCAGCAGGATCCGGGAAGCGCGCTTCTACACGACGGCCTTTCGGGCTGGTGGTGTAAGGAATACGCAGCGACGCGGAACGGTTACGGGCAGAGTATGCCAGCATAACCGGCGCTTCGAAGCCCGGCACCAGGCGCTTGTAGGAGTTGGTGGACGGGTTGCACAGGGCATTCAGCGCCTTGGCGTGCTTGACGATACCGCCGATGTAAAACAGCGCGGTATCGCTCAGGCCACCGTAGCCGTCGCCAGCGAAGATGTTAACGCCATCCTTGCTCATGGACAGGTGAACGTGCATACCGGAGCCATTATCGCCCACCAGCGGCTTGGGCATGAAGGTCGCAGTTTTGCCGTAGCTGTGGGCAACGTTGTGCACGCAGTACTTCAGAATCTGAACTTCATCCGCTTTTTTAACCAGAGTGTTGCCGCGCACACCGATTTCACACTGGCCGGCAGTCGCCACTTCGTGGTGGTGTACTTCGATGGTCAAACCCATGGCTTCCATGGCGTCACACATCGCAGCACGCAGGTCGTGCAGGGAGTCGATCGGCGGAACCGGGAAGTAGCCGCCCTTGACGCGCGGGCGGTGACCGGTGTTGCGACCTTCGAACTGTTTGTCGGAAGACCAGGCTGCTTCTTCAGAACCGATGCTGTAACCGCAACCACCGATACCGGCGTGCCATTCAACGGAATCGAAAACGAAGAATTCCGGCTCAGGGCCCAGCATGGCGCTGTCGGCGATACCGGTAGACTTCAGGAACTCTTCTGCACGGGTTGCAACGGAACGCGGGTCACGGTCGTAACCCTGGCCAGTCATCGGCTCTACGATGTTGCAGCGTACGATAACAGTGGCATCTTCGGCGAAAGGATCCAGCACGGAAGCACTGTCGTCCGGCATCAGGATCATGTCGGATTCGTTGATTCCCTTCCAGCCGGCGATGGAAGAACCATCGAACATCTTGCCTTCTTCGAAGAACTCGTCGCCCATGTCCGAAACCGGAATGGTGAGGTGCTGCTCTTTACCTTTGAAATCGGTAAAGCGCAGATCCAGCCAGCGTGCTTCGCTTTCTTTAATAAGATTCAGAGTATTCTCTGACATTTGCCTTTCTCCACTCTGTTGAAACTGTCAGACTCGTGGTTCTGCAGTCCTGTAAAAACGGCCTACAACCTCTTGGCTGTAACGCGAGCAATCTCCGTGCCAGCACTACGAATATCCTAAGTGCTTCATTTCCGGTCAATCAAGTCTAAAACCAGCCAACACAGTGCACCAAAAAGACGCACACGGAGACAGTTACGCACAACTATGAGGCATCCATAGTGTTTACCGCCTGGGCGGGCACCTGCGAATCCATCATACTGCAACGTATCCAAAGCTGTCTGCCTCAAAAAGGAGCCATAGGACATTTTTCGTGCATTCCCTATGTAATCCCAATCAGTTACTGAACTGAACACGTTTTGATCATATCCTGATCGCTTGTTCGGCTCCGCTCCCGTATAATGTCGCCTTTCAGATTTTCTTGAAGGTAAGAACTGGTGATCGAGAAGCTTAGAAACATTGCCATCATCGCGCACGTCGACCATGGTAAAACCACCCTGGTCGATAAGTTGCTGCAGCAGTCCGGTACATTGGGCCGGCGCGATGAAGGCGCTGAGCGTATCATGGACTCCAACGACCAGGAGCGTGAGCGCGGTATTACCATTCTGGCGAAAAACACCGCCATTGAATGGAACGGTTACCGGATCAATATCGTTGATACCCCGGGACACGCCGACTTCGGTGGCGAAGTGGAACGCGTCCTGTCCATGGTCGACTCCGTATTGCTGCTGGTTGACGCCGTTGACGGCCCGATGCCGCAGACCCGCTTCGTAACCCAAAAAGCTTTCGCTCAGGGCCTGCGCCCAATCGTGGTCATCAACAAGGTAGACCGCCCGGGCGCACGTCCGGACTGGGTTGTAGATCAGGTATTCGATCTGTTCGATAACCTGGGTGCCACCGACGAGCAGCTCGATTTCCCGATCGTGTACGCCTCTGCCCTTAACGGCATCGCCGGCCTTGAAGCCGATCAGCTGGCCGAAGACATGACGCCGCTGTTTGAAGCCGTGGTTGAACATGTATCTCCGCCGGCCGTGGATCTGGAAGGTCCGCTGCAGATGCAGATCTCCGCCCTGGACTACAACAGCTACGTTGGCGTTATCGGTGTCGGTCGCGTCAAGCGCGGCAAGATCGCGGTCAATGCCCAGGTCAAGGTTATCGACCATGAAGGCAAGGTCCGCAACGGCAAGGTGCTGAAAATCATGGGTTACATGGGTCTGGAGCGGGTTGAAGTCCCCCAGGCACAGGCCGGCGACATCATCTGCATCACCGGTATCGATGGGCTCAACATCTCCGATACCCTGTGCGATCCGTCCCTGGTCGAAGCCCTGCCGGCCCTGAGCGTCGACGAACCCACCGTCTCCATGACCTTCCAGGTCAACGACTCGCCGTTCGCCGGCCAGGACGGCAAGTTCGTCACCAGCCGCAACATCAAGGACCGCCTCGAGCGCGAACTGATCCACAACGTGGCACTGCGTGTTGAACAGGGCGAAACCCCTGAGAAATTCAAGGTTTCCGGCCGTGGCGAACTGCACCTGTCGGTGCTGATCGAAACAATGCGTCGCGAAGGCTTTGAGCTGGGTGTGTCCCGCCCCGAAGTTATCCAGAAGATCGTCGACGGCCAGATCCAGGAACCGTATGAAATGGTTCTGCTGGACGTTGAAGAGCAGCACCAGGGTTCGGTTATCGAAGAGCTGGGCAAGCGCAAGGCTGACATGACCAACATGGAAGTGGATGGCAAGGGCCGCGTGCGCCTGACCTTCATGATTCCGTCCCGCGGTCTGATCGGCTTCCGCTCTATGTTCCTGACCATGACCTCAGGCACGGGCATCCTGACCTCGACATTCGACCACTACGGTCCGGTCAAGGAAGGCGAAGTGACTTCGCGCATGAACGGCGTACTGGTTTCCATGGTGACCGGCAAGGCCCTGGGCTATGCCCTGTGGAACCTGCAGGAACGCGGCCGTCTGTGCGTAGAACCCAACATCGAAGTCTACGAAGGCATGATCCTGGGTATCCACAGTCGCAGTAACGACCTGGCGGTCAACCCGACCAAAGGCAAGCAGCTGACCAACGTGCGTGCCTCCGGTACCGACGAGAACATCCAGCTGACGCCGGCAATCCGCTTCACTCTGGAGCAGGCGCTGGACTTCATCGAAGACGACGAGCTGGTGGAAGTGACGCCTAAAGGCCTGCGCATTCGCAAGAAGCTGCTGAAAGAAAACGAGCGCAAGCGCAACAAGAAGTAAATTGCCCTTGCTATAAAAAGCTCATTATAAAAAGAGCGCCGAAAGGCGCTCTTTTTTTTGGTCTGTCGGCCAGAGGTAAAAAAGCCCACGATAGCGCTCCTGCGGACGGCATGCTCAAACACCTCAGCACCTTGCCGGCAGCACTGGTGTCTGCCGACGCCGCACATCGCCAGGCAGAGACTGGCGGCCTAGAATCACCAGTCCTCCTCAATACCCAGCCCCGCACCCCGCCAGCATAAGGGCCCATTCCATCTATACTCCGAGGCACTCACACGAACCCGCCTGACAAGAGGCCGCCATGCACAAACCCCCTTTTCATACGCCGCCATCGCCTGAGCGCGGCTTTCGCTCCCGCCGCTTTCTGCAAACGCATATCCGCGAGATCCTGAGCTTTTATCACCCCCGCTGTATCGACACAGACCTCGGCGGCTATTTCCAGGCATTTCGCGATGACGGCAGCATCTACGATACCCAGAGCCGACACCTGGTCAGCAGCACCCGCATGATCTTCAACTACGCCATGGCCGCCATCGAGTTTGGCGAGCCTGCCTACCTGGATGCGGTGCACCATGGCCTCAAATTCCTGCGCGAGAAACACTTCAACCCGAACACCGGCGGTTACCGCTGGGCGCTTAATGGCGAATCGACAACCGATGACACCAACCACTGCTACGGGCTTGCCTTCGTGCTGCTGGCCTACGCCAGCGCCCTGAAGGCCGGCATCGAGGAGGCAGCGCCCTGGATAGAGGAGACCTACGCGCTGATGGAGCAGCATTTCTGGGACGCCGAACACTGTCTTTATCGTGACGAGATCAGTGCCGACTGGCACACCGTGGCGCCTTACCGCGGACAGAATGCCAACATGCACAGCTGCGAAGCCATGATCGCGGCGTATGAAGCGACACAGGATACGAAGTACCTCGAACGCGCCATGACCCTGGCCCACAATATCTGTCTGCGCCAGGGTGCCCAGGCCAATGGCCTGATCTGGGAGCACTACGATGCCAACTGGCAGATAGACTGGGACTACAACCAGTCCGACCCCAAAAACCTCTATCGTCCCTGGGGTTTTCAGCCGGGTCACCTCACCGAGTGGACCAAACTGCTGTTAATGATTGCCCGTTATCACACCGACGAGTGGTTGGTGCCGACGGCGCGACGACTGTTCGACAGCGCCGTGGAAAAAGCCTGGGATCATGAAAATGGCGGACTTTTTTACGGTTTCGCGCCCGATGGCCGCATCTGTGATGACGACAAGTATTTCTGGGTGCAGGCCGAATCCATGGCCGCCGCCGCCCTGCTGGCCGAACGCACCGGCGACGACCAATACTGGCACTGGTACCAGCGCCTGTGGGACTACAGCTGGCAGCACATGATCGATCACCGCCACGGCGCCTGGTACCGGCTGCTCAATGCCGACAATCAGCGCTATGACGACATCAAGAGCCCGCCCGGCGGTAAATGCGACTACCACACCATGGGCGCCTGCCACGAAATCCTGCGCTGCACAAACCTGGAGGCCTGAATGAATCCGCGGTATTTAAGCTGAGATAAGATCCACCAGGGCTACGCCCGCCGCGCCTTCTCGCGTATTGTGAAAAGCTGTCTGGCGGGTGTTCAGTTTCGAAAAGGATTTGTCCCATGCAGCAAAAGCTCTTGTACCGTATCAGCCCTATTCTGTTCGCCATCACCGCCTACGCCGCCAGCCTCAACCTGTTCTTTGTGCTGCTGCCCATTCGCATGAACGACCAGGGCATCGCCACGTCGGAAATCGGTATCGCAATGAGTATGTATGCGGCCGGTGCCGTGCTGGCAGGCCTGTTCGCCTCCAGGGCGGTACACCGGGTCGGGCATATTCGCGCCTTTGCCAGCATGGCCGCGACCCTGGCCATCATCGCAGTGGCCCACAGCTACCTGACCAATATCTGGCTCACCGGGCTGTTGCGCCTGCTGGCCGGCTTCAGCTTTGTAACCGGCTTCATTACGCTGGAAAGCTGGCTCAACGTGCTGAGCGACAGCACCAACCGCGGCAAGATTTTCAGCATCTATCAGATCTGTATCGCGCTGGGTTTTGGCAGCGCTCCCTTTCTGCTGAATCTCTCGGTCGACAGCGACCCGCGCCTGTTCGGTGTCATCAGCATTTTCCTGTGCATTTCACTGATCATCATGTCCATGAGCCGCATCCCGGTGCCCGAAGCCACCGAACGCGCCCGCGCCATGTCGTTCAAGGCACTCTGGGCCTATTCCCCGTCCGGCACCCTGTCGAGCTTCTGTGCCGGTCTCATCAGTGCCGCCAGCGTGTCGCTGATCTCGCTCTATGCCTATGAGCGTGGCTTCACCGGCGTCTGGCTGTCACTGATTCTGGGCTCCTATCAGCTCGGCGGCCTGCTAACCCAGTACCCTACCGGCTGGCTCGCCGACCGCTATGACAAACGCTCCGTGGCGTCCGGACTGATGGCCCTGGGGATCATCAGCAACCTGCTGATTGTGTTCGATTATTTTGTCGGCCTGCCCACCGGGCTGCTGGTACTGGTGTTCCTGGTATCGGGCGGCTCCGGCGTGGCGCTGTTCCCGCTCGCAGTCACCCAGGTGTTCGATCACATCGACCTCAAAGACGCCATGCCGGCCACCAGCACGCTGCAGATTCTGCTGGGTGTCGGGGGTGTCATAGGCCCCGTCGTCGCGGGCTTCCTCATGAGCGCCTTTGAGAGTATCTGGCTCTACTATTACCTGATCGCTGTCCATGCGGCGGTGATTGTCTTCCTGCTGGTGCGAAAGCTCTTCATCCGTACCGAGCGCCTGAGCGCCAGCGCGCCCTACCGTGTCACCACCCAGCCCACATCCCTCGGGTCGTCCAAACTCGACCCCGGTATCGACTACAGCCTGGCCCAGATTGAAGAGCCAGCGCTCAAACTGCTGCTGGTGGCACTGCGCCAGCACCCCCGGGACCCGGCCGAACTCATACGCGTCGCGCTGGATAATGCCGATCTGCAGCCCAGCGATGTCGCCACCCAGATGGTCCTGACCCTGCCCAAGCAGTCGGGACACCTGATGCAACTGCTGGTCGAACTCTATCCCGAGCAGCGGCTGGATATCACCCGCTCGCTGCACGACCTGTTCGCACTGCACAAAGAACGCATCAACAGCCTGATTGAGGAAGGCCTGATCGCCGGCGCTACCGAGACTCAAGCCCAGGCAGTACGGGCCATCATCGAAGGTCACCGGGAACATACAAAGGAAGAGTCACTGACGGACTAGTGCTGTTGAGCTCGAATAAAGAAGGGGAGATTACAGACTCGATATCTCACAAGAAGCCCAGGACCAAAAACCTGGCCCCGGGTTGGTTTTCACCAAAGGTTGTCGCTTAGAATTTGACCCAACCGGACTGGTTATCGGCCGACTCTACACAGCATTCCAGCAAGCGGACGCCATCGATACCGGCATCAATATCCGGATACCAGAGATCGGGCTGTGCTTCACCGCGACTGGCGGCGTCCATAGCCGTACCGAAACGGTGATAGAGGTTAGCCCAGGACTCAAAGAACCCCTCAGCATGACCGCCTCCGATACGATTGCAGCTAACCGCATTCGAATCGTTGTGCAGGTATCCCATGCCCCGCTCCAGTACCCGCACAGGCTCGCCCTGCACTTCATAACGCAGCTGATTGGGCTGCTCGTCCCACCACTCCAGACTCGCTTTCTCGCCGACAATACGGATTTTCTGCTGATGCATGGAGCCTGCATTAATGGAGCTGGCCCACAGCGTTCCTACGGCCCCACCTTCAAACTGCATCATGACATGCGCATTATCTTCAAGCGGCGCCCGAGTCGGAACAAAGCTCTGGCGATGACAGCACAGGCGCTCTACCGCCAGACCTGTAATCAACTGCGCCGCATAGAAAATATGCGTACCCAAATCACCCAGGACGTAGGTCGGGCCGGAAACTTCCGGATTCATTCGCCAGCGGGCACCAGGGCTAGTCTCTTCGACGGCCAGGTTGTGAAAGCCATGGGCAAACTGCATGTTCACCACACGCACTGCGCCAATCTCGCCGCTACGCACCATTTCACGCGCCTGATGAATCATCTGAAAGCCGGAATAGCCATACATGACACCAAAGACCAGATTACGCGCCTGCGCACACTGCTTCAGGTCTTCCGCCTCAGCTACGCTGAAGGTCACCGGCTTCTCGCAGATAACGTGCAATCCCGCCTCGAGCGCCGCCCGACTGATGACATAGTGACTGCAATTGGGGGTCGCGATGGAAACGGCCTGAATACCGTCTTCACGCTGCGCCTCAGCGGCGAACATCTGGGTGTAATCCGCGTAGCAACGCTGCGGATCTATGCCCAGGCTCGTACCGAAGTCCTCGCAGCGCTGCGGGTCGAGATCAAAGGCACCTGCCGTCAGTTTGTACAGGTTATCGCGCTGTGCCGCAGCACGGTGCGCATAACCAATCTCACTACCGCGCCCGCCGCCGACCATGGCCCAGCGAATGGGCTGGGAAAAACGTTTTTCTTCGTTAAACATGACTCAGAGCCCTCTCTTATATGCCTTGTCGCTGATATTTACGACCCAACCCAAAATCACTGACAGCCTTAGCGGTGCGCTCATTGCGTGTCACTTCAGGCAAACCGACATCCCACCAGCAGTCACAGGAGGACCACTTGGTTGAGTCAATGTCGAGCACGAGCACGTAGGTCCGATCCGATGCTTTCGCCCGTGCATAGGCCGCATCGAAGTCAGCCAGGCTGGCGACTTTTTCACTGCGGGCACCCTGCGCCTGCGCATGCATGACAAAATCGACGCGGGCGAGGTCCGGCACGGTGCGACGGCAATCCTTCAGCAGATTATTGAAGGACTCATTGCCAGTATTGTTCTGCAGCTTGTTGATAACCGCATAGCCCCCGTTGTCGCATACCACGACGATCAGCTTGTGGCCGCTCAACACAGAACTGTAGATATCCGAGTTCATCATCATGTAGGAGCCGTCCCCGACCAGCACGACGACCTCCGAATCCGGGTTTGCCATCTTGGCACCCCAGCCACCCGCGATTTCGTACCCCATGCAGGAGAAGCCAAACTCGATATCGAACTTGCCCAGCTGCCGAGACTGCCAGTTCATGTTGAGCTCTGCCGGCAATCCACCCGCCGCTGCGAGCACGGTATCGCCGGGTTCCTGCAGGCGGTTTACCGCCGCAATAACCTGGGCATAGGAGGCATCCGTTCCGGGTATGACCTCAGCCCGCTGCGCGCACAGTGCCTTCCACTTTTCCGCCTCGTCAAACGCACTTTGCGCCCAAGCATCATCTGCACGGTAGTCGCCCAACAGGCTATTCAGTCGGGCCATCCCGCTCCTGGCATCCGCAATCAGCGGCAGTGCAAAATGCTTGGTGGCGTCAAACCGGGCAACATTGAGCGAAACAATCTTCAGATTCGGGTCACGAAAAACGGACCAGGAGCCGGTGGTAAAGTCCTGCAAGCGCGTACCGATCGCTAGTACCACGTCGGCATGGCCGGCCAGATAGTTGGCTGAATTGGACCCCGTTACACCGATAGGGCCGCCATTAAGGCGATGGCTTTGCAGCAGCGTTGCGCGCCCGGCAATGGTTTCCACTACGGGAATATTGTGCGCTTCGGCCAGCTGCAACAGCGCGTCACAGGCATCGGAGTAATGCACTCCACCACCACTGATAATCAGTGGCCGGCGTGCCGACTTCAGAATTTCAGCCGCAGCTTCAAGCTCCGTCTGCTCAGCTTCAGGCCGGCGGATACGGTGTACGCGCTCAGCGAAGAACGCTTCGGGATAGTCATAGGCCAGCCCCTGAACATCTTGCGGCAGGCTAATGAAAACCGGGCCACAGGTGGCGGGATCCAACATGGTTTCGATCGCCTGGGGCAATGTTTGCAGCAGTTGCGCCGGGTGCACCACCCGATCCCAATAACGCGTAACGGCCTTAAAGGCGTCATTGACGGTCAGCGCCGGGTCATGAAAATGTTCCGTCTGCTGCAGCACCGGATCCGGCAAGCGGCTGACATGGGCATCACCTGCAAACATGAGCAGCGGCAAACGGTTGGTATGCGCAATGCCGGCAGCCGTCAGCATATTGGTCGCCCCCGGGCCGATGGAAGCAGAGGCAATACCAATGCGCTGGCGCTTGTTCGCCTTGGCATACGCAATCGCCGCTGTTGCCATAGACTGCTCGTTCTGGCCGCGCCAGGTGGGAATCGTATCCTCAATGTTTTTCAGCTGCTGCCCAAGGCAGGTCACATTGCCGTGACCAAAGATGGCAAATGAACAGCCGAACAGCGGAACCCGCTCTCCCTGTACTTCAATTTTCTGCGCCGACAGATAGCGCGCAAGCGCTTCGGCCAAGGTCAAACGTACGGTTTCCATAGAGGCTTACCTTTTATTATTACGATATGCACCCGTGACTAGGTACTGCAGACGACAGTCGCCAGAACCCGTCCCTCTTGGATCGAACTATCAATGAGCTAAAAAAATTTTGCAAACGTTTTTACTAAATTTCAGAAGAAAACCCGAAATAAGCAAAATATTTGGCGTTTAACGCCTGAAAATGGATTTTAATGGTTGCAAATATGATAACGTTTTCATATAAAGATTGCAGACCCGACGACCAACCCGCTCACAGGAATAATAATCATGCAGCTTCGCCTGTCTAACGCCCCCTGCTCCTGGGGTATCGAGTTCGCTGACAATCCGAGCAATCCGAAGTGGAGCCTGGTGCTCGACGAGATTGCCCAGGCCGGCTATAAAGCGACTGAGCTAGGACCGCTGAACTACTTCCCTACCGATGTGCAGCAGCTCAGGGCGGAACTGGCTCAGCGCGACCTGCAGCTCATCGCCGGCACCATATTCAAGCACCTGCACGACCCCTCCCGTCGACAGGAAATCCTTGATTACACCCATGCCACCTGCAAGGTCCTGCAACCCCAGAACGCCAAGTACATGGTTGTTATCGACCACGTCTCTTCACCGCGTACGGACCAGGCTGGTCAGATTCTGACAGCAGACCGCCTGCCGCCAGAACAGTGGAAAGGCATGATGCAAACCATCAATGAGCTCTCGCGCATCTGCCTGAACGAGTACGGCATCATTCCCGTACTGCACCCGCACGCAGGCACCTACATCGAATACCGCGACGAAATCGATCGCGCCATGAATGACCTGGACGAGAGCATCGTCAAGCTGTGCATCGATTCAGGCCACTGCACATACGCCGGTATCAATCCCTCGGAACTGATCCGTGCCTACGCCGATCGCGTCAAGTACCTGCACTTCAAGGACATCAACGGCAAGGTTCTGGAACAGGTCGTGGCCCAGGGAACTGACTTTTACAAGGCCATTGGTCAGGGCGTTTTTTGCCCCCTCGGCCAGGGGTCTGTCGACTTCCAGCAACTGCGCCAGACACTGCTCGACCTCGCCTTCGATGGCTGGGTGACCGTAGAACAGGACGTGGATCCTGCTGCGCTGGACAACAGCTCGCTGGAAAATGCACGCCAAAGCCTGTCCTTTATTCAGGATGCAGTCCTGCGCGGCTAAGCATCAGGACCAGGAGTGCCGTCTGACAGCACTCTTTACACCAGCCTTGGCGAACGGACGGTCCGTTCGCCCCCAAAGCGTAAAACCAGAAAATTAAAGTAAGACCAGGGCGATCACCGCCCTACAAGGTCAATAAATAAAAACAAAACCGTCCAGCCGGACGGAACCCCGGAGAAAGTCATGATCAACGCAAAAAAAATAATGAAGCACACCCTTTTGGCCACCCTGATCGGCACCTCCTCAATGGCAATGGCTGCTGAGCAACTCAAAATCGGCGTTGCCATTTCGGTATTTGATGACAACTTCCTCACCGCACTGCGCACCGGCATGCAAAGCTACGCTGACGACATCAACGTAGAGCTTCAGGTTGAAGATGCCAAAGCCGAAGTGGGCAACCAGCTCAATCAAATTCAGAACTTCATCGCCTCGGGTGTCGATGCCATCATCGTCAACCCAGTGGACACCGACGCCACCATTTCCATGAGCGATGACGCCGCCGCCGCCGGCATTCCCCTGGTGTATGTGAACCGCCAGCCAATCAACGTTGACTCGCTGCCCGAAAACCAGGCCTTCGTGGCCTCCAACGAAGTAGACTCCGGCACTCTGCAAACCAAGGAAGTCTGCCGCTTGCTGGGTGGCAAGGGCAAAGTCGTGGTCATGATGGGCGAGCTGTCCAACCAGGCCGCCATTCAGCGCACCAAGGACATTCACGATGTGATCGCCACACCGGAATGCGCAGGCCTGGAAGTGGTCGCCGAGCAGACCGCCAAATGGTCCCGCACCGAAGGCAGCGACCTGATGACCAACTGGATCTCGGCCGGTATCGAGTTTGACGCCGTGATTGCCAACAACGATGAAATGGCCATCGGCGCCGTTCAGGCACTCAAGGCCACAGGCCGCGCCATGGACTCCGTCGTGATTGCCGGCATTGACGCCACCCCCGACGCACTGGCCGCCATCAGGGCAGGCGAAATGGACGTAACGGTATTCCAGGATGCTGCCGGACAGGGCAAAGGCGCTGTGGATGCCGCCATCCAGCTGGTCGCCGGCAAGAAAATTGAGCAGAAAGTATGGGTTCCTTTCGAGCTGGTGACCCCCGCCAACTTTGAAAAGTACATGCGCTAACAGAGCCCACTATCCGCAGGGACTGTTGATGCCGGCGGCCAGGTTCTGCCGCCGGAAGCAACAGCCCCCTCACGCTCAATTAAACAGGAGGGGCTGCGTTATGGTTAACGCATCACAGCTGGAAGAGGCTCCATCAAAGGGGGCAATAGCCCAGGCAAAGCCTTACGAATACGTGCTTGAAGTCGTCAACGCGCGCAAGGAATTCCCAGGTGTAGTCGCGCTGGATAACGTCTCGCTGCGCGTACGCCCGGGCACCGTACATGCGCTGATGGGTGAAAACGGTGCCGGCAAATCAACCCTGATGAAAATCATTGCCGGCATCTACCACCCCGACGCCGGTGAAATCCGGCTGCGCGGTGAAGCCGTGCACCTGGCCACCCCGCTGGCGGCCCAGGAAGCCGGCATCGCCATGATTCACCAGGAGCTGTTGCTGATGAATTCCATGACGGTGGCAGAAAACATCTGGATTCGCCGCGAGCCGCTCAATGCCTTCGGACTGGTGGATCACGCCAAGATGCACCGAATGACCACTGAACTGTTTGAACGTCTGAATATCCAGCTAGACCCAGACGCCGAGGTGAGCGAACTCTCGGTGGCCAACCGCCAGATGGTGGAGATCGCCAAGGCGGTGTCCTTCAACTCCGATGTCCTGATCATGGACGAACCCACCTCGGCCATTACCGAGAAGGAAGTGGCACACCTGTTCGAGATCATTCGCGGCCTGCGTGAGCGGGGCATCGGTATCGTCTATATCACCCACAAGATGAACGAACTGTTTGAGATCGCCGACGAGTTCTCGGTGTTCCGCGACGGCCATTACATCGCCACTCACCCGTCTTCCGAGGTGACCCGCGACGACATCATTCAAATGATGGTCGGCCGTGAAATCACCCAGATGTTCCCCAAGGAAGAAGTGGAACTGGGCGACGTGGTGCTGTCGGTGAAGAACCTGACCCTCGAGGGCGTGTTCCACGACGTCTCCTTCGACGTGCGCGCCGGTGAAATCCTGGGCCTTGCCGGCCTGGTCGGCTCGGGCCGCTCCAACGTGGCCGAAACCCTGTTCGGGGTGACACCCGCCACCTCCGGCACCATCGAGATCAATGGCAAGGAGGTATCGATCCAGACCTCCCATGATGCCATCAAGCTGGGCATGGCGTTCCTCACCGAGGACCGCAAGGAGACCGGCTGCTTCCTGCCGCTGGATATTCAGGAAAACGCCCAGATGGCCGTCATCCACGATGACTTCGTGAAGTATGGTTTCGTGCAGGAGGCCAAACTCGAAAAGGTCTGCCGGGAAATAAGCCAGAAGTTGCGCATAAAAACGCCGAACATGCATGAGTGCATCGAAAACCTGTCCGGCGGTAACCAGCAGAAAGTACTGATCGGTCGCTGGCTGCTGACCAACCCCAAGATTCTGATCCTCGACGAACCCACCCGCGGCATCGACGTCGGTGCCAAGGCCGAGATTCACAGCCTGATCACGCAATTGGCCCATAACGGGGTCGCGGTGATCATGATTTCTTCCGAGATGCCCGAAGTACTGGGCATGAGTGACCGCGTTCTGGTCATGCACGAAGGGCGCTGTACAGGCATTCTGGATCGCACAGATGCCGACCAGGTCGCCGTCATGGATTTGGCTGCCCAATAATAATGAACCGCATCAGGAAAATAAGAGGTCGATTATGACTACCCACACTGCAACAACGCCTAATGCCACGCTGGAGGCGCCCTCCAAAAGGCGCCTGCCCCAGGAGTTCAGCATTCTATTGGTCCTGTTAGGTATCGCCGCCTTCTTTGAAGTCCTTGGCTGGTTTCTCGTCGGCCAGAGCTTCCTCGGTAACATGAGCCGCCTGCAGATCATCATCCTGCAGGTCTCCGTGATCGGCATCATCGCCGTCGGCGTGACCCAGGTCATCATCACCGGCGGCATCGACCTGTCCTCCGGCTCCGTGGTGGCCATGAGCGCCATGGTCGCAGCCACCTTCGCCCAGGACGCCAACTGGCCGAAAATCATCCATCCGGCGCTGGTGGACCTGCCCTGGTTCGTCCCGCTGACCGTGGGCCTGGCCGTGGGTGCCGCCGCTGGTTTCATCAACGGCTGGCTCATCACCAAGACCAGGATTCCGCCCTTTATCGCCACCCTGGGCATGATGGTATCGGCCCGCGGTATCGCCCGCTGGTACACAGACGGCAGCCCGGTATCCGGTTTCACCGAAAGCTTTGCCATGCTGGGTAACGGCATGGGCCGCTGGGCACCGGTGGTCATCTTCCTGGTCGTCGCCGCCGTGTTCCATATCGTTATGCGCTACACCCGCTTCGGTAAGTTCACTTACGCCATCGGCGCCAACCCCCAGGCTGCCCGCGTTTCGGGTATCAACATCGAGTCGCACCTGATCAAGGTCTACATGATTGCAGGTCTGCTGGCCGGTCTTGCCGCCATGGTCGCCATTGCACGCATCAAGACTGCCCAGGCGGGTATGGGCCTGATGTATGAACTGGATGCCATCGCCGCTGCGGTTATCGGTGGCGTATCGCTGTCCGGTGGTCGCGGACGCATCACCGGCACCGTGATCGGCGCCCTGATCCTCGGCGTGATGCTGTCGGGCTTCACCTTCCTGCGCGTGGATGCCTACTACCAGGACATTATCAAGGGAGCCATTATTGTTGTGGCCGTGGTGGTCGACATGCACCGCCAGAACAAGCGCAGCAAGAAAACCTGACGACGCACGCCACAGGCCCACGCCATGACAAGGGGTGACATCATCCATCGTTGTGGTCGCCGCCGCGGACATGCACCGCCAGATCAAGCGCAGCAAGAAAACCTGACGACGTACGCCATAGGCCCAGGCCATGACAAGGGGTTCCTCATCATCCATTGTCGTGGTCGTGGTGGTCGACATGCACCGCTGCGGCAAAGACCACGCAGCCTGGTGTTGACATAAAATACGCGCAGGGACATTGTGCCCATTATGCCCCTGCGCGCTGTATACCAATTTGGCGCCCGCGCCAGTATAGTAAACCAGCAAACTCAGAATGTGGCTTCAATGCGAGCATCAGCACTGGAGCAGCTGCACAGCCCAGACTCTTCAGGAAATTTTTTTGAGCAGCCCAATCAAGCCATCACAAAAGCTCAGCCCACATCCGGACAACATCACCATCACCGAGGTCGCGGCTGAAGCACAGGTTTCAATATCCGCGGTATCCAGAGCTTTCAACCCCACAGGCAGCTGCGCGCCCAAAACCCGGGCCAAGGTCTTCGCTGCGGCGGAAAAGCTGGGCTACAAACCGAACCGCCTGGCCCGCGGGCTAAAATCGAATTCCAGCCTCATTGGCATCCTGATGACGGACTTCGAAAACCCCGCTTACCTGTCCATCCTCAGCGATTTGACCTCCGCCATTCAGGCACACAACTGCCACAGCCTGCTGATCAACGTCGGACCGCAAAAAAGCGTCACCGAGGCGGTCGAGCTGATCATGGAATACCACGTCGATGGGCTGATCGTGACCTCATCCTCCCTGCCGGATGAGCTGATCAGCGCCTGCCAGCGCAGAAACACACCCGTGGTTATCTTCGGTCATCACTCCCGCAATGCACCGGCAACCATAGTGTCCTGCGACAACGTGGCGGGCGGGCGCATGGCGGCGGACATGCTGCTTGATGCGGGCTATACAAGGCCGGCGTTTGTCGGCGCCACCACCAGCGTCTCGACCACTACCGACCGGCAGCGAGGATTCATTACCCGGCTCATTGAGCGCGGCTGTACGGAATGGACGACGACCGAGGGTAACCGGCACAGCTACGATTCCGGCTACGAAGCGACCTGCAAACTGTTCGCCTCCCCCGACAAGCCCGACTCGATCTTTTACCTTGATGACATCATGGCCTGTGGCGGCATGGATGCCATCCGTTACGAGTTCGGGCTCAAAGTACCTGAAGATGTTGGCGTTATCGGCGTCGATGATATTCGCCTTGCCGCCAGCCGGGCTTACGATCTGACCACGATTCGCCAGCCATTCACCGACATGGTTAACACCGCCGTCACCGCGCTGTTCGCACAGATCAAGGATGCCTCCCTCGAGCCGCAAAACTTCACCCTGCCCTGCACCCTGGTAACACGGGGCTCGACCCGGGCTATCTCCACCCAGGCCGAATAGCGCCGACGCGCCTGCGTCGAGCGCTGCGTCACCGTTCGGCCGACCTTGCTCATCGGGCGCCTGTGCCACCGCCCATCAACCGCTACTCATCCCCCCGCACGCACTTTGACCGCTCCTCCCCGCTCACTCAGACCCCGTACTGAATTGCTGCGCCCAACCCCAAAACAGAAAACGTTTTCACAAAAATAGCGCAGAAAACAAATAATCACCCACAAAACGGACAATTACTGTTGCATTTGTGAAAATGTTTTCATTTAATAGCAGCAGGCTCATTGAGGTATCGCGACTCGACCCGGCAGGCGCTTGCGCCTAACCCGCACGACAGGCAGCGCTGCCCAGCTCACCCAACACGATCGATTCATCACAATGGTCGACTTATAACAACAAAGGATGGAGTTTCCCAGATGCTTAATATTGCCTTATTCGGTGCAGGGCGCATTGGCAGAATGCACGCCACCAACATTGCCGCCCATCCGCACGCCAGCCTGGCCTATGTATTTGATGTCAACACTGCGGTCGCCCAGGACGTTGCCTCCCAATACGGCGCAACCGCTATTGAAACCGTTGAACAGGCCCTGGCTGACCCCAAGGTCCAGGCCATCCTGATAGCCACGCCCACAGACACCCACGTTGACCTCATCATTCGCGCTGCCAAGTCCGGCAAAGCCATTCTGTGCGAAAAGCCGATCGATCTGGATATCACCAAAGTCGATCGCTGCCTGGACGAAATACAAGACTGTGATGTGCCAATTCAGATGGGCTTTAACCGTCGTTTCGACCCCAGCCACAAAGCTGTGGAACGCGCGGTTCAAAGCGGTGAGATGGGCCAGCTTGAAAGTCTGATCATCACCAGCCGGGACCCTGGGCTGCCGCCGGCGGAATACCTCAAACATTCGGGCGGCCTGTTCCGCGACATGATGATCCATGACTTCGACATGGCGCGTTACATCATGAACGATACGCCTGTGTCGATCAGTGTCATGGGCGGAGTCCTGGTCGACAGGGAGCTGAGCCGTTTCGGCGATGTTGATACAGCCATGGCCATCATCCAGTTTGCCTCAGGCGCACTGTGCCACATCAACTGCTCGCGCCGCGCGGTCTATGGCTATGACCAGCGTATCGAGGCCTTTGGCTCGGCGGGCATGATTCTGTCCAACAACCAGACCCCCACCTCGGTCACACGCCATACGGCAACCGCCACCTCTGCCCGTGAGCCACTGCAGGACTTCTTTATCACCCGCTACCACGACTCCTACAGACTGCAGCTCGATGCCTTTATCGCCGCCGTGACTGAAGGCAAGCCGGTATCGCCGTCGTTTCAGGATGGCAGGCTTGCGCTGCTCATGGCCAATGCGGCCCAGCAGTCCCTGGAAACAGGACAAATCGTCAAACTGTAACGCCAGCCGCGCCTCGCCAGCCACCGCCGTGCGAACCCGGACAGACGGGGTCGCGCAACGGGGCAAAACCCAGCCGCGCTGTCCCGCTATTCGTTTGAGCGCCGCGGCCTCAAACGCCACAGGAGAAACCTAGATGACCAGCAACCCAGTCATGAAGAAACTCGGACGCCGCCTGCGCCTGGGTGTTATTGGCGGCGGCCCGGGCTCCTTTATCGGCAACGTACATCGCGGCGCAGCCGTGCTTGAGGAAATGTATGAAGTGGTCGCAGGGGTGCTGTCATCCGACCCTGAGCGTTCGCTGTCTGCGGCCAAGGAGCTGGGCATTGCTCGCGCCTACAGCAGCGCTGAGCAAATGTTCGCGGCAGAAGCGGATCGCGCCGACGGCATGGACCTTGTCGCCATCATGACACCGAACAACAGCCACTACACACTTGCCTGCCAGGCACTGGAAGCCGGTTTTCACGTCATGTGTGAAAAACCCCTGACCAACGATCTGGACGAAGCCCAGGATCTGGTCAAACGGGTTCAAGCCTCGGATCGCCAGTTCTGCGTCGCTTACGGCTATACGGGTTACCCCATGGTGCGGCAGGCCCGCGCCATGATTGAGGCCGGTGAACTGGGCGAGATCCGCATGATTCAGTGTGAATATGTGCAGGGGCACCTCGCCGAGCTGACCGCATCCGAACAGCGGGGGCAGAACTGGCACATGGACCCGGCCGTAGCCGGCCCCTCCCTCATCCTGGGCGACATTGCGACCCACTCCTACCACCTGGCGTCCTATGTCAGCGGCATGGAGCCGGCACAGATCAATGCGGATGTAACCACGGTTGTACCTGGGCGCGAAGCCCATGACTACGCCGGCATTCAGCTGCGCTATGCCAATGGTGCCCGCGGCATGCTGTGGATAACACAGGCGGCGGCCGGTGCCACCCACGGTCTTTACCTGCGCATTTTCGGCAGCAAGGGTGGGCTCGAATGGCATCAGGAACAGCCCAATGAGCTGCTCTATCGGCGCCTGAATGCACCCGCGACCACCTATACCAAGGGTGGGCCGGGCCTGAGCGAGGCGGCGAATCGCGTCACGCGCATAGCCATCGGTCATCCGGAGGGCTATCGCGAAGCCTTTGCCAATCTGTACTCCGACCTCGCCGAAGCCATAGTCGCCACCGAGACAGCCAGCGCGCCTGAGCCGCTGTCGCTCTGGTACCCCAATGAGCAGGACGGCGCCAGCGGCGTGCGTTTTGTACAGGCGGCCCTGCGCTCCAGCGAGAATGACGGAAGCTGGGAGCCCTGCGGCCCGGACCTTCAGGCCCGCATGCCGCTGCCAGATCACCGATGAACAAGGCGATTAACAAGGTAAAGCCATGACTAATACACATAAAAAAAAGCCGGAAGATCTGCGCAGTAACCGCTGGTTTGGTCCTGACGACCTGCGTTCCTTTGGCCACCGTTCACGCGCCAAACAGATGGGCTACTGGAGCGAGGAATTTGTCGGGCGCCCGATCATCGGCATCGTCAATACCTGGAACGACCTCAATACCTGCCATTCGCATTTCCCCGAGCGCATCAAGGACATCAAGCGCGGCATCACCGCGGCCGGCGGATTTCCCGTCGAGCTACCCGCGCTCTCGCTCGGCGAACAGCTGATGAAGCCCAGCGCCATGATGTATCGAAACCTGCTTGCCATGGAGGTCGAGGAAACCCTGCGCAGCTATCCCATAGACGGCGCCGTGGTCATGGGCGGCTGCGACAAGACAACGCCGGGCGTGCTGATGGGCGCTGCCTCGATGAACCTCCCGACAATCTATGTCCCGGCCGGGCCCATGCTGCGTGGCAACTGGCGCGGCAAGGCGCTGGGCAGCGGCACCGATGTCTGGAAATACTGGGATGAGCGTCGCATCGGCAATGTCAGCGATGAAACCTGGTCCGGCATTGAAGACGGCATTGCCCGCTCGCCCGGCACCTGCATGACCATGGGGACCGCCGCCACCCTGATGTCCATCGCCGAGGCGCTGGGCATGTGTCTGCCGGGGGCCTCCTGTATTCCGGCCGTCGATTCGAACCACAACCGCATGTGCTACGCCAGCGGTGCCCGGGCGGTGGAGATGGTATGGGAAGACCTGAAGCCCACCGACATCCTGACCGCCGAGGCATTCGATAACGCCATTGCCGTCGACATGGCCATTGGTGGCTCTACCAACGCCATAATCCACCTGATTGCACTGGCCAAGCGTGTCGGCGTGCCGCTGGATCTGGAGCACTTCGATCGCATCGCCGCCGGTGTTCCTCTGCTGGCATGCATCCAACCCTCCGGCGAATATCTGATGGAGGATTTCTACTATGCCGGCGGCCTGCCTGCGCTGATGGCACAGCTGAAATCACGCCTGCACCTGAACGTCGTTACCGTGAATGGCAGCACCCTGAAAGACAATATCAAGGATGCCGAAGTCTGGCGCCCGGAAGTTATTCGCTCGCTGGATAACCCGGTGCAGGAAGCCGGCGGTACTGCGGTGCTGCGCGGTACCCTGGCCCCCGGCGGCGCCATCATCAAGCCGACCGCAGCCGACCCACGGCTGTTAAAACACAGCGGCCCAGCACTGGTGTTTGAAAGCATCGCCGAGCTTAAGGCCCATATCGATGACGACGACCTCGATGTAACCGCCGATACCGTACTGGTGATGCAAAACGGCGGCCCTGTCGGCGGGCCCGGCTTGCCCGAATGGGGCATGCTGCCGATACCGAAAAAACTGCTCGAACAGGGCGTGCGCGACATGGTGCGTATCTCGGATTCACGCATGAGCGGCACCAGCTATGGCGCTTGCATTTTGCATGTATCACCTGAATCCGCGGTGGGTGGGCCCCTGGCACTGGTACAGACCGGCGACATCATTGAAGTCGATGTGAGCGAGCGCCGCCTCGATTTAATGGTGGCCCCTGCGGAGCTGGAGCGCCGGCGCAGCGCTTGGAAAGCGCCGACCCCACGCCATACCCATGGCTACGCCTCGCTTTACCGTGCCCATGTCACTCAGGCCGATCAGGGCTGTGATTTCGACTTTATGAACGGTGCCCCCGGCTCAACGCCGGAGCCGGACATCTACTGAGGAATCAGCCATGAGCGCTATCACCTGCGTGCTGGATGCCAAAGCGCAACTGGGGGAATCACCGGTCTGGTGTGCCCAGTCGCAAACCCTGTTCTGGGCGGACTTGCTGGCGCCCGCCATCCACAGTTTCACACCGGCCAGTGGCGCGTCCCGCCACTGGCCGATGCCGGAAACCCTGGGCTCCTTCGGCCTCTGTGAGCAGGGTGGCGCTGTGGTGGCACTGCGCTCCGGGCTCTATCACTTTGACTTTGAACGCCAGCGGCTGCGTCTGATCAATGTGCCAGCGGGAGAGCCCAAGACCCAGACCCGCTTCAACGATGGCAAGGTATCGCCGGACGGGCGCTTCTTTGTCGGCACCATGGATGAGCAGCAAAAAAGCCGGCCTCTTGGCGCGCTCTATCGGCTGGACCCCGATGGCAGCAGCCACAAGGTGCTGGACGAACTGATCGTTTCCAATGGACTGGCCTGGAGCCCCGACGGCCAAACCCTCTATCACGCCGACACCCGCGCGAACACAATATGGGCATGGGACTATAGCGCGCTGGATGGCAGCCTCAGCCACAAGCGGCAACTGGTGCGTACCGACAGCGCCATGCATGGCATGCCCGATGGCGGCGCGACCGATATGGAGGGTTATTACTGGAGCGCCGGTGTCTTTGCCGGGGTACTGAATCGCTGGTCCCCCGATGGCAGGCTTGATCGGCAGATTGCAGTCCCCTGCCAGACCCCGACCATGCCCTGCTTCGGCGGGCCGGACATGAAAACCCTGTATCTCACCTCGTTAAGTACCGGCCTGCAGCCACAGGCGCTGAAAGATTACCCGCAGGCGGGCGGCATTTTCGCCCTGCGTGTCGATGTGCCCGGCGTTCCCATCGCAAAATTCGGTGGCGGCTAACCCACCACCAGGAGAGCTTTCATGCGCGCAAACCAACTCAGAGCCATCTGGCAGTCCGGTGGCTGCGTCATTAACAGCTGGCTGTCATTACCCAGCAGTTTCGCCGCCGAAACTATGGCACATCAGGGCTGGGACAGTCTGACCATCGATATGCAGCACGGGCTTATCGACTACCAGAGCGCCCTGCAGATGCTCACGGCCATATCAACCACACGGGCAGTGCCCATTGTGCGTGTACCTTGGCTGGACCCGGGTTTCCTGATGAAAACCCTCGATGCCGGTGCCTATGCCGTCATCTGCCCGATGATCAATACCCGGGCGGATGCCGAACTGCTGGTCAGTGCCACCCGCTATCCGCCCCAGGGCACGCGGAGTTATGGACCCATCAGGGCCTTTCTCTATGGCGGTGCCGATTACCCGGCACAGGCCAACGACACCATAGTGCGCTTCGCGATGATCGAAACCCTGGAAGCACTGGAAAACCTGGACGATATTCTGTCTGTCGAGGGCCTGGATGCGGTCTATATAGGCCCGGCGGACCTGTCCAGCGCCCTGGGCTACGCGCCACAATTTGATCCCGTCGAGCCCACCGTCGTGGATGCTATTGATCATATTCTGGCGCGCGCCAAGGCCCATGGCGTTATCGCCGGCATCCACAACGGTACGCCCCAATATGCACAACAGATGATCGACAAGGGATTCCAGTTTGTCACCATCGGATCCGATGTGCGCATGCTGGCGTCGGGCTCCAAACAGATCCTCAAACACTTTAATCCGGCGGGCAACGACGCTCCCGCCGTTTATTAACTTGGCGCAGCACACACACCCAACCGTTTCTGGCGTGCAGCCCGATAGACAAGACCGACCTGGAGACCCGATATGAGCACTGAATACAGCCGCTATCCCAGCCTGAAAGACCGGACTGTCTTTATCACCGGCGGTGCTACAGGCATAGGGGCTTCCATGGTGGAGCATTTTGTCGCCCAGGGATCCAAGGTCTGCTTTGTCGATATCGATCAGGCGGCCGCGAATGAACTCTGTACACAGCTTGCCGGCAGCGGCAGCTGGGACCCGCTGTTTATCGCCTGCGACCTGACCGACATACCCGCACTACAACAGGCGATAGCAACGGCCAGTGAAACCCTGGGGCCCATCCGCGTGCTGGTCAACAATGCCGCACAGGATACCCGGTACGCTTTCAAGGATATCGACGTTGCCGCCTGGGATGCGATGCAGGCAGTGAATTTGCGCCATGTGTTTTTTGCCTGCCAGGCGGTTCACGACGACATGACCGCCAACGGCGGCGGTTCAATCATCAACTTCAGCTCGCCGAGCTTTATGCGCCGCTCCGCCAACATATCCCCCTACGCCACCGCCAAGGCTGGCACTATCGGCCTGACGCGAACCCTGTCTCGTGATCTGGGACACTCGAACATCAGGGTTAATACGGTACTGCCGGGCTGGGTCATCACGCCGCGCCAGAAGGATCTCTGGTGGGATGCCAAACTGGAGCAGGAAGTACTGGCCAATCAGAGCCTGCATCAGAAACTTGAGCCCGGTGATGTATCCCGCATGGTGCTGTTTCTAGCCGCCGATGACAGCAAAATGATCACCGCTCAGACCTATATAGTTGATGGTGGCCTTGTTTGAGCGCACAAAGCCCGCAGCAAAAAAACCGGCGCTGCTAAGGCGCCGGTTGAGGTGAGCGATGACGACAGCGGGAGCTAATCCCCAATGCCGCCCCTGACGCTAGGCTCTAAACACGACCAGATGGGCAATCAGCGCGATAACGGGGAGTGAAATCGCGGTTCTTACCAGAAAGATTTTTACCAGATCAAAGAACCCCAGTGGAATCCGCGATTTAAGAATCAGTACCCCGACCTCCGACATATAGATCAGCTGTGTGATGGACACGGAAATAATCACAAAGCGCGTCAGCTCGCTCTCGATCCCTGCAGCCACCACGGCGGGCAGGAACATCTCGGCGAAGCCCAGCAGCAAAGCCGGCGCGGCCTTGTCTGCTTCAGGCAACTGCAGCAACTCCAGCACCGGGATCAGCGGGTAAGACAGCCAGGTCATGATCGGCGTGAACTCGGCGATCACCAGCCCTGCGGTGGCAATTGCCATCAGCGCCGGCATAAGCCCAAACCAGATATCGGCAATGTTCTGCAGCGCGGATTTCACCAGGGCACCAGGCCCTGGCGCATTGCGCGCCTTGTTCATCGCCTGTTTCAGGCCCCAGGCAAACAGGGTACTGCCAGCCGGCACTTCTTCATTCAGCTGCTTGCCGCCCGGCGGGTAATAGTCATGCCCCATGCGCGATAATGGCGGTAGGCGCGGCACTATCATCGCCGCCACTACACCGGCCGCCACCACGGTCAGGTAATACTCGATAAACAGATGACCCAGACCCACAAACTCGGCGATCACCAGGGTGAAGGGCACAGACACTATGGAAAAATTAGTGGCAATGACCGCCGCGTCCCTGGCCGAATAATAGCCCCGCTCATACTGTTGCGAGGTAATCAGCACGCCCACAGCCGCCGATGAAAGCCAGGATGCTGTGGCATCAATGGAGGCGCGCCCGGGAATACAGAACAGCTTGCGAAATATATTGCGAAACAGCGTACCCACCAGCTCCATCAGGCCGTAGTCCGTGAGTAATGGCAGTAACAGGGCCGCAAAAAGGAAAATGGTGACTATGGCCGTCGCCAGATCATTCAGTACCACCTGCCCGGTGCGGCTCGACCAGATCCATTGCGGGCCGGCCTGGAAGTAAATCAGCAGCGTCGTCACCAAACCGCCCAGGCGCAACAGCAACCAAGGCATGCTGACCCTGAACAGCTCCGCCATAAACGACTCCGGTTTTACCCAGGCTGGCCGCAACAGCGTGATCCAGGTACTCAGCAACGCTGAAATACCCACAATGATCACCACCAGCAGGATCATATAGTTCGTCAGCGCGGTCTTGAGCTCCGTTGCCAGAACCGCCATCAATATAGTGATCTGCCCATCCACTTCGATGGGAAACAGGAAAGCCAGTACTCCTATGAGTGACGGCACCAGAAACTTGCACAGGAGCCCATAATTGAACCCCTCAGCCTGGCGTTGAGTATCGCCCCCAACGCCCAAACCATGATTACCTTCGTTTGCCATGTTTCGCCCCTATTATAATTATTAGCAAATGACGCTATTACACTGGAACCTGACTGCTAGCAGCCTGTCGGACTTGGCCGATCGTAACGAGGGAAAGACCGGTTTGCGGCAGTTTTTGAGCTCTTTTGAGGCGAATAGTGGTTCTATTTAACAAAAAAGAACTCAGAAAATGACCCCTCTTTACTGGAGAGAATCGGCTTTTCCGCAGTAGATCAGTGGTAAATCCGACAGGCTGCTAGCCACGCTGCCTTGAAGACTGCTCCGCCAGCATGCACAGGATTTCCCACATCAGGGTTACGCCCACCAGCGCAGTGTTTCCGCTGGGATCAAACGGCGGTGCCACCTCAACCACATCCCCGCCCACCAGATCGAGCCCGCGCAGGCTGCGCAGCAAGCGCTGGGCATCGTGTGTACTGATACCGCCGACTTCCGGCGTACCTGTGCCCGGGGCATAGACGGGGTCGAGGCAATCGACATCAAAGCTGACATAGGTTTTCTCTGTGCCCACAACACGGCGAATCTCCTGGATCACCGCCTCAACACCGAGATCAAAATATTCCTCAATACGGATTACGCGAATTCCCTGCTCCAATCCCCAGGCATCATCATTTTCACTGTACAGCCCGCCCCGAATACCAATCTGCACAATACGCGTTGGGTCTAGCAGGCCTTCTTCAACGGCGCGGCGAAACGGAGTGCCGTGGGTATATTTACAACCACCAAAATAACGATCGAAAGTATCGGTGTGAGCATCAAAGTGCACCATGCCCAAGGGGCCATGACGGGCTGCCAGAGCCCGCAGAATAGGCAGGCTGACCAGGTGATCGCCGCCAGCCGACAGGGGCACAATCCCCTGCTCCACCACCTGACGATAAAAACGTTCGACTCGTTCCAGGGTATCTTCAATCACTATAGGGTTGACCGGCGTATCCCCAAGATCAGCACAGTTGGCCAGCGCATAGGGGTCAATGCCAAAAGTAGGGTGAAACCTGCGCATCAGGGACGACAGATCCCGCATTTGTCGGGGCCCGTGTCGGGCACCGGCCCGGTTTGTCGTACCACCGTCCCAGGGCACACCAATCAGACCAATATCCACACTGGCAGCATCGGCCAAGGTGACGTAGGGCAGTCGCATGAAGGTTGCTATACCGGCGTAGCGCGGCGTGGTGTTGGAGTCGATGGGTGTAAAACTATTGTATTGCTCTGCCATGGGCGACCTCTTGTTTTCAGCCAGGGTTTCTGCGGGCCCACACTGCGACGGGCCCGGTTTGACAAAGTATTGGGCAAAGCATACGTTTCAATAAATTACGAATAACTCATATTTAGATTACAAAACTTGCAACTATGAAATCGACCACAAATGCCCTGAGTGGACTAATCAGTGATCTGGATCTGCGCCTGCTGCGTGTTTTTAAAACCGTGGTGGAATGCGGTGGTTTTTCCGCCGCCGAGGTAGAGCTCAATATAAGCCGCTCCGCCATCAGTCGCTATATGGGAGACCTGGAAACCCGTCTGCACATGCGCCTGTGCTACCGTGGCCGTTCCGGCTTCGCGCTAACCGACCAGGGGCGGCTGGTGTACGAGCATCTATTGCAGTTGCAAGTCGATCTGGAGAAATTCCGCAGTAATATCAATGCCGTACATAACAAGCTGGTTGGCGAACTGCACCTTGGGCTAACCGACAACACCATCACAGACCCTCAATCGCTTGTGCCGCAAATGATTGCCAGCCTCAAACAGCTGGGGTCCGGGATACGGATTGTCACCCAAACGACCTCACCCAATGAGATTGAACGCGCCCTGATCGAAGGCCGCCTGCATGTGGGTATCATCCCCTGCCACCAGGAATTGCCCGGGCTACGCTACTACCCGCTGTACCTTGAAAGATCACGCCTTTACTGCGCCCAAAGCCACCCGCTGTTTAATCAGGAAGACGCCGGCCTGCTTCCTGAGAAGCTCGCTAGCTTCGACTATGTCAGCCCCGGCTACAAACCCGATGTGCATTTGCTGGAACTGCAGAGCCTGCTCAAAACCACGGCTCATGCCTATCAGATGGAAGGCATCGCCACCCTGATACTCAGCGGACAATATATTGGGTTTTTACCCGAGCACTATGCGCGGCAATGGGCCGGAAAAAACATGATTCGCCCCGTCCTGCCCGAGCAGTTCTTTTTCGACACCCCCTTTAATGCAGTCTGGCGCGATGAGGCCCAGTCCAACCTGTTGCGCGAAGCCTGCCTGAGCGAACTGCGCCTGGCTTATGGCAATGATGCTCCCGCGCAGGTCTGAACCTGCACCATTACAGAGCAGTAAGATTCGGATGCAGCTGACTGTGGACAACCCTATACTGAGTGACTGACTCAGTCCCACACACGCAACGAAAGGCCAAGTCATGCGCTCCCTGCACCCCGACTTCCCACCCTACGCAGAACACCGTCTGCAGGTCGACGATATCCACAACCTCTATGTGGAAGAGAGTGGCAATCCGCAGGGGGTTCCAGTGCTGTTCGTGCACGGCGGCCCGGGCGGGGGCTGCAGCGCAAGCCACAGGCGCTTCTTCGACCCCGCCAAGTACCGCATTATTCTGTTCGATCAGCGTGGTTGCGGCCGCTCTCGGCCCCATGCATCCCTGAAGCACAACACCACCGCACACCTGGTGGACGACATGGAACAGATTCGCCAACGCCTGGGCGTCGATCGCTGGCTGCTGTTTGGTGGCTCTTGGGGATCGACCCTGAGCCTGGTGTATGCCCAGACGCATCCCGAACGCGTCTGCGGCCTGATTCTGCGTGGCATTTTCCTGTGCCGCGACCAGGACCTGCAGTGGTTTTATCAGCGCGGCGCCAACGCCCTGTTTCCCGATTACTGGGAGCAGTTCGAGCAGCCGATACCGCCGGAGGAGCGCGGCGACATGCTGAGGGCCTACCACCGCCGCCTGACCGCCGACAACGAAATTGCCCGTATGTCCGCGGCCAAGGCCTGGTCCATCTGGGAAGGCCGCTGCTCGACCCTGGACCCCAACAGCCAGGTGGTGGATCACTTCGGCGATCCCCATGTGGCCCTGGCCATGGCGCGCATCGAGACCCACTATTTCGTCAACCAGGCCTTCCTTGAACCCAACCAGATACTGCGTGATGCCCGCATTATCAGGGACATTCCCACCGTCATCGTGCAGGGGCGCTACGATGTCGTCTGCCCGCCGGAACAGGCCCATGCGCTGCATCGTGCCCTGCCCCGGGCCGAACTTCACCTGGTAAGGGATGCCGGCCATTCGGCGTTCGAGCCCGGTATCATCAGCAACCTGGTGGAAGCCACCGACGACTTCGCCCGCAGTCTGGCCTGAGCGGCACCGCCTGTGGGAGCTCACTCTGTGAGCGAATCATTCGGGCACCCTCGCGGTACCGAAGCCATGCGCCCGGAGACCGGGCTCCCACTTGTTCTGGCACATCGGCACCGTTAGCATGCCCTATTTTTATTCCGGGATGACAATAATGAAGGCTTTGATACAGCGGGTCAGTCAGGCTCAGGTGATGGTGGGCGACGAGTGCACCGGTCGCATAGGAGCGGGCATGCTGATTCTGCTCGGAATCGAACGTACCGATGATCAAGCCACAGCCGACAAGCTGCTCGGCAAGGTGCTGGGGTACCGCATTTTCAGCGACGCGGATGGCAAGATGAACCTTAATCTTCCCCAGTCCGGCGGCGGCCTGCTGGTGGTCTCCCAGTTCACCCTGGTGGCAGATACACGCAAGGGCCTGCGTCCCGGCTTTTCCTCCGGCGCAAGCCCGGAATTGGGCGAACAGCTGTACGATTATTTTCTGCAACAGGCGCGCCAGCGCCATACAGAGGTCGCCTGTGGCCGTTTTGGGGCCAACATGCAGGTGTCACTGACCAATGACGGGCCCGTGACTTTTTTGCTTGAGAGCTAAGCGCTTTCCTCCGTCAACGGTACCGAGCGCAGTGCCGCGAGCCCCCCTTCCTTGATATAGAGTGTGCAGCCGGTTTTGCTGGCCGGGCGATGCGTGGATCCGGCGGGCAGACGCAACCAGTCATGGCTCTGGTAATCGCCCTGCTCGTCATTGAAGCCCCCGTGGATTACCAGTATTTCCACACCGCCGGGATAGCGGCGCGGTCCTGCCAGGGTGCCGGCCGCCCAGCGCTCCAGACGCATGGTCTCGGCATGTTCCGGTTCCTTGTACAGCATCTTGAGTTCAATGCCCGGTGCCAACGGCTGCCAGCTGATCGCTTTCGCGGCCAGGCTGATATGATGCCGCATCCCGGCATACTGGCGCAGCTTGACGAACAGCAGGCAGCCCGTTTTCGATGAGGGGGCATGCTGAAACCCTGCGGGGTTCAGCAGGTAGCTGCCGGCGGGCCAGTCGCCTTCCTGATCGGTAAAGACACCGTCCAGCACCAGGATTTCTTCGCCGTCGGGATGGGGGTGCAGCGGAAATTCGGCCCCCGCCGGATAACGCACCAGCGATGTAACTTGACCACTCTCGGGCATGCCCACCAGATGCAGCCGCTTGCGCAGAACTTCGCCGCCCGGGCTTGGCACCCAGGGCTCGGCATCCGTGTGGACATGGACCCGGCGGGCCATATCGCCATTGACTGCTATCATGATCGCACCCTCTTTTTAAGAGCCCCATTGGCAAGGAGCCTGATATGCAACGTTATTCTCGGCACAGGGTCCCTGCACTGCTGTGGCTACTCGTCTTTGGGGCCGCGCTGCTCTGGTCGGCCATTGCCCCGAAGGATCGCCTGACCTGGTGGCTGGAGGTGATGCCGGCGCTGGTCGCCCTGGTGTTACTGACTGTCACGCGGCGGCGCTTCCCCCTCACGCCGCTGTGTTACGGCCTGATCCTGTTCCATTGCATCATCCTGATGGTAGGGGGGCATTATACATATGCTGAAGTACCACTATTCGATCAGATTGCCGAATGGACCGGCAGTTCACGCAACAACTACGATAAAGTTGGCCATTTTGCGCAGGGGTTTGTGCCCGCAATGGTCGCGCGTGAGCTGCTGTTGCGCCTAAGGGTTATCAATGGCGACCGCTGGCGCGCCTTCCTGATCGTCTGCTTCTGCCTGGCGCTGAGTGCCTTTTACGAACTGATCGAATGGTGGGTCGCACTGCTGAGCAACGAAGCCGCCGAGTCTTTCCTGGGCACCCAGGGCTACATCTGGGATACCCAGTCCGACATGTTCATGGCGCTGGTCGGTGCGATCTGTGCGCTCGGTCTGCTGGCCAACCTACACGACCGGCAGTTGCAGCGGCTTGTCTGATGCCGGCTATTCCGGCATCCAATCGGATCGATCAATTTACTTCGCTCAGCCCTACGGAGCCGCACTAATGAGCATTGAGGCAATCCTCTGGGCCGATTGCTAATAGCCGCAACCGTAACGCAGGCAGTTTTCAACAGCCCGCAACTGCGGACACAGCCCGTGGGACCGCCGAACACCTGGAAACGAACAACAGCCCAGATCGCACACAACCTGTTCCAGAGGCCTTGCAGTATTACCCCCCCTAGCATGCAGAATGGGCGACTGATGCCCACTGCTTTATATCAGGCGCCAACAGGGTTAAACCTTTCTCTGGCCACTAATGGAGAAAACCATATAGTGTGCTTTACTAAAGGCATATAACTACGTGCTACAAAGAGGCTATTGGGCCTACCAAACCAAAGGAACTTGTAGGATGCATTTTGTTCCCCAGGGAAGGTTATGGAGTCATGCGCGGGACAATACCCCCATCAATTATTTACGCCTTCCGGCAATCGAAGACTCGACAGCGACCGTTTTTTCCTCACGGAGAGAACGTGGCCAGACCCTGCACACTGGAAGAGCAGCTCACCGCGTCAGTAATCGACGTCCACAGCCCCAGGTCCCGGCAACCAGATCCGCTCACCCTCCGTCTGGCCAAACACGGCGTCTATGGCCACCGTACCGGAGCCTTGGAACGGTCGTTAACTCGAACAGACGCTATCGACTGAAAACACTCCGTCTATTGCGGGAGCAAACCCTGTGAGCCAGCTGCCAACCACCCGCAACCAGCGCATTCTGGTGGTCGACGATACCCCGTCGATTCACCAGGATTTCCAAAAGATACTCGGTGGCAGCCCGGATAATCAGGACGCACTGGCGTCGGCCGAGGCCGCGCTGTTCGGCGATGTGGCCGTACAGCGAGAGTGCTTCGAACTCGAGTCTGCATTTCAGGGGCAGGAAGCCCTGACCAGGGTCGTCGCGGCGCTGGAGCAAAAGCGCCCCTATGCCATGGCCTTCATCGACATGCGCATGCCTCCCGGCTGGGACGGCCTGGAAACGATTGAGCGCCTCTGGCAGGTCGACCCTCGGCTGCAGGTTGCCCTCTGTACCGCCCACTCCGATTATTCCTGGGAACAGATGGCGGAACGCCTGGAGTTGGGAGACCGACTGCTGATTCTGAAGAAGCCGTTCGACAGCATCGAGATTCGTCAGATGGCCAGCGCCCTGACCGTGAAGTGGCAAATGACCCAGGACGCAGCCTTCAAGATGAGCTGCCTGGAGCAGGCCGTTGAGGAGCGGACCAAGGAGTTGTCGGACGCCAATATCATCGTTCAGAACAGCCCAACGATACTGTATCGCCTGCGTGGCGAACCCTCCTTTCCGCTGATGTACATCTCCCACAACATCACCAAGTTCGGCCACGATGCCGCCGCGCTGGTGGCATCACCCGACTGGGCGCAAGTGCTGATCGATCCCGACGATCGCGCCATGGTCGATACAGCCATGGCGCGAGTACTGGATAAAGACGCCCAGGGCGCCTCGATCGAGTTTCGTCTACGCACCGGCGATGGAGCTCACCGCTGGGTCGAGAACCGCTATATTCCGGTGCGCGGCAAGGACGGCCGGCTCATTGAAGTCGAAGGCATCATTCTCGATGTCACCGAGCGCAAGGTCGCAGAAGAGAAAATCGCGCTGCTCGCCCGCACCGACGGACTCACCGGCCTGGCCAACCGCGCGACCTTTATCGAACGACTCAGCCAGGCCTTCGCCGCCAGCAAACGGGGCGCTACAGCATTCGCCATTTTTTACCTGGACCTCGATCACTTCAAGCAGGTCAACGATACCCTGGGCCACCCGGTGGGCGACCTGCTGCTGCAGGAAGTTGCGGTACGCCTGGGGAACTGCACCCGCAAGAATGATGTGATCGCGCGCCTGGGCGGCGACGAATTCGCCATACTGCAAATGGACATGAACGAGCCGGCAAACGCCGCCGTACTGGCGGCCAAGCTGCAAACCACGCTGGCGCACCCCTACCAGCTCAACGGCAACGAGGTGCGCATCTCGGCCAGCATCGGCATCTGCCCGTACGCACCCGGCAGCACCGCAGCAGACGCCATGCTGGCACAGGCGGACCTGGCGCTCTACCGCTCCAAGGAAGAAGGCCGCAACCAGTACCACTTTCATTCCGAGGATCTCGATCAGGAAGTGTTCGACCGGGTAACGCTGGCGAACGATTTGCGAACAGCGATGGAACAGAACGAGCTGGAGCTCTATTACCAGCCGGAGGTGGAACTGTCGACCGGAAAAATCCTCGGCATGGAAGCACTGGCGCGCTGGAACCACCCCGAGCACGGCCTGCTCAACGCCGACGCCTTTATCCCCATTGCCGAGAAGACCGGCGCCATCGTGGCGCTCGGCCATTGGGTACTCGAACAGGCGTGCCAGCAAATGCACCGGTGGCGCAACCAGGGCACGGCGCCACCGGTGATCACGGTCAATCTGTCGCTGGCACAGATCAAAAGCGGCGACGAGCTGGTGCGGGATGTCTCCGCCACCCTCGCCAAATGGGGGCTGCAACCATCCGATCTGAAGTTCGACGTGACCGAAGCCACGCTGGCACAGACCAAATGGACTCGTAATGACGTACTGCCACAACTGCGCGAACTTGGCGTGAAGATCGCCATAGACGATTTCGGCACCGAATACTCGTCGTTCGACTACCTCAAGACCTATCGCGTGAACCACCTCAAGATTGCCCAGACCTTCATTAACGCGGCCACCGACGACGCCGACAGCGCCACGACGGTCCGTGCCATCATCAACTTTGCCCGCGAGCTCGGCATCGGCATCATCGCCGAAGGCGTCGAAACCAAGGAACAGCGCGCCCTCCTGATCTCGGCCGGTGCCACAACGCAGGCGCAGGGCTTCTACTTCAGTGAAGCGGTAGACAGCCGCCGCGCCAGCGAACTGCTCCAGTGCGGCAGCATCCTGCCGAATAAGCTGAGTGACCCGGCACCCGACTCCACCAGCCTACCGAAAACACCGCCAAAGGGAGTCCCATGAATCAGCAAGCCAGCGGTGGCAACCGCCGCATCCTGGTGATCGATGACAATCCCGCCATCCATCGGGACTTCCGCAAGATACTCGATCCGGGTCCCGACAAAGATGAGGCTCTCGCCCTGTCCGAGGCAGCCCTGTTCGGCACGACCCGCGTTGCGCGCCCGACCTATGAGCTTGATTTCGCGTTTCAGGGGCAAGAAGCGCTGAACATGGTCGAGCACGCGCTGCAGGACGGCAGGCCCTATGCCATGGCATTTATCGACATGCGCATGCCACCCGGGTGGGACGGCGTCGAGACCCTGGAATACCTCTGGCGGGTCCAACCGCTGTTGCAGGTTGCCCTCTGTACCGCCCACTCCGATTATTCCTGGGAAGAAATGGCGGAACGTCTTGATCTGGGAGACCGGCTGCTGATCCTGAAAAAGCCTTTCGACTCCATCGAAATTCGCCAAATGGCCAGCGCGCTGACGGCAAAGTGGCAGATGTCACAGCATCTGGCCCTAAAAATAGACAGGCTGGAAACAACCGTTGCGCAAAGTGCTTCCGCGCTGCAGGAAATGACCCGTCTGCTTCACTACGACGACCTCACCGGCTTGCCAAATGCCGCATTACTGCAGGATCGCATGGCGCAGGCGCTGGCCATCGCCGCCCGGCAGCACAAAAGCCTGGCAGTGATGTACATCGGTCTTGACCGCTTCAAGCTCATCAACAATGCCCTGGGGCACCCGGCCGGCGATGCATTGCTCATAAAGGTTGCTGAATGCCTGGTGGCAACGGTGCGTAAATCCGACTCCGTTTTCCGCTACGGCGGGGATGAATTCGTGATTGTGCTGCCCGATTTGGTACTCCCGCAACAGGCCATTTATGTTGCAAACAAGCTACTGACCACACTCAGAAAGCCGCGATCCATCCAAGGGCAGAACCTCAATACCACCGCTAGTCTGGGTATCAGTACCTATCCGAACGATGGCGATAATGCGGATGATCTGGTCGCTAATGCGGAAACCGCGATGCACAATGCCAAAGAAAATGGCCGTGATGATTTCCAGTTTTACAATCCGGCTATCAACCTGCGTGCCCGCGAGCAGCAATCGATCGAAGCCGGGCTGCACACCGCCCTGGAAAAGCGGCAATTCACCCTGTTCTACCAGCCGAAGCTGAATCTCGAAACCGGGACGATTACCGGCGTCGAGGCACTGATCCGCTGGCAACATCCGGAGTGGGGAGCTGTGTCCCCCGCCCAATTTATTCCTGTCGCCGAGTACGGTGGCCAGATTATACCGATCAGCCGCTGGGTGGTGCGTGAGGCCTGTCGCCAGGCCAGAGCCTGGCGGCAAGCCGGGCTGCCACCAC
This sequence comes from Marinobacterium rhizophilum DSM 18822, assembly GCF_000378045.1. Classification (GTDB taxonomy): domain Bacteria; phylum Pseudomonadota; class Gammaproteobacteria; order Pseudomonadales; family Balneatricaceae; genus Marinobacterium_A; species Marinobacterium_A rhizophilum. The sequence continues at coordinate 187,961 of NZ_KB899095.1, forward strand.
TGATCATGGCGGTCAATATCTCCGCCGTCGAGTTTCGACAGCCGGGTTTCCTGGAGAGTATTCGTACGGTCTTGCAGGAAACCCGGCTGGAACCTCGCTTGCTCGAGCTCGAGCTCACGGAAAGTGCTCTGATTCAAAATATCGAGTTTACGGTCTCGATCCTGCTGCAACTCAAGGATCTGGGCGTGCGGATCTCCATTGATGACTTTGGCACCGGTTATTCCAGCCTGAGTTATCTGAAGCAGTTTCCAGTCGATGTACTGAAAATCGACCAGTCCTTTGTGAAGGATATCGGCAAACCGGATAGTGACGCCATCGTCAGCGCCATTATCAGCATGGGCCAAAGCCTCAGGTTTAAAATCATCGCCGAGGGCATCGAAACACGGGAACAGCTGGACTTTCTGCAAGCCCGCCAGTGTGAAGAAGGCCAAGGCTATTACTTCAGCCGGGCGGTGACCGCTGAGGCATTTGCCGCGCTACTGGCAGGCGGCATAACGGTGGGGGCGGAAGATGAGGGTGGCCCGCCGGTCTGTGAACTCCATCGATAGGGGCATTTCCAGGTGGTGTAAAGCGGCGCCGGGCCGTTCCTGGCGACGCACGTAGGTTAAGCAACACAGGGCCGCCATTCATATTTGGTCAAGAGTAAGGAAGAACCCGAATGCCCATGCGTTCTCTGTCATGTAGCCTGGCGTTGCTGCTCCTGCTGCCGACCCCGTTGAGCGCCTCCCCGCGGCATGAACCGATCACGCCAATTTCCCCGATTCGAACCGCAGACCCGGCGCGGACCGAGCTGGGTAAGCAGCTGTTTCACGATGTTCGCCTTTCTGCCGACAACAGTGTGGCATGCGTCAGCTGCCACGATCTGAGCCGCGGCGGTGCCGACAGCCGCGCCCATTCGCTGGGCATCGGTGGCAAGCCGACCGCCGTGAATACCCCGACCGTGTTCAATGCGGCGCTGAACTTCAGGCAGTTCTGGAACGGCCGCGCCGACTCGCTGGAGGCCCAGATTGATGCTGTGATCGAGAACCCCGATGAAATGGGCTCAAAATGGCCGGACGTGGTCGCCAAGCTGGTACAGGACGCCAACTACAAGGCGGCTTTCAGCCTGGCTTACCCCGACGGGGTGACACAGGCCAATATCCGCAACGCGATCGCAACGTTCGAGCGTACGCTGCTCACCCCAGACTCCCCCTTCGACCGCTATCTGCTGGGTGATGCCGACGCCATCAGCGCCGACGAAAAGGCCGGGTATCTGAAATTCAAGCAATACGGCTGCGTTGCCTGCCATCAGGGGGTGAACATTGGTGGCAACATGTACCAGAAATTTGGCGTCATGGGGGACTACTTCAAGCAACGCGGTAACCCGACCGACGCCGACCTGGGCCGTTTTCTGGTCACCCGGAACGAAGAAGACCGGCACGTTTTCAAGGTGCCAAGCCTGCGCAATGTTGCACTCACCGCGCCCTACTTTCACGATGCGTCGGCCAGAACGCTGAAGGACGCCGTCGATGTCATGTTCAGGTACCAGCTGGGCCGCGCCGCGTCGCAGGAAGACAAGGCGTCGATCATCCGCTTCCTCAAAACGCTGACCGGTGAGCTGAGGGGTAGCCTGCAATGAAAAAGTCCTTACAACGGCGTATGGCCATCCTGGGGCTGGTATTCGCGACGCTGCTGGTGTTTCTGTACATCAAGAACCCGGCGCATGACGCCACGCCCTACTTCGAAAGCATCGCGCTGTTGCGCCAGATCAAGCAGCTGGATGCCCGCCGGGAGCTCGACGCAGTGAAATCGAAGCTAGGCGTAAACAGCAGCTATGACCCGCTGGTCAACGCGCTCAGCGAGCTGGACACACTGCGTGGGCAAGTGAATCAGCTCGGCATCCAGCAACTTCAGGCCACCCCGGCCGACTGGGACCGCAGTTTCGGCGCCTACCGTGACACGGCTGAATACAAAACCGGCCTGATAGAACAGTTCAAAACGCATAATGCGGTGTTACGCAACTCCCTGGCTTTTCTGCCTACAGCGGCCAGCGATATCCGCAATGTGATTCTCCCTATGGCCCACCAGGAACAGGACGAAAACCGCGAGGTGCTGGAACAGCTGACAGCGCAGGTGGACGGCGTGTTACTGAACAGCCTGGTCTTCAGCCAGTCCGCCACCGACGGCCAGGTGTCGGAGATCCTCACGGGTCTGGATAAGCTGGCCGCGGTGTCTATGTCGCTACCCCCCGCCGTCACTGACGGGCTGGACATCTTCATGGCCCATGTGCGCACCCTGATAGCCGAGCATAATCGGGTGAACGAGCTTCTGAGCACAATTGCTGCGGTGCCGGTCGCGGCGCACATTGACGATCTCGAGTACCTGCTCAGCAGCGTAGAACAGAAGGCCATAGCACGCACCCAGCAGTATCGGCAATACCTGCTCCTCCTCTCCGCCGTACTGGCGGGCCTGCTGCTGTACCTGGCCAGTCGGCTGGTACGCAGCTATGCGGTGATCAACCGGGTCAATCAGCAGCTCAAGGCCGCCAACGACAACCTGGAACAGCGGGTGCAGGATCGTACCCTCGAACTTCAGCAGGCACAGGGCAAACTGGTGGACTCTGCACGCCAGGCAGGCATGGCGGAAATCGCCACCAATGTGCTGCACAACGTGGGAAATGTGCTCAACAGCGTGAATATCGCGGCCGACCAGGCCATGCGTCAGGTGCGCACGTCCAAGGTCCAGGGCCTGGCCAGGGCCATGCAGATGCTGAATCAGCACGCCACGGATCTGGGCGAGTACATCACCCAGGACGAGAAGGGCAAGCTGCTGCCGGGATACCTGAATCAGCTGACTGAGGCACTGCAGGCCGAACAGCAAAGCATCCTCAACGAGCTTGGGCAGTTGACCCACAGTGTCGACCACATCAAGGAGATCGTCTCCACCCAGCAGGCCTATGCGGGCGCCGCCAACCTGGTCGAACCCCTGCAGATAGACAGTGTGATCGAGGATGCCCTGCGCATGAACAACAGCGCGTTCACCCGTCATCAGGTCACCGTGGTCAAGCAATTTTCCGAGGTACCGGTCCTGTTACTGGACAAGCACCGGCTGCTGCTGATCCTGATCAACCTGATCAGCAATGCCAAAAATGCGATGGCCGACCCGGCCGGGCATGCCCGCACCCTGACCCTGAGCGTGGCCATGGTCGACACGGCCACACTGCAGATCGGCGTGCAGGACGATGGCCAAGGCATTGAACCGGACAACCTGACGCGCATTTTTAATCATGGCTTCACGACCCGCAAGGATGGCCACGGCTTCGGCCTGCACAGTTGCGCGGTAGCGGCGATGGAGATGGGCGGCAATTTGACAGCCCACAGCGATGGACCGGGTAAAGGCGCCGCCTTTGTGCTGGAGCTGCCGGCCCAGGCCGTGCAGGAAATGCCATGAGACAGCATCGGCGTTGCCCGTCGGCAGGGACGCACAGTGGCTCAAACGAATGCGCAGGCACAGCCAGCCTGATCCGCTCAGGCAGCTGAGTCGTTTTAAACCCAGGAGTGCATCATGGAGCAGCAGAATTACATACGCAAAGCGCAGTCCCACGCCACCGACCCGCACGAGGCCGCGCAGGAATTCCATGCCCTGGTGGCGCAACCCGACATGGCGCTGGTGATCTTCTACTGCTCCAACCAGTACGATCTGGACGCGCTCGCCGATACCATGCAACGTCTGTTCGCCGGCGTGCAGGTCGTCGGTTGTACCACGGCCGGAGAAATCGGCCCTGCCGGCTGCCTGGAACACAGCCTGACCGGAGCCAGCTTTGCGGCGAGCCATTTCAGCGTTACCTGCGGCCATCTCGAACATTTGCAGCAATTCAATGCCGACAAGGGCGAGGCCTTCGCCCACGCATTGCTGCACAAGCTGCACGCCCAGGTCCCGCACAGCGACACGAACAACAGCTTCGCGCTGCTGCTGATCGATGGTCTGTCGATGCGCGAAGAGCCGGTAACCCGGGCATTCCAGCGCGCACTGGGCAAGCTACCCCTGATCGGCGGCTCGGCAGGTGACGACTTGGCGTTTGTCGAGACCCAAGTCTATTGGCAGGGCCAGTTCTGTTCCGACAGTGCTATTCTGGTTCTGCTGAGCACCCCTGTGCCCTTTCGGATTTTCAAGACACAGCACTTCGTTGCCACGGACGAGCGACTGGTGGTCACGGAGGCCGATGCAGCGTCCCGCGTCGTCAGGGAGATCAACGGACTGCCGGCCAGCCAGGAATACGCCCGAGTTTTCGGGATCGATACCTGCGCCCTCGATCCCATGCGTTTCGCAGCCTGGCCCGTGGTCTTGACGATCGGTGGCACGCCCTACGTGCGCTCCATCCAGAAAGCCAACCCGGATGGCAGCCTGACGTTTTTCTGCGCCATCGAGGACGGACTGGTGCTTCGGCTCGGGAAGGGCGTGGACCTGCTGCAAAACCTGGAACTGACGTTTGCCAGAATTCGGGCCGAAATCGGCCCGCCCTTGCTTACCCTGGGCTACGACTGCATCCTGCGCAAACTGGAGATTTCCGAAAGCCCCGACAGGCAGCGCATCGGCGAAGTGCTGATGCAGAACAACACCGTCGGCTTCAACACCTACGGCGAACAGTTCCGCGGCGTGCATGTCAATCAAACGCTGGTCGGAGTCGCGATAGGCGCACACACGCTGGAGACGAACGATGCCTGAGCCAACGGTACGCCAGGACCAGCCGGCTGAGCGATCCAGCGAGAGCGAAATCATTCGGCTCAACAAGATCATCCGCGCCCTGATGGACCGCGCCGAACGCAGTGCCAATGCCCAGGGCTCTGACTTTGGCCTGTTCCAGACCACGGTAATGCTGGAGGAGCTGGTGGCCAGCCGCACGGAGGAGCTGCAAACCGCCCTGGACGAGAACGAAGACATCACCCAAAAACTGCGCCAGACCCAGGGCGATCTGGTTGAATCGGCGCGTCAGGCAGGCATGGCGGAAATCGCCACCAACGTGCTGCATAACGTCGGCAATGTTCTCAACAGCGTAAATATCGCGGCCGATCAGGTCATAAATCAGGTGCGCTCATCCAAGGTCCAGGGTTTGGCCAGGGCCATGCAGATGCTGAATCAGCACGCCGCGGACCTGGGCGACTACATCACCCATAACGACAAGGGCAAACTGCTGCCGGGATACCTGAACCAGCTGACCGAGGCGCTGCAGGCCGAACAGCAATTCATCCTCGACGAGCTTGGGCAGTTGCTTCTCAGTGTCAACCACATCAAGGAGATCGTCTCCACCCAGCAGGCCTATGCGCGCACCTCCACGCTGGTCGAACCCTTGCGGGTCAGCGACCTTATCGAGGACGCGCTGCGCATGAACAACAGCGCGCTCGACCGCCACCGGGTCACGGTGGTCAAGCACTTTGCCGAGGTTCCGGTCCTGTTACTGGACAAGCACCGGCTGCTGCTGATCCTGATCAACCTGATCAGTAATGCCAAAAATGCGATGGCCGACCGGGCCGAGCATGCCCGCATCCTGACCCTGAGTGTGGCCATGGTCGAGACCGACACACTGCAGATCGGCGTGCAGGACGATGGCGAAGGTATTGAGCCGGACAACCTGACACGCATTTTTACCCATGGTTTCAGCACCCGCAAAGATGGCCACGGCTTCGGCCTGCACAGTTGCGCGGTGGCGGCAATCGAGATGGGCGGCAATTTGACGGCCCACAGCGATGGACCGGGCAAGGGCGCCCTGTTTACCCTTGCGTTACCCTGCGAGACAGAAGAGAGCACACGATGACCCCGAGGCGGCGACATCGCCTTTAGACCGCTGGGTCAGTCGCCACCTGTTGCGTCGATGGAGTGGCAACGCGCAAATGCGACACCCCGCTGCCCAAAGGCGTCCTCGGTACACCGGGTCACTGGCCTGATCCGGCAAAAATGGTTAGCGTAGGACAATCCACCTAATGATTCAGTTGCCATGAGCCGAGCCTTTGTAAAAGAAGACAGCGACCAGCCGGAACACCTGCCCGACCGTCCGTTGAGCCAGCATCCCAACTACATGACCCCCGACGGCTACAAGAGCATGCAGGCACAGTTGCAGCAGTGCGAGCAGGAAATATCCGCGCTCAGGAGCGGCGACGAATGGGCCGAAAATACACGGTTGCCGGCGCTGGAACGGGATCTGCGTTACTGCCGCGCCCGGCTGAAAAGTGCCCAGGTCATAGAGCATGCCGCTGGCGCAGCAGCAAAAGTGCGTTTTGGCTGCACAGTGCATTTTGTCGACGAACAGGATCTGCAGCACTGTTTTCGCATCGTCGGCGAAGACGAAGCCAATATCGCCCAGGGACGCCTCAGCTGGACCTCACCGCTGGCCAGCGCCCTGCTGGGCCGTGAGTTGGGCGACGTCGTACGCTGGCAACGCCCGGCCGGTGATCTTGACATAGAAATCACCGCCATCGACTGAAAGTCTTTCAGCGCAGGGATGCGATCATCTCCTGCCAGAAGGCCTGAGCCAGCTCACTCAATGGCAGGTCCCGCAGCCGGATCAGGTAGATCGGCACCCGACTGCGAAATGTGAAGTCTTCCACCTCCAGCGCCACCAGCTGACCCTTCTCCAGCTGGGTTGCCACCATCTGTGCCGGCATCCGTGCCCACCCCATGCCGGCCACCAGCAGGGCTTTTTTCATCTGGTAATCCCCCACATACCAGCGCTGTCCGCCCGGAATGACATGAACATGATCAAACGGGGACATCGACCCTGTATCGCTGAGCAGTATATGGGGACGGCCGCGCAGCTCGGCCTGTGTAATGGTGCGCTCGCCGGCACCGCTCAAGTAGGTCGGCGCCGCCACCGTCAGCATGTCGATATCGCCCACACGGACAAATTCAAACCGTTCGTCCAGGCCGGTATGAGGCCCCATGGCCAGATCCGCCTTTTCGCGCAGCAGCGACTCCAGCACCCCTGACAGGTGCTGGGTGTTGATGCTCAGATGCATTTGCGGGTAACGGGCACAGAACCCCTTGACGGTTTCCAGCCATAACGGATAGGCGCACATGGCACTGAGAGACAGGGCGAGCGAAGGCGCGGCACCTTGTGCCAGATGGTGCCCCAGGGTTTCCAGACTCTGTACCTGTCCCAGCACCTTCTTGGCCTCACGGTAAAATGCCTTGCCCGCCGGCGTCAGCGCGGGCCTGTAGCTGTCCCGGCTGAACAGCAGAAGATCGAACTCGTCCTCCAGTGCGCGTACTGCGGCACTCACCGTCGACTGAGTCTTGAACACTTCGGCGGCGGCGGCCCTGAAACTGCCCTGCTCCACGACGGCGATAAAAGCCCTGAGCTGTTCATTGGTCATCGGTGCCGGAACCTCACGGATAATGAACGATAAAAACGATCATTTTGAGCTAAACATGTCGTTATCTTACGTTCATAAATCTGGCTATTCTAGCGCCATGTTCAAGCCATGGAGCAGCCTGCGTTGGATCTGACACTGTATTGCGTACTCGCCGGCGGCCTGATCACCGGCTTCTCCAAGTTTTCCGTCGGCGGCATGGGGCTGCTGATCCTGCCGGTGCTGATGCTTGCCATGACCGGCCCAGAAGCCCTGGCCGTACTGGTGCCCATGTATATCGCCACCGACCTGATGGCGATTGCAATGTACCGCCGCGATGTAAACTGGTCGGTGCTGATTGCCCTGCTGCCTCCCGCCCTGATTGGCGTACTGCTGGGTACCTGGTTACTGGGCAGCCTGGATACCAGCGCCTTTACCCCGTTGCTGGGCGGACTGATCATTTGCATGATTGCGCTGGGCCTCTGGCTGGACCGTCGCCCCACCGGCATCATGCGCCACCCCGTGGCGGCCAATGTTACCGGCCTTGCAGCGGGTTTCATCAGCATGATCGCCAATGCTGCCGGCCCCCTGTTCAGTCTCTATCTGCTGGAGCAGCGACTGCCCAAGGATGCCTATGTCAGCACTCGCGCCTGGGGTTTCATGATCATCAATGCCGCCAAACTGCCGATGCTCTGGAGCCTGGGCCTGATCAGCCGCGACAGCCTGACACTGAGCCTGTACGGCCTGCCGGCACTGATGCTCGGTGCGAGCATCGGCTACTGGCTGCTGCGCCGGCTGCAGCTGTCGCAGTTCAAATGGCTGATCCGCATCATGGCCAGCCTCGCCGCCATCAAGCTGTTTGCCTTCAGCTGAACCGTCAGACGGAACAGTAACGGCCCCATCCGCACCATGGGCCTATCATCACTTGTAACCATCACGTTGTTCGCCTTCAGCTGAATGATCCGACGGAACAGTAGCAGGTCGACAATCGAGGCCGCCCCAGGCGGTTCGCTGCGCGAGCTCAAGGTAATGTGCGATGCCCCCGACTATTGCTGTGCTGCAGCCGGGAAGCAACCGCCACGAACCGCTATAGTCAATGGGGACTCCGGCGCCGAAGCGCCCGGCCCCGTTCGGACGGATACTCCCGCCTGACTTATGCCGGCATGCACGGTAACACTCACTTTACATTTTCAAGGTGAACGCATTGGAAGTTTCAAACGTGAACCCGGCCCCCGACACGGCGCGCCCCGCCTGTGAGGTGGTCGTGGTTGGCAGTCTGAACATGGACCTGGTCACCCGTACGCCACGTCTGCCGCAACCAGGCGAGACACTGACCGGCCGCGGCTTCTCGATCACCCAAGGTGGCAAGGGCGCCAACCAGGCGGTCGCGCTGGCGCGGCTCGGCGCCTCGGTGGCCATGATCGGCTGCGTCGGCGACGACGATTATGGCCGTGAGATGCTGGCCAATCTTGCCCGTGAAGGCATTGATCATCGCGGCGTACGCATCGAGCACGGCTGCCCGACCGGAATCGCCGCCATCACCGTCGACGATACCAGCCAGAACAGCATCATCGTGGTACCCGGCAGCAACCACGCGCTAACGCAGGCCGATATCGAGCCCTTCGATACGCTGTTGCGCGACGCCAGGCTGCTGGTCTGCCAGCTCGAAGTGCCACTGGAGACAGTGCGCTTCGCCCTGCAGGCCGCTCGCCGCCACGGCTGCACCACCCTGCTCAATGCCGCCCCGATCCTGCCGCTTGACGACGCCCTGCTGGCAATGGTCGACTGGCTGGTCGTCAATGAAATCGAGGCCGCCGCACTGGCCGGCCAGGCCGTCGGCACGCCCGACGAGGCGCTGGCCGCGATCACCCCGCTACGCGCCCGCGGCTGCGGCGATGTGCTGATTACTTTGGGTGCCCAGGGCACGGTCGCGGCCTTTGGTGACGAGCTGCGCCATTTCGAGGCTCAAAAGGTGGCGGCCATCGACACCACCGGCGCCGGCGATACCTTTGTCGGCGGGTTCGGCGCGGCCCTTGCCCAAGGTGCAACGGTGGAAGCCGCGATCCGTCTCGGTCAGGCCGCCGCTGCCATCGCCGTGACGCGCGCGGGCGCCCAGACCGCCATGCCCTATCGCCATGAATTTGCCAACCAAACCGACAGCGACCGAAAGAGTTAAGATGGAAGCGGACCAGACCCAGAACACGAGCGTGCCAACCAAGGTCCTGTTCGATACCGATCCCGGTGTCGATGATGCGATGGCTTTGCTGTTCCTGCAGCAGCACCCGGCCATCGACCTGATCGGTATCACCACGGTGCATGGCAATGCCCATATCGATGTCACCACCCGCAACGCCCTGTACCTGTGTGAACGTTTCGGCATCGAGGTGCCGGTTGCTCAAGGTGCGCGAAACCCACTGTTGCAGTACAAGGCCGAGCCCCCCACCTTCGTCCACGGCGACGATGGCCTGGGCAACGTCGGCCTCAGCTTCGAGCCGACCCGCCAAGCGGACGACCGCCCCGCCTATCGCCTGATCATTGACACCGTGCGCCAGCATCCGGGCGAAGTGACCCTGGTTGCCGTCGGTCCGCTGACCAACCTGGCGCTGGCGGTCAAGGAGGATCCGGAGATCGCCTCGCTGGTGAAGGAGGTCGTGATCATGGGCGGCGCCTTTGGCATCAACGGCCAGGGTGGCAATGTGACCCCGGTGGCCGAGGCCAACATCATCGGCGATCCGCACGCGGCCGATATCGTCTGCACCGCGCCCTGGCCGGTCACGCTGATCGGCCTGGACGTCACCCACCAGGTGCTGATGAGCAACAACCTGTTCGAGCAGTTGCGCGACCAGGGCGGTAGCGACGGCCAGTTCATGTGGGACATCTCGCGCTTCTACGTCGACTTCTATACCACCCGCGAACAGATCCCGGGCTGCTACGTGCATGACTCCAGCGCCGTCGCCTACGTTATAGATCCGACCCTGTTCGAGGTACGCCGCGGCCCGGTCCGCGTCGTCGACAGCGGCATCGCCATCGGCCAGAGCGTGCAGCAGCCGGACGACCGCAGCTATGCACCCGGCCCCTGGGACGGCTACCCGTCGCAGAACGTGTGCGTGGCGGTAGATGCCCCGCGCCTGCTGCAGCTGTTCATGGATACGTTCGTGCCGGCGGCCGGCGGCGTCAGCTAGCGCCCCCTTAATCCACCAGCGGCCCCGCAGAGGAAACAACAGATGACGTGCCGTTCAAGCCGTTCGATGTCGACCACCCGGTGCCCAGGTCCAGAACGATACGTCACCGGCACTCTCACCCGAGACGCGCTCCGCTCGACAGTACGCTATTTGCGCTCAGCGGGTCCTGCCGTCAAACGAACATCGTTTGGCTATGCTTAGGGCGTGCCTGCAACTGACCGGACACCCGCCCATGCTGCTTACCGTGGCCCATTTCGATTTCCCCTACCAGGCCCAGATTGCCCTCGCGCAACTGGAGTCAGAAGGAATCAACGCCTGGGTCGCCGATGAGTTCACCATCGGCATGCAGTGGCTGTACAGCAATGCGCTGGGTGGCGTGCGGCTGCAGGTCGAGCCGCAGCAACTGCAGCGCGCACGGGAAATTCTGGCGCAGGACCGCAGCGCGGATGTGGAAGCCCAGGAAGGCTGCGATCCGCTGGTCTGCCCCTGCTGTGGCAGCACCCGAACACACTATCGGCCGGTCGGACGCCGGCTCGCCTTCCTGGTGTTTGTGGGACTCGAGTTCCCGCTGTTTCCGGTGCGCAACGCCGTTCACTGCGATGCCTGCGGCTCCCTGAGCCGTCTGTATGACTGAACCGCGCCAGGTTCCACCCTGCCCCGACCGTGCCCTGTGCTAGTATCAAAAAACGATTCACAGCCCGCTGCTTGCATACGATCATGGATGACCCTCAGCTTCACATCCCAGCCCAGCCACCTGCCCCCCATCAAGGTGGTGCGATTCGACGCCTGCGACGCCAGCCCTAGCACCCGGCAGTAGCACTGGCATCAGACATTCGCCCATCTGGCCCTAACAGTTGATACGCCGATCCATAAGAATGGCGTCAGTATCAGTGATCGATGCACTTCGTTGCGACGCGGCTCAAGGTAGCTTTCCGCGGGCGCCAGATGCACCGGTCACCGACCCTCTTTTCATCCAGAGTCGAGTTACGTACCCATGAGACAGCTGGTCGCACACCCCATAGACAGACTCGGTGAACTCAAACAGCGCTACTTCCCAGGCCTTTGCGTCGCCGTGACCATCGGCATCGCAGCGACCTTCCTGTCCCAGCGCTATGGTGCACCGGCCATGCTGATGGGTCTGCTGCTGGGCCTGGCATTCAACTTTCTCAGCGAAGAGCCCCGCGTAGTACCCGGCATCGAGCTGGCCGCCAAGTCTCTGCTGCGCCTGGGCGTCGCACTGCTGGGGCTGCGCATCACCTTCTCCGATGTGCTGACGCTCGGCTGGCCGCCATTGCTGATGGTCTTTTCAGCCGTATTGCTGACCATCGGTTTTGGCATCGTCATGGCGCGCCTGCTGGGCTTCAGCAGCCGCTTTGGCACCCTCACCGGGGGTTCGGTGGCCATCTGTGGCGCATCCGCCGCCATGGCAATCAGCAGTGTGCTGCCACAAACCGAGCAGACCAAGAAAGACACCCTGTTTACCGTCATCAGCGTAACGACCCTGAGTACTCTGGCCATGGTGCTGTACCCCATGATCAGCCATGAGCTGGGACTGACGCCGGCCGAAGCCGGGCTCTTCCTCGGCGGGACCATCCATGATGTCGCCCAGGTGGTCGGCGCCGGTTACAGCGTGTCGTCCGAGGTCGGCGATTTGAGCACCTTCGTCAAACTGCTGCGCGTCGCCATGCTGGTTCCCATCGTACTGACCATCGGCGTGGTGATTCGCCGTTCCATGGCCAGTCGCGGCGAAGTCGGTGGTGGCAGTGTCGGGGTGCCAGGCTTCCTGATCGGCTTCGTCGTGCTGTTCACACTCAACAGTCTCGGCTGGATGCCGCAAATGATCGTTGAACCGATGGCTGACAGCGCTTCCTGGCTGCTGCTCACCGCCATCGCGGCCCTGGGTGTGCGCACCTCGCTGAAGGAAATTCTCACCGTGGGCCTTAAGCCGGTGCTGCTGGTGGTCAGCGAAACGATCTTCATCGTGCTGCTGGTGCTGGGGTTTATTACGCTGAGCTAGACCTCAGTTTGCAGTCTTCTGCGGGCCCAACTGCTCGAGCAGCGCTCTGGCCGCCCGCAGGTCAACCGTATCGAAACCTTCATCAAAACCCTTGTAACGGGCGGCCAGCAACTCGTGGGCTTCCTTCTGCCTGCCCTGCTGCTGCAGCAGCCGGGCCGAATCCATCGCCGCCCGCAGCTCCAGCGAACGGCTTCCCTGTTCACCCGCCAGGGCGATGGCCTTTTGGAAGCAGGCCTGGGCTTCTGAAGGCTGCGGCAGCCTGAACAGGCCCTGCAGCCGGTACAGCTCGGGCGCATAAAAGTTTTCCCCGGTCTGCTCGACGATGGCCAGGGCGTCATCGACTACCGCCAGCGCCGCGTCCACCTCTCCCGACTTGCCCAGGGATTCCGCCAGTAGCGCCATAAAGTAGGGTTTGAGGAACTCGCCACCGGTTGCCTGGTAATCCAGCATGCCCTGGCGAATGGCCGCTATGCCCTCGGCCGGCTGGCCCTGCTCGGCCAGGGTCCAGCCCCGCACAATGCTGGCGCGTGCGCGCCAATAGGGAAAACTTTGTTCGGTCGCCAGTACGATGACAGACTCGGCCCACTCCCGGGCCTGTGCCACTTCACCGCGCAGCTGATGCAACTCGGCCCTATAGATCATCGGATCGGCCAGGGTATAGGGATTGGGCGCCTGCTGTGCCAGCTCCAGCGCGTCCAGGCACCGTTGCAGCGCCTGGTCGGGATAACCGCGATACCATAGCGCCCAGGCACCGATCATCAGCCCCAGGATCCCGGGTTCAATACCGTACAGATACGTATGGTTGCCATGCTCGTGCGCATCATAGAGCGCAAGCACCTGCGCACAGTGCTCCTGCGCCTCCTGCAGCTGTCCCCGAAACAGCAAGGTCGCGCCCAGAGCGCCATGGGCCTGTACCCGCAGCGCCGGATCCGAGGCAGATTCTGCCATTGCCAGTAACTGCTCGGCCATCGTCTGGGCAGCGCCGAAATCGGCCCGCAGGGTATAGAAGCGCCGCAGCGCGACCAGGGCGGAAAACAGCTGCCCGCTGTCACCCAGCTCACGTCCCAGGCTTAGGGCCCGGGAAAAGCTCGCTTCAACCTCGGAAGCGCCAAACCCCCGGACAGCCATCCAGACGTGGCCCTGGGTGATCTGCAGTCTGAGCTCAAACCGCATTCGCTGCGTGGTATCCGGCAGTCTTGGCAGCAAGCCTTGCGCCCGGGTGAGGTGCGCCAGAGCCTCCTGGGCGGCAGAGCGGCGCATCGCCTGCTCTGCGGCGCGCAACAGATACTCCACCGCCTTGCCGGCATTGCCGCTGCAGCTGTAATGGTGGGCCAGCTCGCTGCAGTGGTCGTTCAGACTGTCACCGAACAGTGCCTCGATCGCCAAGGCCGTGCGTTCATGCAGTTGGCTGCGGCGTTCCTGCAGCAGCGAACCATAGGCAACTTCCTGGGTGAGGCCATGCTTGAAGGTGTACTCGACCTCGGGAAAGGCCGGCCGCTCATAGAGAAACTCCCCGGCCTGCAAGCGGGACAGCCCGCGCTTGAGGGCGTCCTCCGGCGGCCCGACCACCTGCTGCACCAGGCTCCAGGGGAAGTCCTTGCCGATCACCGCGAGGGTTTGCAGCAATGCCTTCTCCTCCATGGCCAGGCGGTCGATGCGCGCACTCAGCACACCCTGCACCGTGGTGGGTATGTGCAGATCGGCGGGTGCCCGCTGCAGGCGATAGGCGCCCGGCTCCCCGCTGAGCACTTGCTCCTCGGCCAGGGTCTGCACCACTTCTTCCAGGAAAAAGGGATTGCCCTCGGTCTGCTCCATGATCAGGGGCTTGAGCGGCGCCAGCGACGCATCCTCTCCCAGCAGGGCCGACAGCAGCTCCTCGGCCTCCACCGGGCCCAGCGGATCCAGCCGCAACTGGGTGTAGCAGCTTTTCTGGCCCCAGTCATGCTGATACTCGGGTCGGTAATTCACCAGCAACAGCATGCGGGCCCCGGCCACCCCGTCGCTGAGCACCCGTAAAAAGGCTTCGGTCTCGCGATCAAGCCATTGCAGATCCTCGAAGACAAGCACCAGCGGCTGATCGAGACTCTCGTGCACCAGCAACTGTCGAATGGCCTCGAAGGTACGCTGGCGCCGAACCTGTCCATCCATCTGTCCCAGCGACGAATCCGGTTCGGCCGCGCCCAGCAGGTAATACAGATAGGGCAGGCTGCCCTCCAGGGTGCGGTCCAGCGTCAGCACCTTGCCGGTGATTTTCTCGCGACGCTGCCGCTCGTCGTCCTTAGGACCGATCTGCAGGTAGTTTTTCAGCAGCTCGATCAGCGGCAGGTAGGCAAAGGCCTTGCCGTGGGATACCGAAAAGGTTTCCAGTACCCGGCACGGCTGCTGGCCACGCTGCTTGAACTCGTAAAAGAGCCGCGACTTGCCGACACCCGGTTCGCCCACCACACCGACAATCTGCCCATGGCCGGCACAGGCCTTGTCCAGCGCCCGTTGCAGCTGCGCCAATTCGGCCTGACGACCGACAAAGCGTGCCAGGCCACGGTGTGCCGCCACTTCCAGCCGGGTACGCAGGGCGCCGAGGCCCTGCAGTTCATATACCGCCAGCGGCTCGGACAGCCCCTTGACCCGGGTACCCCCCAGCGCCTTGAAATCAAAGTATCCCTCGGTCAGCCGGTAGCTGGGCTCGCTGACCAGAATGGTGCCGGGAGTGGCGATCCCCTCCATGCGGGCGGCAATGTGAATGGTATGGCCCACCGGGTCATAATCCGTGTGCAGGTCATCGGTACGAATTCCCCGCACCACCACTTCACCGGTATGGATGCCGATGCGCACCTGCAGCACATTGCCCTGCTCAAGCCGGATGCGGTCACTGTGATGGCGTATCGTTTCCTGCATGCGCAGTGCCGCATAAAGCGCGCGCCGGGGATGGTCCTCATGGGCAATGGGGGCGCCGAACAGGGCCAGAATGCCGTCACCGAGTGACTTGGCGACATAGCCCTCGTAATGGTGCACGGCCTCCATCATCAGCTCGAGGACCGGGTCGATCAGATGACGTGCCTCTTCAGGATCCAGGTCCTGGATCAGCGCCGTGGAGCCGCTCATATCCGCAAACAGCACGGTGATGGTCTTGCGCTCGCCGCCGCTGTCGCCGCGGGCCTGCCGGGCGCTTTGCTCGACCAGGATACGTTCGGCCAGGTGGGGCGGCGTGTACTGGATAGGTGCCGGCGCCACCGGGGCGGGACGGGTGGCGGCCGCGACCGGCGCATCGCCCAGCGAGGTGCCGCAGGCATTGCAGAAGCGGGCGGCGGAACTCACCTCCTGACCGCACTGCGGACAGCAGCGCGCCATTCGCGCGCCACAATGCTCGCAAAATCGGGCGCCTGTCGCATTGTCTTGCCCACAATCAGCACAGCGCATGGGGCTTTTATGTCCTCCGCCTAGCAGCCTGTCGGACTTAACACTTATCTACTCGACTCGGGCATCCTGCTTCGCCCTACCTCCTGCATCCATGCAGTCGTGCGGAAAAGCCGCCTCTCTCCGGAAAAGAGTGGTCATTTTTCGCGCTCTTTTTTACTCGTCGCAGGCTCCTCGGTCTGCGACCCCGCTAAAGCGGTTCTTTCCACTTCGTTCCAAGTGTTAAATAGAACCACTATTCGTCTCAAAAGAACTCAAAAACTACCCCAAAACGGACTTTCCCTCGCTACGACCGGCCAAGCCCGACAGGCTGCGTTCACAAGTCGGCGTCCGCTGCCAGCGATACCGCGACCGATTCCGGGCCAGGGGTCGCGATAGCCGGTGCTGCCCGGCACCCGTCACACTGCGCGGGGCCGTCACCAGAACCGATGCTAAAAGCATAGCCGAGCCCGGCGCCAGGGGTTATCTGCTCCGCGGCCAGGCACCCGGACACTCCGCCATCAATCCTCAGCCATCAAAGCGATAACCCACCCCGTGCACCGTGACGATGATGCGCGGGTCTTTGGCGTCGCGCTCCACGGCCTTGCGCAGTTTGGAGATGTGCTGGTCCAGGGTACGGCTGCTGGGCAGGTAGTGACGACCCCAGCATTCATCGAACAGCTCGTCGCGGCTCAGTACCCGGCCCGGGTTGCGATGCAGCAGCTGCAGGATGCGCATATCCCTGAGGCTCAGATCAATGCGGTGGTCGCCGCGTTCGGCGCGCAGCTGCGCCGGCAGTACTCGCAGATCCGCCATCTGGAAACTGTCGTCCACCAGCGTGGGTGACAGGCCCCGCGCCAGGCACCGGCG
Organism: Marinobacterium rhizophilum DSM 18822; assembly: GCF_000378045.1. Taxonomy (GTDB): domain Bacteria; phylum Pseudomonadota; class Gammaproteobacteria; order Pseudomonadales; family Balneatricaceae; genus Marinobacterium_A; species Marinobacterium_A rhizophilum. Next base: position 204,745 of record NZ_KB899095.1, read on the forward strand.
CGTCACGGCACGGATACGCGCCACCACTTCCCGACTGCCGAAGGGCTTCTTGATATAGTCATCGGCACCCAGCTCCAGCCCCAGCACCTGATCGATTTCTTCCGACTTGGCACTGATGAAGATGACCGGCAGCTGCTGATCCTGCTGGCGAATACGCCGGCACAGACTGTAGCCGTCCTGACCCGGCATCATGATATCGAGCAACACCAGATCGGGCCTGTGCTGCTCGAACAGCGCCCAGGCCTGGTCGCCATCCGCAGCCTCGAGGCAGCTGTAGCCTTCGGCCTCCAGCAGATCCTTCAAACCCAGGCGGATATTGAGGTCGTCTTCGGCAATCAGTATTTTCATGCTTGTGCCTCCAGCCGAATCAGGAAACAGGCGCCGTGCTCACAGGGCTCAACAACTAGGTCGCCACCATGGGCACGGGCCAGATCCCGCGCCAGGCCCAGACCAATGCCGGTGCCGGCCACGCCATCGGTGAGTTTGTTGCTGCTGCGATAGAAGGGCTCAAAGATGCGCTGCCGCTCACTGGCCTCGATTCCGGGCCCCTGATCCTGCACCCGGATACAGATCAGCGAACCCTCCCGCCAGGATTGCACCTGCAGGGTGCCACTGTCGGCGGCGTATTTCTCACAGTTGCTGAGCAGGTTGTTGAGGATCTGCTCCAGGGTCCCGGCATCGTAGCGCAGAGTGGCATCAATACCGGCGCTGAATTCCACTGTCATGCCACGCTGCCGAAGCAGGGGTGCGAAGGTCTGCAGGATACGCGCGATCTGTTCATCCACATCACCGGACTCGAATCGCAGCCGCAGCTGCCGGCGCTGCAATCTGGAAAAGCTCAGCACATTGTCAATCAGCCGCGACAGGCGCTGGCTCTCGCCGGTAATCACGTCCAGATAGCGCAGTACACCCGGATCCTGATCTTCATCTCCAAGGCGCTCGTGCAGCATCTCGGCATAGAGCCGCACATTGGTGAGCGGCGTTTTCAGCTCGTGGGACACCTGGTTGACGAAGTTGACCCGCTGGCGCGCCAGCCGCAGTTCCCGACCGTGCTCGCGATACAGCAGATACCCCAGCAGGCCCAGCCCCAGGGCCAGCAACAGCAGGGGCACCGCCACATTCAGCCAGCCCGGCGCCACCGCCTGCCGGCCCGCCGGCGCGTGATACTCCAGCCGCCAGCTGCCCAGCGGGTGGTTCAGCCAGAGCAGCCGCAGGGCATTGCCCTCGGCCCGGTAGCCTCCCCAGCTGTAGAGAACGCCGCCACGGCTGTCCACCAGCCGGATTTCGGCATCTCCGAGCTGGCGGTCACCTTCCTCGCCGTCCGGCAGGCGATTGATCAGATCAGACAGCAGGCGTGCGCTGTTCAGCACAAACCCCAGGGTGCGACCCTGGTCATCGCGCCACCAGTACACCTGCATCAGGCCGGTATTGGCGTGCCAGGCAATCCAGCCCGACGGGCCGCTGGACGCCGGCTCGGCCTCCAGGCGGCCACTGTCGGCCAGATCCAGCGCCAGTTCGGCCGGGGCCGCCGGGGCCCGCAACTGACCGCTGGCCAGATAGCGCTGCGGATCACCGGCAGACGGTGGGGATGTCGGCACCTGCGCCAGCGGATCGACGGCGCGGGGCCGGAACAGGTCCGGCGACTGCCACAACGGCTGCATCTGCTCGACAAAGTGCTGTTCCTCCAGACTGAGCGGCTCGAAGCGCGGTGGAAACAGCCGCTCGCTGCCATCGGTGCCGCCGAGCACGAACAGCTGCTGTACATAGGCCGAGCCTTTCACGAAAGCGCGCAGGTTCTCGGCACTGTAGTCAGGGTCCGCCTGGCGCCGCAGCCGCTGTGCCTGTTGCTGCAGCACGCCTTCGAGCTGGCGGAAATGGGTCTGCAGCTGCTGATCCACCGACTGCAGCTGCTGCTCGATCAGCGTCTGCAGCTGCAACCCCACCAGCTGCTGTTCGTTGTGCTGCAGGCGCAGACCCAGCCAGCCAAGCAGCAGCACGGGCAACAGCACCAGCAGAACCAGCAGCAGGGGGGCGCGATACGTCACGGGGTCAGTGTTCTCCTGTTGGCTGAGCGTGTTACGGGCTTAATAGGTCTGCTGGGTTGAACGCTTGTACTGGCGTTCGCGCAGTTCCTTGCGTTTGCGGTTCCAGTCGTCTTCGGAGGATATCTCGTCGGCATCCTTCAGGGCTTCCGCCTCCTGTGCCTCCAGCTTGGGCGAGCTCAGCGTATCGGCCTGGGATCCCAGCAGGTCGGCGCTTTTCTGCAGGATGCTTTTGGCGCCTTCGATATCGCCCTGGTCACGGCGTTCCAGCGCCTGGCGGCTGTATTCGTTGGCCACCTGCTCCACCGCCGCCTCCAGTGCGGGCTTGTCCACCGCGCGCTTCACATCCTGTTCCGAGGCGCTGAACGCGGCCTGCACCAGGCCACTGAGCTGACGCTGCTGTCGGGTCGCCAGGTTGTTGTAATCCAGCTGTACCCGTGCCAGGTCCAGGGTGCTGCCCGCTTCGCGCGCCGGCACTTCCACCTCGAGAATAACGAACTTCTCCTGCCCGCTGTAGAGCGAACTCAGATGGGTGCGTACCCGGTCACCGGTCACGTCGGCCTCCCGCCCGATCAGGCGCAGCGGCCGCACGCCGTTGAGGCAGTGAATCTCGATGCTCAGGTCCTGGGCCACCACGGACATCACATCGCCGAACTCGTAGCGGAAGATGCGCTCGAGATCCGCAGCATGCTCGACAAAGGCGTGATTACCGTCGCTGAAACCCGCCAGCTGCGTCATCAGGTCCTCGTTGTAGCCCAGTCCCAGGCCGATGGTGGTCACGCTGATGCCTTCCTTGGCCAGGGACTGCCCCAGGCGACCCAGTTCCCGGGGTGTCTGGGGCCCCACATTGGCCAAGCCATCGGACAGCAGAATCACCCGGTTCACCCGCTGGCGATCCAGAAACTTGCGCACTTCCCGCGCGCCCTTGCTGACACCGGCAAACAGCGCCGTGTTGCCCTCGGCCCGCAGCCGCCGGATGGCATGATAGATGGATTCGCGATCCTGCACCCGGGTGGCCGGTACCACCACCTGCACGCGGGAATCGTAGCTGACCACCGACACGATATCCCGCTCATCCAGGCTTTCAATGGCCATGATCGCCGCGTCCCGCGCATTGGCAATTTTCTCACCGCCCATGGAGCCGGACTTGTCCAGCACGATGGCGACATTCACCGGCGAGCGCTGCGCCAGGCTTTCCTGTTCAAACCCCTGCAGGGCGATCTTGATAAAGGCCGTCTGGGTGCTGCTGGCTTCCATGACCGGCGTCGCCAGACTCAGATTAAGGCCGACGTCCCGCGCCTGCGCCGCCAGTGGCAGCCAGAGCACTAGCAGCAAAAACGGCCGTAGCCAGTCATGTGTGATTCCTGTGTCCATGATCCGTCTCCCCGGTTGAGTGTATACAGTGCCGGTCAGGGTGCAATCGCCACTGTCCGGGTTGCACTTTAGGGCGCAGGGGATCGGTACGGGTCAGGCAAACGTATGGGTGTTGTAAAAAGTTTGTAAGCGCTGATGCCACGGCCGAGCTGATCAAAATTCGACCGTATGCCTGCATCTGTGATATAAAACGCCGCAATTGCAGCATCAGCTTTTCTGAAGGTAGTAAACGATGACAATCATCCGCTGGATTCTTGGACGTATCATTCTTCTGCTCGATTTTCTGACCCGCCCGAAGGGCGTCAAGCGGCCGCCCGAACAGCAGGCCGTGCTGGATCAGCAGACCGCACGTCTGGCGCTTTACCAGTACGCCGCCTGCCCGTTCTGCGTCAAGGTACGCAGGGCCATGCGCCGCCGCTCGCTGAACATTGAAACACGCGACGCGAAGCGACAAGCTGGCGTCGGTCAGGAGCTGCTGGAACAGGGCGGCCAGCTGAAAGTGCCCTGCCTGCGCATTGAAAGCGAAAACGGCGATGTGCAGTGGATGTACGACTCCTCCGATATCGTGCGCTACCTGGATTCTGTCGCGGCTGGATAGAACGGGGGCCTGCTGGCTCCCCACGGGAGCCTAAACTGGATCTACAGGTTGCTGAGCCAAACACTATACTCGCTCGCATAGCCTGCTCACTTTAGGTGCGCGCCGTAACAAAACGGGGCAACCTGGCACAGACGCTGCGAATTTCAGCGTCGCTCTCTGCTACCGACGGCTTCGACAATAACAACAATCTTCTGCACAGACGTCACTGCGCCTTCAAGCGCTGACGTTGGCTTATGCGGGTATCACTGCTATACCCACTGCATGGCCAGACGACTTCTTTTTCCATTGTTATTGGCGGAACCGAACTCATGTCAGACTATCCGACGCTCGAAGAGATGGGCATTACGTCCTTCAAGGACATTACCAAATACAGTCTGCGCCGCGAAAGCGATGCGGATGTGCTGAAGATCTACTACCGGCGCCCCAAGGGCTCGCTGCTGTCACGCAGCAAGAAGTTCACCTTTGCCCACCCGCGCAAATCCATTCCGATGCAGTTTCGCAGCGGCGACAAATGGGACAGCCTGAAGGACAGCAGCCCGATGCTGCAGAGCGCCGTGGCCGAACTGAAAAAGCTCACCACAGAGCCTGCTGCCCTGCCGCCGGAAGACCTGAAAGCCCGCTTTCTGGAAGACCTGAACCACCTTGAAACGGTGGTCAATGCAAAACTTGACGAACTGCGTCGCCAGATTGAAAGCATGAAATGAAACAGTTGCAGGCAGTGACCGGATGGCCATTGCCTGCAGTGCCGTGTTCTGCCCGCAACACCCGGCTTCGACTGTTCATTGCCGTGCCGACCGGTGCCAGCTTCGTCTACTGCCGCTGAACCGCCGTGCTTTCCTGCGCCTGCTTTTGCTGCAGCATCATTTCGCCCATCTTGCGGCCAAATACTTCCATCACCGCATCGGGGTTATCCTGGCATTCTTCAAAAGCCGCGACCATGGCCTGCAACGTGGGCAGGGTCTTGTCGACCAGTTCGTTGATATACTCCGCTGGCGTCACCTGGGTGTAGCGCTCGTAATCCGCAAAAAGTTGCGCCGCCTGTTCGCTGAGTTTTATTTCCACGCTTGCTGCAGCCATCTCGTCACCTTGGTCTGTATGTCTATGAAGCGCGCCGGAAGAAAGCGCTTGATTTGATCATGACCAGCGCGGGCCGATGCCGCTAGATCCAGCCTTGAGGCTTTGTTGGAACCAAGGCGCCCGTCTGTCGGATTTGACTGCGCACCTGACTGGCATCATCACTCAGCCCGGACTGGCGCTAGAGCAATGCGGGCAAAGCCCCTAACCTGTCGGACATGCTGCAGGCCTGCAGCCCGGCTTCAGCAGATCCGCCGGCCGCGGCGAACCTGCCCGCAGCCCATTTACCACCAGTCTGGAGATATCATGAACAGCTATCCGACACTCTCCGCCATGGGCATTACCGAGATTGAATCCATAGCGCGCTACACGCTCAAGCCGGGCAGCCAAAGCGACGAACTGAAGATCTATTTTCACCACACCCTGGGCAACAACCAGCCCCACAGCATGAAATTCAGTTTCCAGCGCCCCGCCACCGGCACCCACGCAACGGCAGCCGAACTTCAGAGGGCACTAAAGGAACTGCAGCAGCTGACCCGCCAGGCACAGCCCGCACCGACGCGGGAGCAGCTGCTAGGAGAACTGAGCCAGCTCGAAAAAGTTGTCAGCGCCAAGATTGAAGAGATGCGCTTCAACCTGAAGCAGTGGCACTGAAGCTCCGCCCGCACCCTTTGCTACACTGCCTGAGCACCGTTGCAACGCTCAGGTATTGACATGCTCCCTATCAACAATACGCTGTCCTCCGGTTCCGTAATGCTGCAACAGGCCCAAGCGAAAATAGGCCAGCACGCCGGCGAACTGGCCCAGGTGGCGGGCGCCGACCCGATGTCCGGGACGGGTAGCAGCATCGTCGAATCCGTTACCGGCCTGCAGCAGGCCGAAACCTACGCCCTCTCCGGTATCAAAGTCATTCAGGCCGCCGACAACGTCATCGGTACCCTACTCGATATCCGGGCGTAAACCCGGCTGTACAGTCCCCGCCCGGAATGACCGCAATTTTTGACAATCGCCGGTGCGATGACCCGTACCTTGACCGGCGCTTTGCAGGCACCGCACCGCCTAACCGATGGTGACAGGCCGAATGTAGTTTCTATCCATCAGTGCCTGCCAGAATTCAGCGGGAATAGCGTGCTCATACCAGCCAACGTTCTGCTGTATCCTGGCGTCGCTGGTCATTCCAATAACAACCGACTTTACGCAGGGATATAACAGCGGGAACTGAATCGCCGCGGCCGGCAGGGGAACCCCGTATTCACTGCAGACTTTTTCCAACCCAATAACCTTGTCGATTACTTCAGGCGGCGCTGCATCATAAAAATAGTGGCCTGCACCGGCCGCCCCCTTGGCGAGAATACCGGAGTTAAAAGGCGCGGCCGCAATAAGCGAAACCTCTTTCTGACTGCACCTGGCGGTAAAATTTTCTGTGATTCCATTTTCAAGCAGCGTGAAGCAGTTCGCCACCATGAAACAATCGAAATCGGCCTCATCCAGTGCCCTATCACAAGCCTGCCATTCGTTAACGCCCAGGCCGATCGCTTTGACGACGCCCTGATCGCGCAGCTCGGACATCGCCCTGAAGCCGCTTTCCATGGCAGTACGAAACAGGCCTGACAGTTTGTCGCCTTGGGTAAACACATCAAGATCATGCATCAGCAGCATATCTATGTCCGTCACCCCCAGGCGCTGCAGCGAATCCTCAAAAGCACGCATGACCCCATCATAGGTGTAGTCATAATGGCGTTTGAACGGCGCCGCGCCGACAAAACCGGCGTCCTCCAGAGGTGCGTTTTTCTCCAGCGGCCGCAGCAAACGCCCCACCTTGGTGGAGAGAAATAACTCATCCCGTGGCTTTTCATGCAGCGCCAGCCCCAGACGGCGCTCGGAGAGACCGGCGCCATAGTGGGGTGCCGTATCGTAATACCGTACACCCTGACTCCAGGCCGCGTTTACCGCCGCTTGCGCTTCAGTGTTGGTGGCGCTGCGAAATAAATTACCAATTCCTGCGGCGCCGAATCCCAACTCGGTGATCGGCGTACCGCTCCTGTCCATAACCCTGGTTTTCATGATTAAAGTCCACGTTAATTTTTATGGTTATTTAGGGGAACGCCTGTCCATAAACATTTTTTAAATACTAAAACTACTGTGCCTGTCGCGCTGGACTGAAGGCCCGGCAGGCACGTTACTTAATTTAATCTGTGCGGATTAATATTCTGTCGCAGGATGAGCAACGCGGGGCCTGTCCATCAATTGCGACTATTGGGTACACCACCGGGCTCAGTTGTACAGGCAGCTGCCCGATAAAAAACGGGATCAGCACTGCCTGTATGCACGGTCAAACGACAAGCAATTTACAGATCAAAAGCACGCACGAGCTGCCGTTGCTCGCCCAATCGGTCGATGCCCAAACGCATCACTTCACCGCCTTTGAGAAATTTCGGTGGATTCATGCCCAGACCTACACCCGGCGGGGTTCCGGTCGAAATGATGTCTCCGGGCTGCAGACTCATGAACTGACTGCAATAGGCGATCAGGAAAGGCACCTTGTAGACCATGGTTGCCGTAGTGCCATCCTGGTAGCGGTTACCGTCAACTTCGAGCCATAAGCGCAGCTCGTCTGGGTTACCAACCTCGTCGGGCGTGACCAGCCAGGGCCCTGTAGGACCAAAGGTGTCACAGCCCTTGCCCTTATCCCAGCTACCCGAGCGTTCAAGCTGATACTCTCGTTCCGAAATATCATTAACAACGCAGAAGCCGGCGACATGCTGCATGGCATCCGCTTCATCGATATAGGAACCGCCTGTACCGATCACCACACCCAGCTCGACTTCCCAATCCGTTTTCTGGGAGCCCCGGGGTATTTGAACATCATCATTGGGCCCGACAATAGCCGAGGTCCATTTGCTGAACATCACGGGCTCCGGAGGCACAGGCATACCGGACTCTTCAGCATGATCGGCATAGTTCAGACCGATACAGATAAACTTGCCTACAGAGCCAACACAGGCCCCCAGGCGAAAATCTTGCTGCGGCGTACCGGCAACGATCGGCAGTGTGCTGATATCCAGCCCTTTCAAACGCGCGATACTGTCGCGGCAAAGCGCATCTCCGGCGATGTCCGGCACTACCGCAGAGAGATCGCGAACCTGACCGTTGTCATCCAGAACACCGGGTTTTTCCTGTCCTGCCGCCCCGTAGCGTAGAAGCTTCATGTTGATTTCCTGTTGTTGAATCCATGTGGATGGAGAAAAGCATGATCCGGTGATTTATGCCGGATCATGCCTCTGGAGACGATTAGTCGTAAAGCACAGCGGCGATCTTGGCTTCGTCAATATTGGACGCATCGTAATAGTAAAAGCCGGTATCGATGACCTCTGGCAGTGCTTCACCACGATAGGCACTCAGGGCAGCCTTGACGGTTTCATAGCCAATGCCAACGGGATTCTGCGTGATAGCGCCGGCCATCACCCCTTCGCGAATCGCGTTGGTCTGAGCCTTGCCGGAATCGTAACCAATAATGACCAGATCGGTCGCGCTCATCTCGCGTACGGCATTCACAATACCGATGGCTGAGCCTTCGTTGGTACCAAACATACCTGCAAGCCCGGGGTTCGCAGTCAGAATAGCCTTGGCGACTTCGGTCGACTGCAGCTGATCACCCTGACCGTACTGCACCGATACCACCTCAATATCCGGGTAGGCCTCAGCCATGCGGTTGAGGAAACCGTCGCGACGATCGATGCCTGTTCGGCTGGTCTGATCATGTGCGACCACCGCCACTTTCCCTTTACCACCAATAAATTCAGCCATCTTGTCGGCGGCCAGCGCCGCCGCCGCGACATTGTCAGTCGTGGCCGTGGTTACCGGTATGTCACTCTCCACACCGCTATCAAAGGCCACCACCGGAATACCCGCCTCGGCAGCCTTGCGCAGCAGCGGAATGGCGGCCTGGCTGTCGAGTGCGGCAAAGCCAACGGCATCTGGCTTGTTGGCAAGCGTAGCTGCCAGCATGTCGATCTGACGATCCACCATCGTTTCACTGTCAGGACCTTCAAAGGTGACCCGCACACCAAACTCTGCGGCGGCCTGATCAGCACCTGATTTCACAGCCTGCCAGAATTGATGCTGAAATCCTTTTGAAATCAGCGGAATATAAATCTCCTCCTGAGCCATAGCGACAGGGGCGGTAACGCTCAGAGTGATGGCACCGATAACGCCAAGTAGCGTGCGACGTGTCAACATGTTGATTTCCTCAGTTTCTGTTTTTTTTGGGGTCGAGGTTGTGCGGGAACTTTGGATCGTCCCCTCACTGGGTTAAAAACTGTAGCGGTTGGAAATTCGATATCAGGCTTTCTTGCGACGCATCATGTCGGCATAAACGGCCAAGATGATAATTGCTCCGGTCACCACGGTTTGCCATTCCTGGGCGACAGAGAGAACACGCAAACCATTGGTCAGCACAGCCATGATCAAGGCCCCGATGAGCGTACCGAGGATAGTGCCCCGTCCACCGGACAGCGAGGTACCGCCGATAACAACAGCAGCGATGGCCTCAAGCTCGTACCCCAAGCCCAGGGCCGGCTGTGCAGAATTGAGGCGCGATGCAATCAGCAGTCCGCCGATGCCACAAATACCGCCGGCCAGGGCATAGATCGCCATTTTCCAGCCGTCCGTATTGACACCAGACAGGCGTACTGCCTCTTCGTTGGAGCCCAGTGCAAAGGCATAGCGTCCAAGCACCGTGCGACCAAGGATATAACTGGCAGCCGCGGCGACCAGAAAGAGAATCAGTACACCGTTGGGGATGGGCAGCGCCGGAATGATTTCACCAATCAGGGAGCCACGGGAAATCAGATCAAAACCGGGGGTGTCATTGAAGTAAATCGGACGGGTGCCCGAAATCACCAGCGACAGCCCCTTGAGTATCAGCATCATGCCCAGGGTGGCGATGAAGGGTGGGATCTTCATCTTGGCCACGAAGGTGCCGGAACAAAGACCACAGAGTGCACCGGTCGCAATGGCTGCCGCGACGCCCAGAGGAAGCGGCATACCCGCGTAGGTCAATACAACACCGGCCATAACTGCCGTGAACGTCATCAGGGTGCCAACGGACAGATCTATGCCGCCGGTAATGATCACCAGGGTCGCGGCAATTGCCAGCACACCATTGACCGACGTCGCCTGCAGGATGGCGATCATATTGGAGGTCTGCATAAAGTTTGGCGAGACCAGGGAGAAACCGATCAGCAACACGATAAGGCTGGCAAAGGCCAGCAGCCGCTGATGGGTTCCCATTTCAATCAGCCGGGACAGCGGGCTTTTGGGTTTTCCGGGGGTCGAGGGAGCTAAAGTCGGGATTACAGCACTCATTATTTTTCTCCTGCCAGCGATACGCCAGCATCACGCTGTGTGGCCAGTTGCATGATGTCTTCCTGCGTTGTACCTGCACCACCTGGCAGAATGCCGGTCAGGCGCCCTTCACACATAACGCCAATGCGGTGGCTGAGGCGCATAACCTCGGGCAGCTCGGACGAAATCACGATGATCGCACGCCCCTGGCCCGCCAGTTCCTCAAGTAGCTTGTAGATTTCGGACTTGGCGCCTATATCGATACCACGGGTGGGTTCGTCAAAAATCAGAATATCGCAGTCTCGCAGCAGCCATTTGGCGATAACCACCTTTTGCTGATTACCACCGGAAAGAAAACGTACCTCCTGCCGGTCAGACGGCGTCCGAATACCGAGCTGGCTGATATAGCCGACCGCGACATCCTTCATCACCTTTTCATCCAGCACGCCCGCCCCGTTAGTAAAGGTATCCAGACTTGCAAGGGAAATATTGGCTCGCACATCCATGCCCGTCGCCAGGCCAAAGTGCTTGCGGTCCTCCGACAGATATCCGATTCCGGCAGCGACAGCATCGTTGGGAGACTTGATACTGCGCACTTTGCCGTGAACCCTGATCTCGCCGCTCTCGAGCGGGTCGGCACCAAAGATCGCCCGGGCCACTTCGGTGCGCCCGGCCCCCATGAGGCCGGCAAAACCGAGTATTTCTCCCTTGCGTACCGAGAAACTGACATCGCGAATCTCTGTGCCCCGATTTAGCTGCCTGACGTCAAGTGCCACCTCGTTGCCAGAAGTATCCGGCACCTGCAGCGGGCTTTCCCGCACCTCACGCCCCACCATCATCGAGATAATACGGCTCAGAGGTGTCTCACTCGCCTGAACAGTATCGACGTACTCGCCGTCGCGCATAACTGTGACACGGTCGGCAATCCGCTTTATCTCGTCCATCTTGTGGCTGATATAGATGATGCCTACGCCCTCAGCCTTGAGCTGGCGAATGATGCCAAAGAGCTCTGCGATCTCAGCATCATTCAGTGCCGCCGTCGGCTCATCCATGATCAGCACACGAGAGCGAAATGACAGCGCTTTGGCGATCTCGATCATCTGCTGTTTTGCAATGGTGAGAGTCCCGACGATGGCCTTTGGATCGAGCTTCAGGTTCATCGTGGCGAAAATCTCCGCCGTCTGCTGGTTCAGGGCGCGCTCATCCAAACGCCCGAAAAGGCCCCGGGGCTCACGCCCGATAAACACATTCTGCGCAACCGTCAGATCATTCATCAGGCTGAGTTCCTGATGGATAATTCCGATACCCAGATCCTGTGCCTCACGCGGCCCAGCCGGTTCTGCCAGTTCACCCCTGATCCAGACCTCACCACCATCACGCTTGTAGATGCCTGACAGGACCTTCATCAGGGTCGACTTGCCGGCACCGTTTTCCCCCATCAGCGCGTGGACTTCACCCACGGCCAGATCAAACTGCACACTCTTCAGCGAATGCACCCCAGGAAACCACTTTTCTATCCCATGCATTTTGACGAGTAATGTCATTGAGCAACCCTCCGAAACCCATTTTTAATAATTATTAGATGGTGAGGTTTGTCGTCAGATGGTGACGCCGCCGTCGACCAGCATCGCCTGGCCAGTAACAAACTGGCTATCATCTGAAAGCAGATAGGTGACCATAGGTGCAATATCGGTGACTTTTGCCAAACGTCCCATGGGCTGGCGGGCGATAAAATCTTTCTCCGCCTGCACAGGATCAGCCGCATCCGCAATGCGTCCGCGCAGGGATGGCGTATCGACGGTTCCAGGGCAGAGCGCATTGCAACGCAGGCCCTGCTTCACATAATCAGCGGCAATTGCCTTTGTCAGCCCAATCACCGCAGCCTTGGTCGTGCCATAGGCGGTACGCGCAGTAAAGCCCTTGATGGAGGATGCCATCGACGCCATATTCAGAACCGAAACGCTCCCGGTTTCCTGTGCGCGCTGCAGCATGCCAGGCAGAAAAGCGCGGCACATGCGGATCATGGAAGTGACGTTCAGATTAACACTGAAGGCCCAGTCCTCATCTGACAACTCGAGTATGGTGCCGTGATGCACAAAACCTGCGCAATTGAAGAGCCCATCCAACCTTGGCAATTCGGCGGCGAGTGCGTTGACGGCCTCAACATCGGTTACATCCAGAAAACGGGTCTCGATAAAGTCCGACTCGCGCTTCAAATTCTCGAGTGCGTCCATATTGATATCGGTGGCAATGACCCGCGCCCCCTGGGCGACGCAGGCCAGTACACTGGCTCGACCAATGCCTTGTCCGGCAGCAGTGATTAGAATTGTTTTGCCTTCAAGCCGCATGCTTTATCCTCCTGATTTAGTTTTTTTCAGATCACATGACCGCGCCGATTTGCCAGGGCACAAACTCTGCCCCGCCAAATCCCAGCGCTTCACTTTTTGTCTGCTCACCAGAGGCGACACGAATAATGAGTTCGAACAGCTCATGTCCCTTGTCTTTAATACTCACGCCACTGGAGACGATATCCCCGCAATTCAAATCCATGTCACCAGACATGCGCTGATACATCTGTGTATTGGTCGCGAGTTTGATGCAGGGGGTTGGCTTGTAGCCGGAGACAGAACCACGCCCCGTCGTAAAGACGATAAGATTTGCCCCGGAGGCGACCTGGCCGGTTACCGAACAGGGGTCGTAACCCGGGCTGTCCATGAAGACAAAACCCTTGCTGTCGATCTGCTCAGCGAAGAGGTAAACATCACTCAGAGGGGCTGTACCGCTCTTTGCGACCGCGCCGAGTGACTTTTCAAGGATGGTCGTCAACCCGCCGCGCTTGTTGCCAGGGCTCGGGTTGTTGTCCATCTCTCCGCCGTTACGCGCGCAGTAATCTTCCCACCAGCGCACGCGTGCAATCAGCTTTTCTCCCACATTTTGGGACACCGCGCGACGGGTCAGTAAATGCTCAGCCCCATAGATTTCGGATGTTTCAGACAGAATCGTGGTACCACCGTGGCGTACCAGCAGGTCTGAGGCATAGCCCAGTGCAGGGTTTGCTGTAATGCCTGAATAGCCGTCTGAGCCGCCACATTGCATTCCTACGGTAATAGCCGAAATCGGGGCTGCGCTGCGCTGCGCACGGTTGGCGATGACAGCAATAGCGCGCAGTTCCTCAAGCCCTTTTTCGATGGTTTTGCGCGTACCGCCCTCGGCCTGAATAGTCATATAGTGCAGGGCACCATCTGCCCGAATCGAACGCCCACCCACCAAGGCATCGACCTGCATCACCTCGCAGCCCAGGCCCACCAGCAGAATGCCGCCGAAATTGGGGTGTCGCGCATAACCTGAGAGAGTGCGAAACAGGGTGTCATAACCTTCATCCTTGCCAGACATGCCGCAGCCCGAGCTGTGAACGATAGGCACTACGCCGTCGATATTGGGAAACTCATCTAGCAGACCGGACTTCTCCGCCGCCTCGGCGATGAAGCGGGCAACCGAACCCGCGCAGTTAACAGAGGTTAAGATTCCGATGTAGTTGCGAGTACCTGTCTTGCCGTCCGCCCGGGTGTACCCCTTGAAGGTTCTTTCATCGTCCGCAGCGGGAAGGGGTACGCTTTGGCTCGCGAAAGCATAGTCCTGCAAGTGTTGCCCCATTCCCAGGTTATGCGTATGCACATGTACGCCAGCTTCAATATCAGCTGTGGCCTGGCCAATGATCTGGCCATACCGAATCAGATCTTGCCCAGCCTTGATAGGACAGACAGCAATCTTGTGGCCACGCGGCACCGCTTGCTGAAGGCAGGCACTGGTGCCTTCCAGTTTGTGCCCAGCAGAGAGATCGCATAGAGCCACCACAACGTTGTCGTTTGGATGCAGACGAATGGTTTGTGTTGCCTTGCTCACGCTGAGCCCCCTTGTTCCGAAATTCACATTTCATGTGCCATGTTGTATCCTCAAACTAGCACTCGATGATACCATCGTCAACTAACATGTTAGTATTCAGGTAATGAATATGAATGCAGCCACACTCACCGACATAGAAGACCTGAGCGGTTCTCTCGCCCAGCGGGTCTACCAGTCTTTGCGAGAAGCCATCCTCTCAATGGACTACCCGCCCGGTACGATTCTGAGAAAAGGCGCCATTTGCGAACAGCTCGGCGTTTCGCGCTCACCCGTATCCGAGGCAATAGCCCGCCTGTCAGCAGAGGGACTGGTGGATGTCATCCCCCAGTCGGCCACGAAGGTGTCTTGCTTCTCGATGGCAGAAATTCGCGAAGCCAGCTTTCTTCGCGAGGCGCTGGAACTGGCGGCTGTTGCAAGAGTTGCCGAGCAGCGCAGCGACGAGCAGCTGACGCAATTAACGAGGAACCTGCGATTGCAGGAGCTATTAGTGGAAGACAGGGATTTTGCAGGCTTCTACAAGACCGACGAGGAGTTTCACGCATTGCTGATGGAGTTCACCGGTTTCCCTGGGGTCTCCTCGGTTGCATCCACAGTATCCCTGCAACTGAAACGTGCCCGCATGCTGCTGCTACCCGAAGAAGGCCGCCCGGCAGCAGCCGTCAGGGAGCACAAGGCCGTCGTAGACGCCATCCGCATGCGTGATCCTGTCGCCGCACAGTCTGCAATGAAACTGCATCTGGGGCGACTCATCACACAGATCGAACCGCTAGAAAGCCAGCATCCAACCTTCTTTCGCTCCCACTGATGCGCAGCACAGTCGCTGCCCAGCCACAGCCATGACACGCCAGAAAGCACTGGCTCGGAAAGTAGCTGATACAAATTTTCGCAATAAGCGCACTGCAGCGCTGCTGCCGATGGAGACTACCCATGCTGCGTAATATCCCTCCAGTGTTGTCGCCTGACCTCCTGCACGCATTGCGTGCGATGGGTCATGGCGACGAAATCGTCATTGCTGATGCCAATTTCCCGGCAGAAAGCGCCAGCCCCAAATGCATCAGACTGGATGGGGTTCTGGCGACCGAGATGCTGCGGGCAATCCTTGAAGTCATGCCGCTGGACACCTTCGAGCCCCCGGTATTAACCATGCAGGTTGTAGGCAACGCCGAAACGATTCCGGAGATTGTGACAGACTTCCAGTCCATCATTAATGCAACGGCCGATCACCCGGCGCAGATTGGCAGCCTGGAGCGCTTTGCTTTTTACGAACGTGCAGAGTCCGCCTTCGCGATCATTCAGACCGGCGAGCGACGACTGTATGGCAATATCATCCTGAAAAAAGGGGTGGTAGAGGCATGAAGATCGATGCTCATCAGCATTTCTGGAAGATCGACAGAGCGGATTACGGTTGGCTGACACCCGAGCAAAGCATGCTGTATCGCGATTTTCTGCCTGATGACCTGAGCCCCCAGCTGGAGTCAGCAGGGGTAGACGGTACTGTGCTGGTGCAGGCCGCACCGACAACTCAGGAAACCGCATTTCTACTGTCACTCGCCGAGCAACATGCTTTTGTCAGGGGCGTCGTCGGCTGGGTAAATTTTGCAAGCAGGACCGCAAGCGATGAGATCGAGCACCTCGCGTCTCACCCCGCCGTGGTGGGATTAAGGCCCATGATCCAGGATATCCCTGATCTCAACTGGATGCTGCAACCGGAACTCAAGCCTGCATTTGACGCATTGATCGCCAGTGACCTGACACTGGACGCGCTCATCCTCCCCAGACACCTCGGCAACCTGCAGCGACTTCTGGATCTCTACCCTACTATGCGCGTCGTCATCAACCACGGAGCAAAACCCCAGATACGCCAGGGAGCTTTTGCTGAATGGGCCAGTGATATGGCGACCCTTGCGCAAGAGACCAGCGCGTTCTGCAAGCTCTCAGGTTTGGTGACCGAAGCGGCAGAAAACTGGACTATTGAGGATCTGGCACCCTACGTCGAACACCTGCTGGACACCTTCGGTCCCAGGCGCCTGATTTGGGGCAGTGACTGGCCCGTGTGCCAGCTTGGGGGCGGATATCAGCGGTGGCTGTCGGCGACCGATACGTTGCTGGGCGGCTTCAGTGAAGCTGATCGGGCAGCGATTTTCGGACTCAATGCTGTCGCTGCGTACCGCATCCCGGACTGATCTTTGCCCGCTGGCCTTTCACCCCCGGATATCTGCGGCAGGCCGCCCGGCAGGTGACGCCGGCCCAGCACCATACACAAAATTGCCGCCTGAAGAGTGAGGACGAACAGGCGACGGTGGATACCCTCAAGCAGTCCCAGCAGGCCATTGGCCGCGTGATCGACCGTCACCAGGGCCGCATCGTCGATGCCCCCGGCGACAACTTCCTGGCGGAGTTTCCCAGCACGGTGGAAGCCGTTAACGGAGCCGTCGAGATCCAAAAGGTGCTGGAAGGCCGCAACCTGGAGCTGCAGGCGGAACGGCGCATGGCATTTCGCATCGGCGTCAACCTTGGCGATGCGGTCGAGGACGACAGCGGCATTATTTTCGGTGACGGCGTCAATATCGCTGCTCGCATGGAAGCCCTCGCGGAACCCGGCGGGATCTGCATTTCCAGCCCTGTCTACGATGCCGTCGAGGGCAAGGTCCACTTCGGTTACGACTTTCTCGGCGATAAGCATGTCAAGAATATCGCCAAGCCGTTCAACGTTTACCGGGTACGTGCCAGCGACCTGGTGGCACCGGTGCACAAGGGCGTCAGATCCGCTGGATGGCAGTTCGCGGTCGCCACGCTGACTATTGGCTTGGCCGCCTCGGCGATAAACCGGACAAGGCGAAGGTGGTCGCGGCCATGCAGGGACACATCCTGGCAGAGGCCCAGCTGATGGGCACTTACAAAAAGGAAGCTGAACGACTCGTGGCGCTAATGTGCCCCGTGGTATGGCAGGATCAGCGTCGTTCTTCCAGCCACAAGCCGTTGCCGGGCCGAAGACACCGCGCTACATGAAACCCCGGATGCTCAGTCCCAGGCCGGAAAACAGCAGCAGCCCGAATGCCAGGCGGCGCAGCGCCGTGTTCGACAGCGGCGGCGGAAAATGGCGCGCCGCAATCGCGGCAAGCATCACGGTGGGGGCCCCAAGCACGAAGAGCCCGATCAGCGAAGGATCCAGCGGCTCGACCCAGAGCACGGCGCTTAGGCGCAGCACTGCGGTGACACTGAAAAGGCACAACAGCGTCGCCCGGATCGCCGCCATGGAATCGGGCTGGCGGTACATAATGAAGGTCACCGGTGGCCCGAAAGTGGCAAAGAGCCCGCCCATCAGCCCGGCCAGCACGCCGCTGACGGCAAAGGCGCCACCCGGCGAAGGCTGCTCCAGCTGTTTGACGCGGTACATCATCATCAGGCTGCTGCCGATCAGGCACAGTCCCAGGGTACCCTGCAGCAGACCTCGCTGGTCATCGCTGCTGTGGTTCAGCAGCCAGAGGCCAACAAAGGTAGACGGAATGCAGGCGAGCAGAACCCAGGCGAGGGCCCGGCCGTTGATATGGCGCCAGAGCCCGCCCTTGAGGGTGGTGGCCGAATTGACCAGACTGAGGGCACTGACTAGCAGCGCCGTGGCGTCGATCGGCGCGAGGCCAAGCGCGGTCACGCTGGCCATCACGATCAATCCGAACGCGAAACCGGTGGTGGCCTGGATATAGCTGCCCAGCGCAAGGCAAAGCAGCAACAGCAGCTCAGCGCTGCTCAAGAGGGGTCTTCACTGTCAGTCGGCCACCCTTAATGATTTTCGATGGCGATAATGAGCGCAGAATGCCCGGCTGCGCGCTGCGGTTACGTGACGACTCATTCAGCCACCCACAACGACTTGATGTTACAGAATTCCCGAATGCCATAGCTGGCCAGTTCCCGTCCCAGGCCCGACGCCTTGGTGCCACCGAACGGCATGCGCAGGTCACTGACCACCGGCGCATTAACGAAGCAGGCGCCGGCCTCGATCTGCCGCGCCAGGGCCTCCCCTTTCTGGATATCGGCGGTCCAGACGCTGGCACCCAGACCAAAGCGTGTGGCATTGGCCAGGCGGATGGCGTCCGCCTCGTCGCGCGCCCGCACAATCGCCGCCACCGGGCCAAACAGCTCTTCGTCAAAGGCGGTGTTACCAGGCTTAATGCCATCGAGCACCGTGGGCTTGTAGAACCAGCCGTCGCCGTGCTGCGGCTCGCCACCCACCAGCACCTTTGCGCCGTCGCTGATCGCCGCCTGCACCTGGGCGTGCAGCTGCAGCTGTAAATCATCACGGGCCATCGGCGCCAGCGTGGTTGCGGCATCCAGCGGATCGCCGGTCTGCAGCTGGCCGACCCGCTCGACCAACCGTGCCGTAAAGGCTTCGGCGATACCCGGCAGCAGGATAAAGCGCTTGGCGGCCACGCAGATCTGGCCGGCATTGGAGAAGCGCAGTCGCATCGCCATGTCGACGGCACGATCGAGATCCGCATCATCGAGCACGATAAAAGGGTCGGAGCCGCCAAGCTCCAGCACCACCTTCTTCAGGTTCGCCCCTGCCAGGGTCGCGATCTTGCGCCCGGTCGCCTCGCTGCCGGTAAAGGCGACGCCACGCACGCGCTCGTCGGCGATAACCATCGCGGTCTGCTCGACCGAGATCAGCAGGGTGCTGAACAGGCCATCCGGCGCCCCGGCCCTGCGCAGAATGTCTTCGATCAGCAGCGCACAACGCGACACGTTCGGCGCGTGCTTGAGCAGCGCCGTGTTGCCCGCCATCAGCGTCGGCGCCAGGAAACGGAACACCTGCCAGAACGGGAAGTTCCAGGGCATGACCGCGAGGATGACACCCAGCGGCTCGAATACCACCCGCGTGTCACGCGCCTCGGTGGCGATCGGCTCGTCCTGCAGCATGGCGCCGGCGTGCTCTGCGTAGTAGTCGCAGCACAGCGCGCACTTGTCCACTTCGCCCAGGGCCTCGGACAGCAGCTTGCCCATTTCCAGCGACAGGCTGCGCGCCAGCGTCTCGCGCTGATCGCGCAGCACGCCGGCGACGTTCTTCAGCAGCGCGGCGCGCTCATCAAGCATACTGTGGCGCCAGTCGCGGCTGATGGCCCGGGCCCGGACCAGGCGGTCCTCGAGCTGGCTGTCCGCCAGCAGGTCGAAGACTTCGAGCAGTTCACCGGTAGCCGGATTGCGCGATTCGAACATCATTCTATCGTCTCCTCTGATCAGGTTCTCGGGGGCGCCCGTGGTACAGCCGAACAACACGTCTGTCCCCAGCACAGAGCAGCCCGCGCTCGACTGTCAGCCCCTTGAATTGTAACTAATTATTCTAAAGACCATCCGCGGGGCCCACAAATGCCAACCGCCGGCGACCGGTAGGACCAGCACGGGCGGCTGGCCGTATCCGGGACCGCCAACTGGTTCCTCCCGAATACACGGCATTGCCTTAGACTGGCCGCAGACTTTCTGCACCGAGGCTCGCACCATGACCGAAATGACGCTCCCTTCCCAACCGGATACGACGGTTTGCGTCCGGGACTGCTTCGGCATCGATTCCGACCTGCGCGTGCCCGCCTTCACCGAACGCGACGACCATGTGCCGGAAATCGATCCAGCCTACAAGTTCAACGAAGACGTAACCCTCGCCATCCTGGCAGGTTTTACCCAGGACCGCCGCGTCATGATCCAGGGCCTGCACGGCACCGGCAAATCCACCCATATCGAGCAGGTAGCGGCGCGGCTGAACTGGCCCTGCGTACGGGTCAACCTGGATGGCCATATCAGCCGGCTCGACCTGGTAGGCAAGGACACCATCAGCCTGCGTGATGGCAAGCAGGTGACCGAATTTCAGGAAGGTATCGTGCCCTGGGCGCTGCGCCGCCCCGTAGCACTGATTTTCGACGAATTCGACGCCGGTCGGCCGGACGTCATGTTCGTAATCCAGCGCATTCTCGAGCGCGACGGCAAATTCACCCTGCTGGATCAGAACGAGGTGATCCATCCGCACCCCTATTTCCGCCTGTTCGCCACCGCCAATACCGTGGGCCTGGGCAATCTCAACGGTCTTTACCACGGCACCCAGGTGCTTAACCAGGCACAGATCGACCGCTGGAATATTGTCGCCACGCTCAACTACCTGCCCCGCGAAGACGAAATTGCCATCGTGCAGGCCCGGGTTCCGTCCTTTGCCACCGAGGCGGGACACAAGCAGGTGGCCGCCATGGTGGCCGTGGCCGAGCTCACGCGCAAAGGCTTTGCCAGCGGTGATGTATCGACCCTGATGTCGCCCCGCACCGTGATTTCCTGGGCTGAGAACAACGAGATTTTCCATGACCTTTCCCGCTCGTTCCGCCTGTCGTTCCTGAACAAGTGCGATGAAGCCGAACGGCCGATTGTCGCCGAATACTTCCAGCGCTGTTTTGACCAGGAACTGGCGGAGTCCTATCTTCTGCACGCAGCCAGCTGAGGTATTCATGACGCAAAGCGGCTTCAACAAACCACTCACCGCCTGGCACCCTGAGCAGCCGCCACAACTGGCGCCGCAGGTGCCGGAAGTGAGCAGCGACGCCCCACGGCTCGAGCGCAAGCAGCAGCAGATGGAAGAGCTGAGCGGTGCCGCCATGCGCGCCCAGAGCGGTATTCGCAATCTGCGTTTTCGTGGCCGCCGGCTGGAGGTCGACGGCCGTGCCTATCCGGTGCGCGTCCCCCACCTGCTGACGGATCCTGTGCGGGACGATTTTCGCTCCTTTCGCGGCGCCGCCGACGGTATCGCCCTGCGCTTGCAACACAATGATCGGCGCCTGCATGATCGCCTCAGACCCAGCGCCCCTATCGCCCGGCTGGTGTTTGAAATGCTCGAGCAGCTGCGCGTCGAATCCCTGGTGGCTGATCATCACCCGGGAGTACACAGCAATCTGAAACATCGCTTCAGCGCCTGGAGCGCCCAGTTCCATGCTTCGGGGCAAACCGAAAATCATATTGGTCTCATGCTCTATACCCTCGCCCAGATGACCTGGGCTTTGCTCAGCGGCAATCCGGCAAGCGAAGCAACCGAGATGCTGATAGAAGCCCCCCGGGTATCCCTCGGGCGGCAAATCGGCGCGCACTTCGGCCTTCTGCGCAAAACCCGTCACGACCAGCAGGCGTTTGCAGAACATGCCCTGGCCATCGCGGCGGTGATTCAGGATATGATTGACGCCCTGAACCAGGCAATGGCACTGAACGAAGAGCGTGACGCCTCCGAAATCAGCGAGAACAGTCACCAGAACTTCAGCCTGCTGCTCGAACTGGAAGGCGAAGACGGTGAGCCGGGAGGCCAGTCCGCGGCCACCGGCGGGCGCGAGCAGACAGAGAATGCTGCCGGGTACCGCATTTTCAGCACCCAGTACGACCGGGTTGTGCAAGCCGGAAGGCTGGTGCGGCCAGAATTGCTGACGAACCTGCGCGAGAAACTCGATACCCGCATCCGCGCTCAGGGGCTAAATATACCGCGCCTGGCCCGCAAGCTGGCCCGCATCCTGTCGGCGCCTGAGCGCGACGGCTGGGAATTCGGTCTGGAGGAAGGCCGGCTCGATGCCCGCCGCCTGTCCCGCCTGGTCACCACCCCGGGCTATCGACAGCTGTTTCGTCAGGAACGCGACCACCCCAAGAGTCATTGCCTGGTCACCTTTGTGATCGACAACTCCGGTTCCATGAAAGCCCACATCGAATCCATCGCCATGCTGGTCGATGTATTTTCCAGGGCGCTGGAGCAGGCCGGTGCCAATACCGAAGTGCTGGGCTACACCACCGGACACTGGAACGGCGGCCGGCCGATGAAGCAGTGGCTCGGGCGCGGCAAGCCCGCCAATCCCGGCCGCCTTAACGAACTGAATCATATCGTGTACAAGGCTGCAGACGTCCCCTGGCGGCGCGCGCGCGCCTCCATGGCCGCTCTGCTGAAACCGGACCTGTTCCGCGAAGGCGTCGATGGCGAGGCCCTGCTCTGGACACTCGCGCGCATGCAGGCTCGACGGGAGGACCGGCGCATTATTATTGTCATCTCCGATGGCTGCCCGATGGACAGCGCCACGCTGCACGCCAACAGTGACGACCTGCTGGATGTTCATTTGCGCCAGGTCGCAGGACAGATTGAGGCCCGTGGCGACATGGAACTGTATGCCCTGGGTGTCGGGCTGGATCTGAGCACCTACTATCGCCATCAGTTACAGCTGGACCTGGATCAGCGCCTCGACAATGCTGTGTTCGACGAGGTGCTGCAGCTCATTGCCCGACAGAATCCGCGCTGAGCGCTACAGTCTGATTCAGTCGCCAACAACGTGGCGTGATCGGCACAAGTGGCTGTGTACGCTCACGCGGATATCAATGGTCTGGCATTGCGGCTCGCACCGATAGGCTGGGGCCGCTGTGCTGGCACACCGACAGCTTTCTCTTGGCCCCAGCCATGAATCTGAAGTGGTTCTAACCAATCTTATGGGCAATGGTCGAATATAAAACTACCCGCTACCCGAACAGGGTGTGCGGCCAGGGCCTGAATTGGTGCCCTGACGGGAACTGCCAAGGCCATGCGCCCCGGCAGAGCCAACCAGAATAATAAAACCCAGCACTCGCTGATGGACTCAAATCGGAGCTAAACATGAATACCAAGAAGAAGGCGACTAAAGTTCTATCCTTGGCACTCTGCCTCGCTGTCTCGGCAGCTGTCAGCACAATGGCGCAGGCCAAAACCTTCAAGGTCGCTGTAGGCGATGCCGCGGGCGGCACCCAGCATGAACTTGGCAAAAAATTCAATGAAGTTCTGATGGAAAAAACCGGCGGCAAGCATGAAGCCAAGCTGTTTATGAACGGCCAGCTCGGCAGCGAGCAGGACACCATCAACGACGCTTCCATGGGCATTCTGGATTTTTCCATCCTGGCTATCAACAACGTCACGCCCTTCTCTCCCTCGGTGGGTGCCCTCACCATGCCGTACATGATTCAGAGCCTGGACGATGCCATCACTCTGACCCAGGGCGAAATCGGCCAGCAGCTGGTTGACAATACCCTGCGAGATGCCGGTGTGCGCATCATCGGCTGGGCCTACTCGGGTTTTCGCGTGCTGACCAACTCCAAGCATCCGGTCACCTCCCCGGCAGACCTGAAAGACGTCGTCGTACGCGTGCCCAAAAACGAAATAATGCTCGACACCTATAAAGCCTGGGGGATCAACGCAACGCCCATGGCCTGGTCCGAGACCTTTACCGCGCTGCAGCAAGGCGTTGTAGATGGCCAGGACAACCCCTATATCACCGTCTATGCGATGAAGTTTGATGAAGTACAGAAGTACGTTACCAACCTGCGCTACCTGTTCTCCATCGAGCCGCTGATCGTCAGCGAATCCGTGTTCCAGGACCAGTCTGCGCAAGACCAGGCCGCCATCCTTGAGGCGGGCAAGGCAGCCACCGCTCACAGTGCACAGTTCCTGCGCGATCAGGAAAGCAGGATTAAATCGGAGCTGACCGAAAAAGGCATGATTATCGCCGATCCGGCAAATGGCGAGAGAGAGTGGATCGAGCTTGCCACGACCAGTGTCTGGCCGAAATATGTCGATAGCATCGGTGGCAAGGACGTCCTGAACAACGTGCTGAAAGCGCTGGGCCGCGACGAAATCTAATTCATCCTGACGGCCCCCCAGCGGGGCCTCACGATGATCGGTTTCCATCCGCAAGGCTGTCTGGGTAGACTGCTCCAGGCAACAGACAGGCAGCCTTTCAGCGGCCTCTTGGTTTTATCAGCACGTTAGAATGCATGGCGTAAAATGCCCGCCGGGCAGATTACCCTGCATTTCAGGAGAATCTACTATGGCAAAAGCCACGGCTCTATACAAAATTCTCGATAATATCGAGAGTTACATCTGCCGAACTCTCCTCTCCGTCTTCGTTCTACTGCTTTTCCTGCAGATCATTTCACGGGAGCTGTTCGAATACTCGCTTTCATGGACCGAAGAGCTTTCAACCTACATGTTTGTCTGGTTCGTATTTTTTGGCGCCAGTTACGCGGCCAAACTCTCAGCGCACAACCGGGTGACTTTTCAGTTCAAGCTCATGCCGCCCAAGGTGGGTGTCGCCCTTGAAGCCATTTCCGACCTCATCTGGGTCTGCTTCAACTGCTATTTCGTATATCTGAGTTACGACTTCGTATTCCACAAGATGAACCTATTCTGGAAGTCACAGACCCTCGGCGTGCCGATGAAATACATTTATCTGATACTGCCGATTGCATTTACCCTGATGACCATTCGTATTCTGCAGGTAAATTATTACAAGCTGATCAAGGGCATTGATATTCGAGATCCGGAATCGCTCGAAGTCGAAAAGCTGATGGACTCAGGCACTCAGAATAATAAAGCCGTCTAGGCCAGGAGCTGGTAATGGTTGAATCATCCATCGTCGTCATTTTGTTCGGCAGCTTTATTGGACTGCTGCTAATGGGCGCGCCGATCACCGTGGCCCTGGGTGTATCTGCCCTGGTGTCCTTTCTATACCTGGATGAAAATCCAATCAAATTTGTCCAGATTGCCTTTACCTCCGTCGGCTCTTTCCCGCTGATGGCGCTGCCCGCTTTTATTCTCGCCGGCGCCCTGATGGAAGCCGCCGGTATTTCGCGCCGCCTGGTCAACCTGGCGGAAAGCTTCGCGGGCCCTGTTACCGGGGGCATCTCGGCTGCTGCAGTACTGGCATGCATGTTTTTTGGCGCCATCTCCGGCTCTGGTCCCGCAACGACCGCAGCAGTTGGCATGCTGATGATTCCGGCGATGATCAAGCGCGGTTATAACAAAGGCTATGCATCGGCCATTACCGCATCGGCCGGCAGCCTGGGGATTATTATACCGCCGTCGATTCCCATGGTTATCTTCGGTATTTCAGCCATCGGCATGGCCGCCCCCCCTGAAGCAATCGCCAAATTCGGGGAGTTTCAAACGGTATCCATTCCAAAGCTCTTTATTGCAGGTTTCGCACCCGGACTGATTATCGCCACAACCCTGCTGATCATGAATTATGTCAGCTGCAAAAAACGAGGCTATCACGGTACCAGCGACGGCTGGTCCTCCGAGCAGATCAAGAAGGCATTTAAAGACGGATTCTGGTCCATTCTGGCCCCCCTGGTTATTTTGGGGGGGATCTACACCGGTTTCTTTACCCCAACAGAATCCGCTATCGTCGCAATATTTTATACCCTGTTCGTGGGCATTTTCATCCACAAGGAGCTCAAGCTCGAAAGCATTTTTCACTCACTGGAAACGACAACCTGGCTCAGCGGCCGCGTATTGCTGATCCTGTTCACCGCCACCGTATTCGGGCGTTTGCTGGTCGAAAACCAGATTCCCGCCATAATAGCCGAAGCCATGCTCAGCGTTACCGACAGCCTGTATCTGATCTGGGCCATGATCATTGGGTTTCTGCTGTTCGTCGGCATGTTCATGGAAACCCTGGCGGCCATCATGATTCTGACACCCGTGCTGCTCCCCATTGCCTATAGCCTTGGCATTGATCCAATCCACTTCGGTATCGTTGTGGTCTGCTGCCTGGGGATCGGTTTTCAAACACCGCCACTGGGTGAAAACCTGTTTATCGCGTCCGGTATTTCGGGCACCTCGATTGAAGAGATTTCCCTGCGGGCTTTGCCCTTTGCAGCGGCCTCCATCGTCGGCGTATTTATCATTGCGTTCTTCCCGGATCTGACCCTCTTCCTGCCCAGGCTACTGGGGTATTGATCAAACGGGGCCTGCGCCGCCCTGGCGCGGGCCCCTTTGTCACAGTGATTTCTTGCTCTGCATAATCCTGAGGATATATCCCCATGCTGCCTGAATTCAAAACGATTCTGTACTGTACCGACCTGTCAAAGAATGCATCCTTCGCCTTTCGCTATGCGGCTTATCTGGCCAAGCAGACCGGTGCCGACATTCATGTACTGCATATCGTAGAAAAGCTGTCCTCCGATGCCTACTTCGCACTGCAGACCTACGTGCAGAACGAGGTCAGCCGCGAAGATTTTCTGCACCACCGCATCGAGCACGCCCGCAAGCTGCTGGAAGAACGTCAAAACTACTTCTGGAATGTGCTGGAGCCCCGCGAACAATCCCTGCGCAGCAAGATCGTTTCGATCGATATCGTTGAGAGCGAGCCCGCCAAAACCATCCTGAAAAAATCGAAGGCCCTGAACTGCGACCTGATCGTAATGGGAGCCCACGAAAAGGGACGTATCATGCACAGCTTCCTGGGCAGCGTTGCCAAGAGCGTGCTGCGCCATTCACGCATTCCCACCCTGGTAGTACCGCTGCCGGACAAGGGGGAAGCTCATCCCAGTGCCGTCGAATAACCCACCACAACCCCGGCGGACAATGGCTAGTATATGTTCTGGTCATCGCCTCTGGGGGGGGCGTCGGGCGTTCTGTCTGGCGTTGTGTCACGGGAACGGTTCTTCAGCTTTATGATCAGATCGATCACGCCTTGGCCCACAGGGTTGGCCCGGGTGGGCCGAGGCGCCTGGAATTTCCAGCGGTCGAACCGGGAACGCATGGCCCGAAGCCACTGCGGCGAAGTCTGACCGACCTCGACCTGGCGGTCCGTGGTTACCAGCGAGTACTGACCAGGTGCAAGCACGACGTCCTGCCGGGGACGAAGCATCTGCATGCGACCGAAGAGCAAATCGATACGGAAGAACCGCACACGTTGCTCCTCGGCGATAAACCGGGACCACGAGAAGAATTCGGCAAGCCGGCCAATCATTTTGATGAGGCTGAAATCCTTGTCCCCCTTATCGACGTCGACAGCGCCATCATCCATCCGTATTGTCAGCTCGTCGGCATTCCAGTTGAGATAAACAGGAACGTCTGCATCGATGATCTGCACTGAAGTGTTACCGGAAAACTCCACCATTGCCGATGACCGGGTGCCGGTGGTTATCCAGTCGCCGGAACGGATCGCCTCGCCATTAACGGCATTGCGACCATTGATGCGGACATCCTCCCCCGCGGTCAGCAAGGTGGCCGTGATTCTGCGGTCGCCTCCATACGGCTCAAGGGGGGCACAGGCCGAAATCAGCAGCAACGTGCACAAGAGCGCAAGCATGACCAATCTGATTGTCTGGATTTTCATCATGGTCTGTCCTCCAACGCGTCTTTAAAATCGGAACAGGCGCTCATGACCAGCGGTTGCCGTGGCCCAACGGTAAGCGTGTCGATCAAACGATTGCTGACCCACTGCACGACCCTTTTTTCCTCTATCCAGACCAGGATGCCATCGGCTGAGCGCGATAGCAGCCGAACCGGACCGGCATTTTCGTGCTGTGGCGGAGCGAGCCAAATCTCTGGAACCGAGACTCTGACCGCCAGCAGGCCGTAGCCAATGGGTAACAGAGTCAGCATCAGGAAACCGGCAAGACCGGCAATCGAAAGCCACACGACCACCCCATCGCGATGCAGGCTCAAACGCGCTATGAAGCCAAGCCCGGCGACACCACCGGCGCAGAGGGCAAGCTTGTTGAACCAGATGCTGAGTTCCGGCCCCTTCTGTGCCAGAACCGCCGCCTCCAGGGCATTGGCCGTTGCACAGGCCTGCTTAAGTTCTGCCGTATCCAGAAACAGGAGACCGGGGACATCCAGTGCCGGCACCACGATGTAAAGTGCATAAAGTGCGAGCGCCATCATCATCAGGGAGACCGCCGGGGCCGGGGCCGCGGCGATCCACCGCTGCCCCCCGATACCGGAGCGTTGTGCACGTCCGGTTCGGCGATGAAGCCATCGCACGATCGCAGCCAGCACCACCAAAAGCAGCAATGGCCACACCGCAATAATAAGGGTACGCATAATCAGGCTGGCGCCACGCCCCATATAAAAGACGGGATCGCGGCTAGAAAACGCAAACCCGATACCGAACAGCTGGTCTGCTGCGTAAGTCGCGATAAAGCCGAGCGCGTAAAGAACAGCCCCGATGCCGGCGAGGGATCCGGATAGCCAGGCCAGAAAGGCGCTGAACTGTTTCAGTATGACTGTATTCAAAATACAATTTCCCGGTGGCGCACATTTTAGGGCCGTTGACTTGCATTTAACTGCATCTGGACCGGGAAAATAAAATCAGAAAAAGCTCTCGCAAACGAACCCTCAGGCAACTGCGTAACCTGTATTTCCTTTTACTTCACAGAAAAACAATCTATAAACACTATCAAAAATAATGACTAGCAAGAGTTCTTAAAATACTCCCGGCCGCGCTCAGAATATCGACGCTTTTTATCAGACTAAGCTTATGTAAAACGTCAAATTTTCATTTAATAACATAAAGTCTTCCCACATCAAAAACTGATGGAGAATCGTTATTATATAAGCGGGTAATACAGAAATGCCTGAAACAACAAGACAATCAATCCCTGAATGTAATGAAACATATAGAGTGAATATCCCGTAAATTCAAACATTTGTTTATATTGAAGCGTTATAACTCTATCTTATAACAAGATAAGCTGAATGGCGTGACACCTGAAATGGCATTCGCATCGTGCACCATCACCCCACGTTTTTCTCAGCGCGGGCTGAATGCTGACGGCCGGGACAGATAGAAATGAAAGCAAGCGAGCCTGAATGACCCGTTTGGTTGCCCTGCCTTGAACGCATCGGACTTGGCGGCGGCTTGTTCCCAATCAGGATACTATTGACCGGGCGATGAAACAGGCCGTCCTGGCCCGTTGAGGTCGATTCGGCGCGCCTGCGGATAACCCGCTCAGGCGCTCAGCTTATGCGGCAACGCAACAGACTCAGCGTTCAAGGCGGGGTTACCAAGGCTGGCAAAAAAAGAGCTTCAGCCAAACTCGCGCTGCAGGCGCTTGCGCTCTTCGTCACTGTACTGCACGCGCCCGATGGGAACCAGGTCATTGACGGCGTCGCGGATTCGGTCCGCATCCTCCGCGGTAAAGGCACCGCACAGTTCAATGAGCTGTACGTGCTTGGTGAGTAGCTCCTGGGCCACCAGAATTGCCTCCTCGACCGTCTGAACACCGGAAACCGCCATGTCGAACAGCTCGGTTTGGATGCGGCCGTGGTGCTTGATGATTTCCAGATCCGGACCCATAACGATAAAACCATATCGCGCCAATGCCATCTGCTCTGCTCCTGTATGACTGAACGGGGTTGATGGTCCCATTAGAGCCCGGCACGCATCGATAGATTAGAGCCAGAATTTTAAAAAAGGTAGGTCCACCAGCAACGCGGTACCCTACCGACGCACACAAAAAAGGCTCCGGGCGCAACCGAAGCCTTATTGAATCCACACCAGCAGCATCAGGCGGCTTTGTGAGCCAGATAATGACTGTACACCGAGGCCAGTGCGCAGGATGCCAGTCGCGCTTCGGGTGGGTCGGCGCGTGAGGTCAGAATAATCGGCACCCGTGCACCGAGTACAAGCCCAGCCGCCGTGGCGCTCATAAAGTACACCATCTGCTTGAACATGCAGTTACCGGTCTCGATATTAGGAACCAGCATCAGGTCCACATCGCCGGCAACCTGGCTGGTCATGCCTTTAAGGTCGGCGGCAGTGCGGGAGATTGCATTATCAAATGCCATGGGCCCTTCAATGATGGCATCCAGCATACCGCCCAATGACGCCAACTTGACCAGTTCGCCGGCATCTACGCTGGAAGGCATGGCGCGGTTCACCTCCTCTGTGCCGGACAGCAACGCAACCTTGGGCTGCGTCATGCCAAGCGCATGTAGCAGGTCGATGGCATTGCGCAAAATATGGGCCTTGTCGACCACCGTTGGCTGCACATTGATGACCGCATCAGTAATGCACAGCGGGCGTTCATGCCCAGGCACCGTCATGTGAAATACATGGCTAAGGCGGCGTGTGGTGCG
Organism: Marinobacterium rhizophilum DSM 18822; assembly: GCF_000378045.1. Taxonomy (GTDB): domain Bacteria; phylum Pseudomonadota; class Gammaproteobacteria; order Pseudomonadales; family Balneatricaceae; genus Marinobacterium_A; species Marinobacterium_A rhizophilum. Next base: position 234,971 of record NZ_KB899095.1, read on the forward strand.
CAGGCCCGCATCGCGGCTCAACACCGCCTTGAGCAGAGTATCGGTATGCAGGTGACCCTTCATTAGAGAGTGTGCCTGGCCGGTTGCAACGATGCCGGCGGCCAGCCGCGCGGCATCGGCCTCGGTTGCAGCATCTTCCACTCGAATGCGCGCCAGATCCCAGTCCAGCTCCATCGCCAGCCCCCGAATCACATCGGCATTGCCGACCAGTATGGGTTCGATCAGGCCGGCATCGGTGGCCATTTTCGCGCTTTCCAGGGATACCCGGTTAACCGGGTTCACCACGGCAGTCACCACCCGGGGCAAGGCCCTGGCTTTTTCAAGCAGATAGGTGGGACACTCCACCGGCGTTTTGCTCAACATGGCAGCTTACCTAGATCCATTACACTGATTGAAAGTCAGGATGCCAGCCTTGCTGGGCTGGCATATATTGCGCAACAGGTCGGGCCCACCGGGGTGCCCTCCGTCCTGCCCGGCATGGACAACGCTGCGTTGTGGGCTGCCAGGTGCAGCATCCGGTCGCAGGCGCCAGAAACAGGGGGACGGTTAAGCTGTTACGCAAACGTGGAAAAGCCGGCAGGCTTCTCCACTCAATGAGAACCGAAGGCCATAGCCTTCGGTGAGTCCCGGCCAGCACTGCCACAGGGGCGGTACTGGCCGGGTTTTAACGTCCTGCGCCATGCGGCTTAGACGTAATCTTTGTACTTTTCGAGGTAACGCACCGGCTTGGACAGTGCGTCACGGCGGAAGGGGTCACCCAACTCGCGAGTACACATGATCTCGATAACGGTGGTCTTGCCTTCTTCCATCTGACGGGTGATGGCGGCCTGCAACGTCGGGCCGATATCTTCCAGCTTGTCGACGGTGACGCCTTCAGCACCCATGGAGCGTGCGATTTCCGCGAAGCTCGGGTTTTCCAGCTCGCCGGCAACAAAGCGGCGGTTGTAGAAATCCACCTGATTTTTCTTCTCGGCGCCCCACTGACGGTTGTGGAACACAATGGACGTAACCGGGATGCTTTCACGCACACAGGTCAGGATTTCCATCATGGACATGCCCCAGGCGCCGTCGCCAGCATAGGAAATGGCCGGACGGTTCGGCGCAGCAACCTTGGCGCCAATGATGGTTGGCAGTGCGTAACCGCAGTTACCGAAGCTCATGGCCGCGAAGAACGAACGCGGTTTTTCGAAGCGCAGGTAGCTGTTGGCAACCGAGTTGATGTTACCGATATCGGTGGACACCATGACGTTCTCCGGCATGGCCTTTTCCAGCTCGCGCAGAACCTGACGCGGGTGCAGGAAGTTGCCTTCCTCGCCAGCCTGCTCGTTGATCATGTCCAGCGAGAACTCATCTTTCTCGTGAATCCAGTCGTTCAGCTCGTTTTCCCAGTTCGCTTTCTCCGCAGCGATTTCTTCAGCGCGGGCGCCCTTGGTCTCCAGGCAGGCAACGCTGGTGTTTTCCAGACGCTGCAGCAGGTTGGTGGCAGCCGCCTTGGCATCGCCACAGATGCCGACGGAGATCTTCTTCACCAGACCCAGCATCTTGGCATCGCAGTCGATCTGAATGACCTTGGCCTGCTTGGGCCAGTAATCCAGACCATGCTGCGGCAGGGTGCCGAACGGGCCAAGACGGGTACCCAGCGCAACAACAACGTCAGCGCGGGACAGCAGTTTCATGGCCGCCTTGGAGCCCTGGTAGCCCAGAGGGCCACACCACAGCGGGTGAGACGCCGGGAAGGAATCGTTGTGCAGGTAGCTGTTAACCACAGGCGCGCCAAGGAATTCAGCGAGGGCCTGGCACTCACCCAGGGCATCGGCCATAACCACACCGCCACCGGAAATGATCACTGGGTTCTTGGCGCTGGCCAGCAGTTCAGCGGCTTCTGCCAGACTCCGCTCACCACCGGCGCCACGCTCGATACGCATGGGCTGCGGGATTTCCACGTCGATGTCGCCGTAGAAGAAGTCACGTGGGATGTTGAGCTGAGTCGGGCCGTTTTCGTGCATGGCACGGTCAAAGCAACGCGCAGTCAGTTCAGCCATGCGCGCAGGGTTGGCAACATGGCCCTGATACTTGGTGATGGTTTCAAAGAACGGCAGCTGCTGCGCTTCCTGGAACCCACCCAGACCGTTGGACATGGAGCCGGTTTCAGGCGTGATGCAGACCACCGGGCTGTGCGCCCAGTACGCCGCTGCAATAGCGGTCACAAAGTTGGTGATGCCAGGGCCGTTCTGCGCAATACAGACACCGTGGCGACCGCTGACCCGGGCATAACCATCAGCCATGTGGCCGGCGCCCTGCTCATGCACGACGGGAATAAAACGGATGCCTGCCGGCGTAAAGATATCCATGGCGTCCATAAAGGCTGAACCCATGATACCGAACATATCGGTAACACCATTGGCGACCAAAGTTTCGACCATCGCCTCACTTGGAGTCATACGAGCCATATTAGTTTTCCTTTGCTTTGCTGTTGCAGACGACGGAACCGCCGCCGGCCGTTGGGTGCTTTGTTTTGATATTTAGTTATGCCTGGTAAGGGACAAATTCTTTCCCCAGGGCCTGGGCGACTTCCCTGCAGGCCACCTGGCCTGCATGAATGTTGAGACCATTGGCCAGGTGCGCATCGCGCTGGATCGCCTTTTCCCACCCCAGGTCTGCCAGCGCCAGAATATGCGGCAGCGTGGCGTTATTGAGTGCCAGAGTGGAGGTTCGCGCCACGGCTCCCGGCATGTTGGCAACGCAGTAGTGCACGACGCCGTCAATGATATAGGTGGGTTCCTGATGCGTTGTGGCATGGGATGTTTCGAAACAACCGCCCTGATCAATCGCCACATCAACCACGGCCGAGCCCGGCTTCATGCGCTTGACCATCTCGGCGGTCACGAGCTTCGGTGCCGCGGCCCCCGGAATCAGCACTCCGCCAATCACCAGGTCAGCCGACAGCACGTGCTCTTCCAGTGCCGCCTTGCTGGAGTAAACCGTCTGCACCTGAGTACCAAACTCGGATACCAGGCGGCGCAACACATCGACCGAACGATCCAGCACCACGACCTGCGCGCCCAGGCCGATGGCCATGCGCGCAGCATTGCTGCCGACCACGCCCCCGCCAATAATGACGACCTTGGCCGATTCAACACCCGGCACACCGCCCAGCAACATGCCGCGGCCACCGCGGGACTTTTCCAGGCAGGCAGCGCCAGCCTGAATCGACATGCGACCGGCGACTTCCGACATCGGTGCCAGCAGAGGCAGACCACCACGCTCGGAGGTCACTGTTTCGTAGGCGATGCAGGTGGCACCGCTGGCCAGCAGATCATCGGTCTGCGCCAGATCCGGCGCCAGATGAAGGTACGTAAACAGGACCTGTCCCGGCCGCAACTGCTTGCGCTCCACCGCCAGAGGCTCCTTGACCTTGACGACCATCTCGGCCTGGGCAAAGACCTCTGCCGCAGTCGTCACGATGGTTGCACCTGCGGCGATATAATCCGCATCGTCAAAGCCAATGCCGGCACCGGCCTGGGTTTCGACCAGTACCTGATGGCCACGCGAAATCAGCTCCTGCACGCTGGCCGGGACCATGCCCACACGGTACTCGTGGTTCTTAATCTCTTTTGGGACTCCGATTAGCATTTGTCACCACTCCCGTCGTTATTTTTGTGCTCGGTTGCGAGGTCACACCCATGGATTTTCTGTGGCCTGGGTGTCTGTGATCAGAGGCTGAGTGTTTCACATCAGCTTGGTTGTAGATTAGGAGGGGGGACCAATCGCAGGTAGAACCAGTTAAAGGGCACCTGTTGCGCCAGCCCGAACCAGACACAGACACAGTGACCAGCCTTCTGGCAAAAACGTACGTAATACGGGGGTTTCAGGGCAGTTTTCTAAACAGGGTGCAAGTGCAGAAAGGGCAGCAATGAGCTTGGCGCGCGTCGAAAAATCGCAAAATAGCGGCTGCCGTCCCACCTAAACGGCGGGGCGGGTACGTAAAAAACACGGCGCAAAGAGAATTCGAGACAATAAATATGAATTCAGCGCGTTGCGCAGACGACGGCAACGCTGGCGGGCGAGAAGACGAAAGAGGGATCAAACTGCACAGTGGGGCGTTGCCGGCCGCACCGAAATGCGACCGGCAGGATGCTCAGGTCATGTCCGAAATGAGTTCGGCCAGCGCCTTGATGCCGGGGCGGATGCGATCTGCGCTGATCGAGGAATAGCCCAGCCGAAAAAAGTTGAGCGGCGGGTTTTCTCTTGCGAAGTGCAGGTCTCCGGGTTCTATCAGGATGCCTCGATCGGCCGCTTCCTTGCGCAGCAGGCGCGTGTCCAGCCCCTCGGGCCCTTCAACCCAGTAACAGGAACCGCCAAAACTCGGTTTCTGGGACGAGGCCGGCAGGTACTCACTCAGGGCTGCGCCCATCTCCTGCCAGCGTTCCTCATAGGCGCGCATGATCGTCATGATGAGTGCGTCGTGGTAACCCCGCTCAAGAAAGAGCGCCACCGAGCGCTGATTGTTGGCCGCGGGGTGGCGCAACATCAGCCGGCGCAGGGCCCGGGCCTCGCGAATAAACTCGACGGGCCCCACCAGATAACCCAGTCGCAGGCCCGGCGCCAGCGTCTTGGACAGACTGCCGACGTAAAGCACTCGCCCGCTGCTATCCAGGCTCTTGAGCGCCGGAATGGGGTTGGACTTGAAATTGGTTTCGCTCTCGTAGTCATCCTCGATGATAACGAAATCATGCTCGTTGGCACGTTTTAGCAGCTCGTAGCGCCGTTCTATCGGCATGGTCGCCGTGGTTGGGCACTGGTGACTGGGGGTCACATAGAGGCAATCCAGGTCATTCAGGCCGTCATCCACGATCAGACCGTCGCTATCCACCGGCAACGGCTGCACCCGGGACGGGTTCAGCATCGAGATATTGCGGATATCCACGTAGCCCGGATCCTCCACCCCCATCAGGCTGTCCTTGTCGAGCAGCAGGCGCGCCAGCATATAGAGCGCCTGCTGCGCCCCCACGGTCACCAGAATTTCGTCGGCCGATGCCCAGACGCCACGCCTTGGCAGCAGGCGGGTACGTATCTGCTCCACCAGCAGCGGGTCATCATTGTCGAACCGGTCCGAGGCCCAGTCCCGGATCGCCGGCACACTTACCGCATCGCGGCAGCATTCACGCCAGTTGTTGGTAGGAAACAGCGTCGGGTCGAACTGACCATAGATAAACGGATAGGGGTACTTCTGCCAGTCCCGCGGCTTGCTCATATTCTGCTGGGTCGATGGATACAGCTTGAGACGGCTCGACCAGTCAGGCGGCGAACCTTCGACGGCGGCAACAGGACTCTGCCTGATCTCCACCTTGCCGTTCATGATGTCGGGGTTCACATAGTATCCGCTGCGCTCGCGGGCAATCAGGTAACCATCGTCCAGCAGGTGTTCGTAGGCCAGCACAACAGTATTGCGCGCAATATTAAGCTGCTTGGCCAGCTTTCGGCTGGAGGGCAGCGGGTTATCCAGCGGGATATTGCCGTTCAGAATCCCTGCTGCAATCTGCTCACGCAGCTGCTGCTGCAGGCTGGCGGGCTTTTCGGGAGAAAGATGAAAGAGTTGAAACATCCGCGAACCATAACTGTGTCCGACGCCCGTACAATAGTGCTATCGCATGGACGCCGAGAATAATGAAAGCAACCTGGAAACTTCCGGGCCTGACCCGGCAAATTCAGTATATCACTGATATTAAATGACGTTCAGAGGCTCTGTGACGTTATCAGCGTGCTTCAAAACGCAGAAACCCCGTGGTCATGCAGTGCATATCCACAGGGCTCAAGAAGCCGGCCAGCAGCCAGCCTGGCCGACAGCATCCAATCAGGCGTTAGGCGCCAGACGGGCAAAAGCGTTGTCCAGGGCATCTACCAGTTGATCCAGCTCCGCTTGGGTGGCGATCAGCGCCGGGCTGAAACACAGCGTGTTGTTGAACTGCTCGAAACTCCGGTTGGTGCGACCAATGATCACGCCCTGCTTCATGCAATCCGCCGCTATGGCGATAGCCAGACTTTCGTCCACCGGTTCCTTGCTCTGGCGGTCCTTGACCAGCTCCAGACCCGCGAATAGTCCCTTGCCGCGCACATCACCGATCACCTCATACTTGTCGTACAGCTGGTGCAGTCGCCCCATCAGGTACTCACCCATCTGGGTGACATTCTCAAGCAGGTTTTCCTCCTCAATGATCTGCATGTTTGCCAGCGCGGCGGCAGGACCTGCAGTGCAGCCGCCAAAGGTGCTGATATCGCGGAAGTAACCCATTCGGTCGGATGCATCGTCCTTGAAGGCCTCGAACACTTCTTCCGTCGTCACGGTGCACGAAATGGCCGCATAGCCGGATGCAACGCCCTTGGCCATGGTCACCATGTCCGGTTTGATACCATAGTGCTGGTAGCCGAACCACTTGCCGGTACGCCCCAGACCGCAGACGACTTCATCGATGTGCAGCAGGATGTCGTATTTCTTGCAGATCTCCTGGATCTTTTCCCAGTACCCGTGGGGCGGCGTAATCACGCCACCGCCGGCGGTAATCGGCTCCAGACAGACAGCGCCGATGGTATCGGGCCCTTCGGCCAGAATGACTTTTTCCATTTCCAGCGCAGCGCGCACACCGTAGTCGTCAACATCGCCGAACTGCGAGCGATATTCGCAGCAATGCGGAAACTCAACGAAACCCGGTGTAAAGGGGCCATACTGGTGCTTGCGCTCGAACTGGCCGGTCGCGCTCAGGGCCGTGATAGTGGTGCCATGGTAGTCACGCTCACGGAACAGGATCTTGTGCTTCTTGCCACCGTATTTCTTGTGGGCAATCTGGCGCACGATCTTGAATGCTTTTTCGTTGGCCTCAGAGCCCGAATTCGAATAGTACACGCGGCTCATGCCGGGCATTTTCTCAATCAGTTTTTCAGCAAACTGTGCTGCCGGAATGTTGCCTGCAGACTGGGCGAAATAGTTCATTTTCACCAGCTGATCGCGCACCGCATCAGCAATGGACTCACGACCATAGCCCACGTTTACCGTCCAGACACCCCCGGATACGGTATCCAGGTATTCGTTGCCTTTGGCATCCCACACACGCATGCCCTTGCCTTCCACGATCACCATCGGATCATTCTGCTCGAACTGCTTGTGCTGGGTAATGTGATGCCATACATGTTTGCGATCGCTGGCGACCACGGCGGCTGCGTCAAATTCGTTTACATCGTGCTTCATGATGTTCACCCCCTGTCTGTGTGGAGTTGTTCTTGTGCAAACGGGCAGGAGGCTGGTTCCAGTTGACGTGTGCAGGCTATGTCGGCACACGTCAACAAGGGCAAGCTCCGGACACCAATTTCCTGTTGATGTCTAACAAGCTAAATTTATCCACCAGGCTGGGCTAGAACCAGTTGTTTGCCACCTATGATGCCAGCCCGTCAGGCTTGGCCGGGGCCACCCAAAAAGAGGGGCCAGACTCAGACTCGCCAACTCGAACCAGCCAACTGGACCGATGCCGGGCAACGGGCTGGCTCTAGTGAGCGCATCGAATCCGGCACACTATGGTGCAGCGATCCTGTTCAATCTGCGCGATGGACCCTCACCATGATTCAGTTTTACCTCAATGGCCAAGCCACCCAAGCACCCTGCGGTCAAAGTCTCGCCGACCTGATCGAACAACTGGGGCTTGCCGGGCGGCGTCTGGCCATTGAGTTGAACGCAGAGATCGTGCCGCGCGCAGCGCATACAACGGTAATGCTGAACGACAATGATCGTGTGGAAATTGTCCACGCCATTGGCGGGGGCTAAAACGGCACCCGAATAGTTTCGGTACAGGAGTCTGCCCAGATGCATGACACGGAAAACGAATCTGACCGTTTTACAATAGACGGGCAGCTGTTCGACTCACGCCTGCTGCTGGACATCGGCCACTATCGCGACCCACAGCGCGCGCTGGTTGCGGCCAGGGCCAGTGGCGCTGAAATCATCTGCGTCTCAGTGCGGCGCAATAACCTTGGCCAGCGCAGCGATGAGGCCAACCTGCTAGACACCCTTTCACCCGACGAATTCATGATCCTGCCCAGCAGTTCAGGCTGCTATAACGCCGCTGATGCCATTGAATGCTGCCAGCGCGCACGCGAATTGCTGAATGGCCAGAATCTGGTCAAGCTCGAGGTCCTTGGGGATGAGCAGACGCTCTACCCCGATATTGCGGCGACCCTGACCGCGGCACAGACACTGATCAACGACGGTTTCCGGCTGATGGTGTATTGCAATGACGATCCGGTCATCGCCAGGCGCCTGGAAAACATGGGTGCTGCGGCCCTGATGCCCATGGGCGCCCCGCCGGGCTCATGCCTGACACAATTCAATCCCGGCAACCTGCGCCGCCTTATCGATCAGGCGAGCATACCGGTCCTGCTGGGTGGAATCACCAGCACCTCGGACGCGGCCCTGGCCATGGAGCTGGGATGCGATGCGGTGGTGATCGACAGAGCCATTGCCCACGCCCAGGAACCGGTATTGATGGCCCAGGCCATGCGCTTTGCCGTACAGGCCGGGCGCCTGGATTACCTGGCAGACTAGCGCCCGCTGCCATGACTGTCTGAGCGCAGACAGGTCACTCATGGGGTGCGAAAAGCGTGGCTGTGCCCGCTAAAACACTTCAATGCAGAGCTCCAGCACTGCGCCAGTGCATATAGCCCCCGTCTGCCGGCAACAACCTGGGCCGGACCGATGCATCCTTTACGTCGGTGCCCGGATAACCTTGCGACGCTCTTTGCACTACACTGCCTGAAACCAGTGAAGCCCCGGGGTAACCTGATGCCACCATTGATAAACGGACTGTCCAGCGGTACGGCATTGCTGCACCAGGCTCAGTCCCAAATCCACCGCAACGCCAGTCAGCTGGCGCAGGTGGCGGGCGCGACAAGTACCGATGCCAGCCCGAGCACGCCTGCAGTTGTCACTGTCATCGAATCCCTCGCGTCGCTGCAGCAGGCCGAAACCTATGCGCTGTCCGGCCTCAAGGTGATCCAGGCGGCGGACAATGTAATCGGCAGTCTGCTCGATATACGCATCTGAGCCCCTGTGCCAGGCCCTGCGCCGCACTATTCACAATACACACTGCCTCAAGCATCTAAACTGAACCTATAAAGACGCTCGGGTATCCCGAACGGAGTCGGCCTGCTGCAGTGCCGCCATGACCGTCAATACGAGACAGTCCCATGAGCCAGCCCCAGGGTCAGCGAAAACTTGCCGCCATCCTCAGTGCCGATGTCGTCGGCTATTCCCGCCTGATGGGCGAGGATGAACAGGCGACGATCCAGACGCTCAAGGAATACCAGCAGGCCATTGGCCGTGTGATCGAACGCCACCAGGGCCGCATCGTCGACGCCCCCGGCGACAATATCCTGGCCGAATTTCCCAGTGCCGTGGAAGCCGTCAATGGTGCGGTCGAGATTCAGAAAGTACTGGAAGGACGCAACTTCGAGCTGCCGCCGGAACGGCGCATGGAGTTTCGCATCGGTGTGAACCTGGGCGATGTGATTGAAGATGACAGCGGCATTATCTTCGGTGATGGCGTCAACATTGCCGCGCGCATGGAGGCACTGGCCGAGCCTGGCGGCATCTGCATTTCCAGCTCGGTATATGATGCGGTAGAAGGCAAAGTACACTTCGGTTATGACTTCCTGGGCGAGCAGCACGTCAAAAACATCGCCAAGCCCATCAACGTATACCGGGTACGCGCCAGTGATCAGCAGCCGCCCCGAGTGACCCGCGCACCGGCCTGGCTGCTGGCAACATTCGGCGCACTGGCGGGAGTGAGTATCGGTGCACTGGTCGTCTGGCTCGCGTTCAGCCCTGCGCCGGCCGAACCGCCCGCACCGACGCCCGCCCCTGCAGCAGCAACAGCGCCGGCAGAGCCGGGCGAAGCGTCACCCTACCTGCTGATAGGACAGCTGGTTGACCAGAGCGGGATCGCGTCGGGCACCGGGCGCATCTACGGCCAGGCGATGATTGATGCAAGCAACTGGATCAACGCCAATGGCGGTATTAACGGCCGCCTGATCGATCTGGATACCGTCGATACCTCCTATCTGGTACCCCGTGCGCTGGAAGGTTACCGAAAGTGGAAAACGCAGAATGTGCTGGCCATTCACGGCTGGAGCACCCCGTCCACCGAAGCCCTGGTCAGCGCGGTTGCCGAGGACGAAATACCCTATTTCTCAGCGTCCTACGCCGCCTCGCTAACGGACCCGACGGGGCGTGGAAGCGGTGGACGGGCCGCGCCCTACAATTTTTTCTACGGCCCGTCCTACTCCGATGCCTGCCGGGGTCTGGCCCAGTGGGCGAGTGAAGACTGGAAAGCGCGCGGTAATACGACCGCGCCCCGCTTTGTCCACATGGGTGAAAACCACCCCTATCCCAATGCACCCAAAAAAGCCTGTCAGGCCTATGCCGAGGAGCTCGGTTTCGAGGTTCTGCCGGTGATTGCTGTATCCATGACTCCGGCCGATTTCAGCGCGCAGTGCGAACAGCTCAAAACCTCGGGGGCCGACTATGCCTACCTGGCGAACACCACCGCATCGGTTTCCGTCCTGCTGACCACCTGCCAGGCACTGCAGGTGAAGACTCAGTTCATGGTGAATATCTGGGGCTTCGATGAAAATGTGATGAAGGCCGCCGGTACCGGCGCCGACGGCGTGGTCTGGGTCATGGGCGCCGCCAAGTGGGGTGACGACGTGCCCGGCATGTATACCGTGCAGGAGGTGTCGAAGATGTCGGACCCCAGCGGGACGACTTACCGGCCAGTGCACTACATTCGGGGCGTGTGCACCCTGTTCTACATCCGCGAGGCCATCGCCTGGGCCGACAGGCATGGTGGCCTCAGCGGTGCCAATATAAAAAAGGGCATGTACCAGCATCAAAACTGGGTACCGGAGGGGCTTGAAGGCGTGTGTCCACCGGCGACCTGGACCCCCGAAGATCATCGGGGCGTTACCCGGGTGCTGGTCTATCGCAGCCATATTACGGGGCCAACCGATGCCGAGGTGCCGGAGCTGATCGACAAGGGAATCATCCAGATGGAAAAAGTCTATTCCGTCGATATCCCGCGCCGGCCGGAATGGCTCGGGCTCTGAACCAACAGGGGTTTTCTGATGACTATTTCAATCAGCTCATCCGCCTTTTCAGACGGCGCACATATTCCAAAAATACATACCTGCGAGGGGCGTGATAGTGCTCCACCGCTGCAATGGCAGGGAGTGCCGGCACAGGCACAAAGCCTGGTGCTTATCGTCGATGATCCCGATGCCCCGGATCCCGCTGCGCCAAAAATGACCTGGGTGCACTGGGTCCTCTACAACCTGCCGCCGGACTGCACAGGCTTGCCCGAAAATGCAGGCCCCGGTGACTTGCCCGCCGGCACCGGCGAAGGCCTGAACGACTGGCAACGCACCGGTTATGGCGGCCCCTGCCCGCCGATCGGCCGGCACCGCTATTTCCACAAGCTCTATGCGCTGGATTGCCGCCTGGATACGCTTGGCGACAAGCCCGACAAGGCACAGGTGGTTGCGGCAATGCAAGGTCATATACTGGCCGAAGCGCAACTGATGGGGACTTACCAGAAGGGCGACTGAACGTTTGCACAAACCCGTGCTCGAGGACTGGGTTGCGATGCATACAGAATTCGGCACAGCTCATTCGCCCGCAAAGATGGCTCCGGCAAAGGGCCAAAAGCCGGATTTCCATTCGGCGCCAGGCGAAGCTCGCCCCGCTCGCTTACACTTCAGACACCTTCCACTTGATAAACGGTGAAGCCGATGGGACGACACCACCCCTATCTCACATCGATTGCGCTGGCCCTGTTCCTGCTGGCGTCCTTCAATATCAGCGCAGCGCCCTCCATGGCGCCAGACCACCGCTACACCATAAAAGGGTTCGTGCTGGATGAGCAGGATAATCCGCAGGTCGGCGTCAAGGTGGTGGCGACCGCCAATAACGGCATGTCCGACCAGCGCACGACGGACCGTCGCGGCTTCTACCAGATCAGGCTGCATTTTCACAACGAGGATCTCGGCCGACTGGTGACAGTAAGGGCCGGCGAGCAGGAGACACGCATTCGGGCGACCTTCGATCCGAAAGACGGCACGACAAATCGCGAGCACAATCTCAATTTCATTGGCGCGACCATCACCGAGACAGACCTCGGTTTTCGCGGCCTTCCGACCTGGGCTTACGTTGCGGCCGGGCTGTCTGTTTTGCTGCTCGCCGCGGCGCGAGGTGCAAGGCTGCTGAAAAGGCGCAGGCGGCGCCTATCGAACCAGGAGCACAAATCGCACAGTCGGGTTAAAAGCCGGTCACGTCGAAAATCTCGCGCGAGGTAACCTGAAAGCAGGCACCGGAGCCCGGTACGCGGCAGATGCGAAACACCCGCCACTGGGCACTTAACAGCCGGCTCCTTCCTTCTGCGCAAACGCCCTACGGCATGGCCTCGAGCACATTGCTGATGCAGACCTGCCGTGATGCATTGTGCTTGTCGGCACTCTTATTGGGTTCGCGGCACGCCTTATACATGGAAATGTACTCGTCAATCAGGCCTTGACCCTCGGCGAAATTTCTAGCGGCAAGCGTATCCACAAAGGAGCGCGGACCAATCTGAAAGTGCTGGTAATCGATAGGATAATTCCAGTCTCCGCCCCACACAAAAAAGCCATGCCTGGCGAACAGGTCAACAACCTCTTCGGCCATACCCTCCCGTGCCGGCTTGCCCGGGCGCTCTTGCGAGCGGTTGACGGAATAATATGCGCTCCTGGACGGACTGACCTTGGCCAGCCCGTCTTCAGCAATATCGATGAACGGATTTTGTACAGGGTTTATATCAATGGCGGCGCCATACGCATGCATTGACCACTTCGACCCACCGGTAATCGCCCGGCCATTAAATGCTGACGTATTGTTGTCGGCCATGGAGGCCTGATCGTCACCGCCATACGCCTCGACTGGCGCGGCCTTGGCAATGTAGAACTTTCTTTCCAGCAGTTCGTCTGTCAGGGATGCCACGTGCGGTGCAATGCTATCAAGTACGACAAGCTCGCCATCGCTCTTGATTACACCCGTATCCGAGACGTAGCGAAAGCGTACCTTGCTCAGACGGTGACAGGGCACAGGGTTGTTGGCCGTAATGACGCCCCGGGATTCAAGCGTCTTGCAGTCTGCACGACTCAACACCTTGAAGGAGGCCTTGGAATGGACGCCGGTTTCGCTTAAAGCCGACGGCGCGTAAATCACATTGAGCAGAACGAGTGTGGAGAGTGCTTTTTTAGCCATGGATAGGTGCATAACTGTCTCTTTTTGGAATATTCGATGCGTGTGACCGGTTGGCGAACCTGTGGCACTGTCATGAGCACTCAATGAGTGCGGATGAGCACACGGTAGAAATATATTTACGCGGCTCATGCCATTCGGTCTGATTGGGACAGAATATTTCCGTCTTCGCAACTTTCAGTGAGATTTGCGTTAGCCCGCTGCCCAGCCGCTATTTCATCTGAGCCGATTACCGCCACGATTTTCAGGCCAGACCCCGTAACCCGATTAGAACCTGGTCACACGAGGGCTTTACTCAGACGATTCTGGGCGACGGGCCTGCCACGTACTCTTTCACGGTGTTAACGGCGGTAAGACTGTGGCACGGGGTTGGACTGCTGATTTCTTTGTGCCAGGCCTGCATTGAGCGTCGACATGAACGCCACTGAACCTGGTTTGTGTATGCGCCGAGACGGCTCACTTAAACGCTCGCTCAGCGTCAGGTAATCCTGAGGCACCATTGAGATCGCCGGCACAGGTGCAGCGGTGGTCGCTATCAGCGTACCGCTTTGTGTTTTGTGTTCTCGAGAGATCCCAATAGCCAAACCTCGGTCTGATGCGACCACCGGAGACTAACCGGACCGAAAAAAATACCGGTATCCAGATAAAATTGGCGATGGGTACAAGTCGGCTCACGAAGTCACGTGTCCTGGCGGTTTCTATCACCTTTGAGACCCGTCACCCCACCCAACGGTCTAGGCCTTTATGCGACAGGGATACTTTCAGTGTCAGCCAGAAATTTTGATATGGAAAAAACTGCAAATACGATAAAATGATCAAGGTGAATTACGATAATGGTACCGTGCAACTATCAAACTCTTGGTTGAAATGAATTCGAAAACACTTATCAGCAGCTCCGAAGCCGCCAAGATGCTCAACGTGTCACTTCGCACCGTACAGCTTTGGGTCGAGAAAGGCGTATTGACTGCCTGGAAAACTCCGGGCGGTCATCGCCGCATAGCCCTGGAGTCGGTGCAGAACCTCCTTCACGAACAGAATGTCCAGGCGGGGTTTATCACCGAAAAAGCCAAGGTGCTGGTTGTCGAAGATGATGCTCGTCAGAGAAAACTTTATAGCAAGTTTTTTGCGCGCTGGCCGTTAAATATCGAACTCAAGATGGCGGAAGACGGCTTCCAGGGCTTGATGGCTGTCGGTTCCTTTACGCCGGACCTATTGATCACCGACCTGATGATGCCTGCAATGGATGGTGTTCAGATGATTAATGCGATTCGCGAGCAGAAAGATGCGGCGGATCTGAAGATTATCGTCGTGACGGCTATGGATCGGGATGCTCACGAGGTGACCCAGCTGCGCTCCCAGGGAATCACCGTACTGCAAAAACCGCTGTCCTTTGAGGAACTCAAACAGAATATCAAGAGCAAGGTCTCTATGGTTTCCTGAAAGCGGCAGGCAAAACACGCAAACAGATTTCAGCAGGTTTCCTCTGCACGCGAGTACTCGCTACCCAGATAACGATCCATAACCTTATTGAACCGGGCGATATCGATCGGTTTGATCAGGTAGTCATCAAACTTGCTGGCCTCGATCCGGCCTATATCGTCCCGCATGGCGTTCGCTGTCACCGCGACAATCGGCGTACCCTGTATGGCGGGAATTCGCTTGAGCTGGTCCAGTGCTTCGAAACCGTTCATACCGGGCAGGTTGATATCCATCAGTATCAGCGCCAGCGGCTCCCGGGCGGCGATCTCCAGCCCCTGTTCCGCCGTTGTGCTTTTAAGAAATTCAACGTCACCTCTCATGTTGGCCAATTTTGCCATTAACCGCATATTGGCGGGGTTGTCTTCCACATAGAGGACTTTGCGCAAGCTGGGTATCGGTTCCGACACCAGGATCTCTGTCCCAGCCCGGGGCAGTTCAAACCAAAAAGTGCTGCCCTGTCCCGGTTGACTGATCACACCGATGTTACCGCCCATAGCCTCCACCAGCCGTTTGCAAAGGGCAAGACCGATACCTGTGCCTTCGGTCCCATCATAGGGCGACTCCAGGCGTTCGAAAGGCTGAAACAGTCTGGACTGATCTTGCGCAGCAATGCCGGGGCCGGTATCGACAATATCGACCCGCAATCGGGTTGGCTCCTCGGCCACACTAACGTCAATGCTGATGCGGCCAGCCTCGCAATTGTACTTGATGGCGTTGGAGAGCAAGTTGATGAACAGCTGCGTTAGCCGGCCTTTATCGGCGATAACCGAAGCGTCGCCCCTAAATTCAGGAAGCCGTATCTCGATACGGCGTTTCTGTATCAGCGGGCGCAGTTGGCCGATCACTTTGTTTACCGAGACACCGATATCCAGAGGCTCCAGGTCAAGGTCGATTCTGCCCTCCTCAATGCGGCTGAGATCCAGCACTTCGTTTACCAGCTGTACCAAATGTTCGCCAGCGTGAACGATTTCCGCAACGTTTTCCCGCTGCGTGTCCCCCTGCATTTCTTCGTCCAACGCTAACAGTTGGCCAAAGCCGATGATCGCGTTCAACGGCGTACGCAGTTCGTGACTCATGCGGGAGAGAAACTCCGACTTGGCGCGATTGGCCTTTTCCGCCCTGTCGAAGGCGCAAAGAAGTTCTTGATGCGCTTCGAGGGCTTGGGTGATATCGATGGCGATCACCACCAGTTTGACCTCACCGGCAAGGCACATAGAGCGCAGGTAAAGACGAAGCGGAACCATACCACCGTCCTTGCGCCTCCCCTGCTTCTCCGATTCGAGAGTCTGGTTGGGATTGGCACTGAAACTGTCTGCCATCTCCGCGGCACACTGGTCTCCAGGGAAAAGGCTCAGGCAGGGCTGACTGATAATTTCAGCTTTGCTATAGCCGAAAATATCTTCGGTTGTATGGTTGATATCCTCGACCCGCCCCTGCTGGTTGATCACCAACAGCGCGCCGGGAATAGACTCCAGAACCGTGCGGTAACGCGTAGCGTTGTCGTTGGCCTGGCCGAGCGCCCGCTCCACTTGCAAATTCGACTTTTTCAACTGCTCCTGCATGTGGATGAAGGCTTCCCCCAGTCCTCCGGTTGCCCGGGCGGCATGCTCAGGAACAGGGGTCGTAAGGTCTCCATCAGCGATCCGTCTGGCCGCCCTCGTCAGCGAGAATATCGGCCGCCCGATGACCAGATATTGGAGCACCAGCAATACCAGCAGCCCAATTGCGCCGATCATCAGGATCAGCCTCTCCAGCGATTCAACATGCTCATCGATTTCCATGAGCTCACCGTGCGCATCAATGCTGAGCTGTATGCTGCCGAGCACCTCGCTGCCCACCCTGATTGGCATGCTGAGCAAAATAGGGTCGACATGCTTCACCTCATCCTGGCGTGGGGACAAAGGGAAAAGCAGCTCTCCCTTCGTGCCCAAAAGCACTACCCTCAACGCTTCATCACTGTTGGTCCTCTCCAGCTGGTGCAGCAGATCGTAGATAGCTCCAAAGTCTGAAGCGAGCATATAGTTCTCAATACCCGGCAAAATGTTTCGCAGTACATCCTCTTCCCGTTCGCTGATCCGCGCCTTTTCCGTTTCCAGTAGTTGCGGCCCCCAAACGGTGTGCACGATAACGCCAAAAACAGCCAAGACCAACATGACCGGAAGGATCAACTGAAGGTGCAGCTGCAGTTGCGAGTTACTCTTCATAAACGGCATCAAGCCCCATTTCGGCCAGCGGCAGGTAATCCGCTTGAGAGGCAGACCCGATCCTTGTTATGGGAATATGTGCCAACAGCTCGCGTCCAGCCTCCGTCTCTCCCAAGGCCAGGAACGCGGCTTTCAGCCGGGCACTTGTCTCAGCGGGTACCCGCGGGTGAACACTGATGGGGTGGGGAGGAACCCGGACCGTCTCATAGAGCACGCGTAGCTGATCACGCACCTCTGGTGGCTGTTCATTAAAGGTCCTCATCACGCCGCCCCCAGCGCTGGTTTTCCCCAACGCGGTGTTCAGGTAAACGGAGGTATGCGTTTTCACGTAAAGGGGGGTGATATCCACGTGAAACTTGTTGTGGAAGTCTGCACGCATCATCAGGGAGGCGCCCAGGGCGTTGGGTGCGGGAAAGGCCACGGTTTTACCGGCGAGCTCCTCCACACGTTGAATCGGACTGTTCTTCGGCACCACCAGAATTCCGAACAACTGCTTGCTGCTATCTTTAAGGATCGGAATATAGCCTTGCTTTTGATTGGCGATCACCTGGTGATAGGGGTTCAGATAGACCAAGTCAAATTCGCCCTGCTGCATCCGCTTTTCAAACTCCGGAATACTGGGGGAGCCGGACAACGTCAGCCTGATCCCGGTTCGCTGGGTCAGCTCGTCCAGTATCGGTTGCCAGGTGGTCTGAGTCCGGCGGGCATCAAACTGGGGCACGACGCCAACCGTTAACGGTGCCGTATGGGTTTGGGCAGAAGTGAGCGGGCTCAAAAGCGCCGTCCAGCCGGTCAGTAGCGTAAGCCAGAAGGCCAAATTCCATCTCATGTCAGGACTCCGTTTGTGCAAGGTGTGTAGGAGTAAGCTCCGGGTCCGCATCCCGGTATTGCTCCTTGATTGAAAGGATCTCGGTAAGGGCTTCCATAAAGGCGTCGACCACTTGGGGATCGAAATGGGAACCCGCGTCTTTTCTGATCAGAGCTGCGGCATCCTCGACCGACCAGGCCCGCTTGTAGGGGCGCACGGAGGTCAGGGCGTCAAATACGTCTGCGACGGCGACGATACGCCCGGCAAGGGGGATCTCCTCTCCCTTCAGGCCCTGCGGGTAGCCAGTGCCATCCCACTTCTCGTGATGTGTAAGGGCAATTTTTCTGGCTGTCACCATCAGTGTGGAGTCGTCGCCATCGAGGAGCCGGGCACCGATTTCAGGGTGGCGCTTGATAACCTCGAACTCCTCGGCGGTGAGCTTTCCCGGCTTCAGCAGAACGATATCGGGAATCCCGATCTTGCCGATATCGTGCATGGGGCTAGCGTGCAGGATGGTGTCGCACTCCGTTTTACTGAGGCCAAGACGTAGCGCTATAAGCCGGGAGTAGTGGCTCATTCGGCTGATGTGCAGACCCGTTTCGTTGTCTCGGTACTCGGCTGCACGCCCCAGGCGCTCGATGACCTGCAATCGGGTGTGCCTCAACTCTGCTGTACGCTGGCGTACCAGGTCGTCGAGTACACTCTTCTGGTCATAGACCATACGGTGGGCCATGTGGGCATCGAGCAGGTTGCGTACACGGGCTTGCAGCTCCGCCCGGTCAAAGGGCTTGCTGAGGAAATCCCGAGCGCCTTCGTTGAGGGAGCGCAGCTTGAAGTCCCTGCCTGTCTGCGCGGTCAGTACGATAATGGGAGGGAGGGTCGGATCGTCCAGTTCCTGCAGCTGGGCAAGGATTCCAAAGCCATCGATATGCGGCATGTTAAGGTCGAGAAGAATGAGGTCGGGCTTCTTCGATCGATAGTGATCTATCACCATCCTCGGATCCTGCACCAGAGTCACGTCCTTGTACCCCATGCTTGCCAGCATTTTTTGCAACAATTTGAGGTTCGGGGCCTCATCATCAATGACGAGTATCGATACCTCCGCCGGATCCACCTGCCAGTTACCGTTCATTGTTTGCCTCTTTTCTTTCAGAATTACCCGTATCGGTCACACTCTCAGGAGTCGACTCAGTACCCTGTTGTCGGGTATCGTCGAAGCTGGCTGTAAGCCAGGAAGCCGGTGGAAGGTCTACCCAAAAGCGGCTACCCACGCCGGGTGCGCTTTCCAGTCCGAGATCCCCGTTCATGAGCAACACCAGGCTTTTGGTAATGGTCAATCCGATACCCGTTCCCTTAACGGCACCGGCGCTTTCACCAACGCGGCTGAAAGGCTCAAACAGCCTGGCCTGGTCTTCCTCACCGATACCCCGACCGTTGTCCTCGACCTGGATCCTCACGCGATTTCCTGTTCGCACCGCAGTAAGGCTGACGGCCCCGCCCTCGTGATTGTATTTGACCGCGTTAGACAGCAAGTTAAGCACCACCTGTTTTAGACGTAACCGGTCAGCCTGTACGAAGAGCTCACCAGGAGCCGACGCATGCACGCTGACGGACTGCTGCCTGGCCATGGGAGCGATCAGCTTCCTGCTCTCTTCAAACAGTTCTGCAACGTCCACCGCTTCGACCGAGAGTTCCAGCCCGCCGGATTCAATCTTCGCCAGGTCCAGTACTTCGTTGATGAGTGTCAGCAGGTGTTCGCTGGCGGTCAGGATCTCACGGACACTCTCGCGCTGTTCCGCGTCCAGTTTGCCGTCGTAATCGAGTATCTGGGCAAACCCCATGATTGCATTCATCGGAGTGCGCAACTCATGGCTCATGGTAGAAAGGAAGGCGCTCTTGGCACGACTGTGTGCTTGTGCTCGATTGCGAGAGTCGCGACTGGACACGCCATAAGCAAGCGCCGCAGAACCCAGAAAACCGCAGAAAAGCAGCAATACGGAGGTACTGTTTAGCGGGGGCGAATCCAGCTTTACAGCGATCACCCAGGAGCCCCCGGGAAAGATGACCGGGACTTGAAGCGATGGATGTTCAAAAATGTCAGGGGATCCCAAAAACACCTCTCCCTCTTCGCCCAAGCCATGTTTTCCGCGAATCGCCAATGGATACCGCTCGGCAATCTTTTGCAGTCCCGCTGATTGATAGAGGGCCGGAATGTCGACCAGGACGGTCGCAAGCCCCCAGAAGTCATTCGGAATCTGCTGAGCATCGAAGTTATTGGGAAGCGCCTGGCCCAAACGCCGGTAACGTTCGGGCGAAAAAGCTCCAGCACGGGTGAAAAGTGCCAGACGGGCGATGATAGCCTCACCACCCTGGATCAGCTTGATTGGCCCCGCGACAATCAGGGTGCGTTTTTTGACTGTCTCTATTACCTGTTCGCGGCGGGCATCATCCACCAGCAAATCATGACCGATCGCCTTGCTGTTACTCTCCTCATTGGTAACGTAGGTGACCACGCCCTGAGGAGCGAGCTGCATGCTCATAATGCCGGGAATACGATTATCGAGGAAGCGAGTGAACTGCTCAAAGTTCTCTTTGAACTGGCGTTTTTGTTGCGGCGTTTCAAGCATTTCGGCACCTTGGATCTGCACGAAAGCACCCAGCGCGGTGGTTATCGAAAGCCGCGCGTGCAATGCCTGTTCGAGATCTGCCGATAGGCGGCTTAGGCTCTCGGCCGCCAAATCGCGCTGGATTTCTGCCGCCGCGCGCTGCTCATAATTTACAAAGCCCAGTGAGACAGCAAGACCAACAACCACAATCAGGCTAGGCAACAGCCATTTCATCGAGCGGTCGGTGCGACTGGTTTGGATGAGTTGGTTGGTCATATTTCGGCTTCAGAGAACTCTAAAAATGCTTATTTAAGCTCGTCGACCAGGGCGAGCAATCGGGTGATATTCAGCGGTTTGGTCAGGTAATCGTCAAACCCCGCCTGTTCACCCCGCGCTATATCCTGGGGCATGGCGCTGGCGGTCAACGCAACGACGGGAATATTGCGAAGCGCTTGATCGGCCCTCAGCCGCTCCAATACCTGGTAGCCGTTGAGACGTGGCATATTGATATCCAGGAGGATCAGTTCGGGAACATGGGCGGCGGCCAGCTCCAGTCCCAGCTCCGGCTCATGTGCGGTCAACAGGCGTACATGGGGGCGTTTGGCCATAATTTGGCTGACCAGCCGAATGTTGGCCGGATTATCTTCAATATAAAGGACCAGATGCTGATCGGGTTGCGGCAGTCCGTGCCTTTCCTGCTGTAAAGCCGCGGCATTCTCTGCCTCCCCTGAGTTCGTTCCTGGAACTTTGGGGAGTTCTATCCAGAAGCAGCTTCCCTGCCCTTCTTCGCTATCCATGCCGACCTGTCCGTCCATCAACTCGACCAGTGTTCGAGCAATGGACAAACCGATGCCGGTTCCTTCTATATCACTACTATCTGCTCCGAGCCGGTTAAAGGGCTGGAACAGAAGATGTTGTTTAGAACTGGGAATGCCTGGCCCGGTGTCGATGATGAAAAGACGCAAGTCACCGGCTTGATTCTCTTCCACCCGCAGTCGGACTGAGCCTTTGCGGTGGTTGTACTTGATCGCGTTGGACAACAGGTTGAGCAGAACCTGTTTTAGACGCAGACGATCAGCCTTTACCACCGGGCTTCCCGGGACAGTCAGATTCAAGTCGACTTCTTTGTTCACAGCCAAGGGAGCGAGCAGATCCTCGCACTCGGCAATCAGGTCGGGAATTGACACCGGCTCGATCGACATTTCAACTTTGCCGGACTCTATCTTGGCAAGATCCAGTACTTCGTTAATCAGTTCCAGCAGGTGAGCACCGGCACGGGCTATCTCGTGGACACTGTCCTGCTGATCGTCATCAAGTGTTTCGTCATATTCGAGAATCTGGGCAAAACCAAGAATGGCATTCATGGGCGTGCGCAGCTCATGGCTCATAGACGACAGAAATTCCGACTTTGCGCGACTGGCGCCCCATGCCTCTATTTCGAGTTCCTTCACCTGAGTGATATCGGTGCGGATTGAGATATAGCGCTCTGGGCGCCCTTGCTCATCAAGGACCGGATAGATGGCTGCTGCGACCCAGTAATTGGAACCGTCCTTGCGTCGATTACACTGTTCTCCACGCCAGACACGACCGCTGGTGATGGTATCCCATAACTGTTTATAAAAAGCAGGGGGATGGATATCGGATTTTATGAGGCGATGGTTCTCTCCAAGCAGCTCATCCAACTGGTATCCCGTAATGCCGAGGAATTTATCATTGGCATAGACGATGTTCCCGCAGCTATCTGTGATGCTGACAATCGCGTGGTGGTTAAGGGCGGTCACCAATTGGTTACGCACTGTGCTGCTATCAAGAGTCAGTGGTTCGATTGTCTCAGGGGCAAGACGGGGCCTGGGATTCGCAAAGTCGTCCTGCTCGATCTCATTCAGCAGACACTGAAGACCAGATTTCAAGTGTTCGTTGGCCGTGGGGCCAAGGCTCCCGAGAGACTTGGCCGCGAGCAGCGAGTGTTCGATGGCTTGACACAGGTGACTGGCTGGCTGGGCCAGGTCGGTATCTGTTGAGAGCTCCCGGACATCAGCCAGTAATTCATCGTGAACTCTTGTCCACCGGCTATAGCTGTCCAACTTGGTGAGCGCAACTCTAAGGCCTGCTTGCGGTTCCTTGGCATTCATAGATCCCTTCCTGCTTCTGACGAAATTCCGACCCTGCCTGACAGTATTGCCATTCAAATAAGCTAAGGTTGATGTAGTTTGCAACAGACTGAAGAGCTTGTTAGTATCAATATTATCATAATTACAGATTTTATCACTATTTTCACTACCGCCATTGATGATCTATATCACAACCCAACCTGAATGGGTGTAAGGCGCTCTTCCATCCAATCTAGTAGGCTGCTGTGACCGGCTGTACAAGGGAATAACGACCATGAAAAGGATTTTTGGGCTGACCTGGACCCTGATGTGCATGACACCTGCAATCCATGCAGAACCGGCCAAACTGTTTCAGGAGGTTAAGGGGGCAGGACCTTCTACACAGGTGGCAAAGCTCTTCTTTGAGCAGCTCGCCAGCCTAGATGCCGCCTCGGGCTATACCTTCAATGTTGAGGAGCGCTCCAGTAAGCATGCCGGGGGAGTGCGCGCCTCCAGCATATTCCTGTTTGGTCGAACCGGTCGCCCCCTGTCGCCTGAAGAGCGGGCACTGGGCAAGGAAGATCTTTTCCTGGCCAGCCTTCCTGTGGGATTTGTCGTGGGGCCAAGCGTCGGGCTGAACAAGCTGAGTATCGATCAGGTCAAGTCGATCTTCTGCCGTCAGGTAGACTCCTGGAGCGAACTGGGCGGGCCGGACGAGGCCATCTTCCGGGTGGGCCGAGAGCCCCAAGAGGCCGCCCTGTCCGTACTTAAAGTCAGCTACCCATTTTTGGACAACGCCCGTTATGATTCCACCCTCAAGCGTAATCATGCGGTGATCAATCTGCTCCAGGCACCGCCTGGACGATATGCAATTGCCTATGGGCCTTTGCCTAATTTTGACACGGCGTTAAGAGTCAGCATCGAAGGTGATCAGCCGTCACTGCCGATGGGACTGGTGTATGACATCTCCAACCGCGACCACCCTCTGGTCAAAGCCGCCAGGCGCTTTGCTCAGTCGAAACAGTGGAAAAGCTCGGTCAAGCAGCTGGGTTTGACCACGACTAATCTCCAACCCTCGCCCTCTAATGCGGTATCTGCAGCAACGGTATGTGGTTGAAGATTACAGTGCAACGAACTCTCTCTGGCATTATTGGTCGATGGGGACTTTTGGCTCTCGCTGGATTGGCGCTCATCATCGGGGCCACCACGTACAGTCTCTATCAGCAACAGAAGCAGGCGCTGGTAATCGCTTACGATCAGCAGATAAAATCTATTATTGAGGTTATCGGAACTCAAAGCCGAGAGCTAATACTGTCTTTTGACTGGCCTGTACTCCAACAACTGCAGCGCGACGCTTCTCGAAAGCCCTCGATCGTTCAAATCTGGATAGAAGATCTCTATTCCGAAAAGGTGTTTGGCAGCAACGCAACGCCGAGCCAGAGTGGCCTGCGACTTGTAACCCGAGACATCGAAGAGAATGGTGTTCTCGTAGGCCGCGTGTCCGCCTTCCTGTCGACTGAAAGTTTGCAACGTTCCTTGCGTCGAGCGCGATGGTTGGCGTCCGCTACCTTTGGGACAGCGTTGCTGGCCGTGCTCCTGATTGCGGGGCTATTTGCACGGAAGCTACGAGCCAGTCAGGAGCTCCTGACTCATCAATTGAACGAGCTTGCCCAGCAAAAGTTTGCACTGGATCAACATGCAATTGTCAGTATTACCGACCCACAGGGCAGCATTACCTATGTCAACGACAAGTTTTGCAGCGCCACCGGCTATTCGCGCGAGGAGCTAATAGGCAAGAACCATAGAATACTCAACTCCAACGAACACTCCAGACAGTTCTTTACAGAACTTTGGCAAACGATTTCCGGTGGGCAAGTGTGGAAGGGCGAGATTAAAAACCTTACTCGAACCGGTGAAGCTTGCTGGATGAAGTCTACTATCGTTCCTTTTAAAAACGAGGGCGACGAGGTCGTCGAGTATGTCTCGATTCGGACTGAAATAACGGATTGGAAGCAGGCACTGACGAATGCGCAACACGCCAGCCTGCAAGCGGAAAAAGCCAATCGGGCCAAGTCGGATTTTCTGTCGTCCATGAGCCATGAGTTGCGTACACCACTCAACGCAATTATCGGATTTAGCCAGCTTTTGGAGCTCGATGATGAAACACCGCTAAGCGAGAATCAGCGAGAAAATGTCGGGTATATCATTGAAGGCGGGAATCATTTGCTCAGCCTGATTAACGAACTGCTGGATCTGTCCAAAATCGACAGCGGAAATACCACTCTGAATATGGAGCCCATCCCCGTACTAGACTCGGTGGAGGCCAGTATTGCACTGATTCAAGCTCAGGCGAATCAGAAGAAGATAGCGTTAACCCTCAATAGAGAGGTGGCTGAGGGAGAGCAATTTTTTGCAGACAGCAGCCGTATGAGGCAAGTGTTATTAAACTTGCTATCCAATGCCATTAAATACAACCATAGTGACGGCAGTGGGACCGTAGAGGTTGGGTGCGACCTGGTGTCCGAAGACCGGATCAGACTTCATGTCCGTGACAACGGTTGCGGTATATCCACTGAGCATCAGGAAAAGCTGTTTACACCATTCAATCGACTCGGCCAGGAAGGGAGCGCAACTGAAGGTACTGGCATAGGGCTGGTAATCACTAGAAAACTGGTTGAAATGATGAACGGAAGTATTGGCGTTTACAGCCAAGCCGGAAAAGGAAGTACATTTTGGATCGAAATGGAACGAGCTCATACAACGGAAAAAGAATCTTTGTCCAACTCGTAAGAAAGCGTAAAAATTCCCGTTTTAGTGCTCGTCATTATTAGAGTTTATCCGGTCATTATAGCGAGCCATGACCTCCCATGGAGAGACAAGAAACTCCGATAAAAAGGTCAAATAGTCCCTATGGCAAGGGTCATTAACCCCGCCATCACAATAAAAAATAAATGGAGTTTTTACTTTATTCAGAGTAAAAATCAGTCAAAGCTTAACAAGATAAACCGCTGTATTTATCTAGCTATTCATCAAGACGCCGTCGTTAACTTGCTGGAAGCAGCATCACATAATGAAATGCTTTGCGTTATGCAAGAAGGTTCTCTGCGCATTAATACCTTCCCGCGGTGAACTGACATCAAGACTTCGCCTTGCTTACGCAATACGCTGTAGTCATCTTCACCGTCCAGAATTATAAAACTGGCCGGTTTACCGACTTCAATCCCGTATTCCTTCTCGATATTTAGCGTACGCGCACTGTTATCGGTGATTAAGTCCAAGGCCGAGCTGAAATCTTTATGCCCCATCATGTGACAGATATGCAGCCCGAAATCCAGGGTACGCAGCAGCTTGCCGTTCCCCAGGGAATACCAGGGATCGTAGATGGAATCCTGGCCAAAACACACATTCATCCCTGCCTCAGTGAGCTCCTTCACGCGTGTGAGCCCCCTGCGCTTGGGATAGGAATCAAAACGCCCCTGCAAATGAATGCTTTCGGTCGGGCAGGAGATAAAGTTGATCTGCGATTTTTTCAGGAGGCGGAACAGCTTCGAGCAGTAGGCGTTGTCATAGGAGCCCATCGCCGTGGTATGGCTGGCCGTAACTCGAGACCCAAGATCGTTCGCCAGGGCTTCGTACGCGAGCACCTCCAGGAAGCGAGAATTTGGATCGTCGGTCTCGTCGCAGTGAACATCAACCAAACGGTCATACTTCAGCGCCAATTCGATAACGGTCTTCATCGACTGCTCACCCAGTTCCCGGGTGTACTCGAAGTGCGGTATACCGCCGATCACGTCGACTCCGTACTCCAGCGCCTCCTCCATGTACTGGAGACCGTTGGGGTAGGACAGCAAACCATCTTGCGGGAAGGCAACGACCTGAATCCGGACCTTGTCTTTCAGCACATCCCGAATATCGCACAGCGTCTTGAGACCGATCAGGCTTGGATCTGAAATATCGGCATGCGTGCGGATGTGTTGCACACCATTGTTCACCAGAAGCTCAATCGTTTCCAGCGCTCTGCTACGTATGTCTTCCTCACTCAGCATCGGCTTGCGCTCGCTCCAGCACTGAATGCCTTCGAAAAGCGTACCGCTGATATTCCAGTTCGGCTCTCCAGCCGTCAGCGCAGCATCCAGATGAATATGGGGTTCAACGAAGGGTGCACACAGAAGCCTGCCCTGTGCATCAACCTCACCCTCAGAGAATGCCACAGAACCATCCTGTCGCTTTATCTCAGTAAATACGCCATCCTCAACCGTAAGGGAGTACAGCTCTTCACTCTTTCTTAACCGGGCATTGATAATTTTCATAATGCTCACTCTGACCTAATATGAATAAAGCTTTTACGAACCAATATTCTGGTTCAGAAAAATAATTTGCTCGATAAGCAGCACATTCTGCACATTGAGGCGAGAAAAAGAATCGTTCAAATTGTGCCCTATCAGTTTTTCTATACGTTTGAATCTAAGCGTATTACGGTGAATTCCCAGATATTCAGCCGCATGCTCCAAAATTCGGGACGGAATCTTTTGAATGTATTCAGAACCCGCCAGTATCACCAGTCCGGCGACGTCACACTTCACAGCGTCGTGAACGAGCTGTATCAGGTTGGTCTCATTACGGCGGTGATGGATACCCGTCACAAATACGAGTTCCCCCCTGTCACCCAGGGCACGAAGCTGTCGTTCTCCGCACAGTACGGCCAGCGTACCACCCTGCTGCCTCCTTGCAGGCCTGCGCGAAGGCGGATTTCTTCCAGCCTCGGCAGGCGCGTGATGCCAGCACAGGTGATAGCCATATCAGCCCCGAACCTCACCCAAAGCAGGCTGTTGTGCTAATGCTTTGACCAGAACCGTGTAGCACAGCATGGCGCAGAAGACACCGATCACCGGCGGCAATACCGGCGAGAAGTACGCAGCCGCAGAACCTATTGCGTAAGAGATTAGACCGGTCCAGTTGAACGCGGGCAGGCTGGCTTCCTGGAGTTTCGGATAGCTGCCACCATGCTTCACCCAGAAGTCAGCCATAATCACGCCGCCAATCGGAGGAATAAAGGTACCCAGAAGCACCAGGAACGGGATGAGCATGTTGTACATACCCCCCACAGCCAGCACGATGCCGATAATCGCACCACCGACCGTGACCAGGCGCCGCCTGTCTGTGCGCAGCAGGTTACAACCGGCAACCGCGAAGTTGTAAATGGTGTTGTCCTGCGTTGTCCAAATGTTGAGGAACAGCATCAGCACCGCAAGCACAACAAAGCCCTGCGCCAGCATCACATCAACAATATCGGCCTGCTGGTAGATCAGTGACCCAAGTGCACCCGTCAACACCATCAAGCCGTTACCCACAAAGAAAGCTGCCATTGTGGCAATAACAGCCACTCGCGGGCTTTTGGCAAAGCGGCTCCAGTTGGTTGCCTGAGTACCGCCAGAGACAAAGGTACCGATAACAACGGTAATTGCGGCGGCAAAGCTCATGCTTTCGCTGGGCTCTTGCCCCATCAAGCCGGCCAAGCCACCCGCGTCAACAAGACCGGTGTACAGGCTAACCAGAATAAACAGCATCATTGCCGGGACAGCAATACGAGACAGCCAGTCGAGACCTTTATATCCAATCATCGCCGTAATGCAGAAAGCGAACCCGAACAGGATCATCAAGGGAATCTCAAAGGATTCGGAAAGCCCCGTTGTTTTTACCAGTACGATGGCGATGGTAGCGATTCCCCAGGCGTACCAGCCGATTTGGGTGAATCCGAGTATAACGTCCGACAGCTTGCTTCCCGCTTCCCCGAAGCAGAAGCGGCCCATCAGCGCAGTGTTCAAACCACTTTTGCACGCGATGTAACCCAATGCCGCTGCATAGGCTCCCAGCAGCAGGTTGCCGATAATGATAGCCGATAGCAGCTCTTCAAACGCAAAGGCCTGACCGAGTGATCCTCCGGCCCACATTGTCGAGGTGAAGAAGGTGAAGCCGAGCAATATGACCGATATTGAGAGGAGCCCTTTACGCTTATCTTTGGGCACTTCGCTCAAAGGATAGTCCGTCGTTTCCATAGTCGTAACCCCAATTTAAATAGGAAGTTCGCAGTCTCAGTATTGGTTAGAGCAATTCCTATTCCACAGAGCCGACTCCCCCCACCCCATCAATAAATTGTTCACCAGTGACATGTTTAGCACCAAAACGTTGTGCATAGTGCACAACTAAAGACCATGGCAGATTAGCGCTGATTCGATCACGGACAACCTTGGGAACCGGGTTTTATCCTCCATGCTCAATAGTAGGGCATAGTGGTATATTTTGGAGCCCATGAACGCGCCCGGCAGACTTAGGGGCTCTGTTTAACCAAATATGTCACGCCGCAGGCTATGCCGAGCCATCCGGCGGCAGCGTGCACCTCGGTTCTCCAAGCAGATTGCGGCAGACCGTATCGATCCTGCTGTCACATCGCAGGACAGCTGAAAGTGGCGCTGTATCTTCACCATGTTAGGGTCATCGCCAGACAGCCAAAACAAAAACGTCCCGACCGAAGGTCGAGGCGTTTTTTTGTTTAAATAAACACTTGGCGATGATCTGACCTGGCATGCCCCCTGGATAGCTACAATGCACAACACTCGGAGATACCGTGTTGACGTTTCAAGGATGCACTAATTCCGCAGGAGCAGGGATGCTCAGGAGCGGTCGCGCACGAGCGCCGCGGCGGATAAAGCGCGGACGGGATCAGGCGCCTCTTTGCCTTCACTTTCTGCAGCGATTTTTTCCATTGCACAGACAAAAACGCCCCGACCAATGGCCGGGGCGTTTTCGTTGAATAAATGCTTGGCGATGACCTACTCTCACATGGGGAAACCCCACACTACCATCGGCGATACCGCGTTTCACTACTGAGTTCGGGATGGGATCAGGTGGTTCCACAGCTCTATTGTCGCCAAGCAAAACTTGTACAATACGGATTCTGGTCTCGACCGGCCTTGGCCTGTCGCGACGTACTTAATTCGAGGTGTGCGTGCGTTGTTTCAACGCCCTGTCTTGTCT
>NZ_KB899096.1 GCF_000378045.1 Marinobacterium rhizophilum DSM 18822
TTATTAACCTGGTGTGCAAATAGGTTCCCTACCTATTTGCACATCACGCCACGGAAACGGGCGCAGGTGCGCGGACATGCTGGTTTCCGCGGCGTTCGCATTGGCCTGCGGCCAATGATGAAGCATCCCTGCTTCATGTATTAACCCGCCGGGTTAATAAAAACGGCGATTTTACCCGCTGCCAATACGGCTTTTGACCGGGCTTGCGCATGAACGTGTTTTTGAGCGCAGGGGCGGCGATACCGGCAGGGTTTCAATGACCTGCCAACATGTTTTTTCTTCGTTGACTAACACTGTGCCGCGCTGCGGCTATACTTTTGCTGCACCTGCGTAATGCAGTGATGCCCAGGAGATGCATCCGCGTCAGCTAAGCAGGGAAACGGGGGCGGAAATACCGGTATAGAGCAGGCCGTCCCGTCGATAACAGGAGTGTCAAACAGTGAAAATAGTCGTCAAGAAAAGCCAGGCTGCAGAGCCCTATACTTTTTCCTTCCTCGATACGTCCGGCATGTCTCTGGTTCGCAGTGAAAACTATGCGGTCAAAAAGAGCTGTCTGAACGGTGTCGAATCGGTACGCAAAAACAGCCAGATAGACGGTCGTTATGCGCTGGCGGAGTCCAAAAACGGTAAGTTCTTTTTCAACCTGAAGGCCAGTAATGGGCAGGTCGTCGCGACCAGCGCCCTGTTTGAGTCAGCGGACTTGCGCAGTGACGCCATGGCGCTTCTCAAGCGCCACGCGACCACCATGCCGATTGAAGAGGTAGAGGGCTGAGTCGTTACCCGGCGCAGAACGCAGCAGACCGGATTTTGCACGGCAGTCGGACTGCCAACGCAACAGGGAAGGGGATGAAGCCATGAACATGTTGGTGCAGCAGTTGGTCAGTGTGGTGGGTGTGAGTGAAACACAGGCAGAAGGCGGTAGCGGCCTGTTGCTCAAACTTTTGCGGGAAAAGCTTTCGACCAGCGATTTTGCCGAAGTATCGGCGGTGATTCCGAATGCGGAAGGGTTGCTGGAAGCGGTGCCCGGTACGGCTGGAGGTGGCTTGCTGGGTGCCCTGGGAGGGCTGGTGTCGGGATTTGGCGGTGGAAAGTTCGGTGATCTTGCCGGGCTTGCGGCGGGCTTTTCCAAGCTTGGCCTGGATTCAAGCATGCTCGGCCCGTTTGTGACGGTACTCTTGGGTTATATACAGCGCCAGGGGGGGAATGAATTGGCGGAACGGGTCAAGAAAGCCCTCGATCAGTAGTCAGAAGCCCTTTGGGGCTATTCGCAAGCCTGCGGGAGTCACAGATTCCGCCTGTTGTCAGGCGGAGTCGTTTTGGATCTCAGCGGCCACCAAAGAGTCGATCAAGGCTGAGAGGGCCGGGACCTGCAAAAGCAAGATAAAGGAAGGCGAAGCTGTACATGGCTGCCAGTTCGCCGCCATTGAGCATTGGCCAGAAGCCCTGGGGGGCGTGGACCATAAAGTAGGCCACGGCCATCATGCCCGAGAGTACAAAGGCGATAGGGCGGCTGAACAGGCCCACCAGCAGCAGAGCACCCCCAAAGAGTTCCAGTGCGCCCGCCAGGCCGATCAGGGACATGAGCTCGACCGGATTGTTGGGGGGTGCCGGAAAGCCCAACAGTTTCTGGCCACCATGTTGCATAAACAGGAAGGCGGACACCATGCGCATAAGGCTAAGCAGCCAGGGGGCTACACGGGTGTTGAGCGAATCTACGGCGGACATGGGGTTCTCCTTGAGGGGCATCCTGCGCCTTGTCTGGGTGTTAACGTGCGTCGTATCAAGATCTTAGGTCACTATTATTGATACAGCCAATGCAGGGGAGGCTGTGTGGATCTGTATCTTAATGTCCCGATCTAGCCCGGTTGGACGTTAAGGTGGCGTGTGGCAGGACGCATCAGGGTGGGGATTTGAATTCGCGTGCTGTTGGGCCAGGTCAAGCACTGGCAATACCGTGTCAGTCAGCAGGTAGTCACCACGGCGCAGCCGCTCGATGGGGATCCAGCGCGCATCGGCCGCATCGTCTGCCGCGCGCGGCACGCCCGACAGCCACTCACAGTAAATCACCACCAGCAGATAGTGATAATCCAGACGATCGCCGCGGTGCGCCATGACGTCAAGCACAGTCAGAATGCTTCCGGCGCTGGCGCTTACCCCGGTTTCTTCGCCAAGCTCACGCAGTACCGCTTGCCGCACGGTTTCGCCAGCCCTGATCTTGCCACCGGGAAAGCTCCAGTATCCCCTGTTGGGTGCCTGGGCACGCTGCACCAGCAGTACGCAGCCGTTGCGCATCAGTACAGCACTGGCCGCAGGAACAGGCCGGGGCGGCAGTGCGTCGCTGCTGCTGTGCGCAGCGGCATCTGTGATCATTGAACAGCTCCCAGTACAGTGCGGCCAAACGAAAATGGCAGTATAGCAAGCCGGCAGCTTGGGTTCTGGCCGCAGGTTTTGCCGTGTGGCTGCTCATTGTGACGGACAGCCCGTGTCTTTCACCAATAGGGTCTGCCGGCCCTTCTGAGTTGTCTTAAACTACACAGGCAGGCGGGACGTTTTTACCGCTGGACTCCCGTCATCATCACTTTGGCTCATAAAGTGAGGCCTCTGCGGTATTTAAACGGAGATTCAGGTCATGACAATCGCCGCGAATGTGAAACGCTATCTAGACGAGCACGGGATCAGCTTCGATGTCTTCAAGCATTACCAGACGGGATCCAGCCATGAAAGTGCCGAAGCTGCCCATATTGATGAAGGGCACATAGCCAAGGCGGTGATCCTGAAGGACAGTCAGGGTGCGGTGATGGTGGTCGTGCCGGGGAATACCTGGGTCAGTCTGTCTGCGGTGCAGCGGGAACTGGGCCGGGAGCTGGTTCTGGCCGATGAAGATGAAGTCGCCGGATTTTTTCCGGATTGTGATCTCGGTGCCGTTCCGCCAATTGGCCCCCTTTACGGGCTCGAAACGCTGCTGGATGAGGCCCTGGTGAGTCTGGCTTTCCACTATTTTGAGAGTGGCGACCATCAAACCCTGTTACGGGTGAAGGGTGACGATTTTCTCAGTTTGCTCACGGGCGTGCGCCGTGGTCATTTCACGGGTGAAGACTGACATTCGGACTCGGACTGTTTGAGTGGTATGCGACTGAGGTGCGCCGGCCAGGTGCGTGGCATTATCTGAGCCTGCAATGTTGAGCCTGACACCTGGCGTGAAACGCCGAATTGGCTGGCTGATTTGAGTCCGCAAAGGAGGCTCAGTCCTGTACGGATTCGCTTTGCGACATCAGCCAGTCTGCAAAATGCTGCACGATTGGCGAAAGCTTGCGCGCCCGCGGCAGGATAAGGTGATAGCCATAGCGCGAGTTGACCGGCTCATCGAGAAGAGAGACCAGCAAGCCGCTCTCAAGCATGGAATCCACCAGCGGGCGCCAGCCAATAGCGACGCCCTGGCCGGCGATGGCGGCCTGTAGCAACAGGGTGTAGTTGTTAAACACCAGGTCTGGTTCGCGGGGTGTTTCATGAATATCGAGCATGGCAAACAGGCGAGTCCAGTCAAACCAGCGCGCATTGTGATCCGCTTCCAGCTGCAGCAAGGGCAGCTGGGTCAGTTTTGCGTGATTATCGGCACCGCTTTGTTGCAGCATCGGGCTGCATACCGGCACGACACTTTCATCGAACAGCGGTAAAGAGCGCCCTGGTGCTTCGCTGCCGTCACCGAAATTGATGGCGATATCGATATCTGCCTGATCAGGCGTGATCTGCTGTTGCGCGGTGATAACCCGGACCTCGGTATCAGGGTAGAGCGCCCTGAAACTGGCGAGGCGCGGTACCAGCCAATACGCGGCCAGCGCAAAGTCCGTGGCAACATTGATTATTTCCTTTACGCTTTTTTGCTGCACGGTGGCGATACCCCGCTGCAGGCATTGCAGGCTTTCCGACACCGCCTCGAACAACAACCCGCCTTTGGTTGTCAGCCGCACGCCGCGGTGCAGGCGGTGGAACAGCTGTACACCCAGTTCTTCTTCCATTCGGCTGATATGCTGACTGATCGCCGACTGGGTGCTGTTGAGTTCGCGTGCAGCCGCGGTGAAATTATGCAGTCTTGCAGCCGCCTCAAAGGCCTGCAGGCTGGGTGTGGCGGGAAGGAAACTCGGATTTGCCATTAGCCTTGCTAATCTCTGGTATTGGTTCTAACCCAGTTTACAGTAATCCTGTCGGCGCGCAGTATCTTCTCTAGCTACAAAACCTCGGTCGACTTGCTGGCAGTTCCTATCGGTTTTGAAAGCCTGGAGAACGGCAAAAAGGCGGATCTGGCAGCCGTTGAATGGCTCAGGGTAAATCCGGATGTATAGGCAGGCTGGCTCGAAAGCGTCACTGCCCGCGACGGTCAGCCAGGGCTGGCGGCTGTGCAGAACCATCTTGGTCTTTGGAAAGCAGGAGGTAAAAAAGAATACAATCAAATGATTATTGCTTGAAGGTAAAGTTAAATAGCAGGCATAAAAAAGCAGGCAATCGGGGGAATCCGTCCGATGCCTGCCAAGACCGTTATCGATTTACCCTATCTGCAACCAATATGAGCCTGCGAGCCAACAGACGATAACGGGGTTCACTCCGGGGAGTGAAGGTGCAGGTGCCCTGGCCAACCGGGCACCTGTGTAATCCGTGTAACTTAAGCGATATCCTGACCCACCTTGACCACTTTCATGGTGTTGGTACCGCCCTGGGCATTCATGTAATCACCCTTGGTGATTACAACCAGATCTCCCTCAACGACTACATCGCGTTTAATCAGCTCGTTAATGGCGCGCTGATTGATCTCGCTCGGCTCCATCTCTTCGCTGTAGAAGGGAATGGTCTGCACACCGCGGTACAGGGACACCCGGTGCTGCGTATCTTCGCGACGGGACAGGGCAAAGATCGGCAGCGGCGAGCGAATGCGCGACATCAGCAGCGGCGTCTTGCCGGACTCAGTCATGCAGATGATGGCCTTGACGCCACGCAGATGGTTGGCGGCATAAATGGCCGACAGTGCGATGGTCTCGTCAATGGCTTCAAAGTTTTCGTGAATGCGGTGCTTGGAGCGGTGGGTGATGGGATGGCGTTCAGCGCCCATGCAAACCCGCGACATGGCTTCCACCGTTTCCACCGGATAGTCGCCGGCGGCGGTTTCGGCCGACAGCATGACCGCATCGGTGTAATCCATCACGGCATTGGCCACATCGGACACTTCGGCGCGCGTCGGCATCGGGCTGCTGATCATCGACTCCATCATCTGGGTCGCGGTGATCACTACCTTGTTAAGCGTACGGGCGCGGGCAATGATGTGCTTCTGCACGGCAACCAGTTCCGCATCGCCTATCTCGACCGCGAGATCGCCACGGGCAACCATCACGGCTTCGGATGCGCGAATGATGCCATCTAGGATCGCATCATCGGCGACGGTTTCGGCGCGTTCGATCTTGGCGATCAGGCCGGCGGTGGAACCGGCGGCACGCAGCAGTGTGCGAGCTTCATCCATATCCGAGGCGTCACGCGGGAAGGACACGGCAACATAGTCGACGCCAATGGCGGCGGCCGTCTTGATGTCTTCGCGGTCCTTGTCGGTCAGAGCCTTGGCGGACAGGCCGCCGCCCAGACGGTTGATGCCCTTGTTGTTGGACAGCGGGCCACCCACCAGCACCACGGAATCGATCCTGGTATCGGATACGCCGGTAACCTTAAGCTCAACGCGGCCATCATCCAGCAGCAGCACGTCACCGATGCGGGCATCGCGTATCAGGGCTTCAAAGTCGATACCGACCTGAGTCTCGTCGCCAGCATCCTTTTCCAGGGTGGAGTCCAGCGCAAAGGCCTGGCCCTTGGTCAGGAAAACCTTGTGATTCTTGAAGCGCGAGATGCGAATTTTGGGGCCCTGCAGGTCACCCAAAATGGCGACAAAACGACCCTGTTTACGGCTGATCTCGCGCACCAGGTTGGCACGCGCCTGGTGGTCTGCAGCTTCCCCGTGGGAGAA
This sequence comes from Marinobacterium rhizophilum DSM 18822, assembly GCF_000378045.1. GTDB lineage: Bacteria > Pseudomonadota > Gammaproteobacteria > Pseudomonadales > Balneatricaceae > Marinobacterium_A > Marinobacterium_A rhizophilum. Next base: position 6,002 of record NZ_KB899096.1, read on the forward strand.
GTTCAGGCGCACCACATCGGTGCCGGCTGCAATCAGCTTTTCGAGCATTTCAGGGCTGCTGGTAGCAGGTCCAAGCGTAGCGACGATCTTGGTTCGGCGTAACATTATTTATGCTGCTCCTTAGGCCGGTGCATTAACCAGGGCGAGGGTGTTATCAAGCATGCGGTTGGAGAAGCCCCACTCGTTGTCGTACCAGGCCATGACTTTTACCAGTCGGCCGGAGACTTTGGTTTGAGTGGCGTCGAACGTTGACGACAGGGCGCAGTGGTTGAAGTCGACTGATACCAGCGGCAGGGTATTGAAGCCCATGACCGGGGATTTCTCAGCCGCGGCCTGTAGCAGGGCGTTGACTTCGTCCACGGTTGTTTCACGTTCGGCGATGAAGGCCAGGTCGACCAGGGAGACGTTGATGGTCGGTACACGTACCGCCATGCCATCGAATTTGCCCGCCAGTTCCGGCAGTACCAGGCCTACCGCAGCAGCGGCGCCGGTTTTGGTCGGAATCATGGACTGGGTCGCGGAACGGGCGCGGTACAGGTCAGTGTGGTAGACGTCTGACAGGTTCTGATCGTTGGTGTAGGCGTGGATGGTGGTCATCAGGCCGCTTTCGATGCCGATCTCGCGCTGCAGTACCTGGGCCACTGGGGCCAGGCAGTTGGTGGTGCAGGACGCATTGGAAATAATCTCGTCACTCTGGCGCAAGGTGCTATCGTTAACACCGTAAACCACGGTGGCATCGACGCCGGTACCGGGAGCAGAAATAATGACTTTGCGTGCGCCGGCGCTCAGGTGAGCAGCTGCTTTTTCGCGGCTGGTGAACAGGCCGGTGCATTCATAGACCACATCAATGTTGAGCTCAGCCCAGGGCAGTTCGGCCGGGTTGCGCAAAGAGCAGATGCTGATGCGATCGTTGTTGACGGTCATGGACTCGCTGTCGTGGCTGACGCTGCCGTTGAAGCGACCGTGAACACTGTCGTACTGGAACAGGTGAGCATTAATGGCGGCATCACCGAGGTCGTTGATGGCGACTACCTGGATGCGGTCACGGTAATTATTTTCGTAAAGAGCTCGCAGGACATTGCGGCCAATGCGACCAAAACCATTAATAGCAACCCGTATTGTCATGTCACAACCCTCTAAATGCATTGTTATGCTGTTTTAATGTTGTAAAATTTACGCTTTCGTGGGAAATAAATCAAACATTAAAATAAAAAATTGGTAAACTTACCAAAATAAACGAGATAAGTACCTTTATATGGCTGCGCGCTGTCGATACGATGTCTCAGTTTGTCTTATATACGTAATATTCTAAGCAAAAGAACACATACTTCAGGAGTTGCCATGCATCCCACCGTCGAGCAAGTCACCGCACGGATCATCGCCCGCAGCAAAAACAGCCGTGATGCCTATGTCAGTCGCATGAAGGCCGCCGAGGAACAAGGCGTGCATCGCGGCAAGCTTTCCTGCGGCAACCAGGCCCATGGCTTTGCCGCCTGTGGGGAGAGTGACAAGCAGGCGCTCAAGCTGACAAACGCCGTCAACATCGGCATCGTGACGGCCTACAACGACATGCTGTCGGCGCATCAGCCCTACGAGGACTACCCCAACAAGATTCGCGCCGCGGTGCGTGAGCTGGGTTCGGTGGCGCAGGTGGCTGGCGGTGTTCCGGCGATGTGTGATGGCGTAACCCAGGGCCAGCCCGGCATGGAACTCAGCCTGTTCAGCCGTGACGTGATAGCGATGTCGACCGCAGTGGCACTGTCCCACAACATGTTCGATGCGGCGCTGTACCTGGGGATCTGTGACAAGATCGTGCCGGGGCTGCTGATGGGCGCGCTGAGCTTTGGTCACCTGCCGACGGTACTGGTGCCGGCTGGCCCGATGATGAGTGGTCTGCCCAACAAGGAAAAAGCCCGTATCCGTCAGCTGTATGCCGAAGGCAAAGTGGGTCGTGATGCGCTGCTTGATTGCGAATCCAGCTCCTACCACAGCGCGGGCACCTGCACCTTTTATGGCACGGCCAACACCAACCAGCTGGTTGTCGAGCTGATGGGCCTGCACCTGCCGGGATCCTCCTTTGTTAACCCCGGTACCGAACTGCGCGATGCGCTGACCCGCGAATCCGCCCGCCAGGCCGTGCGCATTACTGCCCAGAACGGTCGTTTTACACCGCTGTACGAAGTGCTGGATGAGAAAGCCATGGTCAATGGCCTGGTTGCGTTGCTGGCAACGGGCGGATCAACCAACCACACCATGCACATGATTGCCATTGCCCGCGCAGCCGGCATCATTATCAACTGGGACGATTTCTCCGATCTGTCCGATGTGGTGCCGTTGCTGGCGCGTATCTACCCCAATGGTGAAGCGGATATCAACCATTTCCAGGCCGCCGGTGGTACCTCCTTCCTGGTACGCGAACTGTTGGGCGCAGGCCTGATGCATGAGGACGTCGTGACCGTCATGGGCGAGGGCCTGGCGCACTATACCCAGGAGCCTTTCCTGCAAGACGGCAAACTGGTGTGGCGTCAGGGGGCGACTGAATCGTTGGATCCCGCGGTTCTGCGTGGTGCGGCGGAGCCGTTCAGCGCCGATGGCGGCCTCAAGCTGCTCAAGGGCAACCTGGGCCGCGGTGTGATAAAAATTTCTGCGGTTTCGGCCGAGCACCAGGTTGTGGAAGCACCGGCGCTGGTGTTTGATGATCAGGACCAGGTGGCCGAAGCCTTCAAGCGTGGCGAGCTGGAGAAGGACTTTGTCGCCGTGGTGCGCTACCAGGGCCCCAAAGCGATCGGTATGCCGGAACTGCACAAGCTGACACCGTACCTGGGCACCCTGCAGGACCGTGGCTTCAAGGTGGCGCTGGTGACCGATGGCCGCATGTCCGGTGCGTCCGGCAAGGTCCCGGCGGCGATCCACGTTTGGCCGGAAGCGGCTAATGGCGGCCCGTTGGCACGGGTGCGCAGTGGTGATATGGTGCGCCTGGATGCCCGCAGTGGCAGCCTGGAACTCATTATGGATGCCGATGAATTCGCTGCCCGTGATGCCGCCGTCGCCAGTGAAATGGCCGGTCATCAGCTGGGTATGGGGCGTGAGCTCTTCGCTCCGCTGCGCCAGCAGGTCAGCGGTGCGGAAGAGGGCGCCAGCATCTTCTTTCAAGGGGAGACGCCTGCATGAGTGAATATGCACTGGTTGGCGATATCGGCGGCACCAATGCGCGTTTTGCGCTGGTGAAGCCAGGCCGCGTCGAGCTGGAGCATATACGCACGCTGCCTTGTGCCGATTTCGAGAACCTGGATGGCGCCTTTAATGCCTATCTGGCCGAGACCGGTGTGGGCAGCGTGACGCGCGCCTGTCTGGCGTTTGCCTGCCCGGTGCAGGGCGAGCAGATTCGCATGACCAATAATCACTGGGCGTTCAATCGCACCGCCATGCAGCAGACGCTGGGGCTTGATCAGTTCCGGCTGCTGAATGATTTCACCGCGATGGCGCTGGGCATGTTGCATGTTCAGCCCCATGAGCTGATAGCCATCGGCGATGGTGAAAGCCTCGCGGGTAGTGCGCGGCTGGTGATTGGGCCCGGCACGGGGCTGGGTGTTTCGGCGCTGATTCCGGCCGGCAGCGAGTGGGTCCCGTTGGCCACAGAGGGGGGGCATGTCAGTTTCGCCCCCACGGATGAACTTGAGGTAGCTGTCTGGCGTAGCCTCAAGGATCAGTTCGGACGCGTTTCGGTGGAGCGTATTCTCTGTGGGCAGGGGCTGGTCAATCTGTACCGGGCCATCGCCCAGTACCGCTCGCTCCCCATGCCCCTGTCACAGCCGGCCGAGGTCTTGGCCGCAGGCCTGGGCGGGGATACGCTGGCGCAGGAGGTGCTGGCGCGTTTTTGCCGGATTCTGGGTGAACAGGCCGGCGATGCCGTGCTCACGGTGGGCGGTCGGGGGGGCGTTTATCTTTGCGGCGGCATATTGCCTCGCATGGCTGATTTCCTGCGCTGCAGTGCCTTTCGAGAAGGTTTCGAAGCCAAGGGGCGCTTTGTCGACTACATGGGGAAAGTGCCGGTCTGGCTCTGCACCGCGGAGTACCCGGGATTGCTGGGCGCTGCGGCGGGGCTTGAGAACCCAATGGTTAACGGATAAGGAATAGCATGAACAAGGAACTCTGCACCCTGTTGGAGGAGATGCCGGTTGGTGTGCAGGAGGTCAGTATGCAGGGCTTCCCGCTACTGCTGGTAAAGCAGCGCTGGGGGGAGCTGGCCATTGCCCGCCAGGGCGCCCAGGTGCTGCACTATCGCCCGGCAGGTGCCGCGCCGGTATTATGGCTCAGTGACTGCCTCAAGCCTGCGCCGGCACCGCTGCGCGGTGGTATCCCGGTGTGCTGGCCCTGGTTCGCCGCTCATCCGAGCGACGCTTCACAGCCGTTCCATGGTGTGGCGAGAACTGCGCTCTGGGACATCAGCATTGCGCGGAACACAGACACATCCCTCAGCCTTGATGTTCGGCCCTGTGACACCTTGCTTGAGGGGGTCGAGGTCTCGGTAGAGGTTAACGCCGATGCCTCGGCGCTGCAGGTGTTGCTGCACACGCATAATGGTACGGGCACCCCGCTCGAACTGACCGAGGCGCTGCACAGCTATCTCGCGGTGTCCGATGTGTCCGAGGTTACGCTCGAGGGCTTGCAGGGCTGCAGTTATCGGGACAAGCTGCGCCAGAACGCTGAATATCACCAGCACGGGATTCTGGCCATGACAGAATCAACTGACCGCATATACTTTCATGATTCCGTCACGCTGCTGAATGATACTGGTTTGAATCGATGTCTTGGCATCGCCAAGTCCGGCAGCGGCTCGACGGTGGTTTGGAACCCGGGGGCTGCGGCGAAGGACATAGTGGATATCGGGCTGGCGCAACAGCCTGGTTTCGTCTGTGTCGAGGCGGCGAATACCTTCCTGAACAATGTTCAGCTGCAGCCCGGACAGCACCACAGCATGGGCACGACCTTATCGATCATGGAGTAGGACATGGCAGAGCAGAACAGCGCTGTTGCAGCGCCCCTGGTGCTGGGCATGATGCGCCTGGCCGAACAGAAGCATTTGCACGCGCCGGCGCAGCTGGCGGACTGGATCGAGCGGCGTATTCAGCAGGGGCTGAACTGGTTTGATCATGCCGACATCTACGGCGACGGCCGGTGTGAATCCCTTTTTGGTGCGGCTCTGGCACAACGCCCCGAGTTGAAGTCGCAGCTGCACCTGATAAGCAAGGCCGATATCGTCAAGGTCGCCCGCGACAGTTCGCCCTGGAATGTGACCTATTACGACAGCTCCCCCGATTATCTGGAGGTCTCGGTTAATGGAAGCCTTGAGCGTTTGGGGGTCGAGCGGCTCGACATGTTCCTGCTGCATCGCCCGGATCCGCTGCTGGACGCAGAACCTGTCGCCCGTATGCTGGAGCGACTGATACAAAGCGGCAAGGTCGCGCAGATTGGCGTATCCAATTTTACTCCCGAGCAATGGCGCCTGTTGCAACAGGCGCTGGGCAGTCGTTTGAGCTGCAACCAGATCGAGCTCTCGTTGCGCGTGACTACACCGCTGTTTGATGGTACCAGCGAGGCCATGCAACGCGACGGCCTGCAAATGCTCGCCTGGTCACCGCTGGCGGGTGGGCGGCTGGAAGAAGAGGGCCTTGGCGTTATGCTGCAGGAAATGCAAGATCAGACCGGTTGTGGGCCTGTCGGGCTGGCAATGGCCTGGCTGCGCCGTATTCCGGGAACGCCAGTGCCGGTACTGGGCAGTTTCAATGAAGCGCGCATCGCTGATGCGCTGGCCGGTTGTCAGTTCGACATGCGCCGCAGTGACTGGTTCGCGTTGCTTGAAATGGCCCGCGGACAACGGGTGCCCTGATCTCTGCGACCTGATGTTTGTGACCCGCTTGCACTTGAGTCTTCCACGCAAGAACGTGCGCTGAGCCCTGTTTGCCTGGCGCAGTTACGGCTGCGAAGAAAACCAGATATCCCCGTACCAGGCCTGGACCGAGCGACCAGTGTTATCGGTATCGGTCATCAGTGCGACAGCGCTGACCCGGCCGGGTTCTTCAGCGAACAGTCGCCTGTAATCAGCGCGCACGTCACGTACTTCCTTTTGCCACTGGCCCAGATGCTCGGCACCGGATTGAACCGCAATCATGCGGGCATTGGCGGTGTAGGCGTTGGGCCATTCGGTCCCCACCGCCTGGTTGCCTGACCACACGTAGTTAATGGCACGGGTGTTCCAGAACAGCAGACCGCCGGAAAATACCACGTAGATTCGAGCAGCATAATCATCGCCATCCTTGCTGCGCTCATCTGCGTTCCCCAGCAGACTGTCGACTTTCCAGGACCAGTGCAACCAGGGTGTGCGGGCAAGGTCTGGGCTTATCCTGCGAAACAGCCCGGATGCACTGGCCTGGCTGTTGGCCCTGAGCACGCTGCCATGAGCGGGATCTGCTTCCAGCCGGTAGCGAGTATGGCCCACAAAGGATTCGGTTTCCCAGGCGTCGAGCGATCCGCGGGAAAAAAGCCCCACGTCCAGACGCTCAGCGCAGGCCACGCCCGCGACCAGAGCAAGCAGAATGCCAGCGACCCGTATCAGTGGTCGCGGAGGGATGGAACAACGGTGCAGGGGTAACGCGGTCATGGGCCGGGGACTCGCTCAAACAGTGCGGTTATCAGGTCGGGGTCATCGAAATGCCGGCGCCCGACAAAGGCCACCGCATGACGGCCCCATTGGCGCATGGCGCCGGGGGAACGGATCCCCATCGGCCAGAGAATAAAGCGCTCTGTCCGTTCGCTGCCGGCCACCAGGCCATGGCGGCCGAAAAAGCTATGGTGGCCCTGCTCGGCGGGCAGTGCAAGCAGGCTGTCATAGTCCTGTACGACGAGCGGAAGGCCGTGACCGGTGTCCTGCAATGAATAGACCCGCTGGATGAAATGCCGGCGGTGTTCAAGGCGCACCACCAGAGGCCATGGCGGCGCATATTGGGGAACCAGTGGCGGCTCTGCGTCAGACTGCAGCAGGTCGGCGCGCAGTTGTAACGATGCAGTGGGAAAAAAGGTATGGTAGCAGCCACAGTTGTGAATGCTGTCGTAGAGCAGGGGCTGCAGGTCAGGGCCCAGGGTGACGCGCCAGGTCAAACCATCGAAACGCCCGGCATAGATATCGTTGCCGGGGCGCGCCTTGAACCAGATGACATAATTCAGTTGCAACAAGACCTTGCCGCCAAAACGGCTGTACGACAACTGCTGATACTGGGTTGCCGTGGTGGTATCAAAAGCAGGACCCTGCTTCCAGACCGGTGTGCCGATAACATCGTTATCGTCCCGTACATCCACTTCCCAGACCGGTGCATGCCGGGCAAACAGCTGTGCCACGCCGGCAGTCGTGAGCCTGGGAATGCCCAGGGCATCCACAGGTACTTCAATTACAGAGTTAAGCGACGGTGTGTCCTGCACCGTGCGCCATCGCGTGAGTTGTCCGACAACGGTCAGCTGGCTCAGGGGCTGATTGAAAGTGTTTATGGCTTCCTCGTGCCAGGCCCTGATACGGGAGAGCACGACGGGAGCCGTTAGCGGATAAAGTCCGGCAACACGCCAGGCGCTCTGGTAATCATCGGGAACCGAGGCGTTATGACGCAACTGCCGCAGCTGCCGGGGTTGCTTCAGCAGCGCGGTTACCAACCGGGTACGACACTCATCCAGCCGGGTCGCTAAGCCAGGCTCAAGCGCAGACCCTGTCTTGGCGAGATGGGTCGCCAGGTTGGCGAGTTCAGGCTGGCGGGCCCTTGCATCAAGCGCAGCCAGGTGTCTTGTCCAGGTTGTGATCTGACCGGTGGTGTCCACCTCCGGGGCAAAGGACGCCAGAAAGCGGTTCACTCGCAGATAAGGGAAGCCGGCGATGCGGGCCAGCCCCTGATGACGCACACCGGCCTGATCGATGTCGTTGTCTGCAGCTTCGAACAGCGTCAGGCACTGTGCCAGGGGCCCAGCTTGCGGGCCGGGTCCGGTTGGAGCACCAACCGGGGCCAGCGAGCAGCCACTGAGCATCGCAACGGCCAGCAGCGCCAGCAACAATCCCGGCAGTGCCCGGCGTTGTTTCGGCCCGGGATCACACATGCACGCATTGCAGCGTCCTGCTGTTTTAATCGACTTCGCAGCATGGATATTGGGTTTCACGACCTATCGCCTGGTTAGTCAGCTGAGTTAATTTTAGCGCTATTGCGCAGGAAGCGTCCGGGCCCGCAGGGCGCTTCCAGGCAGGTGAGCGGGCAGCGTTCTGGCGGCGGATTAAATGGACTGGTGGTAAGCGGCATCAGCAGCTATTGTATGTGGGCGAAAATCGGCGCATATGAGACACAGATAGCTGATCTGTACCTGAGTTCGAAAACAATAATATCGCAGCCAGGCAGGACCAACATGAACCGACAGAGTTATATCAATCTGCCCGTGAAACAGCTGGATCGGGCAATCGACTTCTTCTCCCATCTGGGGTTTACCTTCAATCCCCAGTTCAGCGATGCCTCTGCGACCTGCATGGTGGTCTCGTCACAAATGAGCGTCATGTTGCTCACTGAAGAGCGTTTTCAGGCCTTTTCCCCTAAAAATATCTGCGACAGTTCTACCTTTTCCGAGGTGCTGATCTGTCTCACCTGCGAGAGTCGCGAAGAAGTGGATGCGCTGGTAACCCGCGCGCTCAGTGGTGGGGGCAGTACCTACAACGAGCCACAGGATCATGGCTTCATGTATGGCCATGGATTCCAGGACCTGGATGGACACATCTGGGAACTGATCTATATGGCCCAGGAACAGGTCGGGTAGCGGGCGCCCCCGGTCTTCTGTGACCGGGGGCTTGTCAATGGAACAGACAGTGGCGCCCTGCAGGGGGGTACTGAATTATGGGCGTCCTGGGCAGGTTCATCGGCCAGGAATTTCGGCGGTTAACGTATTTTGAGGCTCTCCCAGGCTCGATCCGCCTGAGCCCTGTAATGTTGCCAGTCTCCATTCAACCAGCGCTGACGGCCGCGCTCGGCGTAAAACAAGTGCAACTGGTCACCAAAGAACTCCCAGACAGAGCCATCGGTGGGAATAAGGCCTTCGTCCAGGCTCAGGGCATTTGAGCAGAAACCGTTATATTCAGGCCGATAGCGTTCCGGGTCTGCCGCAAAACGGTTGGCGGACGCCAGTGAAGCGAAACGCCAGGTCGCGCCGTTCCAGTGCACCTCAAAGTGATTGTCACCCTGAATCTGCTGATGGCTCTGCCGGTTACTGGTGGAGTGGTAGGCCACCGTATCGTGACCGCCAATGGCCACCGAGTCCGAGGTGCGGACACTGACCGCCTCGTTCGCTCCGGCGCTGGCAGTGGCAAGCAGTAGTGCAATTGTCACGATAAAATGGCGCATGGTTAATGGCTCCAGCTGTGCTTCGTCACCCGATGCAAAGGTTTATGCCGGCGCTTCGCTGGCAGGCACGCTTGGAGTGCCACCTGTAGCAGTACCGCTTAATTCTCTTCATGCCGTCCCCGCATATCCAGGTAGTCCCGCTTAACGAGACTGGGGAACCAGTATGCCCATATCGCCACTATACCGAGCGTACCGACACCGCCGATGATAATCGCCGGCACGGCGCCGACGAAAGCGGCAAGCACGCCGGATTCGAACTCACCCAACTGATTCGACGTGCTGATAAAGATGGAATTGACCGCGCTGACGCGGCCGCGCATCTCATCCGGCGTTTCAAGCTGAACCAGCGTAGAGCGGATGATCACACTGACCATATCCGCCGCCCCCATGACCAGCAATGCCATGATCGACAGCCACAGTGTTTCGGACAGGCCGAAAACAATGGTCATGGCGCCAAATACCGCGACAGCCACAAACATTTTCAGGCCGACGGTGCGTTTCACCGGGCGCCAGGCCAGATAGATGGACATGACCACTGCACCGACAGCCGGGGCGCTTCGCAGTAACCCCAGGCCCCAGGGGCCGGTTTCCAGGATGTCGCGCGCCACAATCGGAAGCAGCGCCGTGACGCTGCCCAGCAGCACCGCAAACATATCCAGCGAAATCGAACCGAACACCACCGGATTTTTCCAGGTGAAGCGCAGGCCGCCGAACAGAGAATCCAGGGTTGCCGCGCGTTTTTCGCGCCGCTCGTAGCGATACCGCAGGTTGGCCAGAATGATTGCCGAGATCAGGCAGAAGACGGTACTTGTGCCATAGAGGGCACCTGCACCAAAAATATAGATGATGCCACCCAGTGCCGGTCCGATAATGGTTGTCGCCTCGCGGCCCGATGCGGTCCAGGTAAGGGCTGGCGCGAGCAGGTCGGCGCTGACAATATTCGGCACCATCGCCTGGGTTGCAGGCGCCTCGAACGCTCTGGCCGTTCCCAGCGCGACACAACAGCCATAGATGATCGCCGGCGTGATAATGCCCATCACGCTGGTCACGGCCAGCACGGCAATGGTCATGGTCATCGCTAAGCGGCACAGGATCATGATCCTGTGCCGGTCGTGGTTGTCGGCGATGTGTCCGGCGTGGAGTGTCAGAACCAGTTGCGGCAGATAGCGTGCAAGTCCAACCAGACCCAGGCTCAAGGCGCTGTCGGTCAGGTTGTAGATTTGCCAGCCAAGCCCTACCAGCAGCATCTGAAAGGCAAAGGATGAGGCCATCTGCCCGATCCAGAAACGCATGAAACTGCGGTGTTTGAACAGTGAATCCGGTGCCATCTGCGTGTGCATCCCTGTAGTCATCACCCGGCCGATAGAATGGATACAGCTACGCCGTGTGCAGCCATCATTGAGGCGTCGATAATCCTGTGATTGCTGCACAGCAGCTTGAGCTGAACGCGTTCAGACGGACCGGGTACCGGCCATGTACCGGGGCGTTGGAGCGCCATTTGGTGAATGTGATCAGGCGCATATTATGCTGCAATAGCACAGGAATAAGTACAGCTGCGCGCTGAGATGGCTTCATATCCCCGCAACATCAACAGCGTCATGAAGACAAGTATTTGATCGAGCGCAACATAAGTATGGCTCGAATGAGTACACTGAAGATGAACCCGAAGGGTTCATGATGAAGCAGATGTCGTATCAAACAAACAAAAGAAGGCGATCTATATCATGTTGACCTATCAAGAATGCCTCGACCTGTGTGGCTTGTCTGAGGAAGAAATTGAAGCCATCGCAGAACATGAGCATCTGGAACCGATCATTGCGATGGCATTGGGGCAGTACCTGGTCACACACCAGGACGAACAACGCATCAAGCGAATCATCCTGGATGACATCAAGCGTGCAAAGATCAAGGGCGATCAGCAGCATGTTGATGCTTTAAACAAGGTTCTGCAGCATTTCCTCGCGACTCACCCGGAACGTGAAGGTTAAGAGAGTGGGCTGTCTGTGCGGGTTCTGGCTGGAGAGCACATGAGGGCAGAATGCCAGTGGCAGGTAACCGCACAGGCCCACCGTTCACGGGTGCAGAATAGAATCCGGGGCCGCGCCTTGTTGCGCTGCCTGCCCGCAAGTGCAGACCTCGTTCAGCGTTAATCTTCCAGGGCCATTTCGCCAAGGGTGACGTAATCGGTCTTGCCGGTCCCCAGTACCGGCAGTTTGCTGACAACACGAATTGCCTTTGGCACCATCAGCTCGGTACCGCCCTGGGCGCGGATATGCTCTCTGAGGGACCTGCGATCAGCATCTGCCTGGTCGGTAAACAGTACCAGCTGCTCACCTTTTTTCGGATCGGGAATCGCGACAACGGCGCTGGCATGATCCGGCCACAGGTGGCTTATCATGCTTTCTACCTGTGTCAGTGAGACCATTTCGGCGGCGATTTTGGCAAATCGTTTCGCCCTGCCCAAGATTACAACATAGCCGTTGGCATCAATGTCGACGATATCGCCAGTGTCATACCAGCCGTCGGCGGGGGGCTGCAACTCTCCAGGCTTATCGTGCTTGTAATACCCCAGCATGACATTGGGCCCCTTGACCCACAGGCGGCCACCGCGATCCACGCCCGGCACCGGCTCGAGTCTGGCTTGCAGGCCCGGCAGCAGGCGGCCCACTGTCCCGACCTTGTTGTGCATGGGGGTGTTGACGGCAATGACCGGGGCGGTTTCCGTTGCGCCATACCCTTCGAGAATGCCCTTCATGAAGCGTTCCATGTACAGGGCACGGGTCTCGGCTTTGACTTTCTCGGCGCCGGCGATGATGTAACGCACGCTGTAGAAGTCGTACGGGTTGGCTTTTTTAGCATAATTCGACAGAAAGGTGTCTGTGCCGAACACCACGGTAGCATTGGTTTCATAAATCAGTTCCGGCACGATCTTGTAATGCAGCGGGCTGGGGTACAGAAAGGTCTTGAGGCCAGACAGCAACGGTAACAGCGTGCCTCCGGTCAGGCCAAAACTGTGGAACATGGGCATTGCATTGAAAATGATGTCCTGTGTGTTGAAGCTCACCCTGGCCCCGATCTGGGCCAGGTTGGCCAGCAGGTTGCGATGACTCAGCACCACGCCTTTCGGGGTGCCCTCGGAACCGGAGGTAAACAGCACCACGGCCGGCGCATTCGGGTCTGATTCACATTGTGCCCGCGGACGCAGACGACAAAGCAAACCGCTGACCTTGTCCCAGAGCGTCAGGCCGGCCTTCACATCTTCCAGGTAACGGATTTCCACCTGCGCGGACAGCGCATCGATGACGGCGCCCAGGTTGCCCAGCGCCACGAAACGACGCGAGGTCAGCACGGTGCGCACCTGAGCGGTTTCGCATGCCTTCACCAGGCTGCCCGGCCCCATGGTGAAATTCAGCATGGCGGGTACACGCCCAAAGGCCTGGAGCGCGAAGAACGTGACCACCGACGCGACTGAGTTCGGCAGCAGCACGCCCACCGGTTCACCCGCTTGGGTGCTCTGGCTGAGGTATCGGCCCAGCACGAAGCTGCCTTTGAGTGCATCCCGGTAGGGCATGGGTTTGGCCATTATCTGCGGATCTTCCAGCACAGGGTGTTTTGGGCCATACACCGCCTGGGCGTCGAGCAGCGCATTGAACAGGGTGTTGTCCAGGTTGTTGCTGGTAGCGAACATCATGTTGGACATCAGATCGTAGAGCTTTTGGCTGGCCACCTTGCGACGCTCACGGCCACGAATATGCGCGGGCACCTCCAGGGTGACGGGTTTCAGCACCGTAATGGTTATCTTGGGAAACCACTTCAGCGGCATTTTGCCCTTTAGCCGCGAGAGCTTTGAGAACTGGACACCGTCCAGGCGCACCGGAACGACCTTGACCCGCAACTTGTCGGCAATTAAGGCGGGGCCATCGTAGATTTTCATCAGGGATCCCGTCACTGTCAGGCGGCCCTCCGGGAAAATCATCAGGTGATTGCCGTTCTCCACCGCCTTGATCATGGTCTTGATGGCATAAGGGCTGGTGGGGTCAACCGGAATCATGTTGGCAAATTTTTGTGACAGCGCGCCCCACCATTTACTGAAGATAAAAGTGTTGATCGGAAACAGGGCGTCCTGCGGGCCAAAAGCGGTCATCAGCGGACCATCGAGCCAACTGACATGATTCGCCACGATCACGGCGCGATCGCCCGCTTTGCTGAAGTTTTCGGCGCCGTGCACTTCGACCTTGAACAGGGTTTTGAAGATAATGATGGCCAGGCTGCGAAACAACTGCCGCGGCAGTAGACCGCAGATATAGATCGCCACGATAACCGAGGCGCCGGCCACCAGCAGGAAGGCATCCTGGATCGCACCGCCCAGGGCGAATACGGCCATCAGTACCAGGGATGATGCCACCATGAACAGTGCATTGAGGATATTGTTCGCCGCGATCATGCGGGCGCGCTCATGCTCGGCACTGCGCGCCTGAATCAGGGCATACAGCGGCACGATATAGAGTCCTCCGGCAATGGCCAGCAGGATCAGGTCGATCAAGATACGGGCCCCCTGAACGCTGCCGGCAAAGGCGCCGATGGACATGACCGGGGCACCCTGCGGCGCACCGTTGAAAGCGTTGGAGGCAAAATAGAGGTCGATACAGAACAGCGCCATGAAGATGGCAGACAGCGGTACCAGGTTGGCGCTGATCTTTCCCTTCAGCAGTCGGGCACAGAGCCAGGAACCCAGCCCGATGCCGACCGAAAACAGCGTCATGAACAGGGTGACCAGTTTCTCGTCGCCGCCGACCAGTTCTTTTGAGTAGGCGGGAAACTGCGACAGAAAGGTCGCGCCGACGAACCAGAACCAGGATATGCCGATCACGCCCAGAAACACCGTTCGGTTCGCCCGCAAAGCCCGCATGATCTGCAGGGTTTCAGTGGCGATATTGAGGTTCACGGCAAGGTCTGGAGCCCTGACATGGGTGTTGGGGATCGCAAGGCTTGCCAGCAAGCCCGCCAGGGCGACAGCCAGCAGCCCGACGCTGACCCACTGCGGGCCGTTTTGCGTCATCACCAGCAGGCCGCCGGCAATGGTGCCCAGCAGGATAGAGAGGAAGGTGCCGCCTTCAATCCATGCATTGCCAGCCACCAGCTCCGATTCGAGCAGCTGTTCCGGCAGGATGGCGTATTTTAACGGCCCGAAAAAGGCGGACTGGGTTCCCATCAGGAACAAGGTCCCCAGCATAAGGTTGATCGACTCCAGGTTCAGCGCGGCGGCCCCAATGGCCATGATGATGACTTCCAGGCCTTTGAGCCCCTTGATCAGGGTGGCCTTCTCATAGCGGTCGGCGAGTTGTCCGGCCAGCGCGGAGAACAGGAAAAATGGCAGGATAAACAGGCCAGCACCCAGTGGCATCAGCATCTTGGCATCGAGCGATGTCTGATCCGCTAACGCAAACAGGATGAAAATCAGTAACGCATTCTTGAAAAAGTTATCGTTGAATGCGCCCAGGAACTGGGTCACAAACAGGGGTAAGAATCGCTGGGTCCTGAGTAGAGTCACTGTTTGCTCCTTGCAGGCTATATCCCCGGGCCTTCACCTCTCTGGATCTCAGTCATGTCCGCGCATGCAGCACGCGCAGGGCAGTGCGGGCCCGGCCTGCGCGGTTATCCGTCGAGTGGTACGCTGCGGCACGTCAGATTGAGCCTGCTTCCACCATGTAGTTATTGGCGGTACACATGGCGGCATCATCGGATGCCAGGAAAACCACCATGCGTGCCACATACACGGGCTCGATCAGATCGGGCAGGCATTGCCGCTCGCGGTGGCGTTCCAGCGCCTCGGGGGAGGTCCAAAGCGTCTTCTGCCGTTCGGTCATAATCCAGCCCGGTACCACCGTATTTACACGAATACGGTGCGGGCCCAGATCCCGGGCCATGGTACGGGTCAAGCCATGCACCGCGGCCTTGGCGGTAGCATAGGCAGGGAAGCCACCGCCGGCCTCCCACCATGAATTCGATCCCATATTGATGATCGATCCACCGCCTGAATCGATCATTCCCTGAGCCAGTGCCTGTATGGCAAAAAACTGATGCCGCAGGTTGGTGGCCATGCGTTCATCGAAATATTCCGGTGTTACATCCTGCCAGTTGTGACGGTCGTCACGCGCGGCGCTATTGACCAGCACCGTTGCGGTGCCCAATTTTGCCTGCAGTGCCTTAAAGGCCGCTTTGAGTGCAGCGATGTCGCGCAGGTCGCAGATTTCAAATGCCACCTTGTCACTGCCAAGTTCACTCACAAGTGCCGTGCTGGCGTTGCTATCAAGATCGACAAAGCCCACGTGGGCATTTTGAGCTGCAAAGGCGCGTACAATCTCTGCACCTATACCGGAGGCGCCGCCCGTGACGAATACGGTTTTGCCCGCAAGACTTGGGTAGGTTGCAAATGCTGCCATCATGTTTAAATGTCTCCGCACGACCGTGGTTGCCGCAATCGGCATGAAAGTTGATTGCAGGCGCTTGAGTTGGAGTACAGGATAGCAGCGGCAGACGACGTGCCGAGTATACAGAGAGGGAATAGCAGGAAAATATTGCAGTGGCCGGCGACTTTTCGGGTCGAAAGCACTCGGCGCTCTGGCCCGTAACCAGGTGAGTGTGATCACGGGCGCCGTTTCAGCAGCGGTGCTGGGCGAAGTGACGGGGCCCAGCGACGACTATCAGCCGCGGTGGGCCCTGAGCATTGCGTAGAGCTCGTCTTTGAGGTGCAGGCGCTTAAGCTTGTATTCCTCTTCTACCTGCGTCATCACAGGTTCTATCTCAGCTTCCATGCGCGCCACCTGTCGTGTGGTTTCATGATACTCGTCGAACAAACGCTGGAAGTGGGCATCCTTCATTTTCAGCTCGTGGATGGCTTCGCGGAATTCCGGCAGTTCGTGGACCAGGTCGTGATGTTCGATTGTCATGCTAATGCTCCTGTTGCAGTGACGTCCGAAGGAGGCCCACTATCGTTCAGCAACAGGTGGCGCGCATTGATCCCCGTCAAGCAACGGGCCGAATTCTGGCGAATTCAGGTATCGGGACTCTCGTTGCTGGCCCAGTGCTCGGGTGCATGCTTCCAGCGCCGCTTGAGTTCCGGCAACCGTGACACCCGTGTGATCAGGATCACCTCGTCGTCCGCTTCCAGGTGGTCGGTTTCCTCGGGCAAGACCAGCTGATCGTTGCGGTACAGGCAAATAATGCGTACGCCCTTGGGCAGGTCGAATTCCTTCAGCGGCGAAGCGGTCTTTTCATCCACGATAAACGAGAATACTTCGGCGTCCTTGTGGATGGTCGAGGACAGCTCCAGGCTTTTTTCTCCGCGGATCATATTCACCAGGTGGCGGGCCATTGCGCGGTTGGGCGCAATGGCATCGTCGAGCCCAAGCTCCGTGCAGATGCGCTCGAATTCGACGCCGGCCACCAGCAGGATGACGCGCTTATACTTCAATGAACGGGCCAGCAGTGCCACGATTGTATTGGTCTGCTCGTTGGCCAGCAGCGAGAACAGCGCGTCGGTGTTCTCAGGTTCCGCTTCATTCAGCACTTCAGGCGAGCTGCCATCGCCATGCAGGAATCCGCAGTCGAGCTGTTCGGACAGCTGTTCGATGCGCTCTTTGTCACGCTCGATCAAGACCACCTCGAAGCCTTCGTCCAGCAGCAGCCGGGCCGTGGAGACTGTCAAAGCGTTGGTGCCGATCAATACGAATCTCATGAGTGACTGCGCCTCCTGCCAAACCAGCTGGGGGGATAGAGCAGCACCAGCAGGGCGATGATTTCCAGCCGGCCCAGCAACATGTCAGCTCCCAGTACCAGTTTAAGTGTCGAGGACAGGTCCGGCTGGGTAATGCCGCTGGACAGGCCGACCGTGCCCATGGCCGACACGACCTCGAACAACGAACCCAGTGGATCCTGGCCATCGGCCAGCAATAGCAGCCACGAAAGCAGAGTGACCAGGCCCCACAGGCCGCTCAGGACTAGAACACCCGCTATTTCGTCGGTGTCCAGCCGGGTTTTGCCCAGTTTTGGCAGCAGCACGGCCCGCGGTGATGCGGCTGTGCGTTGCAAGGTCAGCTGAATCAGCTTCAACAGGATGAGCAGCCGAATAATCTTTATGCCACCGGCGGTCGACCCGGTGCAGCCGCCAATCAGCATCGAAAAGATGAGTATCAACTGGGCGCTGGGCGCGATGCTGGCAACATCAACACTGCTAAAGCCTGCCGTAGACTGTGCTGAAACCGCCAGCATGGCGGCGTGGCGTAACCCGTTGGCCCAGTTCAGCTGATGCCAGCCTGCCAGACAGGGGCTCAGTAGCAGCGTAGTCAAACCCGTAAGCAGCAGCAATGCATGCACTTCCGTGTCATGCAGCAGCCTGCCAGGCTGTTGGCGAAAGGCGATGAAATACAATGGCAGTGTAATGGCACCTGCGAGCGACAGCAGCGTTAGCATCGTTTGAGCGCCCGGCGGCACGCTCGCCAGACTGTCATTGAAGCCGGAAAAGCCGCCCGTAGATACGGCGGCCAGTGTATGGATCAAGGCGAGAAATGCATCCTGCTGGAACGGCCAGAGCAGCAGGAAGCCAATGACCGTCAGGGCCAGGTAAACCTGCAGAATCTGACGCGCATAGGTTCGCGCCGTTGTCGCCTGTCCTTCCTCACCGGCGGATTCCAGCAGTTTCTTGCTGGTCGTCTTGTGCCCCATAAACAGTGCCACCGCGAGAACGGCGATACCCAGCCCGCCATACCACTGCATCCAGGCGCGTGCGAACAGAAAGATCGCCGGCTGCTGTTCGATGGCCGGCAGGGTGCTCAGGCCCGTGGTGGTCACGCCGGAAACAGCCTCGAACCAGGCATCAATCCAGGACAGCCCGCTGGCCATGAGTGGATAGGTCATCAGCAGCGGGGTGATAAGAAAAACCAGCGCCGTGACGCACAGTGCCTCGTTACGCTGTATCTGTTGCGGCTCGGGCAGGCGCGAAAGCGGCAAACTCACCAGTGCCAGCACACCGATCACGGTTACATAACGCAACGCCACGTCCGCCTCATCAAGCAGCAGCGCGACCAAGGCCGGCACCGCGGTGATCAAGGCCAGCAATAAGAGCAGCTGTGACACGTACTTGAGAACCACGCCAGGGCGTACGGCGCGCATCAGGGATTGGGCAGATGAATCTTGCATACTGGACAGTCACTCGGTTCTTTCACAGATGACAGCTGACGAGCAAGGCATCGATGTGGCTAAAGCATAGTCGCTTGATCATCACAGACAGCGCCGGCGTTTTTTCACAGCGGGGCTCAATAGCCCTGCCTTTTCTATGGTCTATGCTGGCATACAGTAGTCTTTTCTTTTCCAGTGCCTATATACCTGTCAGTTTTGGCCCCGGGGGTTGCAACAATGTCATTTGACGCCATCCGCAAAGACCCTGCCGATTTCGCCATGCCACCGAATCTTGACGACTATGAACGTTGTACCGCTGATTTTGACTGGGAGTCGGCAAGCCGCTGTCTGGACGGGCTGCCCGGGGGTGGGCTGAATATCGCCTATGAAGCGGTTGATCGTCATGTGCACCACGGCAAGGGCGACAAGGTTGCCTTGCGCTGGCTCAGCAAAACCGATGAATGCCGGGACTGCACCTATGTCCAGCTCATGGAAGCCAGTAACCGTTTCGCCAATGTCCTGGCCCGTCTTGGGGTAAGCAAGGGCGACAGGGTATTCACGCTGTGCGGCCGACAGCCACAGCTCTACATTGCCGCGATGGGAACGCTGAAAGCCGGCGCTGTATTCGCGCCGCTGTTTGCCGCGTTCGGGCCTGAGCCGGTGCGCTCGCGCATGGAAATTGGCGAGGCACGGGTATTGCTGACCACCGCATCGCTGTATCGCAAAAAGGTCGCGCCATGGCGGCATGAACTGCCCAGTTTGCAACAGGTTCTGCTGATTGATGACGGCGACCCTGCGCCGGGCTGTCTCAGCCTCGCGGCTCTTATGGCACAGGCCAGTACAGAGTTCGCGATCCTGCCCACCCAGGCGGAAGACATGGCGCTGCTGCATTTTACCAGCGGCACTACGGGCAAGCCCAAAGGCGCCATCCATGTGCACCAGGCCGTGCTGTTCCATACGCTGAGCGGATTGTATGCGCTGGACCTGCATCCGCAGGATACCTACTGGTGTACCGCGGATCCTGGCTGGGTAACGGGTACCTCCTACGGCATCATCGCGCCCCTGAGCCTGGGCGTGACAATGGTCGTGGACGAAGCCGAATTTGATGCCCAGCGCTGGTACAGCATACTGGAGTCGCAGCGCATCAGTGTCTGGTACACGGCGCCAACGGCCATTCGCATGCTGATGAAAGCGGGGGCCGAACTGGCGCAGTCGAGGGATCTCTCCACGCTGCGCTTTCTGGCCAGTGTCGGCGAACCACTGAATCCGGAAGCGGTGGTCTGGGGGCAGGCTGCCTTTGGCAAGCCCTTTCATGACAACTGGTGGCAAACAGAAACGGGCGGCATCATGATCGCCAACTTTGCCGCCCAGACGGTGCTGCCCGGCTCCATGGGGCGTCCGCTGCCAGGCATCACGGCGGCGATCGTCAAGCGGCAGGAAGACGGTCACGTCACGTCCACCAGCGCCGCGGGGGAAGTAGGTGAACTCGCCCTGAGGTCAGGCTGGCCCTCGATGTTTCGCGGCTACCTGCACGAACAGGCCCGCTATGAAAAGTGCTTTGCCGATGGCTGGTACCTGAGTGGTGATCTCGCCAGTTGCGATGCACAGGGGTACTTCTGGTTTGTCGGGCGCGCTGACGATGTTATCAAGTCGGCCGGTCATCTGATCGGGCCCTTTGAGGTGGAAAGCGCCTTGCTGGAACATCCCGCGGTGGCCGAGGCTGGCGTCATCGGAATACCGGACCCCATGTCCGGTGAAGTCGTCAAAGCCTTTGTTGCCCTTAAGCCCGGGCACGACCCCAATGAAAGCTTGCGTCGGGAGATTCTCGGCCATGCCCGCAAGCGGCTCGGCGCAGTGGTATCACCAAAGGAAATCGTTTTTCGTGAAAACCTGCCCAAGACCCGCAGCGGCAAGATCATGCGTCGCCTGCTCAAGGCCCGTGAACTGGGCCTGCCTGAAGGGGATATATCCACCCTTGAGAGTGATGAACGATGAATACTGCCGCCAGCGACAAACCCCACATCAATCGTGATCACCTGCTGCCGATGCTGGCGGACATGATCCGTATCCGCCGCTTTGAAGAGAAATGTGCCGAACTTTACACCCAGGAGAAGATCCGTGGGTTTCTGCACCTTTACATCGGCGAGGAGGCCGTGGCGGTTGGCATCGCCCGTGGGCTTGCACCAGAGGATGCGGTTATCGCTACCTACCGCGAACACGGTCACGCCCTGGCCAGGGGCATATCCATGGCCAGTGTCATGGCCGAGATGTATGGCAAGGTCACAGGCTGCAGTCGCGGCCGCGGCGGCTCCATGCACCTGTTTGACGAAAAGCACCGTTTTTTTGGTGGCAACGCGATCGTGGCAGGTGGCCTGCCAATGGCGGTGGGGCTGGCACTGGCTGACAAAATGCGCGGCCTTGCGCGGGTCACCACCTGTTTTTTCGGCGAAGGGGCCGTGGCCGAGGGTGAATTTCATGAAAGCATGAATCTGGCGGCGCTGTGGCAGCTGCCGGTGCTGTTTGTCTGCGAAAACAACCTCTACGCCATGGGCACGGCGCTGGAGATTTCCGAATCCGAGCAGCATATCTATCTCAAGGCGCGCAGCTACGGTATCGATGCGCATGCGGTCGATGGCATGAATGTGGTGGATGTGGAGGCCGCGGCGAGAACGGCCTGCAGCGCCATTCGTGAGGGCCAGGGACCGAAATTCCTGGAGTGCAAGACCTACCGTTTTCGCGGCCACTCGATGTTTGATACCCAGCTCTACCGAGATAAGGAAGAAATCGAGCGCTGGCAGAAACACGGCCCCATTGTCCTGCTGCAGGAATGGATGCAGGCCAACCACATGTTGCTGGAGAACGATGTGGCCGCCATTGAGCACCGCGTGGCGGCAGAGGTTGCCGAGGCCGTCGATTTTGCCGAATCGTCTGCGCTTGAGTCTGAAACAGAACTCGACACGGATGTGTACACCCCGAGGAGGTCGCAATGACCCAGGGTACAGAGATAACCTATCGTGAAGCGGTACGCGAGTCGATCCGTGAAGCCCTGCTGGGGGATGAGCGCGTTTTCCTGCTGGGGGAGGATGTCGGCCGCTATGGCGGCTGTTATGCAGTAACGAAGGGACTGTTACAGGAGTTTGGCCCGGAACGCATTCGCGACACACCGTTGTCGGAATCGGGCTTCATGGGGGCCGGTGTGGGCGCCGCGCTCGGCGGGATGAGGCCCATTGTCGAGATCATGACGGTGAATTTCAGCCTGCTTGCCCTGGATCAGATCGTCAACAACGCGGCGACGATCCGTCACATGTCCGGCGGACAGTTCAGCGTTCCGCTGGTCATACGCATGGCGACCGGTGCCGGGCGGCAGCTGGCCGCGCAGCACTCCCACAGTTTCGAATGCTGGTATGCCCATGTGCCGGGGCTGAAAGTGCTGGTGCCCGGTACAATCGAGGATGCCCGTTTCATGCTGGGCATGGCGCTGCTGGACCCGGATCCTGTCATCATCTTCGAACATGTAATGCTCTACAACGAGACCGGCATTCTGCCGAACGAAGCGCAGCCCGTACCGATGGAGCAGGCGGTAGTAAGACGCCCCGGCAAGGATGTTTCGCTGATCACCTACGGTGGCAGCCTTGGCAAGGTACTGAGTGCGGCTTCGCAACTGGCCGGCGAGGGGATCGAGGCCGAAGTGCTGGATCTGCGCTGCCTGCGTCCGCTGGATACTGCTGCCATCGTGCAAACCGTTGCCAGAACCCACCGCGCCGTTGTGGTGGATGAGGGCTGGCGGACCGGCAGCCTGGCCGGCGAGATCAGTGCCATCATCATGGAGCAGGCGTTCTGGCAACTGGATGCGCCGGTGGCGCGGGTCTGCAGCAAGGAGGTGCCGATTCCGTATCCCCATCATCTTGAGCAGGCAGCGTTGCCACAGATACCGCAAATTCTTGCCACCGTGCGGCAAGTGCTGGAGCACGCATGAGCGAACTGACGATGCCTTCTTTCGGCGCCGACATGGACGCGGGCACGCTGATCGAGTGGCGTATCAAGCCCGGAGACTCGGTGACGAAAGGCGATATCGTGGCGGTAATCGAAACCATGAAGGGCGCCATCGACATGGAGGTGTTTGAGGACGGTACCATTGAGGCGCTGCTGGTGGATGAGGGCGACAAGGTGCCCGTCGGTACGCCCATCGCCTCCATTGCAACCGCCGGCGCCGCTTCAACTGAGCCGGTCGCGGCCAGCGCGGTTACGACTGCCGCAGTAGCGACTGCCAGCGCCAGTGCTTTGCCTGCGTCAGCACCGGCACGTGCACAGACGCCAACTTCAGGCGAGCCCCGCGCCCGCATCCTGGCATCCCCCCTGGCTCGGTCTCGAGCGCAGCAGTACCAGCTGGATCTGTCCGGTATCAGGGGGAGCGGCCCCGGCGGCGCCCTGTTACTGGCAGACATCGAGCGCAAGCACGGCGCCAAACACCCCGTGAAGCCAGCCGCCGCTAGGGTTAAACCTGGCATCGATCGCAGCGCGATGCGACAGGCCATTGCCGCCGCCATGGCAAAATCCAAACGGGAAATTCCGCATTACTATCTGGCCAGCACGATCGACCTGAGCGAAACACTGTCCTGGCTCGAAGCCCGCAATCAGGCCAGGCCGCCGGAGCAGCGTGTGCTGCTGGGTGCGTTGCTGATCAAGGCCACGGCTGCTGTGCTGAAGCAGGTGCCGGAACTGAATGGCTTTTACCGGGACGGCGGTTTTCAGCCCAGCGGCGCTATTCACGTAGGGATGGCCATCACTATTCGGGGCGCAGGCCTGGTGGTGCCTGCACTGCTGGATGCTGACCGGCAGCCACTGGATGCGTTGATGGAAAATCTGCGCGACGTCAGTGCGCGAGCACGACAGGGTGGCCTTCGCAGCTCGGAGATGAGTGCGGCAACCATTACAGTAACCAGTCTGGGCGAGCGGGGTGTGGAGGCGGTGTATGGCGTGATCTTTCCGCCACAGGTCGCCATCCTGGGCTTCGGCAGCCCCTGCACGCGTCCCTGGGTCACCAAAGACGGCGGCATTGAGGCGCGTACGGTCATGAGGGTCACGCTGGCTGCGGATCACCGCGTCAGTGACGGACACCTGGGTGCGCGCTTGCTGCGCCTGCTGGAAAAACAATTGCAGGCACCGGAATCACTCTGAAGGAGACAGCATCGAATGAACAGAAGCCGCCTGCAGGAGATTATCGCCGAAGAACTGCTCAACATCGCGCCCGAGGCTGAACTCGGTTCGGTTGAGCCAAATACCGATCTGCGGGAGGAGCTGGATCTGGACTCCCTCGATTATCTTAACCTCGTCATTGCCATCAATCACCGGCTGCACATACAGATTCCCGAAGCCGATTACGGCCGTATTGCCAGCCTCAATGCGTTGCTCGATTATCTCGAACAGGCCAGCCAGTCGGCCTGATGCTGCACCGCCGCCCGCGCACGCGGCGATGTCCGTGAGCGCCTGTCAAAATACTATGTAATTTATGACAACATGATCATAACTATATGATTTAATGGTTATCTATACCTATTTGTACGGGGTTTTCGATGATCGAGATGCCACCCGCCATGCCGCTGTTCGATGGAATTGCGCATGTGGAAGATGCCAACGCCCATGTCAATCAGTACCTGACCCGGGTCATGCTCGAGTCGGTGCCCGATGCAGGATTTGTCTACGAACTGGCGCTGGAGTGGCTGCTGGAACAGCGTCACAGCGAAAACAACTACAAAACCTATCGCAGTGAACTGACGACCTTTCTGCACTGGTGCTTTGATGTGGCGCAGATCTCGCTGGCCGACGTGCGCCGCCAGCACATGAACCGCTACATCGAGTACTGCATGCATCCGCCTGCGGGGCTGATTGCGTACCGTAACGTGGCGCAATTCGTTGTCTCGAAGGTGCTGGATGAACGGGTGCCCAATCCGCTTTGGCGGCCGTTTCTGGGCAAGCGTGAGCAGGGCGAAATATTGCCGTATCGCATCACGGAGAAGGCACTGAAGACCAAGCTGGCGATCCTGTCCTCCTTCTTTGGTTACCTGATCCAGGAGGAATACACCGAGCGCAATCCGGCGCTGATGCTGATCAAGCAGGGGCGCTACAAGGCAGGCCCCGAGGGTGCGATGAACGATGCCGAGGACATGAAGGCCTTTACCGAGCTGCAGTGGTCATATGTCATGGAGACGGCGGAACAGCTCTCTAAAACGGATCCCGCGGAGCATCAGCGCACACGCTTTTTGATAAGCCTGATGTACGCCTGTTATCTGCGAATATCTGAAGTGGCAGCCCGGCCCGGCTTTGCCCCCGTGATGGGTCAGTTTCGGCGGGACAGCAAGACCTCGGTCTGGCTGTATTTCATACCGCACAGCAAAGGGGGCAAGAAGCGCACGGTCGCGGTCTCCAGGAAGCTGCTGAGCGCACTCAAGCAATATCGCCGATACCTGGGCCTGGATGACCTGCCGTCACCGGCCGACAACACGCCGCTGTTTATTCGCCATCGCGCCGCGGGGCGAGGGCGCGACGTCGGTTTGCTGAATGCCAATCTGGGTATTCGCCAGCTACGGGAAGAAATCAACCATGTGATTGAGCTGGCGGCAGACCGGGCGGAGAAAGACGGTTTTGAACAGGATGCCAGGGAAATGCGCGCCATGACGCCACACAGCATTCGCCACACCGGCATTTCGCACGATATCAACCTGAACGGCAGGCCGCTGTCCCATGTTCAGGCCGATGCGGGGCACGACAGCATCGAGACCACGTCGCAGTATCTGCATACCAGCCGGGCGGAGCGCCATGAGTCGGCCGCCAACAAGTCGCTCAACCGGCTTGAGGATTAGCCGCCTGTGAAGGACCGTTAGCGCGCTGGTTAAGGTGGTAGCTCAGGAGGTGGCTTGGGAAGCAGGGGTAATGGCACTCTGGTAGTGGGTCTGAAGTTCAGTTCTATTCTGTGCGCGGTTCTGGTTAAGTAGAACAGCTTACGCCTGAGCAATTGCCGCGCGGTAGCGGGGCGGCCGATTGCGTTGCGACGGTTAACGGATGTCGATTCCCAGTGGAGACAAGCGAATGCACGTGACAGGCTCGAGCCCACCGAGGTATCTGCCCCTGGCTGCTCGCCAGTTGGCGCTATGCCTGGTATCACTGTTGCTGCTCTGCATTGCCTCGGGCGCACTCGCCCATGGCGTTGCCGACAGCGATGCGCGTTTTATCGAACAGACCCGTGGTGCCCAGCTGCTGCCTTTTATCTACCTGGGCGCCAAACACATGGTGACCGGATACGATCACCTGCTGTTTTTGTTTGGCGTGATCTTTTTTCTCTTCCGCATGAAAGACATCGGGGTTTACGTGACGCTGTTTGCCATTGGGCATAGCGTTACCCTGTTGTATGGGGTGCTCAGCGGTACTCACCTCAACCCCTATCTCGTCGACGCCATTATCGGGCTGTCTGTTGTCTACAAGGCGCTGGATAATCTCGGTGCATTCAAGCGCTGGTTTGGCGTTGCGCCCGACACCAGGGCTGCTGTGCTGATCTTTGGTTTCTTCCACGGCTTTGGTCTTGCCACCAAGCTCCAGGACTTCACCCTGTCCGAAGACGGCCTGGTCGCCAATATTCTGGCCTTTAACATCGGGGTGGAGATCGGTCAGCTATTGGCACTCGGTGCGATCCTGATTGCCATGAACGCCTGGCGTCGCACGCAGGCCTTCGCTCGACAGGCCTTTGCCGCGAACCTGGCACTGATGTCAGCGGGCTTCATGCTGATAGGCTACCAACTTGCCGGCTATCTGGCCCTTTCCTGAGGAGTGCGGGATGCGTGATATATCTGATCTGAAACACGAAGGGCTTCCCTCCGGCAGAAGCCTGATCAAGGCAACGGCGGGCGCGTTAGTTGTGGCGGGTGTGCTGCTGGTGACGGCCATCCTGCCGGCCGAGTACGGAATCGACCCGACCGGGGTGGGCAAGTCCATGGGGCTGACCGCATTGAGTAGCGCCAATGCGGCCATGCCCGAGGATGCGATCAACACCGTTACGTCCGACACGCCAGTTGCTGTATCTAACCCTGTGTGGAAAAGCGAGTCCCGCTATCGTTCGGATGCGATGTCGTTGACCCTGATGCCCGGGCAAGGTGCCGAGATCAAGGCCGTCATGAAGACGGGCGAGAATTTCATCTTTCACTGGGAGGTCGAGAGCGGGTCTGTAAGCTTCGATATGCATGGCGAACCACCGAATGCCGGTGACGCTTTCACCAGTTTCTGGGTGGGGAGTAACCAAACCCGATCGAGTGGTTCATTCCAGGCGCCATTCGAGGGAACCCACGGCTGGTACTGGCAGAATAACGGTTCAGAACCTGTGACAGTGCTCCTGGGTACAGCCGGCTATTACGCCGAGCTGTACCAGCCTTGATGCTAAAATCCGTTTGGATACCCCATCAAGGGTATCGGAATCGTTAAGCATGCTAGGAGCTCTGCAGATGAAAACGATCTTCTGGTCCGTTTCAGTGACACTCGCCACTGTCACGCTAGTCGCCTCGCTGTTCCTGAATTCCGTCCTCGGCCTTTTCGGGCTGGCGGCGACTTCTGTGGAAACACTCCAGGAACTGCGCAGCTCACAGCAGGTGGTCGAGCAGTTGAAGCACAGGCATCAGAAGAAGAGGGCGTCGGTTTCTAAACGGCTTGTGAAGCGATCCTCCAAACGTATTGGCGCCACGATGTTGGCGGCTGCAACGGTCGGTACTGTTGCCGTAGCCGCTACCGTTGTTGGTCTCGAAGTGGCTGACTATTGTGAGGAGAAACAGTCGTTAAACGAAACAGAATCGATTCTCTACGGTACTGACGAGGTTTTCGACATGGAGCAGTGCCTTGGCGAAGCAAAGCAGGAACTGACCGGCCTTCTGGTCGATGCCAGGGATGCATCTATTGAGGCGGTGTTGAACACCTTCACAATCCGGCCCGATGACCGCGCTGATCCTTGATGTTCGCAGCTTCATTAGACAATGTGCGATTTTTTGCAGCGGACGTAGTAGATCACCCCGCCCAATATGGCTCCGATGATCCATGCATAACCGCTGAGTTGACCAAGAATTGGAACCCAGACCGTGGCGACCGAGAACACCGCCGCAATGCCGAATGCGACGAGCGCATTGTTATTCCAGCCGTTGCCGAAGTGATAGGTACCGCCTTCCATGTTGTAAAGATCGTCGAGCTTGAGCTCATGCTTTCGCAGTACGTAGTAGTCGACGATCATGATGCCGTAGAGCGGGGCCAGCGTCGCGCCCAGTGTGTTGACGAAACCGCTAATACCGAACTGGCTGATAAAGCTCGTCCACAACCCACCGATGATCAGCGCGAATACAGAGGTGATCATGCCGGCCTTGCGGAAGCTGATCTTGGACGGTGACAGGTTGGCGATGCCGTTGACCGCAGGAACGAAGTTTGCCACCAGGTTGATTCCGACCGTTGCGGCAAAGAAAGTGATGGCGGCAATAACACCGAGGACCACGCTATCGGTGCGGCCGACGATCTCTGTTGGATTGATGATCTTTTCGCCATACACGACGGCGGCACCGGCTGTCGTGAGTAATGCCAACGCCGAAAACAGAATCATGTTGAATGGCAGTCCGGCCAGATTCCCCTTGATCATCGTGTTCTTGTCACGGGCGTAGCGCGAAAAGTCGCTGAAATTGATCATGACCGCCGCGAAATAGGCCACCATGGTGCCGATAATCGCAATAAAGCCCTTGACCTCTGAGGCCCAGGTTCCCTCCGGGTTTGCAAAGATCGTTTGGGCTTGAGACAGCAGCTGACCTTCCGATTTGTTCCACAGCACAATCACCAGGCCGATCATGACGGCGTACACGAACGGGCCGGCGATATTCAGAAAAGTTTCAACCCAGCTCATGCCGTGCCAGAAGATGAAGATGTGGAACGCCCAGACGATGAGGAAGGACACCCAGTCGACACTGTCGAGCCCAAGTATTTCCGTCCCCGCTGTGATGCCGGTTACAGACCGGATCAACAGCGCAAGTGCCGTCGAGGCGAAGTAAACCTGAACGCCATACCAGAAGACCGCAACCGTCGCGCGAAGAATCGCAGGCAGCTTGGCCCCGGCCGTCCCCATGCTGGCCCGGGCGAGAACCGGGTAGGGGATGCCATAACGTTCACCGGCAGCGCCGGAAAGATTGACGAGTAGCATAACCATAAGGCCCGCGGTAATGAGCGCGGCGAACGCTGTCCAACCGCTTACGCCATAGGAAATGAAAAGTGATGCCACCAGCGAATAGCCGAACAGCGACTGGATATCGTTTGCCCAGATATTGAAGATTGCAAACCATCCCCAGGACTTTTCTTCCTTCGTTACCGGACGCAGCGGGTTCTCGGTCCCGTGCGCTCCTTCGCCGTTTGGATACTGCACCTTCATGTTCTTGGTTTCCATCTCGAGCTTCTCTTTACCAGGGCCCACAGGTCCACCCAGATATCTGCTAGTTCTGACGGGGTATTTATCTCTAATACTAGGTTAAATTCTGAATACGCTACTGGAGAGGGGCCTTGGGAGTACCCGCTTCGATTCTTGGTACGAGCACGCTTGGGGCTGCTGCAAAACCGGTATTCGAGCAAAGGGAAGGGTGCTTCAATCGTCACAAGTCGCCAGTGCTCAGGCGTCGTGTTATCGAAGCCGTTACCAATCGAGCATCACTGGTAGATCACAACCAACTCAGCATGAGTTCCTCTGTCATATCCGTGGCTCTCCCATGGCTATGTCGGGCTTCATGAGCTCGTGACTCGAGGGGGCGAGTAAACGTAATTCCGACTGGCCCAGCTGAAACTATCTTTTATGGGCAGCATGGATACGATTCACACGTAGGTACGTGATACGCGCAACGTAGCAGGGAAATGTTCTTTAATACGTATTGTGTACTTTATAGGGATGGTGTTGCGCTATCGAGAGCACAACGTAGCTGGCAACGCCCAACATATACATAGCTATGCCGATAACGTAATTTATCGGCAATGACTCCTAACTATATGAAATTATTGGTATATATAAGGTATATAGGGTCTTGCTTCCGTTCAGTGGTTAAGCGCTACACATTGGATCGTAAGTCATAGCTGCGTCTTCAAAAAATTGTCCCGCTCGGAATAGCGTCAAGCGCGATTACTAGAACCAGTTATCCAGAAAATAGGCGAAATTCGATCGAATTTGCTGCCAATTAGCGGTATTTAGCCTATTCATAAATCAAGCTTTAAAAGCTTGTATCTTGGTGCACATGCGCTTGGGAACGTGACCTGGATGGCTTGCTGTGAGGGCTATTTGACGCTGGAATGCCCGCGTAGCGAGGGTTACGCCGTGAAGTATTGCTGCCTCAGGTAGTATTTCATCTAGATCAGGATATTTAGATGCTCAATATCAGCCGTCATCCTTTAGAGATTTGTGCTGGTTTGAGTCAGTTCAGAACCGTTTATAGACCTTGCATTCTCAGTACAAGACCCCGCACGTACATGATTCCTGAGCCGTATCCAGAAACGCGGAAGCTATCAAGCAACCCTGAGCAACCACAGCATGCAGGACTGGATGTCTACAATCGAAAAGCTAGCTTGCATCTAGGCTTAGTGGCTTCGAATCAAGCGCTTTTACAGCGATAAAACACGATCAGACATGGGGCTCTGGAGTCTGCCAGTTAACTGACCGCGATACGGCCTGTATCAGTAATCGGTACAAGTGCCAGCAGAGTTTGGTCGTGCGCTGTGTTGCATAGCGTGGGACTTAGTCCGTGAAAATGAAATCTTCGCGACTCTCCGCACGGTCCTGGCGTTGGCGTGGACGCAGAAGTGACTGGGATGGAGTCATACCGGTCAAAACTGGAAACGTGTTTGTGGCGTACGTAGTCGAAACCGATGAAGGCGGCACGACATGCTAGCCAGGGCTAGAGAGCGGTCCTAACCAAAATCAATGAGTTAGAAACATCAGTCTGGTCAAGCGCAAAGAACTAGAGCCAATCTTGTGGATTTCTTTACCGTTAGTTGTGGTCGCTTACGAACAGCGCAAAGGCGGTATTACGAACAAATATGATATGCGTATAATGTATATTATGTTAAATAGGATGTTGTTGAGATAAAGCCGTGGATGGACGTGTGTTATTTCAAGTTAAGGATGAGATCCGATCTCATGGTTGCTTGATTTCCTGCAGGCCTCGTACACCCTGGGCTTTAGCGCTATCACATGCAACAGGTTCAAACCCCATAATCAAGTTAACGATGAGATTCTGCGGTTCTGGCACCTACCCGTTTGGAGAGTCGCGAAGATTTGTTTTTTGCGGGATAAGTGGCACGTAACGCAACGTACCGCACGCTGTTTTGCTAGGTGTATCGGCTCGTTTATGAACGTCCGTTGCCAGTCGGCCGGCCTACACTGGTAACTGCTCGAGCAGCTTTTGCATCTCCTTGTTCGGCCAAAGGTGTCGTGATTCTTGGAGGTCTCTGGTGCAGCGTGGCTGCTCCGTCAACCAGGCCGAAACTGAATATTGGCCGATCTCCATGATATCGCTGCCGTCCCAGGTCCGGGCTTCCAGTTCCAGCGCAGCGACCCGCAGCGTGCCTTGCACAGACCGATCACATATTGCGGCTGTGTAGCGCGTCTGGTCATGGATAAAAAGTATGCAGTTACGGCGTTGAATGACGACCAGATTAGCGTGCCAGCCATCCAGCAAGCTGCCAGGTGCTGCAGGCCATGCTGCAATGACATGCCCTGCTTTCTTCAGTTTCTCTGCGAGCTTTTTTCGTAACGTGGACTCTCATTACGTCATGTAACTTATTAGTATTGTTATGTTTTTTGATTGCCGTGCTCATCAAAAGTGTCGAGAATTGTATAATTGATAGCCTGGAGTTGCTGCCTATTGGTCAGAAGGAAGCCCTCATGTAAGAATCATCCTGACTGAATGGCGGAATCTGCACTTCCCGCGATTGCTCGCATCGAGAGTGTCCAACTATGGATTCGATCTAGACTCAAAAAGTTGGGTGATCAACAGGAAATTACGATTTCCCGCTTATTCTCCGCAGCCTTCGCCAAGTTCGGCGCCATCCTGAAAAATGTGCAGTGGTCAGTCTGGTCCATCAACGTCAAGAATGAAATGGTCGTGAGTCTCTGGGACCATCACCGAGATCCGTCCTATGGTGTCGAACCACGAGACCCAGCGAGTTCATGACGGTGTTACGCTCTACCGAGCTCCCCAAGATAGATCCGGACTCCCTACCGTTCGCCTGTCTGCATACCTCCAAGGTCATCGGTCTTACGTTAGAACGAACCCTATCCCTACGAATTGTTATGCTAACCAACCGCTCGTGTCGATTGCGGCCCATAGTAGTCCATCCTCAGCAATAAGCGATTGCTATGATTCTACTCGTTGAAATGTATATCTTATCTTTTTCTACTCAACCCTATTTTCACCCAGGATGCTGTTGATAATATTAGGGCCATGAGATTTCATATCGACGGACCGAACATACCTGACATCCTTTTGGAACGCTGCGACGCTGGTCGTGTGGTTTTCCTTTGCGGAGCCGGTGTTTCATTGCCCTCGGGCATGCCAGACTTCATTGGCCTCACCCAATATGTAATCGAATTCTTCGACCCTCCCGAGAACTCCGAAATCATGTCTGCTTTCCAGCCCTGGCTGGATGACCCAACGGGTGCAAATATGCCATTGGATCAGATCTTTAACCTGCTCCACCAAGAGTACGGAAAGGACGAAGTCAACGCACTGGTCACTGAACGGCTGGACGCTTCCACTAAAGCCGATCAAGCCGGCCGAGAACACGCTTTGGTCAAACGTATCTCCTCGAACCAGAGCGGCGTACCTCAGATCGTTACAACAAATTTCGACCGACTATTTGAGGCTGGAGCTCACTCTGGCGAGATGATCTTTCACGTTCCACCGTCATTTCCTGATCTCACCTTTGGAACAACGATCGAGGGCATCACTTACCTGCACGGTCACTACGCCAGCGCCTTGGAAGCTCAGAGAGACGCCAGCTTTTATCTGATGCAGCGCTACAACTGGAAGCGTCCTCATCAGTACAACAAGGGGTTGCCTCCGGCCAAGGCCGAAGAGCAACTTAATCTACTATCCGGAATTAGTTGACCACTACATGTGTGTGATGACCGCACTGACTCACTGGAATGTCAGGTATCAACACCCAAGAAACTTAAGGGGAATTAAGTCTTCAAGTGTTCATATTCTCCTATAATGAATATTGATATTTGAAGCCAAAGCCTACAGGTATTCCCTCATTCATTGTCAGCCTCAATGAATGATTGCTAGGCCTAATCTCCCGAACTAAGCTGGATCGTCACCCCTGACCGAAGGATCGAGCCAGGACGTTAAGGGAGGAGCCAACAATGCTCAAACTGCCTAAGGTCTGTTCTAACGACGCCATCCATGTCCATCCACTCCGTGTCCGGAAAAGTACCGCCTTGGTTGCGAAAGGTATCAGTTGCTTTTTGTTTTTGGGCCTCACCTTCGCCCACCCCTCTGTAGGCGCGCCTCCAAGTGCACTCTCATCACGCACGGAAGCGGTGTGTGATGTGGATCAAGGTACCAGCCGATATGGTCTCTGTAATGCCTATTGTGAGGCCTTGGACTGCGACAGCGAGGCACCCACTGCTTCCGCAAAGGCATGTGATCGGATATTGAGCAGTTACACCCGCAAGAGCAAAGGACTTGCCCCACCCTGCGTTGATACCTGCGATGTGACGCCCACGACGGACCCTCGCCCCATTACCATTGCCGACTTCAATCGGGATAGCATTCTGGATATTGCTGCGCTTCACGTGTGGGGAGGATGCAATCCGAGGGCGCGGAGGTGTCAGTGGTCTGACGTCGTGTCGGTACTGATTGGCATAGGTGATGGTACCTTCCATGAGCGGGTGAATTACGCTGTAGGGGAGCGGCCAGAAACCTTGGCACACGGTGACGTTAACAACGACGGTGCAGCGGATCTGGTTGTTGCGAACAGCCGATCAGATGATATCTCCTTATTATTGGGGAATGGGGATGGAACGTTTCAGCCTCAGACAGCCCTCCCGGCCTTCCCGGGGTTATCAACTGCAACCTTAGCCGACACAAATAACGATGGATACTTGGACGTCATCTTTGTTGGCCGTCTGGACAATATATCGCGTGCCTGCATGCTGCCGGGCGATGGAAGCGGCATCTTTAGCACCATACAATGCTTTAAAATACCATCGGACCCCAACATTTTTACGGGCATCCCGGCCCTCTTTGCTATCGCAGACGTGAATCATGATGACTTCTTGGACGTCATTGCCGGGAATGGCGTGGGCTTCGCAATGTCTGCTTACCTAGGGAATGGAGATGGCACCCTCCAAGCGCCACAGTCATTCCCGATTTTTGGCGTTCCCCATTCAATTGCACTCGATGATCTGAATAATGACTGCAATTATGACATTGTTGTTGGTGAAGGATCTTTCCGTCATTTCTCAGCCTTGCTGGGTAACGGAGATGGCACCTTTATACCCAACGTTGAGTCGTTTCCTGCTATCGTGCAGCCACAGTCAATCGTGACGGCACCAATCGATGCAGACGATGCAGTAGATCTGGTACTGATCAGCAAGACAGACTGGCGACATCCTCGGTTTCAGGTCAGGCTTGGTGACGGTGAAACCTTTTTGTTCAATCAACCATTCTCACTACTGACAGAAATCAGTAACGTCCCGAAGGCAGTTGCCGCCGCTGACCTCAATGGTGATGGATTGATGGATGTGGTGACGGTGAACTCGTCGGACCTGGATCCTGATAACGTCTCGGTGTTCCTGGGTAACGGTGATGGGACCTTTCAACCCGAGCGGACGTTCGTCATTGGGGACTAGGCAAAAAATTTATCGGATCTCGTCGACAGCCCGTTTCATCGAAGCGCACTGTTTCTGAAGCCTTTCGAGCAAATCCCCATAGCCTTTCGCCTTATCTCCTTATCTCCTGACCTGCTCCCCACTTTCTAATCCATCAGCGACTTAGTAATGTTCATTACCAAAGAAGGATGATGAACATGAAGAAACGATTCACCGAAGAGCAGATCATTACCATCATCAAGGAAGCCGAAGCAGGCTTGCCGGTGAAGGAGCTCTGCCGAAAACATGGCATCTCGGACGCCACCTTCTACACCTGGCGCAAGAAGTATGGCGGCATGGAAGTGTCAGAAGCCCGACGGCTGAAGGCGCTGGAAGAGGAGAATGCCAGGCTGAAGAAGCTACTGGCGGAAGCGATGCTCGATACTGAGGCGCTAAAGGCGGCTTTGAACCGAAAGTACTGACCGTCGAGAACAAGCGCGAGGCCGTGCGCACTATGCGATCCCAGATCGCGATTTCCGAGCGCAGGGCCTGTTCACTCGTCGGGTTATGCCGCGCCACACTGCGCTATGCACCTCAGTGTTCAGTCGAGGATGCCGAGTTGACTGAACGTATTCGGGATATTGCGTTGGAGCGTCGCCGGTTTGGCTATCGGCGAGTCCATCAGCTCTTGCGTCGAGAAGGGATCGAGGTGAACCACAAGAAGGTCTATCGGTTGTATCGGAAGGCCGGGTTGGCGGTCCGCAAACGGAAGCGCCGCAAAGGAGTCATGCTGGAGCGACAGCCACTGACGCTACCAGCCCAACCACACCTGGTCGATGGATTTTGTCATGGACTCGCTCGCGAATGGTCGTCGCATTAAATGCCTGACCATCGTCGATGACTTCACGAAGGAGTGCCTGGACATACCGGTGGCACATGGTATTTCGGGGGAGCAGGTCTGCCGGACACTGGACGCGATAGCGGCGTTCCGGGGCTATCCGAGAGCGATCAGGACCGATCAAGGGCCTGAATTCACCGGCAAGGCACTCGATCAATGGGCCTATGAGCACTGGGTAGAGCTGAAGCTGATACAGCCCGGCAAGCCGATGCAGAACGGCTACATCGAGAGCTTCAATGGCAAGTTCCGCGATGAATGCCTGAATGAGCACTGGTTCAAGGACCTGGCCCATACCCGGCAACTGATCAGTGACTGGCGGGTCGATTACAATGAACAGCGACCACACTCATCACTGGATTATAAGACTCCATTGGAGTTCGCATCGATGTTTCGGGTGCAAGCCACAGAATCAACAAACAACGACATTACTAGAAAGCAGTTGGATTAAATTTCGGGGGCAGGTCAGCGGGGGGTAATCCTAATTCACTAGAGCAAGCCCGAGAGCAACCGATATGTAAAGTTCCCGTATTACGGCGTTAAGTGTCTTTTACACTTCGCCATCAATCGCTGTGATGGCATGCCTAATAAGTGATTGATTATCAATAACAAAAAATAATTGGCGCTAAATTAGCTTGTTTTCCTAATGAGATCATTATTTTTAGACAGCTATTTTTAGGCCAAAAAAAGTGATCCAGTGGATCGCTTTCAAACCAATCTGTCTGGCTAAAGCTCGATTTACACTCAAGACCAGCAGGTCTGCTAAGGAGGAAAAGTCGATGAAATCTAAAATTATACTAGCCGCACTTTGTCTGGCCCTCGAACAGTCGGCGAGCGCCGCTCCCCCAACGTGTCCTTGTTTCCCAGACGACGACCTGACCGGTCAGGTCGTACAGGCACTCGGTGGGCGACTTATCGAAAGGTGTGACCTCTACCCAAATACAGGACAAGGGAGGATTAGCGGCGACATCACTGCTTGGAATGAGAGCACAGGAACGGTATCTCACGTTGTTGATCACGAGGTTCAGCAGATTAATCCATTTATCCGCTTCCAGTTATTCTGCCCGCTTTCCAGTAGCTGATTGACCATCGCCAGCGTGGTCTCGAATGAGCCGCAGCTCTGAGCTCTCTTGGTTCGTAGACGGACGGTCGAGAACGTTGATTCGACTGGTAATCCCAAAGGGCCTGCCGACGGCCATTTTCAGCATCGCGACCAGTTCCTGACATCTGGCAGGTCGACAGAGTCCCAACGGGCCTTTCGCACCTCTGCGTCCGCCAGTGTCGGCCCAACACCGAATGGTGACGGCACCGAGTCCTCGCCTTCCCTAACCCGCAGCGGCATTCGCACCAACGACCTTGCAGCCACGTCAGGAAGCCACGCGCCAGCATGCCTGCCCCCGGTGTCAGGCTAGACCAGTACGTATCGACGGGGTGTGTTCGTTCAAGTGCAATCGGATATGGGCGATCCCCATGCCCCGGACGAGTTCGGCGGCGCGGCGCAGGTCGCGAAAGGTGCGCACCCCGCCCCGCTTCTTCTCAATGCGGTAATCCGCATCAGCGCTCCGGGCGACGATATGGAAGTCTCCACCACTGTCTTCGACGAGGTACACGGTTTGGATCGCGCCGGCCTCAGCCAGTGCGGCGAGGACGGACTCCGAGACCAATGTGGTCGGTAACGGCTTTTTCAGTATGATGGGCAACCAGCTTGATCAACCTGGGCAGTCTAGTTCAATAGTCTGTCCCCCACCCCGGACAGGCCGGGCCTGTGAGTTTAACACAACACCAATTATGTTGGCTTACATAAATTATGCTCGCGAACATAATTGTGCATAAATCGTATGAAGTAAGTATTGGGCTCATGCGCTTTGGCATTTTTATCGGATGAACTCTAATAATAGCTGGCACTAAAACAGGGAGGTTTACATTAGGTTTACGCCTGACGCATCTCTGACAGTCCTCTAACCAATACAGCGACAAGTATTAGGCGGAAGCAGGACATAGCGCTACGCTGGTACTACAAATCGGCAGCTCGAATACCGGAAACATTTTCTATGATTCCAATCACCCAAATTGTTAATAAGGCGATTGAGTTAACTGCTCAGGGAGAGTCTTATAAACCAGAGGGAACGAAAATGAGGGCGCAATCCTTTGAGAAAGGCGATATCAGCATCATCTATACGACACCATTTTCGAACTGCGAACCTTATATTGGCGAAAAATACTACATGGTTGCTATTAGGTACCAGAACAAAAAGGTTTTCACCGTCTTATATAGAAACATACACGAGCTAGCGTTAAAAAGAAAACGTGAAGCGCACTGGATTGACGCACTTTAAGCTGCTTATTGTTATTTTGAATAATTCATACACTTAATATAAAAATCGAAAACAAAGCCATGTATTCAATCTATGTGGTTCTTTTTATTTTGGCGCCATCGTGTGTACAATCGGAGTTAACAACATACCTCATGCTGAATTTTAGATAAAATAGAAATCTAACAATCATTATAAACATCCCAAATCCAATGGAGCACATAACGTTTATTCGCCTCGCCTTCAAAATTTTCACAACTTAGCTTAGGGTTATTTCCTAGCTTAAAATCACATCCTTGGAAATAGTTGTTATCATCGTCATACTTGTCATTAACCATTAGTACCTCTTTGGAGTCTGGTAGAATTACTTCTGTAACTATTTTTTTTATAGGAAGGGATGAGATAAATCCGACCCCATAGTTATCTTCTTTATTATTTAAAATCGGACTGTACTTATATATTACCTGTAATTCTTTTCCATTAACAGGTATGTCTACTGTTTTTTGCTCTATTTGTGGCCATACACGCTTTGCAGGAGTTATTGGATTTATTGTTTCACCATCTTTTAAATAACTAATATCTAATTTATATTCACCTGTGTTTTTTGTTGTACCTGCCTGCGCCCTGTATATTTTAATAGCTTCACTAAATGTAAGGTCGTCTGTTACTTTGTAAACTAATTTCTTATTACCATCGACGCATCCTGATCCTCTGAAGTCAGACGTCCTCTTAATATCAACTGATGTTATATCCGGATTTGGATTGTGACCACACTCTAACACCTCTAGTTCTATAAAATTTACCCAATTGCAAGGCCATGACCATGCGAAAGCAGAAATAGTAAACCCTAGAAAAATGACAAAGAAAACCGTGATTGACCATATCAATGTCGCTGCTGGTTTAGTAGCTATTGTTGCCGAGCCCAACGCCACCATTGTTATGAATATTAAAACGAGTCCGATGATGGTAACAGCGACTATAATTATCGTCGCCTTACCTTCCCCCAAAATACTCGTGATGATAGCTGCTGTGGCTGCAACACCTAGCAGGCCCCATGCATATCTCAATTGAGGCAATCTATCTGTAGCTTCCTTCAAAATATAAACTAATTTTTCCATTTTCATTACCTCAATATCTATAAGTAATTGTTATTTAATGTTATCATTGGTTGGGTAATATCGCTGACAAATCGTTTCGAACTTAATAGTAAACTAGTATTCAATATGACAGTCTTTACTGAAAGTGATATATCGGATTTAATAAGCTACTAATAAAATTATCTTATGTAGTTTTCCACGCTACTGCCCATATAGCTACAAGCAGCCTAATAACCATATTTACTTTCAAAGATATTCTTGTGATTTTGTAAGCGTCTTCAATCAAGGCAACCGCTTTTTGATCCTATTTAATAAAACCGTCATGGGTGGGCGACTTACTCTTTTAAATCGTTACCCATTGTGACAGTGTAGAAAAATTCCGCCAAGTACTCTCACGACATGTCCTTTTAATACGACGTCAATGTCTGAGTGGCTTTCGTACTTTGAGTGATTGTCTGAATATGGGCCCGCAATCCATAGGGCGCTAGCCCCGTACGCCAAGGCCTCTGATCACATTGAGCGCTTCCGGGGATTGCGAATCGGTTCGTGATGTCCGTTAATTTGGTCGGCGAATCCTTCCTCGCAGACACCTTTGAAGGCTCCGTCTGTCGCCGTGTCGGCTTCTCGTCGTCAGCGGGCCAAAAAGTTGGGGAAATGCCGATTTCCAAGGCCACCTGGCGGCAGCTCACGCCCGGCTGGCGGGTCAAGGCAACCGCCTCACGCTTAAACTTGGCGCTGTATCTTCTGCGTTTGGTCATTAACACTCCTTTGGCACATTGTGCCTCTTTTCAGAAGTGTCCGCAGTAACGGGGTAGAACCCAGACGCTGCCATCCGAGGAAACGGCCACACCGGTTAAATCGCTGGGTGACGCTACCTGTTTGCATTGCTCCGCGAATGGGACGGTCAGGAACCAGAGTGCACCGTCGCTCCCTACGAATCAAATTGGCTCAAGCCTACCATCTAATGGATGTTGATCGCAGCACGGCTGTACCGACGTCTTTTGCACGTGCGGTATCCAGATACCTAGTCGTCTCCAGTCATGTATCATTTTTCCCCCTCTGCAGTGAAGACATGCTACATGCCTAATGGAGTACACGCTTTTGTTCAGATGTAGGCACTCGCATTCAAATTTACCAGTAGTTCGCATGTCTCCTACGCCGCGTTAATATATTTGCAAGCGGGGTTAATATCTTGGCTTAATCCGGTTTACTCCTTCAGGTCAGGTGCGTCGGATTATCCCGATCCAAGGAAGGAATTATTCCCACTTTTACGACGCTTAATGTGTCTGTTCTCATCGAGTTGATGCATCTTCCCCAGTTCATGTATTTGGAGTATCTGGAGTATCTGGAGTATCTGGAGTATCTGGAGTATCTGGAGTATCTGGAGTATCTGGAGTATCGCGTGTATCTGTTGTATCGGGCGTAGTAACTAACCCGCGTTCGTAAGCAATTAAAGATTTCCAGCGTTCAAATCCTTTTACAATGGCTTCGGCTAGTTCCTGCTTATTTTCGACTGCAGCCTTTGCTTCCTCTTTATTGTCGCCAAAAAACGGCTCGATCAAAATTGATGGAATACCAAATAATTGATTAACATTCCAATAGCCTCGCTCGCCCCGACTCAAAGGACGATTCTTCAAACCTCGATCTTCTCTTCCTTTGCGTCTAAAAACTCTACATATCTCCTCTTGTACAAAAATGGCAAATTCTTTTTCTAGAACTTGTTTACTATCGTTTTTATCCGAATATAGCGTTTCAGTACCTTTGACATTTCCATTAAACGCATTGAAATGAAGCTCGCAAACAGCATCTGGCTCCCATTCTGAAACGTTTTTGTAGGCACCATCTATACCGACTCCGTCTCTGTGAAATATCTCTACGTTGTGACCTCGCGTGTTTGCGTATTTTTGTATCATGTCTGCTAAGTCATTATTAAATTCATACTCACTACTTGATATTGGGTAAACGCCTGCTGCACCAGGTCGGCTTCGTGTATGACCTATTACAAGTGCCAAATGTCCTGCAAGTGGATTCATGATTTATTGCCTCACTATTATCAATAGTCAATGCACGCAAAAACAACGTATGCTCACTCTGCTTCGCCAGTAGTTAACGACTTAGGTTTTTGCTTATTAGTTTCTGGAAGCCCCATTTTATGTGCAAAACCGTCGGCCAGTTTTTTTGCCGCGAGACCAGTTGCAAAAAACTTCCCTAAACCCACATCTGCTTGCTTTGCATCTGTGTTTAACTCGAACTGGCCTAGCACAGACAGTGCATCCTGATGATTCTTTTCAGCTGTTGATTTAACCAACGTGGAGTCTCCATTCGCTTGCACGACAGTAACTGGAACAATTGCAAAATCCTTATCTTTGTAACCCAAAGTAAGATCAAGACCTTGATCGGCTGCAGGGCCGCTTATCGAAACGCCTACCGTGTGTGACTGGCCAAATACAAGAGGCATATTTACTTCGTTTTTTGCGCAGCCACTTGTAAAGCCTAGAACAACTATAGAAACCAAAGGCAATTTAATCTTCATATCTATTTTCCTCTTCTTCTTTAGAATTATAAATGCATATGGATGCATTTCCTTTAAGTAACTCATTAACGACTAATGGGTTAGTTGAATTATTAACCCATAAAACTAGTTTGCAATTTTCAGACATAACTGCAATTGACTGCTTAGAATAGCCTATCACTTGACCAAGCGGCGTAGTAGCGTAGCCAATCAATGATACGTCTGCGTATACAGCGCCCTCTTGTGGATTGGCGGATAGCTTAATAACACCGAAATCTCTTTTTACAGTTACTGAACCATTTCTATCTGTGATTTTGACAGTTGTACAACCCATTATAAAAAGTGATAAAAATAATATTCTTAGCATCTTAATGTTTTGGCTCCACTCAAAGCTGTTATGGTTTTCCTAAATAATCGTAGCTTATTGATGTCAATTTCCTGATCTTGTTAATCGTCACTTTTGTAAGCGTTACCGACAGATCGTCCTCTCTCAGCAATAGCGATGTGTTATAAATAGGAGGAGGTTTCGAGGCAAGCGTGAACCTTTTAATTGAGTCAGAGCCTACACGTTCATCCAGAAAAACATAGACGTCGTGTGGGTCGCCCCCCTTAACCACAACGTCCGCAGCATCTCCGACCAGGTGCCTACTGTTCTTTACTCCCCCAACGTTTCTGTTGTGAGTCGGACAGCGATATTCTGAGTTTATGATAACAGGGCTATCAAACTCATCACGCAGGTCTTCAAGAATGTCCAATAACATTTTAGGTGGATCATAGGGGAGTTCACCGCAGTGGTTGCAGGTAAACTTTGCTTTCAGAAAATGGGGACCAGGACGTTCGTTCATATATAATTCTCCAAGGTTATGATTATCACTTTTAAAAAACGCCCTTAGCATTAATACTGCGTTATCGGTGCCTAGTGCGGTGTTTTCGTCTTAATTTTAGTCAATTTGCACGCTACCGCCCATCCGGATACACGGAAACCAATTGAGATTACTTTGATAACAACCTCGTTTTTTCTACATTCAAAATGTTATTAGCTAAACAGCGTTATAAGTAATTCTACATCGACTAGATTTCATTGATTTCACTAAACACATTCAAGATCTGTCTTATCGAAGAGTCTGGTAGGCTCGTCTTTTAGTACACGTTTTAGGATGTCATTTAGTGTTGCAGGATCATTATCGAATCCGTCGTGTGTTTTACTTAATGATCGCGGCTCGATATCATCATCATGACTGTAAATAATATTAAGGTTCTTAAGCTTCAGTAGTTCAGGGTTTCTACTGTATATGTCCATTCCAATAATCGGTGCAGGCGTTATATCTTCAAATGCACGCGGCACTAGATAAAGAAGTGATTTTCTATATGGCCCAACTGAATCATCCTTTTCCAACTTATCTATCAGGTTGTAAACCGCCATATCATTGACACCGAACCTGTTTTTAGGAGCCTTCAAATAAGGTTCATAGTGTGACTTGAATAGGTCAGTCGTGCAGGCTGGAGCCATCAGGCTACAAGTTTGTACGCGAAAAACGGGAATCAGGCTCTCCAAGGCCTGAAGAAGGCATGCCATGAGAATTGCGCCAGCACTATGGCCAACAATGTGGAGCTGTGGCGCATTTTCGTTCGTTAAAAGTTCTTTAAACGTGGTAAGTGTCTTAGCACCGTCAGCATCCACCGCAAAGCCGCTTGACGCGCCAAACTTCATTTCTCGCCATACGGCACGCCCCAACGGACGCGTGGCTCGCTCCAGCAACTTATCCCACAGATCAGATAGACCTGCTACACGCTCCCCTTCCCGTTCGCCACGGCTGACGATTACGTCCTTCAGTTCTTCCAAAATTCCTGTGTCGTACATGAAATGGAAGGGGTATATGCCATTTTCCT
The DNA here is from genome assembly GCF_000378045.1 of Marinobacterium rhizophilum DSM 18822. Lineage (GTDB taxonomy): Bacteria > Pseudomonadota > Gammaproteobacteria > Pseudomonadales > Balneatricaceae > Marinobacterium_A > Marinobacterium_A rhizophilum. Next base: position 49,163 of record NZ_KB899096.1, read on the forward strand.
TGAACACGTCACGCATCGCGGCGATCCGACTGGCCGATGACTCAGGGCTGTTGAGGCCTCCATGTGCATACAAGAGTAAGTGACGGTATTTCCGATTTTTCCTGACCTTCTGCGCGGTGTTGGTTACGTCAGTCAGGTTGCTCCAGTACTTACCAGCATCATGGAACTTGCCATCATCGATATGCACGAAATGCCCGGCGATCTGGCCTCGTGACGGTTTCTTGCAGAAACTGGCTACACCTCCTGCAACTCGGCCTTCATTTGGTTCTCCCATATACCAGATTTGCGGAGTCGGAAGCGCTAGGCTCAACACCCAGGCATCAACGATGTTCACATGCCAGTCCTCATAGCTCCAAAGCGCTACGGCATTATTACCCCATCCGGGCCCCCACGAGTTCTGCACCCAAAATCCGTTTCGGTTGTAACCGACAATGGCAAAGGCATGACCGCCTGTCGTATCCGATCGATACGGGATGACGCCATTCCGGCTAGCTTCCTGACTCCAACCGCTATGGACGTTTGCTGAACAGAAAATGGCCCCGGCCTGGTTCGAGGCCGCATGGAAGTCACTGATACGGCGTGTGAGACGATAGTAAGCGCCCATAGTATTGGAGCGTCCATCTTTGGCCGCCGCTACCGTAAGCTCGCCCGGTTTTTGAGCTTCATAGGGCCAAAGTGCTTCCCGGCACCCCCCCATATTAGCAAAGCCTTTAATAGCGCCACGGCAAGATGACCCGGTATAATCTTCACTTGGCCATTCATCGAACTTCCGAGCCATTTCGTAGAGCATACGCGGGCTAACAATAACGTCCCGATCTCGGCTCTGATTGAGAAGATTTATGACGGCTGCAAGCCCGAAACCTGTACAAGCTCCTTCAGATGCCTGATTGCGAACAATTAGACTCTTGGGAAAATCTTGTTCAGCTTTCAATTGTATAGGCGGGGGGGTGTAGAACCAGTCTCGATTATCTCGTAAGTCCTCCGAAACATTGAGAACGAACCCATCGAGTTTAGGTGCTGTGGCATCAGGCATCGTTGTCTCTCCATAGATTAGGAAGCACAGAGGCCTGATCGATGTACTGACTGCTGCCGCTAATAGCGGCCGGTACAGGGATATAAATATGCAGCGACTATTTGAGCTGCCATGCTGCACAGATATACGCCCTAATACGAGCTTCCTTTAGATATTCATGTATAGCAAAGAGGCTCCCAATAGCTAATCGGAAAAATCAGAAAGCCAAGAGTTTTTTACGAATCAACTTATTTTAGATAAATACGATGTACACTGGCCCAATACCGAATAAGCGGGTGCTGGCTCACCATGCCTATGTAGTACGGTCAAACGTAGCGGCTTAGAGTTTCGCGTTAAACCTTGATAAAATACAAGCTGTTAACACTGAATTCGGAACAATTCTCAACAAAGTTCACCAACTGATTTTTACGATCAATGGTAACTAAGTATCACGAAGTGCCACTCTTCCGCCCTACTTTCGTGATGCCCAAGGTTGTTAAGCTTCATTAACACCTATGTTGAGTAAGATTCATTTGGATGGTAATCAAATTAGCTTTCGCTAATTGATGTGATCCATACCGCTGATGCAGATCATCCCCTGCAGCCCACTATAGACCGGCAGATTCAAGGCCAGATCGACGGACACAGTGAAAATATCGCCCTTGAGTACCTCGATGACTCGCGGGTCAACCTGATGTATACCGTTAGCCTCGCAAAAGCCTAGTGAGGCAGCATAACCATCGCGCAGCGCCCTACTTACACTTATCCGGAAAAGACCTTTGCCCTCAGTGCCACAGTAGTCAAAGTCCTTCGGCGACTGATGGACGGTAAGGCAGTGAAAGATATAGCTACCTGCTTATTCTTCAGTGAAGCGACAGTGCGCTTCCATATCCGGAACCTCCTACACAATGCGCATAGCCGTAGCCAGGCCGAGATGGTTGCGGCAGTGCTCAATACGGTCAGTGTGAGGGTCGAGTAAGGCACAAAAAAATCGATCATTTGTCAACCGCCCAGGCGAAGAAAATTTCCTGTCCGGGGCCATTTGCGCCGTCATTCTTTGTAACTAATGTCTCCATCCCTCTGTTACCACCTTCTGTCGAAAGCAATATCGTGGTATAAAAACTACACATAATTCTGTGAGATTCTTCGGGTTCAGGTCGCGGTCATCTTGGTCCCATATCGATTTCCGAGGAAAATCTCATCGTTAGCTTGAGATTCGGGGGAAGATCTCATCTTTAGCTTGAGTCGAATCTCATCCTGATTTGATTTTGAACGCTAAGTCATTGATTTAAAAGAGAGCAGAATCTCGTCCTTAACCTGAATTAACACGTGTCATTTCAAATTGAGTGTCGATTCCAGTTTCAAACGGAACTCGTTCAGCCAAAAGTGGAATCTCTCGAACAGCCCTTTAGCCCAAGTACCGTGTGCCCTTCAGCCAGATGAAGACATGACGGTCCGAAACATGTTTTCCAGTTTTAACCTGAATTCTGCGAACTCCTGCATTTGCAGTGCATCAGCCGTTTCAAGTTGAGGCTGAGATTCGGTCTCACCGACGTTTGAGTCGCTCCAGGCCATGCCCTGCGTGGCTGTCACGCACATTGGCAGAGCCCAGCCAAAGGACCAAGTTTTCGCTCAACGCGACACAGCGCACGCCCGATCTATGCAAATATATCGCTAAAGGCAGCATGGCTAGGTTGGGATACACAGAGGCTCTACTTATTCGCGCGTCAGGGTTTGTAACAACTGCGCATTTCAATGCAACATCTTGGTTCTCAAGCTGGTACTTCCGATAGGTTTGCTCACCTTGAGACCGAAAGACTTCATCGGACTCGCTCAAATCAAATAAGGCGCTTGACGCAAGACCTACGACAAGACGATTTGTTAGATCAAACGGCACAGCGTTCTCCCTTGCTAATGGGTAGTCATATATCATTAGGAGCATCAGCTAATTAGACGGCCTTTGTGATCAACGAGGCCGGGTGTATAGCCTCACACCCTCCCGGTTGATATGGTCGATCAGATCCTGGTTGTAGATCTGCTCGAGGATCGACAGGTCGATCTGATACGGCAACAGCAAATCATCCAGAGCCCATGCAACTTCGTTCAACACCTGGACGGACAGCTCGGCTCCCTCGAGCGTCAGGTCAACGTCCGATCCCGGTTTGAAGTTTCCTTTGGCTCTGGAGCCGTAAAGTATGGCGATATCGGGATCGCCCGGATCTGCCTAATCTCTGCATCCTTGAGTCCGTACATCGTTTCTAACCTGCATCAATGACTTCCAGCGTGCTCTCCAGCGTGGAGAACAGCGCCAGGCGATGATTACTTGGCCTGATCCGCTGTCTCCTGGTAATCGCTTGGGGCGTCAAACTCCTGCTCTTGAGCATATCCATAAAGCCTACATCCGCTATCAGGCCCTGCTCCATCGCCTTGCAAGACACGTCCCAGGAGCCTTTAAGATCTGGTATCCAGGGTTTTGCACGCCAAAACAGCGTCATCGATGTCCCGTGGGAAGTCACCCAGGAAGGCCTGCTATTTACAACTCCAGCTCAAGTGTACTTTTGGCGTCATCTTGATCAGGAAATCTAACGTCATATCCCATCGCGGCATAGCCTTTCTCCCGCTTCTGGAACATGCGCTGCAACATCGGTAACGAGGAGTCCAAGTAGTCATATATCGTGACAGCCTCTTTACCCTCCACTTCCCGATGGAGACGGCCTGCATACTGCGCCAGTGAACCTTTCCAGGCAATTGGTAGCGCGAGAAACAGCGTATCCAATCGTGGTAGGTCAAAGCCTTCACCGACGTACTTGCCCGTGGCGACGACCACTTGGACCGAGGCCAGCTGCTCGTTTGCACTCTTGCGTTCTGAGGCGCGCATTGCGCCCCTCAACACCAGAACCCTGAGCTCTCGAGACGCCAGGAGCTGCGCCAACGCTTCGGCATGTTCACGCCGCTCGGTCAGCAACAGCGGATGGCGCCCTCGCTTTACTGCGTTGACGACATCTTCGGCTATAGCTGCATTACGTTCTCCGTTTGTCGCCAACCACCGATAGACCGATGCGATATGCGGGCGCTCATCAGACAGCCTCAGCTCGGCCGGAGGCTGATCATAGCGCTGGTTAACAAACACAGTTTGCTGGAATTTTGCACCCTGCTCCGCTTTGACTTTGTGGCGGATGGGGCCAGCAACCATGAACATAATTTTCTGATGGCCATCCTGCCTATCTGGTGTCGCGGTGAGACCTACTATGTATTTAGCCCTGACTTCGTTGAGCAGCATTTCATATCGTGGTGCGGAGATATGGTGGCACTCGTCGATTATGACCTGACCATACCGCTGAACATATTCGGAGACGGTATTGTCCTTCTTGTTGATCAGGCTCTGGTAGGTCGCAATGTCGATTTCTTCGGTCGGCTTCTTCTTTCCGCCACCGATGATTCCAACATTTACACCGGTGGTGAACGACTGGATGCGTTCATTCCATTGGTCGAGTAGTTGACGGCTGTGGGTCAGGATCAGTGTGTTTACGCGACGCTTGGCGATGAGCCCGATCGCAGTGACCGTTTTGCCGAAAGCGGTGGGGGCATGCAGGATACCGGTATCCTGCTCGGCCATTGCCTCGATCGCTAGACTCTGTTCCGGTCGCAAAGCACCCAGAAACTCCATTTTGTTAAGTGGCTGACCGCAGCGCCGGTGATCCTCGATTTCGATCTGTATTTGCTGCTCCTTCAGCAGATCTTTCACATCATCCAGGCATCCGCGCGGGAGTGACAGGTACCCCTGCTCGATTCGAGCACAGGTGATAAAGCGCGGTATGCCATGGGTCGAAAAGCGAAGTGCCTGGGTTTTGAAGAACACCGGATTCGAAAAGCTGGCCAGCCGCTTCAGCCTTGCAATCAGGGGCGCCGGAATAGCGTCCTGTTTGATGTATATGTGATTGGCCAATGTTAGCGTGACACTCTCGGGGCAGTCTTCAATACGGTCACGGTCGCTGCGTAGCCCTTGCTCCCAGGGCGGACGTTTGTCGATTGTCGCAGGCCGTTCAGGCTCAAGCTCTCGTAGCAACCTGGACAGATCGTCAGCTGACAGCCGGTCAAGCTGTGACAGGAAGCGCCACTGATCCGGGTACGCATGAAGGTCGGCGTCGACGAACAGGCTGTTACCCTGCCGTCGCGCATGGTGCTGAAGCGGTAAGGCGATCAAATTGCCGAAACCACCCTCCGGCATATGATCCTGGTTGGGAAATAGCCGATCATAGGAGTCGAAGGAGAGTCCGGGATGGATTTCCATCGCCTTGTCGAGAAGCGCGAAGCCCAGACGGCGCGCATCCTGGGCCAGCACCGGTTCAGAGAAAAAGATCCAGAGATGAGCCCCGTTGCCGGACCGCGATATTTCGACTGCCTGAGGTATCGATGCCTGGTGGCACACTTTCGCCATGGCCTTAACGGCATCCTGCCATCCCGTCTTGTCAAAGTCCGCAGCCAGTAAGTGACATCGGTTCCCCGGTAATAACGGATAGAGCCCAACCACCTGCTTTCCGGCCAAGTGTTCGTATATCACCTGCTCATCGAGCGCTTTGAAGTGCTTATGGCCGCAGTTACCGCATTTGACTTTCGGCTTCTTACAAATGCCGGGTAGCCATTCGTTGTGACAGGCGACGGAATAACCGTGACGCCCCTGGGCGTTTTGCCAGCGTACGGCAAACAAGTCGCTGCGCCCCCTGAAGAGATCGCGGAACAACTTTACCTTTTGTTCTGGGCTGAGTATCAGCTGCGCATGGGCTGGAGGTGCACGTAGTAGCGCCTGCTTTCGCTGGACCAGCCGTTGCTTCTCGGCTTCGAGCTCGGCCAGCCGCTTGTCTATGGCTGACAGTTCTTCCTGTGTGGCCGTAGGACTATCGAATGCAGGCATGGAGAAAGTTGGCGACCGGAGCGACGAATCGCCTCTTTACATTATGCATGGGTCTGGCGAGGCGGCTTGATCAATGACTCGGCTGGAATGCCGAGCTCCTGATGGAGTTTCCAGATCATTTTCAGTGTCAGTGAACGCTTGTGATTGAGGACCTCATACACACGGTTGCGCTTGCCGATCATCGGTTCCAGATCTTTCGCTGTGAGGCCTTTCTGTTCCATCTCGAACTTGATGGCTTCCACAGGGTCGGGAAGATTTAGGGGGTAATGCTTGCTTTCGTAAGCCTCGACCAGCGTGACCAGGACGTCGAGCTTTTCGCCTTCGGGCGTGCCTGGCTCCGCCATCATCAGCATTTCGATTTCTTTCAGTGCCGCACGGTAGTCGGCATCAGTGCGGATCGGTTTGATGTCCATCTTCCGTTACCTCTGGCGTTATATCGTCTCGACGTCGATCTGGTCATACTGGGCATGGGTGCCGACAAAGCGGATGTAGACCACGCGATAGGCATAGTTGATCCAGACCACCAACCGGTATTTATTCCCGGCTATGTTCAACACCACCCTGCCATCCTTGAGTATGCTGGCATTTCGGAAGTCCTGCTTGACCTCGGCGGGCGAGCTCCAGTCAGCTTTCAGTGTGTGCCTGTACCAGGCCAGTATCGGCTCCGTGGCATCGCCGTACGCAGGGTTGTCTTCCCAGAAGGACTTCAATGTCGACAGGGCAATGATTCTCATAAGCGGATTTTAGTCCCAAAATGGGACCAAGACAAGGTTCGAATTGAGTCGGTGTCGTTCCCACGCCGAGCAGGCGTTTGATTGTCTCCAGCATCAGCCGACACGCTACCGGCGTTGGCACCCGCTACCTATTAAATTGACAACCCTACTTCCTGTCCATAATCTTTGTCTATAGGCACAACGAATACGCAGTCTCAAATCAAATTAGCGGACAGGTCCACGATGTGGCGGTTCGGTAAAATTCAGGTTTAAACTGGAAACGTAAGTTGTTACCGACTGGAAAGAATTCGCTAAGTCTTTGATTCATAATGCATTAAAGTTCATTTTTAAACTGGAATCGACAGTTTAGAACCGTAACCTCACACGGTCTTAACTGAGCATCCACTTTGAAGGCCGGATCGACCAATATGTGGATCCGGGATCCATTGCGCAGATTCGAAGATTGCAGTCAGCAATCCCTGAAACCCGCTCTTGCTTAAACAATTGATGTGCGGCCGTTGATGCCGCAATGCATCACAAGACGCAAAAAGTCTATTGTTAGGTCGTGCCGCCCTGTCCTGCCCAGCGCCATTCGTTCGCTTTTTGGGCCTCAAAAATCTGTCCAGCTACACACAGCACAGCACAGCTTCAACGGCACGGCCGCGCAGCTCCCGACGCCGGACGATGTCGCATGGCGATCAAATACTCGGCGCAATATGTCAATTGATTTTCGCCTCGGGTCAAGCCCGACAACCTGCCGACCATTAAAGTCGATGACATAACATGATCAGTCGGCGTTCCGAACCCAAACACAGGCTTGGCAAAGCCTAAGGTCCAACTACCCGGACCTCTCATACCGGTGCATGTATCGGCGATGAGTAAAGATCGATATTTCGCACGGCAATAATAATAACGAGCGGCCATACGATGAAAGAAAATACGCAACACCCCGCTGACCCAGGCTTTATTCAAATCGCTTTCGCACTGGCTGGATTATCCCCCGGTATTCAGGCAGACGATTCCGGCGAGAGCCGACGTTGCCTGCGACTCAATAAAAAATAAACCCCCTTCAGTAATAACAACAAAAAGAGCTCATAAAACGATGAAAAATAACCTCGCTAGCCAAGGACTATTGAATGTCTTGCGCACGCCTCTGAGCCTGAATATCAGACAGGCAACGCTGGCCGCTGCACTGATATCGGCGGCTGCACCGCAGGCCTATGCGCTCAATTTCGAGCTCGACAATGGCGTAACCATCGACCTGGACACCACCCTTACCTACGACACCCAGTGGCGCATGGAAGACCAGGACAAGGATATCCTCGCGTTCAGCGGTTTCGGCAGTCTGACTGATGACGGCAACCGAAATTTTGACAAGCACGATCAGACCCAGAACCGCCTGGGTTTCGGCTCTGACCTGGACGTCAATTACGGTGACGGCGGCGTCTTTGTCCGCGCCCGCGGCTGGTACGACAAGGTGTACGATAATGACAGTCTGGCCCGCGAGCCCTTCCAGCAGGACGGCCTCGACGAGCACAAGTCCAAGATCGAACTGCTCGACACCTTCGTCTATCACAATTTCGATTTAGGCGATCAGGCCCTGAGCCTGCGCGCCGGTGAGCAGGTGGTCAACTGGGGCGAGAGCCTGTTCCTGCAGGGCGGCATCTCCACCGCGCAGGGCCCACTCGATGCGACCAAGGCCAATGCCCCGGGCGTCGAACTGAAAGATATCTTCATGCCCATCGGTCAGGTATACGGCGAAATGACGCTCACCGATGCGCTATCCCTCGGCGCTTACTACCAGTACGACTGGGAAGCCACCCGCATCGACGCCCCGGGCAGCTACTTCAACATCCTCGACGGTCTGGGGCAGAAGTCGGTCGGCGACGAATTCGGCCAGCCGTTTCTGCCGGCTGGCGCCAAGGTGACCGAGGACCGGCCCGACAAGGGCCAGTACGGTGTCGCGCTGCGTTACCTGGCGGAAAACCTCAATAACACCGAGTTCGGCTTCTACTACCTGAATTACAACGACTTCACCCCGTCGCTGCAGTTCCTGTCCGCAGCCTCGCTCAACATGAACCACGAGTATTTCGAAAATATCGACCTGTACGGCCTGAGCTTCGGTACCGTATTCGGCGATGTCAACGTTAGCGGTGAAGTCTCCTACCGTGACGGTCAGCCGGTGCAGGTGGCTGCGCCGGGCTTCCTGTTCAAGCCGGCGCAAACCATGCAGACCCAGGTCTCCGCGATCTACATCCTGCCGCAGAACCCCCTGGCCGACAACATGACCCTGGTCGGCGAAATCGGCTACAACCGCGTGCTGGATATCGACGGCGTCAGCGGTGGCATTAAGGAAAACCTGGCAAATGACCGTGGCGCCGCCAGCGCGGTGCTCAACCTGAAGGCCGACTACTTCAACATCGTCGGCGGTCTGGACCTGGCCGTGTCGGGCACCTACCGCAACGATTTCAACGGCCGCTCATCCGTTGCCTACACCTTCACCGAGGACAACGAACAGTTCGCCCTGAAAGCCGACTTCACCTACCTCAACAAGCACAAGTTTGGCGCCAGCTATGTCTGGTTCCTGGCTGACCCTGCCGACATTATCGCAGAAGACGGCGACCTGGCGTTCGGCCACCTCAATGCCGACCGCGATTACCTTGCCGCTTACTACAAGTACAGCTTCTAACTTCGACATTCATACATAAAAACAATCAGACGCACACCTGAGGAGTTATTGTCATGAGCTTCAAGAGAACCCTTCTCGCAGCCGCTTTCACCACCCTGGCGCTGAACGCCGGCATGGCCATTGCCAAGGTTTCCGCGGACGAAGCCGCCAGGCTGAAAGGCGAACTGACGCCCTTCGGTGCCGAGCGCGCCGGGAATGCCGACGGCTCCATTCCCGAGTGGACCGGCGGTTTGACCACCCCGCCGGCCGGTTACGTCAAAGGCGGCCACCAGGTTGACCCGTTCGCCGACGAAAAGCCGCTATACACCGTGACCGCACAGAACTACAAGGAATACGAGAACCTGCTGTCAGACGGTCAGAAAGCGCTATTCGAGAAGCAGCCGACCTTCAAGCTGAACGTCTACCCGACCCACCGCACCGCACCGATTCCGAACTGGATTGCCGAGAACACCCACACCAACGCCCTGAACGCCGAGCTGACGCCGGACGGCAACGGTGTGACCAACGCCTACGGCGGCATCCCGTTCCCGATCCCGCAGAACGGCCAGGAAGCGATCTGGAACCATACCCTGCGCTGGTATGGCGAAGGCAAGGACGCCACCTACGAGAGCGCCACGATCTATGCCAACGGGTCCCGCGCCGTTACCGCCGGCCACCTTATCGAGACCTATCCGTACTACTACAAGGACGGCGACATCAGCAGTTTCAACGGCAACATCATCCAGCTGCTGCTGCAATACTCGCTGCCGACCCGCCGCAAGGGTGAAGTCACCCTGGTTCGCGACCCGGTCAACGCCAGCAAGGAGCCGCGTCAGGCATGGCAGTACATTCCGGGACAGCGTCGCGTGCGCCGTGCACCGACCATCGCCTTCGACACGCCGGATCCGGGCTCGAACGGCCTGACCACCTATGACCAGGCCTTTATGTTCAACGGCTCTCCGGAGCGCTTTGACTGGGAGCTGATCGGCAAGAAGGAAATGCTGGTGCCGTACAACGCCTACAAGTTCCTGGCTGCCCACAGCAAGGGCACGCCGATGGAGGACATTGCGCAGGCCAACCACACCAACACCGACCTCGAGCGCTGGGAGAAACACCGCGTCTGGATTGTCGAGGCGACGCTGCGTGAAGACAGCCGCCATATCTATGGCAAGCGCCGCTTCTACCTCGACGAGGACTCCTGGTTCGCACTGATGACAGACATGTACGACGGTCGTGGTGAGCTGTGGCGCTTCGGTCACTCGCACCCCGTCGCGCTGTACGCGGATGGCAACATCATCGCCCGAGCCCTCACCAACTACGATCTGCAGTCCGGTGACTACGCCATGCAGGAATACGACACCATCCCGTATGTCCCGCAGGCAACCAAGGACGACAACTTCTACACCCCGCAGAACGTGCGCCAGATGGCACGCCGTTAACCGCTGAAAATGAGGCCGGCACGCAAGTGCCGGTTTCGTTCACCGCTATTCCGCTAGGGAGCCTATGAATAAGTCCCAATGTGGCTCTGGCTTTCAGCGCGAACCGGACTCTTTGTTGCAGTTCCTCGACAGGCCCCGGCATGCCTTCGAAACTGCGCCGCGATTCCGGCTCGCGCTGAAAGCCCCGAAGGGCGGGCCCTGAGACATGCATCTGCGTTGTTGCAGTGTTTGACAAGGACTAAGGCCATTGCCTGCACACTGCGCCTAGCAGCTGCACGCCTCAGGGCTCGCAGAGCACAACTGGGACTTGTTCATAGGCTCCCCAGCACGTTCTGTTCGAGCGTGCTGCCGTAATGGCGCCGAATATCGGATTTCACTATTTCCCACTTGCCCGTTTGCCGGAAGTGGTTCGCTTCATATTACTTTCAAAAAGAATAATCATATGAAAAAACACCGCAAGCCCCAATCCGTTTTACAACCGCCGCGCGCGCGTAAAAGCCTATGCGTGCTGCTGGGCCTGGCGCTTTCGGCAGGCGTTCAGGCCAGCGACGCCCTCGACGAAGCGTCCATGATGTCCCCGCTGGCAGCCCACAGCCTGCTGCTGGACATCGAGCGTGTCGGCGACAGCCTGGTTGCCGTCGGCGAGCGCGGCCATATCCTGATATCCGGTGACGAAGGTGAAAAGTGGCGGCAGGTCCCGGCGCCGGTGCGCGTGACACTGACCAATACCTTCTTCGTCGACGACCGTTTCGGCTGGACCGTCGGCCACGACGGCATCGTGCTCAAGACCGAGGACGGTGGCAATACCTGGGGCAAGGTGCTGGATGGCCTGCGGGCCAACGAACTGATGCTCGAGCACGCCCAGGCGCGCCTGTCCGAGCTTGAGGAGGCGATTGAAAAAGCACCGCAAGAGCAGCGCGACGCACTCGAAGCCGAGCTCGAAGGACGTACCTACATGGCGGACGACGCCGAGGCATTTACCGACGAGGGCCCCAGCCGCCCCTTCCTCGATCTCTGGTTCAAGGACCGTAACGAGGGCATCGTGGTTGGCGCCTTCGGCCTGATTCTGCACACCACCGACGGTGGCAAGACCTGGTCGGCCTGGTTCGATCGCCTCGACAACCCCACCCTGTTCCATCTCAACGCGATCAAGCAGATCGGCGATCAGCTGTATATCGCGGCGGAAGCCGGCACCCTCTATCGTTCCCAGGATTGGGGCCAAAGCTGGCACATGCTGGACAGCTCCTACGACGGCTCCTTTTTCGGTATCACCGGCACCGGCCAGGGCCGTCTCGTAGCCTATGGCCTGCGTGGCCACGCCTTCCAGTCCGAGGACTGGGGTAACACCTGGGACGCCATCGACACCGGCGTGGATTCGACCTTCTTCAGCGGCAGCCTGCTGCAGGACGGTAGCGTCGTGCTGGTCGGCGCCGGCGGGGTCTCCCTGCATATCGACGCCCGTGGGCAGGTCATCGGCACCGACCGTAATCCGGCCCGTCTACCGCTGAGCAAGGTGCTCGAAAGCGCAAACAAGGGCCTGCTGATCGCCGGCGCGCATGGCGTTCATGCCGCTGCCGTGACCGAAGGTAAAAAATAATGAAAAAGACTAACTCCTCCATGGCATCAGGCATTTCCGGCGCCGAGTCCATCATCGAACGTATTTTCTTTCGCCATCGTCCATGGGTGATCCTGCTGATGCTGGCGATGACCCTGTTCTTCGGTTTTCAGGCCAGCAGCATCAAGCCGGAAGCCAGCTTTGATAAAATGATCCCGGCGTCGCATCCCTATATCTCCAACTACCTCCAGCACAAGGATGACCTGGCGGGCCTGGGCAACGCCATTCGAATCTCGGTCGAGCATACCCGGGGCGATATCTTCGACAAGGGTTTCCAGGTAACCCTGCAGGATATACACGACGAGGTGTTCTACATCCCGGGTGTCGACCGCGCCAACCTGCTGTCGATCTGGGCCTCGGGCGTGCGCTGGAACCAGGTTACCGAGGAAGGCCTGACCGGCGGTCCGGTCATCGCCGACACCTACGACGGCTCGCCGGCGGAGCTGGAGAAACTCAAGAACAATATCCTGAAGTCGGGTCGTATCGGCTCCCTGGTCGCCAACGATTTCAAGTCGGCCGTCATCTATGCCCCGCTGCTGGACAGGAACCCGGAGACCGGACAGCCGATCGATTACCAGCAGTTCTCCAGCCAGCTCGAAGAACTGATTCGTGACAAGTACGAGAGCGACAGCGTCACAATCCACATCACCGGCTTCGCCAAGGTCGTCGGCGATCTGATCGACGGCGCCAGCCAGGTGGCGGTATTCTTTGCCATGGCCCTGGCCATCACGCTGGTGCTGCTGTACGCCTACTCGCGCTGCCTGCGCAGCGCCGTGGTTCCGTTGCTGTGCTCCGTTGTCGCCGTCATCTGGCAGTTGGGGCTGCTGAAAACGCTCGGCTACGGTCTTGACCCCTTCTCCATGCTGGTGCCGTTCCTGGTATTCGCCATTGGCGTCAGCCACGGTGTACAGATCATCAACGCCATTGGCCACGAAAGCGCCAACGGCGCCGGCAAGGAGCTGGCTGCACGCCTTGCCTTCCGTTCGCTTTATGTCCCCGGCATTATTGCGCTGATCAGTGACGGCGTCGGTTTCGCCACCCTGATGGTCATCGATATCGCGGTCATCCAGGATCTGGCCGTTGCGGCCAGTCTGGGTGTTGCCGTCATCATCCTGACCAACCTCGTGTTGCTGCCGATTCTGATGTCCTACACCGGCGTCAGCCAGAAATCGGTCAAGCGGCAGCAGCGAATCGAGGAGCATGGCAAGCACCCGATCTGGAACCTGCTCTCCAGCTTCACGCAGCGTCCACAGGCGAGCGCGCTGATCCTGTTGGCCCTGGGCCTGGCCGCTGTCGGCCTGTATCAGAGCCAGAACCTCAAGGTTGGTGACCTGGATGCCGGCGCCCCGGAGCTGCGTCCGGATTCGCGCTACAACCTGGACAACGCCTTCATCAACGACAACTACTCCACCAGTACCGATATCTTCGTGGTGATGGTGCAAACCGCCAAGGACCGCTGCTCGAACTACCACACGCTGGATATCGTTGATCAGCTGCAGTGGCGCCTGCAGCAGCTGCCCGGCGTGCAGTCCGCCAACTCGCTGGTCAACCTGACCAAGCAGACCATGAGCGGCTACAACGAAGGCAGCATCAAGTGGATGGCGCTGAACCGTAACCAGAACCTGCTCAACCAGGCGTCGATCAGCGCCCCCCGTGGCAGCTTCAACGCCGACTGCAGCCTGATGCCGGTGTTCGTCTACCTGAACGATCACAAGGCCGAGACCCTGGCGGCCATCGTCAAAGAAACCGAAGCCTTTGCCGCCCAGTACAACAGTGACGATATCACCATCAAGCTGGCGGCCGGCAATGCCGGTATCGAAGCGGCGACCAATATCGTCATCGCCAAGGCCCAGTACGACATGTTGATCTGGGTGTACGCTGTCGTTGGTATCCTGTGTCTGATTACCTTTCGTTCCGTGCGGACCGTCGCCTGTATCCTGCTGCCGCTTGCGCTGACCTCGCTGCTCTGCCAGGCCCTGATGGCGCGGCTCGGTATCGGCGTCAAGGTCGCCACCCTGCCGGTGATCGCGCTGGGCGTGGGCATTGGTGTCGACTATGGCATCTATATCTACAGCAAGCTGGAAACCTATTTGAAAGCGGGGCAAAACCTGCGTGAAGCCTACTTCAATACGCTCAAGACCACCGGCAAGGCTGTGGCCTTCACTGGCCTGACCCTCGGTATCGGTGTCGGCACCTGGTACTGGTCGCCGATCAAGTTCCAGGCCGACATGGGTATCCTGCTGACCTTCATGTTCGTCTGGAACATGGTCGGCGCCCTTATCTTCCTGCCGGCCCTGGCCAGCTTCCTGGTGAAGCGCGAGCCGAGCTGCCTGGCGGCTGGCCAACGCAGCAACGGGGAGTTGCTCGAGCAAACCGATCACGTACAGCCAAAGGTGTCCCATGCATGAGTACAAACATCTGCTGGCGGTTCTGAATCCCGCCGGCCCGCACCAGGTCGCGTTGCAAAGGGCGGCGCAGCTGGCGCGCTGCAACGGAAGCAAGATCTCCGCCCTGCTCCCGGCCGGCAAGGCCGCCGCTGGAATACGGACAGCGATCGACGGTCAGTTGCTGCAGTTGAACGAGCAGGGCCTGGACGTGGCACTGGATATCAGCGCCGAGAAGGATGTGCTGCGCGCCGTGCTGGAGTGCCAGCATCGGCACGACGTGGACCTCACGGTAAAGGCGCCGCAGCCGCACAGCCTTGCCGATGAGGTGTTCACATCGCTCGACTGGAAACTGCTGCGCAGCAACCGCACCCCGGTGTTGCTGGTACATTCCGATGCCCAGCATGCGCAGGCACCGATTCTGGCGGCAGTCGAAGCCAAGCCGGCCGATCTCGAGCACCGGGAACTGAGCAAAGCCATCCTGCAACAGGCCCAGTGGCTGGCGGCGCGCCTGGAAGCGCCGCTGCACCTGTTCAGCGCTTACCCGGCACCGATGCAGGATCCGATGCACCCGGACCAGGACCCGGAACAGCAGGCGCGCGATTATCGCGACGCCTGCCTGAAACTGGCATTGCAGCATGGCATTGCGCAGGAACGGGTGCATGTCGCAGCAGGCCCGGCGGAGCTGCTGATCCCGGAACGCGCCACCCGACTGGGCGCCCAGCTGCTGGTGCTGGGCACCGTGGCGCGTACCGGATTGCGGGGCGTATTGCTGGGCAATACCGCTGAACAAGTACTGGAAAAGACAGCGCGCGACGTTTTGGTTATCCCGCCTATACGCGGCGAGTGACAAGCGCCGTGGCCACTGGAGTAAAGAGCATGACGTTAAAAGAAGTCTCACTGGACGACAAGTACACCAAGGCGAGCGGTACCGTCTATATGACGGGCAACCAGGCCCTGGTGCGCCTGCCGCTGCTGCAAAAGCAGCGCGACCGGGCCTGCGGTCTCAATACCGCCGGTTATATTACCGGCTACCGGGGTTCGCCGATCGGCACTTACGACATGGAGCTTTCGCGCAACAAGAAGCTGCTCGAAGCCCACGACATCGTGTTCCAGCCGGGCGTTAACGAGGACCTGGCAGCCACTGCCGTCTGGGGAACCCAGCAAATCGAGGCCGAAGCGGACAAGCTGTTCGACGGCGTCTTCTCCATCTGGTACGGCAAGGGGCCCGGCGTCTTCCGCTCCGGCGATGCCATCAAGCACGGCAGCTTCTTCGGCGCGTCCCGCCATGGCGGCGTGCTGCTGATCGCCGGAGATGATCATGTCGCGAAATCGTCCACCATCGCACACTTCTCCGACCCGGAGATGATGGCCCACGGTTCACCGGTTCTGTACCCGTCGACCATCCAGGAAGTCATCGACTTCGGCCTGATCGGCTGGGCACTGTCGCGCTACTCCGGCGCCTGGGTCACCCTCAAGGTGGTCAATGAAACCGTCGAGGGAACCGCCACCGTTGAACTGGACCCGGGCCTCTCCATCACGCGCGAGCCCGAAGGCCTGGACATTCCGCCCGAAGCCCACTTCGTGCCGCCCCAGGGAGGCCTCGGCCCCGCCGCCACCGCAGAGCGCATGGCGTACAGCGGGCGCATTCCACTGATCAAGGCTTTCGCACGCCTCAACAGGCTCGACCGTATCACCCTGGAGGCGCCACAGCGCAAGCTCGGTATCATCACCGCCGGCAAGGTCTATCAGGATCTGCTGCGCGCAATGCAGCTGATGGGCATCGACGAGGACAAGGCCCGCGCCATGGGCATCAGCCTGTACAAGGTCGCCATGACCTGGCCGCTGGAAGACCAGGGCCTGGCCGAATTCGCCGAGGGTCACGACGAACTGCTGGTGATCGAGGAAAAGCTGCCGCTGCTGGAAAACCAGATTGCCGATCAGCTGTTCAACTGGTCCGCGGACAAGCGCCCGCGCCTTGTCGGCAAGAAAGACGAGCAGGGTCAGCCCATCCAGAAAACCTACGGCGCGACCTACCCGGATGAAGTCGTGATACTGCTGCGTGACCGCCTGTCCGCCAACGGCCTGCTCGACGACGAGACCCGCAACACCGCCGACCAGTACCTCGCGACGGTCACCGGCGGCTGCGGCGCCATCATTCCGAGCCTCGTGCGCATTCCGTACTTCTGTTCCGGCTGCCCGCACAACAGCTCGACCAAGGTCCCTGAAGGCTCCAAGGCGATGGCCGGCATCGGCTGTCACGCCATGGCCGGCTTCATGAACCGCAACACCACCTTCCCGACCCAGATGGGTGGCGAAGGTCACAACTGGGTGGGCCTGTCCCATTTCGTCGGCGACACACACCGCTTCCAGAACCTGGGAGACGGCACCTACACTCACTCCGGCCTGCTGGCCATCCATGGTGCCGTGGTGCAAAACACCAATATCACCTACAAGATCCTGTACAACGATGCGGTCGCCATGACCGGCGGCCAGGTCGCCGAAGGTCACCTGACGCCGCAGCAGATCAGCGAGCAGGTAACGGCGCTGGGCGCCAGGCGCGTCGTTGTGACCAGCGATGATCCGCAACGGTACGAGGATCAGCCGGCGTTCGCCCGCGGGGTCGAAATTCACCATCGCCGCGAGCTCGAGCGACTGCAGCTTGAACTGCGCGACACCCAGGGCGTCACCGTACTGATTCACGACCAGACCTGCGCTGCCGAGAAGCGTCGCCGCCGCAAGCGTGGCCAGTTCCCGGATCCCGACAAGCGCCTGTTCATCAACGATCAGGTCTGCGAGGCCTGCGGAGACTGTTCGGTACAGGCCAACTGCGTGAGCCTGCAGACCCGCAAGACCGAGTTCGGCAACAAGCGCAAGATCGACCAGTCGACCTGTAACAAGGACTACCGCTGCGTTGACGGTTTCTGCCCGTCCTTCGTCACCGTGCTGGGCGGCAAGCTGCGCAAGGCGCAAACGGCCGAGCTCGGCGACAGCCTCTTCCAGGGCCTGCCTACGCCGGCGCGCCCCGAGTTCGATCAGGCTTACGCCATCATGATCAACGGCATCGGTGGTACCGGTGTGGTCACTATCGGCGCGGTACTGGGTATGGCGGCGCACCTGGAGGACAAGGCCATCTCCATTTACGACCAGACCGGTTTCGCCCAGAAAGGCGGCGCGGTGCAGAGTCACCTGCGCATCGGCCATCGCCAGCAGGACATCACCAGCCTGCCGATCGGGCCCGGCGATGCGGACCTGATCATCGGCTGCGACCTGGTGGTCACCGCCAGCGAAAGCTCGATGCGCTCGATCCGACACGGCCATACCAAGGCTGTCGTCAACACCGACCCCGTGGCGACCGCGGCGTTGCAGCTGGTGCGTGATTTCGAACTGCCGTCATCGGCTCTGATCCAGGGCATCGCCGACGTTCTGGGCGACGACCTTGCCACCATCGACGCGTCCAAGATCGCCAACGCCCTTACCGGCAACAGTATCGCCTCCAACATGTTCCTGGTCGGCTTCGCCTTCCAGAAAGGCTGGCTGCCGCTCGGCGAGGAGGCCATTCTCAAGGCGATAGAGATCAACGGCGTGTCCGTTCCCTTCAACCAGGGCGCCTTCCGCCTCGGCCGCGTCGCCGCTCACGACATCGGCCGCATCACGACGCTGATCGAAAAGCAGCTCAACGCCGGCAAGCCGGATGTCGCCGAAACGCCGGAGCAGGCGCTGCAGCGCCGGATCGATCACCTGAGCGCCTACCAGGACAAGGCCTATGCGCAGCGTTACCTCGAACTGGTACATCGGACACGGCAGATCGAGCAGGAGAAAACCCCGGGCCGTACCGAACTGACCGAGGCCGTCATGCGCAACTACTTCAAGTTGATGGCCTACAAGGACGAATACGAAGTGGCGCGCCTGTACACCGACGGCAAGTTCGTGGAAAGCCTGAAGCAGCAGTTCGACGGTGACTACAAGCTGAAATTCAACCTGGCGCCGCCGCTGCTGAGCAAGCGCGACCCGGTGACCGGCCATCTGCGCAAGAAGGAGTTCGGTCCCTGGGTCTTCAAGGCCTTCGGCGTGCTGGCGAAGCTCAAGGGGCTGCGCGGAACCGCCTTTGACATCTTCGGCTATACCGCCGAGCGCAGGCAGGAGCGTCAGCTGATCGTCGACTACCGCGATACCATCGAGTCGCTGCTGACCCAACTGAGCGAGGCCAACCACGACATCGCCGTCAAGATTGCCCATCTGCCGGCGGAGATCCGCGGTTATGGCCATGTCAAGGAAGCGGCGATGCACAAGGTGGCGGACCACAAGCAGCAACTGCTGGCCACATTCAGCCAGGCCCACAACCGCATCGCAACCGACAACGGCGAGCTGTTCTACAAGGCCAGCTGATCCGGTGCGTCACCCACCCTGTGCAATCAATCAAAGCCCTGCTGTGCAGGGCTTTCCAATTCCATTCTGACGCAATCTATCAACCCTGATGCGCATAATGTCAAACGATTCGCCACCCGTTCTCTTATGCTTTCAGCAAAATAATAAAAGGATACCGATTCGGTATTCGACGGAGATAACAATGAAGAAGAAGATTCTCGCCAGTCTGATGGCGCTTGCCGGTTGTTCCGCAACGGTTGCCATGGCCGCCCCGACGCAGCTTTTCTGGGGCGACACCCACCTCCACACGTCCTATTCCGGCGACGCCTTTGCCATGGGCAATGAAACCGTCGACCCTGATACCGCCTACCGCTTCGCCAAGGGCCAGCCGGTCATCCACCCCTATAACCGCGTACGTGTGCAGCTCAACCGCCCGCTCGACTTCCTGGTTGTCGCCGATCACGCCGAGTACATGGGACTGTTGCAGCAGGTCAGGGACAAAAGCCCGCTGCTGGAAAGCACCGAGAACGGCAGAAAGCTGATCGAGCTCTGGGATACCAAGGGCTCCAAGTCCGTCTATTACGACGCAGCGGGCGCGCTCGTGAAGGGCCAGCCCTACATGGACCTCATGGGCGAAGCGATTCGGCAGCCGATCTGGAACCGCATCATTGACGCCGCCGAAACCAACAATGAACCCGGCAAGTTCACCACCTTCATCGGCTGGGAATGGTCGTCCATGCCCGGTGGTGCCAACCTGCACCGCATCGTCTTCACCAACAAGGGCGAAGAGGTGGCGAAAACCTTCCTGCCCTACTCCTCGATGCAAAGCGATCGTCCGGAGGACTTCTGGAACTGGCTGCAGTCGACGTCCGAATCGACCGGTGCGGACTTTGTCGCCATCCCCCACAACTCCAATATCAGCAACGGCCTGATGTTCAACAAGGTCGACAGCAACGGGCATCCGATCAGCGCCAGCTACGCCCGCACGCGAATGCGCTGGGAACCGGTGGCCGAGATTTCTCAGATAAAGGGCGACTCCGAAACCCACCCGAGCCTTTCGCCGGACGACCCATTCGCCGATTTCGAAACCTTTGAGCATGTGATGACCTTCGGCGCCGACGAACAGAAGGACGTGGACCAGGTCAGCAACTACGTGCGTAGCGGCCTGAAACGCGGCCTGGAGATCGAAGCCCAGACCGGCGCCAACCCGTTCAAGTTCGGCGTCGTGGGGTCCACCGATTCCCATACGGGCCTGAGCACCGCCAGCGAGCCCAATTTCTGGGGCAAGTTCGGCCTGGATTCCATCCCCGAGAACAAGGACAAGGAGACCACGCCGCACGCCGATGGCTGGAGCATGTCCGCCGCCGGCATGGTCGCGGTCTGGGCCGATGAGAACACCCGCGAATCGCTGTTTTCCGCCTTCAAGCGTAAGGAAGTCTATGCCACCACCGGGCCGCGCATGCAGGTGCGCCTGTTCGGCGGTTTCGACTTCGATGCACAGGATGCAACTGGCAACGAGCTGGCCGAGGTCGGCTACCGCAAGGGCGTGCCGATGGGAGGCGACCTGAGCCAGGCGCCGGACGGCAAGCACCCGTCGTTCCTGATCCAGGCGGTCAAGGATCCGATGGATGCCAATCTTGACCGGGTCCAGGTCGTCAAGGGCTGGCTGGATGCCGATGGCAACAGCCAGGAGAAGGTATTCAACGTGGCACTGTCCGACGGTCGAGAGGACCGCGGCGCCGACACTCAACCGGTCGGCAATACCGTCGACCTGAAAACCGGCAAGTTCAGCGACAGCATCGGCGCAGAGGAGCTGACGACGGTCTGGCAGGACCCGGAATTCGATGCCAGTCAGCGCGCCTTTTATTACGTGCGCGTGCTGCAGATCCCAACGGCACGCCACACCATGCTCGATGCCCTCGCCCTGGGCAAACCGCTTGAGGACGTGCAGCGCCCGGCCACGATCCAGGAACGCGCCTATTCCTCGCCGATCTGGTACACGCCCTGATCCATCACTGATCGACTTTAAGCCCTTGCAGCAGCGTTTCACGGCCCTACGCCGAGAAACGGCGATGTGCAGATGGATTCAGTCCGAACCCATCTGCACGCCGAATCAATAAACCCGAGTGCATTATGAAAATAACAACACTTTCGGTACTAGTTTCAGCGGCCCTGCTCTCCCTGGCCACCACGGCGGCGGAGCCCTCCTACTCGCCGATGGCGGGCAAGACCTACCCGCAGCAGGTGTACTGGGGCGACACCCACCTGCACACCAGCTACTCTTTCGATGCCGCGATGATGGGCAACAAACAGCTTGGCCCGGAAGAGGCTTACCGGTTTGCCCGCGGTGAGGAGGTTCAGGCCCACAACGGCATGACTGCCCGCTTGAGCCGGCCGCTGGACTTCCTGATGGTGGCCGACCACGCCGAGTATCTGGGGCTGGTGCCGATGATCAACGCGGGCAACCAGGAACTGCTCAGCGATCCGGTCGGTGCACGCTGGTCCGCATTGTTGAACGGTGGCCCCGACGAACAGCTCAAGGCCCTGCTGGAGATGAACGTCGATATCGGCGACAACCGTAAAAGCCTGAGCAACCCGATGGTGGAACGCAGCGCCTGGGACCGCATCACCGAGGCCGCCGACAAATACAATGACCCCGGCAAGTTCACCGCCTTTATCGGCTACGAATGGACCACCATGCCCGGCGGCGACAATCTGCACCGAGTGGTCATGTTTGGTGATGATGCCAGCAAGGCAGGGCAGATCCTGCCCTTCTCCGCCTTCGACAGTGAAGATCCGGAGGATCTATGGCGATTCCTGCAGAGCTATGAGGACAAGACCGGCGGCAGGGTACTGGCCATTCCCCACAACGGCAATGTCAGTAACGGTCTGATGTTCGCCCTGGCCGACCGCGACGGCAACCCGCTCAGCCGCGAGTACACCAAAACCCGCAGCCGCTGGGAGCCGGTGATCGAGGTCACCCAGATCAAGGGCGACGGCGAAACCCACCCCGCGCTGTCCCCCGACGACGAGTTCGCCGACTTCGAAACCTGGGACAAGGGCAACCTGAGCGCCCTGTCCGCCAAGCGCCCCGAGATGCTGCCCTATGAATACGCGCGCTCTGCGCTGAAGCTCGGCCTGCAGCAGGAAGCCAAGCTCGGCGTCAATCCGTTCAAGTTCGGCATGATCGGCAGCACCGATGCCCACACCAGCCTGCCGGCGGTGGAGGAAAACAATTTCTGGGGCAAGTTCAGCCTGTTCGAGCCCAGCGCCAAACGCGCCGAGGTCCCGGCCTACACCAAGGGCAAGCACGGCAAGGTATATTCCCTGAGCGTAGACGAGACCTCGGCTTCCGGTTATGCCGCAGTCTGGGCCACACAAAACACCCGCGAGGCCCTGTTCGACGCCATCAAGCGCCGCGAAACCTATGCCACCACCGGCCCCCGCATGACCGTGCGCTTCTTTGGCGGCTGGGACTTCTCCGACGACGAGGCGAGCTACTCCGACTACGTGGACCGCGGCTACACCAAGGGCGTCCCGATGGGCGGCGACCTGACGCAGGCGCCGGCCGGCGAGGCACCGCGCTTTATGGTCACCGCGTCCCGCGACCCGGACGGCGCCAACCTCGACCGGGTACAGATCGTCAAAGGCTGGCTGGATAGCGATGGCACCACCCGCGAGCAGGTCTACGATGTGGCCTGGAGCGGCGACCGTACGCCGGACGCCAACGGCAAGCTGGCTGCGATCGGCAACACGGTCGATCTGGCGGAGGCCACCTGGCGCAACAGCATCGGCGCCGCCGAGCTGGCCAGCGTCTGGACCGACCCCGATTTCGATCCCATGGAACGCGCCTTCTACTACGTTCGCGTGCTGCAGATACCGACCCCGCGCTGGACCGTCTACGACGAAAAGCACTTCGGTGAGCAGCTGCGCAGCGAGATGCCGAAGTGGGTACAGGAACGCGCCTATTCCTCGCCTATCTGGTACACGCCGGCCAAGGAGCACTGAGTCATGATTCGCAGACTGATTAAAGATCCCCTGTTGCATTTCGTGCTCGTCGGCGCCTGTCTTTTCGGTACCTACCAGCTCATCGGCACCCCCGATACGACCCTGTCCGACAACACCATCGTTGTCGACCGCGACACGCTGCTGACTTTTATCCAGTACCGTTCCAAGGCGTTTCAGCCCGACATGGCCGCGCAGCGCCTGGACGACATGACGGCCGTCGAACGCCAGCAGCTGATTCACGACTTCGTTCGTGAAGAAGCACTGTATCGGCAAGCCCAGGCGCTGGGCATGAGCGAAAACGACTACATCATCCGCCGCCGCTCCGTGCAGAAGCTGGAGTTCATCGCCCAGAGCATGGCCGAGCAAGCCGTGACCGCCGATGCTGAAAAGGTAGCGGCCTACTTCGATGCCCACCGCCAGGACTACTACGAGGAGCCCTCGTACACCTTTACCCATGTGTTCATCAAGGGCGACACGGGTACGCACAAAGCATCCGACCTGTTGCACCAGCTCAACGGACAGCACGTCGAGTTCTCGCACGCCGCACGTTTCGGCGACCGTTTCCTGTACCACCGCAACTACGTCGAGCGGACGCCGGACTTCATCGCCAGTCATTTCGGTGAAACCTTTATGGATCAGCTGGCCCGAATAAAGCCGGACACCGGACGCTGGCAAGGCCCCCTCACCTCAACGCATGGGCAGCATCTGGTGATGCTGAGCGAACACCAGCCCGGGCGCGTACCGGAACTGGCGCAGATACAGACACGCGTCGAGCAGGACTACCTGCGATGGGAACAGCAGCAGAAGCAGGAACTGGCCATTCAACAGATCGTGGGGCAATACCATGTTGAAAATCGCCTGTAAGCTGCTGCTCGCGCTGGTGCTGCTGGCGCCGACGGCGCTGTTCGCGCACGAGGCACGTCCGCTTTACCTGCAGATCGACGAGCTCGATAGCCAGCAGCAGGGACTGTATCGCTATAGCCTCAAACTGAATGTGCCCCCATCGATTGAAGCGGACAACCGCCCCTATGTAATGTTGCCGGATAGCTGCCAGCAGCAGAACCTGGGCCCGATCGCGAAGGTGGAATGCTCGGCCTCACTGGCCGGCCAGACCCTCAGTATCGACTACCCGAACTTCAACCCGTCGATCACGGCGCTGGTGAGAGTCGCCTTCAGCTCCGGTGAAACCCACCAGAAGCTGCTATCCCCCGGCGAGACTCAATGGCAGCTGCCGGCCCCGCAAAGTACCTCGCAGGTGGTCGGCGAGTACCTGGAACTGGGGATCGAACATATCCTGGCCGGCTGGGACCATCTGCTCTTCCTGCTCTGCCTGCTGATGATATCGGGCACGATCAAACGGACCCTGGTCACGGTATCGGGTTTTACGGTGGCTCACTCACTGACGCTGGTACTGACGACGCTGGGCCTGGTGCGGTTGCCTGTCGCCCCGGTAGAAGCGGTGATCGCCCTGAGCATACTGTTCCTGGCCGCCGAGATTGCACGGGCACGCCGCACGAGCCTGGCCTGGCGCTATCCGATCCTTGTGTCCTCTGTGTTCGGCCTGATCCACGGCTTCGGATTCGCCGCGGTATTGCAGGAAATCGGCTTGCCGCAAACCGAGCTGGCCACCGCGTTGCTGTTCTTCAATGTCGGTGTGGAAATTGGCCAGGTGGCGTTCGTACTGACCGTCATGACCACCTTCTGGCTGCTCGGCAAATGGTCGGCGTTTCCGCTGGCCCGGTTGCAGCAGGTGATAATTTATGGCGCCGGATCGCTCGCCGCATTCTGGACGCTGGAACGTATCGCCGGCTTCTAGCGCCGGCTTCTAGCGCCGGCTGCCAGGGCTTGCGATACCGCGCGATCCACAAAGCAAGCGCTGCGGGCTGCGGGCTGCGGTCTGCGGGCAAAACAGCGTCCTGCAGAGCAAACGGGGCCGCTCGCGCCGGTCGGTGTCCCCGGTTTCACCTGTGTGGCGACCACGCGCAGGGCCGGGTCGCTGGCGGCGTATGGCATCATGATCAATGATTGCCATCGCAGAGCGGATCAAAAGGCACGTACTGGCCGGCGTTTGACAATTTACGCCACCAGAATGATATTGAATAACAATAATAAATAAGAAAGGTACGGTCATGTCACAGGCGAAAATCGCATCCCAGGTGAAAAGCAGCGCCCTCATGGGGCTTTACCCGCTTTGCCGGCGGCTGCAAATCAACCCGGTCAAACTGCTCGCGGATGAGGGACTGTCCAGCACCGTGCTCAGATCGACCGACCTGATGATTCCCTATGACAGCTTTGCCCACGTGCTTAACCGGGCGGCAGACACCGCCGACTTCCCGCTATTCGGGATCGCCCTGTCCTCCTATCAGGGGCTGAAAACCTTCGGTCCCCTGGGCCTGCTCGCGGCCGAGAGCGCCACCGTGGCAGACGCCCTGGACGTAATACGCAAATACTTCCATTTTCATGCCCAGGGCGTGCTCATCGACATTGCGCTGCGGGAAAAAGACGTTGAACTGTCAATCGAATTCGACATTGACCCTGCAATCAGCCTTGAACAGACATTCGAGCTGAGCCTGGGGCTTGGCTACAACGTGCTGCGTGAAATGGCGCCCGAATGGATGGAAAGGGCGAAGATCCACTTCAGTCATGGCCCACTCGCCGCGCCCGAGGAATACAAGCGGTATACACCGGCAAAAATCTGCTTCGAGCAGGAAAAAAACGCCATTATTTTCCCCATTCAGCTTCTTCGACAGACGCCCAGACCGGCGTCGGACGAAATAAAAAGCTACCTGGAATCGTTTCTGGAAAGGGAATCGAAGGGTCGAGAGCAACCGCTGCAGTACAAGGTCTCCAAGCTGATTTTCGAGCTTATCCCCACCGGGGACGCGACGCTGCCAACCATCGCCTCGATGCTGGGAATGAACGTGCGAACGCTGCAGCGCGAGCTGCAGCTGGCGGGAACCGAGTTCCGTTTGCTGGTCGACCAGGTACGCTTCCAGATTGCCCGCGAAGCCCTCGAGCGAAACTATACGCTGACCGATATCGCACTCAATCTTGGTTATTCGGAACTGAGTGCATTCTCCCGTGCGTTCAAGCGCTGGTCAGGCGTCTCTCCGCAACAGTGGCGCCAGACATCCTGACGCCTCACTGGCGTAAAATGGCAAATCGCGGACACCTGCCGTCAAGCGATCAAAAACCCATCGCGTCATATTCAAGACTGTCTTACCCCCGACCGGTAGAAGCATCACGTTAGTGGGGTCTTCCGCTCACCTACTAGAAGAACAGGCTTGTTATGAACGCGAATCTGATTGCAGAGCTCACCACCGTCGTCGGTGCCAAGGGAATCCTAACCGGCAACGACGTCCATCAGCGAAGAGACGGCTGGATGGGCGCCCCCGCCTGCCAGGCCGAGGCGGTTGTTCGCCCGGCCAACACCGAGGAACTCTCAGCGGTCATGCGCCTGTGCGAGGGGCAAAACCAGACGACCGTGGTCCACGGCGGCCTCACCGGCCTGGTCGGTGGCGCCAGAACCGAAAGTGGCGACATCGTCATCTCGCTGGAACGGATGCGAAGTATCGTCGAAATCGATTCGCTGAACCGCACCATGACCGTGGAAGCGGGCGTTAACCTGCAAACCGTGCAGGAAGCCGCCGAAGCCGCCGGGCTGTTCTATCCGGTAGACCTCGGCGCCCGGGGCAGCGCCACCATTGGCGGGACGATCGCGACCAACGCGGGCGGCAACCGTGTTCTGCGCTACGGCATGACCCGCGAGTCCGTGCTCGGCCTGGAGGCCGTACTCGCCGATGGCACCGTGGTGTCGTCCCTGTCCAAGGTGCTCAAGAACAATACCGGTTATAACCTGCCGCATCTCTTTATCGGTACCGAAGGCACGCTGGGGATCGTCACGCGTGCAGTCCTTCGCCTTCGCCCAAAACCCCTGGGTGAAGCCACCGCCCTGGTCGCCGTCGATGACTTCGCCAACCTGAGCCGGCTGTTGAACCTCGCAGAATCGGGCCTGGGCGGCGGATTGAGCTCCTTTGAGGTCATGTGGCGCAACTTTTACGAACTGGTCACCGGCACAGAACGCCACAGGCCACCGCTGCCTGTACAGGCGCCTTACTATGTCATTATCGAAACCCAGGGCAGCAGCAACGAACAGGAACAGGCGCGTCTCGAGGCGCTGTTGGGCCAAGCCCTGGAACAGGACCTGATCAGCGACGCCGTCCTGACCCAGTCGTCCGCCGAGCGCGAGAAAATCTGGGCGATCCGCGATGATGTCGAAGCCCTGTTCAGTCTTGCCCCGATTCACGCCTTTGACATCAGCCTGCCAATTTCCGCCATGGAGCCCTATCTCGAAGCGCTGCAGGCGCAACTGGACGAACAGTGGCCACAGAACCGCTGCATCGTCTTCGGACACTTGGGCGATGGCAACCTGCACATCATCATCGGCAAGGTGCCCACAAGCGACAAGGCATTGGTCGAGGACAGGGTATACCGGCCACTGCAGGCCTGTAACGGCTCGATTTCGGCGGAACACGGCATCGGCCTCGACAAGAAACCCTACCTGCAGTACAGCCGATCAGCGGCGGAAATCGCCGTGATGAAGGCACTTAAACAGGCCCTGGACCCGAAAAACCTGCTTAATCCCGGCAAGGTATTAAATTAAAACCTCGCTTTTATTAGGTCCTTCGCAGATTAGCGGGAAGCTAGACCACGAAACCGTAGGATGATCCTACGAATTGCGCCATCTTCGCGTTAAAGCGCGATGAGCCTTTTATTATTAACCTGGCGTGCAAATAGTTTTCCTATTTATTTGTCCGTTATGTACAGGAAGTACGGTATGCCGCACACGCAAGGATGCGTTTGAGCGGTCACGCCACAGGCTCTTTAACCCAAAAAGAGTGGGCGCACGTGCAACCTTCTTTTGAAACCGTCCCGCCAACTTCTGGCGCATTAAGTCAAATGCAAGACATCTGATGTCAAGATACATCGGGCTCAGACCCCTAGCATGTAAACCATAGAATTTCTTTAGTAACCGGTACTGGTTTAAAGCACCTGAATAGCCAAAAAGATTAACACCATCGGCATTTTGTAAATGCCCTACTGAAAGAAACTGTTCGCCCCGAGTAAATCACATCGAGCATATTCAGGCGAAAACACTATAAGGCCATACAAAAAAAGGCTGAGAAATATGGATAATAACAAACAACTCCCCTCTGCCACGCGACGACTCTTTTTACAGCGGTCGCTGATGGCAATGGCCGCGGTTGCGGCCTCCCCTCTAATGAGTGCGCAGGAACTCGCCAACGCTGCCATCGCTACCCCAAAGCTGAACATTCTGACGGCCGACGACTACCGCATCCTCTCTGTCGTCAGCGACACCATTATCCCGCGTGGTGGCGCCTTCCCGCTCGGTGCCCTGGACATTGATCTGGCGGCTCGCATCGACAGCTACATCGAACCAGAAGATACCGCCTTGATCCAGGGAGTCCGTGGTGCGCTTATGTTCCTGGAACACAAAGCGCCCGCCATTCAAGGCAAGGAAGGCCTTTTCTCCAGCATGGCGGCAGAAGAGCGTGAAGCGCTACTGCTGGCATTGAGAGATGCCGGTGGCGATGCCGTTGCGGTCTATACCGCATTGCGTGGACTCTGCCTGTTCTATTTCTACACGGACGAGCAGGCCTGGCCGAACATCGGCTATGACGGCCCGCTGGTGAAACGTGACCGACCGGTATATCCGCAGGTGGAGGGTTAATCATGATTATTCAAGGCCACGAAATTTTTGCACCGCTGAAGCTGAAAACCCACTCCGTTGTCGTTGGCTCCGGTGCTGGCGGCGGTGTCGCCGCCTATCACATGGCAT
The DNA here is from genome assembly GCF_000378045.1 of Marinobacterium rhizophilum DSM 18822. GTDB lineage: Bacteria > Pseudomonadota > Gammaproteobacteria > Pseudomonadales > Balneatricaceae > Marinobacterium_A > Marinobacterium_A rhizophilum. The sequence continues at coordinate 78,142 of NZ_KB899096.1, forward strand.
CTGCAGGTTACGAAACGGTTGTGCTGGAAGAAGGCGGTTACTTCCAGGCCAAGGATTTCAACCAGCGCGAAGAAGACATGATGCCTGCACTGTATCGTGGTGCCGGCCGCCAGACGACAACCGATGGCATGATCTATGTCTGGCAGGGGTCCACCTTTGGCGGTTCCACCGTTATCAACACGGCAGACGCGACGCCCATCGACGCCGAGGTGCTTCAACACTGGCAGCAGACGTTCGGTCTAAACGAACTGACCGAGGAAAACCTGGCCGCTTCCTACGAACGTGTGTACAAGACGCTGAACGTACACCGCCTGGAAGAGAGGATTCTCAACCGCAACAACAAGGTGCTGCTCGAAACCGCTAACCGCCTGGGTTACAAGGCAGGCGTATTCAATTCTAACCGCAAGAACTGCGTCGGTAGCGGATACTGCTTCCAGGGTTGTGCCTATGACGCCAAACAGGGTACCAACCTGACCTACCTGCCGATGGCATCGGAACTGGGCGCCCGCATCTACACCGATGTTCGTGTGGACCGTATTGAGCGCCTATCCGGCAGCAAGTACCGTGTACACGGCAGCGTAGTCGAGCGTGGCACCCGCCGCTTCCGCCATCCGGTCGAGATCGACTGCGAGCGTATCATCATGGCTGCCGGCACCGTTCACACGCCCGCCATTCTGAAGCGCTCAGGGTTCGACAAGGGCCTGCCGCAACTGGGCAAGAACATCTCGCTACAGCCGCAAATCGGCATGTCCGCCATCTTCTCTGACAGCGACAAGATGACCTCCTGGCGTGGAGCACCCCAGTCGATCTACATGAGCGAATTTGACGACCACCGTGCCGAACACGGCCTGGGTGGTTTCCGCATGGAAGGTGTTGGTGGTATGGCCGGTATCTTTTCTCATTTCTCCAACAGCATTGGCCATGACCATAAGCGGATGATGCAGCAGTACCCCAATACCCAGTTCTCCGCACTGCTGGTACCCGATCAGCCCACCGGCACCATGGATTGGGAGTGGGGACCGGATGGCAAGGTCAAACCCAAAATTCAGTACACGCCAACCGAAGAATGGAAGCAGCGCTTCAAACGTGGTTTTAAAACGGCTGCCGAGTTCCTGTTTGAGGCGGGGGCCAAAGAGATCCACTGCAACAGCGCCGTATTTGGCCCCATCACCAGTGCCGATCAACTGTCCCGTATCGATGATTTTCCCATCGAGCCGGGCATGGTAGCGCTGACCTCTGCACACGTTCAGGGCAGCTGCCGCATTGGTCTGAACGCCGATGTCGGAGTGGTGGATCAGAACCTGCAACTGCACAATCTGGACAACATCTATGTCGTGGATGGCTCGGTAATGCCGACGACTGCCTCAACCCACACCATGATTCCGATCATGGTCATGGCCGACCGTGCGATGCACAAATTGGCTCACGGCGCTTAATTTTTACAACGACGTCCATTCCGGAAGCCGTGAATCGGCTCCCCAAGACAACAAAAAAGGACAGCCCCATGCTGAACGACAGTACTCGACTAGCGATTGCTGGGCAGATCTTCGCCTGCTTCAAGAGCAAGGAGCAGATTTCCCTGCTGACCCAATCCCATCCCGACATCGAAATGGAAGATGCCTACCGCATTCAGGAACAGGTGATAGAGAAGTTCGTCGCACAGGGGCGCAGGATCAAAGGCTACAAGATCGGCCTGACCTCCAAGGCGATGCAGGAGATGCTGGGCTCCACCGAACCGGACTACAGCACGGTGCTGGATGACATGTTCGTGGACGAAGAGGCGCATCTGAACCGCGCCGACTTCGCCAGCCCGATGGTGGAGATAGAGATCGCCTTTGTGATGAAAGAGCGCCTGCAGGGCCCCGGCATCAACGCCGCCGACGTAATCCGCGCCACCGACTTCGTGCTGCCTTCCATCGAGGTGGTGGACTTCCGGGTAGCGCCGGCGCCGGGCATGGATGTACGTGACACCATCGCCGACCTGGCTGCCGTCGGGCGCGTCGCGCTGGGCGGCAACCCGGTGCGGCTGGACGCGATCGACATCCGCAATATCAAAGGCGAGCTGCTGATCAACGACGAGGTCCGCGAAACCGGCCTCTCTTCCGACGTGCTGGGCAACCCGGTAACAGCGGTTGCCTGGCTGGCCAACAAGCTGGCGGAATTCGGCGTCGCGTTCGAGCCCGGCGACGTGATCTTCTCCGGTTCCTGCACCCGCGCCCTGCCGGTAGCGGCAGGCGACCGTGTCACCGCCCGCTTCGACAACGGCCTGGGCAACGTCAACCTGACTTTCGACTGAGGAGGCCCCCATGTCCAACTACCGTTCCAAGCAAACCACCGAAGGCCGCCACAACGCCGGCGCCCGGGCACTCTGGCGCGCCACGGGGGTCTGTGACCAGGACTTCGGCAAGCCGATCATCGCGGTCGCCAACTCCTTCACCCAGTTCGTGCCCGGCCACGTCCACCTCAAGGATATCGGCCAGCTGGTGGCGCGCGAGATCGAGAACGCCGGCGGCATCGCCAAGGAGTTCAACACTATCGCCATCGATGACGGCATCGCCCAGGGCCACGACGGCATGCTCTACAGCCTGCCCTCGCGCGAGATCATCGCCGACTCGGTGGAATACATGGTCAACGCCCATTGCGCCGATGCCCTGATCTGCATATCCAACTGCGACAAGATCACCCCCGGGATGCTGATGGCGGCAATGCGCCTCAACATCCCCACCATCTTCGTCTCCGGCGGCCCGATGGAGGCCGGACGGGTGCAACTGGCCGAACAGGTGCTGCGCATCGACCCGGTGGACGCCTATATCGCCGGCATCAACAACACGACCTCGGACGAGGAAGCATTGAAGGTGGAACAGAGCGCCTGCCCCACCTGCGGTTCCTGTTCCGGCATGTTTACCGCCAACTCCATGAACTGCCTCAACGAGGCGCTGGGCCTGGCCCTGCCCGGCAACGGCAGCATGCTCGCTACCCACGCCGACCGCCGCGAACTGTTCCTGGAAGCCAGCCGCCGCATTGTCGAGATCACCAAACGCCATTACGAACAAAATGACGACAGCGTGCTGCCGCGCAAGGTCGCCAACGTGGATGCCTTTCACAACGCCATGACCATGGATATCGCCATGGGTGGTTCCACTAATACCATCCTGCACCTGCTGGCTGCCGCGCAGGAGGGAGGGATCAACTTCACCATGGCGGACATCGACCGTCTGTCGCGCGAGATCCCGCAGCTGTGCAAGGTATCGCCCTCGACCAGTAAGTACTACATGGAGGATGTCCACCGCGCCGGCGGCGTGTTCGCCATTCTGGGTGAACTGGACCGCGCCAGACTGCTGAAGACCGGCGGCGCCACCGTGCACAGCGCCACCCTGGCCGAGGCGCTGGATCAGTGGGATATCTGCCGCACCACCGATGCCGCGGTGGAAAAGTTCTACCGCGCCGGCCCTGCCGGAATCCGCACCACCGAAGCATTCAGCCAGGAGTGCCGCTGGGACAGCCTCGACCGCGATCGTCAGAACGGTTGCGTCCGCAGCCTGGACAACGCCTACAGCAGCGAAGGCGGCCTGGCCGTGCTGTTCGGCAACCTGGCCGAGGATGGCTGTATCGTCAAGACGGCGGGGGTGGCGGACCACATGCTGCAGTTCAAGGGCGTGGCCCGGGTGTTCGACGATCAGGATGCAGCAATCGCCGCGCTGCGAGCAGACGAGATCCAGCCCGGCACCTGCGTCATCATCCGCTACGAAGGCCCCAAGGGCGGCCCCGGCATGCAGGAGATGCTGGTGCCCACCAGTCTGCTCAAAGGCAAGGGCCTGGCGGAATCCTGCGCGCTGCTGACCGATGGCCGCTTTTCCGGCGCCACCTCCGGGCTGTCCATCGGCCATACGTCACCGGAGGCGGCCAACGGCGGCGCCATCGGTCTGATCGAGGATGGCGACCGAATCGTGATCGACATCCCCAAGCGCAGCATCAACATCGACATTGCCGACACGGAGCTGGCCGCGCGCAGAAGCCGCATGGAGGCGCGCGGCGACCTGGCCTGGCGCCCCGCCGGCGAACGCGCCCGGCGCGTCAGTCTGGCATTGAAGGCCTACGCCCTGCTGGCCACCAGTGCCGACAAGGGTGGCGTACGCAATCGGGAGATGCTGCGCTGAGGCAGCCTCTTGGCGATAACAACAAAACCGGGAATAAAGCCCATGCTTAACCTTGCATTACAAAAGTGGCGTGCCAAAGAGCCCAGCCTGGGGATCTGGTCCAACCTGCCCGATATCCATATGGCCGAGGTTCTGTGCCGCATGGATGTGGACTGGATCTGTTTTGATCTGCAACACGGCCTGATGGACTACAGCGACCTGACCCGACTGCTGCCGGCGATCACCGGCGTGCCGACCACCCCGCTGGTGCGCGTCGCCGCCAATCAGCCGGAGCAAATCGGCAAGGCGCTGGATGCCGGCGCCCAGGGCGTCATCGTGCCCATGGTCAACTCGGCGGACGATGCCCGCCGTGCCGTCGCGGCCTGCCGTTACCCGCCCCAGGGCAGCCGTTCCTGCGGTCCGATGCGCGATGCGATGCTGGAGGGGATGAGCTACCTGGCCACGGCCAACCAACAGGTCGCCTGCCTGGTGATGATCGAAACCGCGGAGGGGCTGCGTAACCTGGATGAAATCGCCGCGGTGGAAGGCGTCGATGGACTCTTCGTCGGCCCCATGGACCTGTGCTACGGGCTGGGTCTGGCCCCCGGCAACTTCACCGATCCCGCCTTTACCGGCGCCATCGCCGCCATCCTCAAGGCCTGCGAGAAAAACGCCCTGGCTGCCGGCATCTTTGGCGTCAGCGGCGAGATGGCGGCTAACTCGATTGCCAGCGGCTTCGACTTCGCCTCCATCGGCACCGATATCAGCTTTATCCGCGCCGGCGCCCTGCAGACGCTCAGCGCCGCCCAAGGCAAAGGCAAGGACAACGCGCCCAACCCACGCGGCGGCTACTGAATCGTGCCAGGCGAGAACCGCTTCGCCCCCAACACCCGCAGAGCGGCCGCACTGATGCGGCCGCTCTGCCATAAAAGGTCTGCGTTTATGACAACAAAAACCATTGAACAACTTCGCAGCCGACGCTGGTTCGGCGGCACGCCGCTCTCCACTGAACATACCGGCCATGCCCTGCAGGCGGGTTACAGCCGGGAAGAGTTCGAGGGCAAGCCGGTGATCGGCATCATCAACACCTGGAGTGACATGAATCCGTGCCACGCTCATCTGAGGGAGCGTGCCGAGGCGGTCAAACGCGGCGTCTGGCAGGCCGGCGGCTTTCCCGTCGAACTGCCGGCCATGTCGCTGGGAGAAGGCTATGTGAAGCCCTCCTCCATGCTTTACCGCAACTTCCTGGCGATGGAAACCGAGGAGCTGCTGCGCTGCCACCCGATCGATGGCGCGATCCTGCTGGGCGGCTGTGACAAAACCACACCGGGTCTGCTGCTGGGCGCCATCAGCATGAACCTGCCGACCATCTACTGCCCGGCCGGTTTTACCATGGGGGCGACCTTCCGTGGTGAACGTTTCGGCAGCGGCACCGGCGCTTTTCGCTGGGCGCCGGAACTGATTGCCGGCAAGATGTCAGCGCAGGAGTGGCAGACCGTTGAGCAGAAAATATGGAGCTCACCCGGCACCTGCAACGTGATGGGCACCGCGTCCACCATGACCGCGCTGGCGGAAGTACTGGGCCTGTCGCTGCCTGGCGCCTCTTCCATACCGGCCATGGATTCCCGTGGTCACCAACTCGCCGCGGCGGCCGGGCGGCGCATCGTCCAGCTGGTCTGGGATGATGTCAAACCCAGCGACATACTCAATGATCACGCATTCACCAATGCGGCCAAAACCTGCGTCGCCCTGGGCGGTTCCACCAATGCCACCATTCACCTCATCGCCCTGGCGCGTCGTGCCGGCGCCAGCTTCACGCTGGACGATTTCGATGCCATCGGCAAACAGGTGCCAGTGCTGGCCAATGTGCAACCCTCGGGTGAGTACATCATGCCTGAGTTTGCCGATGCCGGCGGTCTTCCGGCCATGCTCACCCGCATGGCGGACCTGCTGGAGCTGGAGTGCCTGACCGTGAACGGACAGACACTGGGTGAAAACATCCGCGGAGCGAGGGTGGAAAACGACGACATCATTCGCTCACTGGACAACCCGGTGGCCACCGAGGCGCTGGCCGTATTGAAAGGCAACCTGGCGCCCAACGGCTGCGTGATCAAACCCAGCGCCGCAGACCCCGCCCTGCAACGCCATCGGGGGCGCGCCCTGGTGTTTGAAAGCGCCGACGACCTGGCGGCCCGCATCCACTCGCCCGATCTGGCGGTGGACCCGAGCAGCGTCCTGGTGCTGCGCAATGTCGGCCCTCAGGGCGGCCCGGGCATGGCCGAGAACGGCATGATCCCCATCCCCAAGAAGATGGTAGAACAGGGGGTTAGAGACATGGTTCGCATCAGTGACGCCCGCATGAGCGGCACCAGCTTCGGCACCTGTGTCCTGCATGTGAGTCCTGAATCCTGGATCGGCGGCCCGCTCGCCCTGGTGCAGAATGGTGACGAGATCGAGATCGATATCCCGGCCCGCAGCATCACCCTCTGTGTCGATGAGGCAACCCTGGAGCAGCGCCGTCAGCAGTGGCAAGCGCCACCACCGCGCTTCAAGCGGGGCTGGGGACTGCTGTTCAGTGACAACGTCACTCAGGCCCATGAGGGCTGCGACTTTGAACTGCTCTCCAGCCGCGAACCCAACCCGGAGCCGGCGATCCACGGCAAGCTCTGACCCCTCGACCAATAAAAAAGGCCCGGATCCATATCCGGGCCTTTTTGTGTTTCACCTGCAACGTCAGGCAGTTGATCAACGCGCTAACCTGGAGTCCCTGGAGGCGCCGGATCAGCCATCGGCTGCGGTGAGCTGACGCTGCTCGCCCAGCCCCTCGATACCGACGCACACACGCTGCCCCGCACGGAGAAAGACCGGTTGCGGTTTTTGCGCCATGCCCACCCCGGCGGGCGTGCCGGTGAGGATGACGTCGCCCGGGTGCAGGCTGAAGAACTGGCTGAGATAACTGATCAGCCAGGCCACGTTGAAGATCATGTTGCCTGTATTACCTTGCTGGTAACGAACGCCGTCCACCTCCAGCCAGATATCCAGCGCCTGCGGATCGTCCACCTCGTCCGGCGTGACCAGCCAGGGCCCGAGCGGCGCAAAACCATCGCAACTCTTCCCCTTGGTCCACTGCCCGCCCCGCTCTATCTGAAAGGCGCGATCGGTCAGGTCGTTGGCCACGCAGTACCCGGCGACATGATCCAGAGCTTCAGCTTCGCTGACATATTTGGCCGTCTTGCCGATCACCACCGCCAGTTCTGCTTCCCAGTCCATGGTCTGGGCACCGCGGGGCATGGGAATCGGGTCATTGGGACCGCTCACCGCGCTGGTAAACTTGGCGAAGATCACCGGCTCTTCCGGCACCGGCTGGCCCGTTTCCTCGGCGTGATCGCGGTAGTTCAGGCCGATACAGATGATCTTGCCGATGGCGGAGACACAGGCCCCAAGGCGGGGCGTCTCGGCCACCCGCGGCAGGGTGTCGATATCGATGGCCCGCAGCCGGGCCAGGTTCTCAGGGCTCAGGCGCTGACCGCCGATGTCATCGATATGGCCCGACAGGTCGCGGATCTGTCCCTGGGCGTCGATAACCCCCGGCTTTTCCTGCCCGACAGGGCCGTAACGCAGCAGTTTCATAGCTTATCCTCGGTCGTGTTCCCCCCGGATCGGTAGCCCCGCAAACGTGAGGTCAATGGGGTAAAGCGGGCTCGGGGGGATAGATAGGGGGAAGAAACAAGGCAAAGAGAACGGACGGCTCAGTCCATTCTCTGCCGTGGATCGGTCAGGCGTGCAGGCTCCGGTAGGGGTGGTCTCCCACCTCATCGATCAGCTCAGCGCCCAGACGCTCCACCTCGGTGAACGCCTGGCGCAGGCTATCGGCCGTGACGGCCACAGCCATGTTACCGATGAACGGGAACGCCAGGGTGGCTTCGATGAGCGTGCTGACGGAGGCTTCGTCTTCAAGCGACAGGCCGATCTGAGCGAAGTTGACCGGCAGCCCGACCCGGGCAAACAGACGCGCGCAACGCTCGGCCTCGGCGCGGTCGGCCTCCAGCATCAGCTGGGTCAGAATCCCCACCGCCACCATCTCACCATGAAGGTAGTTGTGATCCACCTCCGGCAGCAGAGTCAGCGCCTGTGCCAGGGCGTGGGCACCGGCCACGCCGGTACACTCGAAGCCGGCACCACTGAGCAGGGTGTTGGCTTCCACCACATGTTCCACCGCCGCCGTCACCTGACCGGACTCGATCGCCTCAACCGCGGCGACACCGTGCTCGTAGAGGATGTCGGCGCAGGTCTTGGACAGAGCCACACCCGCCAGCGTCGGGCGGTCACCGTAGGGGGTCACCCCGGCCGGATTGGTGTGGCAGGCACGGGCCTCGTACCAGGTCGACATGGCATCGCCCATGCCGGCCACCGTGAAACGCACCGGCGCCTGGGCGACGATCTCGGTATCCACCAGTACCAGCGCGGGGTTTTGCGGGAACACCTCGTAGGTCTCGGTGGCCCCCTCCGGGGTGTAGATGACGGACAGGGCGGAACAGGGGGCGTCGTTGGAGGCCAGCGTGGGCATGATCACCACCGGCACCTCCAGACGATGGGCGATACATTTGCCCGCATCCAGAGTTTTGCCGCCCCCCAGAGCGATCAGCGCGTCAACCGGCGGCTGCGCACGAAGCTCCTCGGTCCGCGCTTCGATCTCCCGGAATGAGCACTCACCGCCAAAGGTGGTGACCTGTACGTCGATACCGGCCTTGTCCAGCGCGGCGAGCAAGCGCGCGCCCTCCCCGCGCCGGCTGCGCGGGGTACAGAGAACGGCACAACGCTTCACCTTGAGCGGCGCCAGGTAATCGGCGGCACGGTCAATCAGACCCACCGCCTGTACATAGCGGGGAGTGGAGCGGAAAACACGGGGGGTCACAGCGGCTGTTTGCTGTTCAGACATAACGACTCTCTAGCGTGGCCGGGCTGGCGCGCAGATAACGATGGGAGCGGCAGCCCGGGGAGGATAAATAGAAAAAAAGCTCTTCTCACAACAGGGACGGTGCGTTTTTTAGGTGCCCCGATGTAAACACCGGATACCGTAGGGTGCCGGTAAGCGGAGCGCACCGCACCGCACCGGCGCCCTGATGGTGCGGTTCGTTGCACTCACCAGCACCCTGCATCTTTACCGCCAATCTGCGATGAGCCACAGAAAGGGAGTTGGGCCTTCACAGGAGCGAAGGCCGTATGCGAAAGAGCGCCGATCAGAGACGGAACTTGAACACCAGCTTCATCAGCTTCTCGTAGCGGGGGCCGTAAGGCGGTGCCAGCATCAGGATGCCGGACTGCCTGGCCTGCTGGAACACCGGACGCAGTTTGGAGAACTCCAGGAAGCCCTCCTTGCCGTGGTAGTGTCCCATGCCGCTGTTGCCCACGCCGCCGAACGGCATGTCGTGCTGCGCGGCCTGCAGAACGGTATCGTTAAGAGACACGCCACCGGACAGGGTGTTGTAGATCACCTTTTCCTGCAGGCGCTTGTCGTTGCTAAACAGGTAGAGTCCCAACGGACGCTCGCCCGCATTGATGTACTGAATCACCTCGTCGATACTGTCGTAGAGCTTGATCGGCAGCAGCGGTCCGAAGATCTCGTCGCGCATGATCAGCATGTCCTCCTTGACGTCCAGCACTACCGTGGGCGGATACTTGCGATCCTTGGCGTTGGGCTCGCCCTTGGGCACCAGACGGACCGCCCTGGCCCCCTTCTGGGTGGCATCTTCAAGGGTTTGTGAAATCCGCGCGAACGCCTTGTCGTCGATCAGCGAGGTGAAATCCGAGGAGTCGGCGCTGGCGTAGCGCGCGCTCACCACATCCTTGGCGTGCTGGACGAATTCGTCCAGCTTGGCGCGCGGCAGGAACAGGTAGTCCGGCGCGGTACAGGTCTGGCCGCCGTTGATGCACTTGCCCCACAGCACCCGCTCGGCGGCGGTGCGCAGGTTGTAGTCGGGGGCGACGATGGTGGGCGACTTGCCGCCCAGCTCCAGGGTGACCGGGGTCAGGTACTTGGAGGCGGTTTCCATCACCACCTTGCCGGTGGCCGGGGAGCCCGTGAACACCAGGTGATCCCAGGGGCGGTCGGTGAACGCGCCGGCGGAGACGCCGGGAATCACCGCGAACTGCTCGTCGCTGAATTCGGCCGACACCAGCTTGTCCATCAGGCGGCACAGGTTCTGGGAGTTGGCCGCCATCTTGACCATGACGCGGTTACCCGCCGCCAGTGCGGTGATGGAGGGCCCCACCGCCAGTGCCAACGGGTAGTTCCAGGGGCTGACCACGCCGACCACGCCCTTGGGCTGCGGAATCACGCGGTTCTTGGCCCCAAAGAAGTTGAGCCCCACGTGACGCTTCTCGGGCTTCATCCACTTTTTCAGCTGCTTCTTGTGGTAGGCCACCGCGCTGGTCAGCTGGGAGATATCCAGCAGCTTGGTTTCCTGCGGGCAGCGGTTGCCGAAGTCAGCATTGACCGCCGCGCAGATGGCGTCCATGTTTTCCATCAGGATCTTGTCGATCTTGTTCAGCGCGTCGATGCGCTCCTGATAGCTCGGATAGGGCTTCTCGCGTGAGGCACGACGTTGCCTGTCAAAAACCTGATCAATGCGACTCTGCTCGCTGGCGACTTTCAATGCTGCGTTGCTCATTTGAACCTCTGTTTTATTGTTCTGCCTCAGACCAACCCCGCCCCGCAAACGCCTGATTGCTGCGCAGGTATCGAACATGGGTGAGTAGATGCTGTTCTCGGGCGGCCTGCAGGCGTGCTGCGGGCTGAACGCCAACCGTACGGACGGGGCGCACTCGTAGCCGCCAATCCTTCATTCGTAGCCTAGCGGCTGGGACCAAAACCCAGCTTGACAGAAGATGCTCGCAACTTGACAAAAGGTGACAACGACGGGGGCGCAATGCCACCGCGTCGTGCTCGATCGCAAAATGTCAAAAGCAGGGCATTTTATGTCAAGCCAGTCGACCAAGATCTTCTGCACCATGGCTTAACAACATCGCGCGCCAGATCCAATTTCGATAACAAGACTCAAGGCAAGGCGAAGAATTCGCATTGATGATCGGCGCCAAGCCGGCCTTCGGTTCTGTTCACCCGAAACGGAAGCTGGCGCCCTACCCCCGAAATAACAAAACAACAATATGAGAGACGGCGATGACCACTAAAATCCTCAAGCCCAGTGAATCCGCTTACGACTACCCACTGCTGATCAAGCGCATCCTGACCTCGCACCAACGTACCGAGCAGCGCAATGTGATCGTCTCGGGTGAACACCGTTTCTCCTATGCGCAACTTAACGAGCGCATCTGCCGTCTGGCCAACACCCTGAAACAGCTGGGTATCGGTCCCGGTGATACGGTTGCCGTGATGGACTGGGACAGTCACCGCTATCTGGAATGTTTCTTCGCCGTACCGATGCTGGGTGCGATTCTGCATACGGTCAACATTCGGCTCTCGCCGGCACAGATTCTGTACACCATGAACCATGCCGAGGATGATCTGGTATTGGTTCACGATGATTTTCTGCCGATCGTCGAAGGGATCAAAGACCAGCTGGAAACGGTCAGGGGCTTTGTCCAGCTGAGTGACGATACGACTCCCGTTGCTCCCGCCTTCACCACCTTCGGCGAATATGAACAACTGCTCGACCAGGCCGAGGCCGACTACGCGTTTCCCGACTTCGATGAGAACTCGGTGGCCACCACCTTCTACACCACCGGCACCACCGGCAACCCCAAAGGGGTTTACTTCAGCCACCGTCAGCTGGTGCTACACACCCTCAACATGGTTAACACTCTGTCCACCTCCAGCTCCGAAGGCCCGCTGCTCGATCACGCCGGCAGCTACATGCCGATCACCCCCATGTTTCATGTGCATGCATGGGGGATTCCCTATGCCGCCACCATGATGGGGGTAAAACAGGTCTATCCGGGCCGTTACGAGCCGAACACCCTGGCCCGACTCATCCGCGAAGAGGGTGTCACCTTCTCCCACTGCGTACCCACTATCCTGCAAATGGTGCTGCAGTCCGACCAGGCCAGGGACACCGATTTCAGTGGCTGGAAGGTCATCATCGGCGGCAGCGCGCTGACCTCGGGACTTGCTGAGCAGTCCATGGCTCTGGGTATCGAACCCTTTAGCGCCTATGGCATGTCCGAAACCTGCCCACTGCTGTGCATCACGCGCATGACGTCCGAACTGAGCGCTCGACCCGCCGATGAGCAAGCTCACTGGCGAGTTAAAGCAGGACAGCCGTCTAATCTGGTGGACCTCGAGATCTGGGATCCACAAGGGAATCCTCTGCCCCACGACGGCGTCAGTACCGGCGAAGTCGTCACCCGCGCCCCCTGGCTGACGCAGAGCTATCTGAACGAGCCCGAGAAAGGCGACGAACTCTGGAGCGGTGGCTGGCTACATACCGGCGACATCGCCTGCATCCATCCCGATGGCTTTGTCGAGATCAAGGACCGCATCAAGGACGTCATTAAAACCGGTGGCGAGTGGATCTCCTCGCTGGAGCTGGAAAGCCTGATCAGCACCCATCCCGACGTTGCGGCCGTGGCGGTCATCGGCATACCCGATGAGCGCTGGGGCGAACGTCCTTCAGCGCTGATCGTACCCTCCTCTGGAAACCTGACGTCAGCGGTACTCGAGCAGCACCTGCAGCAGTACGTGGACAGCGGTCGCATCAACAAGTGGGCCGTTCCGAAAACGATCAAGCTGGCCGATGACATTCCCAAAACCAGCGTCGGCAAGATCGATAAAAAATTGATCCGCGCCCAATGGTCATAACCGCTTACACCGGGCAACAGCCCGGAAACCGAGCCCGCCGCTGAAGGCGGGCATTCGATAGCTTCGGAGAATAATAATAAATGGAATACGCAGGATTAATAGGCAGCGTCGCGCTGCTCATCTGGCTGGCCCTGCGCGGGGTGAATATCATCCTGGCGTCGCTGATCAGCTCTCTGGTGGTCATTCTGACCAATGGTTTGCCACTGGCAGCGAGCCTGTCCGAATACTACGTTTTCGGTCCGCTGGGCGCCTTTACCTTCGCCGGCAAGTTCTTCCTGCTGTTCGCCGCCGGCGCCATTTTCGGCCGCGTCATGGGCGACAGCCACGCCGCATCGAGTATCGCCATGGCACTGGTGCGCCGCCTCGGTGCGCACCGCGCGCTGTGGATCACCACCCTGGCCTGCGCCCTGCTCACCTACGGTGGTGTTGTCGCCTTCGTGGTGATTTTCGCCATCTATCCGCTTGGCCTCAAACTGCTGCAAGAAGCCGATATTCCCAAGCGGCTGTTCTGCGGCGCGCTGGCGCTGGGGGCCGGGACCTTCACCCTGACCACCCTGCCTGGCACGCCGTCGATACACAATGTGATTTCATCGGTCGCGCTGGGCACCGACCTGTTCGCGGGCTTCTGGATTGCCACCGTCGGTGGCGCACTGATGTTCATTTTCGGAATCTGGTACCTGGAACGCGAGCGCGTGCTGGCAGTTGAGCGCGGCGAAGGGTTCACGCCCGCGCCCCATGACCGCATCTCCTGCGTTGACGAGCGCGATTATCCGCATTGGCTCACGGCCAGCCTGCCGCTGGCACTGGTGCTGCTGTTCATCATTCTGCCCCGCGTGATCAGCATGTCCATCGACATGGCCGCACTGGCGGAAGGCTCGCTGCTGCGCGCCGTGCTGCTGTTTGCCAACAGCCAGCCGATTATCTGGCCAAGCATTGCCCTGCTGGCCGGGTCGGTCGTCGCAGCCGTACTCTTCCCGGCGATACAGCGCGAGGCGATGAAGGTGATGGGACACGGCACCCAGGACTCCATCATGCCGCTGATCAACACCGCCGCCGTGATCGGATTTGGCGGCGTGGTCACGCATACCGCAGGGTTCGTGGACTTCACGTCGTTCATGCTGAATTCCGCACTGCCGCCGCTGCTGTCAATGTTTGCCTCGATCAGCCTGGTCTCCGCCATTACCGGTTCGGCCACCGGCGGCCTGCAGATATTCATGCAGACCCTGGCGCCCTCCTACCTCGAGATGGGTATCGAGCCCCAGGTGCTGCACCGTATCGCCACCATGGCCAGCGGCGGCTTCGATTCCCTGCCCCACTGCGGCGCGATTGTCGCCATGCTGACCATCACCGGCCTGACCCACAAGGAAGCCTACCGGGACGTCGGCGTGATCACCGTGGTGATCCCGGTCGGCGTCACGCTGGGCATGATCGCACTCATCCCGCTGCTGGGATAACCCCATCTATTCCATCAATAAGAAACAGGAGCCCGATTCCATGGGCAATACCACAATTATCGTCTCCCGCCCGTTGCCACCCGCCATGATGGAGGCACTGGGTCAGTTTGGATCGCTGCGTGTCGTCGACCTGGGCCAGCCGCTGCCCGACGACGGCGACATCTTGGTTTCCACCCCCATGGACCCGGTTACCGCCGACGTCATCGACCAGTTGCCGACATCGTTACGCCTGATCGCCAACATCGGGGTGGGCACCGACAACATCGACCTGGCGGCGGCCCGTGATCGCGGCATCGTGGTCAGCAACACCCCGGTGGTCACCGAGGATACCGCCGACCTGACCCTGGCGCTGATGTTGGCCACCTGCCGCCGTTTGAGCATCAGCGAACGCCACCTGCGCGCCGGCAACTGGACCGCCGGCGTGGCTCAGCTGGGCCAGCGGGTGCACGGCAAGCGCCTAGGCATCATCGGCTTCGGCGCCATCGGCCAGGCGGTCGCGCAACGGGCGCGTGGCTTCAACATGGAGATTCTCTACCACGGCCCGCACCGCAAGCCGGAGGCGGAGGCAGCGCTGGGCGCCCGCTACTGTGCCACCCTCGATCAGCTGCTGGCCGAGGCGGATATCGTCTCCCTCAACTGCGCCCTCACGGAACAGACCCGTCACCTGCTCAACGCCGAGTCGCTCGCAAAAATGAAGCCGGGCGCGGTGGTGATCAACACCGGCCGCGGCCCGCTGATCGACGAGGCGGCGCTGGTGGAGGCGCTGCGCTGCGGCCATCTCGGCGCGGTCGGTCTGGATGTGTTTGAGTTCGAGCCCGAGATCACCCCGGCGTTGCGCGAATTCGACAATGTCACCCTGCTGCCCCATATCGGCAGCGCCACCGCCGAGTGCCGCATGGATATGGCGCGCCGGGTGTGCGCCAACATCGGCCAGTTTCTGCAGCAGGGCGCGCCGCTGGACCGCTGTCACTGATCCAGAATCGCTAACGGAGAGTTCGCCATGAGCCTTTTCAACGTAAACCCGGTCACCGTCGACGACTACCGCCGTCGCGCCAAGCGTTACCTGCCGCGCTTTCTGTTCGACTACATCGATGGCGGCGCCAACCGCGAAACCACCCTGGCGTCCAACGTCAACGATTTCGACCGCTACCGGCTGATCCAGCGGGTGATGAAGAATGTCGACAACGTCGACACCGGTACCACCCTCGCCGGCCAGGCCGCCAGCATGCCGCTGGCGCTGGCCCCGGTGGGCATGGCCGGCATGTTCGCCCGCCGCGGCGAAACCCAGGGTGCCCGCGCCGCCGACGCTATCGGCATTCCGTTCACCTGTTCCACCCTCGGCATCTGCCCGGTGGAGGAGATCATCGCCGCCACTGGCAAGCCGATCTGGTTCCAGCTCTACATGCTGCGTGACCGCGACATCGTCAAGGCGCTGCTCAAGCGCGCCGAGAACGCCGGTATCACCACTCTGGTGTTCACCGTCGACCTGGCGGTGGCCGGCATGCGCCTGCGCGACTATCGCAACGGCATGATCGGTACCAACCTGGCCAGCAAGCTGTCCAAAGCCGCCCAGTTACTCTACAGCCCGCTCTGGCTGAAGGATGTGGGGATCAAGGGCAAGCCGCACACCATCGGCAACCTCAGCCAGGTGGTCCCCGACCCGGACGATCTGAATGCCTACAAGGCGTTTATCGACGCCCAGTTCGATGCCAGCGTCACCTGGGAGGATATCGCTTGGCTGCGCGACCTCTGGCCGGGCAAGCTGCTGATCAAGGGGGTGATGGAAGTGGAAGACGCCCTGGCGGCGGTGAACGTCGGCGCTGACGGCGTGGTGGTTTCCAACCACGGCGGCCGCCAGCTGGATTCGGTCGCCTCCAGCATCAGCAAGCTTGCGGCCATCGCCGATGCCATCGGCCACCGCGCCGAGGTCTATCTGGACGGCGGCGTGCGCGACGGCCTGGATGTGCTCAAGGCGGTGGCTCTGGGCGCCGATGGCGTGCTGATCGGCCGCCCCTGGATCTACGCCATGGCCGGCGGCGGCGAAACCGGCATCAACAACCTGCTCGACACCTTCCAGCGGGAGATCCGCACCGGCATGGCGCTGCTCGGGGTCAACCGTATCGACCAGGTCAACCGCGACCTGATCGAGCTGGCCGACGCGCCGGCACGCCTCGACACGGGCCTGGAACCCAAGCCGCTGCGCCACACGCGGGCAGTCTGACCGGCCCTGCCAGCCGCGCCGTCGTCAAGGCGGCGCCGTGGTCAGGTACAGCAATTCATCACAACTCACAGGAACAGCCAATGAGTGCCTACGTTATTTTCGATATCGATATCCATGATCTTGCGCGCTACCAGGACTTCATGACCCAGGCCAAACCCGCCATAGAGGCCGCGGGTGGAAAATACCTGGCCCGCGGTGGCGAACACAAAGTCCTGGAAGGCGATTGGGAACCGCGCCGCATCGTGCTGTTTGAATTTCCCTCCATGGCCAAAGCCGAGGAGTTTTACTACGGCGACGTCTACCAGGGGCTGAAAACGATTCGGGACGCGTGCAGCTCGGGGCGCGTGGTCCTCGTCGACGGTATCTAACGGTTCCTCCTGACCCGCTGCAGCTGTGAGTGTTTTTGACCACCAATCGCCGACAATCACCCAAGGATAACCCCGCTATGAATCTGAACCTGAACGGCCGCACCGCTATCGTCTGCGGCGCGTCCAAAGGCCTCGGGCGTGCCTGCGCCCTGGCGCTTGCCAAAGAGGGCGTGAATCTGGTCATCAACGCACGCAACGCCAACGCGCTGGAAACAACCGCTGACGAGATACGCACCGAAACCGGCGTTGCTGTCCATGCAGTCGCCGCCGATATCTCCACCGAAGCCGGGCGCGCCCAGGTACTGGCCGCCTGCCCTGACCCCGATATTCTGGTGACCAACGCCGGCGGACCGCCGCCTGGCAACTTCCGCGACTGGGATCAACAGGCGTGGTATGCGGCGCTGGACGCCAACATGCTGACCCCGATCTTTCTGATCAAGGCGGTGGTGGACGGCATGCAGGAACGCCGCTTTGGCCGCATCATCAACATCACCTCGTCGGCGGTGAAGGCGCCGATCTCGATCCTCGGCCTTTCCAACGGCGCCCGCAGCGGCCTGACCGGTTTTGTGGCAGGACTGGCGCGGGAAACCGTGGCCCATAACGTCACCATCAACAACCTGCTGCCCGGCTCGTTCGAGACCGACCGCTTAACCTCCACCGTCGAGTCGTATGCGAAGAAACTGGGTGTCAGCGCCGATCAGGTCCGCGAACAGCAGATGCAGGCCAGTCCGGCGAAGCGCTTTGGTGATCCAGCCGAATTCGGCGCCCTGTGCACCTTCCTGTGCGGCGCCCAGGCCGGCTTTGTCACCGGCCAGAACCTGCTGCTGGACGGCGGCGCCTACCCCGGCACTTTCTAGCAGCCTGTCGGACTTAACACTGATCGACTTGGCTCGGGCACCCTGCATCGCTCTACTTCCTGCATCCATGCAGTCGTGCGGAAAAGCCGGATTTGACAGCTTTTCCATGCTCGAGCCGTCGGTCCCGATCCGTCCGCTCCCGCGGTCTGCACTATGCTTTTTAGGTAACCTGCGAACACTCAAGACGTATTCGCAGGATCCCCAGCAGATTCGCAAGGTCACGGCGCGCTACCGGCTAGCCCGGAACACCGACCGAAGAACTGCCGGTGAACCGAGGTGGCCGGACAGACGAGGCAATGATGCGTTGCGTCAATTGCGGATGCGAGACGTCGGAAAGCGCAACGTACTGCAGCCAGTGCGGTACCTTGCTGCTGCATGCCTGTCCCCGCTGTGGCCATCGGGTCAATCAAGCCGCCAGATTCTGTGAAGCCTGTGGCGCTTCACTCGGTGATCGACCATCAGCCTCCATTCATCCCGAGATGGCTGCCCCCATCGACTATACGCCCCGCCACCTCGCCGACCGTATTCGAGCCGAGCAGATCGCATTGCAGGCGAGAGGCGCCGTTGCGGGCGAGCGCAAGATCATTACGGCGCTGTTCGCCGATATGGCCGGATCGACGGCGTTGATCGAACACCTCGACCCGGAAGAGGTCCGCCGCCTGATCGATCCGGTACTGGAACTGATGATGGAGGCGGTCCATCACTATGAGGGTTATGTCGCCAAGTCCCTGGGTGACGGTATTCTGGCCCTGTTCGGCGCACCGATCGCGCATGAAGACCATGCCCAACGCGCGCTGTTCGCTGCACTGCGCATGCGCGATGCAATGGCGCGTTATTGCGCCAGTCGCGGTCTGGCGCAAGCACGCCCGATACAGATCCGTGTTGGCATTCACAGTGGTGAAGTGGTGGTGCGTTCGATTCGTACCGAGGACCTGCGTACCGACTACGATCCGGTCGGGCAGACCATACACCTGGCCTCGCGCCTCGAGGGGCTGGCGAAGCCGGGATCCATCGTCCTCAGCGAGACGACCCACCGACTGGCCGAAGGCTATTTTGAGTGCCGCTCACTCGGGGCGATAAAGGTCAGGGGCATTACCGATCCCGTCACGACCTTCGAGCTGGAGGGTGTCGGTGCGATGCGCACCCGGCTGCAGGTTGCGGCACACCGTGGGCTGGTGCGCTTTACCGGCCGGCGGCGCGAACTCGCGCGGCTATCGAAGGCGCTGACGCGGGCACGCGAGCAACGGGGACAGGTGGTTGGCGTTGTCGGCGAGCCTGGCGTTGGCAAGTCCCGTCTGTTTTTCGAATTCAAGCGCCGT
The DNA here is from genome assembly GCF_000378045.1 of Marinobacterium rhizophilum DSM 18822. Lineage (GTDB taxonomy): Bacteria > Pseudomonadota > Gammaproteobacteria > Pseudomonadales > Balneatricaceae > Marinobacterium_A > Marinobacterium_A rhizophilum. The sequence goes on from NZ_KB899096.1 coordinate 97,315, forward strand.
TGCGAACGCGATTGCCGGGTACTGGAAACCTTTTCGGTGTCCCACGGCAAGGCCTTTGCCTACCTTCCCTTGATAGAGCTGCTGAAGAATTATTTTAAATTTGGCGCCCGCGACGACAAGCGCCAATGCCGCGAAAAAGTGACCGCCATTTTGCAGGCACTGGATCCGGAACTCGAAGCGAGCCGACGCTACCTTGATCCTCTACTCGGCCTCGACGAGTCGACGTCGGACCTGGCGCAGATGGATCCGAGCCTCAAACGGCAACATACCTTCGACGCGATTAAACAACTGCTGATGCGCCAGAGCCTCGAGCAATCCCTGGTGGTCATCGTCGAAGACCTGCAGTGGCTGGATCGCGAAACCCTGGCCTTTCTCGAAAGCCTGATCGAAGACATTGCCGGCGCGCGGATCCTGCTGCTGGTGAACTACCGGCCCGAATACCGTCACCGGTGGGAAGGATACCGCCATTTCCATCAGATCCGTCTGCAGCCGCTCGGGGGCGACGAATCCGCAGAGCTGCTGGACGCTCTGCTGGGCAAAGATGCCAGCCTAGCATCGATCAGGCCAGGGATCATGGAGCAGACGCAAGGCAACCCCTTCTTTCTCGAAGAAGTGGTCCGGACCCTGGTCGAGGAGCAAGTACTCTGTGGCGTACGTGGCCAATACCGGCTCAATCGGCTCCCTGCCGTTCTGCACATTCCCACCAACGTTCAGGGCGTGCTGAGCGCGAGAATCGATCGTCTTCCCCTGGCCCAGAAGGCATTGCTCCAGAAACTGGCGGTGATAGGCAAAGCATTTTCCTGGAGCCTGTTGCGGCACGTCGTCGACCTCGAAGACGACGAGCTGCGTGGCCTGCTGTTAGAGTTGCAGAATGGGGAGTTTCTCTATGAGCGCCCGGCTTTTCCGGAAGTGGAGTACAGCTTCAAGCATGCCCTGACCCAGGAAGTCGCCTACGGCAGTCTGCTGAAGGAAAGGCGTGCAATGCTGCATGAACGCACAGCCGAGACCATCGAAACCCTTTTCGAAGGACACCTCGAGGACCACTGCAACGAGCTGGCGCACCACTATACGCAGGGACGAAACCTGCCCAAGGCCGTACAGTTTCTGCATTGTGCCGGACGGCAGGCTGCACAACGTTCCGCCAACGAAGAAGCCATTGGGCATCTCAGCCGGGCACTGCAGCTGCTCGAGGAGCTGCCGGATACGGCGGAGCGCGCCCGAAATGAGCTGGCACTGCAGCTTTCGCTGGGACCCAACCTGATCGCCGTCAGAGGCCATGCAGCCTCCGAGGTGGAACAGACCTATCGCCGCGCCCTGGCGCTGCAGCGGCAGGTGGGATCGACGGCCGACCTCTCCTTTATCCTGGCCGGGCTCAGGAATCATTACCTTGTACGTGCCGAGCACGAGACCGCCAGCGAGCTTGGACAGCAGCTGCTCCACTTGGCGGAACAGGAACAGGATCGCGATTTCCTGCTGCAGGCCCATTGCGCCCTGGGCTCGGTACTCTTCTTCCTCGGCAGGCTTCAAGACGCCTACGCGCATCTGGCACAGGCGCTGCAGCTTTACGATGCCCGGCTCCACAGCCAGCATGCCATCCTTTACGGGCTCGAGCCCGGCGTCTGGAGCCGTTATCTGATGGCGATGGTGCTGGAGCTGATGGGTGATTCGCGCCAGGCAGAACGCATGATGTCAGAAGCAATTGAAATGGCCCGCCAGCGCGGCCACCTCTTCAGTCTGGCCGCCACCCTCTGTTTCGCCGCTGAGCGGCACCGCGTGCGCCGGGAGAGCGACCAGGCTCAAGCCTGCGCAGAAGCGGCCATCGACCTCGCCCGGGAGCATAATTTTGCCATCTGGCTGCTTTATGGCAAGGTGTTATCTGGATGGGCGATGGTGGACCAGACCGCCGGTCGCGAGGGTATCGAGCAGATCCGCGAAGGCCTGGCCGCATTTCACCGGACCGAGACCCGGCTTTTCCATTCCCACTTTCTGACCCTGGAAGCGGATGCCCTCGGCAAGGCCGGTCTTATCGAGGAGGCACTGACGCAGTTGGCCGAAGCCGAGCACGTGCTGGCCCGGCAGCAGGAACCGGTATTCGAGGCCGAACTCTTCTTCCTGAAGGCGCAGCTCCTGATCCGGCGGACACCGCTGCAGCAGCGCCGGCCCGAAGAGGTCGAGGATGTAGAAGGCTGTTTGCGCCGGTCCATCTCGATTGCCAGGCACCAGGGCGCCCGATTGCTGGAGCTGCGAGCGACCCGAGCGCTCGGTGACTGCCTGCAGCACCAGGGGCGGGCCGAAGACGCCCGCCAGCACCTCTCCCGCATTTGCGGACTTTTCCCGGCCGGCGCCGACTACGCCGACCTGAGAGCGGCAAGAGCCACCCTCGCTCAGCGGGGTCAGGACCGCTCCCAGCCGTGATCAGCGCCATTCGCCCAGTACAGCGCGAAAAGGTGTCTTGCCCACATTGTGCAGCTGACGTGCGATCGGCCCGTCATGCCAGATGAAGGTTCCGGGGCCAAAGGCGACAACTTGAGTGGCTCGACCGTCGCCGACCGCCAGCGTCGCGTCGCTGAAGGATACCAGCAGGCCCGAAAAGGGGTATTCCACCAGGCCGGTGGACTCCCCTGGTTGCAGATCGATTTGGTAGCAGCGTATGGACTCCCCTTTGAACGGATCCGCGACCGGGGTATGAAGGGGCGCCTCGAGCGGGCGCTCCGCGACCACCGGCGGCGACCGCTTGTGTTCGGCGCCGATCATTTGCATCAGCCCCGCACCCTCGTTACGCACACGGTGGATCAGCGGCTCACGGCCATGGGGACGGCAGCCACACAGCCCTGCCGGTAGCTCATGGGTTACACCGTGATCCGCGCCATAGGTCTGGTCAAAGACCCGTGTGTCGTAGACCGCGACATAAAGGGTATCGACGCTGTGGCGGTGGTAGAGCGAATGCTCTCCCGGCTTGAAACGCACATCGTAGACCCGCGCATAGTCGTTTTCAAAGCGCGGAACATGGCGTGGTTCATCCTTCACATCGACATAGCCATCGACGCTATCGGTGGCGCAGTCTGTTGGTGCTGGGATTGCCGGATTCGGGGTAATCGACATGGGAGGTACCTGAAATCAGGAGTGGACGGTGAGGAATGACCGCCGGGCAAGTGCCGAGGGTTGGTCGGCGGCAAGGCGGTGACGGGCTACCGCCACCGCCTGCCGATTACCTAAACGGATCGCCAACTTAGAGTGAGTTGGCCAGTTCCAGCGCCTCGGCAAAGGCCAGCTTGGCGTCCATACCGCGGGCATCGCGCGCCGCACCGACTCGATGCACGGCCACCCCGCAGCTCTCCAGCTGCTCGGCCAAGTCGGCGCGGGCCCGCTGGCCGGCGCAGACGATCACGGTATCCACCTCGATCATCTTCTCCTCACCCTGGTGCTCGAGTCGGATACGATCGCTGTCGACCTGCTTGAAGGTAACCCCGCCCCACATCGCCACGTTGCGCTTCTTCAGCACTTCGCGGTGGATCCAGCCGGTGGTTTTGCTCAGCTCGGAGCCCACCTTAATGTCACGCACCTCCAGCATAAAGATCTGTCGATCCACTGCCGGTACGGGCCGTGGTGCGGTAAGGCCACCACGGGTCTCGAAACGGGCGTCCACCCCCCACTCGGCCATGAAGCCTTCCTTGCCCTGGTGCACATGCTCGTCGGATTCGGTCAGGTACTCGGCCACGTCAAATCCGATCGGGCCGGCACCGATGATCGCCACCCGCTGCCCCACCGGCTTGCCGTGCTCCAGCACATCCAGGTAGTCCAGGTACTCGGCGTTCTCAGTGCCCGGAATCGGCGGTGTCCAGGGGCGTACGCCGGTGGCCACCACCACGTCATCGTACCCCTCCGCCAGCAGCTGCTCCCTGCTGGCACTCTGTCCCAGACGCACTTCCACCCCCGCCTGTTCAAAGCGGCTCTGGTAGTAGCGCAGGGTCTCGTAGAACTCCTCCTTGCCGGGAATCCGCGCGGCGATTTCGAATTCGCCGCCCAGGGTGGTGCGGGATTCGAACAGGGTGACCTTGTGGCCGCGTTCGGCGGCGACCGCCGCCACCATCATTCCGGCAGGTCCCGCTCCCACCACCGCGATGCGCCGCGGTGCGTCGGTGGGATCCACCGCCGGTTCATCCTCGCGGCAGGCCTGTGGGTTGACCAGGCAGGTGGTCATCTTGCCGACAAACACGTGGTCGAGGCAGCCCTGGTTGCAACCGATGCAGGTGTTGATCTGCTCCGCATGCCCGGCCGCGGCCTTGGCAACAAAGTCGGGGTCCGCCAGGAACGGCCGCGCCATGGAGATCATGTCCGCCTGGCCGGAGGCGATCGCCTGTTCGCCCACTTCCGGCGTGTTGATGCGGTTACAAGTGATCACCGGCACCGTGACTTCGGCACGCAGCTTTTCGCTCACGCCGGTAAAGGCGGCCCGCGGCACACTGGAGGCGATGGTGGGTACGCGCGCTTCGTGCCAGCCGATGCCGGTGTTGATAATGTTCACGCCTGCCGCTTCCACAGCCTTGGCCAGCGTCACGATCTCCTCCCAGCTGCTGCCCTGTTCGACCAGGTCGAGCATCGACAGCCGGTAGATGACGATAAACTTCGCGCCCACCCGCTCGCGCACCCGGCGGATCACCTCCAGCGGGAAGCGCATGCGGTTCTCGTAACTGCCACCCCAGCGGTCGCTGCGCTGGTTGGTCCGTGCGGCCAGAAACTGGTTGATCAGGTAGCCCTCGGAGCCCATCAGCTCGACCCCGTCGTAGCCGGCCTGCTGCGCCAGTTTGGCGGCGCGGGCGTAATCGTCGATCTGCTTCTCCACTTGGGCATCGGTGAGTTCATGCGGCGTGAATTTGCTGATCGGCGCCCGAATCGGCGAGGGAGCAACGGCGACCGGGGTGGCCGCGTAGCGCCCGGCGTGCAGCAACTGCATGCAGATCTTGCCACCGGCGGCGTGCACCGCATCGGTAAGGATGCGATGGTGCGGCACTTCCGCCTCGTCATCCATTTTCGCTGCGCCATGAAACACCACCCCCTCCGGATTCGGTGAAATCCCGCCGGTGACGATCAACCCGACGCCACCACGGGCTCGCGCCGCATAAAATGCCGCCAGCTTCTCAAAGCCGCCCGGCTGCTCCTCCAGATTGGTGTGCATGGAACCCATCAATACCCGGTTCTTGAGCGTGGTAAAGCCAAGATCCAGGGGCGCCATCAAGTGCGGATAACGGTTTGCAGTCATGTCTGAGTCTCTCTATGCCGTTGGTTGGCCGGCGAACTGTTCTTATTCGGCCAATCTTTACACCGTCAAGTTATCGTCGAAACTTGACACCGTCAAGTTAAAAATCTAAGTTGCTCCCATGACAGACACCAAGCCTTATCACCACGGCGAACTTCGCCCCGCACTGATCGATGCTGCCAACGCCATCATTCGCGACGGCGGTATCGAAGGTTTATCCATGCGCCGACTGGCCGACCAGGTTGGCGTGTCACGCACGGCGCCCTATCATCATTTCAAGGATAAAAATGCCCTGCTGTGCGCCATCGCTGAAATCGGCTTTGAGGCCCAGGACCGCATGATCCGGGAGATACTCGACGTCGAGGACGACGCTAGCAGCCAGGCGCTGTTTACTCGGTGGGTGCGTGCCTATATCCGCTTCGCCAACGACAATCCACAAACCTACGACCTGATGTACGGCAAAGAGATTTGGAAGCGCGGCAGCCCCACGCCGTCGCTGCAACAGATCTCCAAGGCCAGCTTCCGCTTGTGGGTCGACCTGGTGGAACGGATGCAGCGTCAGCGGGTACTGCCCGCCGACCACTGCGCGCTGCGAACCGCGCAGGCCAGTTGGGCGGCACTGCACGGCTTGGCGCGCCTGCTGATCGACGGTATCTACGTGGAACGCCAGGACCTGGAAGAGATCGCCGACACGGTTGTGGCGCTGATCACCCGCTCAGACGCCAACTGACCCTAGGCGCCTGGTTTCATCAGCCCGCGCAGTACCTGCTGCGCCTCTTCGCCGGCAAGGCGCGCCATAAACTGGTCAATCTCGCTGTCGATCACCGCCGCCAGGGGCCGACCGGGATTCTTTTTCAACATTGCTTTGGCCTCCAGCAACGCCTGTGACGGTTTTGCGGCCAACAACTCAGCCATCGACCAGCTATGCGCCTGCAGCTGATCGGCTGGGCAAGCCTCGTTGACGATCCCCATCACGACCGCCGTTTCGGCATCAAACTTCCGGCCCGCCAGCAGCAGTTCTGCCGCCCGCCGGTGGCCCAGCATCTGTGGCAACAAGGCGCTGCTGCCGCCCTCCGGAACCAGTCCAAGGTCAACAAAAGGCAGTCGGAAAGTCGCCCCGGCGGCGGCGTATGCCAGGTCGCAGTGGAGCAACAGAGTGACGCCGATACCGACCGCCACGCCGTTGACCGCCGCCACTATCGGTTTTCGCTGACGATGGAGTTGCTGCAGAAATGCTCGCCCAGGACTATCTGTTTCGCCCCGCTCTGCCGCCGACATAAAGTCGGTAAGGTCATTGCCGGCACAGAAGCTGTCACCACTGCCGGTAAGGTGGATTACCGCTACCGCCGCGTCCCGGTCGGCCTCGGCAAACAGCTCGGTCAACACCTCGTACATCCCTGTGGTGAGGGCGTTTTTCTTGTCCGCACGCTGCAGGCTGATCGCAAAGATCTTGCCCCGGCGTTCGCCGCGGATCGATGTGTTCATCGTGTTTTCTCCGACTGTTGCTCAGCCTCTTGAGGCGCAGAAGCGCGATGGACTCCCAGCGTCGATACGCCTTCGACCAATACGGCCGCTACGGAGGCGCCCCCGTGCCCAGGAGGCTCAAAGGGCGCCGCCGTACGCGAGGCGAGATTAAAACGCCTGCGCGTCCATCGCCATCAAGGTCTCGCCGCTCGCCTCCAGGCTCCTGGCCAGGCCTTCGTTGCGCGACAACAGGCGCTGGAAGAAGAACCGGGCGGTGGTCAGCTTGGCCTGGTAGAAGGCCGTCTCGTCACTGCCCGCATCCAGCTTGTGCTGCGCAACCGCGGCACTGCGTGCCCAGATATACGCCAGCACCGTGTAGCCGGCATACATCAGGTAGTCGAAGCTCGCGGCCCCCAGCTCATCGGGGTTGCTTTGGGTGCGGGCTACCACGGTGTGAGTCAGCTTTACCCAGCGCTGCAGGTTGGCCTGCAGGGGGGCGACAAATTCCGCCATGGCCGCATTATCAGCCTGAGAATCGATAAAGGCGTTGGCATGGCCGATAAAGTGTTCCAGCAGTTCCCCTTTGGAACCGATCACCTTGCGCCCCAGCAAGTCCAGCGCCTGAATGCCGTTGGTACCCTCGTAAATCGGCGCGATACGGGCGTCGCGCAGGATCTGCTCCATGCCCCACTCGCTGATGAAGCCGTGACCGCCGTACACCTGTATCCCCAGGTTCGCAGCTTCGACGCCGGCTTCGGTCAGAAAACCCTTGGCGATGGGAATCAGCAGGGCCAGCAGCTTCTCGGCGTCCTCGCGGTCGTCCGGATCGGTCGCCTTATGGGCCCGGTCCACCTGCTGCGCCAGCAGGTAGGTCAATGCCCGGCCACCTTCGGCATAAGCCTTCTGGGTCAGCAGCATGCGCCGCACGTCCGGGTGGACGATGATCGGATCGGCGCTCTTATCCGGCGCCTTGACGCCACTGGCCGAACGCATCTGCAGGCGGTCCCTGGCGTAGGTCAAGGCTCCCTGATAGGACAGCTCCGCGTGACAAACGCCCTGCTGGGCCACGAACAGGCGGGCGTTGTTCATAAAGGTGAACATGCAGTTGAGACCACGCCCCGGCTGACCGATCAGGTAGCCCCTGGCGCCGTCGAAGTTCATCACGCAGGTGGCGTTGCCGTGGATGCCCATCTTGTGCTCCAGCGATCCGCAGGAAACACTGTTGCGATCCAGCAGGTTGCCGTCGCCATCGATATTGAACTTGGGCACCAGGAACAGGGAGATGCCCTTCACTCCCGCCGGCGCATCAGGCAAGCGCGCGAGAACGATGTGCACGATATTCTCGGCCATATCGTGATCGCCGGCGGAGATAAAGATCTTGGTGCCGGTGATGCGGTAGGTACCATCCTCGGCGGGCTCTGCCTTGGTACGCAACAGGCCCAGGTCGGAACCGGCGTGGGGCTCGGTCAGACACATGGTGCCGGTCCACAGCCCCTCGATCAGCTTGGCCAGGAACATGGCCTGCTGTTCAGGGGTGCCGTGGGCTTGCACCGTCGCCATGGCACCGTGACTCAGGCCGGGGTACATGCCCCAGGACCAGTTGGCGGTACCGTTGATTTCAGCGATCACCGCGGCCAGCGATTCAGGCAGGCCCTGTCCACCAAACTCGGGATTCTGGGCCAGCGACGGCCAACCCCCTTCCACGTACTGCTGGTAAGCTTCCTTGAAGCCTTCCGCCGTCCTGACCTGGCCATCTACCAGGGTGCAGCCCTGCTGATCGCCGACCTGATTGAGGGGCGACAGGACCTGGGCTGCAAATTTACCCCCTTCCTCGAGAATGGCATCGACCAGGTCGGGCGTCGCATCTTCGCAGCCATTCAGGTTTGCGTAGTGGCTTTCAAAGTCCAGGAGTTCGTTCATCGCGAAGCGGATGTCGCGCAACGGCGCTTGATATTCTGGCATAGCAAAATCCTCATGGGTGAAGGGAGCCCAGCCCGCGCGAGGCTCCGTGGCGCCGCGGCGCAAGCCGCGGCGCTCGATGTTTGAAGGTGACGATTAAAAGAAGGTTTTTTGCCCGGCACGCCGCTGGCGCAGACCGTCGGTCAGGCGATAAAGCGGGCCCTGGTTTTGGTGTTTTTCCACCAAATTGCAGAACACCTCGATGCCCAGGGTATCGATGTATCGCAGCGGACCGCCCCGGAAACGGGGGAAACCGAGGCCCAGCACCAGGCCCATGTCCACTTCCGCGGCACTGTCGGCGATGCCCTCTTCCAGGCAGCGCACCGCTTCCAGGCACAGCGGGATCAGCATCCGCTCGCCGATTTCATGGTCGCTGATTTCCGGCATCGAGGTGGCCAGGGACTCAACCAGGCCGTAGACTTCGTCCTCCGCCGCCTTAAAACGCTTACCCTGCTCGTCGACGCCATAGCGGTAGAAGCCGCGGCCGTTCTTCTGCCCCAGGCGACCGTTGCGCAGCATCGCTTCGGCCACGGTCTGGCCGTCGTGCCCCATTCGCTCCGGGAAGCCGTCGACCATGACCGCGTCTGCATGCACCAAAGTGTCTAATCCGACCACATCGGCCAAGAATGCCGGCCCCATCGGCCAGCCGAAACTCTCCATCACGCGGTCGATACGCTGGTAGTCCACACCGTCCTTCAGCAGGCGATTGAACGCATTAAAGTAGGGAAACAGGATGCGGTTAACCAGAAAGCCCGGACAGTCGTTGACCACAATCGGGGTTTTCCCCATGGACACCGCGTAGGCCACGGTGGTGGCAATCGCCGCATCGGAACTCTGCTTGCCGCGAATGACCTCCACCAGGGGCATGGCGTGCACCGGGTTGAAAAAGTGCATACCGCAGAAGTTTTCCGGATGCTGTAACGATTCGGCCAATTGGCTGATGGAGATCGACGAGGTATTGGAGGCGATCACCGCGTTGGGTGCCGCACGCTCCACTTCAGCCAGCACACTGGCTTTGACCTTGGGGTTTTCCACCACCGCTTCGATAACCAAGTCGACCGCGTCAAAGCCGTCGTACTCCAGGGTCGGCATGATGGTTTCCAGAACGGCGCGCCGGTTGGCGTCGCCGAGACGACCACGTTCTACCTGCTTGGCAAGCAACTTGTCCGCCTCGCGCATGCCAAGCTCCAACGCGTCGCCCGTGATGTCCTTCATTCGAATGGGGGTACCGGTGCTGGCGGACTGGTAGGCGATTCCCCCACCCATGATACCCGCACCCAAAACCGCCGCCTGACTGACGTTGCGTGCCTCGGACGTGGTCGCCTTGGCCTTGCGCTTGACCAGTTGATCGCTGAGAAACAGCCCGACCAGGCTCTTGGCCACAGGTCCCTTGGCTACGCCGGGGAAACCGTTCAGTTCACACTCAAGCGCCTGATCAAAGGGTAGCTCGGCATGTTCACGCACCAGCTCCAGTACCGCACGCGGTGCCGGGTAGTGATCGCCGTGCTGACGGGCGACTTGCTTGGCGGCCTCAAACAACTGCTGCTGGGCTGCCTCATCCAGCACCAGAGGGCGCTGCTTGCGCTGCCGCTCACTGGTGAAGTCGTCCCCCGCATCGATCTGCTGCAGGAGGAAGGCCCGTGCCTCGTCGCCCAACTGCGCATCGGCAACCACCTGATGAGCCACGCCCGCTTCCAGGGCGGCGCCGGCACGCTGCGGGCGTCCTGACAAGATCCACCCCAACGAGGTGGCAATACCGGCCAATCGAGACAGACGCACCGTGCCGCCCCAGCCAGGATAAATACCTAAGTTCACCTCAGGCAGGCCAACACGTGCCGCTTCACCCAGCACGCGGTAATCGCAAGCCAGCGTCAGTTCCATGCCGCCCCCCAGTGCCATCCCGTTGATCGCCGCCAGCGTGGGATAAGGCAGGTTTTCCAGTTGCTGGAACAGCGCGTGGGTCTGGCGCAGGCTGGCTGTCAGCGCGGAATGGTCCAGTCCGAACAGCTCGGAAAATTCGTTAATGTCGGCACCGACGATAAAATCCCGCTTGCCACTGGTCAGCAGCAACCCTTGCACCCCGCTCTCCTGCTGCAGCAGTTCAAGCGCCTGATGCAGCTCGCTCAGGGTAACGTGATCCAACGTATTGACCGGCCCATCGCGACGCTCGAAACGCAGTTCAGCGATGCCGTGATCCACCCTCAACTGCAACCTGAATCCATTAAACAGCATATTCAACTCCGATAATCTGATACGTTTTGAGCGCCGCCCATGCCAGCGAAAAAGTAGCCAACTCCGGCCAGCGCCTGATCAAAACGCTTGGAGGGAAAAGAGTTACAGGCGCTCGAACAGCGCGGCGATACCCTGACCGCCGCCGATGCAGAGGCTGACCACGGCGTAACGCCCCTCGATGCGCGCCAGCTCATGCAGCGCCTTGACGGTGATGATGGCGCCGGTGGCTCCCACCGGATGACCCAGCGAGATGCCGCTGCCGTTGGGGTTGAGCTTGTCAGTGGGAAGTTCAAGATCTTTGGCCACTGCCAGCGCTTGTGCGGCGAAGGCTTCGTTAACTTCCCACAGGTCGATATCGCCAACCGCCAGATTGGCCTGTTCCAGCAACTGCCGGATCGCGGGCACCGGGCCTATCCCCATATACTTGGGATCCACACCCGCAAAGCTGTAGCCCACCAGACGCGCCATCGGCTTGAGTCCCTGCGCCTCGGCCGCGCCCCGCTCCATCAGCATCAGCGCGGCGGCGGCATCGTTAAGACCCGACGCGTTACCGGCGGTGACAGTGCCATCACGTTTGAATACCGGCTTCAGACCGGCCATCTCGTCGGTGGTACAGTTGTGGCGCACATGTTCGTCGGTATCGAAAAGGGTAACGCCCTTGCGAGATTTCAGTTCCACCGGAACGATCTGCTCACTGAAATAGCCCTGCTCCAGCGCGCGCTGGGCGCGGTTGTGGCTTTGCGTGGCGGCCTGGTCCTGTTCCTCGCGGCTGATGCCCCATTTCTCGGCAATGTTCTCGGCGGTCATGCCCATATGGACCTTTTCGAACGGACAGTTCAGCGCCGCCACCATGGCGTCAACCAGTTGGCCATCACCCATGCGGTAGCCGAAACGGGCATTAGGCAGCCAATACGGCACTCGGCTCATGTTTTCGGCACCACCGGCGATCGCACTGTCGCAAACCCCGGTCTCAATCTGTTGTGCGGCGCTGATTACCGCCTGCAGGCCGCTACCGCAGAGGCGATTCACCGTGACCCCGGGAACCGTCTGCGCCAGGCCGCCCTTAATCGCAGCAACGCGAGCCATGTAAGCATCGGCAGGTTCGGTGTTAATGACGTGACCAAAAACACTGTGGCCAACCGCCTCAGGCTCCACGCCCGCCCGACTCACCGCCTCGCGCACCACTAAGCCTGCCAAATCACCGGGGGCATGCCCCTTGAGGCTGCCGCCAAAGGTACCGATAGCGGTACGAACACCGCTCAAAACCACCACTTCACGCTTGCTCATTATTTGCTCTCCCCTGTACGCCTAAAGCTGGGCGTTTATTTGTTGTGCCCAAACGGGCGATGGCCACAGCATGTATTAAGGGATAACCCTCATCAATCTCTGGTCGCAATTGGTGAAACGAATGGCGCTATAGGTTAAATTAAATCAAAGCAGGCCACTCTCAGGGGGAGTTATGACCGTTACGCAACAGGAAGGGACTGTTATTGGAGGCTGGGCCGTGGCCATTGCCCGCGCAATCGATCATTACAAACTCGATGCGGAGGGTCTTTTTCGCGCCAATCGAATCAATCTGTCACGCGCCCTCGATACCAACGCGCGTTTTCCGGTGACTCGGATCAGCCAGGTACTCCAGTCAGCCACAGTGGCTAGCGGCGATGACAGTTTTGGGCTGATGGTGGCCAAATATATCCGCCCGACCTCCTGGCACGCGCTGGGAATCTCGATCTGGGCCAGCGCCTGTATGGAAGAAAGTTTTCAGCGTCTGATTCGTCACCAGCGCATGTTCAACACTGCGTTAACCATCGCCATGGAATCAGACGATTCAGGGGCCGCGATTACGATGAGCTTTCCGCGGTGGTATAAGGAGCTACTACACGATGTCGACATGGATGCGATCATGGCCACTGTCGCCCTCACTGGGCGGCATATCGCTGAAGGGCAATTCAGACCGCTGGAAGTATCTTTTACTCGCCCACCCCCAAAGAATATTGAGGGGTTTGAACGGCTTTTCCGCTGTCCGGTCAAATTTTCGGCGCCAGCCAACCGGTTGCTGATTGACAGGGCTGACCTAAGCAAACCGCTACCCACACGCAACGCCGAATTAGCAGTGCTGAATGACCGTTTGATCACCGAGTACCTGGCACGTTTGGATCGTCACGATGTGGTCAACCAAGTCTATGCCAAACTTTTGGAAACCTTGGAAGCGCAACATGCCGACCAAGCTGAAATCGCTCGCGCACTTTATCTGAGTCCGCGTAATCTGCAGCGCAAGCTAAAACTGGCGGGCACCAGTTATCAGGAAATTCTCGATCAGCTGCGCAAGGATCTAGTGCTGCAGTACCTGCAACAATCGCACCTTTCAATCAATGAGATCGCATTCCGGCTTGGCTTTGCCAAAGTGGGAAGCTTTACCCGTGCCTTCAAAAACTGGACTGGCTTATCGCCACAGCAATACCGAGCCAAAACCGAAAGTTCCAGGGACAGGAGCTAGGGAATCTATGAACAAGTCCCAGTTGTCCTCTGCGGGTCCTGAAGCGTGCAGCTGCTAGCCGGTAGCTATTAAGCTGGCCTTTTTTCGGTTACGTGATCCTTTATACTTGCGGTCTTTTTGTATTAATTAAGCTGCACCTTCATCAGTTCATCGGAGAACCCATGGCACGCTTGCATTACCTGTCGACCCCCATTCTTGTGGCGAGCCTGCTCGGCGCGTCGTTGAACTCTTATGCAGACTGGAAAGATGTGCTGAACAAGGCGCAGGACACCATGACGCAAATCCAGGGTGCTAATAATACAACGGCTAATACAGCTGCGACCGATGCCGCGATTGCGGGTCTTTCCAACAGCGATATCACCAGCGGACTCAAAGAAGCCCTGATACAGGGTTCAAAAACTGCGGTCGCATCGCTGGGCACCGAAGGTGGTTACCTCGATAACCCGGCGGTACGGATTTCCTTGCCAATGCAGCTGCAGATCGTTGAAAAAGGTCTGCGTGCGACGGGCCAGGGAGCGCTGGCCGATAATTTCATCACCACCATGAACCGCGCGGCCGAGCAAGCTGTGCCGCTGGCCAGCGACCTGTTCGTCGACACGATTCGGGACATGTCAGTTGAGGATGCCCGCAGCATACTGCAAGGGTCGGACGACGCAGCAACAGCGTATCTGCGCGCCAAAAACAGCGACAAGCTGAACGCGTTGATGCGCCCTATTGTCGCGGATGCCACAAACAAGGTGGGTGTGACCAGCGCTTATAAGGTCATGTCCTCACAAGCTGGAATGCTTGGCAATGTCGCAAGCCTGGGTGCACTGGATCTCGATACCTATGTGACCGAACAGGCAACGGATGGCCTGTTCACGATGATTGCGGCTGAAGAAAAACGCATTCGGGAAAACCCGGCCGCCCGCAGTACAGAGCTGCTGAAAAAGGTCTTTTCAAGCGCTTTGTAAGAACGCGTCCAGGTGTCCCGCGGGGTGGCCTTGTTCGGTGCCCTGCCTTGCCTTTTTACTTCATGTTGACTGGGCAATTAAGCCGATAACCTTCTGTATTTAAAGCGTTTAATTTAAATGTTAGCGCCACATGTCAGGCAACGGCTTCAACCTTCAGCACGGCGGTAATCGCCTGGGCATGGCCGCTCCATACGTAGCGGTAATGACTGCCCTGTACCGGAATGGTCAAGGCGCGGGGCTTGAAGGCCGCAAGACATTCTCCGCCGCTATCCCGCACGCTGGGGTAGTAAAGACCGGGGCTTTCCTGCTCGCGCAACTGGCGAGCGAAGCGCTGTGACGGTCCGTAATTGTCGGGTTGGTGCAGCTCGCAAAAATTCTCTGCGCGAATGTCGTGTAGCGGCTGTGCCACCTTGCCGACATATTCACGCAGCGTCAGTTCGGTATCGGGTTCCTGGGTCGCCCGCAGGAAAGTCTCGCGGTGATAGCGCGTTTCGGCGATGGCGGTTTGCAGGGTTCGGGCGGCGTAATAAACGCCATACCGGCCATCGGTGAATCGGCTCGCCACGCCGATGTGCGTAAAGGCCGCCATGACGGGTGTGGAGCCCGGGCCGGCTATGCGGTCTGGTGCGGCCACCAGGCGCAGCTCGCCTGCCTCATCGCGCAAGCGGTCATTGGTGAGGGCTTCCACGGCATAAACGATTTCCAGATCCGCGGGATCAGCCACGGTTTCAAACAGACTGATGGGGGGAAAGTGACTCGGCACCAGACGGTGCGCCTTGTCCCAGTCAAGGTCGATCAGTGCCGGCATGGCATGCATGAATAAAGGCCTTTAAGGGTGAACGATTCGGTGTAAATGGCATGGAACCAGTGACCACTGGTAAAGGGCTTCTAGCCTCGGGCGTGATCCAGATAGCGGCGCACATCGGCCAGGTTGATCAGGCTGCCCTTGAGCATCACCGCAAGCGCGGATTCGCCACCGAAATAGGCGTTTGCCTTGCCAGGCCAGGCGTTGGCCTGTTCTTCGGTTGGAAACAGGATACGCAGCGCCTTGTAGATACCCATTACGTAGGAAATCCGTTCCAGGGTATCGCGCGGCAATGCGGGCCCCTCGCCTTTGCGCCACTTGTAGAAGGTGGAACGCGCCGGTTCGCCGAGCAGAATCTGTTCCTGTTCACGGCTCAGATGCCATGCCGACGCGATATTGAAGAATACCTTGAGGGAAACCTGTGAGACCCGCCTGGGGTCCTGCTGTCCCAGTTCGACGCCCTGCTTCATGATGACAGCCCTGTTATACGATACATGGGCTTCAGTTTAGTCTCTCTGGAGATTTTTATCCATATTTGTATCTATGCGGACTGGGTTACGGGCGGCCGTTCGAGAATGCTGGCCATAGCGAGGTCAGTCTGATGTGAACGCCAAACTCAGGTGGTTCACAGTGGGTTGAGTGCCCTCGGGCAGCTGCCTAACGCCAGGCGCAGCTGCATTTCGATTTCAAAGACATGCGCATCATGGTCGCCGAGACTGCGCAGGGATTCGGCCAGATGCAGCAGGTAGTCGGCATTGGGGCCGCTGGGCCCGGTGGCAGTGGCTATCTGCAGCGCGATTTCGCTTTCGCTCGCAGGTCCAAGAAAGGCGCTGTTGTCGGGTGTGGCGATATACACCAGCCCCTGGGCATGACGACCGTCATCGAAGGTCATTTCGGTGCAAAAGCGCAGATAGCCATTCTTTTCGCGAAAATCCAGCTGCTCGAACACCTGTGGCGAGATCAGATAGGCCATGCCTTTGCAGCGCGCCTGCGGGGTTTCGATCAGGGTTGCGACGCGTCCGGGCGCCTCAAGGGTGCCACGGTGATCGTGGGAGCCTTGCCAAAAGCGACGTGACCAGCCCGTGATGCTGGCGCTACGCCGCTCAATAAAGGGAAAGTCCGCCTTGAAGATCAGCGAGCCGTAGCCGAACAGCCATACGGCCTCGTGGTCGTCAAAGCGAAAGCGCGTGCGGTTTACTTCAAGGGTATTGGCGGACATTGGGTATGGCACCGGCGCAAACAAAAAAGCATACCCCAGCTTTGGGATCCGTTGCCAGCCGGCTAACTGCCGCCGCCTCGGCCATACTCTGAGAATACCTCAGGGAGACATGGCCATGCAGAGTCGAGCCGAGATTGTCGACCAAAACTTCGTGCAGCGGGTAGAAGGCGGCGATCTTCCGGAGCCTGCTATTCGGTTGAGCCTGCAGGATGCGGGCCTCAGTGCAGCGCAATTGCTGCAGTTGTTCGAGAGCCAGGTGCTGAGCCGTCAGCTCGACCTGTGCTCACGAAAACTGCAGGCACGGGGTGAATCCTTCTACACCATCGGCAGTGCCGGGCATGAGGGTAATGCCGCCATCGCTGCGGCTTTTCGGCCGGATGACATGGCATTCCTGCATTACCGCGATGCAGCCTTCTTGCTGCAGCGTGCCCGCCAGGCCGGTGGCTCATATCCGATCTGGGACATGCTGTTGTCCTTCGTGGCGTCCAGTGAAGATCCGATGTCGGGCGGGCGGCACAAGGTGCTCGGCAGTGCGGCGCTATTTGTACCGCCACAGACCAGCACCATCGCCTCTCACCTGCCCAAGGCGCTTGGCACGGCGCTGAGCATTGCGCTGGCGCGGCGGCTCAAGCATCGCGGTGCCCTGCCTGCGGATGGCGTCGTGCTTTGTTCCTTTGGTGATGCCTCGGCCAATCACAGCACGGCACTGGGCGCCGTTAACAGTGCCTGCTGGACGGGCTATCAGAAGCTTCCGCTGCCGCTGGTGTTTATCTGTGAAGATAACGGCATTGGCATCTCGACCCCCACGCCACAGGGATGGATTGCCGCCTGTTTCAGCCAGCGCCCGGGTCTGCACTACCTGAGTTGCGACGGCCTCAACTTGCTCGATACGTACCGCTGTGCGCGACAGGCCGAGCAGCTGGCACGGCGTCATCACCGACCCGTATTCATGCATATGCGCTGTGTGCGCCTGCTTGGCCATGCGGGCTCGGACGCCCAGAGCGCCTATTTGAGCGCCGCGCAAATAGAACAAACTGAGGCCCAAGACCCGTTGCTGCATTCGGCCCGCCTGTTGATTGAACTCGGCCTTCTAAAGGCTGATCAGATCATTTCGCTTTACCAGAGTACGGCAGTCGAAGTTGATGTGATGGCGGAGCGTGCCATTGGCAGGCCCAGGCTCGCCACGGCGGCTGAAGTGATGGCGCCCATCGTGCCGCCGCCGCGCGCCGTGCCAGCAGTGGCGCCACTTGACGCGCAAGCGCTTGAAACCCTGTTTGCCCGTGACCGGACCCTGCTGGCTCAGCCTCAGCCCATGGCGCGGTTGCTGAACTGGACGCTGGCGGAGTTGATGGCCACACACAGCGAAATACTGCTAATGGGCGAAGATATCGGCCCTAAAGGCGGCGTTTACAATGTCACCGGCAAACTGTGCGAAAAGTTCGGCAAGCATCGCGTGATCAATACCCTGCTGGACGAACAGAGTATTCTGGGACTCGCGCTGGGTGCTGCGCACAACGGCTTTATTCCGGTGCCCGAAATCCAGTTCCTGGCCTATGTGCACAATGCCGAGGACCAGATCCGTGGCGAGGCGGCGAGTCTCAGCTTCTTCTCCAATGGGCAGTACAGCAACCCAATGGTGATCCGCATTGCCGGGCTCGGGTATCAAAAGGGCTTTGGTGGTCACTTCCACAACGACAACAGCCTTACCGTGTTTCGTGATATCCCGGGGTTAATTATGGCGTGCCCGAGCAGCGGGCGTGATGCCACCGGGCTGTTGCGCGAATGTATTCGCCTGGCGCGCGAAGAGCAGCGCGTTGTCGTGTTCATCGAGCCCATTGGGCTTTACATGGTGCGGGACCTCCTCGTAGCCGGCGATGGGCTCTGGAGTTTCGACTATGTGCCCGCACGTGACAGCACACCGATAGCGCTGGGCGAAATTGGTGTGGAGGGTGATGGTCGGCAATTGGCCATCATCAGTTATGGCAATGGCTATTACCTGAGTCGGCAGGCGGCCAGTGATCTCGCCGAACAGGGCATCGCATTGCGCCTGATTGATCTGCGCTGGCTAAAGCCCCTGCCAGATGCCGCCATTGTGGAGGCGGTGTGGGACTGCGAGGCCGTGCTGATCGTGGATGAATGCCGGCGCAGTGGTTCCATCAGCGAAGCCCTGATGACATTGCTGATCGAGCAGATCGACGTGCCACCACGGCTAAAACGCCTCTGTGCCGAAGACAGCTTTATTGCGCTGGGTCCGGCGGCGACGGCGACCCTGCCGAGTCGCGCAACTATCGGCCAGGCCGCATTGGCACTGGTGCGTGACGGGGGTTAGTAAACAGGTGCCCAGCCTCGTGCTCTCTAATGCGCTTCCAGCAATGCCCGCAGGTGTGCCTCGGCACTGCGGCCGAGTGCCGGCAGGTTATAACCCCCTTCAAGCACCGACAGAATGCGCCCGCCAGCATACCGACTGGCGGCCTCCCCGATCAGGCCCGTAATCCAGTGGAAGTCTTCAGTGTCCAGCTGCAATTGCCCGAGGGGATCGTCGCGGTGTGCATCAAAGCCCGCCGAGATGAAAATCATGTCCGGGCGATGCCGAGCCAGTGCCGGCAGCCAGTCGCGCTCGATCGCCTGGCGAAAGGCACTGCTCGCGGTTCCCGCCGGCAGCGGTGTATGGACGATATTGGGACGCTGGATGTCCTGGTAGCGAAACGGATAAAAGGGGTACTGAAAGCTCGAACACACCAGGACTTCGGGTCGGTCCTTGAATATATCGACGGTGCCGTTGCCGTGGTGCACATCGAAATCCAGCACGGCAACCCGTTCGACAGCAGTTTGCTGCAGCGCCCACTCCACCCCGAGGGCGATATTGTTGAACAGGCAAAAGCCCATGGCGCTTGCATGCTCAGCGTGATGCCCCGGCGGGCGCACGGCACAAAAGGCATTGTGGCAGCTGCCGCTAACGACCCTTTGGGTACCAAGCAGCACAGCACCTGCGGCCAGGCGCGCAGCGTGAAAACTGTGCGGGTTCAGCGCGGTATCCGGATCCGCGTAGTTGTATCCCTGCCGCGGGCAGAGCGCTTCAATCTCGTGAATGTAGCTGCCCGGATGGGCCAGTGCGAGCTGATCGCGGATGGCCGCGGTGGGCGTCAGACAGTCGAGCTGTTCTAGCAGGCCGCTGGCGCCAAGTTGTGCCGTGATGGCCTGCAGGCGCTGCGGGCTTTCGGGATGGCTGGCGCCCATTTCATGCAGCTCGCAGTCGACATGGCTGATGTAGGCTGTGATCATGAAAATCCCCTTAATTACAAAATGTTAGATCGTAATGTGCATCAAATACATAGCTTTTTTAATGTCACTCAACGCTGGCCACGGTGGGCGCGTGGTGCTTTCGCCCGCGCAGCATATAGGTGTGCATTTTGCCTTTGCCCTTGATGCTGATCAGGCCGCGATCATCGAACAGGTAATCGTTGCGCAGGTGCTTCCAGGTGTTTTCAGTTACCTGGATGCAGCCTTCAACGCCTTGGGATTCCATGCGTGCGGCGATATTGACCGCATCGCCCCAGATGTCATAGATAAACTTGTGGGTGCCGATAACCCCTGCCACAACGGGCCCGCTGTTAATGCCGATGCGCATGTGCAGGTCACTTTGATGACGCTGATTGAAGCTGTTGATGGCTTCCAGCATGTCCAGCGCCATTTCGGCAATGACCCGGGCATGGTCTTTGCGCTCAATCGGCAGGCCTGCACCCACCATATAGGCATCGCCAATGGTTTTGATTTTCTCCAGTCCGTGCAGTTCGCTCAGGCGGTCAAACTCGGAAAATATTTCGTTCAGCAGACTGACCAGCTCCACCGCTGGCAGGTTGGATGACATCGGGGTGAAGTTGACGATATCAGCGAACAGAATGGTCACCTCCGCGAAACTGTCGGCAATGGTGTCCTCACCCTCCTTCAGCCGCTCGGCGATGGGGCCCGGCAGTATGTTGAGCAGTAGCTGTTCGGATTTTTTCTGTTCAAGGGCAAGGTCCGCCAGGGTGACCTGCAGTCTGTCGATCATGCGATTGAAGTTGTGCGCCAGGACGCCGGTTTCATCCTCGGTCATAACCTTTGCCCGAATGCTGAGATCGCCTGTGGCAATCTGCCGTGTCGTGGCGGTCACCGCCAGGATCGGCCGAGCGATCTGCCGGGCGATCAGGTAGGTGCCAAGTGCCAGAAGCGCCACGGCGGCCAGACCGAGCAACAGCATGAGCCAGCCCAGTCGGGTTGCCGGCTGCAGCGCTTCGCTGACACGAATTTCAGTCAACAGGGCCAGTTCCAGATCCGGCAACCAGCGATAGCTGCCGATGACGGCCTGGCCGGCGTAGTTCGTATAGAGCCCGGATCCATTTTGCCCCTGTACCGCGGTGTCGATCCCCTGGCTGTGAGCGCCGCTGGGATAGGCCTCGGCGCCGAAACGTGCCATCGATAGAAAATGATGGCCGGTATCCACGAGGTAGGACTCACCGGTACGTCCCAATCCGCTGCGCTGGCTGACGATATCAACCAGCACCGGCACCCGGATTCGGGCGGCAAGCACACCCAGTGGCTCGCCATCGCGACCGGTCAGCGGCGTGGAGACGATGAGTGTCGGCAGGCCGGTATCGGGCGCCAGGTACACCGGCTGGATATAGGTATGTTCGCGGCCTTCGATAAAGAACGGGTCAGTGTTGTAAACCTCGCCTTCCTGGTCCGGGTCGGTAGAAAAGAAAACCCTGCCTTCCTCCTGGTTCAGCAGCATCAGTCCGGTCAGGTCGGTGGCCGCGGCCGAGCCATAGTCGAGGAAGGTAGAACGGAATAGCGTGTCGGCCATGGCCATATAGGTCGCCTGATACTGCTGATTGCCCGGCGACAGTCTCAGCAGTCCACTGATGGCATCCCGCAGCTCGTCGACAGCGGCGATTTTACGCACGATGTCGGCCTGATCGGTCATAAACGCATAGATCTCCCGCTCTCGCTGCTCGGCAATCACGTCGAACCGGTCGATGGCCATGCGTTGCAAAATGCTGGCCGACAGCATATAGGACACCACGGCCAGGGTGATGACCACGGGCAATGACACCAGCAATATGTAAGCAGTCATGCGGGCTTTGAGATTTCGCCGCAGCATGGCAGTGCCAGGAAAACGCATCGGCTTCGATCCGGTTAGTGAAACGTCGGCAAACTTCGAGTATCCGTGGCATTCGGGCAGCCTCAGCCGTTTGAGAGCGGGTGCTGCATTCCGATTACCCTGTGTGAAGGTTAGCGGCTTTTTGGCGATGATGTATGGCGACGGCGTCAGCTCGCGTTGAGCGTCGCTCGAAGTCAAGACTGAGCTAGGCTAATGGATAGTTGATTTGCTCATTCAGGACCTCCGGGGGACGCCCATGCCGCAGCCGAGCCAGCACAACCATCCAGCCGAGGCGGGTTCCGTCACGCGCCGGCAGCTGCTGCAGGGCGCCGCGCTTGGCGCCGGCGCACTGCTGGGGTGGCCAGCCGACGCCAAGGAGAATGCAGATCTTGGTGTCCTGAAAGTCGGGTTCTGCGGGCCTTTTACTGGGCCGGCCCAGGATACCGGGCTCGATATGCGCCGCGGTGTGCTGATGGCCCTGATGGATGCCCGGGCAGACGGCGAAATTCCGCTGCTACTGGCAGGGCAACGCCATGATATCCGGCCGGTCTGGATTGATACTGCTTCGAATCCGGCTGTAGCGGTTGATGCGGTGAAGCGCGCCATCGACGAGGATCATGTCAGCCTGATGGTGGGCGGGTGGCATTCCGATGTCGCCCTGGCACTCATGGACACTGAAGCGCCTTACGGGATTCTGCACCTTGGACACCTCGGTGAAGCCCAGGCGATCGCGGATCGGCTGAACCAGGATTACACCCGATACCGTGGCTGGTTCAAGGGCTGGCCTTCGCCCACAATGCTGGCGGCCCGTTATGGCGAGCCACTGCAGTATCTGAGAAACCAGGGCCTCTGGCGGCCGGCAACAAACCGTGCGGCCATCATGGTAGAGAACAGTGCTTATGGACGAGGCTGGGGTGAGGCGCTGCGCGCCAGTCTGCAGTCGACGGGGTTCAGTGTCGATGTACCAGACCTTACCTCGATTGAACAGGACGATTTCACGCCGCTGCTAACCCGTTACCGCGAGCAGCACATCTCCCTGGTGGCCATGACCACCACGGGCATCCAGGCGGCGGCGCGCTTTGTGCGCCAGTTCCGCGAGCAGCAGGTGGATGCGCTGTTGCTGGGGCACGGGATACGCTGGACCCGCGACTGGTATGCCTATACCGGCAGCAGCTCGGACTACATCATCACGATGGATTCGGCGATGCCAATTGCGCTCTGGCAGCAGTGGTGGGTGCGTCGCTACCGTACGCTGTTTAGTGACATGCCCAGTATCGCGGCAGCCGGGTTGCATTACGATTACACGCGCATGGCGATCCGTATGCTCAATGCTACCGCGAGCCTGGCGCTGGATGACCTGGTGCGGACGCTTTATCGCAGTCCTTATCGCGGTGTGTGGAATCGCTACCAGTTTTCCAGCAAGCCACATCCCCGCGCCCTTTCGCCCAACGAAGTCATGACCGGCAGCTTTATGGAAGGCTTTTTCTTTCCGCTGGCGCAGTTATACAACGGTGAGGCGCACATTGTCTGGCCGCCCCGCTACGCCGATCAGCGCTTTATGCTGCCGCCTAAAACGCGCAGCCAGGATCTCTTAAAGATGCAGTGACAGCGTGCCCCGTTCAAAAGGTCGGTGGTGTATGGGCGCTGACAATACGGCAGGTTTTCTTGCTGCGATTGCGGAAGCGGTGCGGAATCTGGGTTGAAAACGAATAGCTGTCACCGGCATCCAGGCGATGCACTTCCCCGCCAATGGTCACCTCGATGGAGCCTTCAATGACGGTGCCGGCCTCTTCGCCCTCGTGGGCCATCATCTCGGTGCCCGTGTCGGCGCCGGGTTCGTAGCTTTCGATCAGCAGGGCCAGGCTCGATTTGTTTTCAACGCTGCCCACCAGGCGCAGTTCAATGCCGTCGCTGCCGATATCAATCAGTTCATCCGGGCGGTACACCACCTTCTCGTGGGCATTCAGATCCACGGTAAAAAACTCGGTGACCGACATGGGAATGCCATCAAGAATTTTTTTGAGTGAGCTGACCGACGGGCTGACCCGATTCTGTTCAATCATTGAAATCGTGCTGTTGGTCAGGCCAACCCGCTTGGCCAGTTCCCGTTGCGAGAAGCCATAGATCTGGCGAATTTTCTTGAGTCGGTCACCTACATCCACGCTGGGGACTCCTGTTCTGGTGTTGATATTGATCGCTGGCGGCTTCTTGGCATGGCATGCGCCCTCAGCCGTTGCGTGTCTGGGTCCGGGCTCGGCAGGCATTGCCAAAAGCCGCAAAAATCGCCTGATAGAAAGGATGCTGCTCCAGCTGCCATTCCGGGTGCCATTGTACGCCCAGCAAAAAGCCTGCTGCGGTATCCGCCAGGCTAAAGGCCTCGATCAGCCCATCGGGTGCCCGTGCTTCGGCCCGCAGGCCAGGAGCCAGACGCTCTACCCCCTGCCCGTGCAGTGAATTTACCTGCTGGGTCAGAACATTGTTCATCATTTGTGCCAGCAGGCCACCGGGCTGAAGCTCAACCGGATGGCGGGTGGCGTACTGCTGCTGCAAGGATTCAGCCTTGCATTCGCGGTGGTCCTGCAGCCCCGTCACTTCATGCACCGCCTGGTGCAGGGTGCCACCGAGTGCCACATTGATTTCCTGAAAGCCGCGGCAGATTCCCAGTACCGGGATCTTTTGCGCCGCGGCTGCGCGAATCAGTGCCAGCGTCGTCGAGTCCCGTAGCGGGTCGGTCTGCATGTCTTCCCGTTGCAGTGGCGCACCGTAGTGTCTTGGCTCAACGTTGGAATAGCTGCCGGTGAGCAGAATACCGTCCAGTCGCGGCAGTAGACAGACACTTTCTTCGCCCAGCGCAGGCATTAACAGCACTGAAACCTCAGCACCGTGGCGGGCGGCCTGAATGTACTTGTCGCCCACCATGTGAAAGCGATGCAGACCCACCACACTGGTGCAGGACGAAATGCCCACCAGTGGGCGCGGCGTTAATGGGTCTGACTGGGTTTTCATGCTGCCTCTCGATTGATCTATATATTCATCGCCTGAGAATATCCTGTCGCGCTTCCGGTCTCGGTGCATGACTCGATTTTGCTACATTGAAGAATATAAGGGAACACATATAGCCAAAAATGCCACCCGGATAGGATCTTATGATCAATAAACTGATCATGCGATCTTGACCGGCAGAATTCGTAATCGCTAAACTGATCGGTATAACAAACACATGAATGGGTTTGTTATGGCCGCCTTCGGCCCGCCCACGCCCTGGCGTGATCAAAGTAAGCAAGGACAAGACCATGTCTTCCCACAGTCAGCACATCGAAGCCGCTACCTTTTTGAAACAGAACCCTGACATGGAGGCCATTGATCTGCTGATTCCCGACCTTAACGGCGTGATTCGAGGCAAGCGCATCGAACGCGAAGGGCTGGAAAAGGTGTATGAGGATGGCGTGAACCTGCCTGCCTCGCTGTTTTCCCTCGATATCACCGGTAATACGGTTGAAAGCTGCGGCTTGGGATTGGAGATTGGCGAGCCCGACCGCATTTGCAAACCCGAACCCGGCACACTCAAGCTGGCGTCCTGGCAGCGTCGTCCGATGGCCCAGCTGATGATGCACATGTACGAGGAAGACGGCTCCCCCTTCTTTGGCGACCCGCGTCACGTGCTGGCGAAAGTGTTGAAGAAATTTGACGCCCTCGGTCTCACACCGGTGGTGGCGGTCGAACTTGAGTTCTACCTCATTGACCAGGAACGGGATGAGGAAGGCCGGCCGCAACCGCCGGTCTCGCCGCGCAGCGGCAAGCGCGATGAACACACCCAGGTGTACTCGATCACCAACCTGGATGACTATGCCAACCTGCTGGAGGAAATCGCTCAGTACACGGCAGACCAGGATATTCCGGCCGATACCGCCGTGGCGGAAAACGCGCCGGGTCAGTTCGAAATCAATCTAAAACACCAGGACGATGCGCTGGTGGCCTGCGATAACGCGCTGCTGCTTAAGCGGGTCATCAAGTCCGTTGCCGAACAGCACGGCATGGAGGCGTCCTTTATGGCCAAGCCCTATAGCGACGAAGCCGGCAATGGCATGCATATTCACATCAGCCTGCTGGATGCGAACGGCAATAATATGTTTGCCGAGCATCAAAAACTATTGGAGCACGCGGTGGGCGGCGTACTGGAAATAATGCCGGCATCCATGGCGCTGTTCTGCCCCAACGTCAACTCGTACCGTCGCCTGCAGCCCGGCTATTACGTGCCAATTGCGCCCAACTGGGGCTATGACAACCGCACTGTCGCCGTTCGCATTCCGGCGGGGCCGGAGTCCGCCACCCGCATTGAGCACCGCGTATCGGGTGCCGACGCCAATCCCTACCTGGTGATGAGCGCGCTTTTGGCCGGTGTGCACTACGGTTTGCAGCAGGAATGCAAGCCGGGTCCCGAAACCGAGGGCAATGCTTTTGCTGATGAGTCCATTGGTTTGCCGATCCGCATGCCGGATGCACTGCAAAAGTTGCGCGAGAGTGAGGTGCTGCGTCACTACCTGGGGAGCGACTTCATTGATCTGTATGACTGCTGCAAATCTGATGAATTGAGCCAGTTTGAGCGCCATGTCAGCGAACTTGAAACCCAGTGGTACCTGTCGACGCTTTGACAGGGCCGAGTGCAGTTCTTTAGCGCTACGCTGTACAGCACAGATCGACAGGCGCACGACCAGAATTCTAATTTATTGAATATCAAGGTGTTGGCATGGAAATCTTAACCGAAATATACATTGACGGCGGCTGGGTCCCAGCCGGTGGCGCTGCGCGGGAGCTGGTGAACCCTGCCACGGGCAGCGTGCATGCCCGGGTCACTGATGCCAGTAGCGCAGACGTCGATCTGGCGGTGCAGGCAGCCCGGCGGGCCTTCCCTGCCTGGTCTGTGACCTCCTCTGCCGAGCGCGCCGCCTGCATCGAGCGCATCTGTGTCGGGCTGAAAGCGCGCAGCGAAGAACTGGCCAGTACCATCAGCCGGGAAATGGGCATGCCACTGCAATTGAGCCGTGGCTGGCAGGTAGCGGGCCCCATCACCGGCATGCGCTCTTTTGTGGCCCGGGCGGCTAAAATGGATGAGGTGCGCCGCGAAGGACATTCGCTGATCCTGCGTGAAGCCATTGGCGTGTGCGCCTTTATCACCCCCTGGAACGTGCCACTGCATCAGCTGGTGGGCAAGGTCGCGCCAGCACTGGCCGCGGGCTGCACCATGGTGCTCAAGCCGGCTGAAACCACACCGCTGCATGCGCTCATTTTTGCCCAGGTCGCGCACGATGCAGGCCTGCCAGCCGGTGTATTCAACCTTGTCACCGGAGATGGACCGAGCATCGGTGAAGCACTGTGCACCCACCCTGAGGTTGATATGGTGTCTTTTACCGGCTCAACCCGGGCGGGTGTACGGATTGCGCAGATGGCGGCACCGGATGTGAAGCGGGTCTGCCAGGAACTCGGCGGCAAGTCGCCGCTGATCATCACCGAGGATGCCGATCTTGCGGCGGCAATCCATTTTGGCGTGCGCGACGTCATGGTCAACTCCGGCCAGATCTGCTGCGCCCTCACCCGCATGCTGGTGCCGCGCAGCCGTTACAGTGCGGCTGTTGCGCTGGCCCGTCGCGAAGTCGACGCCATCCAGGTGGGCGACCCGCAGCTGAGCGACAGTTTTATGGGGCCTGTGAGCTCGGCCGCACACCAGGCGCGCGTACTGGATGCCATACGCGGCGGTCTGCAAGAAGGCGCCCGACTGGTATGCGGCGGTACCGAACCGCTCCCCGGGCTGGAACAGGGTTGCTATGTTCGCCCCACGCTACTTGCCGACGTAACCAACGACATGCGTGTTGCCCGGGAGGAGATCTTTGGCCCGGTACTGTGCTTGCTGAGTTTTGATGATCTCGAGGACGCCATTCGCCAGGCCAATGATACGCCCTACGGACTGGCCGCTGCGGTATGGGCTGCAGATACCGAACAGGCACAACACATTGCAGGCCGACTGCGTGCAGGCCAGGTAAGCCTGAACGGCGCGGGCTGGAACTACAGCGCCCCATTTGGGGGTTATAAACACTCGGGTAACGGCCGCGAATGGGGCGATGAAGGTCTGGATGAGTTTGTCGAGATCAAGTCAATTCAGCTACCGGAATAGCGTGCGTTATCGTTGTCAGCAATATGTTTGTCAGCCCCCTCTATTCGTACACAGAACGGCCTGCTCTCGTCCAGCGACCTGCGCGGGCAATGAGAATCAAAATGACACAAAAACAGCATACTGCGTCCTACTATGCCGCTTCCGCCAATGATACTCGGCAGCGGCCATTGCTGGCGGGCGACGCGACGGCGGATGTCTGCGTTATTGGCGCCGGTTTTACTGGCCTGTCCAGTGCACTGCATCTGGCTGAACAGGGCTTCAGTGTGATCGTACTGGAAGCGAACCGCATTGGGTTTGGCGCGTCGGGTCGCAACGGCGGCCAGATTGTGCACAGTTACAGCCGTGACATGGATTTTATCGAACGCAACTATGGCGCGGATACCGCCAATGCCATGGGGGCCATGGCATTTGAAGGCGGCCGCATTATTCGTGACTTTGTTAAGCGCTACGCTATCCAGTGCGACCTGAAGGATGGCGGTATCTTTGCGGCCTGCACCAACGCCCAGCTGGATGAGATGGCCAGCAAGAAACGCCTGTGGGAGAAATACGGCCATCAGCAACTGGAAATGCTGGATGCGCACAGCATTCGTCACTATATCGGCTCGAGTCGCTACACCGGAGGTCTGCTGGACAAAAGCGGCGGGCACTTCCATCCGCTTAACCTGGTGCTGGGAGAAGCCGCCGCGCTGGAGTCACTTGGCGGCGTGATCTACGAAGACTCGCAGGTCGTGCGCGTCGAGCAGGGCTCGCGCGTGCGGCTCTATACTGAGCAGGGCTCGGTCAGCGCTGAGCATGTTGTTGTTGCCGGTAACGCCTATCTCGGCGGCCTCATTCCGCAGCTGGCACAAAAATCCATGCCCTGCGGTAGCCAGGTGCTGGCCACCGAGCCGCTCAGTGCAGCAATGCAGCAGACGTTGCTGCCCCAGGGGCAGTGTGTCGAAGACTGCAACTATCTGCTGGATTATTACCGCCTCAGTGGTGATGGCCGGCTTATCTACGGAGGCGGCGTTACCTACGGTGCCCGCGAGCCCGGCAGGATCGAGCAGCTGATTCGGCCCAATATGCTCAAGACCTTTGCGCAACTGGCCAACGTCAAGATTGAGTTCGCCTGGACGGGCAATTTCCTGCTGACCCTGATGCGACTGCCGCAGTTTGGCCGCATTGGCAACAATATCTATTATGCGCAGGGGTACAGCGGCCACGGCATCGCCAGCTCACACCTGGCGGGGCGCCTGATCTGCGATGCAATTCGGGGTGAATCCGAGCGCTTTGATGTGTTTGCCGGACTGCCGCAACACAGCTTCCCGGGTGGGCGCCTGTTGCGGGTGCCGCTGACAGCCATGGGGGCCTGGTATTACAGCCTGCGTGACCGGCTGGGCGTCTGAGGATACGGCTTCAGTCTGCGGCCTTTCAGTGATGGTTTCCGGCTGTCGTCTGGGCGCAGGCGGGTTCCAGGGTACTGAGCATGGCATCCCATTCATCCAGGTCCAGGTCCTGCACGCCCCTTGATCTGAAACGGTCCTGTGACTTGAGCCAGTCATTGATACAGGCCTGCTTGGAGCCTTGATGGACACCGAGGAAGGCACGGGGGTCAATCCGCACGCCCAGTACATCAAGCGTATCGGTTTGGAAGTTGTACGACTTGATAACACCGCCGGCACAGGCGCCGGCATCATTGGCGACGTCTACGTAGGGTTTCCAGTCCATAAAGGGGGGCTGTGGCTGCGCGCTGGTCGAGTCCTGTTCCTGCTGTCTTTCATGCTGCTGCATAAACAGGCGCCATTCGTTGAGCCGGGTCGGGTTCAGCAGACGAAAGGGTGTGGCTGCCGACAGAAAAATCAGCCGTTCAGACCCCACTTCTGACACGCGCAGTGCGCCATCGTTACAGCGGTCTCCGCCTGGCACATAGAGCAGCGGTTTTACCACCTGCGTGCCATCGGGCTGCAGCAGTAGCCAGATGGAGCTGCTCAGGTTTCCCAGGCCGTTGCCCGCTGTGACTTCAAACAACGTCCATTTGTCATTACCGGTCTTGCTCGGCCAGTGCCCTGCGACCGCATAGGCAATAAAGCCCTGATTATAGCCCTCGTCGCTCACACGTTGTGCGGTGTAGGTCAGGTCTGCGGCATCGTGACCGGGAAAGATAAACACCGGGTATTTGCCGGGCATGCTATCGCAAATGACCGGGCCGAACGGGCTGTCGCCGGTGAGTCCGTTCAGGAGCTGGTCAAAACACAGCGGGTGAATTGCCGCGCCGGGCGGGAATACCCGGTCATCCGCGCTCAGGGGCGATATCGACAACAGGCCCAACAGCGCGAGCCCTGCGAAAAAGCGTCGCATCGCTCACCTCCCCTGACCCCTGCGTATCCTCTTCACCGATCGGCCAGTTTTACAGAATCCCCACTATCCCTCTGGATAGAGCTTTTCTTTAGTGTTGTAGGTAAGACCGACTCTGGCCAATATTTGTGCCATCTTTCTAGTCATGTACAACGCCACCCTGTTGCACAGGGCACGCGCCGGCAACCCTAAAGGTCGCAGCCGGTCTCAGTGAGCGGCTGCGTTAAGCGGCTCGAATTCATTGCGCTCGAGCAGGTACTGAGGGTCGGTGAGCAATTCTGTGATGAAACATGACGGGCGATTGCCGTTGTAGAGCAGATACACCCTGTGGCGTGCACGGGTCAGCGCCACGTAGAACAGGCGCCGCTCTTCGGCATGGGGGAAGGTTTCGCCGCCCGGCAGCAAGGCATCTAGCAACGGATGCACACTGCGGTCGGCTGGAAAACCATATTTGCCGCTCTCGAGCCCGAGAATAATGGCGAAATCAGCCTCGCGTCCCTTGGCTGCATGCAGCGTGCAGGCGTCCAGTTGAACCTGCCCAAATCGCTGCTGCAGCTGCGCCAGGCGAGCGCTGTCGGGCAAGCTGAAGCGGTTGCGCGCCATGATCAGCACGCTGCTGTGTTGATCGCCACTGCGCTGGCACACGGCCTGCAGTACGCGTTCCAGCACCGCAGGATCCGCCGCGGGGGCACGACTGTGGTGCTTCAGCATCGAGACCGCAGGCGCGTCGACCTCGGCCCCGCTGCGCAGCTGCTTGGGCAGCTGGGCAGGGTTTTTTAGCACAAAACGGGACGCCAGGGCGCCGATGCTGCTGTTAAAGCGAAAGGTCTGGTCCAGCGCGGTTATTGAGGCCGGACCAAAGAAGTCGGCAAAGCCGGTCGTCAGTCCCACATCACTGCCGGCAAAGCGGTAGATCGATTGCCAGTCATCGCCCACGGCGAAGAGTGCAGCGCCCGGCACGGTATTGCGCAATGCTCGAATCAGGCGGGCGCGCAGAAGTGATATGTCCTGGCATTCATCCACCAGAATGTGCTGCCACGGCGAAGCAAAACGCCCCTGCTCCACGTACTCCAGTGCCCGTGCAATCATGTCGTCGAAATCGATCTCGCCATCCGCCTGCAGCTGTGCCCGGTAACGCGCCTGCAAGGGCTGTAGCAGTGCCAACCCCTGTTCCAGTCGCTGCGATTCGTGGCGCGTATCAATGCGTGCCTGCAGCTGATCAGTATCGTGCGGTACGCTCCTGCTAACGCGCAGCAACTGGGTAAGCAACTCGCAAAAGGGTTGCAGCAGCCCCCGCGCCTGCAGCCGCTCCAGTCGCGACGGGTCCGGTTTGGGTTGCGGCGCGACACCCTGCTTCGCGAGCTGCCGGGCCAGGGTGTCGATCAGGCTGCCGTCCGCCTGCTGGTAATGGAATAACTCGATACGGCGCTGACTTTTTGCTCGTGCCGTATGGCGCAGGGCATCGAGTTGCTGCCGATAGGCGACAGGCTCTAGATAGGCCGGTGTGGCCTCGTTTTCGTCGAGCAATACGAGATCAATGCAGATGTCCTGCGCCGGCAGGTAGAAATCGGGGACGGGCGCCGTGTGACCCCCTGCGCCTTCCGGTACGGCGTAGATCCCGGCCGGCTGGTAGCGATAGTCTATGTCCTGACTCCAGAGCCAGTCGGCTATCATGCAGGCTGCGGTGCTGTGCACCGGCTCATCGGCCAGGGAGCGCA
Source organism: Marinobacterium rhizophilum DSM 18822 (assembly GCF_000378045.1). Lineage (GTDB taxonomy): Bacteria > Pseudomonadota > Gammaproteobacteria > Pseudomonadales > Balneatricaceae > Marinobacterium_A > Marinobacterium_A rhizophilum. The sequence goes on from NZ_KB899096.1 coordinate 129,062, forward strand.
CGGCGCTGGCATGCAAAAAGCGCTGGTGTTCCTCTGCACTGGCAAAGTCGAAGGGTGTGTCCGATGGGTGTGCAAAAAGCACCATGTAATCCAGCAACTGGCGCCGATACTCTGGTGTCTCCAGCAGGGCTTCGAGCTGTTGGGACATCCAGCGCCCGAGCCTGGCGTCATCCTGGGCGAGCGGACTGATTCGCGGCCTGCGGCCTTCCACTGCACTCATAATACGTTGCCCCAGCGCATGAAAGGTCGTTGCATCCAGCGCGATACCAAGACGCTGTTGCAGGCGCTGTTGCATTTCGCTGGCCGCCTGGCGCCCAAACGCCAATAGCAGTATGTCCTGGGGTTGCGCCTGGCCACTGGCAATCAGGTAGGCTGCGCGCCCGATCAGGGTGCTGGTCTTGCCGCTGCCTGCACCGGCCAGTACCAGGTTGCCGTCATCCAGGGTCATGCAGGCGCGTTGCTGACTGGAGGTCAGAGGAAGACGTTCGATACGTTCAAACAGTGCGCTGTGACGCGCCTGCTGGGTGTCGAGGTAATGTTCCCGGTAGCGTTGCAAAAGGCACGCATCGCCACTGGCAATGCGTTTAAGGCGCTGGTAGTGGATATTCGGCCGGGCCGGTGCGTGCAGCAGGCCGGCTTCGCTGCGTGACAGAACGGCGGCGGCCTGGGCCTGCAGTTGTGACCAGGTTGAGCTGCGCACATAGGCGCGCCTGACATTGGCTTCGATGCGTTGCAGCTGCTGTGCGAAGTCGGGAGTGTGCTGCTGGTGCAACTGCTGGCCGAACGCACGCCAGAAGTGGCGGTGCCAGCGTCCGATCCAGCCCAGCATGGGCATCGCGGGCCCAGGCGCGCCGTCTTCGGCTTCAGCGTCAGGCATTGCAAGACGGTGGAACAGTGTGCCGGTGTGCAGGCGCGGGTCCACGGCCAGATCTGACCAGGGAATTAACTGTGCAGGGGCATCCGCGAGGCAGACATGCAGCCCGTCGGAATCCACTGTCAGGCGTGTCCAATGACAGCCCAGCTGTCGTGCAAACAGCCGAACAAGCAACGGCGGAGAGATCGTGGGGGTCAAGCGGATGCAACGCTCCCTGTATTAGAGCGCTCGCGAGGTGCGTCGCCCGTACTGAGGCACAGTTTATAGGGCCTCAGGACGACGAACGCAAGGATGCAGTGCCTGACAGAAAGTTAAACCGCCGCGCCAACCTGCTCCAGCCAGTCATTGAGGTTGTAATAATTAGTGATGCGCGCCACTTTTCCCTCGCGCAATTCAAAGAAGGCGCCGGCGGGCAGGCGGTACTGTTGCCCGGTGGCGGGCGGCAGGCCCTCATCGCTCTTGAGGTAACGCCCCAGTACGACAAATTCGGCCGCCGCGCGCTGGCCATCGGCACTGACCATAACCTCGATATCAACCAGCTTCTCTTCGTAACATTCGTTCATGCGGGACATGAACGCAGCAAAGGCCTCTTTGCCAATCTCTCTGCCGCCCTGATTGATGTCGTGTACAACGTCTTCGGTCAGCAAGTCCAGAAAGGCGGGCATGTCGCCGGCGTTAAAGGCCTGGTAATACTGCTTAACAAGGCTGAAGGCTGCGTCTGTCATGGGCTCCATCCGGTATTAATATGACGAATTTAAAACGGGGAAATAAACAGACGACACATTAGCATGCACGGCAGGATGCACTGCTGCGCCCGTGCGACGCTTTCATATGCGCCAGCGCAGCAGGGCGGCGGTTACAGAGCGATAACGTAACTTTACATGAGGCAGGTTGGCGATGTGCGGTTGTCGTAGCTGCTGATCAGAAAGGGGTACACCTGTACCAGCTCTGCGGTGATATCGGACTGCACTACAAAAACCTGGTGGCTGGGCGCCGGGGAAAGCTTGGCCAATACCTCATATTGCGAGGCGGACCTGAGCTGCGGTACACCATCGACCTCCAGATCGGCTTCAAGCCGGATCAGGTCTCCGACGTTAATTTCGTGCCAGATAAAACTGGTTTCGAGCAGAAGCTCACTGGAGGTTTCCATTTGTCGCATGGCAACTCCTTAGCCAAAGGTTACAGTCACAGTATGGACCCGGTCGTCGCGAGCTGCGCGACTGGCATCAAGGTGCCGGCACCCTCGCCTGCCTCGATGAGGCCGTTCAATACCCTGTTAAGGGTCGATCAGGCCGTGTCGCATTGCCATGTGCACAATTTCGGCATTGGCCTTGAGGTTGAGTTTGCGCTTGATATTGGAGCGGTGGGCATGCACCGTCTTGGGGCTGAGGAAAACTTCTTCGGCAATCTGGGACACCGAATGCCCGCTGGCGAGCATGACAAAAATCTGCAGCTCGCGGGAACTGAGCTGATTTACCGGCGAGCTGTCCCCTGCTGAATCATCCAGCTGGTCCTGGATCGACGGCGAAAAATAGCGCTCCCCCAGGTTCACTCGAACCACTGCATCGATCAGTTCTGCCGGTGCGCAGCGCTTGGTCAGGTAGCCCTTAACGCCGGCACCAATGACCTGACTTGGGTAGGGTTTGGTTTCGCAACTGGACAATACCAGTACCTTGGCACGGGAGTCATGGGCAAGAATCCGCCTGATGGCCTCCATGCCGCCACTGATGGAGGAGTTGTCGGGTGCGCCCTCCTGGCTTGGCATGGTGAGATCCAGAACCACGATATCCGGCTTAACGGCGCGAAACTGCTCAAAGGCCTCGTGACCGCTGCTCGCACTGGCGATAATCTGGATACGCTCGTCGGACTCCAGGATGCGCTGGAAACCGTCGCGGACAACGGGGTGGTCGTCAGCAAGCAGTACACGTATAGGGCCCATATTATTCCTTATAAATCAGTATTTAACTACGTATACCTAAGGTAATACATCGTTAATAAGGGGGCCCGCATCTGGCGTCACTGCCTCAGCCCCCCGATAAGCTCCATAGGTCTCTACATCCAGCGCACAGGAAGAAGCCATGGCTTCGGGCCTGATCTGGGCCGGCAACGCGACCAGTTCATCACTGTAACCGATCAGCTGAATGCCCTCTTTCTGGCAGTGGCGCAGTACTTTTTCCAGCGCCCGTATGACCGTGATCTGCCGGTCATTGAGCCGGTCCGGCACGGCTGGCTGATTGGCGCGCCGGCGGCTCGTTACCTGGCGTATCGCATAGCCGTCGGAATCAAGTAACTGCAGTGTCACACCAGACAGCTTTTCCTGTACCAGTGCCTGCTTGGCGCTATTAAACAATAGTTCCGTGCCGCAGCATACGGCATCCTCGGCGCCACAGCGTCGCAAGGCATCCACAATCGTGGCGTAATCGGCATCATCTTCGAGTGTTATATCCATTTTTATACCCGTACAGCAGCATCAGAAATGAATCAGGCAAGGCAAGGCACCAAAGCGTCAATACCCTGCATTGTACAAAGCATTTAACCGCGTGACAGCGTCTTGCTTTCACGACGTGCAAGCTCAAGTTCAAGCTGGTGGACGCGCGCCATCAGGCTGCGTTCCTGCTCCTGTAGCTGTTGGCGCAGTCTGGCATTTTCCTGCGCCAGCGTATCATTGCTGCGCTGCAGGCGCTTGCCGTCCTCTTCCTGAATCTTCAGGCGCACACGCAGGTCAAGTAGCTGTTCTGTATCGGCGCTGCCCGAGTCTCGCGCTTGCAGCAGCGCCTGCTGCTTGAGCTGACGGGCCTGATCTTCATTCTCGGATCCCAGGCGAATCAAGCGCTCTTCCTGGCGCAGACGCTCCGCCTGGCTGGTCTCCAATTGCACGGATAGCTGCTCGTTGCGCTCCAGCAACCTGGCATTCTGTTCCTGCAGCTGGCGCAGGTCGGAACTCACGGCAAGGTCATCCTGGCGGATTTTCTCCAGGTTTTCGCGATGCTGTTGTTCCAGCTGGGTGCGCTGTTCGAGAAAGCGTTGCTCAGCATAGCCCAGTGCCTGATCCCACAGCTTGCCGGCGCTAAGCAGAACCGCCTCCGGTACTTCGGGGTGCTGGTTGCGCCGCGTAATGCGCTCGCCCAGCGACTTCCACCAGTCACCCAGAGCCTTGTTGATCGTCGTCAGACTGCCGCTGCCGATCAGTTCGCGCACATTCTGTTGCGTCGGGCGCAGACCCTGCTCAAGCAGCTGATCAGCCGCCACAAACACTTTTTGGCGTGTATCGGAACCTGGTTTCATATTAATGATACATAATACGTATTGTAATTCATGAGTATCAATTGCGACCGACGCGTGTAATCGTGCAATAGAGCCAATGAAAACAGCAGGATAACCTAAAGCAGCGACACCGTCGCCGGAAGATGACAAATAGAGGAGCAGAAAGGGGAAATAATGGAGGCTGGAGTCGGAATCGAACCGGCGTACACGGAGTTGCAGTCCGCTGCATGACCACTCTGCCATCCAGCCTCAAGGCGCTGCATAATACAGCAATGCCTTCAGGGGTCAACAGCGAAAGCGAAAAATCCCGCCGGCCGGCACGATCGCGGATGACCCTGCGTAAAATGTGATCGTTTTTTAACTCGTGGAATTCAACAGCAAGAGTCGGAGTGACCTGTGGGCCCCGCCCCGCTACAGTGGAGACCGAACACAACAGCGTGATGAATCCGGAGCAGCAGATCCATGACTGCAGCAGGCAAACAAGCTCAGCAACCAGAGCAGCAAAGTCAGGCCTCCTGCGCAGATGCGCGCTGGAGCGCCGTGCTGCGGCGCGATCCTGACGCGGACGGTGAGTTTGTCTATGGCGTAAAGACCACCGGTGTCTATTGCCGGCCCAGCTGCCCGTCGCGAGCCGCCCGGCCAGAAAATGTCGACTTTTTTAATACCGCGCAGGAGGCGCAGCGGGCCGGGTTCCGGCCCTGCAAGCGCTGCCGGCCCGATCAAGCCTCGGCAGGCACGCAGCAGCGCGCAAAGATTGCCGCGCTGTGTCGAATGATCGACGCGGCGCCACAGCTTCCGACGCTGGCCGAACTCGCCGCGAGCGCAGGACTCAGTCGATATCACCTGCACCGCGTGTTCAAGCAATTCACCGGGCTTACACCCCACCAGTACGCCAAAGCCCGGCAGGCCCGGCGTCTTCGTGATGCACTGGACCAGGCGGATACGATCACCGATGCGTTTAACGATGCCGGTTACGGCTCCAGTGGCCGCTTTTATGCAGAATCGACCCAGGTACTTGGCATGACTCCCGGACTTTACCGCGCGGCAGGCGCCAACATGCAGATTCAGTTTGCCGTTGGGGACTGCTCCCTCGGTGCTGTCCTCGTGGCACAAAGTGAGCTGGGCATCTGCGCCATTTTGCTCGGGGACGACCCGAATGCGCTGCTGCAGGATCTGCAACAACGTTTTTCCAGGGCTCGGCTGGTGCCGGGCGATGCGGCCTACATGCAGCGTGTCGCGCTGGTGGCCGGCTTCGTGGATCATCCGGCCAGCGGTCTGGATCTGCCACTGGATATTCGAGGCACGGCCTTTCAGCAACGGGTATGGCTTGCGCTGCGGGATATACCACCGGGGCAAACGCTAAGTTACGCCGAGCTCGCCGAGCGTATCGGCTCACCCAAGGCGGTCCGCGCGGTTGCCGGCGCCTGCGCCGCTAATGCCCTCGCCGTTGCCATTCCCTGCCATCGCGTGGTTCGCAGCGATGGCGGGTTGTCCGGCTATCGCTGGGGTATTGAACGCAAGCAGGCATTGCTGCACAGCGAACATGAGAGCCTGCCCGAGCCCCCGGCCGTAAAATGAACGCCCACTCAGGCAGCGGAATATCAAATGCTGATCAAGCCCCCACCGGGGTTGTGCGCGCTAGCATCCCGCTGCCAGCCCAGTATTGCCGGTCTGACTTCATGGCATTTCATCGGCGCGATCATGAGGAAGTGGCCGAGCGCGTGACGCCCTGCAGCCTCACCAAGGGCCTGAGCTGGGACGGTTACCCGGCCTGCCTGACGATTGTGTTTGATGAGTATCAAGCCGAGGTTCGACTCGACATTGACGGCGACTGTAACCATCCGGCGCCTGTTGCAGCCTTGCTTGAGCGCAGGGTGCGCAGCATGCTTGGCCTGACTCAGCCAATAGAGGAATTTGAGCGGCAATACCGGCAGCACCCGCAGCTTGGCGTTTTGATACAGCGCCTGCCAGGGCTGCGCATACCGCTGGTGGCGACTCCATTCGAGGCGCTCAGCTGGGCGATAATTGGGCAGCAGATCAGTGTGCATGCAGCGATCAGCATTCGTCGGCGCCTGATACGGGCGGCCGGCGCACGGCACTCCAGTGGCCTCTGGTGCTACCCGAATGCACATCAAATCAGCCAGCTTGACGACAGTAGTCTGCGTGCGGCAGGGCTTTCGATGAGCAAAACGCGCACTTTTCGAGTGCTCTGTGACGCGCTTGGTTCGGACGGGTTGCAGCTGGAGAATGAAAGCTGCAATGTCGAGGCGCTTGGCGCTGAGCTCTTGCAGTTGCATGGTATCGGTCCCTGGACGGTGAATTACGCACTGATGCGCGGCTACGGCTGGCTGGATGCGTCTCTGCACGGCGACGTTGCAGTACAGCGTGGCCTCGCGCAATTGCTGGCAATGCCCCACAAGCCGAGTGAGGCGCATACAAAAAGTTGGCTGGCAGATTTTAGCCCTTGGCGGGGCCTGGTGGCCGCCCATCTGTGGGCGATCGATGTTGCACCGCGCAATTAGCCGAGCAACTGACTGCTGCAAGTGAAGCGCCAGAGCTTGCGCCCGTGGAGTCGGGGCCAAGCCCTTAGGCGTACGTGTAAACAGGGGATCGTTAAACAGCTGACGCAACCGAGCCAAGTTACGGCTAATGGCAGGCTGGTTTAAATTCAAACGCCCGGCAGCACGGGTGACATTTCGCTCTTCCAACAGCACCTGAAAAACCGGCAGTAGATTCAGATCAGCAGAAGACAGGCTAGTTAGATTCTAGGTTGTAACGCTCTTGTTGAATGACTAATAATCATAACAACCATACTCGAAATGCATTAGATGCATTGTAAATAGCAGAATAAACTACTGGCCTGATAACTGACAACGCTTTACCACAGGCCTCGCTATGTACATCGAAGAAAACCAACAGATCCACCTTAAACACCGTCCCGTGGGCCTACCTGTCGCCGAAGATTTCAGTCTCGTTTCGACCCCTATTGCCATGTTGAAAGATGGCGAAGTACTGGTTAAAAACCGGTGGATGTCGGTCGATCCTTATATGCGTGGTCGCATGATTGAGCGCGACAGCTACATCCCGCCCTTTGCCCTCAATAACGTCCTCGAGGGTGGCGCCATTGGCGAAGTGGTCGAATCCAACAACCCCGTGTTTGCCGTCGGCAGCAAAGTCTCCAGCATGAATGGCTGGCGCCAGTATTTCACCACAACCGGTGAAGATCTGCAGGTGCTGCCAGAGACCGGAATTGCTGAACAAGCGTTTTTAGGGGTGCTGGGGATGCCGGGGGTGACGGCCTTTACCGGGCTGACGAAAATTGCAGAGCTTAAACCCAGCGATCGCGTGTTTGTCTCGGCGGCATCGGGAGCGGTGGGGGCCATTGTTTGTCAAATCGCCAAACTGAAAGGCTGCTATGTTGCTGGCAGTGTCGGCTCTGAAGCCAAAGCCCGCTACCTCATGGAGGAGCTGGGCGCTGATGCCGTGGTCAATTACAAAACCAGCGACGACCTGCAACAGGATATTGCTACCGCGTGCCCCGAAGGCATCGACGTCTATTTTGAAAATGTGGGTGGCGCGCATCTGGAAACGGTCCTCAATCTGATGAACGTCAATGGCCGCATAGCCGTCTGCGGCATGATCGATCAGTACAATGCGACAACACCCCAACCGGGGCCTGCAAACCTGTCACAGATTGTCATCAAAAAACTGAAGATGCAGGGCTTTATTGTGTTTGACCACTGGAATGGCTACCCCGCGTTTGTCGAGCAAATGGTGCAGTGGATTCAGCAAGGAAAAGTCAGCTGGAAGGAGACCGTTTTTAACGGCATAGAGCAGGCTCCAGCAGCGTTTATTGGCCTGCTTGAAGGTAAGAATACCGGCAAGATGCTGGTCAGGTTATAAACGCACCCTCAATAACGGCCGACGTGTCTGACTCCGGTCGATCTACACTCTGACTCAAGGCAGGCGGTTTTTTACAAGGAAAAATACCATGAACATCCTATTCGTTTTGAGCTCGCACGACGCGCTCGGTAATACCGGCGAAAAGACCGGCTTCTGGGTTGAAGAGTTTGCGGCCCCCTATTACACCTTTGCTGATGCCGGGAGCCATATCACCCTGGCGTCACCGGCGGGCGGACAACCTCCGGTTGACCCTAAAAGCACTCTGGAGGATTTCCAGACCGATGCCACACGTCGCTTTGATGCGGATAGCGAGCTTCAGAAAAAACTGGCTGCAACGCTACGGCTAGCAGAGGTCTCCGCGGATGATTACGAGGTCATTTTCTACCCTGGAGGCCATGGTCCCCTATGGGATTTAACCACTGACGCCGATTCGATTCGATTGATCGAAGCCTTCGCTCGGCAGAACAAACCGATCTCCGCCGTCTGTCACGCCCCCAGCGTACTGCTGAATGCTAAAGACGCACAGGGAGAGTCGCTGTTTAACGGCAAGCAGGTCACCGGTTTTACTAATACCGAAGAAGCCGCTGTTGGACTGACCGAGGTGGTGCCTTTCTTGCTGGAAGATGAACTGAAGAACCGGGGCGGGCTTTACAGCCAGGGTCCTGACTGGACACCTCACTGTGTCCAGGATGGTGTGCTGATCACCGGCCAAAACCCCGCCTCGTCGACTGCCGTCGCAGAGGCCGTGTTGATCCGACTTAAGGGCTGACCCGACTCAAGGAGTGAGAACGGGGAAGGGCCGAATCCCTTACTTCGCTCCCCATTCTGGATCTATTACCATTCCTGCTTAAAGACTTGAGCGGTAGGGATATATGTCCACACGTTAAGACGATACCTCCTAGGTTGAATGCCAGTTTATGACGGATTTTTCCCGCGGTATGCTTCAGGCGCTTGTCGCTTGTCGCTTGTCGCTTGAGCTAGTGGAGTCATGAACTCACCAAGAAATTTGTTCTCTGCCCCTGCTTTTCTCAATAGACGCTTGGGTGCCGACCGGGCAAGCGGAATCGCTTGAAAATAAGGAGTTGGATTAAACTTAATCGCGAAGAATTATGAGGAACAGCTCATGTGCGACACTCCACCGAGATCGCAGTACTCCGGCGGTTTCAATCGATAGTAGTTATCTTCCACCGCCTTCGACTGCTCAGCGTAAGGCTGGGTCATCACTGCCTGTAGCTCTCTGATTGAATCGTAATCTCCCCTGGCTGCACGTTTATAAGCAGGTGCAAGTAACCACTCTCGTAAACTGTATTTAGGATTAACACATTTCATTTGCTTGGAAACACCGGCGATCAACCGGCTCTGCTCGTTATTTGCATCGTTTCGGTTCGTTATGAGTGATTTCCATTTAACCAGCCACTCGAACCAACGCTGGTCCGTTTCTTCATCTGTATGTCTGTAGAAACTTTTTTTAAGTGGTTTTATGTCATCGGGAACCGACGAGAGCTCGCGGAAGAAGATCGTGTAGTCAACGGGCGTTTGCACCATCAGGTTTACTAGTTCACTGAACAGCGATGGGGCAAACCTCTCAAGTCCAAGTTTTGCTGCCCACATGTTTTCCAGTTCCTTTTGCATGACTGCCACAAAGCCATTGCGAATGGTGTCGAGCTGTTGCGATGCCTCCCTGTTTGAGGCCAAAAGCGGCTGCAATGCCGCACAAAACATGGCGAAATTACGCTCCGCTGCCGCAGGCTGATTCAAAAATGCGAAGTGTTGCCCCCCGCCGGTCCATGGCTGGAAGAACGGGTCGAAGGCTTCACAGAAGCCGAACGGACCAAAATCCAGCGTGAAGCCGCCAGCAGCGCAATTGTCACTGTTGAAATTGCCCTGACAGTAGCCGACACGGATCCAGTTCGCGACCAGCAAAGCTAAGCGGGTACGGAATTCATGGGCAAGCAAAACGACTTTCTCGGTAGTGCTGAGTTGGCCGTCGATGGCTTCGGCGTACTCACGATCGATTAAATGCAGGACGATCTGTTCGAGTTCCTCCAGAGCTGAGGGGTGTTCCCTCTTGCGGGCACGGCGAGCGAAGAGCTCGATCTGGCCAACCCGAAGGAACGACGAAGCAACACGTGTCGAGATCGCAACGGGTTCCTCCACCAGGAGGTCGGGATCTTGTGAGGTTGAACCCTCGGAGTACCAAGGCCGCCGGACCCGCTCTGTTTTCGATACGTATAAACTCAATGATCGTGAAGTCGGTACGCCCAGTGCGTGCATGTACTCCTGAGCCAGGAACTCCCGGGCACTTGAACGCAAAACAGCGCGACCATCAGCGCCGCGGCAATAGGGTGTGCGACCGCCGCCTTTGAGCTGCATTTCCCAGCGTCTACCATTGATGATCGCCTCAAGAACGGAAATAGCACGACCATCGCCATAACCGTTACCCGTCTTAAACGGGCACTGCTGAGAGTATTCGGTGCCGAAGATGGAGAGCGCATAGCCAGTGGCCCAACCCACTTTGCGCAGTGGCGCCGGGACCTGCGAAAGGTCTCCGCTGAACATCCGTACAAAACCCGCTGATTCCGCCATGCTGTCGGCAAGGCCCAGTTCGTCAAACAGACCTTTACTGTGCGCGACGTACTCGGGATCGCCGATGGGTGTGGGTTGAACCGGAACATAGTGTCCCCGAAAGACTTGTCGTGGCGCGTGATCTACTCCATCTGCTGTCGCTTCGGGATCACAGGTTAGTGTATCCATCAGCGAGTAGCTGGCTGTTTTTGCGAGCTCGTCTAACGTCGAGACCGTTGAGAAGGTTTGCTCGGCCTGGCTATTTTTCGTCGGATAAGTTGGATCCAGTAACATGTTTTGCAATTCCTCAAAAAAAATATGACCAGTAGAAGCAAAGCGAGTTCTGGTAATGAGGCTATCGAACAACTCTCCTAAGCCTTGGTTGACCGTAATCTACGGTGCCTAAGCTTTGGCAAAAGAACATAGCTGGTGCGCCACGCCGGGCCTGATCGATTGCGTTTGGCCCCCATTGCGGACTGCTAGCGCTTTCTAATGTGAAGTTCGCCAGTGGCAGCTTCCGCCCCATAGGGGACTCTCAGAAGAACATTGACCGACCGCTTGTGCGCCCCATAGAGCCCGCTGAAAGCCAATGAAGGAGCCTGCGTCTATGCTGGCATGGCGAACTTTTCAGGAGGTGTCTGAAATTGAATCCTAATCGATTTCAACTTCTGAAAAAACCCACTGCTCGAATTGCTGCAGCGCAGCCCGTCCGCTTATAACTTCGGGGTAAGTTAGAAAGTAGCCGTCGTCTGCAAATAGCAGATGGTCGCTGTTTCGAGCCAACCGCCCTATTTCAAGGTCATTGCGGATAAAGCTCAGATCGAGCAGACCGATCGCTTCCCCCACATCAATTGCTTCCAACACCTGCGCGGAACTTGGAACTTCAATGCCGGACAAAGCTCCGGTAAGCGCAACACCAGCTGAGTTGAACCACTCCTGCCACAGGCCACTCATCGAGGCGTTATGTATGAGGGGTTGGGATAACAGTTCTTCGACAGTAAAGGTTCCCCCGTTCCTTGTCAGCAACTCTGGGTGGCAAACAGCCACTATTCGCTTTGCAAATAACCGCTTCGATACCGTATCGGGCCAACGTCCGTTTCCCATCCTGATAGCTGCGTCAAAACGGTCGCTGCGAAAATCCACCAAGTCCGGAGTAGCAATCACCGATAGGTTTATCTCCGGGTGTTGAGCATGAAAGTTCTTCAACCGTGGCAGCAGCCATCGGGTGGCGAGCACCGGTGGCACCGATAACGCCAGAGAGTTGTCTTGTGATCCTCGCAACGCGTTATGGCTGGCTTGGTGAATCTGCTTCAACGGGTCACGAATTTCCGAATAGAGCTGACTCCCTCTTTTTGTCAATCGAATGCTCTTGTCCAGGCGTTCAAACAAGGGATAACCAAGCAACGACTCTAGATTGCGAATCTGATGGCTGACTGCCGAAGGGGTGACGTGCAAACTCGCGGCAGCGTCTTGAAAGCTCAACATTTCAGCTGCAGTGGCGAAGGTGTTGAGGTTGTTTAAGGAAAGTTTAGCCTGCGAACTGCGGGAGAAGAGTAAGAAAGTGTAGCGAGAAGAGATGAGCTTAACTGTGCTTTATGCGAACGCTGCTGAGTGCTTTTAAACTGGTGCCCGGGACCGGAATCGAACCGGTACGCTGTTGCCAGCGAGGGATTTTAAGTCCCTTGTGTCTACCAATTTCACCACCCGGGCGAAAAATGGAGGCTGGAGTCGGAATCGAACCGGCGTACACGGAGTTGCAGTCCGCTGCATGACCACTCTGCCATCCAGCCTCGGATAGCGTCTTACAGGGCTCTTAACATCTGAATGCATCAGGATGTAAAGATTGGAGCGGGAAACGAGACTCGAACTCGCGACCCCGACCTTGGCAAGGTCGTGCTCTACCAACTGAGCTATTCCCGCCTGCTCTGTAAGTGGTGCGTATTATAGAGACCTGCGCTTTTGTGTCAACACTGAAACACAAAATATTTTTCTTAAAGATTAAACACTTACAGATCCTCTCCCAGCAGTGGCCAAGCGGCCTTGAGGTAGAGCACCATTGACCAGAAAGTGAGCAGACCCGCGCCATAAAGGGCGGCTATACCGATCCAGGATAAGGTGGAGTAAGGCGCAAAGGCAACCAGCAGCAGAATGGATACCATCTGTAACGTGGTTTTGATCTTGCCCAGGCCCGAAACCGACACGCTGGCCCGCTCGCCCAGTTCAGCCATCCATTCGCGCAGCGCGGATATCACGATTTCGCGTCCGATAATCACGGCCGCCGGTATGGTCACCCAGACTTCACTGAACGTTTCGACCAGCACCACCAGGGCGACTGCAACCATCAACTTGTCGGCCACCGGGTCGAGAAAGGCACCAAAGGGAGATGACTGGTTCAGTTTGCGCGCCAGATAGCCGTCAAACCAGTCGGTCAAGGCCGCGACACCAAAAATAACCGCGGCCGTCATCGGTGCCCACGTTTCGGGCAGATAATAGAAAAATACGAATACCGGTATCAGCAGGATCCGTAGCAGGGTCAAGATATTAGGAATTTTCATGGAAAACAGCATACCTGCCAGAGGCTCTCCAAAGAGTCATGGATCCGGATGAAGTGCGAAATAGATATCTTCCGCGATTTTGCGGCTTATGGTAGAGACTTTTGCAATTTCTTCAACACTCGCCCGCTCTATCTCCTGCAATCCGCCAAAATGGCGCAGCAGTTCACGTCGCCGCTTGGGCCCAATGCCATCAATACTTTCAAGCCGTGATGTTTTGCGTGCCTTGCCGCGGCGGGCCCGGTGCCCGGTGATAGCAAAGCGGTGCGCCTCATCGCGTATGTGCTGAATAAGATGCAGCGCCGGTGCATCGCCGGACAGGGTGATTTCCTCACCACTTTGCGCCAGCACCAGGGTTTCGAGACCTGCCCGCCGGCTTGGCCCCTTGGCGACCCCGACGATAAGAACGTCGGTGATCTGCAATTCTTCCAGTACGTCGCGTGCCTGGCTGACCTGTCCCTTGCCGCCGTCGATCAGCAATATGTCCGGTAGCTTGCCCTCGCCTTTTTTCAGGCGTGTATAGCGCCGCTGCAAGGCCTGGCGCATGGCGGCATAATCGTCTCCGGCGGTAATGTCGTCGATATTGAAATGGCGATAGTCCGTTTTCAGTGGGCCGTTGCGATCAAATACCACGCAGGACGCCACCGTCGCCTCGCCGGAGCTGTGACTGATGTCAAAGCACTCCAGGCGGTGCGGTATGCCGTCCAGTCCCAGCGCCTCCTGCAACGCGAGAAAACGGTTATAGACATTCTGCTTGCTCGCCATATGGCTGCTCAGCTGCTGCTCGGCATTGGTTTGGGCGAGGCGCTGCCAGCCGGCCTTGTCGCCGCGCACACTATGCTGCAGAACGACCTTGCGGCCACGGCGCTGGCTCAGCGCTTGCTCCAGCGCATCCTGGTCGTTTAATGCCTGGGGCAAGATGACCTGGTCGGGAATTTCACGGCTGGCGCCCAGATACCATTGCGCCACAAAGGCAGACAGTACGTCCGCCTCCGAGTCCTCCACAGAAACCTTCGGGTGGAAGACCTTGCTGCCAATAATGCGGCCGCCGCGGACATACAGCATGTGAATACCAACGCCGCCGTGCTTCAGTGCACAGCCAATGACATCGGCATTACCCTCAAAACCGCTAACATACTGCTGCTCCTGGACTTGCTGCAGGTTGCTGAGCTGGTCGCGCAGCTGTGCCGCCTGCTCAAAATCGAGCTGTGCCGCGGCCGTTTCCATCTGTGCAGCGAGCTCCTGCATGACGGCATTGCTCTTGCCCTCAAGGAACATGCTGGCATGGCGCAAGTCATCGGCGTAGGCCTGTTCCGAGATCAGCCCCACGCAGGGGCCGCTACAGCGCTGAATCTGGTACTGCAGGCACGGGCGGCTGCGATTGCGAAAGAAGCTGTCTTCACAGGGGCGGATACGGAACAGCTTCTGCAACAGATTCAGGCTTTCGCGTACCGCCGTGCCGCTGGGGAAAGGCCCGAAGTAGCTGCCCTTGGCCCGACGTGCGCCGCGATGAAAGCGGACTGCCGGGTAGGCATCCCGGTCTGAAATAAAGATATAGGGGTAGGACTTGTCGTCCCGCAGCAGGATATTGTAGGGCGGTCGCTGCTCCTTGATCAGGTTCTGTTCCAGCAACAGTGCTTCGGTTTCGCTGTTGGTAACCGTCACTTCAATATGCGCAATACGCGTCACAAGCGCCGCCGTCTTGGGCGCAAGGCCTTTAGCGCGAAAGTAGCTGCCCACCCTTTTCTTCAGATTCTTGGCCTTGCCGACATAAAGAATGTCGCCATTGAGCGCGTACATCTGATAGACGCCAGGCCTTGACGTCAAACGCGCAAGAAAGGCCTTGGCATCGAATGCGGACACCTCATCCTGACCTGTCTCAGCCGGCTGCTCCTGGGATGTGGGCGCCGCGTCTGTGACAGCGTCCTGCTGCAGCGGTTCGGTCTCAGTCAGTGGTACGGACATGATCAGCCTTGTTGGCAGCCATGTGCAGATGAACCGCTTCCTTGTGAATCTGCTGCAGCTGCTCTCGAGTATCGTCGGTGATGCCAGCGCCGCGCGACAGGGAAACTTCGAGGAACACGCCGATCTCTGCAAAATGGTACAGTCTTGTATCAAAACTCTTGGCGCGCTTGAGCTTGGTAAGTGACAGGTGGGCGCCACTGACCAGGATGTAGTTGATGTCGGTATCGGACACCATGGGATGGCGATCCCGCTCGCTGATCGGCTTGGTATTGTCGGAGCGTCTCTGTACAAACGTCATTGGGCGGACCTTTTGCTGCGCATCGTTGCGCAAAATGAGAATTACGAAGCATGGATGGAAGCTACTTTAAGTGAGTTTATTGTTCTTGTGAACCTGCCAGCCATAAGCCATGCGCAACAAAGGCTTCAAATACAGCTATTAAGCGAACCCTGTGACCTGCGGCGCGATCTATTGTGGGCACTTGCGGCACCGTCGCTGATGCGCGCGGCAGTCCCCTTTTTCGCCACGCTGCTAGCGCATCCCGTAGCCGATATAGTGCCCGCTGAGGCTCCTGAACGACGCCGCCTTGGGCTTTACTACGAAGACCTGGTTGCTGCCTTGCTTGAGGCGGCTCTGGCACCCGAACCGGTGCATCGCAACATACAGTGCGTACTCGACAACATTACGGCCGGGGAATTCGACTTTCTGTATCGCTGCGCGGGCCGGTGGTTCCATCTAGAAACCGCGGTTAAGTTTTACCTCTGCTGCGGGGATGGCAGCGCTCTGCATCACTATGTCGGCCCCGGGCGGCGGGATCGCCTGGATATCAAGTGGCAGCGCCTGCAGCAGCATCAGCTTGTGCTTGCTGCGCATCCGGCCGGTCGGGAATGCCTCGACCGTCTTGGCATTGCCGCCCCGCAAGCGCGCCTGCTGATGCCTGGTTATCTGTTTTACCGCGCCGGGGTGGATATTCACAGCACCGCACAGCACGGCGATATCAGCCCCGGGCATCTGCGCGGCTGGTGGCTGCCGCTGAGCGAGCTTGCACGGCTGCAGGACAGCTTCGAGCAGCGCTATGCCATCCTTCCGAAACTGCGCTGGCTGTCCCCTGCACGGCTCACAGATGATCAGGCCCTGGACTGGAACGGCCTGCGTGAGGCGCTGCAGCAGCGCCCAGGGCCCGTTCTGGTAGCGCAGCTATCCCAGCTGTCGATCGACGGCACGCCCTGCTGGGGCGAAACGGGACGCGGTTTCGTGGTGCCCGATGACTGGGGCCGGGGTCCAGCGGCGCAAAGATCAAAGGCGTAAAGCTCAAACATGCGGAACCGTTCGCTGAAATGAGTGCCGGGTGAGTCAAACACCCGGAATGAAAAAGGGACGCCGTAGCGTCCCTTTTTTTAAACCCTTATGTCATTAGAGACACGGGCTCTTTACATACAGCGTGCTTTGCACACCACAGATCAGTCTTCCGAGGCGGCCTTGGCCTTCTCGGGAGTTTCATAGATCAGCAGCGGTTCGGATTCGCCCTCAATGACACCCTCGTCGATCACGACCTTGGTGACATTTTCCATCGACGGCAGCTGATACATGGTTTCCAGCAAGACCGCTTCCAGAATCGAGCGCAGGCCACGGGCACCGGTACGGCGATCCAGCGCCTTGCGTGCAACCGCGCGCAGCGCATCCTTGCGGAAATCAACCTCTGCACCTTCCATTTCGAACAGCGCCGCATATTGCTTGGTCAGGCTGTTCTTCGGTTCGGTAAGAATGGTGATCAGCGCTTCTTCATCCAGTTCAGCCAGTACGGCAATCATGGGCAGACGGCCGACAAATTCGGGAATCAGACCAAATTTCACCAGGTCTTCAGCCTCGATACCGGCCAGAATCTTGCTCATGGACTTGCCGTCGTCCTTGCCCTTCACACTGGCGCTAAAGCCAATAGAGCTCTTCTCAGAGCGGGCGCGGATGATCTGCTCCATGCCGGCAAAGGCGCCGCCACAGATAAACAGGATATTGGATGTATCGACCTGCAGGAATTCCTGCTGCGGATGCTTGCGACCACCCTGGGGCGGAACAGAAGCGACCGTACCCTCGATCAATTTCAGCAGTGCCTGCTGCACGCCTTCACCCGAGACATCGCGGGTAATCGACGGGTTGTCAGACTTGCGTGAAATCTTGTCGATCTCGTCGATATAAACAATACCCAACTGCGCTTTTTCGACATCGTAGTCGCACTTCTGCAGCAGTTTCTGGATGATGTTTTCGACGTCTTCACCCACGTAGCCCGCTTCTGTCAGCGTGGTGGCATCGGCGATGGTGAAGGGGACGTTGAGCATGCGCGCGAGCGTCTGGGCCAGCAGCGTTTTACCGCTACCAGTGGGGCCGATCAGAAGAATGTTGCTCTTGCCAAGCTCGACCCCCTGCTCGCGACGCTCTTTGAAGCGCAAACGCTTGTAATGGTTATAGACGGCGACAGACAGAACCTTTTTGGCCTGCTCCTGACCGATCACATACTCATCAAGCGTTTTCTTGATCTCAGCGGGAATCGGCAGGCGATCGCTCTGCTCCTGACTCTCGATTTCCTGGATCTCTTCTCGAATGATGTCGTTGCACAGATCGACACATTCATCGCAGATAAAAACGGATGGACCGGCAATCAGCTTGCGCACTTCGTCCTGGCTTTTGCCGCAGAACGAACAGAACAGCTTGCTGCCTTCTCCGCCTTTACCTTTAATTTCGTCGGACATTCGACTACCTCAACAGTGCGATCGCGTAAACTTAATTGATAATGGCATCTCGGTACAATTTCAACCCGGGATGCCAATTATAATGTGGCGTTTACGTGATCAGCCTTCGATTACGCGACGATCCAGCACTTCATCAATGAGGCCGTATGCCTTGGCCGCATGAGGGTCCATGAAGTTGTCTCGATCGGTATCACGTGCAAGAGTTTCGAGATCCTGACCGGTGTGGAAAGCCAGAATTTCGTTCAGTTTCTGGCGGATCGACAGAATTTCACGGGTGTGAATCTCAATGTCGGTCGCCTGCCCCTGGTAACCGCCCAGCGGCTGGTGAATCATCACGCGGGAGTTCGGCAGCGCAAAACGCTTGCCTTCGGCCCCACCGGCCAGCAGGAATGCACCCATACTTGCCGCCTGACCGATGCACATGGTGCTGACATCGGGCTTGATGAAACGCATGGTGTCATAGATCGCCAGACCCGCGGTGACAGAGCCACCCGGCGAATTGATATAAAGATGGATATCCTTTTCCGGGTTTTCAGCTTCAAGGAACAACAACTGCGCAACGATCAGGTTGGCCATGTGGTCTTCGACCTGGCCTACCATGAAAATCACGCGCTCCTTCAGCAGCCGCGAGTAGATATCGTAGGCCCTTTCTCCGCGCGCAGTCTGCTCGACCACCATCGGTACCAAACTGGAGCTGATTCCCGCTCCCGCCTGCCCTGTAAAGATATCTGACATGCAAATCTCTC
Source organism: Marinobacterium rhizophilum DSM 18822 (assembly GCF_000378045.1). Lineage (GTDB taxonomy): Bacteria > Pseudomonadota > Gammaproteobacteria > Pseudomonadales > Balneatricaceae > Marinobacterium_A > Marinobacterium_A rhizophilum. The sequence goes on from NZ_KB899096.1 coordinate 147,673, forward strand.
CTTAGCCTTATAAGCGAAAAAACGACAGTCAGCATGAGCCAACTGTCGTTTTTCCATGACTCGTTAGAGCGTCGGTCGCTGCAACAGCCTTATTCGGCTGCGGCTTCTTCCGCCGCCTCAGTTTCAGCTTCTGGCTGAGCTGGCTTGATCGCGTCTTCGTAGCTGGCTTCAACTTCCACGACTGTAGCAGATGCGAGCAGCTGATCAACTACTTGATCTTCCATTGCCAAGCTCTGGATCTGGTTCAGCATTTCCTTGTTGCTGTAGTACCAGTCGATAACCTGCTGCGGCTCCTGGTAAGTCTGGGCCTGTTCTTCAACCATGGCGCGAACGCGGTCTTCGTCAACCTTCAGTTCGTTGGCCTTGATAACTTCCTGCACCAGCAGGCCGATCGCTACGCGGCGCTTGGCCTGCTCTTCGAACAGCTCTTTGGGCAGCATGTTGGGGTCAAGGTTGGCGTTGCCGCCGCCGAACTGCTGCACCGCCTGCTTGCGCAGGTTGTCGATTTCGCTGTCAACCAACGGGCTCGGTACGTCAATGGCATTGAGCTCAATCAGTTTGCCGAAAAGCTGCTCTTTGAGCTTCATTTTCAGCGCCTGCTTGAGTTCGCGTTCCATGTTGTTGCGAACCTCAACCTGGAACTCTTCCAGTGTCTTGCCTTCCAGGCCAAACTTGACGAAGAACTCTTCGTTCAGTTCCGGCAGCTCAGAAGCGGACACGCTCTGAACCTTGACCTTGAACAGCGCTTCTTTGCCCTGCAGGTTTTCAGCCTGGTAATCCGCCGGGAAAGTCACGTTCAGCTCTTTTTCGTCACCGGCTACTGCGCCAATCAGGCCAGTTTCGAAACCGGGGATCATGGTGTTGGAGCCCAGCACCAGGTCCATGCCTTCGCCTTTGCCGCCCTCGAAGGCTTCGCCATCGATAAAGCCTTCAAAGTCGATCTTGACCTGATCACCGTCTTCAGCTGCACGCTCAACAACAGACCACTCAGCCTGCTGCTTGCGCAGGGTGTCGATCATTTTTTCCAGATCAGCATCGGTAACGCTGGCGTTTAGCTTCTTGATTTCTGCCGCGGAGAAGTCAGCCAGGGTGATTTCCGGATAGACTTCAAAGGTAGCGGTGAATTCGAAATCTTCACCGGCCTTGTCGTTCTTGAACTCGATGTTCGGTCCGCCGGCGGGCTGCAGTTTTTCCTGCTGCGCCGCTTCGTAGAAGCTCTGCTGGACCACTTCACCCAGCACTTCCTGGCGAATTCCAGCACCGTAGCGCTTCTGAACTATTTTGACCGGCACCTTGCCCGGGCGAAAGCCATCGATACGCACACGACGGGCAGTATCCTGCACGCGGGTTGCTACATCATTATCGATACGCTCGGCCGGAACTGTGATCGTCATCTGACGCTCGAGGCCCGAAGTCGCTTCAACAGAAACTTGCATGGAATTCCTCACAAAACTTGCAGCATTTTTTAATCGCGATCTGCGGACCAATCCGTCTTCGTTAAGACCCGCTCGAGGGCAAACTTGTTCCCGACCAAGCACGGACGCCACAGAACCTAAATTCTAAAGCGCGAAATTCTGTGCCAGTTACCCCGAATAGTCAAGCGGAATACCATTGGAAGCAGCAGAGTTCGCCCTGGGAAATAATCATAAAGGAATTTGGATTTCAATCAAGAAAAACGAATAAAAACAGGAGGATACATCGAAAAAGAGGAAATGGGGTGGACGATGGGGCTTGAACCCACGACCACCGGAATCACAATCCGGGGCTCTACCAACTGAGCTACGCCCACCACAGCGCATGACGCAAATGCAACATGAAGGCAAAGCAGGAGCCTGCCCGTTACACTGGTCAGTTTTCTAACAACAGATAGCCTTACGCGAAAAAATATCACCTTCCCGGCAGCATGACACCTGGGGAATGGGGTGGACGATGGGGCTTGAACCCACGACCACCGGAATCACAATCCGGGGCTCTACCAACTGAGCTACGCCCACCACGGCGATACAAAAACCAGCCTGATTTTCAGGATTTCTGCTTAACAGCATTCACCCGAACTCCACGCCTTGGAGCAGTTTGTCGTTCTGACGCCGACTTCCATGCAACGTGCAAGGAATGGGGTGGACGATGGGGCTTGAACCCACGACCACCGGAATCACAATCCGGGGCTCTACCAACTGAGCTACGCCCACCACAGCGTATAAGACAAACATGGTGCGGACGGGGAGACTCGAACTCCCACACCTTTCGGCACCAGAACCTAAATCTGGCGTGTCTACCAATTTCACCACGTCCGCACTACACATCAGGAATGGGGTGGACGATGGGGCTTGAACCCACGACCACCGGAATCACAATCCGGGGCTCTACCAACTGAGCTACGCCCACCACTGCCTGACTTTTACTTCTACAACTTTTCCGGATAAGCAACTTGCCACATGGCACGCCCGGCAGGAATCGAACCCGCAACCTACGGCTTAGAAGGCCGTTGCTCTATCCGATTGAGCTACGGGCGCATTGCTCCCGCCTTTGAACTTACCCTCTGCAACCTGCGTTGCTTTAGGACCTGTCCAAAGGAGCGGCATATACTACGGCCGAGATTTTTGGACGTCAACTAAAAATATGGATTTTTTTCAGTAAAATCATACTGGTTACATAATAGCCACGAATTTCTGTTAATCACTGCTGGGTGAGTTGTTGTCTCGCAGTTTAGGCGGCCTGCCAGCGGCCAAAACCGTATAAAGGTAACAGTCTGAGTCTATTTAACGAAATACCTGCTTGGCCGCGCACCTGTAACCATGAGAAAATCCGCGCCAGTTAACTACTACCGGCCTCGAGGAATACAGCTCAACGATGACTGCAAACATAATTGACGGTAAGCGGATTGCAGCCCAAATACGTGAAGAAGTGGCCGTGGGCGTGCAACAGCGCCTGGCAGCGGGCAAACGGGCGCCCTGCCTCGCCGTAGTTCTGGTTGGTGTTGATCCCGCCTCTCATGTGTATGTGCGCAACAAGAAAAACGCCTGCGAGGAGGTTGGCATTCAGTCCCTGTCGTATGACATGCCTGCCACTGCAAAGCAGGAAGAACTGCTGGCGCTGGTCGATGACCTCAACGCCAATAGCGAGGTTGACGGCATTTTGGTGCAGCTGCCATTGCCGCGGGAACTGGATGCCAATGCCATTCTTGAGCGCATCCGCCCGGACAAGGATGTAGATGGTTTCCACCCATTCAACCTGGGACGACTGGCTCAGCGCCTGCCTGCCCTGCGCCCCTGCACGCCCAAAGGCGTCATGCACCTGCTGGAATCTACCGGTATCGCCTTTCATGGCAAGGAAGTCGTGGTTGTCGGTGCATCCAACATTGTTGGCCGCCCCATGGGCCTTGAACTGCTGCTGGCCGGCTGCACTGTGACGACAACCCATCGCTTTACCGAGAACCTTGCCGAGCATGTGGGTCGTGCAGAGATCGTTATTGTCGGCGTGGGCAAACCTGGGCTGGTCAAAGGCGACTGGATCAAGCCTGGCGCAGTTGTTATTGATGTTGGCATCAACCGCCTGGACGATGGAAGCCTGGTAGGCGATATCGAATTCGATACTGCAGCCCAGCGTGCGGCCTGGATCACTCCGGTACCTGGCGGCGTGGGCCCCATGACGGTGGCCTGCCTGATGGAAAACACCCTGGAAGCGGCGAACAACCTCGATCAAGTTCAGTAACTCTGTGTCTCACCTGCCTGCCCGTCCTCACCCACGGGCAGCAGTGATTCAATAACGGCGAGACAGGGAGGCAAGACAGAGAGCCGAGCCGCTATTGCCCCCCTCCCCCGTGTTCTACTCGTTTTGGCTATCTACTCGTTTTGGCTACATTGCAGTTCGGCACCCAGGCAACGCGGATGCATGCCTTAACGGGAAACCCAATAGCGCTGCATTTCAACAAATAGAAAAGACGCCGTCCAGGTAATTAACACCAGGCCGGTAAGCGACTCGATTCCGGTTAAATACCTCAGATGACCGCTTGGCTGGATATCACCAAACCCCAGGGTGGTAAACGTCGTAAATGAAAAATAAACGCAATCCAGCAAGTTACCGTTGAAGGCACCTTGCAGCTCCCCCCAGCCTGGTATGTGGTGCATGACGTAGTAGGCAATTGCAAAGATCCACACCTCTACCGAATGTGCCAGCAGTGCGCCGCATACGCCCAGCACTATCCTGTATCGGTGCTTCATCTTGAGTTTCGGCACAAGCAGCGTCATGCGGAACAGAAACTCATAGTGGATGCTGATTGCCAGCACCACGACCAGACTATTGAAAAGCGTTACGAGTAACACGAGCCCTCCGGTGGCCAGTTAGAGTCGATTCGAACAGTCACGCGCACATCAGCGATCCAGGTGCCCGAGATCTATCTGCGGATCCAGTTTGTCGCGCACTCGCCGCTTTATCTCCTTGATTTCGGCAAACCCCTGATCCCGCTTGCGACACCATATCAGCTCGCTGCCATAGCGCACCTGGAACGTGCCGGGAACTGCACTTGGCTGCAAAGCCACCTCGCCCAGCTGCCCCTCGAAAGTACTCAGCAGTTCCTGCGCCACCCAGCTGGCACGCAGCATCCAGCGACAACCGGTGCAGTATTCAATTTCAATGCGGGGGTTTCTTTCTGAAAGCATGAGGCGACCTGTTTGCGCACGAACACTGCTTAACTCTAAACCATTATCGGTTTTTGTAGCACGTTTTATCAGACGTTTGTGTCTTGGGATCAGCTTTAAGGCGCGCTTTGGTACGTTCCCCAAGCCAAAGCAGACTCTGTGGCAGTGCCTGGCGAATCCAGCGCCACTGATAGAGCACGCTGAGCGACAGCCAGCCACGCGCGCGGTATTTGCGCGCGCTGGTACGGAGCGTTGCATCAAGACAATTGAGGCGCACTCCGAATCGCCTTGCCTTCCATACCAGCAGATGGTCTTCACCGTAGGGTACATCCTGGGAATAGCCCCCCAGCGCGTGAAATTCACGGGCGCCAAGACAAAGTCCCTGATCGCCAAACGGAATACCCAGCCAGCGTGAGCGCAGATTGGCTGCCCACGCATTCAATGCCGTAGGGCCGGCACCGTCATCGGCGAAAGCGAGTTTAAAGTAATGCAGAGCATGGGGCTTACGTCTCAGCCCCTGCTGAAGTGCTTGTATCATTGATGCAGTCAGAACGGAGTCCAGGTGCAAAAACCACAGGACCTCCCCTCTGGTGACCTGTGCCGCGGTGTTCATTTGAATCGACCGGCCTTTAGGTGAGATAACGGTATAAACTCTTTTATGACAGCGTAAGGGCAGATCATCACGGGGTTCGCAAAGCGCGAAGATCACTTCCCACTCCGGCGGCAACAGCGAGAGTGCATCAAATAGCGCAAACGGGCCGGCTTCTCCGGGCCCGATGGGAATAATCACGCTTAGCTGCATGAGCTGCCCCTGCTAGATCTCACTGCAGGACGATCCGTACCGAAAGCAGGAAAAGCAGCGGTGGTGCTTCATGCTGACCTGCTGCTCCATCGCCTGGCGCAAGGTAGCGCCCAGGTCATATTCGGGGTCATCGTCCACAAGCGTACAGGCGTAAACCCGCATACGGTTGTTTTGCTTCAGCACCATCTTGCTGAACGCACACATGAAGTTACGCCGGCTCTCTTCGCTCTGGTACCGGGTCATGCACTGAGTTGTCACAGCGGGTACATCGGCGTGGCTGCCGGGGGGCAGAAAATCAGGAAACGCCACCTGCTTGAGGTCTTCCGGCAAGCCCTGTTCCTTGAGCAAGGCAGCATACTGCGCCGCAACCACCGGAGTATCTTCATCTGCTTTCATGTGCCGCGCAATGGATACGTGAAAGCCCCTGGCGTGCAGCAGGCGCAGGCCTTCAAAAGCACGCTCGAAATTGCCCTCGCCCCTGCCCGCGTCATGCTCGGCACGATCAATGGAATCGATGCTAACGCGGAAACTCACCGGGTGTGGAGCGTTGCGCAGTTCATCCAGCTGATGAATGCGGCGCTGCAACGCGTCGGTTCCGTTGGTGAGTACGAGGCAAGGTGCCACTTCGCTGGCCCGTTTCAGTATGCGGATCAGGTCCCTGGCGACGAACGGCTCTCCGCCGGTAAAGGAAAACTGCTCAACCCGCATCTCCTGTGCCTCATCAATAAAGGGCTCTACATCGGCCAGACGCAGCATCTGAAGGCGGTCATCGCCGGGCTTTGAGCCCTCCAGGCAGAATGGACAACTCAGGTTGCAGGCTGTCCCCGTGTGAAACCAGAGTTCACGCAGCGCATGCGGCCTGATGTAACCTCTGGGCTCACCAGTGGGCGCGCTGTACCAGTCTCGACTGCGAATAAGTTCCATCAGGCAAGCTCCTGTAACAGTTTGTGTAAGGCTTGCTGTGGCGCGCGGGAGTCGCGTGCAAGGGACGTACGAAGCCTGCGCAGGTCCTCGACCCCGTCGACATCGTCGCAGGGCTGAGTCCAGCCCACCGAAAGCCCTGCCATCTCGCAGCAATCAGCCAGCGCCTTACCGAGCTGCGGTGTGCTCCAGGGCAAGGTACCAAGATCCGGCCAGGGCACCCGGGCGCCCATCAGGGTTACGCCTCCATCCGCAGCGCCAGACAACACAATGTCGTAATCATTAAGCTGTTCGCCGGCATCCAGCAGCTGCTGCGGGGTCTGTTCCGGCATGTCCGAACCGATGATGATCGTTCGCTCATGCCCTGCTGCGCGCAGCAGAGCGTCCGTATGATTTATGCGTAGCCCCAGGTTTGCGCCCTGCTGGGCCATAACAGCATCAATCCAGGGATACTCGGTGCGATAGCCATCACAGTCCGCAGAATCGGCGCAGGCGACAACAGTGCGGCCCGGCCAGCTGCCAAGCTGTGCCAGCGCGCACTGGTGCAACAGTTGCGCAATTCGCAGCGCATTTTGCTGGCCAATCAGCCGCGCCAGTCGTTGTTTGCCGACCCCAATACGAGGACGTTTACAGAACAGTATGAGAGTCATGTTATCGAGATTAAAAAGTCAGGGTGAATTAAAACTGAATCTCGACGCCGGCAGCGTATGCCTGATGCAAAGGTACCGGAAAGACGGCTGCAAAAAAGGCGGCTAATAAGGCCGCCTTTGTATGTAACCGCTCAATGCGGGGCTATGCGTACACAGCAACGTTTAACCTTCGCGGTACCAGCTGGTGCCGGAGCGGTCGTCTTTCAGGATGACGCCCTGAGCGGCCAGCTCATCGCGGATCTTGTCGGACAGTGCAAAGTCACGGTTGGCACGGGCGTCCTTGCGCTGCACGATGAGGGCTTCGATCTCAGCGGCGCCCAGTTCACCGGCCCGATCTTCCCCCTTGAGGAAGGCATCAGGATTTTGCTGCAGCAGGCCAATAACACCGCCCAGGCGCTTGAGCTGAGCTGCAAGCTTGCCGGCCTCCTCGCTGCCTTCACGCACGGCACGGTTCAGCTCACTGACCAGTTCAAACAGCACCGCCAGTGCCTTGGGTGTGTTGAAATCATCGTCCATGGCTTCAACGAAGCGGGCTTCGAAATCATTCACGGGCTCTGTGCCAGCGCATTCCACCGACGCCAGCGCCTGGTAGAAACGCTCCAGTGCACTGCGGGCTTCCTTCAGGCTGTCTTCGCTGTAATCGATGTAGCTGCGATAGTGCACGCTGGCCAAAAAGTAGCGCACCACTTCGGCGTCGTACTTTTCAAGCACATCGCGAATGGTGAAGAAGTTGCCCAGCGATTTGGACATTTTCTCGCTGTTTACCCGCACAGGGCCCGCATGCATCCAGGTATTGACGTACTGCACGCCGTTGGCTGCCTCTGACTGGGCAATCTCATTTTCATGGTGCGGGAACGGCAGATCCGGACCGCCGCCATGGATATCGAAGGTGTCTCCCAGGCAGCATTTAGACATGGCCGAGCATTCGATATGCCAGCCCGGGCGCCCAGGTCCCCAGGGCGATTCCCAGCTGACTTCGCCAGGCTTGGCGGCTTTCCAGAGCACGAAGTCCAGCGGACTTTCCTTGGCCTCTTCGACATCAACCCGGCTGCCAGAACGCAGTTCATCGATATTCTGTCGCGTCAGCTTGCCGTAGCCTTCGAACTTCTCGACCCGGTAATACACATCGCCATTGCTCGCGGCATAGGCGAAACCCTTGTCGATCAGCGTCTGTACCAGGGCCAGGATATCGTCCATGTGGGCTGTGGCACGTGGTTCCATGTCCGGGCGCAACACAGACAAGCGGGTTTCATCCTCGTGCATCGCCTCGATCATGCGATTGGTCAGCGAGTCGGGAGTTTCACCGTTTTCGGCCGCACGCTTGATGATCTTGTCGTCCACATCGGTGATGTTGCGCACATAGGTCACATCCCAGCCACGCGAGCGCAGGTAACGTGTAATCACATCAAAGGCGACCATGACGCGGGCGTGCCCGATATGACAGTAGTCATACACCGTGATGCCGCAGACATACATGCGAATTTTGCCCGCTTCGATCGGCTCGAAGGGCACTTTATCCTTGCTCAGAGTGTTATAGATTTGCAGCATCAAACCAGCTTTTGAGTCAATTTTGGAATTCCGCCGCCGGTATCAAAGCCAAAAAGCTCAGCCCGCAGCACGTATGGGCGCCATTATAAATCAATTGATTGCGCAATGGCGCACCCGATTTATCACCAGAGCGACGGGTCGTCTGCATCCGCATCGTTCGCAACCGGTTCGCCCTTTGCATCAAGGCGTATCTCTGCAAGCTGCGTGTCCGATAACGGACTGCGTTCGGCGCTCAATACCAGCCGGCCTGGACCATCCCAGCTGATCGCCTCCCACTGGGCATAGGTGTTCAGCCGATAGCGCTGAGCACCACTCCACTGCGGGCTGGGATTACTGCCATCGCCCTTTTTAGATAACGGTATAATCCAGATAAAGCTATGACCAAACAAACGCTGACGGCTGTATCCCAGCAGCACCAGCCGCCCGGATACCGGGTCATAGTCAGCGGCCGTGACCAGACCGTTCACCGGATAGCTGCGCGACGGAAACACCGCCTGCTCACGGGCCTGCTTGTCGAGGCGATACAGATCCGTGTGCCCGTCCGCTCGGTTCTTGCTGAACAGCCAGAGTTCGTTCTCGACCGCTGTCACGGCCTCGCAGTCAAAGTTGTGGCTGTCCGATGCCCTTACTTCCAGCCGCTGACCATAGCGAAAGGTACCGGTTTCATAGCCTACCCGGCTGCCATCCGGTGCACTGAGTGCATCCAGTGCGACCTTGTAGAGTGTCAATATTGCACGCCTCGCGCGGTTATTGCCGCAATCCGCGATATACAAATAGGCATCGTCCACCGCCAGGGATTCCCAGTCGATATTGCGGGCACCCGCCAGGTAGAGCTGCTTGTGCACACGCCGCCCATCGCCTGACAGCTGATAGATCACCGCATCATCGCCACTGTCGTTGATGGTCCAGAGATGGCCATTAATCTGCGCCAGCCCCGAGGTCTCGCGCACCTCTGTGGGCATCAGCGCCAGACGCTGAACCTGCGCCACACCCGACGTGCGGGCCGTCGTGTGCTGTTTTTGATCTAGCTTGGGCGCGGGCTCAGTCCGGGGCTGTTCAGGTGCGGCTGTATCGACACCCGTCTCGGCACCGGCGAGGGAATCCGGCTCGGGGACTGCTGATCCCGAGGGGCTTTTCAGGGTACTGCACCCAGCCAACAGCAGCAGCGTACTCAGCACACTGCCCGCCACCAGGGCGCGGCGTTTCAATCTGTTTGAAGATATCCTTTTTGCCTTGCTCGCAGGGAACGCACTGTTCAATGCCACTTGTGTGAATCCTTTGTGAACCCGCTAACGCCCGCGAGCATAACAGCTAAACTACTGTTCTATAAACACTGTGCCGCTAACAGCTCGCGCCAGGCGCTCATCTGCACTTTGCCTCTTGTGCACGGGGCCAAGGCGCTTTTATTCATCACCGGATGTCAATGAAGCCACCGCAGTCATCTTTCCCCCCCGTTCCTCACCCTGACTCTCGCAAGGCGCCCGGCCCAGACAGCCATGACGCTGATGCAACCCACAATTCGCGGCGCCTGCCGGAACTGCACGACCTGCAACGCCTGATCGCGCTGGGCGGCAGTGCGCTTGATGCACGCGTGCTGGCAGAGGTTACCGATGGCGCTGATCGTTACCCTTTGTATGCACTCAGACTGGGCAATCCGGACCCGTACGCCCCGGTACTGCTGCTTACGGGCGGTATTCATGGCGTGGAGCGTATCGGCACTCAACTGGTGCTCACCCAGCTCGAGTTGTTGCTGGCACGGCTGCCCTGGGACCAGGGGCTTCAAGCGGACCTTGAACACATTCGGCTGGTGTTCTGTCCGCTCGTGAATCCCGCAGGAATGGCGCGTGGATCCCGCGCCAACGCCAATGGCGTTGATCTGATGCGCAATGCGCCACACAACGCCGACCGCCCGACCTCCTGGTTGCTGTCGGGGCACCGTATCGGCACCTGGCTGCCCTGGTATCGGGGCGCACTCGATCAACCCATGGAAACGGAATCCGCCGCGCTCTGCGATCTGGTTAACGCCGAGTGCGCAACCGCGCCTTTCTGCCTTTCACTGGACTGCCATTCCGGCTTTGGCATGCGTGACCGGGTCTGGTTTCCATATGCCGGCAGCACACAACCGCTGGAACAGGCCGCCGAAGTCCATGCCCTGGTCGAGCTGTACGAGGCCGCCAATCCTTACCACCGCTACCTGTTTGAACCCCAGTGCCACCAGTACCGCACGCACGGCGACCTGTGGGACTACCTGTACCATCAGCATCTGCAGCGCCAGCGCGGCGCAAGCAACGGGCCGGCGGTATTCCTGCCACTCACGCTGGAGCTGGGCTCATGGCTCTGGGTGCGCAAGAACCTGCGCCAGATCACCAGCTTCACGGGGCTGTTCAACCCCTTGGTGCCGCACCGGCAACGGCGCATCCTTCGCCACCACAATACGCTGTTCGACTTCCTGATCCGGGCAACCCGCTCCTGGCAACACTGGCATCCCCAGGGTTCGGATCGCGACGCACAGCAGCAGCGCGCGATACAACGCTGGTACCAGGAATCCGGTCACTGAATGACGTCACCTGTCGCTGAATTCACCCCGCGCTCTGCCAGCCAGACACCCACGGACAAGCGCGCGCCGCAGCCCTGCTGGGTGCTGTTGCGTGGTCTGGTGCGTGAAGCACGCCACTGGGGCGACTTCCCACAGCGGCTAGCCGATGCATTGCAGGCACGGGTTCTGTGCCCGGACCTGCCCGGCAATGGTCAGCTCTACCGCGAGAAAAGCCCGGTTCGGCTGGCCGACCAGGTTGAGTACCTGCGCCGCACAGTGCTCGCCTACGGTAATAACCTTCATTCACCCAGCGCGCCCGTGCAGCTGCTTGGGCTGTCGATGGGCGGCATGGTGGCCACCGAATGGGCACTGCAGTATCCCCGGGAGGTTGGCCGCCTCATGCTCATCAATAGCAGCCTTGGTGATCTGAGCCCGCCGTGGCAGCGCCTGCGCCCGTCGGCGCTGCTGCCTCTAACGGGCGGCCTGCTGCTGGACACGCCTCGACGCGAAGCGCTGATTTACCGCCTAACCTGCCGGCACAGAGTCGATAACACCTTGCAGCAGTGGGTCAGCTATGCGAGAGACTGCCCGGTGAGCCGGGCCAACTTTCTGCGCCAGCTTTATGCGGCGGCGCTCTACCGCAGTGGCCATCGCGTGCCGACGGTTCCGGCCCTTGTCTTGAGCTCCCACATTGATGCGATGGTAAACCCGGCCTGCAGCATCGCCATCGCCGAGCACTGGCATGCACAGCACGCTGTGCACCCTTCTGCTGGCCATGACCTGCCCCACGACGACCCCGGCTGGGTACTTGAGCAGATCGCCCGCTGGCAGTCTTCAGCTTAAATAGACAAACCCTGAACGCAAAAACGCCCGGCGCTGTCTCCAGGGCCGGGCGTTTTAGCAGGCTATCAGGGCAGCTTACTTGCCCTGAATTTTCACCCAGCGTCTCACTTAAAGAGGCGCAGTGTGACGGTACGGTTGAGCATTAGGCGGCTCTCTTCGGAATCCTTATCTGAGCTGCCAAATAACGACCCCGGAGTGCTCAAATTCCTGCCAGGTTTAGAACGCAAAAACGCCCGGCGCTGTCTCCAGGGCCGGGCGTTTTAGCAGGCTATCGGGGCAGCTTACTTGCCCTGAATTTTAACCCAGCGTCTCATGTAAAGAGGCGCAGTGTGACGGTACGGTACAGCACCGATGATCAATACCGTACCGCTTACTTGCCCTGAATTTTCATCCAGGAGTCACGTAGCGTAACGGTACGGTTGAACACCAGGCGGTTCTCGTCGGAATCCTTATCGACGGAGAAATACCCCAGGCGCTCGAACTGGTAATGCGCTTCTGCCACCGCGTGCTTGAGGCCTATTTCAACCCGGCTATCGGTCAGCACTTCCAGCGAACCGGAATTGAGGTAGTTCTGGAAATCCACTGCCTTGTCGGCTTCAGGGTTGGCTTCGGTGAACAGGCGGTCGTACAGACGCACTTCACAGGGCACCGAGTGATCGGCATTGACCCAGTGAATGACACCATTGGGCTTGTACCCCGTCGGGTTTTCACCCTTGGTGGCCGGATCGTAGCTGCAGATCAGCTCAACGATATTGCCGGCATCGTCCTTGATCACCTCGTTACAGGTAATCACGTAGGCACCGCGCAGACGCACGGCATCACCCGGCGCCAGGCGCTTCCACTTGCGCGGTTTCTCTTCTTCAAAGTCTTCCTGTTCGATCAGCAGGTTGCGACCGAAAGACACCTTGCGCAGCCCCATGGACTCGTCCTTGGGATGCGCCGGCAGCTCGAACCACTCTTCCTTGCCTTCGGCGAAGTTGCTGATGGTGACCTTGAGCGGGCGCGTGACACACATGGCGCGCGGTGCATTGGCATCCAGGTCATCGCGTACGGCCGATTCCAGCATGCCCATGTCGACCACGCCGTTGGAGCGGGTCACACCGATCATTTCGCAGAAGTTACGAATGGATGCCGGCGTATAGCCGCGACGACGCAGGCCGGAAATAGTCGGCATGCGCGGGTCATCCCAGCCCACCACGTGCTTCTCATCGACCAGCAACTTGAGCTTGCGCTTGCTGGTAATGGTGTAGTTCAGGTTCAGACGGGCGAATTCGTACTGGCGCGGCTGGGCCGGCACCGGCAGATTGGCGATGAACCAGTCGTACAACGGACGGTGATCTTCAAATTCAAGCGTGCAGATGGAATGGGTCACCCCTTCCAGCGCATCGGACTGGCCGTGGGCATAGTCGTAGGACGGGTAGATGCACCACTTGTCGCCGGTCTGGTGATGGTGCGCCTTGCGGATACGGTAAATCACCGGATCACGCAGGTTCATGTTCGGCGCCGCCATGTCGATCTTGACGCGCAGGGCGCAGTCGCCTTCCTCGAACTCGCCATTGCGCATGCGCTCGAACAGTTCCAGGTTCTCGGCCACGCTGCGCTCACGGTACGGGCTGTTCTTGCCGGGCTCGGTGAGGTTGCCACGGAACTCGCGCATTTCGTGGGCGCTCAGGCTATCGACATAGGCCTTGCCATTGGCGATCAGGTACAGCGCCCACTGGTACAGCTGTTCAAAGTAGTCGGAGGTGTAACGGATATCACCGTTCCACTTGAAGCCCAGCCAGCGTACGTCCTCGGCGATGGCGTCGATGTACTCCTGGCTTTCCTTTTCCGGGTTGGTATCGTCAAAACGCAGGTTGCACTGGCCCTGGTACTTGGCGGCCGTGCCAAAATTCAGACAGATCGACTTGGCGTGACCGATATGCAGATAACCATTGGGCTCTGGCGGAAAGCGGGTCACAACTTGACCACCGGCAACCTTTTCGTCCGCGATGTCGCTCTCGATGATCTGATGGATAAAATTCGTCGGCTTGACGTTATCTTGCTTGCTCATAGTCGGCTTGGTGTCCAGTCTGTCCTGACGGCATGAAAAGTCGCAGCATTATAAACGCATCGGGCGCATGATCACACTAACCAGCGTGATCCCAGCCGGTGTATTGCAGCAAGGGTCCCGCGGGTGATGCGAATCCGCCCTACTTGGGTATAATGCGCGATTACTCGGGTTTACCCCCAGATTACGGCAAATCGGCACAGGAATTGATTCAATGATTATTCTCTCGACCAACCACGGCGACATCTCCATCGAACTCGATTACGAAAAGGCGCCCAAGACCGCCGCCAACTTCGAGCAGTACGTCCGTGAAGGCTTTTACGACGGCGTGATCTTCCACCGCGTAATCGACGGCTTCATGCTGCAGGGCGGCGGTTTCACCCCGGGCATGAAACAGAAAGAAACCCGCGCCACCATCGAGAACGAAGCCGACAACGGCCTGAAGAACCTCACCGGCACCCTGGCCATGGCCCGCACCATGGACCCGCACTCCGCGTCCGCCCAGTTCTTCATCAACGTCAAGGACAACAGCTTCCTGGATCACACCGCCAAGACCACCCAGGGCTGGGGTTACGCGGTATTCGGCAAGGTTGTTGACGGCATGGACGTGGTAAACAAGATCAAGGGCGTTAAAACCACGTCCCGTGCTGGCCACCAGGACGTACCGGCCGAAGACGTTATCATCGAATCCGCCCGCATCACCGAGTAAGAGCTGCCCATGACGCTGCTGTTTGTCGCCGATCTGCACCTGCGCCCCGAACGCCCGGACCTGAGCCGGGCCTTCCTCGAGTTTCTGCAACAGGATGTGCCGGGCGCCGATGCACTCTACCTGCTGGGCGACATCTTTGAAGCCTGGATCGGTGATGATGCCCCCATGCCGGGGCTTGAGACGATCTACGACGAACTGGCAGCGTTATCGGCGCGCGGCACCGCGCTCTATTTCCAGCACGGTAACCGCGACTTTCTCGTCGGGCAGGCGTTTCTGGACACCCTGGGTGCCCGCGCCCTGCCCGATCAGCAACTCATCAGCGTGCCCGGCGGCCAGGCGCTGCTGATGCACGGCGATCAGCTGTGCACAGACGATACCGAGTACCAGGCCTTTCGGGCCCAGGTGCGAAACCCCGTCTGGCAGCAGCAGTTCCTGTCCCAAACGGTAGAGGAACGCCTGGCCATCGCACGCCAGCTGCGCGCGGCCAGCAAGGCCCGTGGCGCGGAAAAATCCGCCGATATCATGGATGTGAATCCGCAGGCCGTATCGGACGCCCTGCAGCACGCCGGCGTCGACCTGCTGATACATGGCCACACCCACCGCCCCGCCATTCACGATGATCAGATCCGTGCAGGATCAGGTACCCGCATCGTACTGGGGGACTGGGATGAGAACGGCTGGTACCTGCAGATCGATAATGACGGCTATCAGCTGATCGACTTCCCGATAGCCCAAGCTGAAGCTGAAGCTGAACAACCGTAGGTTGCACAGCCCGGTTCAATCCACCAGCACTCTTCTTACTCTCTTTTAAAGCAAACGCAGGCCGTCGGCTGTAGCGGTGACCCGCTGCGTTAAATGCCGATCGTGGTATTGCAGTTCTCGGACGGTACGCCGCTGTGAAAGCGGAATTCATCGTCCGGCGACAGGATCAGCTCGTTTTCGATTTTGCGGAAAAAGGCGATGCGCTCATCGATGGGCTCGCCGGCTGCATCCTCGGCCAGCTTCAGGTAATCCTGGTAGTGGCGCCCTTCGGACTTGAGCAGCGAGCGGTAAAACTTCGCCAGCTCTGCATCCAGCAAGGGCCCGAGCTTGGCAAAGCGCTCGCAGGAACGCGCCTCGATAAAGGCCCCCACGATCAGCACATCGATCAGCCGCTGCGGCTCATGGTTGCGTACCGCCGCCCGCATGCCACCCGCATAACGCGCCGACTGCAGATGCTGATACTCAATGCCGCGTGACTCGATAATCGCCAGCACCTGCTCGAAGTGAATCAGCTCCTCACGCGCCAGGCGCGACATCTTGTTGAGCAGTTCCATGCGATCCACGTACCGGAACATCAGCGTCATGGCCGTAGAGGCCGCTTTCTTCTCACAGTGCGCATGATCGATGAGCAGCAGCGCCTGGTTCTGCAACGCCAGCTCGATCCACGCATCGGGTGTCTCGCAGCCCAGAAAGGTTTTGATTTCGTCGAGGATTTCCATAACTTCACCGCCACTAAAAACGGCCGGCATTATACAGCGCAGTGGCGGGAAAGCCCAAGGTGGAGCGCGAACGCGGTTTTGTAGAGTGCGATGGCCTGTTCGCGGGTCGGCGGCCAGGGCATGCCCTGATTCCAGCGACGTGCCAGGCCGTACCAGCTATCGCCGCCCTTATCGGCGGCATCATTGCTATGCTCGCCCTCAATGTCGGCCCCCAGCAGCCAGTGCACGGCGCAGTTGAAGCAGGTTTCAGACATAAAGAAATCCCCGGGCTGAAGTTCGTAGCGTTTAACTTCAGTGTGCCGGGGATTGCGGTGAGCGTGGTTTAACCTGGTTTGGAGATGTCACACTTTCCAGTTTTTCTCGTGTTTTAGTGTCTCATCAATTGACTCAAGGGCGCTATCAACTGCAGCCCTCGCCTCTAAGTGGTATGTCTTTAGCGTCTCAGCATACTGCGTGAGTTCTGCAGACCGGGTGTTCGCATCCAAAAGACCGACCATTTTTGATGAATAACGAAAGTCTTTCATGTCCTGCTCTCGCTTTGCGAGCATGTCGTTATTGGTCTGGTAACTATCGAGCAACCCCTTCATCATAGAGTATGCCCATATAATATCTCGCCTCAGCTTCTCGTCTCTAACGTGACCGATCTGATCGGATTTGTTGTATACGGTAAAGTAATCCCCTGTCACCGAGTAATTGCTTTCAAACGGTTTTCCATCCGGCAACTGGTCAATTTCATTTCCAATAACTGTCTGATAGTGCTGACGTACCATCGCCAGCTCAGAATTGATGGACTGGAGGAAAGCCTTCTCCATATCCAGCAACTGCTGGCGCTGCATGGTTTGTTGCCCTTTAAAAGTCTTATTCGCAGCATGTAGCGTTAATAGTCCACCAACCAACGCACCCATCAATGTCGGTATACTGTCTGCCCACTGCACCGAGGCCAACTCATCTCTGGTCAATCCCAATACATATCCACTAAAACCCAATAGGTTCTGCCACGTTTCCACTATCTACTGCTCCGCTATTAATGAAAAATGGCCGATTTACCGTTGTACTCTGCGACCCGCATCACCTGCCCATCCGCATTAAGAATGAACACCTGATGTTCAGTCACGTAGCCACCGAAGGAGTTCTTCGCCCGATACCGACATCGCACCCGATACTCATCTCCGCCCTTGGTCCATACTGGCCCCCAGACTATGGCCTCATATGAGTCCGGGTCTTTCAGCGTTCGCTGTAAGTACTGTTCGACCTCCAGAACAGAACTGTCCCACCCGCTGTTATATACCGAATGTGACTGGTATCCGCTTTTCGTCCAGCGCTTGAGTTCTTCAGATAGCCGAATGGATTTATCGAGCAACTCTCGCTGGCGTTGCTTCTCATCTTCCGCTGCCAAGGCGGCATTGAGGCGCCGGTTCTCTTCCCACTGCCGCTGCTCTTCTTCACGACGGATGCGTTCCTTGTCATCGTGGTGAGACGATAATCGAGCTGGGCCCTGTCTTCAGGGCAGGGCTTATCGGAAAAACTCAGCCGGCCATTCGCCGCTTCGCATTTATAGACACCGGCCTGCACCGGTAACGCTGCGACAAGAATTGCCACAGCCATACTTTCCTTGAACATGCTCGATCCTCCCTGGCAGCGGCGGCCAGTTTAGACCTAAAACAGCTCCGGCTGCACCTTCCTCAATGTGCAGGCTGAGCTATTCCTTGATGATCCTGTACAAATGCTGGGTGCTGATATTGTAGCTGGCGGCCAGATCGTCCGGCACGATACCGCGGCCTAGACCTGATTGAAACTCTACGAATCTAGGGTGTACCAAGAGTCGATCCACTGGTACATCGCCTCCAAATGGTCACAAAAAGTTTTCAGGCCTGCCGGCTGTATTTTTGCAGCATCGTATCCGTGAAAAAGTGGGTGCCTTACTTCACTATAAAATGTGAGGTTTCGGTCATAAAGCGAATTATTTCTCTCTAAGAGCGAATAATTCTCATTTATTAATGAAGGCAAATAATTGTAAAACGCCTTACACACATTTCCTTGAGCACTTGCTTTAACAGGGTTTTTCAGTGCTGCCCGCACTGCTTCAGACTGCCCATGTTCCCTAGGGCTCAACGCTACCGCTCCCTTGATGTAGCTCTCCAACCCCATTATTGACAACCGCATCCAATGGTTAAAATCGGCCTCTAAATCAATAGCGTCACGATGGTATCGTGTTGAGTGCAGCACCCGTTCATGGTCGCCCTCTTCCAACAGTTCACCGACTATTGTTTTGAAAACTTGAAAGTCCCTTCTCAGGTTTAGCAAAGGTATATTTTCGAATTTTAACTGAAAACTTTTGCTCTCTTTCATTTTCATGCACTCTTTGCATTAACTGTCGGTATGTTTCCCAAAGTAATTAAGCTTAGGCTAGAGCAACTCTGGCTGCGCCTTCCTCATGTACAGGCTGCGCTGTTCCGTGATGATGCGGTACACATGCTGAGTGCTGATTTTGTAGCGGGCTGCCAGATCGTCCGGTACGATGCCGCGATCGTGTCAGTCGCGAAACAATCCCACATCACGCACAACCTGCTTGTGTAGCCCTGACACTAGTGACTTCAATCTCGATTCGTTATCTTGTGATAGTTAGAAAATTTACCGGGGTATTGAAACATGTGCGGGCGCTACAACGTGATAGACGATCCCTTCACCCAGGGGCTGCTCGAAGAGCTCGGAATCAGCAAGCGGATACACACGCGCTATAACCTGGCGCCCACCGAGGAGGTGCCAGTCATCCGCCAGGTGGACGGACACAACGAGCTTGTCGAGATGCGCTGGTGGCTGATTCCGCACTGGGCCCAGATACCCGATACACGCTATTCGATGTTTAATGCCAAGGCCGAAACGCTGGCCACCAGCAAGGCATTTAGCGGCCCGCTCAAGCACCAGCGTTGCATTATCCCGGCGTCATGCTTTTTTGAATGGCGCACAGAAGAAGGCCACAAGCAGCCCTATGCCATACAGCCGATTGCCGGCGTATTTGCCTTCGCGGGCCTGTGGGAGGAATGGGGGCATGGCGCTGAAACCATTCACAGCTGCACCATTATCACGACAGCCGCGGCGCCCGGCATGGAACAAATACACAACCGCCAGCCGGTAATGCTGGCGGACGATATGCGGGCCCGGTGGCTGGATCCCTCGATTGATGGGCACCACCTGATGCCGCTGCTGATGCCAAGCCTCCCCTGCGCACTGGAAGTCGTACCCGTCGATACCATCATCAATAACAGTCGGCATAAACAAAAGGCGGCCACGATTGGGCCGCCCCTGTTTCGACTGGATGGCAATTAAGCACCTCGCCAAAGCATTAAGTTCAAGCGACCACAGCCACAAAGGCGCCCATAGCTTGCGTAAACTGGCACGGTCCACCAAGCTGCAGTGGTTTGGCCTGCGTGCTATTGCGTTTCCATCACAGTGCCAATACCTCATCGGGATGATTCAGATACCTTGGGCACAGGGAGTGCAACATGGAAATTGATAAGGCTTTGGCAGGCCTCGAAGCCCGGAACAAGATGGACGAGAAGCCATTCCTCGAGCTGGATCTGTCCGATATCGATGAGCATGCTATTCCAGAGGTAGCCAAGCTCACCAAGGCAGACTTCGATGTTGACTCCGTCATCAGCGCAGCGGGCGAGCTCAAATATCTCAACCAGATCAAGAAGGTCATCGGCCAGCAAGTGGCGCAGCCTGAAGAGGATTTTGTGCGATTCTTTGCCTCGCGGGTCTACGACGGCGTTATTACACAAAGAGTACGGGATCAGTTTGCAGAGCTGACGGTAAAGGCACTCAGGCAGTTTCTAAATGACAAGATCAATGACCGTTTGAAAACAGTCCTGGCAAGTGGCTCTGATTCTCCCCAGGTACGGGCCGCACAGAAAACGCGAGATGCAGACATTGAGGATGAAGACGAACACAAGGTAGTGACGACGATTGAAGAGCTGGAAGGCTACCACAGAGTGCGAGCGATCCTGCGAGAGGTAGTCGATGTCGATCGTATCGTGTCACGAGACACCCAGAGCTACTTCGGCGTGCTGCTCGACGATAATAAGCGAAAACCTCTGTGCAGGCTTCACTTCAACAGAACGCAGAAATACCTGGGTCTCTTTGATGCAGACAAGAAAGAGACCCGACACCCGATAAAACGCCTCGACGATATTTTTCAGTTCGCTGCGCACCTGAAGACAACAGCGGGATTGTACGACTGACTCGTGTGCCCTCAAACTCACCCCTCGTCTGAAAGGCTCTCCGCGAGGGGTAACCGACAGGCTCTCAGGCTCAGTCAGCGGCCGTTTCTTCCGGCTGCTTGAGCAGACGCAGGGTCTCACGCATCAGGTCCGCCATCTTGCGGTCGGTACCGCCCAGCCCCCGGGCCCAGTACCAGAGGCACTCCAGCGCATCGCCGAGCCAGCGTGCGCGCATCAGCCCTTCTGCCAGTGCGGTATCCTCCAGACCGACAAAGGCCGGCAGCACGGCAATATCCTCCGCCTTCATGCCGCAACGCTGCACCAGTGCGGCAGCATCGAACCAGGCATTGCCCAGTGCGGCGTACTCCCAGTCCAGCACCACCAGCGTGTCCTGGTGCGCGCACAGATTGCCGGGATGCAGGTCATGGTGGGTAAGTACCGCAGGCACCCCGGGCAAGCGGGCAAGCTCGCGTGAAGCCCGCTCAACCATTTGCTGCAATGCCCGCTCCATCGGCAGCCCGACGAGTTGAGCTGCATATCCGGCCAGCAGTGCCGTGTAGTCCATGCGCAGGCTGTTTGCCGGTACCGTTTTCGGGTCCAGTTCCAGTGCCTGCCAGGCGGCCACGGCCGTACGCAGCTGGGCGCGCTGCGCTGCCGTCAGCGGATCGGTCAGGCTGTCGCCATGCCAGTGGGTCAGCAGCCAGCCGTGGCCTTCCTTGTCGTCAGTTTGTTCATCAGCCGACAGGGCGCAGTGCAATACCCAGGGCGCCCAGTGCTGCCCCTGCAACTGTGCCAGCACTTCTGCTTCGCGGGCGCGATCAACACCCGGCACCTGCTCGGGCGCGGCGTTGACCCGCAGCACCACGGCGGCAGGCGTCCCGCGGACCGTCGCCTCGCTTCGATACAGCTGATTACTGCTGCCTCCCGCCAGGGACTGCCACTGCGGCGAAACGGCGGAAAGCTCGGGATGCTGTTGCATAAAGGCCTGAACGGCGGAAAAAGGCGCTGCGTGCATGGCGAAAATGTCCGGTTATGTTGCGGGCAGGCCCTGAACAGACCCGAGAAGGGGCGCAGTGTACCTGCCGGCGCGCCGAAAGTGGACACTCAAACAGCGCCAAATGCATCCGGTTGGGCAAAGCCCGGCGGCTGGGGTAAAATCCGCCTCCTTTACAGACCCGTATAGCTGGATTGCAAGCCGTGTCATGCGTGTTGCAAACCAGCTGTTACAGGCCACAGTCGCACCCGCCCGTGCCTGCCACCCGCATTGAAGGATCGCCATGAAAACCGTTCTCGCCCTGTGCTCGACACTGGCGCTAGTTATCAGCCACGCCAGCCAGGCGGCCGATCTGCGCGTCTATACCTATGATTCTTTCGTTTCCGAATGGGGCCCCGGGCCGCAGCTCGAGCAGGCCTTTGAAGCCCGCTGCGGCTGTGACCTGGAATACGTGGCGGTCGAGGACGGTGTCAGCATTCTCAACCGGCTGCGTATCGAAGGCGACAACAATAAAGCCGACGTGATTCTCGGCATCGACGATGGCCTCAGCGTCGATACCCGCGCCACCGGGCTGATCGAGCCCCACGGGCTCGAAACAGGCCCGCTGCGCCAGGAGCTCGACTGGCAGGACGACAGCTTCGTGCCGTTCGATTTCGGCTATTTTGCCTTCATCTACGACAGCAGCAAGATCCAGCAGCCGGCCACATCGCTGCGACAGCTGATCGACTCCGATGCCAGCGTGATATACCAGGATCCGCGTACCAGCACGCCGGGCCAGGGCCTGATGATGTGGGTCAAGGCGGTCTATGGCGATGACGCGCCCGCCGCCTGGAAGCAACTGTCCAGCCATACCGTCACCGTGACCAAAGGCTGGTGGGAAGCCTATAGCCTGTTCCTGTCCGGTGATGCCGACTACGTGCTGAGCTATAACACCTCGCCGGCCTACCATGTGGTGGCCGAAGACAAGACGCAGTACCGGGCCGCGCTGTTCAGCGAAGGTCATGTGGCGCAGATCGAGCTGGCCGCAATCACCCGCACCAGCCAGAACAAGGCACTGGGCCGGGACTTCCTGCAGTTTCTCGTATCTCCCCAGGCCCAGGCGATTATTCCGGTCACCAACTGGATGCTGCCGGTGATCGACGGCGTGGCGCTGCCGCCGGTGTTTGACGACCTGATCCAGCCCGCGCGTATCGGCTTCAGCGCCGAAGAAGCCGGTACTTCGCGCCAGCAATGGCTGCGTGAATGGCGCAGCAGCGCCGCGCAGTAAACGCACCGATGCTGTTTGCAGGGCTGCTCGCGCTGGCGCTGAGCCTGTCCGTTACGGTGCTGGCATTCTATGGCCTGATCGGCTTTGAAAGCGCAGGTCTGGATACGAGCCTGTTGTCCGATGGCTATTTCCACGCCGTGGTCTGGTTTTCGATCAAGCAGGCGGCGCTCAGTGCCGGGCTGGCGCTGCTGCTGGCCTGGCCCGTGGCCCGGGCACTCTATTACAGCCCCAGGCTCTGGGGTCGCCAGGGCTTCCTGAGCCTGTGCGTACTCAGCTTCGTGATGCCAACGCTGATCCTGATTACCGGACTCGTGGCGCTACTGGGCCGCCAGGGCATGATCAGCCCGTGGCTCGGGCCCGACTGGAACCTGTATGGCCTTCCCGGCATTCTCATTGCCCATGTGTATCTGAACCTGCCTTTTGCCGTACGGGTACAGCTGCTGCAAATGCAGCACATCCCCGACAGCAGCTGGAAGCTCGCAGCGCAGCTCAAGCTCGGCCACTGGCAGCGCCTGCGCCTGATCGAATGGCCGGCGTTGCGCGCCGGCATGCTGCAACTGTTCGGTTTTGTGTTCGTGCTCTGCTTCAACAGCTTTGCCGTGGTACTGGCTCTGGGGGGCGGGCCGCGCGCCACCACGCTGGAAGTCGCCATCTATCAGGCGCTGAAATACGACTTCAATATTCCCGAAGCCCTGACCCTGGCCTGGACCCAGTTGCTGATTGCAGGCGGCCTCTTTGTGCTGCTCAACCGCATGGGCGGCAACCAGTGGCTTGGGGTCGACAGTACCCGGCAGCGCTGGACACCCCGGCCCGGCGCCGTCATGCAACAGGTGCACCGGATCGTGTATGGCATGGCCGCGCTGACACTGCTGTTACCCCTGCTGGCGCTGCTGCCGGGTGTACTGCAGGTGGACCTGGCGCGCTTTGACTGGTTCGCCATCGCCCGGCCGGCCCTCATCACCCTGATTATCGCCACGCTGGCCGGCAGCGGGGCGCTGGTGTTGGCCTACGCGATGCTGCTGCCGCTGCGCTTCGCACATATCCGCGGCCGAAGCGCCCTCGCATTGCTGCTCGACTGGCTCAGTACCCACGCGCTGGTCGCACCCGCCATGGTCGTTTCGGTCGGGCTGTATATTCTGCTGCTGCCACGGCTGGATCTGGATCACTGGGGCATTCTGTTTGTCATACTGCTCAACCTGGTGCTGATCGTGCCCTATGCGGTGCAGCAGCTCAGGCCCCGGTTGCTGCAGTTCGACCACCAGTACGACCGGCTGGTGCGCTCCCTCAAGCTTGGCCTGCGCGCTCGGCTGCGCATCGAGTGGCCCTATATGCGCCGCGCCTGCGTGACCAGCTTTGCACTGATTCTGCTGCTGGCCATGGGGGATGTCGCGATCTTTTCCATCTTTGGCAGCAGTGACTGGACCACCCTGCCCTGGCTGATTTACAGCTACGCCAGCACCTACCGCATGGGCGAGTCATCGGTGGCCTCACTGCTGTTGCTGCTGATCTGTGCCCTGGTGGTATGGCTGTTTGAGCACGTTGAAAAAGGAGCACGGGATGCTTGATATACAGGACCTGCGAGTACAGCGCGGCCAGCACCTGCTGCATTACGCCTTCAGTGTGGATGCGGGCGAGATTCTGGCGATACAGGGGCGCAGCGGCGTGGGTAAAACCACCCTGCTCGACACCATTGCGGGCTTTGAATCCCCCCTCAGCGGCCGGCTCGACTGGCAGGGCCGATCACTGCTTAAACTGAGCGCCGAACGGCGCCCGGTGAGCATGCTGTTTCAGGATCACAACCTGTTCGAGCACCTGAGCGTTGGCGACAACCTGCAGCTGGGCCTGAGCCCCCTGCTGCCGGGAGAAATCCTGCAGGCCGCCATCGACACCCTCGGCGTGGCCGAACTGCTGACGCGCAAACCCACTCAGCTGTCGGGCGGACAGCGCCAGCGTATCGCCCTGATCCGTACCCTGTTGCGCCCCGAACCGATTGTGCTGCTGGACGAGCCCTTTGCGGAGCTCGATCCGCATACCCGTGAAATAGCCGCCCTCTGGACTCGAAAAACCGCACGCGCAGGCCACAAGACCCTGCTGCTGGTCACCCACCAGGACGAAGATGTCCACCGGGTGGCGGATCGAGCGCTCAACCTGTCCTGGAACGCGTCTTAATCGGATCGCTACGGCTAGCCCATCATGCAACCCTGCCACCGGGTTCCTGCGAGCATCATAAAAACGCAGCTCGTTATATCAGATCTTTCTAATTAAGCGAATTCAATAGACCATACTAACGGTAGGTGTTTGGTCAGTTTTATAACTCGAGCTCGTCTGAATAACGACATGCGGGTCAATTGCCATGATGATTCTCTCACGGGCACTGGTGCTGGCGGCACTGGTCCTGATCATGGCAGGGACGCAGGCTGTATATGCATGGACAGCACTGCCGATTGCACAGGATCCCCTGTTGCGCATGCCGGGTACCCAACCCGACCAGGGTGTGAACCTGGAAAACCCCAACCGCTGCCTCAACTGTCACGCCGGCTTCAACCCGGCGGGCGAGCCCGGCTTCCAGTGGCAAGGCTCGATGATGGCCCAGGCGGCGAGAGACCCGATATTCTGGGCCTCAATGACGGTGGCCGGGCAGGACTCCATCTGGGCACTGGGCAACCCCAATGCCGTGGACCTCTGTGAACGCTGCCACCTGCCCGAAGGCTGGCTGGCCGGGCGTTCCGACCCGCCGAACGCGTCGCTGATGCAGCAGAGCGACTTCGACGGGGTGCACTGCGATGTCTGTCACCGCATGTGGGATCCGTTTTTTGAAGAGGCGCATTCCGGGCTGCGCGAGAGCAGCGACTGGGCGACTTACTGGGATGAAGCCGGCAATACAGGGCCGGGTAGCGGCACCCTGTCCCAGACGGAGGCGGATCGCACCTACAACGAAGACTGGCAGCTTTCCCAGACGATTACGCTGTTTGACGGCATGAACTTCTTTAACTGGAATGGCGACAAAAAGCCGGTCAACCCGGACTACACCGAAAATGCATCCGGCCAGTATTTTATCAGTCCTAATGCCCAGAAAAGGGCCAGTTTTGCCGATGCCGACGCCCGGCACCAAATGCTCTACAGCCGCTATCACAAGTCGAAGTTTTTTTGCGGCACCTGTCACGATGTTTCCAACCCGGCGCTGGCCAATCTTAACCTTCCGGCAGACGGTGCCCTCCCGACCGAATTAAAATCCGCATCCTCCTACTACCATGTCGAACGCACCTTCTCGGAGTTCATGCTATCTGACTATGGTCAACCCGGTGGCGCGCAAACCAATGCCGAATTCCAGGCCCAGGGCGCGCCCGGCATCACGCATGCCAGCAAGTGCCAGGACTGCCACATGCGGGACATTCGGGGCACGGCCGCCAACAAGAGAGGCGCGATCCTGCGCCCCGATGGCAGCATCGAGCACCCCAATTCTGGCGTGCCATTGCACGACATGACCGGGGGCAACTCCTGGATTACCTACATTCTGGCGAGTCTGGACCCCAACGGTCCGGTGTTTGATCAGACCAATGCCGATCTGCTGGGACAGGGCCCGGCGATACTGACACTGGACCTGGATGCCGGCCAGTCACCCAAGGTCAATGGCGCCGCCCTGAAAGCAGGCTCCGACCGGGCCAAGCAGCAGTTGCTGCTCGCGGCCACAATCAAGCAGCTGAGCTACAACCCGGACACGGGGGCGCTCTCATTCCGCATCCAGAACAATACCGGACACAAGCTGCTCACCGGCTATCCCGAGGGCCGGCGGATGTTCGCGAATATCCGCGCCTACGATGCCGGCGGTGAACTGATGCAGGAGATCAACCCGTACGACGCTGCGGTCGGCACGCTCAAGGGGCTGCCCGGTGTGCCGCTGTCGGGTACCGAGCAATATGATGACGACCTGGTGTACGAGGTGCATTCGAGCAGCAGCCTGACCGGCGAGGAGCATACCTTTCACTTCGCACTGGCGGATGGGCGCTCCAAGGACAACCGTATCCCGCCCCGGGGCTTCAACAGTGCTGCAGCAACGGCAAGGCTGGCGCAAGCGATTCCAGAGGACAGGTTCACGCCGGACGAATATGCCGGCGGATACGATGATATCAACCGAACCCTCCTGCCCGGTGCCGCCCTGGTCGAGGTATCGCTTTATTACCAGGGGACCTCACGCGAATACGTGGCCTTCCTGAGGGACGAGATCAATGGTACGGCGACGACCCTCACCAGCCCGACGCCGTCCGGGGAGCCCAGCGCCTATGTTCTGCAGACCGACCCGTTTTTTTCGGGATTAAAGGCCTGGGGTAACACTATATGGAGCCTGTGGACGCACAATCATGGCCTCGATGGCAGCGGCCTGCAGGTTGCCGGTATCGTCCCCTTCGCCATGGCTGAGGCCTCCGTCACTGTGGGTGAGCCACCGCCACCACCGTCCGGTGTCTGTGAAACGCCCACGGCTCCCGCTAACCTCGTGGCCACCGGCGCGAAACGCAAGGTGGACCTGACCTGGGATGCGGTATCACCGGCGCCCTCAGACGGCTACGGCGTTTACTATTACCTGGCCGGCAAAACCCAGTTCGCCGATATCAGTTTAATGCCCCAGTACACTGATACCGGCCTGAAGCCAAATTCGGAAGTCTGTTACGTCGTGACCGCCTGGAACGATTGCGACGGCGATGGCGTCATCGACCTGTCGGACGGGGAAGAAAGCGCTGCGAGTAATTCGGCCTGCGCCGTACCGACGCGCAATTAAGCAGCCGGAACCCGCAGGACACGGGCGTTAATGCGGATAGTGCGGGTAAGCGGCAGAAAAGACCGACTGCCATTTTCAACCCGCCGTTCGAGTCAGTTGTAGTCCACCTTGCCGCGCAGCGCCTTGGTTTTGCCCTGCTTGGTTTTACTGTCCAGCCGGCGCACCTTGGAGCCCTTGGTCGGTTTGGTGGCACGGCGCGTCTTCTGTACCACCATGGCCCCGAGTATCAGGTCCCGCAACCGGTTGAGCGCATCCTCGCGATTGCGCTCCTGGGTTCGGTGCTGCTGGGCCTTGAGTACCACCACGCCCTCCTTGGTGATGCGTGAGTCCTTCAGTTCAAGCAACCGTTCCTTGTAAGCCTCGGGCAAGGATGACGCCCGTATATCAAAGCGCAGATGCATGGCGCTGGAGACCTTGTTCACATTCTGCCCGCCCGCCCCCTGCGCGCGTATGGCAGTAAGCTCTATTTCGTCATCGGGAATGGATACATGGTTGGTGAGTTTTAGCATGGCTGTCGCTTAAATCCGGCATTGGCAATAATCCCTACCACCATACCGTCGTGTCGCCGGACTGTCAGCTTTGGCGTATCGCGGCGGGATAATCCTTAGCCTGTAAAACCCGCCCCTTGCGCGCTGCAAAAAATATATTTGCCAGCTGGCGCAGTCGCGACAAGTCCAAACAACGCGACCCTGCGTAATGAGAGTCAGGGAGGCCAGCGCCGAACGTTGGCCAGCCTTACCCTTTACAGCACTTACAAGGAATTAAGCATGAAGCTGAACAAAAATTACATCGCTGTCGGACTTCGCAGCACCCTTTGCGCGCTGCTGCTTTCCAGCGCACCACTGAGCTTCGCCGGTCACACCAATACCCTGCTGACGGCAAATCTCTCGGGCGACCAGGAAATTGGCGCCATGGGGGCAAGTGGCGGCAAGGGACATGCGAAAGTGTTTGGCGTGGATGGCGACAGCATGACCCTATGCTACACGCTGGAGGTTTCCGGCATTCAGATGGTGCCCGTCAAGTCAGGCATGGCCGCTCATATTCATCACGGCAAGAAAGGCACTAATGGCCCGGTCGTGGCGAGCCTGGCAGGGCCCGAAGACGGCGATGCGGCGGACTGTGTCAGCGAGTACGAAAAAGGCAAGTTCCCGAGCCATGAAGCCGGCATGGTGGAGCGCATTCTCGCCAACCCTGGCGACTTCTATATCAACGTACACAACCCCGACTACCCGGGCGGCGCCATTCGTGGCCAGCTGGAGCACGCCAGTAAATAGCCACTGGCGGCCATTGCACGCGAAGTGCTGCCGCCACCGCTATCACAACACGCTACATCCACGCACTGTATAGACACTCGACCAAGGCTTGAACTGTGCCCGCGGCATCGAATCGCAGGCACGGTTCGTCTCTTCTAAACAGCACGGCATAACGGGCTCGCTCAATCGGTGCGGGCCTGGTAAATATACCCCCGCCGTATCAGCCACTTTTCGGCTTCTGTCGCCGGCAAGACCAGCGCGGCCAGCAGTACCCCCACCAGCAGATCCAGCAGCGGCAAGGGCTGGGTGCGGAAAATCTCATTGCACAGCGGCAGGTAGATAACCAGCAGCTGCAGGCCAAAGGTCAGTACCACCGCCGCCAGCATGGCCAGGTTACTGAACAACCCCACCGTCCATAGTGAGGCCTTCTCACTGCGCACCGCCAGCGCGTTGAACAGCTGCGCCAGTGTCAGCACGGTGAACACCAGCGTCTGCCAGTGCTCGGCCCCCCGGCTGTACGCCCACGCCTGGCTGGCAAGCGACAGACCCGCGATCAGCAGCCCCACCCAGAGTATGTGCTGCCACATGCCATGGGCGAAGATATTCTCCTGCGGCGGGCGCGGCGGCCTTTGCATGCCACCGGGTTCCGCCGGCTCAACCGCATAGGCAAGCCCCGGCAGACCGTCTGTGACCAGGTTGATCCATAAAATGTGTATGGGCAGCAAAGGAATCGGCAGGCCCATGAAGGGCGCCAGGAACAGGGTCAGCACTTCACCGGCATTGGAGGTCATGGTGTACTGAATGAACTTGCGGATATTGTCGAAAATCCGGCGTCCCTCGCGTACGGCGCTGACAATGGTGGCAAAGTTGTCATCCAGCAAGACCATATCGGCGGCTTCACGCGCCACATCGGTCCCTTTGAGCCCCATGGCGATACCAATGCCGGCCCGTTTCAGTGCCGGCGCATCATTGATGCCATCGCCGGTCATCGCCACAAACTCGCCCTGCGCCTGCAGCGCCTTGACGATGCGTATCTTCTGTTGCGGGCTGACACGCGCATACACCCGTAATCCGGACACCTGCCTTGCAAGGGCAGCGTCTGAGAGTTCGGCCAGCTGGACTCCGGTGATCACTGGACTGTCCGCATCGCAAATCCCCAGTCGCTGTGCAATGGCGCGCGCAGTAGCCGGGTGGTCGCCGGTGATCATGACAGGCGTAATGCCGGCACGAAGGCAGTCGGTCACTGCCTGTGGCACCTCGGGTCTGGGCGGATCAATCAGCGCTACCAGCCCCAGAAAACACAGCTCCTGTTCCAGCTGGCCGAGATCCACATCATTCGCCACGCCATCGAAACGACGCATCGCCAGTGCCAGCACTCGATAGCCCTGCTCGGCCAGCCCCTGCGCTTCGGCCAGCCGGGTACTGGCGCAAAAGGGCATCTCGCCCGGCCCCAGCTCGGTTTGGCATTGCCCGATCACCCGTTCGGGCGAGCCCTTGATAAAGGCCACAACGCCATTCTTCCCACGGTGCACAGTGGTCATTTCCTGGCGTTCGCTGGTAAAGGGAATCTCGTTGATGCGGGGCATTGCCGCTTCCAGCCGGGCCTTGTCGAAACCATACAGCTCCGCCGCCGCTCGCAGGGCCAACTCCGTGGGCTCACCCTGCAGCTTCTCGCCTTCGCGGGTGACATCATTGTTGAGCGCGAGGGCCTGCCCCAGCGCACACCAGACATCGCTCTCCCACCCTTTTTCTGATTCGCGCGCGGCGTCCTGCCCGGCTTCGCTTGGCGCGAAAACCGGCAAGCTATCCCGCAACTCGCCCCCCGCCATGAAATGTTCCACCGTCATGCGGTTCTGGGTCAGGGTGCCCGTCTTGTCGGTGCAGATATAGGTAACCGCCCCCAGGGTTTCCACGGCCGGGAGTTTGCGCACCAGCGCCTGGCGCCGACTGAGCTTGCGAGCACCAAAGGTCAGTGACAGTGTCACCACGGCCGGCAGTGCCTCCGGAATGGCCGCAACGGCCAGGCTCACCGCCGTCAGAAACATCAGCAGAACAGGTTCACCCCGCAACAGGCCCGTGACAAAAATAAGGCTGCATATCGCCAGCACCACCAGCGCCAGGTAACGGCCGAAACGGCTCATGCGCTGCTGCAGCGGCGTTTTGACGCGCTGCTCTGTCTCCAGCAGGCGCGCAATCTGGCCTATCTCGGTATCCATGCCCGTGGCGATGACCAGCCCGCGCCCCCGGCCACGACTGACGGTACTGCTCTTGAACAGCAGGTTATGCCGGTCCCCGAGCGTAAGCCCCTGATCCGCCAGCGTTTCAGTGGTCTTGACCACACCCAGGGACTCGCCAGTCAGGGCCGACTCGTCCGCCTGCAGCGCCTGCGCGTCGATCAGGCGCAGGTCCGCCGGCACCAGGTTGCCGGCCTCGATCAACACCAGGTCACCCTGTACCAGCTCGGTCGCATCAAGGGTGCGAACCCTGCCATCACGCATGACCTGTGCCTGGGGCGCCGCCTGCTTGCGCAGCGCCGCCAGGGCCCGTTCGGCGCGAAATTCCTGCACAGCACCGATCAGGCCGTTCAGCAGTACAATCACAAGGATGGCGATGGTGTCCTGGGGCTCGCCGACGATACCGGAAATAACCGCGGCCGCCAGTAACACCAGGATCATAAGATCGGCAAACTGGCTGGCAAACACGGCCAGTGCCGAACGCTGCTGCCCCTGCGCCAGACGGTTGGGGCCCTGGGACGCGAGGCGCCGTTGCGCCTCGTCTTGCGTTAACCCATGGTCCGAGGTGGTCAGCCGATGCTGCGTTTCATCACAGCTCAGGTTGTGCCAGGCACGGAAGGTCTCAAATGGCATATCAGGCACTCAGCAAAAGGATAAGACCCACGGTCACCAGCGCCACCAGCAGTGTCTGCAGGCCACTGCGCCAGATCGAATTGCCGGCGACGCGGCCGAGAAACACGCCCAGGAAAAAGATAATCAGAAGTGCGACCAGCAACGCCCCGTGCAGGGCCTGCATCGGTAACGGAATACCGGCCCTGGCCAGCCAGAGCGGTGTAATGATCAGGAGGGAAATCAGCAGTGGAGCGGATCCATTGACCAGTGCGATCAACAGCGGTACCCAGCGGGCGGCCTGTGCGTGGGCGCTGCCCTGCAAACTCTTCGCCATGGCCTCTTCAAGGTCAGACAATGCCCGCTGGCGCTCAGCCGTTTCGCTGAGATAGGCGCTGCTGACACCGCTGACGCCCAGTGCAATGGCCGCCCCCAGGCAGGTAGCTATCACCACCGATAGCGGTACCCTGTCCGTGGTAATAAAGCCCAGAATAACACCCAGCATGGTCAGGGCGCCGTCGAAGCCGTTAACGACGAAGTAGCGCCGCATAATGCCTCGGGAGTGGCTGATGCGCAGCAAGAAACCCAGGTCGCGTAACAGGTTCAAGCGCGCTTACTCCGTCTGCTGATCGACACTGCTACCGCTGACATCGACCTCATCCACACTGTGCAGGGCCGCACCAAGATCGCGGATCACCGTATGGATGGCCTCGAAATCGACATCCGCGCCGGCCACTTCTATCTCCAGCGTTTCTGTCTTTTTATCCATTTCCAGTACACGCACACAGACACGGTAATCACCCAGGTCCCCCAGTGCGCGGGCAAGATCAAGCACGCTGGGATCGTGGGGTTTGAGAACATCCAGCAAAATTCGCGTTACGACCGCCATATCGTCTCCCCCTGTCGTCCGATACCCAGAGCTTGGGCGGGATTACATTCAAGCATAGAGCCATTTGACCCATTCGCATCCGTCGGCAAGCCGACACCCGAGAACACAGGCTGCTAGCGCGTGCGGGACCGGGCAGCCCTGGCCGGTTTCCCGGCCACCGCGACACCCGTGACGCCCGTGACGCCGGCGGTCAGCGTAAAGCGCATCGCCTCCTCCATGCTCATGTCGAGCGGGCGAACCGCCGTGCGCGGCATCAGCACCGCGTAGCCGCCGATCATGTAACTCAGCGGCAGGTAGACGAGAACACTGTCGTCGTCGCGAAAGCCCGGCGGCAACCGCTCGGGCTGCGCCTGGGTGACGAAGCCGATCACCTGCATGCCGGTTTCACCGATGGAAACCGACACCACCTGTTCGAAATCCTTGTGATTGTCCGGGGAAAAGTAGTTGAAAAAATCACGAATAGCCCGGTAGATCGACTTCACCAGCGGCATGTGAAACAGCAGATCTTCGGCCATGGAAAACAGCCGCTGTACCAGGTAGGCATGCATGAGCAACCCGACGGCAAACATCAGCAGCAACCCGACCAGCAGCCCCATGCCCGGCACATAAAGGCTGTGCGGAATCACCAGGCGCATCAGGGTACCCAGGGCGACCTCGACCGACACCACCAGCCAATACACCAGGTACAGCGTCAGTGCGATTGGCACGATTGTCACCAGACCCGTCAGCACATTCCTGCCGATGAACTTCACCATTCGTCAATACCTCTAGCAGCCTGTCGGACTTACCACTGATCTACTGCGGAAAAGCCGATTTTGGTCACTTTGTGTACTCTTTTTTGTTAAATAGAACCACTATTCGTCTCAAAAGAGCTCAAAAACTGCCTCAAAACGGACTTTCCCTCGCTACGACCGGCCAAGCCCGACAGGCTGCTAGCCAGGTCCGGTGGGCGCGAATAACACTCCGCTTAGAATGCCAGTTAAGCATAGTCCGTCAGGTTTTTACCAAGAGTGCCACGCCCTGGCGATAGCCCAGGCCGCCATTGCCGTGCACCATCCCTATCTGCTCGGTGCCGTCGCGCAGGCAATCGTACATGCTGATCAGTGCATTGAGCGCCGGGTTGTTCCAGGGGCCGCGGGCCAGGTTCATGCCGCCGGTTATAGTGACACTGTGCCGGGCCAGAAACGCCGGCATCTCGTCGAGCAGGTCAACCAGGCCACTGGCCAGCAGAAACGCCATGGGCACGACCGGGAAACAGGTATAGGTTTCCAGCAGCGCGTCCCCCGCCCTGAAGCGGGCCGCAAAGTCGATGCTGGCCTGCGCGCAGCAATCCTGATAGGCGCGGCGCAGATGGGCGTAGCCGGCAATCTGTTTTATATGGTCCGGTCCGTCCCCCTCCAGCCTGCCGAGCCCCACCGACCGGACCTCGATCCTGTCCTGTTCGGGCACATCCAGCTTCCCGGCCAGCGCCTCGCTGCAGACCAGCAGGCGTCCGGTGAAATCCACCACGGGGTTGGCGCAGTCGACACCGCGAAACAGCGAGGTGACCGGCTGATGCCAGTGCTCACCGGGCAGTTGCTCGGGCAGATAGTCATCCGCCAGGGCGTTGCGGTAACTGAGCTTGTAGTTCTCGAACAGGCAATGCGCCAGGCGCCTGAACTGTGCCTCGTCCCCCCGGTACTGCTGCAGGAAATGACCGGCCAGATCATTGTAGGCATCGGTCAGCGGATACTCGGGACCATAGACCTGCATCAGCCTGAGTCGCTCTTCACGCGTATACCCCGTCTTGATGTGATCCACTCCGCTGATCACGACCGCCGGCACGCCCTGTGCTATCAGACTTTTTGCCCGCGCCAGCGCCTCGATGGGCGCACAGCCGCTGCGAAAGTGATCCTCGGGTTCGGGGCTGTGCCAGTCGGTGCTCAGCGGCTCGATAACCAGTTCGCGTAGATCGACCTCCAGCGCCTGGATACGCGCTTCCAGGGCAAGGCAGTGGTGCAGGGTGCCGACGCTATCCAGGGTTTTGGCGGCCGCGATGATCAGGGCTCGGGTCATGCTGTACATCCTCAAAAAACCAGCCCCCAGCATAGCAATCTTTACGTTAACGTCAACGAGCATTACCCACCGTGGAAATCACCGCGCAGACCAGCAGGAAAGCCTGCCTTGACTTGCCCCAATGTCTGGAGGAAAGTTTCAAGCGCTTGAAAGCGCATGACAGCACTGAAAAATACCGGGAGTGAAAAGCAGTGATTCGATTCGGAATTATGGGCAGTGCCAAGATCGCCCGCACCCAGGTAGCGCCAGCCATACTGGAAGCCGGGCACCTTATTCAGGCGGTTTCATCGCGCTCACTGGAACAGGCTCAGGCCTTTGCGCATAGTGTCGGTGCCCCCAGCTATTGCGACAGCTACGAGGCGCTGCTGGCCGACGAGCAGGTGGATGCGGTCTATATTCCGCTGCCCAATCACCTGCACGTGCCCTGGGCGATCAAGGCCATGGCAGCCGGCAAGCATGTCCTGTGCGAAAAGCCCATCGCGCTGAACACCGACGATCTGCAACCCCTGCTGGCGGCCGCGGCGAACTTCAACGGCACCCTGATGGAAGCCTTCATGGTATGCCATCACGCCCAGTGGCAGGCCATCCACCAGCGCCTGCTGCCGGCCATCGGCGAGCTGCGGGCGCTGCATGCCATCTTCAGCTACGGCCTGACGGACGAAAAGAACGTGCGCAATGTACCCGAATGGGGCGGTGGTGGCCTGATGGACATCGGCTGCTATGCGGTGCTGGCCGGACGCTGGTGCTTTCAGGCGGAACCGGTCAGCGTGCAGAGCACCCTCGACCTGGACCCGCAGTTCGGCATCGACCGCCAGACCAGTGCCCTGCTCGATTACGGCCAGGGTCGTACCCTCAGCCTGACAGTGTGCACCCAGGCGGCCCGTTATCAGCGCCTGCTGATGCTGGGCAGCAAGGGTTGGGCGGAACTGGAAATCCCCTTCAATGCACCCAGCGAAGGCGTACGCATCCGCCTGGCGCCCGAGGGCGGTATCGGTGCGGGGGAACTGATCGAATTACCGCCGCAGAACCAGTATGCAACGATGGTCAGTGCCTTCGCGGCACATGTGGAATCCGGCAAGGCCTGGAACAACCTGGAGCAGTCCAGCGCCGTTATTCGAGTGCTGGACCGCATCCGCGCTGCTGCAAAATGAAGCTAAACCGGGCCCTGCTTTTGACGGCAGCGCCCCATCACACCACCTCCTTCAGTCAGCCTTCAGGCGTAACCAGCGGCTGCGGTTTGACCACCGGCACTGTGTCGCCCTGCAGGGCCTGAATCTGTTGCAGCGAAGTTGCCACCCTTTGCGGGGTGGTCAGAAAGCCAAAGCGCAGCGCGAACTGAACGGTTTCACCGGGTTCGATGCTGGGCACCAGCCCCAGCGGACGCTGGTAACGCCGGTTGTACGCGAAACTCGTGCCCGGTTCGATACCCATGACGTAGCCCTGCCCCGGCAGATCGGTATTTTTCCAGAGGGTCAGTACCGGCAGGGTATCGGCCTGGTACGCCACTTCGATACCCAGGCTCGCATCGGCGTTGTGCAGCAGTGACCGGGTCTCGCCCTGTTCATCACTGAGCGGGCGCACATTGAACACCATTTCATCGAAATCACGGGTCGGCGCAGGAATCTGATTCCAGTCGTTCAGCCCTTTTGCGGCGTAGTCATTGAAGGGCGACAGCTCTGCGACAGGCACGTGCAGCTGGCCACCGGCTTCGAGCACCGGCGCACCGAAGTTGTTGTGGTAGATCACCTGGTATTCGCGTGCATAGACGCCCTTGTTGGTGAGGCTGTCCTGCACTTGGAGATAGGGTTCGCCGGGCACGATGGACAGGTGCATCCAGACTTCAAAATTGGTGAACTTGAAGCGTTTCTCGTCAACCCGGCCGGACAGCGTCACGCGATACGGGGCTTCGCGTTCAATGCGCAGTAAGACGTGCGACGCCGGAGTATTCTGGATGCGTCCGTGCAGGGTCAGGAACTCGTCACCGTCCTGGCCAGGATGCCCGGCCCACTGGTAGCCGCAGCGCACCAGCATTTCGTTAAAGCCGTCGAGCCAGCCCAGGCCGCCCGAGGCTTCCTGATTGATAAACGCCGGATTCACGACCTCGCGGACCGGAGAGTCCCAGCCAAAACGGGTGTCATCCTGCACGACATCCAGCACCGCCATACCGCGACACGGCACCACGCGTACCGTCATGTCACCCACCGACAGGGTGAGCAGCCTGACACCCTGCTGCTTGCCCCCCGCCAGGGTGGTTTGCTCGATGCGAATGGGCACCGTGCTGTCGATGCCCAGCGATTCTGATGTGATGCAGAAATCACCGGCATCGAATGCGGTTTCGCTATCCAGAATGGGCCATTCAAGGACACGGGATGAGGTCGTCATGCTTGGTTGTTCCTTTGAGTGTCGACCAGATCGGGCTCTTGACGAACTTCGTACAGTTCCAGTGGCAGCCCGTCCGGGTCGTTGAAAAAGGTGAAACGCTGGCCAGTGAACTCGTCTACCCGCACGGGCTCCACCGCCACGCCACAGGATTCGAGATAAGCCACGGCGCTGACCATATCGTCGACGGCAAAGGCCAAGTGCCGCAGTCCCTGTGCCTCCGGGGTACTGGGCCGCGCAGGTGGTTCAGGAAACGAAAACAGTTCGATCTGGGCGCCCGAGGGCAGGCGCAGATCGAGCTTGTAGGACGCGCGCTGCGCGCGGTAGTTTTCCGCAATCACCTCCAGCCCCAGCACATCCACGTAGAAGGCTCGCGAGCGGGGGTAATCGGCACAGATAATGGCGACGTGATGAATACCCCGCAACAACGCCGTAGTCGGCCTTACCTCCTCGCTCAGGGGCCTGGGCCCATTCTCTGTCGAGGGTGCAAGGCCATCGGCACCCTTGACCGGGGGACGACCAGGTCCGTTGTTTTCCTTCATGGTTGTTGCTCCTTTCCTCTGACCTGTTCGTTTCACGAACCGCAGTTTTTATTCAGCGATCAGGCTAACACCTGACGCAGCCAGTCCACCACGGTGTTCAGCGTGAGCCATTGCGGCAGATCAAGCCCCAGACGCGGTTCAAGAAACGGCGCCTGGGGACTGAGCCACAGACAGCCGACACAGAGCATCAGCATTAGAGCCGAGAGACCCGGCTGTTGCCAGTCCGTTATCTTGAGTGCCGAACCAAAAGAGCGCTTGATGCGCATACCTGACAAATCCACGCTGTAGATTTCGTCCAGCAGCAGGTGCACCGTCGCGCCCATGAACACGAAGCCGCCGATGCCCCAGGCCTGGCGCACATCGAGCGCAAACAGGTGATAAGCGAGCAAAACACCGATCGCGCCAAACAGCACATTGGCCAGCAGGCTGTGCAGCATGCCGCGGTGCACGGTAATTTTGGCAAACAGCCACAGCAGCACGAACCGTACCAGCAGGTAACCTGCGCCGGCGAGCGCCATCACCTGCCAGACCGGCAGTGTCGTTACCCAGTAAATGGCCAGCGAGGCCGCCACCAGAGCACCGAAGAGCCGGAAAACAATGCGCAGCGCCAGGGATTCGTCCGAATCGATATCCGGTAGCAGCCCCCCCAGGGTACCCGCCAGCCAGTAGCAGAATGCATCCGCCGGCGTCGCAAGTCCCGTCGCCAGGGCCGCCACACTGAGGCCTCCGCTGATAACGGTGGCGACAAGCGTATGGGTTTTAAAATCAGCCATGATGTCCTTTCCTGGGGCGTCGAGTTAGCCGAAGTGTGTTACAAATATAATTTATTATCAATCAGTTAAGTACGCTACGAGATGTATTGCCTCATCTATGCTGCGCGCCCCCAGTTTGGCCACGCAACAATTGCCCTGCACGCTGGCATGGTTGCGAACCAGGACCAGAACCTCATTCAGCGTCAGCGCCTGCGCGCATGCATCCATCCTCGGACCGCCCTTGCCAGGCAACAACCGGTAGACCTGACCGGCACTGTCGATCAGCCGGTCGCCAGGCTGAAGACTGGCGTTAAATTCATCGGCCGCACACATCCGGGCCCAGTCTGCCTTGGAAGCCACAAAACCGAGCTCATCATCATGCTGATACTGCACCAGCGCCGGAAACCGAGTACCACCTGTCGTCATTGCACCACTCCCACGCCCAAAAGAAAGAATTACAAATGTTACACATCATCCGCCGGCCGTTCATTTTACGTTGACATACCCGTGGCCCAATGGCGCCTGAAAATCCAACAGCCGCTGTGCGGCCGATTGAGTGCAAGGTGCATATGAAGAATAAAACACCCCTCGTCTTTCGGGACATGATTCTGCCCTTTATCCTGCTGACCACCTGCTTCGCTGCATGGGGCGTCGCCGCCAACATGACCGATCCGCTGGTGAAGGTATTCAGCAAAATATTCACCATGAGTTCGCTGCAGTCCGCCCTGGTGCAGTTCGCCTACTACGGCGCCTACTTCTGCCTGGCGCTGCCGGCGGCCTTTATCAACCGTCGCTTTTCCTACAAGACCGGCGTGTTGACGGGCCTTGGGTTTGCAGCCCTCGGCGCCTTCATGTTCTACCCTGCCAGCCAGTCAATGGCATACGGCTATTTTCTTGCGGCCCTGTTTATTCTGGCGGCCGGCCTGTCGATTCTTGAAACCTCGGCCAATCCCTTTGTCATCGCCATGGGGCCGGTGGAGAATGCCACCCGTCGACTGAACTTTGCCCAGGCATTCAACCCGGTCGGCTGTAACATCGGTGTTTTTCTCGGCGCCGCCCTGATCCTTACCCAGCTCAATCCCGCCACGGCGCAGGAGCGCGCCACCATGGGCGCGACCCAGCTGCACGCCATTCAAACCGCCGAACTGGATGCCGTGATGGTGCCCTATGTCGGCATGGCCTGCGTACTGGTGCTGATCTGGTTCGCAGTCGCCATGCTGCGTATCCGCCCGGCCCGTGAAAAAGTGGTCGCACACAGCAGCGAAGTCCATTTTCGCGCAACACTGGGACGCCTGCTGCGTAACCCGCATTACCGTTTTGGCGTGATCGCGCAGTTTTTCAATGTTGGCGCCCAGACCTGCATCTGGACCTTTACCATCCAGTACGTCATGGACGCACTGTCCGTCGATGAAGTACGTGGCGGCGACTTCCTGCAGTACAGCCTGATCCTGTTCCTGCTGGCGCGCTTCGCCATGACTTGGCTCATGGGTTACATACGCGCCAGCGTCCTTCTCACGGGTCTGTCTGTACTGGCCTGCGCGCTTTGCGTCTTTATGATCATGAGCCCCAATATCGCTGGTGTATGGGCGCTGGTCGCCATTTCCGGCTGCCTGTCACTGATGTTCCCGACCATCTACGGCGTGGCCCTGCAGGGACTGGGCGAAGACACCAAATTCGGTGCCGCCGGCCTGGTCATGGCCATCCTCGGCGGTGCCATATTGCCGCTGGCCCAGGGTGCCATCATCGATAGCTACGGCAGCGCCGTGTCGTTTATCGTACCGGCACTGTGCTTCCTCATCGTGGGTCGCTACGGCCTGTTCGATATCAAGTCCACCTGCCGCTTGAGCGGTACCCGGTTGCCGGCGGCGGTCTAATCGCCCGACCCAGTTTAAGGCAATACCGCCAACACCCGGCCCTGTGCCGGGTGTTTTTGTTTCAGGGCCCGTAGAGCCATTCGCAGCGGCTTTGGCGAACGATGCTGTGGTAATGCGGACACCCCGCCGACTCGGGGTTTACCCATCTTGGCCAGCACACCGACTACACTAGATCTAACAGACGTGTGCTGCGGCGCCCGGCGCTGCGTTTGTTTCGAATCAGGTGCCTTGCGTTCCTATACGTTGGAGGTGTCGCTGATGAATATCCAGGGAAAGACCGCTTCTGCCCACTGCGTCAACCGGTATCAGCCAAGAGATCGCCTGAGTGTGCTGCTGATCATGCTATGTATTGCGGGTCTGCTCAGTGCCTGCGGTATCAACCAGAACTATTCGTCCGCGCAGCATAATGCCATCGATCTTTCTGCGGATGACCTGCATAACCAGGGCGTCGCCTTTATCAGCCCCTCGACTATTACCGGCCAGGAAGAAGACAAGCAGGTGCTGGCCTTTGTGTTCGCCAATACACTGGCGCGGGAACGACCGGATATTAAAGTCACCACCCTGCCCGAGACTCTGGGAGCGATAAACAAGGCAGGACTGGCCACGGAATATAACCGCATGTTCCAGGATTACCGCGAAACAGGGATATTTAACCGCGCCAGCCTCAACCGGGTGGGCAAGGCTACCCGGGCGCGTTACCTGATCCAGCTCAACCTGGCCAATTTTCGCCAGGAGTCGCGCGGGCGTTTCAGCATGCTGGGATTTCGCGTTTATCAGACCAGCCACGCCAACATCCGGCTGTTCATTCAGATCTGGGACAGCACGAATGGCAGTATTGTCTGGGAAGGTGTGGAAGAGCTGAACCTGGCGCAGGAAACCAGCAAGGAAAAGACCATTACCTTCACTTCAGTGGTTGAAGCGTCGGCACAGAATCTCATTGCCCTGCTGCCCAAGCAAGGCGATGTAAAACCGCTTGCCGGCAGACCCGTCCTGGGCAAACAGATAGAGTTGAGCAAGCAGTAGCATGCACCGCATGCACCATCTGCACTGAAAAAGGCGGGGCTCGAAAGAGCCCCGCCGGTATTCGCCTGTGAATCGATTAACCGTTACGTCAGCCCGTCGCTAGACTCCGCTGCGTCCG
This sequence comes from Marinobacterium rhizophilum DSM 18822, assembly GCF_000378045.1. GTDB lineage: Bacteria > Pseudomonadota > Gammaproteobacteria > Pseudomonadales > Balneatricaceae > Marinobacterium_A > Marinobacterium_A rhizophilum. Next base: position 188,833 of record NZ_KB899096.1, read on the forward strand.
GGCATTTTCATCGAGCCGATGGCGCTCAGTCGTTTGACGACTGAGCCCAAAGGTTGATGCCAGCATCGGTGGCGAAGCGATCGATCTCCGCCAGCTCATCCAGACTGAAATCCGGCTTGTCCAGCGCCGACACACTGTCGATAACCTGCTCGGGACGGCTTGCACCTATGAGCGCGGAGGTGACACGTCCATTGCGCAATACCCAGGCAATGGCCATCTGCGCCAGTGTCTGGCCACGGCGCTCGGCGATGGCATGCAGGGCGCGAATGCGGGCCAGGTTGTCGTCGGACAAAAATCCAGTGCTAAGCGAGCCGTTCTGGTTGGCGCGGCTGTTGGCCGGCACTCCCTTGAGGTACTTGTCGGTCAGCATGCCCTGCGCCAGCGGCGAAAACACGATGGATCCTGCTCCCAGCTCATCCAGCGTATCGAGCAGATTGTCGTCCTCGATCCAGCGGTTCAGCATTGAATAGCTCGGCTGGTGAATCAGGCACGGTGTACCCAGCTCGCGAAGAATCGCCGCGGCCTCCCGCGTGCGGGCCGCACTGTAGGAGGATATCCCCACATACAACGCCTTGCCCTGTCGCACAGCACTGTCCAGAGCGCCCATGGTTTCTTCCAGCGGCGTTTCGGGATCGAAACGGTGCGAATAGAAGATGTCGACATAGTCGGTACCCAGGCGTTTCAGACTCTGGTCCAGGCTCGCGAGCAGGTACTTGCGGCTACCGAACTCGCCATAGGGCCCCGGCCACATGCGATAGCCCGCTTTGCTCGAAATGATCATCTCATCGCGGTAACCGGCAAAGTCCGATTTGAGCATCCGCCCAAAGAACGCCTCTGCAGAGCCGGGTGGCGGACCGTAGTTGTTCGCCAGATCGAAATGGGTAATGCCCCGATCAAACGCTGTGCGGCAGATTTCACGGGCAGTGTCGGCGCGCGCATCTTCACCGAAATTCTGCCACAGACCGAGGGAGAGCGCGGGCAGCTTGAGACCGCTGCGGCCAGTCCGGTTGTATTGCATCTGCGCATATCGCTCGCTAGACGGCTGATATCTCATACAGTATCGACCTCCTCGACTTGTTTGGATCGCTGTTCACGGAATACAGGTCAGACTAAATATTAGCGGTATCTACGAAATAAACAGGCTCTGCTTGCCTGAAACAAGAGCGCAGCCCCGAAGGCTGCGCTGATCGATCAAAGACAGGGTCCATGGTTTAAGACTTTTACCTGCTCGCCATCAAGGACTACCTGGCGCTTCAACCGCGGTCAATGCGCTCCTCGGTCTGCGGATCGAAAAAGACCACCTTGGCCATATCAAACATCAGCGACACGACTTCACCGACCGGCGTACTGTAGCCCGGATTGATGCGGCAGTTGATTTCGACGCCATTCAACTCCGTCACCAGCATGGTGTCAGCCCCGGTGGGCTCGGTCACCAGTACCTGCATAGGCACGTGTCGCACCATGACCTCGTCGGCCTTGTGCGGTACCGGATCGGTGATCATCTCCGGGCGCACGCCCAGGATCACCTGCTTGCCAACATAGCCGCCAAGGCGACCGGCGTTGGGCACCGGCAGCCAGGACGGGTTGCCATTGCCGTCGGTGACCTCGACGCCGATACCGTTGTCGCCGGCCACCAGCGTACAGGGTACGAAGTTCATGGCGGGCGAGCCCATGAAGCCGGCTACAAACTTGTTCACCGGATTGTCGTAGATCTCCTGGGGCGTTCCCAGTTGCAGCAATTCACCACCGCGCATCACGGCAATGCGATCCGCCAGGGTCATGGCTTCGATCTGGTCGTGGGTTACATAGACGATGGTGGTACCCAGACGCTGGTGCAGCTTCTTGATTTCGGTACGCATCTCGACACGCAACTTGGCATCAAGGTTGGACAGCGGCTCATCAAACAGATACAGCTTGGGACGCCGCGCCAGTGCACGCCCCATGGCGACACGCTGACGCTGCCCACCGGACAGCTGGCCGGGTTTGCGGTCCAGCAGCGGCTCGATCTGCAACAGACTGGAGACACGCTGCACTTCCTGCTCGCGTTCGGCCTTGGGTACCTTGCGGATCTCCAGACCAAAGGCGATGTTTTCGCGTACCGACATGTTGGGGTACAGCGCATAGGACTGGAACACCATGGCGATATCACGATCCTTGGGTGCCGCCTGGGTGATGTCGGCATCGCCGATCAGGATGCGTCCGCCGGTCACGTCCTCGAGCCCGGCAATGCTGTTCATGAGGGTTGACTTGCCGCAGCCCGAAGGCCCCACCAGGATCAGGAACTCACCTTTTTCAATGGCAATGTTGATGCCCTTGAGAACCTGAGTCTGACCGTAGGACTTGGTAACGTTGTCGATGGTTAAACTAGCCATGAGAATAAGCCTCTTATTGTTCTATCAGCCTTTGACGGCACCGGCGGTCAGACCGCGTACAAAATATTTTCCGGCCAGCACATAGACCAGCAGGGTCGGCAAGGCAGCGATCAGGGCCGCGGCCATATCCACGTTGTATTCCTTGCCGCCAAAACTCGTGTTGACCAGGTTGTTCAGTGCCACGGTCACCGGCTGGGTCTGGGCGCCGGAGAACACCACACCGAACAGGAAGTCGTTCCAGATCTGGGTAAACTGCCAGATGACGCAGACCACAATGATCGGCGTCGACAGCGGCAGCACCACGCGACGGAAGATGAAGAAGAACCCGGCGCCATCAAGACGCGCCGCCGCAATCAGCTCTTTCGGCAAACCGACATAAAAGTTACGGAAAAACAAGGTAGTAAACGCAATACCGTAAGTAATGTGTACCAATACAAGGCCCGTCACGGTATTCGCCAGGCCCAGCAGGGCCAGCATCCGCGCCATGGGCAGCAGGATAACCTGGAACGGAATAAAGCAGCCCACCAGCATGGCACCGAAGAGGATTTCGCTACCGCGAAACTTCCACAGCGACAGCACATAGCCATTGAGCGCACCCACCAGAGTTGAGATCAGCACCGCCGGAATAACGATTCTGAATGAGTTGGCGAAAAATGGCGCTATCCCGTCGCAGGTGCTGCCGGTACAGGCGCCGCTCCAGGCCTTGCTCCAGGCATCGAAATTGATACCGCCCGGCAGCGACAGCAGGGTGCCGCTGCGAATTTCTTCCACATCCTTGAGCGACGTGAGCAACATGACCCACAGTGGCAACAGGTAGACCAGTGCGGCCACACCCAGCAGGACATAGAGACCATAGCGCAGCAGTTGCTGATTCAGGGTTTTCTGAGGCTTAACCATTTTTCTTGCTCCTCAGTTCGGAATACAGGTAAGGCACGAGAATGGCCAGTACACCGCCGAGCATGAGCATGGCACTGGCAGCGCCGAGCCCCATCTGGCCGCGGGTGAAGGCGTGCTGGTACATGAAGATTGCCGGCAGGTCGGATGAATAGCCTGGACCGCCGCCGGTAAGCGCGGCCACCAGGTCGAAACTCTTGATGGCAATGTGCGAGAGAATCACAAAGGCACTGAAAAACACCGGCTTCAGACTCGGCAGAATGATGCGGCGGTAGATCATGGGCATACTTGCGCCATCGAGTTGAGCTGCCTTGATCATCTCCTGGTCCACGCCGCGAAGGCCCGCCAGAAAGAGCGCCATAACGAAGCCGGAAGATTGCCAGACAGCCGCAATCACCAGGCAATACACCACCATGTCGGGATTGACGAGCCAGTCAAAGGTGAAGCTTTCGAAACCCCAGTCTCGAATGGTTTTCTGCAGACCCAGGCCCGGGTTTAGCAGCCATTTCCAGGCGGTACCGGTGACAATAAAGGAGATCGCCATGGGGTACAGGTAGATGGTTCGTAATGCGCCTTCGGCGCGGATCTTCTGGTCCAGCAGGATGGCCATCAGCACACCCAGCACCAGACACACCAGAATAAACAAACCGCCGAAGATAATCAGGTTTTCAACTGAAACACCCCAGCGATCGTTCTCCATCAGCTTGCTGTATTGTGCGGTGCCAATGAATTTCCACGACGGCAGGATGCGGGAGCTGGTGAAGGACAGCAGCCCGGTCCAGATCATGTAGCCGTAAACGGCCACCAGCGTAATGATGACGGTCGGTGCCAGTACCAGCTTGGGCAGCTGGGCCGCAAGACGATCCTGGAAGCTGAGCGCAACCGGTCGCACCAACCCGGTTTCGGGCAGTGGCAGGGCTTTCTCGTTCATAAGGGGGTACCAATAGAGGGTGGCTGAATGCGAGCCCAGATCCACAGGTTGCATGGATCAGGGCTCGCCACCTGTCACAGCGTCGCTTTTACCGCGCGAGCCAGTTTGTCAGCGGCTTCTTCAGCGCCCATATCACTGGAGTTGAAGTAGTTGGTCACGACATCATAGATAGCGCCCTGCACGCGGGAGCTGGTGGACATGCCGTGGGCCATGCTCGGCACCAGGGTGCCCTTCTCGGCACTGACGGTAAAGGCATCCATGGAGTCATGGGCACAGCTGTCAAACGGCGTACGGTCCATTTCCTGACGGGCCGGAATTGAGCCCTTGTTCAGGTTAAAGGTTTCCTGGAACTTGGGTTCCATGACCATTTTGGCGAGATCTTTCTGTGCCTGCTGACGGTCGTCTTCAGACTGGGTAAACATCGCCAGGCTGTCGATGTTGAACGTGAACATGTCCGCCGTTCCCGGCGCCGGCATGCACACATAGTCGGTGCCCGGTGTCTTGCCTGCGGCGGTGAATTCACCCTTGGCCCAGTCACCCATGATCTGCATGGCCGCCTGACCGTTAATCACCATCGAGGTCGCAACGTTCCAGTCACGGCCACTGGAATCAGCATCGATCAGTTCACGCAAATTTTTGAAGGTAGTCAGCACCTTGACCATGGTTTCACCCTTGAGGGTGGCATCGTCATGCTCAACAAAGGCCTTGCGGTAGAAATCGGCACCCTCTGCCAGGGCAATCGCTTCAAAGGTAGTAGCGTCCTGCCAGGCCTGGCCGCCATGTGCCAGCGGAATAATGCCCGCAGCCTTGAGTTTGGGGCCAACCTCGATCATCTGCTCCCAGGTCGTGGGGATTTCAGCACCGGCTTTCTTGAACGCCTCGGGATTGGCCCAGAGCCAGTTGACCCGGTGCACGTTGACCGGCACTGCCACATAGTGACCGTCATACTTCATGACATCACTGACCACCGTGGGCAGCAATGAGTCCCATTTCCCTTCGGTAGCAACATCATCCAGCGAGGTCAGAAAACCCAGTTCACCCCACTCCTGGATATCCAGACCCTTGATCTGGGCTGCGGAAGGCGGATTGCCGGAGATGGCACGGGATTTCAACACGGTCATGGCCGACTCGCCACCCCCGCCGGCAACGGCAAAGTCCGTCCAGGTATGACCGGCAGCTTCCATTTCCTGCTTCAGTACATTGACAGCGGCTGCTTCACCACCGGATGTCCAATAGTGCAGCACTTCCACCTCACCTGCAGAGGCAGTGGCACAGGCGACGGACAGCGCGATACCGGTAAGACAGGTCTTCAGAGTCTTCATATTTTCATCCTGTATTATTGTTATCCCCGGGGGCTGTTGCAGCCCTGAACCGGATGTATGTAAATTAACAAAGCGCTGACAGGAAAGGGGTAACCTTACGCAAGGAATTGCAACAAAGTGTAACAATGGCCGATACAGGGGATTGCGAGCCGCGCGTGATCTCGCCTACCCGAAGCGCAGCACTGCGAATCGGGACCGGCGCACCGCGGCCCGAAAACAATTTACGCACGTTCATCCGCGCAAGAATGTCATTTTTTCAGTTTGCCGCAGGGTACAGCGAACTCATCCGGTGTATCCGGGCTGAAAATAAGTGCACCGGTATCCAGCGAAATACTTTCAGACACACGACCGTCATCGCTCGCGGCGTCCAGCGATATGGACGAAATCTTTGCAGGCGACAGCTTAACATTGAAGGTTTCAACCAGTTCATCCGGTTCATCCGGATTGCCTGCTTGTAAATTAACGATCTCGATTTCATTGAACAGCGTGCCGGAGCTCGCTGCAGCGATCAGCAGCAAACTGGCGGAGTCCTGCAGTTTCGATATCGCAACCTCTTCGCAGTCGCCTTCGTTGACCACCGCCTGCACACTTTCGATAACGATCCAGTCGGTATAACCTTCGACCTGAGAGTCTCCGGGAATGTTCTTGATAAACATGAGTTGCATTGCCTGAGTGGCGGGGCTCATGGCCAAGGCCGCCGAAAGCGCCAGGGTTAGGCCTGCGCTTGTGAATGTGCTCATTTTCATGTTTCACCTTCATGCTGAACATTAAAGGTTCACACTCAACTCGGCCGCCCGCTCACATCCAACCGAGCGGGGATCATACTGCCGACACTCCAGGTCGTGATAAGGATTCATTGTGTGCAACCACGGTTGAGGGGCCAGTCGCTCGGCTCCGCGATAGACCATCGCGCCAGATCACCGCGCGATGCTCAGCCCCGAATAGCTGCATCCTTACATGCTGATAGCAGTATAGCCAGAACATTGCCGCACCCTGACAGCCACGCCCGAGCACAGCGAAAGGCTTGGTGTACAGCGCACGGTGCCCTGCCGATTTACGTCATGCCGGCAATGGAAATATCAGTAAAACAGGATCAAGTACTACTTGCAGGCCATTGTTTTATATAAACATCTTGTTTGGCGTAAGGAATTTCAATATTGTGCTCTGCAAACAACTTGTAAATCGAAACATTCAGGTCGTGAGAAATACGACCCCGGTCCTGTGGATGCCTTATCCAGCACATCAGATTAAAATCCAGGCTCGATGCGCCAAAGCCGCGCAACCGGACCCTCGGTTCAGGCGACTCGCAGACTTCAGGGTGCTCCATACCTGCTTTCAACAGCAGTTCACCCACCTGATCGACATCGGAACCATAAGCAACCCCGACCACAATCCGAATCCTGACATTCTGTGGCCCGCCACTCTCATTGATTATCTTTGCGTTGGCGATCACCCCATTGGGTATGGTGATTTCCACATCATCGCGAGTCAGTAACCGGGTACTGCGCAAGCCGATGGCGCACACCTTGCCCCGCTCTCCCGTATCAAGATTGATGTAATCACCTATCTTGTAGGGCGCATCGGCGACAATAAAAAAGCCGGAAAACAGATTTGCCAGTGTATCCTTGGCCGCAAAGCCCACAGCAAGGCCGGCGATACCGGCGGACGCAAGCCATCCGACCGGATTGATGCCCCATATCAGCAGCAGAATGTAACTGCCAATCATGATGATGACCAGCTTGCTGGTCAGATCAAACAACGGAACCGTTTTGCTGTCGACAAGCTTGAATCGGCTTTCTCTGCTCAGCGCCTCCAGCAGCAATGTTGAAATCTTGATCGCAGCGGTCATCCAGCTGGTGGTGATAAGCGAAAAAAGCACGTTGACCAGAACATTGCCCAAACGAATATTCAGCACCGTAACCGCGAGCGACAAGCCAAAGAAAAACACCGTTATAAATACAGGTCTGTGCAGGTATTGCAGCGCTCTGTCGTCAACGGGTGACCGGGACAAGCCAATGACCTGTCCGATGATCTTGGTGAGCAGAGAGCGAAAACAAACCCCCAGCACATAAAAAGCCAGGGCAATGAGCAAGGAGCCCAGAAAGGGATGTTGCGATACCAGCTGCCAGGCCGGGAGCACTGAATCAGGCAAAAATTTGTTTAGCTCCAGTAGCAGGTCGCTCAGCGCCATGTCGGGCACTTCCGTTTGCGTTTGTGCCGTAGCCTCATTCGCCATGCTGCGATCTCTTAAATGGTGAGGGTGCTTGTGTGTTTTAGCAGGCTGTTGAAAAACTACCTGCGTTGCTATTGCGGCGTTAAAAATCGGCTCACAGGCTTTGCTTGAACGCACTTTAGTGCGGCCCCGAAGGGGTGAGCGAAGCGAATAATTCGGTCATTTATACTTCATAAACTCCCTCATTTCGCCGATTTTTGCCCGGGCGGCGCACCGCTTGCGCTAGCTGCCTCGCTAACGCTTTCCAATAACCTGTTAGGTTGTGTTTAAAAATGGGTCTTAAACCGATGTCGGGCCTGCCGGTCGGCGCTCTGTCGAACATCTCGAACGGATTCTACCGCAGTACTGAACGCAAAACGAAGGCGACCGAAGCAGGACGCGCTCGCTGGACCGGCCAGCAAAAAAATGCCGGCCGATATGCACAGCGGCATTGATCAGACCGACGTTAGCGCGGCAAGGTCAGACGTACCACGAGCCCTGCGCCCTCTCGATTGGCAAGCGTGATATCACCGCCATGGGCACGGGCAATATTGCGCGCGATCGACAGGCCAAGCCCCATTCCAGGGTGAGCCGACTGGCTGCCAGCCAAGCGTGTGTATGGCGCGAACACCCGCTCCAGCTGAGCCGCCGGAATCCCCGGCCCGCGGTCGCTGACCGTTATCTCCAGCCCCTTGCTGTCATCCTGAATATTGATCTCAGCGCGTCCGCCATAATAGAGCGCATTATCCACCAGGTTACCCAGACAGCGGCGCAGCGCCAGCGGCTTGCCGAGAAAAGGTTCCCGCTGCTCGCCCGTGACAGTGACCACTTTCCCGGCAAGCGCTGCGCCATCACGCATGTAACAGAGCATTCGCTGCAGGTCCACTTCCACCCGGTTCTCATGGATATCGGTTTCCTTCACGCTTTGCAGGGCGCCTTTGACGAGCATGTCGAGATCCTCGAGGTCGCGGCAAAAGGCATCGCGTTCGGCATCGTCATCCAGCAGTTCGGCGCGAAGACGCAGACGCGTAATGGGTGTTTTAAGGTCATGGGAAATGGACGCGAACAGCCTTTCGCGGTCATCCAGGTAACGCTGGATTCGCAGCTGCATGGCATTGAAGGCCCGGGCCGTCGTTTCAAGTTCACGACTCCCCGTTTCTGGCAGGGCACGGGCCTCTCCCCGCCCAAAGCTTTCCGCAGCTTCTGCCAGACGCCGTAGCGGCCGGGTAAGCGATCGCACGATCCAGACCCCAAAGAGCAGCATGACGGCAAGGGAAATCAGCAGTGAGAGCAAACGCTCTCTGGACAGCGGCGTGTTTGATTCCAGGAAATCGGGATCAGGCATCAGTGTCGCCAGGTACAACCACTGCTCGGGGGCAATAGGCACCTGGATCACCAGAATGGGTGCTTCGCTTTTACCGAGCAACAGGCTTTGACTGCCCCAGCGATCAGGCAGGTCAAGCAGCAAAATATCATTCTTGATGACATGCAGGTCGGAGGGGCGTGAAAAAGCAACTTTAAGCCCGTCGTTAATGCCTAGCTGAGCGGCCAGCACATCACGAAACTGCTGTACAACCTTGTCTTTGAGTGGTGACTCGGGCAGGTCGTTAATCTCAATTTCTTCGTGGTTGAGGGTCACGAAAAATCGCGTTCCACCCATGTCACGCAACTGATCGAGAACCACGTGACGGTATGAGATCGGCAGCTCAGTAAAAAACTGCACGGTGGCCGCCACTCGAAAGGCCATGTGGCGCGACATTTCCTGAACATTGCGCTCGGTATCAGCCCGCCACTGAGTCAACCAGATCGCACTGGACACAACCTGCGCCAGAAGCACCCCCAAACCCAGCACCAGCAGGATTCGACTCGACGCCGAACGCGGCCAGCGACGCAGAGCACCAACCAGCGAAATCATGCTGCGACGCCCTGATCGGACAGACCATTAATAGGTAAAGCAGCCATACTCTTCGACTCGACATAACAGCGAACGCAATCGACTACGGCATATCACCGGCAGTGGTGTCATGCTGTGCCTTGCACTGATACACAGTGCACGAATCTGGCCTGCGAGGGCTTTAACATCGCCGCCACAGCTCCAAGCGGCTATCGACATATCGATGTATGACTGGCTTCGACAGTCGCCGCCAGCACATAACCCTGGCCGCGCACGGTCTTGATCAGTTGGGGTGAGCGCGCATCATCCTGCAGCCGCTGCCGCAACCGGCTGATCTGTACGTCGATAAACCGATCCATCGGCAGGTTATCACGGCCACGGGTCTGTTCGGCGATAAGATCTCGACTCAGCACCTCGCCGGCATGCTCAACCAGCAAACGCAACAGATCATACTCAGCCCCCGACAGCGTCAAAGACTCGCCACTGGAGGTACAGAGCGCACGCGCAGCAGAATCCAGCTCAAACCCTGCAAAGTGAAGATAGCGCGCCGCCAGCGGGGGCTCTGGCGCCGGCTCCTGTACACTGCTGCGCCGCAGTATGGCCTTGATGCGCGCCAGCAGTTCCCGCGGATTGAAAGGCTTGGCCAGATAATCATCCGCGCCGATTTCCAATCCTACGATACGGTCCATTTCATCGGAATTTGCCGTCAGCATGATGACCGGCACCTTTGAGAAGGTGCGCAGCTTGCGACAGATTTCGAAACCGTCATCCCCTGGCAACATGATATCCAGCACCACCAACGCAGCAGATGCACCCGCCTGCAACTCGTGCAACAGGCTTTCGCCATCGGCTGCTGTTCTTACCTCGAACTGGTTGCGCTCCAGGTAACTTTGCAGCAGGGAACGGATCTCGGCATCGTCGTCAACAACATATATCGGTTTGTTATGGGACATTTTTTATTAGGTAAACCGGTTTCTTTTAGTCCTGCGGATACCGTGTGGGTAACAGGCTATCCTTGATCTTTTTCAGATAGCGCTGGAAATCCACACCACGGCGCAAGGTCACGCCCGTAGCCAGCACATCCAGCAAGGTCAGCTGGATGATGCGCGACGTCATGGGCATATAGATGTCGGTGTCTTCATAGCTGCGCACTGAGAGCAACAGTGTGCACTCCGCCGCCAGCTGTGAATGCTCGCTGGTAATGCCGATTACGGTGGCGCCGCTTTCCCGTGCGAGCCGGGCAATATCAACCAGCTCGCGGGTGCGCCCCGTATAGGAGATAACCACTACCACATCGCCCGTATTGGCGCCTGCCGCAACCATACGCTGCATCAGTACATCATCGTAGGCCATCACCGGGATATTGAGCCGGAAGAACTTGTGCTGTGCATCCATCGCAACGGGGCCCGATGCGCCAAGGCCAAAGAAAGATACCTGTTTGGCCTGGCTTAAATAGTCCACCGCCCGAGTGACCAGGGCCGAATCAAAACCCTGCCGGGCATTGTCGAGCGCGGCGATGGTCGAGGAAAAAATTTTGTCGGTATAGTCTTCGGTTGAGTCGTCCTGCTCTACACTGCGAGATACATATGGCATCCCGACGGCCAGACTCTGGGCGAGCTGGATCTTGAAATCCGGGTAGCCACGATTATCAAAACCACGGCAGAAGCGATTGACCGTCGGCTCACTGACGCCCGATGCCTGGGCCAGGGCGGTGATGCTTAGCCGGGTCGCCGTTTGAGGGTCGCGCAGAATCACCGTCGCCACCTTGTGTTCAGACTTGTTAAGGCTGTCGAGGCGCTGGCGAATCTGCTCGAGAAGATTAACACTGTTCGTGTTCATGACAGACTCTATAAGTTGGTAAATTATCTACATTTTGTTCAGACCCCCACTATAACGTCACCTGCGTAGCCTGCCAACCTTGCAAAACGGGTATCAGAGGTGTTGTGAAGCTATCGAATGGGCGCAATTTTGGTAAGTTTTACAAAATAACTTATTGACTCACCATTTTAGCCTCGATAGGATCACCACATATTCGTTGAATAACTACAAACAGGTCGAGACACATGTCTATTCCCGACACTCCCTGCGACATTCTGTTCTTTGGTGCGCTGGGAGATTTAACCCAGCGCAAGCTCCTCCCTGCGCTCTATCAGCTGGACCGCGCAGGCCTGCTGCACGCAGATACCCGTATCATCGGCCTGGCGCGCGGTTCCGAGCCTGCGGCAAGCAAAGCGACCAGCGAGGAAAACCTGCGCCGCTTCGTGTCCGAAAAGGACCTGGACGCTGCTACGCTGTCTGCCTTCCTCGGCAAATTGCAGTTTCTCAATTTCGATTTCGGCGCCGCTGAAGGCTATACCAGCCTGAAAAGCCTGCTTGATGAAAAATCCGGCCGCGCCCGGGTGTTCTACTATTCTACGGCCGCATCCATATACGGCATGATCAGCAAGAACCTGCATGAAAGCGGATGCCTTGATAGCGAATGCCGCGTCGTGCTGGAAAAGCCCATCGGCCACAGTCTTGAATCATCTCACCAGGTTAACGCGGACGTCGCCGAGTTTTTCGCCGAATCGCAGATCTACCGTATCGACCATTATCTGGGTAAAGAAACGGTACAGAACCTGATTGCATTGCGGTTTGCCAACAACCTGTTCGGCACCCAGTGGAATCAGAATCACATTTCCCATGTTGAAATCACCGTGGCCGAGAAGGTCGGGATTGAGGGACGCTGGGGATATTTTGACAAATACGGCCAGCTGCGCGACATGGTGCAGAACCACCTGCTGCAATTGCTTTGCCTCGTAGCGATGGATCCTCCGTCGGACCTGACGGCGGACGCTATTCGTGATGAAAAGGTAAAGGTGCTGCGCAACCTGCGCCCCATCACCGACGACATCAAGGACAGCCATGTCATCCGTGGTCAGTACACCGCAGGCGAAGTCGACGGCAAAGCCGTACCCGGTTACCTTGAAGAACCTGATGCCAACGTCAGCAGCAATACCGAATCCTTCGTAGCCATCAAGGCTGAAGTACGCAATTGGCGCTGGGCCGGTGTTCCGTTCTACCTGCGCACCGGCAAGCGTCTGCCGGAAAAACTCTCGCAGATCACCATACATTTCAAACAGCAGCCGCATTATATTTTCGACCCGGAGCAACACGCCCTGGCCGAAAATATGCTGACCATCAAACTGCAGCCCGACGAGGGCATCTCACTGCACATCGCCACCAAGGACCAGGGGCTGGGCAAGGGCATGCAGCTGCGCCAGGCACCGTTGCAGGTAAGCTTCGCCAAGGCGTTCGACATGGATCGCGTACCCGATGCCTACGAGCGCCTGTTGCTGGAAGTCATCCAGGGCAACCAGTACCTGTTCGTGCGGCGCGATGAAATTGAACACGCCTGGACCTGGTGCGACCAGATTCTGGCCAACTGGAGTGAGAGTGGCAACCCGCTGCCCTACCCCGCGGGCAGCTGGGGGCCGGAAGCGGCCAACGCCTTGATGAACAACGACGGCAGGAAGTGGCATGAACAAAAGTGATATCGCCACGCTGTTGCCAGAGCATGTAAAGCTGCTGCGCTTCGATACGCCCGAGCAACTGACGCAGACCCTGGCCGAGCATATCAGCCAGAGCCTGACCCAGGCTGTCGAAGAGCGTGGAGAAGCCGCCATTGCCTTGTCGGGCGGACGTACGCCGCTACCGCTGTTTCAGCGCCTGAGCGAGACACCCCTGCCCTGGTCCTCAGTCAGCATTACGCTGGCAGATGATCGCTGGCTGCCGACCGATCAGGCCGACAGCAATGCAGGCCTGATAGAGCGCCACCTGCTGCAGCACGAAGCGCAGCAGGCGCGCTTTATAAGCCTCTGGCAGCCAGGCAAAACGGCACTGGAAGCGGAGTCCGACTGCGCCGAACGCCTGGCCGCACTGCCCGCACTGCTGGACATGGTCGTGCTTGGCATGGGCAACGATGGCCACACGGCCTCACTGTTCCCCTGTGCCAGCGAACTGCAGCACGCGCTTGAAACCGAGATGCCCTGCGCTGCCGTGACGCCAACCAGCGCTCCCCATGCACGCATGACGCTGAGCGCCAGGCGATTGCTGGCAAGCCGCGAACGCATTCTCCACCTCAAAGGTGCCGACAAGCTCGAAACCTTGCACAACGCGTTACTGGACGACGACATCCGCATCATGCCGATACGGTTATTCCTGCGCCAGCCCCTGACCATCTACTGGAGCCCTTGAGGCCAGTCGCCGAATTACAGGATCAAAGATGACTCACACGATGCTTTCTCCCTCGATTACCGAACAGATTGATGCCATTTGCGCGCTGGCACCCGTTATTCCAGTGCTGACCTTCAACTCCGTTGAAGAAGCGCTGCCCATTGCCGAAGCCCTGATTGAAGGCGGCCTGCCGGTACTGGAAATTACGCTGCGCACAGAAGCCGCGCTGGAATCAATCCGGGTCCTGGCTCAGCGTCTGCCCGAGGCCAAGATCGGTGCCGGCACCATTGCAACGCCAGCCCAATACCAGGCGGCCTGCGATGCCGGTGCCACCTTCATAGTGACGCCAGGCTCCACCTGCGAGATCCTCGACAAGGGTGTTAGCAGTAACATCCCGCTGCTGCCCGGTATTCAGACTGTGTCCGAGATGATGGAAGGCCTGCAGCGCGGCTACAAGCGCTTCAAGTTTTTCCCCGCCACCGTGGCCGGCGGCACTCCGGCACTCAAGGCTTACTCAGGCCCCTTCCCCGATGTGCGCTTTTGCCCGACGGGGGGTATTCGCCTGGAGACGGCGCCGGAATTCCTTTCACTGGCTAACGTCATGTGCGTGGGCGGCTCCTGGCTGACCCCGGCTGACCTCGTCGCCAAAGGCGACTGGAAAGGCATTCGCGATATTGCCAGGGATACCGTTTCCCGCCTGCGTGGCTAAAACGACCGACATATTAAGCAGGCGATGAAGCAGGCCGTCCTGGCCCGCTCCATCGTCGCCCTTGAAAATCAGGCGCTATTGTATGAATTGGCCGTTGCGCAATGGTGGAGTGTCCTGCGCCACTGGATTAAACCGGTGCTGACAACGTAAATTGCGATCGGATTAATCACGCAACCACGTCATTAATAAGGCGCCGTGCGCATTTTAGCTGCCCGGCGCCTTTTTCTATTCTGCATTCGCAGCATATAACTGCTCCCACTGTTAATGTCGCGGCGAAGCGCACTATTCAAGCCACGCGGGATCAACTATGCTTTTGCGATGCTCACGGAGCGCAGCACGATGCAGCGATGGGGTCTTTCGCTATCGTCCGAAGAAACAGAACTAGAACGAATCTCCCCAAACCGTGGCAACAGGATGTAACCACGCAATGAAGATAAACAGTGACGCCCTGGTCGCCACAAGTCTGCTCGCTTTGAGTCTGCTCTGCCTTGTAATTGCCGTGGGTTTTCTGTCCCGTCCGGTTGAATTGCCCCAGTTATCCATCGCCGTGTCCCGTACGCCACTTTCGGCGCCGATATATATCGCTGCCGCACGGGGTTACTTTCGCGATCAGGGCGTGGATATTGATTTGCACGAAGTCATTGGTGGCAATCGCAGCTACGACCTGATGGCCGAGGGCGGTGCAGATCTGGCCACCAGCTCCGAATCCGTGGTGATGTTTCACAGTTTTGATAACAGCAACTTTTCGGTCGTTGCGTCCTTTGTCTCATCCGACAACGATATAAAGCTCATCACCTCGGCAGACAGCACGCTGCGCTCCGCCTTTGACCTGACCAATGCCCGTATCGCCGTTACGGCCCGCTCATCCAGTGAGTATTTTTTACATAGCGTGGCATTGATGCACGGCATCGATACTGACACGCTGCAAATGCGCGAAACCCAGCCCGAACAGATGTCCCAGGCGCTGCTGGAAAACACCGACATTCAGGCCCTGTCACTCTGGGAGCCTTACGGCTATCAAGTCATGAAGGCACTGGGTGAAAAAGCCGTACTGATACCCACCAAAGGACTGCACACGACAAGCTTTAATCTGTTGGCACTGAATCAGACTATTGAAGCAAAACCCGAGGCTATACTGGCAACACTGCGGGCATTGGACCAGGCGGCTGACTTCATTCAGCGGGAACCCGGCAATGCCAAAGACATTATTCGGCACCAGCTTTCACTGGAGGCTGATTTCGTGGAATGGGTATGGGACGATTACAACTTTCGCCTCGGGCTTGGCCAGTCACTGCTCATCGCACTGGACAGCGCAGCACGCTGGGCGCAGACAAGCGGTGCAGTCGAACCACAGCCGCTGCCGGACTACCGCTCATTGCTTGATAACCGTTTCCTGCGTCAGGTAATCCCTGATGCGCAGGGTCTGTGAGCTTATCCAATAGGGACTAAGTCATGAAGGTCGGGACCCGTTTACTTCTGCTGTCGACGTTTTCCGCAGCCGTCGCGCTATCCGGCTGGTTTGTAAACCACTGGAGCGCAGCCAGGCTTGACGAGGCGATGACGCAGCTCGACTATGCCAACAAGGTGCAACGTGCCGTAACGAGCCTCACGACCCGCTTCGGTCTCTACCAGTCATTTCATGATCAGGATGCACTGAAAGACTGGAAAGAAGCCCACGAACGGCTCACCCGGACATTGTCGCAGAATGCTTCGATATCCGACCGCTATATCCAGAGTATCAGCCGTCAGAACACAACCCTGCAGGCCCTGACGCCACTCCTGGGTGAACACAATCATCAAAGCCCCGGGCAAATTCAGCTGACCTACCGCATCTATGCCAGCCTGCAGGAAATGACAGAAGACGCCATACCACTGGCAACCCAGGCTCAGCAACGCATTGCAGACACGACTGAACAAGGGCGCATGATGTCCCAGGGTCTGATGATTACACTCTCTCTCGTACTGACTCTGATTGCCTTTCAGATCGCCCACAACCTTCAAAGCCGGCTTGAACGCATCCGCACCCAGTTGCAACAGGTCGTCGCCGGCAACCTGTTTCTGTCGATCAACGATCAGCGTAATGATGAGCTGGGCGAGCTGGCGCGCGGCTTCGACAGCATGCTAAAACGCCTGCGCACCACCACATTTTCGGTCGACCAGCTCAACGACGAAGTCCACCGCCATACCGCCACTCTCAAGAATCAGCAGGAATACCTGCGTACGCTGATTGAGGCCGAGCCCGCCGGTGTCATCACCCTGGATGCAGATTCCAGGATTCTGAGTATCAACAATGCCGGCGCCAGGATTCTGCACACCCCGGTACAGCAGGCGCAGGGACAGTCATTTTGCGAGCACTTTGTCGCCTTGGAAGATCGCAGCGCGTTTGCCAACCTGGTGCAGTCCGCTTTTGCCGGCCACAGCAAAAATCTGCAATATCGTCTGCAACAGGAGACGGGGGACAAGGATATCTGGCTGCAAACGTATGCCGTGCCCTTCATCGATCAGCATGGCACGATCATCAGCATTATCACGGTGTCCCACGACATCACCGGCCGGGTACAGGAAGAACAGCACCTGCGCGAGGCACGGGAATTTTTGCAGAACGTGGTCGACAGCGTCCATGATGCCATGGTGGTACGGGACATCAATTTCAATATTCGACTGCTTAACCGCGCCGCACGAGACAGCGAGGCCCGACACCCCTGCAACCAGTTGCAGTACCCAGACACCTGCGCAGCACAGCACGACGGCGCCGCCCGGCGACTGTTGCGCGGCAGCGCGCGCGAGACCGAAATATTCACGTTTACCGATAGCAACGGTAATACCCGCCACATCCAGCTGGACGCCACTGCGCTGAACCTGCCGGACGGTACGCTCAATGGTGTAATCGAAATCTACCGCGATATCAGCGAAAATACCCGGCTACTGGAACAACTGCACGAAGAACAGGCCCGACTGCATCAACTGGCGCACCATGACCAGCTCACCGGGCTGCCCAATCGCACCCTCTTTCTTGATCGCCTGGAACAGGCGCGCCTGCAGGCACAACGCAACCGGGCTTCGTTTGCCCTGCTGTTTATCGATCTGGATCGTTTCAAGGAAATCAACGACACTCTGGGGCACCACGTCGGTGATGCCGTGCTGCGCGAAGTCAGCCGGCGCCTGAGCTGCGGCATCCGCGCCAGCGACACCCTGGCCCGCATGGGTGGCGACGAATTCACCATTATCATGTCACCACTGCCCGATAGCGACGACGCCGCAGTGCTGGCACAGAAGCTGATCGACTGTATCGCGCCACCCTACCTGCTCGGCGAACAACAGCTTTTCATGACCACCAGTATCGGCATCAGCATCTATCCCCAGGATGGAAACAGCGCGGACACCCTGATCAAGAACGCCGATGCCGCCATGTACAACGCCAAGGAAGATGGCAAGAATATCTTCCGACTTTATTCTGCCCAGCTCACCGAGCGCGCCAAGGAACACCTGGCTCAGGCGGCCGACCTGCGCAAGGCACTCGTCGATGACCAGATATGCGTCCATTACCAGGCCCGGTTTGATCTGGCGACCCTCGCCCCCATCGGTCTTGAAGCATTGGCGCGCTGGAATCACTCGACGCAGGGCCTGATACCCGCGGATCGATTCCTGCCGGTCGCCGAGGGCGGCAATCTCATTCAGCTGGTGGGTGACAGGGTCATCGAGCGGGTGGCACGTCAGGCGCGCCAGTGGCGCGATCAGGGAATTGACCCCGGGGTCATTGCCATCAACCTGTCAGAACGCCAGCTTCACAAGCAGGGCCTGATCGACTGGCTGTGCCAAACCCTCGACAACCATAACTGCGATCCGAGCTGGTTTGAGCTGGAGGTCAGCGAAGGCGCATTGATGGCCAACCCTGAGCAGGCGAACGCGCTGTTTGAAAAACTGCACAAACTGGGTTTTGAGCTGGCCATCGACAATTTTGGCAGTGCATTTTCCTCCCTGCCAAGCCTGCAACGCATGCCGCTTACCCGACTCATCATCGACCATGCCTTTACCCCTGGACGGCCCGGCTCCGAGCAGGGTCCGGGGGTTTGCAGTGCGGCCATTGCGCTGGCTAAAAGTCTGGACCTGAAGGTCTGCGCCCAGGGCATCGAAACGCCGGAACAGGCCCGCCTTCTGCTTCAGGCCGGTTGCACCGAAGTGCAGGGCTACCTGTACTGCCGGCCGCAACCCGTCGAAAGCATCACCGAACTGCTGAGACAACATAAGTCCTGCTACATACCGGCACTGCTGACTTAGGCAGTCGCAACTGCAGTGCACAGGCTCCTGACTCATCACACTGTCACGCCCGCCCACCGATATTGGGGTCCCGAGGTTGGCGTCAAGTCGACCGTTAGCTTGTATCTTTACCGCCATGCCGGTAGCCGGCTCCTGCTGCCAGTTCTGCCAGCAATACCCCGGAGGCTTGCAGATCCTCGGTATCCAGCCCTTCGTGAAACCAGCCGTGGACCCTGCTGAGCTTCTTTATCGCGGCTTCCTGCTCCCCCTGACATTGCCATGCCCGGCACAGGCTGATTGTGGCACGCAGCTCCAGAGACTTTGCGCCCTGCCCCCGGGCTACCCTGATCGCCCGGCGAAAACAGGCCTGGGCTTCACTCAGTGCATCCGCGCCGGAACGTGCCAGAAGTAATTCCCCACGCAATCGATGCAATTCGGCCTCATAGATCCGTGCTCCGGTGGCATCAATCGCATCCAAAGCCTCGAGCGACAAATCGAGAGCTTCCTCCACCTGTCCGGCTTTGCCCAGAGCTTCCACCAGCAAAGATAGAAAGTATGGCCGCCAGAGCATCGCCCCGGTCTCCTGATCAGCGATCAGGCCCAGGCGCATTTGTGCAATACCCTCCTCGCAGGCTCCTTGCTCGACCAGCGCCCACCCCCGTAACAACGTTCCCCACATGTTCCAGAGTGGAAATCCGTGCTCCGCCGACAACGCGATGGCAGCCTCCGCATGCTGCTGGGTTAGCCACGCCTCCCGGCGCAAAAAATGACACTCGGCCGCAAAAACCTCAGCCACCACCAGAACGATGGGATGGGTGAGCTCGCGCGCCAGGGCGAGCCCGGTGTCACATCGTTTCAGGGCCTGATCCGGATAACCCTGATACCAAAGAACCCAGGCCATGTAGAACGTGCTAAAAACGCCGGAATCCACGCCATAAAAATACACATGAGGTCGCTGAGGATGCGCAGCGTAAAGTGCCAGCGCATCTTCCAGATGCCCGCGTGCGGCTGTTAGTTCTCCCAGGTTGAATAAATTGGTCCCCAATGCCCGATGAGCCTCCAGCAGCAGCGCAGGTTCCCGCACTTCTCGGGCCAGCGTCAGCAGCTGCTCGCCGAGTTCTCTGGCAGTCTGCAGCCGGCCCCGAACGTGATAAAACGTTCGCAACCCCAGCAGAGCGGGAAACAGCTGTGGCGCGTTCCCCAGCTCTGGGCACAGCGCCAGAGCTCTGTTATAGGTACTTTCCACCTCGGGTGCAGCGTATCCCCGGGTGGCCATCAATGCCGGCCCGAGGGTAAGCAACAGACTCATCTCCAGATGGTCGCGTGCTTCATTTGCGGGCAAGCGATCAAGCATCGCCAGCGCCTTGTTGATATGATCAATCGCCTCGGCATTGGCATATCTTTGCACGGCCTGCTGGCCCGCAAGCTGCAGATACTCGATGGCTTTGTCTGTATTGCCGCTACGGCCATAGTGGTATGCGAGTTCAGCGTAGCGCTCCTCCAGCCGCCCTTCGAACAAGGCCTCAATGGCACGTGCCGTGCGTTCATGAAACATCCTGCGTCGTTCGTTTAGCAGCGAGTTGTAGGCCACTTCCTGTGTCAGCCCGTGCTTGAAGCAGTACTCAAGCTCTGGGAACGCCAGTTGCTGATCAATGAACTCACCAGACTGAAGCCGGGACAACAGACTCCGCAGCTCATCCCCGGGCAGATCGGTTACCATTTTCACAAGGCTCAACACGAACCCCCGGCCGATTACGGCCAGAATTTGCAACAGTTCCTTTTGTTCTGGATCCAGCCTGTCCATGCGCGCCGCCAATACGCCCTGCACCGTCATGGGCAGATCAAGGCTGGCTGGCGGCGTGTCCAGTCGGTAATGACCCCGCCTGCCTCGCAGCACCTGCTCCTCCACCAGGGTCTGAACCACTTCCTCAATGAAAAATGGATTGCCCTCGGTCCGATCCAGAATGAGACGCGCCAAGGCCTCGAGTTGAGGGCCATTACCCAGCAGTGTCGCAAGAAACTCGCCGGCCTCCAGCTGTGCCAGAGGCTCCAGATGAAGCTCCGAATAATAGCTTCGACGCCCCCAGTCATGCTGATATTCAGGTCGGTAATTTGTAAGCAGCAGGATGGCATTGGCGGCGATGAAATCGCCGAGAAAATCGAGGAAGCACTGGGTTTCACTGTCCAGCCATTGCAGATCCTCGAACAGCAGCACCAGTGGTTGCTCATGGCTTTCTCTTACCAGTACATTCTTGAGGGCTTCAAAGATCCGCAAACGCCGCGTTTGCGGGTCCATATACAGCAGGGGCGACGTCGCGGCGACGATCCCCAGCAGATAGCACAGATACGGCACGATACTTTCCTGCTCGAGACCCAGCGCAACGACCCTGGCCCTGACTTTCTCTTGCTGCCTGTTCTCATCATCCAGCGGAATAATCTGGCAGTAGTGCTTGATAAACCCAATCAGCGGCAGGTAGGCAAAAGCCTTGTGATGCGACACCGAAAACGTCTCAGACACTCGACAATCACCTTTTATCTGGCGTTTAAACTCATGGAAGAGCCGCGACTTTCCGACACCAGGCTCGCCCACCACGCCAATTATCTGCCCGTGCCCGGCGCTTGCTCGCGCCAGTGCCTGCTGCATGACCTCTAGTTCATGCTGACGGCCCACAAATCCGACCAAGCCTCGCCTGGCAGACATTTGAAACTTGGTCTGCAGGGACCCCACACCCAGCACTTCATAAATAGCCAAAGGTTCAGGCACACCCTTGACCCTGGTGGTGCCCAGTGCTTTCAGCTCAAAATAGCCCTCAGTCAATTTATGAGTATGTTCACTGATAATGATGGCGCCGGCCGGCGCTACCGTCTCCATGCGGGATGCTATATGGATCGACGCCCCTACGGGGTCATAATCGGTGTGCAGGTCCTGCGTGTGAATTGAACGCACAACCACCTCACCGGTGTGAACACCAATTCTAATCTGCAGAAGTACACCCTTTTTCTGGCGCATACTCTCGGCGTATTCGCGCATGGCCTCCTGCATCCGCAGCGCCGCGTAAAGCGCCCGTTGAGCATGATCCTCACAGGCAATGGGCGCGCCAAACAAGGCAAGTATGCCATCGCCCAGCGACTTGGCCACGTAACCTTCGTAGTGATGTACGGCCTCCATCATAAGATCAAGCACCGAGTCGATGAGACTGCGGGCGTCTTCTGCATCAATGTCATGAATCAGTGCGGTTGAATCTGCAAGGTCCGCAAAGAGCATGGTTATGGTCTTGCGCTCGCCCTCAGCCACTCCAGCCCGGGCAGTCAGAGCCTCTTGCTCGGCCCGAATGCGCTCGACGAGGTGTGGCGGAGTGTACTGAATGGGCGACCTGACAGGCAGTGCCGGTGCTCCAGCGAGGGACGCCCCGCATTCACTGCAATACTTGGCGCCGAACCTGGATTCGTAGCCGCAATGAGGACAGTGCGATTCCAGCCTGGTGCCGCATTCAGTACAGCACTTGGCCGACACCGGATTCTCGTATCCACAGCTTGAGCAGCGCATATATCCTCTTGAGGGGACCTGTTGAAAAATTGCCAGCCTTGGACGCCACGCACAGGGCCAGGGCCAGGGCCAGGGCCAGGATGCAGCCTTACGCAATCCAGGCCGAGATTAACCACTGGAGTTCGATCGCCTGCCAGATACGGCTGACAGCCGATGACGCTCTGCGTGATGAACCTGCATGTATAGCAGGTACTCTAATAATAGCAGTATAGAAAACTATTCCTGATCTTCACTCACCGACAGGTTCTATTATCCACCCGCCTCCGGTGTCACTGTTATGATAATGCGACTGCAACCCAACAAGATACTCAGACAACATTAATATCCAGGAGTAATTGAAATAGAATTTAAATTAATTTTAGCACACAGAGATCCAATCAATATAAATATAAAAATCCGTGAACATAACTACAAGGAAAAACCAATCATCATTGAATGATCATTAAAAACTACAGCCAAAATTCATCTTTCAATACTTTTAAACTTATGATAAAAATAGATCATCCACATGATGACAGAAAAATAATGAAGAACGAAGAAGACGAACAACACCCGGAGGGGCCGTATGACAAGCTGAGTCAAAGACCCTTTTCGAAGATATCAAATACCGAGTTTTCACGCTTCATTGATTTCATCGAGCAATTTGAGGATGAAACGGAAAAATCTCTGTCGATGCGCCCCGGATACCGGGAGATGCGCATGATGGTACACCTCATGCGCAACCATCTCGTTGGCCGCACAACGACGCCTACCTCACTCGCTGCTGCATCCGGTCTGTCGTATGGAACGGCCATGAGAGGTATCGACAGCATCATCGAACGCGGCCTTATCATTACCAGACCGAGAACAAAAACCGGCAAGAGCGTCTCACTCCACCCATCGCCAAAACTCATTAAAGAGTGGGAAAACTACGCCAACAAAATCAAGTCTACTCTGGGCCTGCTATTTGGCATGGATGTCAACTCGGATTCCGCAGGCCAGTATTTTTTCGGTGCCGCCTATTTGTCCGCCAGAATTATTCCACCTCCGACCGTTTTACCGGACAGGCTTTTATTAAAAGGCGGCCTGAAAGTCCTAATACATGCCGACCCCACTTTTATGGCGATGCATAACCTTAAACGTCAGCTGGAGTTGATATTTGGTCTTGATATTAAGAACAAAGCAAAATCCATAGACGGGTTACGTATGGAAATCATGCGCAATGCAAAACTGGAGACATCCCGCTACGATATAATCGCCTGTGATCTTCCATGGTTTGGCGAGCTCGCCTCAGAAGGTATGCTGTTACCGCTGGATACCCTGTTGGCGCAAGACCGGCATGACCTCTCGGACTTTCATCCGGAAGCTCTCGCAAGTGCACGGTATGAGGGTCAACAGTTTGGTATACCGGTTCAAACAACACCCGAGCTGCTCTGCTATCGCAAGGACCTTTTTGCAGAGGCTGGCCTGGCTCCCCCAACGACAACTGAAGCAACACTCGAAGCCGCGAAACGGTTGCATAACCCCTCAACCGGCCGCTATGGCATCGCATGGAATGCCGCCAGAGGTACACCACTGGGTCACTCGTTTGCGTTTATGATGGCCGCTTTCGGCCAGCCTATTATCAATCTGCGCAAGCTTGCGACCGGCTTCAGCTTTCAGCATGTTACGGGAGACGAATTTCGGCCCATGTTCCTGTCTGAGGCAGCTTTCCAGACGGCAGAATATATGCTTGAGCTATTAAAATATTCACCACCGAACATTCTCAAAATGTCTTGGTATGATCGCGCCAATTCATACGCCTCAGGAGAGACATCCATGGCGTACTGCGCCACTCTTCTTGCGCCGCTGTTTGAGCTGAACAAGGAGTCTGCTGCCTGGAACAATACCGGATACCTGCCTCATCCTACCGGACCCCACGGATACCCAATAGCCCCGGTTGGTGGGTATGCGCTGGCCATTCCGGCAAACCTGGCCAAAGACAGAATAGATGCGGCATGGACAGCATTGCGCTATCTGACGTCAGCGAGCCTGACCAAGCTTTATATTCTGAACGGCAGCCTTGTCAGCCCAAGATTCAGCGTGAGCAATGATCCCGAAGTTTCAGCGATCTCACCGCTAATCGCCACAGTGGACAAAATGGCAAGAGAAGATATATTGCAGACTTGGCCTCGCCCCCCGGTGCCCGAAATAACCGAAGTCATTGCGATTGCCGGCGAAGAGATTCACGACATCCTGATTGAGAAGAAATCGATCAAACAGGCGCTCACAGCCGCCCAAAAAAGGGCCGATGCGCTGATGCAAAGCAGAGGACACTACTAAGGAACCTGCGAATAAGTCGCCATGAGCCTCTGGCTGCCCCGGTTGAGCGGCAGGCTCGCAGCCTGAGTCACCGCATCGGGCGCCAGTGAAAGTGAAAGTGAGTGAAAGTGCAGCTTGCTCACCGGACTAACAATGACCAAGCTGCTCTGTCTTCTAAAGAATAACAACCTTTTGGCAGCTTTACTGAACGACCATGCCGCCATCAATCATCAATAGCTGACCGGTCATATAATCCGACTCGCTGCTGGCCAGGAAGCTTGCGGTCCCGACCACGTCTTCCGGATAGGAGTAGCGTTTGAGCAGGATCATCTCCTCGGCCAGACGGTCCATGGACTCACCCGCCTTGTCGAACTTGCCAATGGCGACCAGATCCTTGTCCAGCTGCTCCCACAGTTCGGTGCGCACGACTCCCGGGCCATAGCCGTTAACCGTAATATTTTCCTTGGCCAGGGCTTTCGCACCGCCATTGATCATCGCCAGAACGGCGTGCTTGCTGCAGCTATAAGGGATGACGTCATCAAAGGCCTGCCGGGACAGGATCGAGCCCACATTGATGATCTTGTAGGGATAGTCCTGTTTGCCCTGTTTAATCATCTGTTTGGCAGCTTCCTGCATGCCCAGAAGACAGCCAAGAGCATTAACCGTCATGATTTGGTGCCAGTTCTCTTCTGTTACATCCAGAAACATCAGTGGCTTGTTGATACCGGCATTGTTCAACATGATATTGAGGCTACCAAAGGCCTCGACGGTGGCATCTATCGCGGCCTTGATGTCTTCACGCTTAGTGACGTCGACTTTAGCGGCAATCGCCTCGCCTCCCTTGCTCTTGATGCGCGCGACGACTTCATTGCAGCCATCTATATTGATATCCGCCACGCATACCTTGGCGCCCTGTGCGGCATAATGCTCTGCCACCGCGGCGCCCATCCCCCGGGCAGCACCGGTTATAACGCAGTTTTTGCCTTTAAGTCTATTAGTGTCCATCGTTTTCACCTCAGGTTTTCAAGTATGTGAAATATTTTCAGTATTGCTAACTGTGCACTTAATTGGTTTTTATGGTTTTAGCCATTTGGTCTATTTATTTTATTGACCTGGCAGACAAATAGGCTCCCTACCTAGGTGTCCATCACTCCACAAAAACAGGCGCAAGTGCGTGGACGCCGTTTTTTTTGTCGGGTTCGCATCGGCCAGCGGCCAATGATGAAGCATTCTCTCTTCATGTACTAACCCGTCGACTCAATACTTTGCCCTCCTGAAAACTAAAAACCCCTTCAAAATAATGAAAGATCAACATTCATACTAAACCAGAACCGTCGACTACCAGCTTGATACCGAGAATAATCAACATGATCAATATAACGTTAAAGAAATATTTCCCATCTATTTTTTTCTGGATTGCCAGCCCAAGTCGAACCCCCAGCCAGGCCAGCGGCATAAACAACAGGGCCGGCAGCATGTTCTGCGTACTTATCATCCCGAGACTAAAATAAGGTATGATTTTCACCAGGTTAATTCCTGCCAGAAAAACCACCGCGGTTGACAGAAATTCAGGTTTGGAAAGTTTTTGATTCAGTAAATAAAAGTTTAACGGTGGACCTCCGGCGTGGGCTATAAAGCTGGTAAGGCCCGCGATGCCCCCGCAGATCCCGCCCACAAGCGGCGGCATGGATACCTTTTTTATGGAAGCAGGTAACAGCCCCCAAATGCCAAACAATATTGAAAAAACGCCCAGTGATAGTTTGATCATCTGTTCATTCAGAGAACCGAACGTCAAATAACCGACCAAGACACCCAGGATCGCCGGCGGAAATACGATCAGCAGCAACCTGTTTATTCTTTTTCCCCACCAGGCTTTCAAACTAAAAGCATCCATAACGATCAAAAGAGGCAACATGATAGCCGCTGCATTGACCGGACTTGTTTTCAGTGACAACAGGGGAACAGCCACGACACCAACGCCACCGGCGAAACCGGACTTTGAAATTCCGGTAATCAAAACCCCTACGGCCAAGAGTACTAAAAACTGCCAATCATACAGCATACAATGAACCTCAAATTAACCGGACAGTCCATGACTGAGGAAGTAAAAAGAGCCACGCACGGCACGGCCAATGCACTCAAGAAAGCACGAATTTAAATTATTATTATTTATGCCAGGTTAGATACTCACGGGAACAACCAGAGGACCTGGTCCTTTGGTTGTTCCCGTGACGGCGTATTATAATATTTCACATACTTCATCGAACTTGAAACGCTCACTGCGCGGAAACAGCACAGAAGCATCACCGTAACCGAGGTTACAGAGGAAGTTGCTTTTAATATTGCCTTCTGGCCAGAATTCCGCATCCACAACCGCATTATTAAAGCCGGACATCGGGCCTACATCCAGGCCAAGTGCGCGGGCAGCCAGAATGAAGTAGCCGCCCTGAATGGCGCTGTTACGAAAAGCGGTCGTCTGAATATGTTCCGGTTTGCCTTCGAACAGTGACTTGGCGTCCTTGTTGTGGGCAAACATGCGCGGCAGGTGCTCGTAAAACTTGGTGTCATAGCCCAGCACAGCGACAACGGGTGAATTCATGGTTTTCTCCTGGTTGCCCGGCATCAGCGCCGCACGCAGACGTTCCTTCGCCTCGCTGGAGCGCAGAAAAAGGATGCGCAGCGGCTGGCAGTTCATGGACGTTGGCGCGTAGTGCATCAACTCGTAGAGTTCACGCAGTTTTTCATCACTCACATTCTTGTCTGTCCAAGCATTGTGGGTACGTGCGTTGATAAATACTTGTGCGAGTGCGTTCTGATCGATGCTAGTCATCTTTTTGTCCTTTTTTCTAATGGGATATATGACGCAGAGACTCTCTGCTCAGGCGGCCTTCAGACCAAAGTCATATCGAAAATAACGGTACGGTTTATCCAGCCGACGGCCATCCGGAGCCTCACCTGCCGGCTTTAGCGCAAAGTCCTTTACGAGTGAGTCCTTGACACCAAACACGGCATCCGAGTCCAGGTAGGGGTCACCGTTCGCGAAAACCTGTGTCACCAGGGTTTCATACCCTGGAGCCATCAGCATGAAATGCACATGAGCCGGGCGGAACGGATGACGACCTGTTACTTCCAGCATCTGCCCCACCGGGCCATCGGTTGGAATCGGATAGGGAGACGGCGTCACCGTCCAGAAGGCATAGTGTCCCTGGGCGTCGGTTCTAAAGCGGGCCCGCAGAGAGGCGCCATCAAGCTCCGGTTTCTGCACATCGTAGACACCTTCGCCATCGGACTGCCACACGTCGATGACCACATTGGCCAACGGCTGGCCCGCTGCGTCACGGACCTGGCCCTCGACAAACAGCGGCTCTCCGTCCACGCCCTCGTCGATACCGGCGCCGATTTCGGCCTCCGGCGGGTCAGCCACATAAAAGGGTCCCAGTACGGTGCTTTCCGTCACCGCTTGGCTGCTGACCCGGTGGTTGATCGCATCCACCAGCATGGTGACGCCCAATGTATCCGACAGCAAAATGAACTCCTGTCGCTTGTCGTCACACATCTGTCCGGTGCGGGTGAGAAAGTCGATAGCCTGACCCCACTCCTTTTCGGTTGGCTCCACCTCGCGGATGAACCCGTGCAGATGCGTCACCAGGCTGTTGATAAGGGTCTTTAGCCGCGCGTCGGAGCAACCTGCAAAGCGCTGAATGACTTCGGCTGTAATGTTCTCTTCGTTGAGATTGCGCATATTATTTATCTCCGCGATCGTGAGCGGCTTCAATGGCTGGCAGCCCGGAAAGCGTCTCGGTGTGATGCACCGTAGCGATGTAGTCATCGCCACCGTGCCCCATGGCGATCAGTGATGAGTAGGTCTCGCGCATCTGGGCAGCCAGCGGCGCCGATACGCCGGCGGTCCGTGTGCAGCCCAGAATCAGATCCAGGTCCTTGGCCATCTGGGTACAGTCAAAGGTTGAGTCGAAATTGCGCTGCGCCAAAGGCTGGGTCTTGTACTTGACCATGGGTGAACCCACTGCGCTGTTGGAAATCAGGTGCAGCATATCTTCCCAGGCAATTCCGCCTTTGCGCGACATGGCCAGTGCTTCGGCCAGCATGCCGGCGCTGACGGCAATCATCAGGTTGATCGCCAGCTTGGCATAACGCGCCTGCTCAGCCTCACCCAGCCAGGACTGCATACCGGTGAATGTTTCCAGAACAGGTCGCACCGACTCGAACGCCTGCGCCGGACCGGACACCATGGCCGACAGGGTGCCGTTCTGAGCTGCCACCGGATTGCCAGACACGGGGCAGCGCAAATAGTGAATCCCGCGCGTCGCAGCCGCTTCGGCCACTTTGGATGAGGCTTCGATACTCACCGTGCTGGTTTCCACCAGTACGCTAGCCGGCGCCATGTGACGGATCAGCTCACCGGCCCCCAGCGTCAGGCCCAGCAATGCCTTGTCATCCGGTATGGATACGAACACGATTGGGCACGATTCGACCGCCTTGGCCAGATCCCGAAAGGCAACAATATTCACCGTTTCAGCCAGGCTCAGGCGCTCGGCACTGAGGTCAAAACCCCGCACCTGAAAGCCACCTTCGACAACACGCTTAGCCATGGGAAGACCAAGTTTTCCAAGACCGACCCAGGCCACTTCGTTAACTGTATTCATTTGACCGTATCCTTTTGTTCCCGTGAAAGAAGTTCGCTATAGATCCGTTGCCCGGAATCGCGCAGCAATTCTGTTCCTGCGGTGGTGTCAGCGAGCAGATGCCCTTCCCGTTTAAGGAACTCGCCGCCAATCATGACGCTGTCGACATTTGCCAGACTGGTCTGCATCACCACAGTGGATACAGCATCATGTACCGGCTGCATGTTCAGCAGACGGGTGTTCAGCAGCACGATATCGGCTTGCTTGCCTGGCGTGAGGCTGCCGATCCGGTCATCCAGTCCCAGTGCGCGTGCGCCGTCCAGCGTAATCCAGCTCAACGCCTCGCGTGTGCGAATGCTCGAGGTATCCGGGATGGCACCGGTCTGTCGTCGTGAAGCATCGTTATCCAGCGCCCGCTGCATACCCAGCGCCATGCGGGCCACCGCGAACATATCGCCGGAAATAACCGATTCAAGATCCACGCCCAGCGAGACAATGCCGCCGTGGCGGCGCACCAGTCCGGTCACCGGAAATCCGTGCCCCTGGGTCATTTCATTTTCGGGCGCAATCGAGAAGCTGACACCCTTGTTACAGAAACGCCCGACCTGTTCCTCGTTGAGGCCATGACCGTGCACGATGTTGATACCAGGACCCACCAGCCCCTTTTCCTCCAGCACATCCCAGGCACCCGGGCTGACCGCGGGGCCACCCCCCTGGTGCATCGAGGCGACAAGCCCAAACTCCCTCGCCAGTTCAAAATCGTGCAACGACACCTCGAGTGTCGAGTAATGCGGACCCAGTATCGCCATCCCCAGGGTGACCTTGCCATTCGCATCCTTCAGCGATCCCTGCAACAGCCGCTCGACCTCAGCCCGCGGATGGGGAATCTCGCTAAAATGCGGCTGGCCGGGCTTCGGATCCGGCTTGGGTGAACCGTGGAAGAATAGCGCCCGGATACCGGATTCCTGCAACCCCCGTATCGCCGCATCAGTGTGTGCCGGTGTCGGATTGTTGTGGCACCAGTCGCCAAGAGTCGTGGTACCGCAGTTGATCTGGTTCAGCGCGCCCATCAGCGACGCAATATGAATGTCCTGTGGGGTGAACAGCGTGGCCAGGCCACGATGCACATGGCGAAAGTATTCCAGCAAGGTCCAGTTGGCCGCGACGCCACGCAGCGCAGTCTGCCAGGTATGCATATGCGCATTGACCAGTCCGGGTATCAGAATGCCGCCCTGGCAATCGATGACATGGGCATCTTTTGCCGGCAGATCCGTGCCAACTGCAAGGATACGGCTGTCTTCGACCAGTACCTGCCCCGACGCCAGATCACCAATAAGCGGATCCATGGTCAGCACAGTGGCATTGATAAAGAGTGTTTTCATTTTATTGTCCTCACCCAAGCCTGGGCCGTTCGCCTTTCCAGGCACGCGTGATCAGGTCACGAATCGCCGGGCCTTCAATCGTGCGCGGATTCCAGTACGGGTTAGCGAGCGCGATCTCGACAGCCCGGTTTACATCCGCCTCTTTCATCCCCAGATCACGCAGGCCTTGCGGCGCACCAACTGCACGGGCCAGGTCGAACAACCCCTGCGATGCACTCTCGGTCCCCAGTGCGCGTGCGATACGCGCCATGGCCTCGGGTGCGGCCAGTTCGTTATAGGCGACCGCATGGGGCAGTACGATGGTGTGCGTTTCGGCATGGGGCAGATCAAAGGAGCCCCCCAGCGTGTGGCAGAGCTTGTGATGCAACGACATGCCGACCGACCCGAGGCAGGCACCGCACAACCAGGCGCCATAAAGCGCATCTGAACGGGCCTGCGCATCAGCGGGATTGCGCGCGATAACCGGCAGGCTACGGGCCAGGGCCTCAATTCCCGCTTCAGCCATCAGCGACACCACCGGATTCTGATCCCTGGCATAGAGTGCTTCGACCGCATGGGCAATCGCATTAAGACCGCTGGTACCCGACATCGCCGCGGGCAGCGTCAGGGTCAGATCAACATCGTAAATCACCACTTCCGGCAGCACCTTGAGGGTGCGCTGGGTTGTCTTCAGACCGTTCTCCGTTTCGCCGATAATCGGCGTCATTTCGGATCCGGCATAGGTGGTAGGTATGGCAATCTGCGGCAGGTCGGTACGCAGCGCGATCGCCTTGCCAAGGCCGATGGTTGATCCGCCGCCCAGGGCAACCGTGCAATCGACATCCAGCTCTGCGACGACCTTCATCGCCTGCTCCGTCACCTCAACCGGTGTATGCATGGCCGCTTCGCAGAACATGCCGACGCCCAGGTCACCCAGGCGATCAAGAATCGACTGCGCCTGGTCGCGCTGGTGCGGCGTAGCCAGCACCAGCGCCCGGCTGCAGTTGAGCAGTCTTAGTTCGTCCACCAGTTGCTCCAGTGTTCCGTTCCCGAATACCACTCGTGCTGGCAAACCGTTATAGACAAATGGGTTCATGCTGCAATTTCTCCCTGGATCGCTGCGGCACGCCGATAGCGCGTCCACAGGGTTCTAGCTTCGAATTCAATGGCTACTGCCAGACAGCCACAGTGACTGCCGCCATTCTCTGGCAATGAGTGACCTTCCCGGCCACCCGCGAATAGCGCGGCTTTCCTGTCACACCCCCGCGGCGTGCAGAGGTGTGCCTGACGCCGGCTTGTGCTGGCCGGTAATGGCCTGAACCAGTTCGTCCTCGGTCACGGTATCGGCGTTGAATTCGGCTGTAATCTGGCCCGAATACATCGCGATCACACGGTTGCTGACACCCAGCACCTCGGGCATTTCGGATGAGATGACAAGCACCGCATAACCGGACTTGGCGAGATCCTTGATCAGCGCATGAATTTCCGCCTTGGAACCGACATCGATACCGCGGGTCGGCTCATCCAGGATCAGCAGTTTGGGGTGGGTCGTAAGCCACTTGCCGATGACGATCTTCTGCTGATTACCCCCACTGAGATTGCCGACTTTCTGCGCCCAGCCCGGCGTCTTTATTTTCAGTTCGCGCTGGTATTTCTCGTAAATTTCCAGCTCTTTTTTCGGACTCATAACGCCCAGGGACGAAACTGAGCCCAGGGTAGACAGCGTGATGTTGTCCCGGCAGTTCAAGCCCAGCACGAGCCCCTGTTCCTTGCGGCTTTCAGGCACCAGGGCAATGCCCCTGGCCACTGCATCATGCGGGGATTTAACGGTGACGCTTTCACCTTCCAGCAGGATCTCTCCTGCACTCGGACGTCTGAGACCAAAAATGGTCTCGGCAATCTCCGAGCGGCCTGCGCCGACCAGGCCATACATGCCGACGATTTCGCCATTTCGAACATTAAAACTGATGTCCTTGAACACGCCCTCTACGCTGAGATTGCGGACTTCGAGTACGTTTTCCTTGAACTCCGTCGGCTTGCTGCTGTGATCGAGTTCAAGGCTGCGGCCAATCATCAGTTTGGTCACCTCGTCCTCATTCGTTTGCGCGGTATCAACCGTGCCGTTATATTCACCATCCCTCAGCACGGTAATACGCTGAGACAGGGCAAATATCTCGTCCATGCGGTGGGAGATGTAGACGATGCCGACCCCATGTTCACGCAGGGAATTGATCACATTGAATAGCACTGGCTTTTCGTGATCGGTCAGGGATGCCGTCGGCTCGTCGAACACAACAATTTTGGGGGTAAACACCAGAGCACGGGCGATTTCGACCATCTGTTTCTTGGCAATCGACAGATCGCCGACCAGATCATCCGCTCTGAAGGTACATTGCAGCCGGCTCAGGATTTTATCGGTATCGCTGCGCAGTTTTTTCCAGTCGACACGATTCGGCCATTTCAGCGGCAGGCTTCCCAGAAAAATATTCTCTGCAACCGTCAGGTCCGATACCAACGATAGCTCTTGGTGAATCAGCACGATGCCATGTTGCTTGGCTTCCATGGGATCACTGAACGACACTTTCTGACCTTCCAGGACAATGCTGCCCTCTTCCGCCTGGTGCTTCCCGGCAAGGCACTTCATCAGGGTTGATTTTCCGGCGCCGTTCTCGCCCAGCAAGGCATGCACTTCACCCGCACGCACATCAAAACTGACATTATTCAGCGCCACGACACCCGGAAAGCGCTTGGTAATACCCTCAAGACGCAGTACAGGCTTTATCGATGCATCAACCGAACGCTGATTATTATTAGTTGCCGGCGCAGTCATACATTCACCTCCTGACCCGATTTACGGTTGACTTTCTGATCAATAATCAGCACTGCAATCAGGATCGCTCCCAGAATAACCAGCACATAAAACGCGGGGACCTGCATGAGATTCATGCCGTTGCGCAGGATGCCGATGGCCAGGACCCCCCCGAGGGTACCGGTAATGCTGCCGAACCCACCGGCGAGCTTGGTACCGCCCAGCACGACAGCGGTAATTGTCCATAATTCGTAATCGCGCCCCAGATTGGGGGTGGCCGCGCCCATCTGGGTCGCCAGTGTGATTCCGGCCAGGGCGGCAAAGAAACCGACAATCATAAAGTTGATTAACATGTGGCGCCCGACACGAATCCCCGCATCGGCTGCCGCCTCGCGGTTACCGCCCACGGCAAAGGTATTGCGGCCATGACCTGTTTTGGTCAATACCAGATGCATGATCAGACAGCAGACGAGAAAAATAACACCCAGAGTAGGAATTGATGCGATAGTGCTGATACCGAAATCAGAGAACGCAAAGTCACTGGCGTAAAATGACTGTTCCTTTGTATATATAAATACCAGTCCGCGAATACCAATCATGGCGCCCAGCGTCACGATGAAAGAGTTAACCCCGGTCTTCCATACGATCAGGCCATTCAGGGCACCCAGAAGAATACCCGCGCTGATGGCGGCAAACAGTGCGACGGGCAGACCATAGCTTTGCAGATCAACGGCCAGCGCAGCGGACAGTGCCAGGATGGCCCCGACTGAAAGATCGATATTACCGTTAATCATGACGTAGGTCATGCCCAGTGCAATCAAACCAATCGTTGACGTTTGCACCAGAATGTTCATGAAGTTCCCAGTCGTGAGGAAGTACTCAGACATGAAACTGAAAAAAACCGTTATCGCGATAACAAAGAGCCAGATTGGCTGAATACCGCCGAATACCTTTGATATATTCTTAACATTTACCATCATATTCACCTGCTTTTTTTATGAGTGGGAGGTAAACAGTCGTTTGCGCTGATTAGCCAGATCGAGCCAAACTGCCACGATTATAATCACCCAGGTTACAAGCCATTGGGTGTAATACGGATACCCCAACAAAAGCAGACCATTTTGGATAAACCCAAGAATCAGCACACCGATCACGGTTTTCCAGACACTTCCCGCACCGCCCATCAGACTGGTACCGCCAAGAATGATTCCGGCGAGGACAAGCAACTCATACCCCTGGCCGACATTGTTTTGCGAGCCCATGACACGTGACCCCAACACCAGCGCTGCACAGCCAACGGAAAAGGCTGAAATCATATAGGTAGTGAATACGCACCGGCTTTTTCGAATACCGGAATAAACCGCTGCTGTCGGGTTACCACCGATGGCAAAGATACGGCGACCATAACTGGTATAGCGCATGACAAAGTGAACACAGAGTGCCAGCACCGCAAACATCAGAATGGGAACAGCAATCCCGCCGACAAAACCGCGACCAAATACAGCGAACCAGGTAGCGTCCTGATTGGCAATATCGACATTCTGGCCACCGGTATAAATCAGCGTAATGCCCTGTATTGCAGAGAGCATGGCCAGCGTCACGATCAGGGAATTCAGCTTCATGTAACCAATCAGCAAGCCGTTAATGGCACCGATCAGCAGGGTCATCGCAAACATGACAATAATGGCATTCGTCGGACCAATTTTATCGTGAAGGTCAACCACGAGAACAGTAGCGAATGACAGCATGGAACCGACGGAAAGGTCCAGATTACCACCGATGATAACAACAGTAACTCCGATCGCTATGATACCAATCATCGACGCTTGCCGGATCACGGTCATAATATTTTCTTCCGACAGGAAGCGATCGGAGAACATTGAAAAACCAGCAAGGCAAATAATAAATACTATAAGAATGCCCTGAGTGGTCAGAAAGTTTTTCAAACTGACCCGGTTAAGTTTTAACTTTGAACTGATAGATTCTGCTTGTTCTATAGGGGTCATTACCTCACCTCGTCCATCTAGCATGGATGTATTATTATAGATCTATCCGTTTCACTTCATATGTTACAGATGACTCAGGATCACTCCTTTGATCCTGAGTTATACATCGATCACACCAGAATCATTCCACCATCAATCATGAGCGTCTGACCGGTCATATAATCGGATGCCGATGAGGCCAGAAAGTTTGTCGTACCCACCAGATCTTCAGGTGCAGCAGGACGCCCCAACAAAATACCGGACGAAAATTCTTCTATCGCCTGCCCCGGTTGCTTGCTGGCACCGATTTCTATCAAATCCTTGTCCAGCTGACTCCACATCTCGGTCGCGACAACACCGGGTGCGAAGCCATTAACGGTAATCTTGTGCTTGGCCAGATCACGCGCGGCAGACTGGGTTAAAGACAATACGGCAAATTTCGACGCACAGTAGGGCGCAATATTGTCATAGCCCTGTCGGCTGGCAATGGAGGCCGTGTTTATTATTTTCCCGCCACTGCCCTGAGCAATCATCTGCCTGGCAGCTTCCTGAGTGCCGATAAGAACACCCAGGCCGTTAATTTTCATTATAAAGTCCCAGTTTTCCTCGGTAACATCGAGAAAATTCATGGGCTTGTTAACGCCCGCATTATTGAACATCACATCCAGACTGCCGAATTCTGCAACGGCCTTCTCAATCATCTCCTTAACCTGAGCCCGGTTGGTCACATCCATTTTAAAGCCGATGGCACGACCGCCAAATTTGGCATTGGATTCTTCGGCCGTTACCTGCACAGCCGGGTCAAGGTCAGCAAACAGCACATTGGCGCCTTCTTGCATAAGAGCTTCACCAATCGTGCGACCGATACCCTTGGCTGATCCGGTTACGATACAGTTTTTACCGTCGAGTGAAGACATTACAGCCTCTTTTAATAAATTAATGCGTAATATTAAGGTTGGCCGCATAAACATACACGCCTACGCCGCCAACGGGAGACTCAACGATTAGAAGACAGGCTTGTCAAACTGGCTCAGAGTGTCACGGGTGATTTTCGGTGTATCAAAGTAGTTCAGTTTCGGAACATCTTTCCCGGCCAGAACGTCTAGAGCGGTCTGCAGCGCTGCACGGGCATCGTCAACCGGCGACTGGTACACGGAGCCGTAGTATTCCCCACGTTCCATCGCTTCATACCCAACCGCGAAATTGGTGGCGCCGATGAAGATAATACCGTCACGATTCGCTGCTTTGGCCGCATTAAGCGCACCGACACCCATGTTGTCATCGCCCGCGTAAACACCATCAATGTGGTCATATTTGGTGAGGAAGTTTTCCATGGTTCGCTGGGCTTTTTCACGGTTCCAGTCACCCGGCTGGGTTTCCAGGATTTTCACCTCGGGGCAGGCTTCAGCCAGACGATCTTCAAACCCTTTGGCACGTTCAATGGCGGTGGTATAACCGGGCTGACCGGCAATCTGAACAATCTGTCCCTTATTATCCAGCGCATCACACATCATCTCTGCGGAATAGGCACCCTGGCGAATATTGTCCGGCCCGGAGAATGCTGCAATAAAGTCCATGCCGGCATCTGCAATCTTGGAGTTGGTGACAATGACTGGAATGCCTGCACTCTTAGCCTGCCGGACTGCGGGAATGACTGCCTGACCATTCGTCGGCCAGATAATGATGGCATCAACACGTTGCTGTATCAGATCCTGCATTTGACCAATCTGACGAGCCACATCACCGCCGGCATCCAATACAACAACTTCGACATTCTCATCGGCGTTTGCCGCTTCAATGAAGGCCTTTTCATAGGTTGTCTGGTAGCTGTCCACACCCACATTATTCTGAGTGATACCGATTCTGACGGTTTCAGCCGCAGCAACATTGAACGCCATTACGGACGCGATACCCACACTCAGTGCGATTTTAGAGAACATAGACTTCACCTTTATTGTTGTAGCAAGAAATTTGCTTATGAGCTTGGAACCCATGGATCAATCATAGTAGCAATCTCGGACAACGCGCAACGGAGCACAGACATCGAAAAAACCAGTTTGGATATTTTTCGCATTGAAGAAAACCATCCACCCTAAGCAATTGTTAATAAAAGAATTTTAAATCAAGACCCCTTGATAAAAGTACGCGAAAAGGGCCGATACGCGTTATATGCCCTCGCCCGCCGCCTGTTCATGGCGACGGGCCAATAAATTATGATCCAGATTGGACATTTCACTTAATGAAAGTATGGAGGCCACGCCCACGGGCGGTTTCCCGCTATCCGTAACAGGCGACCGCAGCCCAATGCCAGCCACCCGGAGCGGGGACTGGCTATCGCAGACACCCGGGAGCCTGCGTAACCGCAAGCCAAACCGGTGCAGGATAGATAAGGCAACAAGACGAGATGAAAGTAGAGACTGGGAATGAGGACGAAGAAGCCAAAGAAAAAAGAGAGGCAGTTCACCCGACGCGTAAGGCCAGCCGAAGAATCAGCAGCACTGCAGGAAAACAGGCACCGGATGCGATATGGATGGATGACCGCCGGGAGCTGATCGGCCAAACCCGACAGGCTGCTAGCCAGTCCGCCGGACGGCGGTTTTTAGAGGGTGGGACAACTCTCGCCGATCACCAGCTCGGTGGGCAGCAGGATGTCCTTGTCTTCGATTTCCCCCAGCAGAATTCGCGCCGCGAGGCGGCCCTTTTCTTCGCTTTGCTGCGACACCGTTGTCAGCGTCGGATGCAGTATGCTGGCTTCTGGTATGCCGTCAAACCCGACGATGTGTAGCATCTGCGGCACCTGGATTCCCAGCTGCAGTGCAGCACGCAATGCCGCGATGGCAATTGTATCGCTGGCACAAAGCAGCAGGGTTGGACGAGGCGCACTGAGCAGGGCTTCCCGCGCCGCCTGATACGCCAGTGTGTGGCTGTTCTCGGGCACGTTCCAGATCCGCTCGGCCGACAACATTCGACCACTTGCCTGGACCGCATCAAGATAGCCCCGCAGACGGCTCACGGCGACGGAGCTTGCTTCATCGTAAAGCTCGTTGTCGCGTACTCGACAGACGCGATCGGTCGCCAACAGCTTCAGGCCCAAAATGGAGACATGCTCCGGATTATGGGCCAGGGCGTGTTCAGCACTGCGCCTGGCACCACTGTAGTTATCGACGTTCACCGAGGTGTAGTCGCCCATTTTCAAATCGACCACCACCACCCGCTTGGGTTGTTGTAGCAGCCGCTGATAGGTGCGCCCCTTGCCGCTGAAGCCGTAGACGATATAGCCGTCCACCATCGACTCCTGCAGCCGGTGCTTGCTGCTGGCATCCATTTCCAGCGCCGAGAACAGCAGCATGTTGCAGTGGCGCTGATCCAGCACCTCCGATACCCCGGCCAGAAACTGGCTGGCGACCGGATCAATAAAGCTGTAGCGCAAGCTCTCGGCGAGTACCACGCCCACGATGCCGCTGCGCCCGGTGCGCAGATTGCGCGCCGCCGCACTGGGTCCCGCATAACCAATACGCTGACACTCGCCCAGGATCCGTTGCCGCAGGCGTTCGGACAGTTGGTCAGGCCGGTTGAAGGCATTGGACACGGTCGCCGTCGAGACACCAAGCTGGCGAGCCACATCCTTGATCGTCAGCTTTGGGCCCGGCGCGGCCAGATCTTTACCGTCCGTCTCAGGCATGGGAGACAGTCGACACCTCGGGCGCGGGTACCGTGCGTTTTACGGCTCGGCCATCGGCGTCAAAGACATAGGCAAGCTCCGGCTTGATCAGCAGCCGCACCAATTGTCCCGGCCGAACCCGCACCGGCACCGGAACACGGGCAACCAGCAGCTCGTCTTCGTCGGGGTGCTGTATGTACACGTAAGACTCGTTCCCCAGATACTCCACGTTGACGACCTCAAGGCAGTTTTCGCCCCCGGATGCCGGTTCCAGTTCCAGATGCTCGGGCCGAATACCCAGCGTCAGGGTACAGCCAGCGTCCAGGTGCTGGCTGTCGACCGCCACGTCGACCTGCCCGACACCCGGCACGGCAACCTGGCTGGTGTACGGGTCGGGTGCAGCCAGGGAGGCCGGCAGCAGGTTCATCTTGGGTGAACCGATGAACGATGCCACGAACAGGCTGGCGGGCGATTCATAGAGTTCGAACGGCGACCCTACCTGTTCGATGCGACCGGCATTGAGCACGACAATCTTGTCGGCCAGTGTCATGGCTTCAACCTGGTCATGGGTGACGTACACCATGGTCGACTTGACGCGCTGATGCAGCTTGGCGATTTCGGTACGCATCTTGACCCGCAGCGAGGCATCGAGGTTGGACAGCGGCTCGTCAAACAACAGAATCCTGGGCTCTCGCGCCATCGCCCGGCCAATGGCAACGCGCTGGCGCTGACCGCCGGAAAGCTCCTTGGGCTTGCGATGCAGCAGCGGCTCCAGATGCAGTATGCGCGCGGTATTCTCGACCCGCGCGGTGACCGTTTCACCGGACTCCTTCGCCAGCTTGAGCCCAAAGGCGATGTTATCGTAGACGCTCAGATGCGGATAAAGCGCGTAGGACTGGAACACCATGCCGACGCCGCGCTCCTTGGGTGTCAGCTCATTGACCAGCTGACCGCCGATGTCCAGGTCGCCGGAACTGATCTCCTCGAGGCCGGCGATCAGCCGCAACAGTGTCGACTTGCCGCAGCCGGATGGGCCGACAAAGACCACGAACTCACCATCATGAATGCTCAGGTCGATATCATGCAAAATATGGGTATGACCGAACACCTTGTTTATTTTCTTTAACGTTACACTTGCCATGCGTGTCTCTCCCGGCTGGCACCCTGGGGTGCCTGGAAGCGTGCCCGATAAAATCCCGTCTCAGGATCATTTAAACCGGACAGACTCCCCTGCTGTTGTTTTTGTTGTAC
Organism: Marinobacterium rhizophilum DSM 18822; assembly: GCF_000378045.1. Classification (GTDB taxonomy): domain Bacteria; phylum Pseudomonadota; class Gammaproteobacteria; order Pseudomonadales; family Balneatricaceae; genus Marinobacterium_A; species Marinobacterium_A rhizophilum. Next base: position 229,176 of record NZ_KB899096.1, read on the forward strand.
AACCCGTCATTAAACGTGCGCGAAAAGCGCCTGGTAAGCCGGCAGCACGATCTCGTCGCCGTCAACTTCGCCGTTGAACCCATGCCCCGTTTGCACAGACAATGCCGGCCCGCTCCAGGGCATGCGCTGCGTCTGGCCGGTCAGGTTCAATGCCACCAGCAGCGTCTGTGCGGGGTCACGACGTATCCAGCACAGGATATCGCCGGTCCCCTCCACCAGTTCAAGCTCCCCCTTCACCAGCGCTGGCTGCTGTTGGCGCCATTTGATAAACACTCGCATGGCATGCAGCATCGAATCGGACTGCCGTTCCTGTTCATCAACCGACAATGCAAGATGACGCTCATCGACCGGCAGCCAGGGCTCGACCGTGGAGAACCCGCCCTGTTCGGAGTGATCCCAGACCATCGGTGTACGACAACCGTCCCGTCCCTTGAATTCGGGCCAGAACGGAATGCCGTAGGGGTCCTGAATGCGTTCAAAAGGAACCTCCGCTTCCGGCAGGCCCAGTTCTTCCCCCTGATACAGGCATACACTGCCACGCAGGCTCATGAGCATGGCCAGGGCGATTCGCGGATAGGCCGCGGCATCTTCATCGGCGCCCCAGCGGGTGGCGCTGCGCACCACGTCATGATTGGACAGTGCCCAGCACGGCCAGGCATCGCCGGCGTTATCCCGAAAACGCGCCACAACTTCGCGGATATAATCCGCACTGTGGGGCGTGTTCAGCAGGTCGAAAGTGTAGGCCATGTGCAACTTGTCACCGCCGGCCGTGTACTGCGCCATCAGCTGCAACGGGTTATCGTCGCCAATCTCGCCAACGGTGGTCGACCCCGGATACTCGTCCATCAGCGCCCGCAGCTCCTGCAGGAAGCCGAGGTTTTCCGGCTGACTGAGGTCGTACACGTGACGCTGCCAGGTATAAGGGTTGGCCGCAGGAGCCCCCAGGGTGATGGCGGCGCCTTGCGGCACCGGCGGGTTATCCCGCAACTGCGCATCATGGTAATAGAAATTCACCGTATCGAGGCGAAAGCCGTCGACGCCCAGATCCAGCCAGAAGCGCATGTTATCCAGATTGGCCTGGCGAACATCCGGATTGTGAAAATTCAGGTCCGGCTGGCTGGTCAGGAAGTTATGCAGGTAGTACTGCCGCCGTCCGCTGTCGAACTGCCACGCGCTGCCGCCAAAAATCGACAGCCAGTTGTTCGGCGGCGTACCGTCCGGCTTGGGGTCAGCCCACACGTACCAGTCAGCCTTCGCATTGGTTGAATCCCGGCGGCTTTCCTTGAACCAGGGGTGCTGATCCGAGGTATGGCTGATGACCTGGTCGATCATCACTTTCAAACCCAGGCGCCGCGCTTCAGCCACCAGCGCCCGGAAGTCGTCCAGGTTGCCAAACAGCGGATCCACATCCCGGTAGTTCGAAATGTCATAGCCAAAGTCCTTCATCGGCGACGTGAAGAACGGCGACAGCCAGATGCCGTCCACCCCGAGCGATGCTACATACGCCAGCCTGGAGGTAATGCCGGGCAGATCGCCGACACCGTCGCCATTGCTATCCATGAAGCTGCGCGGATATATCTGGTAGATGATGCCGCCTTTCCACCAGTCGAGTGGCTTGCTCATATGCTGTAACTCCCTATCAACCTTTGACCGCACCGGCGGTAAGGCCGGACACGATACGACGCTGGAAAATCAGTACCAGCACCACCAACGGAATCGTCACTAGGACCGACGCCGCCATGATGATGCCCCAGGGCAGCTCGTACGCCGAACCGCCGCTGATCATCGCAATGGCCACCGGCACAGTGCGCTGATCGTCGGTGAGCGTGAATGTCAGTGCGAACAGAAACTCGTTCCAGGCTGCAATGAACGCCAGCAGCCCGGTGGTCGCCATCGCCGGCCACATCAGCGGCACGAACACCTTGAACAGCACCACCAAAGGGGTGGCACCGTCGACGATGGCGGCTTCTTCCAGTTCCTTGGGCAACTGCCGCATGAAGGTCGTCAGCACCCAGACCGTGAACGGCAGCGTGAAGATGGTGTACGAGAACACCAGGCCGAACGGGTTGTTGTACAGGTTCAGGCCCCGAATAACCTCGAACAGTCCGGACAACACCGCCACCTGCGGGAACATCGACACCGCCAGAACGATGAGCAACACGCTACCGCGGCCACGGAAATCCACCCGGCCCAGCGCATAGGCAGCCGTGAGTCCGAACAGCAGCGAAATCACCACGGTCAGGGTCGACACCAGCACCGAGTTGCTGAAGCTCTGCAAAAAGCTGTCCTGCGACAGCACCGCGCCATAGTTGGAGAAATCCAGCCGGCTGATCAGGTAACTGACATTAAACAGCTCACTGCTGCTCTTGAACGAGGTCAGGATGGCGTAATAAAACGGATAGACGGAAAACAGTACGATAGACAGCAGCAGCAACGTGAATCCGCTACGCAGTGCCCAGCGTTTTAATTGTCGGCGAGTCATGCGTCAGCTCCCATGCGTTTGCGCCCGAGATACAGGTAAGCCAGTGTACAGAGCGCGATAATCAGAAACAGGACCGTGGATGCTGCCGAGCCGTATCCCACATCCTGGAACTCGACCAGCTGCTGACGGGCATACACCGACATCGACATGGTGGCGGTACTGTTGGATGTCAGTACGAAGATCAGATCGAACACCCGCAGCGCATCCAGCACCCGGAAGATGATGGCGACCATCAACGCCGGCGCGATCAACGGCAGCGTCACCTTGAAGAACACCTGGATCGGATGTATTCCGTCGACCCGCGCCGCCTCGTAACAGTCGGACGGCAGCATCTGCAAGGCGGCCAGCGTCAGTAGCGCCATAAAGGGCGTGGTCTTCCAGACATCCACCATGATCACGGCCCACATCGACAGGTCCGGATTAGCCGTCCAGGCCAGGGGGGTATCGATAAAGCCGAGCCCCATCAGCATGTGATTGATGATGCCGAACTGGTCGTGCAGCATCCAGCCCCACATTTTGGCGGACACGATCGTCGGGATCGCCCAGGGAATCAGGATGGCCGCCCGCACCAGCCCGCGCAGCGGAAAACGCGCATTGAGGGATAATGCTACGATCAGGCCCAGCACCGTTTCGAGCGAGACGGACACCACCGTGAAGAACAGCGTGTTCTTCACCGCATTCCACCATTCCGGGTCAGCCAGCAAGCCGTACCAGACGCCATCTTCGTAGACCAGGTAGTTTTCAAACCCGATAAGGTTATACCCGGAGGTATCCCCCAGGCTTGCATCGGTAAAGCTGAACCAGATGGTGCGCAACAACGGCCAGCCCGCAACGGCGGCCAGCAGTATCAGCATGGGTATCAGGAACATCCAGGCCATGCGCACGCGCTGGCGCACCAGGCGCCCCCTGCGATAGGGGACTCCTGCTGCAGTGGCGGCGACAGTTAGTTCAGAACTGGATTGAGTCATACAGTGTCTCCCAGAGCTATGGCAGCGTCAGCCTGGCTCACCAGGAACGTTTGCGAATGCGTTTAAGCTGTGTTTCCAGCGCTTCAACCGCGGCCTGCGGCTCCACCGTTCCGGACAATACGCCATGCACAGAATTGAAGAATGCATTGCTGACACGGCCATAATTATCGCCGGTCACCGAGGACGGGCGTGGCACACCGTTGGCAAAGGTTTCGTAGAGGCTGCCGAAGAATGGCACGGCGTCCAGTACGTCCTGATCCTTGTAGAGCGCTTCGATGGTGGGATTGTAGGAACCTTCAATCGCGCGGCGTTTCTGCTCTTCATAGCTGGTGAGGTACATCACCAGGTCAGCCGCCAGCGCCGGATGCGCGGAGTAATTGGATACGGCCAGCTGCCAGCCACCCAGCGTTCCGGCAGGACGGCCGGAAGCGCCACCCTTGGGCAGTGCCACAACACCCACCTTGTCTTTAACCGGGCTGTCTTCACTCTGTGCCAGCCCCCAGGCATAGGGCCAGTTGCGCATGAATACCGAGTTACCGGACTGAAAGACACCGCGGGCTTCCTCTTCGCCGTAGCTCAGCACACCTTCAGGTGAAATGGTGCCGATCCAGCCCCGAGCCGTGTCCAATGCCTGCACGGCCTGGGGATTGTTGATGGTAATCTCACCACTGGCATCGACCAGCGTGCCGCCGTTGTAGCTGTAGATCCACTCCAGCGCATCGCAGGTCAGCCCTTCGTAGGCACGGCCCTGCCAGACGTAACCCCACATCTGTTCGTTACCGGCGTCACGCTCGGCCTGCTGAACCTTGGCCGCGATTTCGGTCAGATCCTCCCAGGTGTCAGGTACCGGTTGCGCGTATTTCTCCAGCAGATCCTTGCGGTAGTAGAGCACACCGGCATCGGTAAACCAGGGCATCGCCAGCAGCTTGCCGTCCACCGTATTGTTGGCAACGATGGATGCAAAATGCTCAGCCTCCTGCCCCTTGCTGTAGGGGGTAAGATCCAGCAAGTGCTGCCCAAGCATACCGGGCCAGATAACGTCTATCTGAAAAACATCGATATCAGACGAGCCTGCCGCCAGCAGCTGCTGGTACAGCGAAAGCCGTTCTGTGGAGGAGTTGGGCGTTGAAACCAGCTCGACCTGGTGACCCGTTTTGGCCGCCCAGGCGGCAGTACCTTCCTGGCAGAGCTTGAATTCAGACCCCACCGCGCCGCAGGAGATCGTAACGGTTTCAGCCGATGCCGATGTTGTAATCCATGCGCATGCAGCGGCAATGGCCAACCGGCTAAAGACGTTGAAATTCATAGGGAGCACCTCGTTATTGTTGTTGGTCTGACGAAATCAAAAACGTACTTAAACGTTTAAGCTAATGACCGGTAAATTAGACAGAAGAGACCCAAAAAACAAGGAACGGCGGATCTTAAATGATTCTTAAATGATGCCGCAGCGCAGCATTTGCCGACCACAACACGCATGAAAACGCCTGTAGCGCAGAACGCGAACCGGCATCGCTGAGACACCACAGCAACGGCGGTCTTATCGGGGGGAATTAAGGGAGTAAAACAGAGAGACCGCAAGAATGAAAGCCAGCCTTTTCGGCCAGGCTTTGCCTCGACGGAAAGGCCGACAAGGACCTTGAATGCAGTGCATTCAACACAGCTGAGAAACCGGCCAGGACGACCCTGGCCGGTGAAGCGCGAAGGCAGGCGTTATCGGCCGACTCAGAGTCCGAGCTCGGCCCCGACAGGCAGGGCCTGGAAGGCACCGTAGCGGGATACCGTCAGGGCGCCACAGCGACTGGCGAACTCCAGCGCGGCCCTAAGACGGGATTCATCGCGCACCCAGCCGGCAAAGGCCGGCTGGTCAATGGACTGTACAGACAACTGATACAGCAGCCCTGATACAAAAGAATCGCCGGCCGCGGTGCTGTCGAGCACCTTGGCTGCAGGCGGTACCAGTTGCATCGACCCGCCCGACCAATGGGCTTCCAGCGGCTCGCCGCCATCAGTGATGAGCAGCAAGGTCAGGCCGCCTTCCAGCAGCTTGGTCACCAGCGATGGATCCTTGCCATACAGAGCTTCCAGTTCTTCTCGGCTGATCTTCACCAGATCCGATGCCAGCATGGCCTCCCAGATCGGCGTCTTGGCATCGGCTCCTTCAGGCCAGAGATTGTGACGGTAATTGACATCAAAACTCACAACGGCACCGCCGGCGCGCGCACGGGCCATGAGCTCCAGGTGCTCTTTGCGAATGCCGGGCTCCGTCAGGGTATTTGAGCAGCTGTGAAACAACGATTCATGCAGGAAGGACTCGGGACATTGCTCCGCGCGGTACAGCAAATCAGCACTGCCATCACGGTAGAATGCAAAACTGCGCTCTCCCTCGTCATCCAGGCTGACAAACGCCAGCGCGGTCATTGCGGCAGAGGTTTGCACAAACTGACTGGTATCGACACCAAAATTCTGCATGGTCTCTACCAGGGTATCACCGAACATGTCCTGTCCAACCTGGCCCAGAAAACAGGCATTGCCGCCGAGCTTGGCAACACCGACCGCCACGTTCGCCGGTGCCCCTCCCGGGTGAGCAACGAAAGTGGTCGGTCCGGCATGACTCGGCTTAGCGAGCATATCGATCAGAGCTTCACCGAATGCGATGACTTTAACGGACATATCTGTCCCCTTGTCTACTGATTAATTGGAAAGCGGTATCAGGCAAGATAGCACCCGGATGCTGACCCGGCGTTGTGCACAGGACGGCATCATGGACTGCACAGCCGACAGAGAGTGAAGAGCATGAAGCGAGGGTAACGACCATCGGGTAACGCCTGACTGCTTATTATTAGGAAACTAACCGATTGTATCGCCAAAAAAACCGATGGTGAATTTTTATTTTCGTAAATTTACCAAAATAGATAGAACTAACGAACCAGATGGTACCCAGATACCACTGCAGCTCCCGCTACTGTCTTCCATACGCAAGGCCTGTGGCGCCACTATACCACCGGTGCGGCAACGCAGCGCCCGCCCCGGCGACAACTCTGGCGGATAAATCGGTTTACTGCCCGCTTGCCGACCAGGTTAATCAACGACCCCGTCTAATTCCACTGACACTGCTGCGCCGGAGCAAAACGCACCAGGCGCAGGTCGCCGTCTGCGCGTACGGTGGCGCTGCATTGCGCAGCGACACCGTTAAGTTTCTGGTCTGCCAGGCGCACACTCAGGCGGCCTGTTGCGATATGCGTCCAGTTGCAGTTTTCCTGACGCCAGTCGCAACAGGCCATGGATCCGGCGGCGATCCATTTGCGGTAATTGATGCCATGATCGCCGACTTCAAAGAACAGCCGCTGTTCACTGTCGTTGTGTATGCAAAAGGCAGACACAGGGGTTGCTGTCCCCAGCAAGAACAGGAGAAACAACAGAATGGAACAGTTTCTGTACATGAGATATCCCCAACGCGTTACGCGATCGCCGTTCAGTAAGAGGGCCCAGCCTCATTTCAACTGTAGCTCGAGCTGCCCCTCCAGGCCGTGGTTTTTACGTCTCTTATCTGCAGCCATACACCGACATGGGGTGCTAACCCCTGACGTCGACTGCGCACCGATGAGGCCGGCAAACCGGTGTACTTCGGACTGTACCCGTACGCCCTTCCCTGTTATCCCCACTCTGCAGTTCCCCATCGCGCAACACCCGCCAAGGTACATCAGGCAGCGTGATCAAGAACCACCATGCCTCGGTTATTAAAGGCCGAGGCGTTGGGCACAGTCGGTACATTGCGGTATCTGCACAGGCTTGCTGAAGGCTACCCGGGATGGCGTGAAGTTGTCGCTCTCGCTACCCCGAAACATGACCGGTACAGAGTACTGCAGCGGATACTCGGTATCCCGGCTGGCATAAGCCTGGCAGTCATCGTCCGATCGCTCAATGCAGTAACGCATACTTGTATTCAGGCCCCGCACCAGCGGCACCGTTTCATAGCCAAGGCAGCGTCTGCGGCTATCACTCAGGCTTCCCGTTACCGTATATTCGGTGCAGATACGCACGGTTCCGCCATAGAGCAAGGCACGTCCGTCACCCGCAGTGAAATAACTCAGGTCATGGACCTTTTTCAGAAAGAGCCGGCCATCTGCACCGGTACTGGCATGCACATAGAACGGAATGACCGGCGCCAGCGGTTCATAGAATCGGTTCTGGTACAACTCGCCCCAGCTCGAATCGGGTCCGGGCGCCGCATTGATATTCACACTCAAGAAAACCAGAAGAGTAACACTTGCTAATTTATTCATGACTGATGCCTCCTTAGAAGCCGTCTTTTGGCTTGGCAGATCAGGGCTGCCTCTATCAAAGATAGACGTTTGGAAAGGCCTTGCAACCACGCCGAAACACACTCAAAAAAAATCTCTAAGCTTATGATATCTATATATTTATTAATAATACATTTTGACTTAATACGTTCTTAATTTCTTAAAAGCATCTTAATTTTACGGCCGATAAAAACCCACAGCGGCGCAGGTGACTTTACCTTTGAAAATACGCAGATATCGGCAGCGGAATTAGCTGCTTGATATTCCCTGGACCACAAGAGAAGAAATACTGTGTTTTCAGCGCATCGGTTATTAGGGAAATGGGGTTATTGAAACTTCTTTGGGATAAAACATTTGAGTGCAGCCACAGTTAGGTGGCTGCCAGATCGGGCTGCATGGCCAAACAGAGAGTCTGATCGAGGCCGGCGCCCGGGAGGAATCTGATCGGGCCTGCACCCCGGGCGAGAGATAAGCTCTATGGGATTGTATGGCAGTGTACGCGGGCGTTCAGGCGGCGAAGCCGTTGACACCGGCGTAAACGCTTAGGGGCAACTGGCGCCTATGCTTAAGCGCATTGGCAGCACGTGTTTTGTATCGGCGATATCGCCAAAGAACATCCTGCCCGCCATACGCCCCTGCTGCTCTGCGCAGGGTGGCAACAGCGTCGTCAGGGCACCCGACAATTGCGTGTCCCCTTCAGTTGCGGCGCATCCCACGATCTGCAGATCACCGGGTACGTTCAAGCCCTTTTCTGCTGCTACGCCCAGGGCCGCCAGGGCAATGGAATCGTCCATGCATAGCAGCAGATCCGGACGCGGGTAGCAACTCAGCGCTTCGCGCACGGCCTGCACCTGTGCTGCCATGGAAGAATCAGGTACATGCCAGATACGCTCTTGCGCACGCCCCATTCCCCGAGCCTCCAGCGCATCCAGGTAGCCGCGCAGCTTCAACTGCACGCGTGCGTCGTTGCCTGCTGCCACTTCCTGCTCACGCACACGGCAGACCCGTTCGGACTGCAACAAGTGCAATCCCAGTATCGACACGGCATTCACCGGGCGGCGAAGAGCGTGCTCTACCGCGAGACCGGCTCCGCCATAGTGATCCACCTGCACCGAGGGATAGCCGGCAAAGTTGCACTCCAGCGCAACAACGCGTCTGCCGCCGACCAGCGCCTGCTTTTGCTCCTCTGAACAAAACGTGGCTGCACGATAGACTATGAATCCATCCATTAAATGATCTTGAGGTGCCAGGTTCCAGCCCGCCCCCAGGCATGGCAGTAACAGCAAGTTGGCGTGATGCCTGTCAATCTCTTTCGCCAGGCCGCGAATAACCGCCTGGGTTTGCTCATCCTGCAGACTGCTTGCCAAATCTTCCGCCAGAACCAGGCCCAGCACCGTGGGACGGGCATTGAGCTGGCGTCGCCCACCACGAGGGCCCGCGTAGCCCTGGCGACGACACTCGTCAAGAATTCGCTGGCGCAAGCCGGCAGACAGCTGATCCGGCCTGTTGAAGGCGTTAGACACCGTTGCTGTCGATACCCGCAAACAATGCGCCATCTCTTTGAGTGTGAGCTTCTTGTTATGGTTGTCCATCTTTTGATGCCCCATCGTTACCACCGCAGGCTGGACCTCTTAGCCACAACGCTGGCATGCACTGCATGCCACTCCCGCCCGCTTTGAGGACCGGCCTGCTACAACGCAAAAAAGCGGCGGGCACAAGGCCCCGCCGCAAAATTTGGAATCATTGAGGGTCAATCGCCCTGGTCCGCATTACACGGCCGCCAGGTCAGAAGGTGTAGTTGATGCGCATGCGCACACCCGTCGTACTGTCGTCGGCGCCCACGTTGTCCGCCGAAGAACCGGACACCGCAAAGGTCACACTGGCGTTGTCGATATCGAGCAGCGGCATCGTGTAGGCGGCATAGGCCGTAGTCACGTCAGGATCAGGGCCCATCGCCACGTCGGTTTCGGAGTAAATCAGGCCTGCACCGAAGCGGCCGTATACCAGGTTGGCACCGTAGGTATGGACCTCTTCATCGGCTGTCTCGTTGTCGAGCCAGGCCGCATTTACATTGACCAGGGCCTCGCCCAGATCAAAGCTGGCGCTGGCGCCGACGCCCTGCTGTTCGATTTCACTACCATTATCCAGATCTACATTCTGGTACTCGTAACCGAGCTTGGCCGAGAAACCGTCTCCCATGTACGTGATTACGGGACGCACACCGGATACCGCATTCTCATCGGTACCGTCGTTGTTGTCATCGCCGAACATGCTGTTAACCTCAAAGCCGAAACCGCTGTCGCCCTTGAGGTGCAGGGCAATCTGGCCACCGTCGGTACCGGCACGGCCACGCACGATATTCGCTTCATAGACCTTTGCCACACCGCCACCAGCATGCTCCAGCAGCGTATCCTTGCCCTTCGGGAAGAGGTCTATGCCTTCGAACCGGCCAAACTGCAGATCCCAGCGATCATCACCAAACTGTACCCACATGTCATCGGTATGGGTGTCCGAATCCTTGGCCAGAATCAGGGTACCCTTGCCGCGCACAAAGTACTGTTCTCGCTGGATTTCACCACGCAGGTTAGCCTCGACACGGCCACCCTGGCGGTATTCAGTTGACCCCTCGGCTTTATTAATAGCGTCTGTATTAATCTCAACGTTCGCATCGAGACTGAAAGTTGGATTAAGGTTAGCTGCATTGACCGAGCAGGAGACCAATGCCGCCAGAGAAAGAGAAGAAACAAGCGCAGTAGTGCCAAGGGGGGAAACGAACAATTTCATTATTATAGTACCTTTGTTTTTATGTGTTGCGATTAAAAGTTATTCCCTACACCCAAATCACAGCCTCTTCCGTAAAGCCATAGAATTAAAATAAAGTAAACGTTTACGTTCTTTTCGTTATGTTATTAGTTTTGTCGCCGTTGAATCAACTAAAAAAAATCTTAAATTAAACTTAATTTTTTATAGTTCTGTAAGTCATTGATTTGTATAGAATTATTATGTCACTTTACAACTAGAACGCTATCTAACGAAAAGATCCTTACCGCGAATATGGTAGTCATATCCCGCATTAAACTTACGGCATACATCATATAAGCCACGTTTTTATTTGCAGAAGATTTAAACCTACCGGTAGGTTTTTAATTTTAAACACGACAGTTTTAATTCAACCAGTCATTACGACAAATATTGCGAGAAACATGTCACCTTTATCTCAACCTGCACATAAAGAGTTGCAAGCTATCACTCCCGAGCCCTGTATTACACACCTGATACTCAATTTAGAGTATCGAGATCAATTATCAGACATCCAGGCACTAGCGGTCTACCTGAATTAGCACGCACTATTCCCGAAAGCCTATAATGCTACCATTACTAGCTACGTGTTCTCTGGTACATCAGCGTATCTTCGAAAAAGGTGGTACTGACATCCGGTCTATCAGCGTTATCGAATTCAGCGAGCATTCGAGAGCCCTGCACCCCTTCCTAACCATAATCAGCAGCCCATATATTGACTCTCATGTGTTGAAATAAGCGATATCGCTCACGAATTGCACCAGAACCAGCGTGGGAGCCTTAAGGGCTTTCATACATGTTTCCTCTTTAACGGTCGAGCGAGATCCGCTTCTCCACGTCGCGCTGCCCCTGTCCGAAATCGCAGAACACAAGCAACAAGAATACGCTTCGGATCGAAGTGTGCATTCATGTTCTGACCTGGGTCAGAATGGATCAAAGCGGTTATTCGCTGCATCAGAGCGCTGCAATATCGATCCATGCACAATTCTGCTCGGCGCTTTTTTGGCAACCAGCGATAAAACGCATTCCTGCCAAACCATCATCAAGATCCGGCAGTTTCGAGGCCTTCTCGGGATCGCGGATCAGTGCCGCCGATTCACGATAAAGATTGGCGAAGGCTTCGAGGTAGCCCTCGGGATGGCCGGCAGGGACGCGGGAGGCGGCGCTATTGTCTGCAGTGGCACCTGCCCCGTTGCGGGTCAGAAGGCAGGTCGGTGCTCCGAGCTTTGTAAAGCGTAAAAGATCGGGCTCCTCATGGGACCATTCGAGCCCACCGGCCTCGCCAAACACTCGCAGGCGCAGGCTGTTTTCGTGACCGATGCCCACTTGAGAGGCAAGCAAAAGTCCCTTGGCACCGCCCTCGTAGCGCAGTAACACTTCGGCATTGTCATCCACGGCCCGTCCATCGACGAAGGAAGACAGGTCTGCAGCGAGCCGTTCACAACGAAGCCCACTGACGAAACCCGCCAGATGATAGGCGTGCGTTCCGATATCCCCGATCGCGCCGCCGCCTGCTTTGGCTGGATCAACCCGCCACGCGGCCTGTTTGTTGTCGTGAGCAGGCTCAGCAGCGAGCCAATCCTGTACATATTCCACCGCAACAAACCGAACCTTTCCGAGATCGCCACGCGCGACCATTTCACGCGCCTGCCGAATCATCGGATAGCCGGAATAATTATGCGTAAGAATAACGCGCGCCTCGGAGACCTCGGCGGCGGCTACAATAGCCTTTGCTTCCTCCTGCGTGCTTGCCAGTGGCTTATCGCAGATCACATGGATCCCGCGTTCGAGAAAGGCAATCGCAGGTGCGGCGTGCATGTGATTGGGCGTCACGATGGCCACCGCATCAATCCCGTCGGCACGCGCGGCTTCGGCTTCGGCCATCACGTTGAAATCTGCGTAACTACGGTCCGGTGCGATACCGAGATCGTTCGCGGAGGCGCGCGCTCGCTCTGGATCTGAACTCAGCGCACCGGCCACCAGCTCCCAATCGCCGTCGAGTCGCGCCGCCATACGATGAACGCCGCCGATAAATGCGCCCTGACCACCGCCGACCATGCCAAGTTTCAATTTGCTCATTTTTGCAGTCCCAGCATTTTTCTGTTCGCCGCGTCATCGGCGCCGCCGTTGGCAAAATCATCAAACGCCCTTTCGGTCACACGGATGATGTGATCGCGCACGAATTGCGCACCTTCGCGGGCGCCATCTTCAGGATGTTTAAGGCAACACTCCCACTCGACCACCGCCCAGCCCTCGAAATCCATGGCCGCGAGTTTGGAAAATATCGCCTTGAAATCCACTTGACCGTCGCCTAGGCTGCGGAAACGTCCTGCGCGATCCACCCAGGGCTGGAAGCCCCCGTAAACACCTTGGCGCCCCGTCGGGTTGAACTCGGCATCCTTGACGTGGAACATCTTGATCCGGTCGCGGTAGATGTCGAGGTGATCAAGATAATCAAGACTTTGCAGGACGTAGTGCGACGGATCAAAAAGCATATTGGCCCGCGCATGACCATCGACACGCTCGAGAAACATATCGAAACTCGCCCCATCATGAAGATCCTCCCCAGGATGAATTTCGAAACATACATCGACACCGCACTCATCCGCGTGATCGAGGACCGGACGCCAGCGCGCAGCCAATTCGTCAAACGCGGTCTCGATCAGCCCCTCAGGGCGTTGAGGCCACGGGTAGAGATAGGGCCATGCCAGCGCTCCCGAGAATGTCGCCATCGCGGTGAGGCCAAGATTTTTCGACGCGCTCAAGGTCTTTATGACCTGATCGACCGCCCAGCTCTGACGCGCCTTGGTATTGCCGCGAAGTGGCTCGGGCGCAAACCCTTCGAACGCCAGATCATAGGCAGGATGCACGGCAATCAACTGGCCTTGGATATGTGACGAAAGCTCGGTTACCACGACGCCGTTTTCTGCGGCCTGACCACGCCAGTCGTCACAGTACCCCTTGCTTTGAGCAGCTCTATCGAGATCGATTAGAGAGGACGCGCTCGAGGGTACCTGTACCCCTTCGTAACCACAATCAGCGGCCCATTTGGTAATCCCGTCCCATGTGTTAAAAGGAGCACTATCGCCCACGAATTGCGCCAGAAACAGCGCGGGTCCCTGAAGGGTTTTCATACAGTTTTCCTCTGCGTTGCGGTTTGCGTGGCTGTTCTAGGCAAGCTGTATTCCGCCGCCAGATGACGACAGGCTCGCAAGCTCTGCGCCATGACTGTCAGCGTGGTGCCCATGACGCCACTGCCTGCAAAAATGGAGGCATCCGTCACGTATAGGTTGGGAATATCCCAGCACTGACCCCATTCATTCACGACCGAGTTTTCAGGGGAGCTACCCATCCGCGCACCACCGCATTCATGAATCGCCGCGCCCATCTGCATGACCCGCGAGAACATCGTCTTGAACAGGAAACGAGCGATTGGCTTGCTCCCCGGATAGACACCCCGCCCCCATTCCCGGATGCCAAGCGGGGACCCCAGAAACTCAACCTCGCCGCCAGCGCCATTGGCTGTTTCAAGGAAATATGCCTCTTGTCGCGCCAGCATTCGGCGGTCTTCTGATCCCATTTTGCACCTGATATGGGGTACGGGAATGCCCCATTTGTCGGTCTTTTTACGGTCGAGCGTGATCCGGTTCTCCGCGTCGGGTTGCATCTGTCCGAACCCGAAGAACAGAAGGTCGGCGGTTTCATTCGCGGCTTTACCATCGCGCCCGATTGAGCCCTGAAAAACGAATTCGCCGCGCGCGGCGGGATCGCCTTTCGCATCTGAGCGGGTGATGAATACCCCACCGGCCGGGTCGTAGAACCGATCGCTCCAATCGGCAGGCGTCATGTCCGTATTCCGCGCCGCGTCATAACGGCCCATGCCTAGCATCGGCAACTGGTCCATGAAGTATCGCCCAAGCATGCCCGAGGAATTTCCGAGCCCCGCAGGGTGTTCGCCACTTTTCGAATTAAGCAGAAGGCGAACGCTTTCGATTGGGGATGCACCCAGAACGACATGCGCGGCATTGACCACTTCGGTTCGTCCTGTGCGCGTGTCGGTGAACTCAACGCCCGTAGCACGACTGGCTTCGCTCAGCACTCTGCGCGCGACAGCGTCGTAACGCACGGTCAAAAGTCCCGTTTCGAGCGCCTCCTCAAGCGGCGGCATCATGCGTGATTTCGGCGGTTTGATGGATCGCCACGCGATAACGTGTTTCTCGGGCCATTGATCTTCGACGGCCGTTTTGAAGCGTTCTTCGGCGGGCGAGAGTTTGGCAGGGGAGCTGAACACCCCGTCAGGGACGGTCTCGACCCCATCGGCATTGCCAGACACTTCGAGACAGCGTTCAACCTCATCGTAGTAGGGCGCGATATCGTCGTAGGAAATCGGCCAATCGACACCACGACCCGCGCGGCTTTGCGATTTAAAATCGTCATCACCCCAGCGCGAGAGCGCGCGCCCGAAGAGATGAAGACGCCCGCCCTGTTGACGCCCCCTGATCCAGATAAACGGCGCATCTTTCGGCGTGGTGTAGGGGTTGTCACGATCGTTGGCATAAAGGTGTCGCAGCATCCCGCGGAAAAAAACGGAACGCGACTGGATCGGTTGGCCCTCGAACGTCGCAATGGCACGCTCCAGTATATTAATCGTGGCAGGCTTCGCGGGTTTCTTCGCGGGATCGAAATCCGCGTCAGACAACTCTCGCCCTGCTTCGAGCATGAGAACCCGCAATCCATTCTGTGTCAGTTCACGCGCGGCGAAACTTCCCGCAGCGCCAGACCCGACGACGATCGCGTCGTAACTACTATCTGTCATTTTTTACTCCAAAACAGCAAATGCAGACCCGCATTCAGCGGCGCGCAATACGGTGCGCCGCAGTTACGGAACGGGTTGCAAATCGGCGCCAATCAGCGGGTTGGTCATGTTCGAGCACCATGATCCGCGCGCCTAGATCGAGGCAGCGTGGCCATAGTGCTTCCCAGTCCATCGTCCCGTATCCGAGATCGGCGAAGCCTTTTTCGTCCAGACAGGTGCCCTTGGGGGCCATGTCCTTGACATGAACCGCGGGAATACGACCGGCGTACTTTTCCAGAAATTCAAGCGGGTCCGCCCCACCAACAATCATCCAGGCGAGATCCGGCTCAAGCGCAACATCCTTGCCCAGCAAACGGTCGAGGGGATAGCTGCCGTCAGGAAGGCGCTCCATCTCGAACTCATGATTGTGGTAAGCAAACGTCAGCTCACGCGCGGCCATATCTCGTGAAACCTCAGCCAGCCGCGCACCGTAGGCATCCCAACCGGCAGCGGTGCTCGGGCGATCTTCGGGCGAGATATAGGGATCAACAACCAACCACATACCGAGCGTTTTGGCGATCTTCTCGACTTGATCGGGGGCTGTTTCGAATTGAGAAAGGGTGAAATGTCCGCTTTCCGCGGTCAGCCCATAGCGCTCAAGTAGGCTGGCATAGGTCTCCACCTCTTGCATGCTCCCTGGCAGTTCAAAAAAGAACGGTTGCACGTCCTTGAGACCCAATTCAGCCAGAAGCCGGAGTTGTGTTTCTAGATCGACTTCTTCACGGGAAGAAAACATTTGGAACGAAATTGTCACCGCACTCATGTCGGTCCTCTCAAAGTTTTTGGTGTTCATCCGAGGCACTTGGTGGTAATCGGATCGAAAAGATGCACGCGCGCCGGATCGGGGCGGACAAAAAGCGGCGCTCCATCAGCTTCCAGCACCCGTTCACGGAACACGCCGGTAATTGAACTTTGTCCCATCTCCATGAACACCATCGTCTCGGAGCCAGTAGGCTCGACCACGCTGATCCGCGTTTCGATCCCGTCGCTACCGGCCAGTTGGATATGCTCGGGGCGAAAACCATAAACGACGGGCTGCCCGTCCTTCACCTGTACATCCTCGGAGAGTGGCAGGATGACACCATCATGGCTCGCGAAGGTCGGTTTGCCACCTTGCATCACGATCTTACCCTCCACGAAATTCATCGAGGGAGATCCGATGAATGCCGCAACGAACATGTTGTCGGGGTGGTCATAGATGTTGAGTGGCGTGTCGCATTGCTCCACCACGCCTGCTCGCATTACAACGATCTTGTCAGCCATGGTCATGGCTTCGATTTGGTCGTGGGTAACGTAGATCGTAGTGGTTTGAAGCCGGTGCTGCAGCGCCTTGATCTCGGTCCGCATCTCGACCCGAAGCTTGGCGTCGAGGTTCGAGAGCGGTTCGTCAAAAAGAAAAACCTGAGGGTCGCGGACAATCGCACGCCCCATGGCGACTCGCTGGCGCTGACCGCCCGACATCTGTCGTGGGTACCTGTCAAGCAGCGGTCCCAAGCCAAGAATATCGGCCGCCTTGTGCACTTTTTTGGCCCGCTCGGCTTTGGGCATACCCTTGAGCTTGAGCGAAAACGCCATATTGTCCGCCACGGTCATGTGCGGATAAAGTGCGTAGCTTTGGAACACCATAGCGATATCACGGTCTTTCGCCAGCACATCGTTGACCACCCGTGTGCCGATCTGCACCTCGCCGCCGCAGATGTCCTCAAGCCCTGCGATCATCCGCAAAAGGGTGGATTTCCCGCAGCCCGAAGGACCGACAAGAACTACGAACTCACCATCTTCGATCTGCACGGAGACACCATGAATGATCTGGTTGCCGCCGTATGTTTTTGTTACGTCTCGGAGTTGAACCTGTGACACGTGCGTTGCTCCTGTTGTTTGGTTTCACTGGGGTGCGCGTTGCGTCACCCTTTGACAGCACCACCAAGGATGCCGCGAACGAAATAGCGCTGAAGTGCGACAATGAGGAAAAGAGGAATGATCACCGACAAGAAGGTAGCGGCCATCAGCGGCCCCTGCCCCTGCGATGTCTGGTTCGCCAAGCCCGCGAGGTTGACCGTGACAGGAGCCGCATGGGAGGAGCCGCCCATAAACAGAAGCGGGGTTAGCAGATCGTTCCACGACCAGAGAAACGCCATCAAGCCAAGCGACGCCATGATCGGGCGTGCTAGTGGCATCACCACAGAGCGGAAAATACGCAATTGCGAAGCGCCATCAAGCTCGGCGGCTTCATATAGCTCGGCAGGGATAGACGCGATGAACCCGCGCAAAAGAAACACACCAAACGGGAGGGTAAATCCAACCTGGTAAAGCCAGATACCCGGGATCGTACCGGAAATCCCGAAGGTGTAGTAAAGCTTCAACAGCGGCACGAGCGTAATCTGTGGCGGCGTCACGAGTAGCGCGACGAGCGCTAGCGACAGCGCCATCCGCCCGCGAAACTGCATCCGCACCAGTGCATAGGCCCCGATCAGCGACAGCAGAACCGTGATGATTGTCGTGGGTAGCGCGATTGCCACGGATGTCGTCAGACTTCCTGCTATATCAAGTTGATCGAGCGCGAGTGTGTAGTTCTGCATGGTGAAATTCGGGCGCAGAAAAGCCCACCACCATCCGCTCGCTGCGGTGTCCGCCTGTCGCCGAAACGATGAGACCAGAAGTGCGAGAATCGGAAGAAGCCAACTCGCCATGAACAGTACGACTACACCGTGAACAACAAAGCGTGACAGACGGGGTAGTTTGCGCTGGCGCTTGAAGGGCGCGGACGCAGGCATCGTTGTATCGGTCATGGTCATTTCCCGGCCTCCGTTCGGAATTGGTGGATATTGATGAGAGCAACAGGCAAGGCTGTAATCAAAAGGACCACGGCAATTGCACTGGCATGTCCGAGATTGTTCATCGCAAAAAGCTCGTAGTAGAGGCGGTTCGCGATCACATCCGTGCCGAAATTGCCGTTAGTCATCACATAGACGATGTCAAAAACCTTCAGTGCCGCGATGATCATGGTGGTCAGGACAACCAGAACGGAAGGCAGAATGTTGGGCAGAATGATCGAAAAAAAGACCCTAAAGTCCCCTGCCCCGTCAAGGCGTGCCGCCTCGACCATATCGTCCCCGACATTCTTGATCGCAGAAGACAGGATCAGCGTCGCGATTCCCAGCTGAAGCCAGACGGCAATGAAGATAAGCGCGAAATTGTTGATCACTGGCTCGATGAGCCATGCGACGGGTTTGATCCCGAACAGGCTCAAAAAACCATTAATCGTGCCAAACTGCGCCATGCCGGCCGGCTGAAACGAATACATCTGCCCCCAAATGACGGCCCCTGCAGTAAAGGAAATGGCCGTCGGGAGAACCGCAATGGTTACCGCGAAAGGTTCGTATTTCACCTTGTCAAACAACACCGCGGTAATGAGCGCAAGGACCACAACGCAGAGCGGGAAGGCAATAAGCCACAGAACGTTGTTGCCGATAACCTCAAGCATCGTGCCCGAGAAGGCCCACAGATAATTATCAAGCCCGACCCAGTCATCGACACGTGCGTTCTTGAAGGACGTCCTAATCGTGTCAATGACCGGGTAGAGCAGGATCAGAACAATCAGTAGAATAGGAAGGGAAAGCCACACCCATGGGCGCGCCGACCGCCGAAGAACCGGCGGAAACGTCCGCAGAATGCCTTCACCCACACCTAGAGCGGCATAAACCAAGACGGGGATGCCAATAGCACCGAGAACGATGAGAAGCGGGATAAGTGTCATGGTATCTTTCATGGAGGTCCCAGGGGTGTTTGCCTTTGAAGAACGATTACTCGACCGCGGCCTGAACGTCGGCCAGAATGGCGTCTAGCTTGCCAGGTGAGCGCATGTATTCAACAACGGCACGATAATAGGCACTCGTTCCGCCCCCCGACAAAAGCGCGTTCGGTCCTACTGCGAATTGCACATCCCCAGCGCTCACGTACGACTCCGAGATAGATTGCAACACGGAGCTGGAATAGGCGTCGGACGGCACGTTCTTGTTTGCCACCGGCCAACGGTTGAGGGAGGCGAGATAGGTCTGCGCCGGTGTCGAGGCCATGAACTCGAGAAACGCCTTGGTCTCTGGCCGGTCCGTCAGGCCAATGCTGGTAGCGGCCTGGAACAGCTCATATCCATAGAAAGCAGAGTTCACCGCAGGCACGCGGTAGAAAGCAATATTCTCACCGGGGCGAGCATTTTCGCCCAGCAGGCCAGGCACCCAAGCGCCCCATAGCGAAACCTGGCAGGCAGCCGGTTCGGAAATAAGGCCGTTGTATCCAGTGGCGATCGAGGTCGAGATCGCACCGACATTCCCCCCCAGAAGATGCGTATCCGTCGCCACGACGCGACCGAATTCCTCGAACGCTCCTTTAACCTCGTCGCTGGTCCAGGGAAGCTCACCCGATCCCCACTGCTCATAGAGCTCGGGACCATAGGTCTTTAGGAAAATATTATCGATAATCTGCGCACCCGGAAAACCGGAAGCCGCACCCGCACCTTGCGCCGCGCACCAGACTGCATTGCCTTTTTCTGCTTCGGCGATGGTCCAATCAGCAAGCTCTTTCCAGTCTGTGGGGTCTTTGGGGCCAGTGTATGTTTCCGGGTTGTACCAGACCATAAACGGATTCATGCCCTGATAGAGACCAAAGACCTTTCCATCAAAAATCGTGGTTTCGAGCAGCTGCTCGTTGAAATTCCTACTCAGGCTTTCGCCCATAAGCTCGGTCAGATCAAGCGTGAGACCCTGATGGGCATATTCGGCAGCAATGCCGAGTTGCAGCTCGCCGACATCGGGGGGATTACCAGCCTGAATCCGCGATTGAATAATCGCGGTAGTATCGGCCGTACCGGTGTAGCGAATCTCAACACCCGCGCCTTGAGTGAAAGCGGCATAGACCTTTTGCAGGGTTTGTCCTTCGGCACCGCTATTTTGACCTATAAATTCGACATAGCCGCTCAGATCGTACCCTTTGGCGATGCGCGCAGCCTCTTCGACTGCTGCTTGGTAATAAGCGCTGTCTTGCGCGATGGCCGGTGCAGCGACCAATGCTGTCAGAATGTAAAGCGAAGTTCGCTTCATGAGATGTCCAATAGTTTTCATTTTTATCGACCTCTAAAGTTGGCTGTGATGATTCATCAATTCGTCACAATTCCATAATGCAATGCCAATACAACTAGTGTCAATACAGATTCATATTCTTTCAATTTTGATATAATAACGAAAAAAATGGCCTTTGTACTTAATGATATTCCACATTATCAGGCGCTTATTTATTGCAATTTTAGGATTTCATTCGAATTTTTGGGCACGCCCAAAATTCTTTACAAAGAAAGGACGTCCAATCATTCACGAGGTTTGAAATGCTTAAAATTGGTTCTTCGCAGATTAACGGGAAAGTGAGCAGTGCGGCGGCGAGAAAGGGCAAGGTTGTGTTCACCAAAACATCACCAACAACCCGACCGCCGCCGTAATGCAGGCAAGTCTGCTTAACCTCTTCTGGGAAGGCTTTGAGCTGGAAAGTCCGACTGAACGAAGGATCATCAAGCGCAGCCGTTGACGACCGCTGCGTAATCCGGGCACCCATCCGAAGATAGTGCGTCAGGCTAGATGAGCGACTCGCAGCGAATGTACCGCTGACAATCGTGTACCTGCTGAAAAAGCAACTGAAGGAGCGCGAGTATGCTCCTCAGTGAAGACGAGGCACATCGGCACTGCAGTGAGTGGTTCGCAATGCCCATGGGCAGGGGAATGAAGCCACTCATGCTCTGCGCCAAGCGGCTATTGGCTATCGGGTTATCTGCCGGGGACCGTGGCAAGCGCCGTCTAACGCCTCATTACAAACATCCTGAAGGGTATGGACAACGGCATCAAAGTCATCAAGCGGATGCCGCATGTATACCGGTACAGCAACTTCTTGAAGATCAAAGTTGCCTTTAGCGGTAAAGCGCGATGAACCTAAAGCTTGGGCGGAAAAAGGCTGTCGAAACCAAGCGAGAGAGCCCCGCGACGCATGGTGTTTTCATACTCTGCGCTGATCTCGACCTGGATCCGCGCGGCTAAGGCTGCTGGCATTCGATACACAATTGTTTCTCGCACGCCAGCCAATAGATGATCGCCGATTTCTGCAGCGTGACCGGCAACGATGATCCGCCCCGGGGCAATGGCGATCACAAGTCCCAAAATGGCCTCTCCGATGTTACGCCCTACATTTCGGAGCGCTAAAATCGCATCCAGGTTTCCAGCAACAGCCAATTGAGCGACGTCTGAAATCGTGGCGACACTGTGCCCCTTGGCTCTCAGCATGTCATAGAGCGCGAGATTGCCTGCCACAGCCGACGAACACCCACGACTTCCGCACACACAGGGGCGCTCTCCCGCGGCCAAGATAGGAACATGACCAATTTCGCCTGCCCAGCCTCCAGTGCCACGGTGTACCGCACCATTAGTCACGATTCCGGCACCGATCCCGTTCGATACAAGAATGCACATAATGGGTTCTGCCCCGTCCTGGCTCGCTGCTACTCCGACGGCCATGAGATTGGCGTCATTTTCCACGATTACAGGCATGCCGATTACTGCTGCCATTCCTGTCGGTAACAAACCAACGCGTGACCACGGCACCGTTTTCTGGTCCTCAGCCACGGGCCCCTGAACCCCAAGGACACAGACCTGCAAATCTGCACGGTCAATCCCGTTTTCGGCACAAATCGTGTCTCTGATTTCCACGATATGCCGTATCGCGTCATCGGTCTCATACGCCTCATCCAAACACCGTGACAGGGACCCTAGCTCGGTCCCGCCAAGATCGCATATCGCACCCGTCACGTGGGTCTCATCGAAAAACACAAGGTATAACAAAGCTGCCCGTTCGTTCAATTTGAAGCGAACTGACGGCCGCCCGCGTTCAGCCGGAATGCTCGGGCCTTGTTTGATCAGACCTCTGCGGATGAGGTGATCAACCCGCGTCGCAACCGTGTTTCGCGCAAGTGAGGTTTTCTCGGCCAGTTCACCGAGTCCGAGAGGCCCATGTCGTAAGAAGCGCAAAACGCGCAGGTTATCTCTATCCAAGGCCTCTCCATCGGGAAAAGCAGTGTAATTTTGTGCAGGATCTTTCATATACGGGACCTTTATACATTATGCGTCTATGTTCAATTTTGTCGTTTGTAATGTCAATTTTAATGTAACCCCGTCACCTAAAACGCCTTGCGTTGTTCGGGCAGCGGCGTTGTTGACTTCGTTAGACGTCCGGGGTTGCAAACTCTACGGGAGCAATTCGCCGAGCCGGTTGATGCTGTGATCGTGGAATGCGGGCAAGGACGCCGGCCAAGTAAACCTGCGGATCGAGACCTTCATCTTGGCAGTTCTGATCAGGGTAATGGCGCGGGCGAGAATTCCGCCACCGGTATCCGGCCCCGCCGATTGCCAATTGCGGCGACCGACGCCGATCGGGATTTTTAGGCCGGCAGGATCCATTCCGGCAGGCGGTCCAAATCGGGGCTTACATTCTAATATTTCAGGCGAAAGATTAAGGCCCCTAACAGGTAGTTTTTCAACAGCCTGCTAAACCTGGAAGAATGCAGGCATGCATGGCAACCTCTTTGATCGAGAAAATGGCGCATAACCTGAAAATTGATTGGTAGTGACACCATTGACAGGCAATACGGCATGATAGCCAACATTGCTAACGCCTAGTAATCCGACACCAGAGCTCGCGATTAGATCGTTTTTCATACGGCCCCGGCCCCGGATTCTGTGTGACATCAACAGGCCTTGCAACAGCCCGACAGACCAGTTTCATCGACACCGGCGAAACATTTGAAATACGATCTGACCTATTCTGTGGTATCACAGCCACGCAATACGCCAATGGACAGCACGCTATGACGGAAACAGTACGCCAGAAAATTCTCATCGTGGACGATGAAGCCGATATGCGGGATCTGCTGCATGACCTGCTGGATGACAACGGATTCGACGCCGTAGCCGTCGCCAATGGCACCGACATGCAACAGGCGCTGGCCTCTGCCGCCTTTTCCCTGGTGATTCTGGATCTGCGCCTCAAGGGCGAAGACGGAATGCAGCTGGCACGGGGACTGCGCGCGGAATCCGGCATACCCATCATGATGCTCACCGGCAAGGGCGACGAGACAGACCGTATTCTGGGGCTGGAACTAGCCGCCGACGACTTCCTGATGAAGCCTTTCAACGTGCGCGAACTGCTGGCCCGCGTGCGTGCCCTGCTGCGCCGCTCGGCCGGCACCATGGCCAAACCCGAGGACGTTCACAGCCACCAGCGCCTGGCCTTCGGCGACTGGATTCTGGATCTCACCGCCCGCCAGCTGCTGCGCAGCGATGGCGATACCGTCGATCTGACCTACGGCGAATTCAACCTGCTTGAAGCCCTCGTCAAGGCCCCTAACCGAATCCTTACGCGCGACCAGTTACTGGAAATGACCCGCAGTGGCGACAGCGAAGTGTTCGACCGTACCATCGATGTGCTGATTCTGCGTCTGCGCCGCAAACTCGAGCCAAACCCCCGCCAGCCGCGCTACATTCGTACCGAACGAGGGCTTGGATACTGCTTCCACGCCAAGATCAGCCGGATCTGAACCATGCACAGTGCCCGCGCCCGTCTGCTTGTCGCCTTTGCCTGCATCATCCTGGCAGCCCTGGCCCTGGCAATTGTAGGATGGCGCGGTCTGAGCGATACCGAGCGGTCGCTGGAACGCCTGCGTGAAGAAATTCTGCCGGACATATCCCATTCCCTGGAGCTGGCCGAGCGTACCGCCAGTCTCGCATCCCTCGCACCTTTTGTCGCCGAGGCCTCGGCCCCCTTTCAGTTACAGCATGATCGCCAGCAACTGCAGCAACGGGTGGAACAGCTCAAGAACCTGGCCGGACGTATCCGTCATCTGACATCGGCCCCCGCCCTGCGAACGCTGCTGGAAAAGCTCTATGCCACCCTGGATGAGCTGATATTCCTGACACAACAGGAGCTGTTCCAGCGCGAGGACCTGCGCCAACTGCTGTATGAGTTACAGCAGATTGGCAGCCCCGTAGCCAATGTGCAGAGCCAGGCGGTTGACCAGTTGATTGCGGCCGCATCCGCCTCCTCGCGCGAACTGGCCTTAATCGAACGGCGCTTTGGCGCCCGCGAAGGTACCGACACGGCACTGGCTGCCAGCGCTAAGGAAATATTCCAGCTGAGGCACCAGCAACTCGAAGTAAAACAGCGCCAGGCCTATCTGCTGGCAGCGGTACGCGCCATCTCGGAGCAACTATCCACTGAGGTGAAACGCTTCGTCGACAGTCTGCAGAGCCGCTTTGAGCGCCAGCATGGCGCGCTGGCCGCCACCATCGACCAAGGTAAAGTCCGTATCCTGTGGATCAGCCTGATCGCCTTGCTGGCACTGGTCGCAGGCGCAGCCCTGGTGCTCACAATGACCCACAACCTGAAGGCCGTCACGCGGCTGATGACACGCCTCGCCTCCGGTGTCACCGAACAGGCAACTCCGGCAGTTCACCGGCGCGACGAAATAGGCAGCCTTGCTCGAGCCTTCAACGTCTTTCGGGAAAACAGCCGCGAACTGCAGTCAATGACCGAAGACCTGCAAAAGCAGCAGCACCTGTTGCAAACCGTGTTCGACAATATCAACGACGGCCTCAGCGTATTCGACCGCGACCAGCATCTGATTGCCTGGAATCCGCGTTATCTAACCATTTTTGATCTGCCCCCGAACCGGATTCGCGCGGGCCTGCCACTGGATCATGTGCAGAATCTCATGACCCGCAATGCCCACAGCAATCGCACGCTGGACAATCGCCCGCTCGACATGGCGCAGACCAACCTGCAACGCCCCGAGCAAGCCATTCGCTTCGAGCGCTACTATCAGGATGGCCGCGTTATCGAATTTCGCAGCCAACCCATGCCCGACGGCGGCTTTGTGACCCTCTACAGTGATCTGACGGATCGCAAGACCATCGAGTCCCAGTTGCGTCAGGCACAGAAAATGGAGGTGCTGGGCCAGCTGACCGGCGGTATCTCCCATGACTTCAACAACCTGCTGGCGGCGGTCATCGGTAACCTGCAACTGCTCGAGCAACAACCGGACCTGAGCGAGAAAGTCGCCCGCTACAGCCAGCGCGCTCTGGCCGCGGCTGAGCGCGGTGCGAGTCTGGTACAGCGCCTGCTGGCCTTTTCGCGCAAGCAACAGCTGCACCCCGAGGCCCAGCAGCTCAACCCGCTGATTGAGGGCATGCTGGACCTGATCGAATACAGCGTGGGCCCCCACATCGACATCCAGACCCGTCTCGAGGCCACCGACGACTGGATCTACGTCGATCCCGGCCAGCTTGAAAACGCCCTGCTGAACCTGGCCCTGAACAGCAGTGCCGCCATGCCGGATGGCGGCACCCTGTGTTTCAACACTTCCATGCAGACCGGCCCCGCCGGCGTCGACCGCGTGCAGATTGACGTCTGCGATACCGGCAATGGCATTCCCGAGGAGCTGCAGGAACGCGTCTTCGATCCCTTCTTTACCACCAAGGAAGTCGGCCAGGGCAGCGGCCTGGGGCTGAGCATGGTGTACGGCTTCGTCAAGCAGTCTGGCGGCGATATCCACATCGAAAGCCCACCCGGAAAAGGCACCTGCATTTCCATCAGCCTGCCCCGCCATGCAGCATCGCGTCCACCTGACTCAGCCGCGACGTCCAATGGACTGTCACAAAGCGTGCCCCACGGGAGTGGCGAGCTGGTCCTGCTGGTTGAAGACGACAGGCTGGTGCTGGAGGCAGTCGAAGAGATGATCGCAACACTGGGTTACGAACCGCTGACCTGTCGTAACGCCGAAGAGGCAATGCAATGGCTGCAAACCAACCCAGAGCCTGACCTGGTACTGAGCGACATAAACCTGGGCAGCGGCCAGACAGGCATCCAGTTACAGCAGGAGCTGCAAAAGCACTGGCCAACGCTGCCCTGCCTGCTGGCGTCCGGGCTCCCCCGGGATCAGCTAAGCAAACGTTATGGTCTGGCACCGAATAGCGATGTCATCGCCAAACCCTACCGTCTGGATACCCTTGCCCGCGCCCTGGCGAACGCCCTCGTCGCTTGAAGCAACAGTTTATATTTTTGCTTCAGCCCGCAATGCCCGTTTATCAGGCAGTTCATGACTATATTTCAATTGTTAACAGATGATCGCCAGAACGAAATTTTCTGTTCATGGCGACATTCTCTAATGACCCTACCGAACACGGTAATACAACAACAACAAAACAATTGGAGATCCACCATGAAGAAGCAACTGAGCGCGCTGGCCCTTGCAATCGCCGTCACCTCTCCTTTTGCTCTCGCTGAAGAACAACCTATCGTTGGCCTGATCACCAAAACCAACACCAATCCCTTCTTCGTAAAAATGCGTCAAGGTGCTGAAGAGAAAGCTGAGGCCATGGGCGCAAAGCTAATGTCCTTTGCCGGCAAATTTGATGGCGACAACGATTCCCAGGTCCAGGCCATCGAGAACCTGATCTCCGCCGGTGCCAAGGGCATTCTGCTGACCCCGAGCGACACTGCTGCCATCGTGCCTGCGGTTGAACGTGCCCGTGAAGCCGGGTTGCTGGTTATCGCCCTGGATACGCCGCTGTCACCGATTACCGCCGCGGATGCGACCTTCGCCACCGACAACTTCAAGGCCGGCGTACTGATTGGCGAATGGGCCAAGGCTCAGCTGGGCGACAAGGCGGCAGACGCCAAGATTGCCCTGCTGGATCTGAGCAGCAGCCAAATCACCGTCGATGTCGCTCGTAACCAGGGCTTCCTGCAGGGCTTCGGTATCGATCTGAACGACCCGAAAAAGATGGGTGATGAAACCGATCCGCG
>NZ_KB899097.1 GCF_000378045.1 Marinobacterium rhizophilum DSM 18822
AATCTGCGCCGCAAGGGCAAGAAGCGCCTGCCATCCCGCTCACCTGAGCCGCTGGCGGTGCCCGTTCAGGTCAACCACTGCTGGTCGATGGACTTCATGCATGACGCGCTACGCTGTAGCCGGAAATTCAGGACGTTCAACGTCGTGGATGACTTTAACCGCGAAGCGCTGGCGATAGAGATCGATCTGAATCTACCCGCAACCCGTGTTATCAGGACACTCGAACGAGTTGTGGCCTGGCGCGGAAAGCCTCTGAAAGTGAGGGTAGACAACGGGCCGGAATTCATCTCATTGGCGCTGGCTGAATGGGCTGAATACAACAACGTTGTATTGGAATTTATAGAGCCCGGCAAGCCGACACAGAATTCCTATATCGAGCGCTTCAACCGGACCTATCGCCACGAGGTGTTGGATTTTTATATCTTCAGCACCCTGACCGAAGTGCGAGATATTACCGAGAAGTGGCTCATCGAATACAACGACGAAAGGCCGCATGAGTCACTGGACGACCTGTCGCCATGGGCCTTCCTGGCTAAACAGGACGACCGGATGAACTCTAATAATAGCTGGCACTAAAACAGGGAGGTTTACAGTATCTGTAAATATATATTCTCTAACACTTTCTTGTTCGTTGGCATCATTGCGAGCTACCAGGGCAATGGCATCTTCGGTATCGCTTAAATTGACAGGCATATGTGGTAAACCCGCAGGTATATAAATAAAATCACCCTGCTTGTTGATACATGTTTCTGCTAGATTTTCTCCGTAAAAAGTTTGTACATCCCCCTTTAGCAGATAAATAGCCGTTTCAAAGCCTTCATGGTAATGTGGTTGCGCCTTTGCACCAGCAGGAATTATTACAACGTTCATGGAAATAGAACTAGATCCCGCCGACTTTTCAGAAATGCCTACATAATTGGGAAGTCTTTGCAGCGTGTCTATGGCTACTTCTGGTCTAACAGTAACGATCTTTCCTTTCAAATTCATGATAAATCCCACCACCTATAAAAAAGACAGCCGAAACTAACTAAAGCTGCCTAATGCCTTGTTAAGTAGTGAGGCACGTACTGCAAAAGGCACTCACTACCCCGCAAATACAAAACTCAATGCAAACCCAAAATGCCACGCGTACCGAATCTACTTGAATAGTTTGTCATGCAAAATGTAGTGACTTCGCCTAAGTATAGGATGTTTTTGAATGTTTGAAACCAACTGAAGGATAAAAAACATGCGACTCTTTTCGTGTTGCATTCGACCTAACTACGATTCGGTTTAAACCTTCTTTATATGCCCATTTTTCTGCAGCCTTGACCAAGGCCTCTGCTATTCCATTGCGACGAAATTCTGAGTCGACAACAAGACCGGTAGATCCGACAGACCTGGGCAAAAGGCAGGACCTGACCCCGTGCCCCCAAAACTGATGACGATTATAGGTAACTCGGAAAGCTAACGCCCGCGTAATAGGCGCGAGCTTGCGAGCGTCCTAATTGACGCGTTTGATACTGATTGAGCCTTCTCCGCCCAGCATAGACCGCGGCCTATGCTGGAGGTGACGAAACCGAACCGGAGAAGGCTAATGAGATTCTATACGAAAAATCACCGCTATTACTGTGGTATCGATCTGCATGCCCGGGTTCTCTATGTCTGCATCCTCGATACCGAAGATCAGATTCGAGTGCACAGGAATATACCTGCGACCAGCATGGACCTGATCGACCTGCTGGCGCCCTACCTTCACGAAGACATCGTTATCGGGGTCGAATGTATGCATTGCTGGTACTGGGTCTCCGATCTCTGCCAACAATTCAACCTGCCGTTTGCGCTGGGGCATGCCCTCTATATGCGGGCAATCCATGGCGGCAAGGCTATCTAGTATCCCTCGTGCGTGGCAGGATGCCCGAAAGTGGCAGCACCTCAGGTGCATAAGGGACCCTCGATAGGTGTTTGTTGCCGCATTCATCGGCGGTCAACGGACCGGAAATACGAAGCGGGCAGATCAAATTGTTAAAAAGTAAGCATGGGCAAAAAGCCTAGAATTTTTTAATGCCTATTGACGTGGGGACGGCTCATAGGTGTTATGTGCAATCTCCCCATGAAGACGCTACGCAGATAGAGAGTCCTCGTTCTGATCTTAATGGATAAAACTCAGAAGTCATACTCAGGATTCTTTGGGTCGAAGTCGGCGTCTGACAGACGCGCGTCAAGGTTCAGGTTCTCGTACCCGTAGTTCTCGACGAGCCGGCCGTCCCGGTCATAGACTCTGATCCTTATCAGGATCTTGCTCTCGACATCCTGGTTGATAACAAACTGCGCACCGTCGTAGTCCTCCGCATTCTCGTTGGGTAGTATGTCTATTACCATGACCTGCGTGTCCCTGCCGTAGACACTTTCTTTTCCGTGATCGGTGAACGTGAGCACACCAGCTTTGATCGCCTTGCGCATGTTGATCGCAACAGTTTGCAGGAGGAAGCCAACCCCTGTACTGGTCACCGGGCGAAGGTCATTTTCCATGAGTTTCGGGTCATTTGGGGCGAGATTGCGAACGATAAAGCTGAAAAATCCGCCCCTGTGCGCCTTGATGCGGCCCTTATTCCAGCCCACTACGTACAGTAACTCGCTCCCCTTGTAGGGTTCTGTCACCCACTTCATGTACAGGGAATATGGCTTTTTCCTGAACTTGAGGAATATGTTCTCTTCGTCAAGGAGTTCGCCCGCTATCCGCTGCTGCTTATGAAAAATGGCGGTGTAACTTTCGACCCTTTCGTAGGCGGCCTCTGCCTCCACGAGCCACTTCTCAGGATTGGGTTCAACAATTTCACCGCCGTGCGCCGCCATAGCAAGGATTACGAACAACGCTGAACAGATGATCCGGGACAAAGGGTTGTTTGCAATGTTGTCCATGTCTCATAAATCCGCCGCCGAAACAGTTTAGGTAGCCATAGTATTTAAATAATAGCCTTCGTTAATTCATATAACATTTGTATCGTAGCCTCGAAGGCCGATTTGCCTGAGGCCAGTATTTCCTGCTAAATTTTCGTCAAAAACGGGCACAAAGCCAGGCAGCATCAGCCTTCCAGGTCATCTACCCTATCAAACTAAATTCGACAAAACGATCGTTAGCAACCACTCGGACTTAACACTGACCTACTGCGGAAAATCCGTTTTGGACATTTTTCGCACTCTTTGTCGTTAAATAGAACCACTATTCTCCTCAAAAGAGCTCAAAAACTGCCTCAAAACAAACTTCCCCTCGCTACGACCGGCTAAGCCCGACCGGCTGCAAAGCCTCATATCCCCATTATGACGAAACGCTGTAACTTTCTGATATTAGACAGGTATTAGCACATATTTAGCTGCACACCGAGATTCTGGCCCGCAAGACCGTTTATCCGGCCGAATTGACCGAAAGCGCCTGAAACCACGCTACCGCCCTTCCAACAACGGAATACCGCCTGCGATGCAACACAGACAGGGCCAGAAAAACAGAGGAATTGAGAGTAGGGGGAGGAATTCACCCAGCCTGGCTTCCGTTGCTCAGCTGACGATTTGATTGTTTGACGATCAAATCCGGCACCGATAATCCGTTGGTGCCCAAGGCATCATGCCCAAGAATAGTTCAGCTTGCCGCCCCTGCACCTGCGTAATCACGCAAATTCAGGGGTGACAAGGCAACCTTTTGACGCCCGAGCAACGCACCCCTTGCCGCATCGGCAGCAACGCTGCGACCGGCAAGCTGCAATTGCGTGCCCAGCATGCACGATCCCGCGCCTTTTCTGGTGCGAAAGCAGCCTTCGGCAGTACATGCCCATAAAGGTCAACGGTCCCTAAGCAAGATACTCAGTAAGCGGCGGCAAGCTGCGCTTCTTGCGCTTTTTTATGCTTCTGGAACAGCAATACCAGCACCAGGCCGGCCGCAGATGTCGCGGCACCTGCCAGCGCAACGCTTGGCAAGCCCAGCTCGAGATGAATCACCGCGCCTCCCAGTGCAGCCCCGCTGGCATTACCCAGGTTGAACGCGGCAATGTTCATTGACGACGCAAGATTCGGCGCGTCTGCGGCTTCGCGTACAACCAGCGCCTGTAACGGCGGCACTATGGCAAAGCTCGCGATGCCCCAGAGGAAAATCAGCGGTGGCACGATCAGGGTATGCTGCATGGTGGCCGCAAATAGCGTCAGCAGAATGACGGATCCCAGTAATGACATCACCAGCGTGCCGGTCAGGTTGCGATCGGCAAAGCGGCCCGCCAACCCGTTGCCGACCGCCAGACCCAGGCCGTACAGCACCAGCATGCTGGTAACAAACAGGGTTCCGACGCGGGTCTCATCTTGCAAAATCGGTGCGATATAGCTGAACACGGTAAACATCGAGCTGGAGCTAACCACGGTCAGAAGAAGTGCAAACAGTACTGAGCCTTTACCGAGCACCCTGATTTCACTGGCAATGGTGGTTTGGCCGTCCACGGCCAGTTTAGGTAGCGAGGCACGTAACGCGACCAGGGTGACCAGACCCAATACGGTCATCCCCATAAACGCGGTTCGCCAGCCGATGGTTTCACCCACGTAGGTTGCCAGCGGCACACCGCCGATATTGGCAATGGTCAGGCCGGAAAACATCGCGGCCACCGCGCCTGCACGCTTGTGCGGCGGTACCAGCTGCGTGGCGACAACGGCGCCCACGCCAAAAAACGCACCGTGATTGAACGAGGTAACGATACGACCGATCAGCAGGGTGCCGTAGCCGTCCGACAGTGCCGAGATCAGGTTGCCGATGGTGAAAATGCTCATCGCCAGCAGCAGCAGACTGCGGCGCGACATGTTGGCAAACCCCAGTGTCATGATCGGCGCACCGACCACCACACCAAAGGCATAGGCGCTGATCAGCATACCGGCGGTCGGGATGCTCACGTCCAGATCGCCAGCAATGACCGACAACATGCCCATGGGAGAAAATTCGGTAACACCGATACCGAATGCCCCCAGGGCCAGCGCCAGCAGCGGCAGGTTAAGCTTCATTGTGATCTGTCTCCTCAATTTGTTCATTCGGGGAGTGTAATTTAGTCACCCGCTCCCGATAAGTGGGCACCGTGGTCAACCAGCTTTGCGTTCAATTCAAAAATGGGGTGCGTAAAGTGTCGATAGGAAGGATTTTGGTCATTACACTGGGCGTCGGCAGCCAACAAAAGAGAACAGCATGGACAACAAAAGGACGGACCGTACCGCCGAGATGGAAACCTTCCTGGCCGTGGCCTGTGCCGGCTCACTCAGTGGCGCGGCCCGAAAACTGGGCCTCACGCCCTCGGCAGTCAGCCGCCTGGTGACGCGTATCGAGCAGCGCCTGGGTGTGCGACTGGTGGTGCGCACCACACGCAGTCTGCGGCTAACCCGCGAGGGGGAGGATTATGCGCTGGCGGCACGGCGCATACTGGCGGATCTTGACCAAACCGAATCCGCCATTGCCGACAGAGCCAGCCCCAGAGGGCTGGTACGGGTCAGTGCCGCCCTGGCGCATGGTCGTCTGAGCATTGTGCCGTTGCTGCCGGAATTTCTGGCACGTTATCCGGATATCACCGTCGAGGTACAGCTCAGCGATGAAGTATCGGATGTGGAAGGGGGCCATATCGACGTTGCCATTCGCTTCGGGCCATTGCCGGACAGCTTGCTCAGCGCCCGTCGACTGGGCGAAACCGGCCGTTCGGTCGTCGCCTCGCCGGACTACCTGCAACGCCACGGCTATCCCCAAACGCTGGCGGACCTGGCGTATCACAACTGCATGGATTTCAGCTTCAAGCGCATCGAACCGGGCTGGCCCTTTCAGGCAGACGGTGAGAACGTCATGTTGCCCATCAATGGCAACGTACGCGCCAACAATGGCGAAACCCTGGTACAACTGGCCTTGCAGGGGGTGGGTATCACGCGGCTTGGCGACTTCCATATCGCCCCTGATCTTGAATCGGGGCGACTGGTGCGTTTGCTCGACGACTTTAACCCTGGCGACACCGAAGCCATCCATGCCGTATTTTTCGGCGGCACAACCATGCCCGCCCGGGTGCGGGTTTTTGTCGACTACCTGGTTGAGAAAATGACGGTGGGGAGCGGCCAGGACCGTTTTAATGCGGGTTAAGAGGATAGTGGGTATTGGCCGATGTTCGCGGACGCGGGAAAGCCGCCTGCATTGCCGTATGCCTTTATACCGCGTGCACATGGATAGGTTCTTGCTTGCGATAGAGTAAAAGTTGAGATGCCCGGCACACTGGCGGGATCGGTCTCTGTGCCGGAAAGTGCCCGAAAACACACCACCGCCCGTGCGGTGATCGAAATCATTGAACCACTACAAAAACCAGTTCCCGATGGGCACGCTCCGCTTTGCCCATCCTACAATTGGATACCAAACCATCAGAGTTAAATAACCACCACCATTACATCAGAACGGCTTCGATCCCCCTTCGAGAAGAAAATTGCTCCTGCATTCTCTGGCTACCTGCCGTTAATCTTGAAGGAAGCGTCGCCGATACCGACGCACAGCCTCCATTTTCAGCCCTTCGCCGCGGGGCACGGCTTCCTACGGGGATCGCAGGTATAGCGCCGCCAGGCGAAATCCAGACTCGCAGAAACGCCACGAACTCCCCGCCTGACCAACCCGACTCCACTTCACCCCTCCTCGCGCTCCCGCAATATCGCCTCCAGGCTGATTTTCGGGCAGACAACATGATTGATGTAATCGACCAGGTTGCTGGCCGAACGCCTGATGTACTTCTCGGTCGCCGCATCCAGACAATGCCCTTCGGAATCGAATACCTGCTGAACCTTGGCAATGGAGACCGCCAGCGGCAGTGGCATGGCACCGACATGGGCGCAGATGGCGCGCAGCTGCTCGGTGGACTTGATGGCGCCGATTGCACCGGCGGCCACACCCAGGATAGACACCGGCTTGTCGCCGAGTACGCTGGGGAAGCCGAGATTGTCGATGGCCAGTTTCATCGGGCTGCTGATGCCGCCATGGTATTCAGGGGATGCCAGCAGCACACCGGTGGCGGATGCCACAGTCTGCTGAAACTGCTCGATGGCGGCGGGATATTTCGCGTCCAGGCCCGGCAGTGGCAGGTCCAGGGATTCAAGCCGAATCGGCGTTACCTCGACCCCGGGCGTTTTCTTCAGCTCGTCGATGGCCAGTTCCAGCGCCATGGCGGTGTAGTTGCCGGGTCGCACACTGCCACAGATGGTGACGATCTTGATGCTCATGGGCATGGTCTCCTGCGTCTGTCGTTTGCGGGTAAATAACCAGGGATGCTCAACATCCACCCCTACCCAGCTTAAAAGACAAATGCCCGCTTTGCCTGAAACAGGCCAGGCCCGTCACCTGCACGCACGCGGTCAGACGAAAAAAAGCCCCGCAGGCAAAGGTGCCTGCGGGGCTTGAAAAGGAAAATCGTCAGTTGGCCATCAGGCTCGGCAGCCAGAGTGAAATGGCCGGGAACAGCGCGATGATCAGCATGCAGGCGAACATCGACAGCAGGAACGACACCATGGCGCGGAACAGTGCACCCATCGGCAGGAAAGCCCTGCTACGGGGGAAATCCAAACCACAGTCCTTGATAGACGCTTGAAGCAGCGTCCTGTGTTCTGCCTGAGAACACAGGGCGGGGAATTGCAGGGGTCGTGCGTGGGGATCAGACGTACTGACCGGCGGCATCGCCGCACGCCCAGGCGAACTGGAAATTATGTCCACCCAGGTGGCCGGTAACATCAAGGCACTCGCCAATAAAATACAACCCCGCGACCTTTTTGGCCTCGAAGGTTTTGGACGAAACCTCGTCGGTGTCGATACCGCCACGGGTGACTTCCGCGGTACGGTAACCTTCGGTGCCGGCGGGCTTGACCACCCAGCGGTGAAAGGCATCGGCTACCGCGGCGAGCTGGCGGCTGTCGAAGCGGTTGATGGGCCCCTCGAAGGACCACAGGTCACAGAACGTCTGCACGACCCGCTTGTGCATTTGCTGGCCCAGCAGGGTGCGGATATCGGCCTTGGGACGCTCTTCGCGCTGCTCGCCCAGCCATTGCAGCAGATCAAGTTCCGGAAACAGGTCAATCTCGACTTCAGCACCGGGATCCCAGTAGGACGAAATCTGCAGGATGGCCGGACCGCTGAGGCCACGGTGGGTAAACAGCAGGTTCTCAACGAACGCCGTATCCCTGATGGATGCGCGAATTCGATGCGAGACGCCCGACAACGGCTTGAACACTTCCAGATCCTTGGGCTGCAGCGTAAAGGGCACCAGCGCCGCCTGCAACGGCAACACCTTCAGGCCAAACTGTTTTGCCGTTTCATAGGCGAACGGTGTAGCGCCGCCGTTGGGGATCGACAGGCCTCCGGTGGCAATCACCAGCGACTGGCACTGCCAGATGCCGGCGGATGTCTTGACGCGATAGCCGTCGGCGTTTTTGTCGATACGGTATATCGTACTGTCGGTGCGAATATCCACCCCGGCCCAGTCACATTCGGTCAGCAGCAGCTGCAATATTTCCTTGCTGGAGACATCGCAGAACAGCTGTCCAAGCGTCTTCTCGTGGTAATCGATACCATGGCGCTCTACCAGTTCGATAAAGCGCGCCGCCGGGTAGCGGCTCAGCGCCGACTTGCAAAAATGCGGGTTGGCCGACAGGTAGTTGGAAGGACTGTTGTGTAGATTGGTGAAATTGCAGCGCCCGCCGCCAGACATCAATATCTTGCGGCCAATCTTGTTGCTGTGTTCGAGCAGCAGCACCGAACGGCCGCGATAACCGGCCGTGGCGGCGCACATCAAGCCTGCGGCGCCAGCGCCAATGATGATCACATCGCGGGAGAAATCCTGGGAATGCAAAGAGCTTACCTGGCTGTATTGGAAAGGCGCGTATGCTAACACAAACCGCCACAGAGGGCCGAGATGGTCATCATCAGGGCCTGGCGTGGCAGGATGGAATCGCCATCAGACGGAATCGGTCTTGGGCGCGGGGACGGGGACGGGCTTTTTATGGCTCGAGTCGCATAACGGCGGCGTCCCGGTTGCCTTGCACAGACAGAGCCAGACAGCGCCCGTGCGCTCCGCGATAAAAACGACGGGATCAATGCCGGTGCCCTGATGGGAACCATCACACCAGGGCTGGGTTTCGGAGCGCCCGCAGGCGCACCAGGTATAGGTCTCGCCTTCTGTCAGTTCGACCTTGACCGGTGCATTGCCGGCGCGGTGAATCGGTGCATGGGACATGCTCTAGCCTCCGCTTGTCGCAATGCCCTAAAGCTAGCAGTCCACCGATACGAACGCCAACCGGGCACCGCGGCCTGCAGTAAAAATCGCACGTCGCGGTGCCCCATCTTAATAAGCCGACATGAAAATACCGTTCATTGCGACCTGATACATGGAGGCATCATTGGGCCTTCCTTTGATAAAGATGGCCCAATGCAAGCCCGTGAAAACCAGCGGATATCGCAAAATATCGCCCGGTTTTCATGGGCGACCGTTAAACAGGCAGGGACGCCTGTTTACTTGTCGGACTGAGCGTCATCTGTGCCCTGCTGCGCCTCAACGCCCGGCTCGGAATCTTGCTCTGCCTTCGGAAGATCGGCGGCGCTTTTCTCGCGATTCAGGCGGCGGATTTTCTCGGCCAGACGACCGCCGCGCGGTTGCTGCATCTGACGCTGGCGCGCTTCGAGCTCTTCCTTTTCACGCTGCTTTTCATACACGGACTTCTGCTGCTTGCGCTTTTCCAGTGAACGCTTCTTGCGGCTCTCGTAACTATCAGGGTCAGCCAGCTTTTCGCTGCGCCTGGGTGCAGATTCACCCCACTCGATACGGTTGGCATCGGAGCGTTTCTTTTTTAAACGTGTCATGTCGGATCCTGCTGTTGCTCATCTTCTGCCGCCAGCCGTTCAGCTTCTTCCAAAGCGGCCTGACGTCGTTTCTCATCCCACTCAGCGACGGTCTCGAAACTGATGCGTCCGAGCTTGCCGCCACGTAACTCCATTAACAGTATCTCCGATGCCTTGTGCCGATCGACAATGCCGCCGGGTTTCAGGCATCCCCGCTTGCGCCCGATCTGCTCAAGCAGCTCGTCCGCAATCTCGGCCAACGTCGTCAGCCTGTATCGTTCCATCAGGCGCTGCGGATACGATGCCAGCATAAAGCCGGCCGCAAACAGCGCCACATCTTCCAACTCAATTGCAGTATCACGGATTGCACCGCTGGCCGCCAAACGGTAGCCCGAATCAGGGTCAACTATTTTCGGCCAGAGGATGCCCGGAGTATCCGACAACGCCATGCCACCTTGCATCATGAAGCGCTGCTGGTGCCGCGTGACCGCCGGTGTATTGCCCACCTTGGCAATGCGCTTGCCCACCAGCGCATTGATCAGGGTGGACTTGCCGACGTTGGGGATCCCCATGATCATGGCACGTACCGGCCGCCCCTGGGCGACACGGGAAGGCACCAGCTGCTTGCACAGTTCAGGCAGTCGCTTGATCAGCTTGCGATTCTCATTATCCAGCGCCAGAGCCTGCACACCGTCCATGGCATTGAAAAACGCGAGCCACTGAGCCGTTACATCCGGGTCGGCGAGATCCGACTTGTTCAGCAGCTTGATCACAGGCTTGCCCTTGCGCAAAGAGTCCACCAGCGGATTCTCGCTCGACTGGGGCAGGCGGGCATCCAGCACCTCGATCACCACATCGATCTCGTCCATGGTCTTGGCGATCTCTTTGCGTGCCTTGTGCATGTGTCCCGGAAACCAATTAATGCTCATCTTTACCCTGCCCTGTTCGAAGGCCGCCTATTATAGCGTTGTGGCGCCAAAGGGATACTCCTGTGACCCCTATCAGGCCTATCCGCAAATGCCTTTTTGCGTATACACTTGATGGTCGTAATTCAATAACAGGGAGATGGCGGGAAAATGGACAATAACCCCGATGATCAGTGCCTGCTTGTGGCCCGCCAGCCAATTTTCGATCAGCATCAGAAAGTCGTGGCCTACGAACTGCTGTACAGGACCGATAACGAGGGCGCCGGCGCTACACGGCTCGAAGGATCGGCCCCCAATGGCGATATCATCCTCAACATTTATACCAGCATTTCCGATGCCGGCGCGGTTCGGCGCGTACCGGCATTTGTACCGGTAAGCCGCGCACTGCTGCTGTCCGGCTATTTCCCCGATCTTCCCAGCAAACAGGTCGTTATCGAACTCGAACCCGGCACTGATCCGGACCCGGACTATGAACGCGTGGCGCTCAAGCTGGTCAAGGACGGTTATCGCCTGGCGCTGTGCAATTTCAGTTACGGCCCACAGCACGATAACCTGCTGCGGGCCGCCCAGATCGTCAAACTGGATGTACGCAAGTTTGACGAGGCGCAACTCGATCAGCAGATGCGGCTGATGACCCCGTTCAAGCTGGCTTTCCTGGCCGAGGGCATCGACAGTTTCGATCAGCTCGAGCGCTGCATCGATATGGGTTTCAAGCTCTACCAGGGCAGCTTCCTCAGCAAGCCCAAGCTGCTGCAGGAGCGCCGCGTCAGCGCCAAGCAGTTCACCCTGCTGCAACTGATTCAGGAACTGCAAGAGCCCTCGACCACGCCGGAGAAACTGGAAGCGCTGATCATCCGCGACCCGGTACTGACCTTCAAGCTCCTGCGCATCGTCAACTCCGCCGCCTATGCTCTGGTGCGCAAGGTGGAGTCCATTGCCCAGGCGGTCGTGCTGCTGGGCCTTGAACAGGTCAAAAAGTGGGCCACCCTGATTGCCATGTCCGCCAACAAGGACAAGCCCGAAGAGCTGTCCCGCGTGCTGCTGATTCGCGGACGCATGTGCGAACTGGTGGCAGTCACCCAGCGCAGGCCGGCACCGAACAGCTATTTCATGGCCGGCATGATGTCCGGCTTGCACGCCATGCTGGATATCCAGCAGGAATCCATGCTGTCCCAGGTTCCGCTGGGAGATGACGTCAAGGCGGCCATTCGCAGCGGCGAAGGGCCCATTGGCGAAGTACTTAACAATGTCATCAACTATGAAAACGGTGACTGGGACCGCCTGCCGGTGGACTTCAACAGCGCCGTCTACGACTGGGCCTACCGGGCCAGCCTGCAATGGACACAGGAATCCATGCAAGCCATCCACGAGGACTGACAACCCGCCTGCATCATCGTCCAGATAGCCGTTACATACATCACCTAATGGAGCAACACTATGAGCCAGGCCCACGGCCTTTACATCGAAGATCTGGAATTAGGCCAGAGCGCATCGGTTCTCAAAACAGTCAGCGACCGTGATATCCGCCTGTTTGCAGAGATCACCGGCGATACCAACCCGGTACACCTGGACGAGGAATTCGCCGCGCAGACCCAGTTCAAGACCCGCATCGCCCACGGCATATTCAGTGCAGGCCTAATATCCGCGGTGATCGGTACGCATTTGCCAGGCCCGGGTGCCGTCTATCTGGATCAGAGCCTCAAATTCCGCCTGCCGATCTATCTTGGCGATGAAGTCGAAACCCGCGTCACCATAACCGATATCAATCTGCGCCGTGGCCGTGTCACCCTTAGCACCGAATGCTTTGTGGCAGGCAAGCGCGTAACCCAGGGCGAAGCCGTGGTCATGGTCGACAAGAAGCCCGCTGTGTGAGGTAAGGCCCCATGCTGATTCAGCCCGACAAATCCCTGCTGCTGGTCATCGACGTTCAGGACAAGCTGCTGCCGGCAGTTGAGGCACCGCAACAACTGCAAGAACACTGCCGCTGGCTCCTGGAGATCGCGACCTTCCTCAAGGTGCCGGTACTCTGCACCGAGCAGTATCCCAAAGGCATCGGGCATACCGATGCGCGCCTGCGAGAACTTGTTCCGGCTGACGCCATTGTGGAAAAAAACCATTTTTCCTGCATGTCAGAACCGGCCTGCAGCGCTGCGATCAATGCACGCCAGCCGGATCAGGTGATATTAATTGGCATTGAGGCCCATGTCTGCGTACTGCAAAGCGCCCTCGAGCTGCGTCAGCAGGGGCGCGAGGTCTATGTCGTGGCCGACTGCATTGCATCGCGCAACCCCCAGGACAAGGCCCTGGCCATTGAACGCATGCGCCAGGCGGGCGTGCACATTGTAAGCCGGGAAATGGTGGCGTTCGAGTGGATGCAAAAAGCCGGCACCGACAGCTTTCGGCATATCAGCCGCAACTACCTGCGCTAAAGCCGAAACACACCCGTGCTTTGGCATCTCGCCGGCACGGGCCTTATACATGTTGCGTTAACCCGGCACTCGGGCGACATGGCGCACAAAGTCCTCTGCCCCCATCACCCCCACCACCGTCAGCTGCGGCGCCAGGGTACCATCGGCGCCGTAGAACAACAGCGCCGGCGGACCCATGACACCGTATTCGCGGCTAAGCGCCTGTGCCGCCTCGTCATTGGCGGTGACATCCACCCTGATCAGCTGATACCCGGCCAGTGCCTGGTGTACACCGGCATCGTTGAACGTCACGTATTCCAGTTCGTAGCAGGACACACACCATTCAGCGAAAAAATCCAGCATCACCGGCTGGCCATTGCGCCGCGCCTGCTCCAGCAATGGCTGCAACTGTTCCATGGACGTCACCTTTTGAAACGCCAATCCCTGAGCGAGCGCAGGTTTTGCACTTGCCAGTCCCTGCAACGGATACACCAGGCTGCGACTGCCGGCAAACAGGCCCACCATGAGCGCGATACCGTACACCAGCAGTAAAAGCCCGACCCCCTTCCAGAGCCGGTGCCAGCCGTCATGCACATCGGGCAGACGGTCCAGGGCATTCATGTAGACCGCAGAGACAATCAGTACGATCGCCGTGAGCGCCATGGTCATCTGATCCGCCACGATGCGATCCAGCATCCAGATGGCCATGAGCAGCAGCAACACACCAAAGCCGGCCTTGACCGAGGCCATCCAGGCACCGGTTCTGGGCAGCAATTTGCCGGCCGAAGCACCAATCAGCAACAGCGGGAACCCCATGCCCAGACTCAGGAAGAACAGCGCCAGGCCGCCCAGCACCGGATCACCGG
Source organism: Marinobacterium rhizophilum DSM 18822 (assembly GCF_000378045.1). Taxonomy (GTDB): domain Bacteria; phylum Pseudomonadota; class Gammaproteobacteria; order Pseudomonadales; family Balneatricaceae; genus Marinobacterium_A; species Marinobacterium_A rhizophilum. The sequence continues at coordinate 14,045 of NZ_KB899097.1, forward strand.
TCTGGCCAATGTAGATCAGGGCGCCCGCCAGCGGTGCTGCCATGCAGGGACCCACAATCAACGCCGACAACAACCCCATCAGCGCCACACCGTGCAGGCTGCCCGGCTTGCCGCTATTGCTGGCGCGCGTCAAACGCGTTTGCCAGCGAGCCGGCACCTGCAGTTCGTAAAAGCCAAACATCGACAGGGCTAGCAGGACGAAAATGGCCGCGAAGATGGAGACGATCCAGGGATTCTGGAAAGCCGCCGGGATATTGGCGCCAAAAAGACCCGCCAGAATACCCGCCAGCGTGTAGGTGGCGGCTACCGCGAGCACATACACCAGTGACAGGCTAAATGCGCGCCCCGTGGTCATACGCGCGCCATGACCGGCGATGATGCTGGAAATAATGGGGATCATCGGGAACACGCAGGGCGTGAACGCCAGCGCCAGCCCAGCCAGAAAGAAGGCCCCCAGGGTGACCACGAGGCTGGCGTCTCGCAGCAGTGCGGCGAAACGGTCCTGCTCACTGACCGGCATATCAAGCGCGCTGCCGGTGGCCGCGTAGCGCGTAATGGCGGGCGCAGGGATAGCGTCTGCAGCACCGCCATCAGCATCAACAGAACTATCGACAGGCGCCTCGGCACCCTTGGGCGCCGATTGCACAGGTTCTTGTCCAGCAACAGGTGCGGCAGATGCATCGGCCAGTACGGCGATATCTTTCAGACTGATGTCACGGGTCACGGGCGGATAACAGATCCCCCCCTCCCAACAGCCCTGATAGGTGACCGCCAGGGTATCGTCGGTATTGGCTCCCACCCGGCTGGCCAGTTGCAGCTCGATTTCGGCAAACTCGTGGTACACCCAGACCTTGCCAAACAGCGGGTCGTCCTTTTCCTCTGCCGGGGCGTTAATGCGTTCCACCACCTCGGAACGCTGGCCACTCGTGTTGAAGGCCATGCGATCGCGGTACAGGTAGTAATCCGGCGCGATGGTCCACAACAGCTTGACCCGGCCGTCGCCCAACTGTTCTGCATCGAGCTTGAAGGCCTCGTCGACCTGCAGCGGCCCATCGGGCGCGGCAAACGGGTTCTTGTCGAACAGACCCGCCTGCACCGTAAAGCCCAGCGGCAACAGCAGCATAAACCACAGACAGCGACGTACTAACACAGAGAAGTAACAGTGCACGGGATTCCAGATTCCACAGATTGATCCAAATGGCAGCCAATAGACCACACTGGCGCCTGCGAGTTCGCATCCAATACCGGAGCTGTGCCCCATATTGTATCATTGCCCAGTAACAGGAGCCCGTTTGGGCTTATAACCTCCTGATTTATGTGTTAAAAAGATTCGCCAAGATGCAATAAAAGAAGCAGCATGCCGCTGTTGCAGGGAAATACCATGACCGATACACGCGTAGAAGACCTGAATATCGATTCGCACTCGGTGCTTATCACCCCCGAAGCGTTGAAACAGAAGTTGCCGATTAGTGATGCCGCGGCCGAAACAGTGATGGCGGGCCGCAAGGTCATCCGTGACATTCTGGACAAAAAAGACCACCGTCTGTTTGTCGTTATAGGCCCCTGCTCCATCCACGATCCGGTCGCTGCCATCGAATATGGCAAACGTCTCAAGGCGCTCGCCGAACAGGTCAAAGACAGCCTCTATCTGGTCATGCGTGTCTATTTTGAAAAGCCCCGCACCACCGTGGGCTGGAAGGGCCTGATCAATGACCCGCACATGGATGACTCCTTCGATATCGAGGAAGGCCTGCACATTGCCCGCAAATTGCTGCTGGACCTGTCAGAGATGGGCCTGCCGCTGGCAACCGAAGCGCTCGACCCGATCTCGCCCCAGTACCTGCAGGACCTGATCTCCTGGTCCGCCATCGGCGCCCGCACCACCGAATCCCAAACACACCGTGAAATGTCCTCTGGCCTGTCCTGCGCCGTAGGCTTCAAGAACGGTACCGACGGCGGCCTGACCGTCGCGATCAATGCGCTTCAGTCCGTCAGCCACCCGCACAATTTCCTTGGCATCAGCCCGGGCGGCGAAGTCTCCATTATCCGCACCAAGGGTAACCAGTACGGCCATGTGGTACTGCGCGGCGGCAACGGCAAGCCCAACTATGACTCCGTCAATGTGACGCTATGCGAACAGGCGCTGGAAAAGAACGGCCTGGCCCGCAACATCATGGTGGACTGCAGCCACGCCAACTCCAACAAGGACCCGGCCCTTCAGCCACTGGTGGCCGAAAACGTCGCCAACCAGATCGTGGAAGGCAACAAGTCACTTGTCGGCCTGATGATCGAGTCGAACCTGGGTTGGGGCAACCAGTCAATTCCGGCAGATCTGAGCGAACTGAAATACGGCGTATCGGTAACCGATGCCTGCATCGACTGGGACACCACCGAAAAGAGCCTGCTGAAAATGCATGCACAGCTCAAGGACGTTCTGCCCAAGCGCTGATCCACGCCCCCCCCGAAACGGGCCCTGCCCGTTCCGGGGGGCTCGCCAAAACAAAGGCCCGGGCACTATCCCGGAACCCTCTCCCCCGCATTCGCCACGGCCTGCTCCGTCCGCCGATCCTTTTCCATTTGCCGATAAAGGCCGAACCCTGCCATCAGACCGATCGCGGCCAGTCCGATCCAGATCCAGTCGCGTTCCAGGCCGGGCGACGAAAGCAACCCCCCCAGCACCAGGTGCCCGGAAAAGGCGGCCAGCCCCCCTACGCAGGAATAGAGACCGTAGTAACTCCCCAGTTCCGAACGCTCGCAAAAGCGCGGCACGCTGGCAGCGAGAAGCGGCATCACCAGCATCGAGCCCAGGCTGAAGGTCGCGGCGAAACCGACGAAACTCAGGCGGACGTCGGAGGCAAAATGCGTCAGGAACCAGAGAAAGGCGCTACCCATCAGCGCAAGGCCCAGCCCCATCGTACGACTTCGCCCTAGCAGCCCGGGCACGCGCCGGTTAAGCGGCACCTGCAGACAGATACCCAGCACCGACGAAATCACGAAGACCGTCGTGATCACGCCAGCATCCAGGCCCCGCGTCTTCACCTCGTCGGGCAGCGACAGGTACAGCTGATGGAAGAACAGATGAAAGGCGCAGGCGAAGGCGATGAACCCCATAAAGCGCGGGTTGCACAGCATCGTCTGCCACTGTCGCCAGAACGGCGAATCGGCGCCCTGGCGCTTTTCCTGGGTCGTCAGCTCCGGCAGAAATCGCCACTGCATCCAGAGCAGCATCAGAAACAGCAGTGCGGCGCCAAGACCGACCAGCGCGAAGTCGTAGCGCAACAGCGCAATGCCGACCAGCGGCCCCAGGAACATGCCCGCCTCGCTGCTCCAGTTCTGCAGCGCAAAGATCCGGTCCCGCCTGTCGGCATCGGGCGCTTCATAGGCCAGATAGGCATTGCTTGAGGGCGTAAATAGCGCGCCGGCCAGACCGGTCAAAAACGCCCCCGCCAGCAGAGCCGGAAGCTGCTGCGCGATCGCCAGCAGCGCAAAGCCGCCGACCCGCACTACGCACCCCAACAGGATCAGGCGCTTGTAACCGAGATAATCGCCCAGGGTTCCGCCGACCAGAAACAGACCCTGCTGGCTCAGAACCCGCAACCCGATGACCAGCCCCGCATACCAGGGACTGAGCCCCAGGGTTCGCTGCAAATGGTCCGCCAGGTACGGCAGCAGCATGTAGAACCCCAGATTGAAGGTGAACCCGTTAGCGATCAGAACACGCCCCGCGACCGAGACCTCGCGCCAGTCGTGCAACAGATTAGAGGTGCGCATCAGCCGGCCAGCACCGCCCGGACCTGCGCCTCGGGAGCGGCAACCGACTGCCCGGGACGGCCACGACGCGGTGTTCGTATGAACGGCACCCCCTGTTGATCGTATGCGATCTCGGCACTGACGCCGTAGACCTCATGCACCAGCTCGGGACTCAGAATCGCAGCGGGCGCACCTTGCGCGATCAGTCGGCCGCCTTTGAGCACCAGCAGATTATCGGCATACTGCGCGGCCAGATTCAGATCGTGCAGAACCATGACCGACACCCAGTGCTGCCGATGCGTCTGCTGATAGAGATGATCCAGTAACACCTGCTGAAAATGCAGATCGAGGGCACTGACCGGCTCATCCAGCATCAGGATACGCGGATTGCGGATCAGCGCCTGGGCGAACAGGACCATCTGGCACTGGCCGCCGCTCAGGGTGCGCACATCGCGATGGGCAAGTTGCAACAGCCCAACCTGATCCAGCGCCTTGAGGGCGGCTTCGATCAGCGGGTCCCTGAGCTTCAGGGACAGGGCATCCAGCTGCCCCAGCAGCACGACCTCGAGCACCGTCAGCCCGATATCGAGCCTGATATCCTGGGGCATGTAGCCGAAGCGCTGACGCCAGTGACCGGTCTGGCGGTAATCCAGACGCTCGCCGTCGAACAGCACGTCGCCGGATTGCGGTCTGATATCACCGAACAGCACTTTCAGCAAAGAGCTTTTGCCGGTACCGTTCGGCCCGATGATGACGTGGATTTTCCCCGCCTGTAGCTGAAAATTGAGCCTGTCGGCCAGCAGCAGATCATCGAATGCCAGCGACAAGTCCCTTACTTCGAGCATCAGTGCGTCCTCTTGCCGATAATCATCCAGAAGAAAAACGGCACGCCAATGATGGCCGTGACGATACCGATGGGAAACAGTGCGCCCGGTACGATGGTTTTCGACAGCACGGAAGCACTGGACAGCAAAAAGGCACCCACCAGGAACGACAGCGGCAGAAAATAACGCTGATCCTCGCCGACCAGCATACGGGCGATATTCGGAGCGACGATGCCAATAAAGCCGATGATGCCGACAAAGCTGGTTACTGTGGCGGTCATCAATGCCACTATCACCAGGGTTTTAAGGCGCAACCGGGCGACATTCACCCCGAGGCTCTTTGCCCGTGACTCCCCGAGCCTCAGCGCAGTCAGCTTCCAGGCATCGCGCATCAGCAACGTCATGCAGACCAGGGTAACCGATGCGGTAATGCCGACATTCGTCCAGGTTGCCTTGGTCAGACTGCCGAAGAGCCAGAACAGTATCTGCTGACTGAGTTCTGGAGAGGATACAAACTGGACCAGCGACAGCAGCGACTGAAACAGGAACAGCAGCGCAATGCCCGCCAGAATCAGCTGCCCGGAGGTGATATGGCGCATCATCGCCAGACCGAACAGCAGTCCCGCCGACAACATGCAGCAGACGAATGCCCCCACCGGCACAGCGAACTCCGTGCTCAGTCCGAGCGAACCGACATACAGCATCAGGGCCGCGCCAAATCCAGCCGCCGCCGCCATGCCCAGAGTGTAGGGGCTGGCCATGGGATTGTTCAGCAGGGTCTGCATCTCTGCGCCGCCGACACCCAGCACACCCCCGACGATCAGCGCCATCAACGCGATCGGCAGGCGAAGACTGATGACGATGACCTCAGAGGTGGGCTGCACCCCGACAGGCACACCGACCAGTCGCAACAATACATTGACCACTTCCTCTACGCCGAGCATCGAGGGGCCGGTGGCGATATCCATCACAAAGGACGCAGCCAGAACACAAAACAGCGCAAGCAGCATCCAGATACGGCGCTGCTCGTTATGACGCTGCAGACGGAGACTTTCCGCCAAAGAGAGAGATGTCATCAGTTCAGGCCAACAATTATTAATTGCGAATCATTTGCATACGCATTTTAATTAAATATAAAATCCAGACAACCCTTCCGGCTTGAATTATTGCTTCATTCGCCGGTTTTTATGCTTTCAAAATAATCATTTAGGAAACCCCATGCTGAAAAAGCTGCTGGGCCTGACCGCCCTGATCTATTCGTCGATGAGCTTTGCGCAAGTGACCACTGTCACGGACGTGCTGGACCGGGAAGTGACCTTCGATGCCCCAGCGCAGCGGGTAGTGGTGGGCTTTTACCCCGAAGACTATATGGCGATCGGCACCGAAGCGGCCTATGACAGGGTGGTCGGCATGTCCAAGTACATCTGGCAGGCGCGCGAGGCCAACTGGGAAATGTATCTCGAGCACCGCCCGTCCCTCGACCGTATTCCCGGTATCGGCCGTGTCGATACCAAGACGTTTTCGGTCGAAAAGGTCATCAGTCTGCAACCGGACCTGATCATGCTGGCCGACTGGCAATTCAAGGGGCTGGGGAGCGATGTCGAGCGCCTGGAAAGCGCAGGTATCGCGGTCGTGGTCGTCGATTACAACGCCCAGACCCTGGAGCGTCACGTACAGAGCACCCGACTGATTGGCGTCATCACCGGGCAGGAGGAACGTGCGGACAGAATCGCCGCCGAGTACGCCCGCAACGTCAAAACCATCGCCGGGCGCCTGGAGGAAGCCGGGCTGCCGATGCCGAAAGTTTATACGGAATTCGGTTCGGCCGGTGTTGACGAGATCGGTTATACATTCGGCAAGAACATGTGGGGCGCCATTTCCAAGATGGCAGGCGGCGACAACATATCCGAGCCTTTCGTCGAATGGTGGGGCAAGCTGAACCCGGAACAGATCATCGCGACCAACCCGGACATCATCGTCATCACCGGCTATGAAACAGCCGGAAGCGACGACGGCATGATCATGGGCCAGGGTGTCGACGAAACGGAAGCCAAAGAGCGCCTGGCAGGCTTCAGGCAACGCCTGGGCTGGTCAACGCTGAACGCGGTCCGGGAAAACCGCATCTATGGCGCCTATCACGGTGCATGTCGTACCATCCTCGATGGCGCCATGATCCAGTTCTACGCCAAAGCCATGTACCCGAAGCTGTTCAGCGACCTGAACCCAGAAGAAGCCTACAAGAACTTTTACCGAGACTATCTGCCGTTTATGCCAGAAGGCACTTTCATTCTCGCCCCCTGAACTCAATTCCCGACAACAAAAAAGGGGCCCGCGAATGCGGGCCCCTTTTTTGTTGCGCCGGGCGCCGATCAGCCGTTGCTGGCCTCACCCGCAGCGGCGGCGTCCTTGGCGATGTTCTTGCGCAGGAAGCGCACGCCCACGACCGTGAGCACCACACAGGTGGCCACGATCAGAACGCTGGGAGCGAAAGAGACCAGGCTGTACTTATCGATAGAAGTCATAGAACCGTACCTTGTAATTCTGTGCCCGTACTCCGGATCCGGCGGCCGCATTTCACGGCCCGCTTCCCCCACAGGCGTTTATTTTTTCGCTTTCCGGCAAAGGGGACTTTGCCTCGAGCAACCTGAAAGTCGGCAGCGATTCTAACTGCTAGGCGAAGAAATGACCAGCGGGGGGCGGCACGTTTCGCTAGCGCTCAAGGTGCCCTACGTTGCCGGAAAAGTACTGTAGGGTGCCCTGAGCGAAGCAACCGCCATGGATGGCGGGAAACCCTGTCATGCAGGAGCAATTGCAGGCGAACGGCACCGCGGGGTGCCGGTATCAATCCTTAAGCCGCTTGACCAGGCTGCAGGTATCCCAGCGCCCCCCGCCCATCGACTGGACGTCGGCGTAGAACTGGTCCAGCAATGCCGTGATCGGCAGGCTGGCACCGTTGTTGCGGGCTTCCTCCAGCGTGATGCGCAGGTCCTTGCGCATCCAGTCGACGGCGAAGCCAAAGTCGAACTCACCATCCAGCATCGCCTCGTGGCGGTTATCCATCTGCCAGGAACCGGCGGCGCCGTGACGGATCACATCGAAGACGGCACGGCCGTCGAGGCCCGAGCGCTTGATGAAGTGCACCGCTTCTGCCAGGCCCTGGACGGCGCCGGCGACGCAGATCTGGTTCACCATCTTGGCCAGCTGGCCGCTACCCGCGGCGCCGAGCAGGCTCGACGACTTGCCGTAGGCCGCGATCACCGGCTCGATACGGGCGAACACCCCGGCCTCGCCGCCGCACATGATGCTGAGCGCGCCGTTCTGCGCACCGGCCTGGCCGCCCGACACCGGCGCGTCAATGAAGTGCAGTCCGCGCGCCCTGGCCGCGGCATCGAGTTCCCGCGCCACTTCCGCCGACGCCGTGGTGTGGTCGACCAGGATCGCGCCCGGCGCCATGCCCTCGAAAGCCCCCTGCTCGCCGTTCACCACCTGTCGCAGGTCGTCGTCGTTGCCGACGCAGCAGAACACGATCTCGGCGCCGGCCGCCGCCTGCGCCGGCGTTTCGCCGAAATCGCCGCCGTACTCCCCGACCCACTGCTGCGCTTTCGCCGTGGTGCGGTTGTAGACACAGACCTCATGACCACCCTCGTGCAGGTGGCCGGCCATGGGGAATCCCATGGTGCCCAATCCCAGAAATGCCAGTTTCATGTCATGTCCTATGCACTGTTTGCGGGCCTCTGTTATGCCACAGATCATCCCTGCCTGGCCAGCCACAGAACAGCGGTGACCTCACACAACAGGACTGATAAGCTCACAGGCCAAGGACAAAAAAGAATGCTGCCATGAAATCAGCTCTGCTGGGCCTCGCCCTTACAATCGCCAGCCTGATGCCCGCCAGTGCCCAGGAGTCCGTCTATCAACTGAGTTTTGCGGACCTCGAACGCAATCCGGCTCCACTGGAGAAGTATCGCGGCAAGATTCTGTTGTTGAATTTCTGGGCCACCTGGTGCCCGCCCTGCATCCGTGAAATGCCCTCAATGACGCGGCTGCAACAACACTTCGATGACTCTGATCTGGCGGTCGTGGCCGTCAATGTCGGTGAAACGCCAGAGGCCATCGCCAGCTTCAGGCAGCAGCTGGGTACACCACTGGCCTTTGAGCTGTTGCTGGATGAATCAGGCAGTGCGTTTCGGGAACTGGGCATCCCTGGACTGCCAATGAGCTATCTATATGACCGCGACGGCCAACTGCTGGAGACCGTGGCCGGCGGCCACGAATGGGACTCGCCGGAACGCATCAGCCAGATTGAAACCTGGCTCAAGCCCTGAGCGCCCGCCGGCGCTAATGCTTGTAGGGGTCGGCGGCATCCAACAGGCCGTCACCCAGAAACTGATAGGCGAGCACGACCAGAATGACCGGAATGACCGGATACAGCAACCAGGGGTACAGCACCACGTAATTAATGTTCTGCGCCTCGTTCAGCAGAACGCCCCAACTGGTAACCGGCGGGCGCAAACCCAGGCCAAGAAAACTCAGTGCCGTTTCACCCAGAATCATGGTGGGTATGGAGAGAGTGGCCGATGCAATCAAGTGACTCAAAAAACTCGGCATCAAATGCTTCATGATGACGCGGCCAGGCTTGGCACCCATGAGCTGCGCCGCGACACAGAAGTCCTCTTCACGCAACGCCAGCAGTTTGGAACGCACGGCACGGGCCAGACCCGGCCAGTCGAGCAACGCAAGCAGGACCGTAATACCGAGAAAGATGAGCGTTGGCGGCCAGGTCACCGGCAGCACCGCCGATAACGTCATCAACAGGGGCAGCATGGGGAATGAACGTATAACTTCGATCGTGCGCTGCACAATATTGTCCACGAGCCCGCCATAGTAACCGGCCACACCACCGATGGTGATACCCAGGAAAAAGCTGATGGCGATACCGATCAACCCCAGTGTGAGCGATATGCGCGCGCCGTAAACGATACGTGAAAGCATGTCCCGCCCCATGCGGTCAGTGCCAAGCAGGAACATCGGGCTATTCGGCGACGGGCAGATCAAATGGAAATCACCCTTGACCATGCCCCAGAACTCGTACTCAGCCCCGGCATAGTCACTGCCACTACAGAAAAAGCGAATCGGGTTTACCTGGGAGCGATCTTCCTGATAGACCCACTGCAGGCGCTCCATGTCCAGGGTGACATCGATACCGTAGACGAAGGGTCCCCGGAACTCGCCCTCCTCGAACCAGTGCACATCCTGTGGCGGCGCAAACAGATAATCCACATGGCGCGCTTCCAGTTCATAGGGCGCGATAACTTCGGCAAACACCACAACAAAATACATCAGGGTCAGAAAACTGCCGCTGATGACCGCCAGGCGGTGACGCTTTAGCTTCCACCAAACCAGCCGCCACTGCGACGCCATATAATAGCGCTCTTGCTCCGGCGTCAGCTCAAGCGCTGCGTAGGGATTAAACGGTGCGGGATTAACATAGTGCTTTAAGGGCTCACGGCTCATCGACTTTGCCCCCCTTCCAGGCGAATGCGCGGATCCAGTACCGCCAGCGCGAGATCCGAAATCAGGGTGCCAAAAACCGTCAGCAACGAAATGAACATCAGAAAACTTCCCGCCAGGTACATATCCTGGGACTGTAGCGCCTTGAGTAGCATCGGGCCGGTGGTTTCAAGTCCCAATACCACCGATACAATCACCGCACCGGATATCATTTCGGGCAACAGGTTGCCGATATCGGCGATGAAGGGATTGAGCGCCATGCGCAGTGGATACTTGACCAGCGTCTTGACGGGCGACAGACCCTTGGCCTTGGCGGTGACCACATACTGCTTGTGCAGCTCATCCAGCAAATTGGCCCGCAGGCGCCGTATCATGCCGGCGGTGCCGGAGGTACCAATCACCACCACGGGCACCCATAGATGCGCCAGCACCGACATCACCTTGTCCATGGTCCAGGGCTGATCGATGTACTGTGCATCCATCAAACCACCGATATCCGTACCGAAATAAGCCTTGGCCATGTACATGAGAATCAGCGCCAGCAGGAAATTGGGCGTTGCCAGACCGATAAAGCCAATAAAGGACAACGTGAAATCACCAATGCTGTATTGACGCACAGCGGAATAGACACCGATTGGAAATGACATCACATAGACGAACAGGGTCGTGACGAACGCCACAAGTATGGTCAGGTACATGCGGTCCCCCACCACCTCGTTGACCGGCTTGTCATGCTCGAAAGAATGCCCCATGTCGCCATGCAGCATGCCCCACACCCAGTATAAATACTGCTCCACGATCGAGCGATCCATGCCATATTGCTCACGCAGATAAGCGACGCGCTCCTGGTTGACGTTTTCGCCCTGAGCCTGCAGCTCGTTCACCATGGTCGTCAGGTAGTCACCCGGCGGCAGCTGGATAATGGTGAACACCAGCACGCTGATAACCAGCAGCGTGGGAATCATCATGAAGACTCTGCGAACGACGTATTTCAGCATAATCAGTGCGCCGATCCCTGCTCGAACCAGAATGTATCTGGCGAGTAGAGACCAAAATGAGCACCGGGATCCCAGTTCCAGATGCCCTTGTCGGGAACATTATGCAAGCGGCTATTGATAGCGATGGGGTTCATGACACCGGCCAGAATACCAATACTGAACAGGTTATCGGCGTTGATCTGCAGCATTTCATGCCAGATCTCACGGCGCCGTTCTATGGAATCCGCCTGGTACCACTCATCCAGCAGCGTCATCAACTGCTTGGCCTCGGGAAAGTCGGGGGCCACTCCTGCGGCGCCATGGGTTTCCTTGAACTGGCCAAACTTTGGCCACTGATAATAGTCCTGGCGTACCGGCGCCAGTTCAGCAGGTGAATTGGCCGCCGTGGCAATGCCGTTCTCAAGCCCGGACGAGATGGTCATCAGGGTCTCGCCGGCATAGACACGTCGACGCACATTATCGAGATTAGACGGTTTGATATGGAGCTTGATACCCAGCTGACGCCATTTATCGGCGATAAGCTGCAGCACATCGGCCTGTTCACTGGTGCCATCAAACGTCTCGACGATAATTTCCAGCAACCGGCCATCGGGCAACTTGCGAATGCCGCCGAGATCCTTCTCGGTCAAACCGATATCGTCCAGCAACTGGTTGGCCTGCTTGAGATCGAACTCCGCCCAGCTTTTACGGTACTCGGGTTTGTAAAGGGGTGAACGTTCCAGAACCGTATTCTGCCCTTCCACCGCCATGCCGTAATAGATCACCTGATTGATTTCATGCCGATCGATGCCAAGCGACAGCGCGCGGCGAAAGCGCACGTCACGGAACAGCGCGCGCCAGACGGGATCGTTGTGATTCAGGTTGGGGTAAAGCGCCTGATGCGCCCCCTTGGCGATGGGCCAGAGCGTGACGCGATAGTTATATTCCGGCGCATTGCGCTTTAGCAGGGTGAAGTCATTGAACCGCAGATACTGGGCCTGCAAATCCGTCTCACCGGTCGCCGCCTTGGCCGGAATAAGCTTGGACTCCGTAATCCCCATAATCACGGTATCGATATAGGGCAGCTGCCGGCCTTCTGGGTCAACACGGTGAAAGAACGGATTGCGCTCAAACAGGTAGCGGCTGCTCGGGCTTGCAGTCGTTTGATGCCAGGGCTGCAGCACGGGCAAATCGGGGTTATCAGCGCGGTAGAGCCTGCCCATGGCAGTATGAAGCGCAGCCCAGTCACGCTTGCCATTGTCCAGCACTCGCTCGGCGAGTGCGTAGGCTTCAGTGTACTTGATGTGAAACTGCTTCAGATAATGTGCCGGCGCATAGATATAAAGCGGCGTGGCCGAGGCCAGACGGGCCAGAAATTCAGGGTTGGGCGCGGCCCAGGCATAGCGCACTGTGACAGCATCCGGGAAGCTGACCTCGGGAAACTTATCGTTTACCAACAGTTCGGCAGGCGGCCCCACCGGATAGAGCTGGTCGTTATTGGCAATATCCTCCCACCAGTAACGAAAATCGTCAGAGGTAAACGGAGCTCCATCGGACCAGCGATGACCGGGTCGCAAATGGAAGGTAAACACCCGGTCCTGCTCGATGTCGACGGACTCGACGATATCCGGCACCAGGTCGAGCTGCTCGTTATATCGCACCAGGCGAGCATAGCCATACACCGTCATGCGCCGGGTGTCTTTTTCCTTTCCCATCAACATCGACAGTTTGCCGCCGTACTGACCTAACTGCCGGGTATTGCCAGTAAAATCCAGCGTGAGCGGCACCTGTGGCAAACGCGCCTCTACCGGCGGCAGCTCGCCACTGGCCACGCGCGCATCCAGCGAGGGCGCCTGCGAATAATCAGCGGCCATTAGCGCCTGGCTGCAGCCAAACAGTGACAACAGAACCAGACTACAACGCCAGTTTAAAAATTTCATGCTACCAGCTCCTCAGGGCGCGTTCCGGCCATCACACGGACAAAATGACCCTTTTCAAATTCAATTAACGATGCGGGAGCGTCCGGATGATGAGTGAACGGTACGGGCCAGTTCTCCGGGCAGGAGGCGCGATCAAGCATCAGTCGCTCGAAGTCTAGCAGGTGATCCGGATTGGGATCAGGCACAGCACTGAGCAAGGTCCTTGTATAGGGATGCAACGGACGGCTGAACAGCAGCGCCTTGGGTGCGATTTCCACCAGCTGCCCACGACACATCACCGCAATACGGTCGGCGATGTAATCCACCACCGCCAGGTTGTGGCTGATAAACAGGTAAGTCAGGCCCAGTTGTGCCTGCAGATCCCTGAGCAGATTCAGTATCTGGGCCTGGACAGAAACATCCAGCGCTGAAACGGGTTCATCGCAAATAATCAGATCAGGGCTCAGTGCCAACGCGCGCGCTATACCAATTCGCTGACGCTGCCCACCCGAAAAACTGTGCGGGTAGCGCTGCAGGTAACGCACATCCAGTCCGACCAGCTCCATCAGCTCACGCGCCAGAGACTGTCGCTCCAGGTGCGTGCCAATGCCATGGATAACCAAAGGCTCGGTGATAATATCAAGAATGGTCATGCGCGGATTAAGCGACGAGAACGGATCCTGAAACATGAATTGCATGCGTTGACGAAAATCCAGCAACTCCTGCCCGGCGAGGGACTGCAAATCCCGATCTCGGTAGCCATCATAGAAACTGACACTGCCTTCATCGGGGCTCAACGCCCGCATCAGAATTTTACTCAGTGTGGTCTTGCCACAACCGCTCTCCCCCACCAGCCCCAGGCATTCGCCACGCTTAATATCGAAGCTGACATTGTCCACCGCCAGAATGTTTGATTCACTCCCCCCCGCCGCAGAACGAATGCGGAACTGCTTGCGGATATTGCGTACGCTCAGAATCGGCTTGTCGAGATCCGCGGTGGCCGGCAGTGGGTGCTTGGGCGTATGCAGGTTGTCGGTGTTGGGGCGAATTTCACGAATGGGCACCAAACGTTCGTCCGGGCGCATACCAAAACGCGGCACCGCCTTGAGCAGCGCCTGCAGATAGGGATGCGACGGTTGCCTGAAAATATGATCCAGGGTGCCCGCCTCCATCAGTTCACCGTGATATACCACCACGACTTCCTCTGCCATGTTGGCGACCACGCCAAGATCATGCGTGATCAGGAGCAGCGCCATCTTGAGTTCATGCTGCAGATCCCGGATTTGCTTGAGAATCTGTGCCTGAATGGTGACATCCAGCGCCGTGGTGGGCTCGTCGGCAATGAGCAAAGACGGATGACAGACCAGCGCCATGGCGATCATGGCCCGCTGACGAAGGCCGCCTGACAATTCGAACGGATAGGTTTTGAGGGCTCGGCGCGCATCCGCGAAACCGGCCAGGTGCAGAATTTCGCGGGTGAGCTCCTGCGCTTCGGCATTACCGACGCTACGGTGCAGGCGCAAGGCTTCACTGATCTGATCGCCAATCGTGTGCAGTGCCGACAGCGATGTGCTGGGCTCAGGAAAAATAATCGAGATAGAGCCACCACGAATCGCGCGCATCTGTGCACTATCGCGATGCAGGGCCGCAATGTCGACAGTCTGACCGGACTGTGGATCACGAAACAGAATCTGGCCGGAATCGATCACACCGGCTTTGGGAAGCAGGCCCATAATCGCCTGGCTGATCACCGACTTGCCCGAACCCGACTCGCCAACCAGCGCCACAGACGCCCCTGGCGCTATGCTGAATGACACGCCTTTGACTGCTTCGATCACGCCTTCCGGCAAACGGAACGAAACGCGAAGATCCTTTACCGTCAATAAATCACTCAAAATCAGGCCTCTCGATATACCGCATAACTAAAGAGATTCTGACCAAATAAAGACCGGTGCAGGCTCTGTTGAACCCCTGCAAACGGTGCTATGAGCACTAATCAGAAACTGATCAAAGTCTAGCTGTTTTTGTTATATAGCCCTATTGTATCAAGCAGATAAAATCCGTCGCCATACTGAGACAGTATTACACACAATAGTCACAGCAAAAGCCATGAATATAACGGTGCGCAATTCAATGCTGTACTAAAGATAACGGGTAGCACCCAAACAGCAAATGCACACAGCGAACGAAGACGTCATTAATGTACTACAGCCTGGAAAATTCAAGCAGTATCGCCGTTACTCGAGCATAGCCTTGGCGAGGCCCGGTCGACAGTCGACTGTTAAGCTGGCGGTCAAACTGATTCTTCCAGGTATTTGTATCTATCGATTAGGCACAGGAAGTCCGGGCGTTTTTTGATTGGCGCCTGCGATGCAAGGGCTTGCATCGTCCCTGACGTTCATGTCACAGGCACATGGACACGTATCGCTCCTGCATAAGCCGCACTCAGAACGTCGCTGTAGTTCATGCGCCCTAGCGGCCACGCAACATGCTTCTTAGCCCAACAGAGTGGGCGACAGTGTACGCCCACAGGCTGGACTTTTTCGCGGGAAGGGGTGGCGCTCGCATTGGGCCCTCTTTCCGGAAGAAGGCCCAATAATTCGGCATCCCTGCTTCATCCAGGGCTCATCGGGTGAGTAACAGGATGCGCAGAGAACTGTTTTGTGAGCGCACAGGGGGCCCGAAGGCAGCCCCCAGGATGAAGTTCACATCCTGGGGGCTGCAGCGGTGGATGGATCAGGCTTTCGCGGTGACGTGGGCAGCCAGACTCTTGACGATCGCCATCACCATTTCCGCAGAATGGGTGGCCGCTGTTTCAAGGAACTGATCGAAGGACAGATTTGATTCCTTTCCGGCAATGTCGGAAAGAGCCCGAATCACGATAAAGGGAACGTCAAAGCTGTGGCAGGTCTGAGCGATGGCCGCTGCTTCCATTTCCACCGCTTTCATCGTCGGAAAGAGTGCGCGGGTTTTAGCCACCCGATCAGAGCAGTTCATGAAGCTGTCACCGGTGGCGATCAGTCCACGCACCGTTTTCATACCCTGCATTTGACCGATACACTGCTCGGCAAGCTGCGCCAGCAGCAGATCAGGTTCAAACGCGGCAGGCAAACCAGGCACCTGGCCGGGCTCGTAACCAAACACCGTGACATCCACATCGTGGTGACGCACTTCGGTGGAGATGACGATATCACCCACTTCGAGCTTTTCATCGAACCCACCGGCCGAGCCCGTGTTGATGACACAGTCGGGCTTGAATATCTGTAGCAGCAACGCCGTACCGACCGCCGCATTCACCTTGCCGATACCCGATTTCAACAGCACTACGGACTGCCCGTGCATCAGTCCGATATAGAAGGAATAACCCGCGTATTGATGCTCTTCAACCTGCTGCAAGGCAGATTTCAGCAGTTCGACTTCCTGGTCCATCGCACCAATGATACCGATGCGTAATTTATCCTTTTGCTTGATTATGTCAGCGAGGCGCGTGCTCATCTATCGTAACTACCGTTGTTCTCTGTGAATTATATTTTTCGCGGGCAAAGAATACGTAATTTACCCACCAGAAAGAATAGTGCTGGCCACATTAATGGGGCCAGAACGGATTATTTCTCTTTCTGATTGGAAGTTTGGCACAAAAAAGCGGAAAACCTGCGTTCTTGCTCGCCGAATCCAGCCACCGGCGTCGCCTTAGATGCAACTTTAGGAAACAGAATTGAACCTGGACAGAAGAGTTGCGGCATCCCTGCCTTAACGCAGATAAAGGCCATCCCAGCCAAAACGGCTGAACAGCCGGTCACACGCCGCATCAACCGGACACTGCAGGTGCACGGCGGCCCCGCTCACAGGATGGATGAACTCGAGCTCAGTGGCCATCAACAGCAACCGGTGCAGATCGAATTTTTCACGGAACAGCCGATTGTGCTTTCCATCTCCATGGGCGGTATCACCCACCAGTGGATGGAAAATATGCTTCATATGACGCCGTATCTGATGCTTGCGCCCTGTGTGCGGCTTCACTTCCACCAGGGAATAGCGCGCACTGGGGTAACGACTGACCGGGAATGGCAGCTCTATGGTCGCCAAACGACGAAACTCGCTTCGCGCCTCCTTGGCTGGCTTGTCCGGGTCCGCAAAGGGATCCGCCTTCTTGTCGAAGATAGGCTTGAGTGCGTAATCGATCAGGCCGGCTTCCGGCGTATAACCACGGGTGACACACAGATAGGTCTTTTTTACTCGACGCTCTGCAAAAGCAAGATTCATGTCATGGGCAATCTGCTTTTGCTTGGCGAACAGAATGACACCGGACGTGGCGCGATCGAGACGATGAACGGTGTAGACAGTGTCCTGCAGGTACTCCCTGAGCTGCGCGACGGCATTGGGGGTATAGGCAGGGGCAATCCAACTGGGGTGAACCAACAGACCCGAAGGCTTGTCTATAGCGACGAGATATTCGTCCTCAAACAGGATCTTCAGCTCGGACATGGTACTATATCAGGCTCAGGCGGGATCTGGAGACGCAAGAGAATGGCGGTGAGGCAGGGATTTGAACCCTGGGAGCCTTTCGACTCGCCGGTTTTCGAAACCGGTGCTTTCGGCCACTCAGCCACCTCACCACGACTTGCGGCGCATAGTGTACGTGTAATCAAGCGGAAGTCAAACAGTAGAAAGGCTTGTAAATTCATATATAAAGGGCATGATGTGCCTATCGGACTGAAATCAATCGAGGGAAACCATGCGTAACGTTCGTACCATCAATAACGATGCTTACAGTTCATCCGCCCTGGCGACCAACAAGGTCCTGCGCAACACCTACTTTCTGCTGGGTATTACGCTGGCATGGTCTGCCATTATCGCAGGCGTAGCTGCGGCCATGGCCCTTCCCCGTCCGGGCCTGATTATCACGCTGGTGGGCTTTTACGGCCTGCTCTTCCTGACCGAGAAAAACCGCAACAGCTCCCTGGGGCTGCTGTTTGTATTCCTGCTGACTGGCTTTATGGGCTATACGCTGGGTCCGATCATCAATATTGTCCTTGCCCGTGGCGGTTCTGAAATTGTCATGATGGCTCTGGGTGGTACTGCCCTGACCTTCTTCACCACTTCGGCTTATGCCCTTACCACCAAGCGGGACCTGTCCTTCCTGGGCGGCATGATGCTGGCGGGTTTCGTGGTTCTGATTGTCGCTGTGATCGCCAATATCTTCCTGCAGATGCCGGCACTGTCGCTGGCGATCAGTGCGATGTTCATCCTGTTCTCGGCCGGCGCCATCCTGCTGACGACACAATCGATCGTACGTGGCGGTGAAACCAACTACATTTCTGCGACGGTGACGCTGTACGTCTCCATTTACAACATCTTCGTCAGCCTGCTGCAGATCCTCGGCGTTACCAGCAGCGACTGATTTTTGCCGCCGGCCAACGCCGGCCACAGGCAAAGCGACTGCCAAGCCCCGCTATCTTTGCTAAGATAGCGGGGCTTTTGCATTCAGAAACAGCAACTTGTTCAGGCTGACGCGCCTATCCAGCCCTTGAATTGCTGTCGGCTCTATTCAACATGCACCACCGGACAGGTTGAACATGATCTTTTCGCTACTGGTTTATGCGGCCCCCCACAGCCATCAGGCCGCCGAAAGTGCCTATCGCTTTGCCGTCGCCTGTTTAGCACAGGGACACAGTATTCATCGCGTGTTTTTTTACGGTGACGGCATTCATGGCGCCTCCGCACTGGCGACACCTCCGCAGGACGAACCCAACCTGCCCGACCGCTGGCAGACACTCGCCCAGACCCATGGGCTGGATCTGGTGGTGTGTATCGCCGCCGCGGTGCGCCGCGGCGTACTGGACGCCAATGAAGCACACCGCTACGAAAAGCCCGGCCATAACCTGCATGAAGGTTTTGAGCTGTCCGGCCTGGGCCAGCTGACCGAAGCGGCAATCGTGTCCGATCGAATGATCACTTTCGGAGCCTGAAATGAGCACACGCAAACGCTTTCTGGTGATTTCACGCCGCCCGCCCTATGGCAGCAGCCATGCCCGGGACGCACTGGATACCGCCCTCACAACCGCGGTATTCGAGCAACCCGTCAGCATGCTGTTTCTTGATGACGGCGTTTACCAACTGCTGCAGGCTCAACAGCCTGGCGGCATACAGCAGAAGAATCTCGGGGCCACGCTCAGTGCCCTGCCCATGTACGATATTGATCAGCTTTACGCCTGCAGCGATGCTATGCAAAGCCGCAACCTGGGTGTCGACGACTGCCTGTTGCCTGTCCAGCTGCTCGATACCGACGCCATTGCACAGCTGATTCGCACTCACGATGTGGTACTGAGTTTTTGACTATGACCCTGCATACGCTGAACCGCCCCCCCTCCAACGCAGCCTTGCTGGCCGACTGCCTGCGCGCCTGCAGCAGCGGAGACACCCTGCTGCTGATAGAAGATGGCGCCTATTGCGCCCAGGCCAGCCTGCCATTGCAATTGCCCGCCGGTGTCGCCGCCTGCGTGCTTGCCGCCGACGTCGCAGCGCGAGGCCTCAACAACCGCCTTGCCCCTGGCATCAAGCAGGTGGATGACGCCGGCTTCGTACAACTTTGCTGCGACCATGCCCGCGTCATCAGCTGGTATTAACATGGCACATCTTGAACTGAACGATCACAGGATTGAGCTGGATAACGAAGGCTATCTACGCGACCTGTCTCAGTGGTCACCTCAGGTCGCGGAAGCACTGGCCGCCGAGATACCGCTGCACCTGAGCGAGGCCCACTGGGAGGTACTCTACCTGCTGCGGGACTTTTACCAGCGCTTTGAACATGCACCGGCCATGCGCCCGCTGGTAAAGGCCGTAAGCCTGAACCTGGGCCCGGAAAAAGGCCGCAGCATCTATCTGCTCAAGCTGTTCCCCGACAGCCCGGCCAAGCTTGCGGCACGGCTTGCCGGTCTACCCAAACCGACCAACTGCCTGTAACGCCATGGCGTCAGCACGCCGGTTGCCAACTTTTAGCCAGCAGTGACAATAACAATGAACAAGCCCCGCATCGCATTTCTTGGAATTGGCCTCATGGGCCACCCGATGGCCCTCAACCTGCTGCGCGCAGGCTATCCCCTCAATGTCTGGAATCGCACCCACAGCAAGGCCGAAGCATTGCGCAGCGACGGCGCCATTCCCTGCAAGCAGACACATGACGCGGTAAAGGACGCCGATATCGTTATCAGCATGCTGGAAAATGGCCCTGTCGTGGATGCGATCCTCTGCAGTCCAGCAACACTGGCAGCCCTAAAACCCGGCGCGCTGATTATCGACATGAGTTCAATTCCGCCCGCCATGGCCAAACGCCACAGCGGGATGTTGGCCGAACGTAACCATGGTTATCTCGACGCGCCGGTATCCGGCGGTACCGTCGGTGCGGAACAGGCCAGTCTGTCCATTATGGTGGGCGGCAGCAAGGCGGACTTCGAACGCGCGGGACCGCTGTTCGCCTGCCTTGGAAAAGCAGCCACCTACATAGGCCCGGCGGGTTCTGGCCAACTCGCGAAGTGTGCCAATCAGGCAATTGTCGGCATTACCATTGGTGCCGTTGCCGAAGCACTGCTGCTGGCCGCACAGGGTGGCGCCGACCCGGCAGCCGTGCGAGAAGCCCTGCTCGGCGGCTTCGCCGGCAGCCGCATACTTGAACTGCATGGTCAGCGCATGATTGATCGCAGCTTCATGCCAGGCGGAACCGCCCGCGTACAGCTCAAGGACCTGCAAACCGTCCTCGACACCGCCAGCGCTGAAGATCTGCAGCTGCCGCTGACCGAACAGGCCTTCGCCCAGTATGCACAGCTGGTCGAGCGCGGACTGGACAACGTCGATCACAGTGGATTGCTGCTGCAGCTCGAAGCGCTCAACGCACCGGCGCGCCTTAACGACAAGCCCACCCAACGACCTGACGGCGACAGCATTACCGACTAATGCCCACGCCTGCTGCGAGCCGGATTTTTTGCGGCTCGCACCCGCACCCGGCCGCCAGCTTCAGGACCTGGATCTTGTGGGGTCACGCCAACGAGGTGAAGCTTGATAACCAGCATTGATGCGGCGGCAGCCGCCATCAGGTGCTTGAAGCCATGCCCGCTCATCCAGCCTGCAGTGAGCTCGAACAACGCCCTGTCATTCATTTCCAGCACCTTCGCCAGGCCATAACACAGCAACATCAGCCATAGCCACAGGGTGCCAGGCCCGCGCCTGAACAACAGAACAAACGGCATAACCAGCAGGGGCCCGAACTGTATCAGCAGGTACGGTCGCAGGTCATCCAGCCAGCGCCAGTACTGAACGCTCGCCAGCGCCAGCGGCATCAGCCAGGCACAGAGCCGCAGACCCGCAGTTTCACCGACCCGCTCGCAGACGACCAGCGAACAGAAGGACGCAAAGCAGGCCGCCATCGGCAAACGATCCCAGAACAGGCTGTCGTTATCCGGATGCAGGTGATACCAGCCGGAACCGACCCCCACCAGAATCAGCCCCGCCATGAATACGCGGTACATCCCCGCCAGCGGCGAGTCGGCAGCCGGTGCTATTTTCTGCAATAGACGCAGCCCGACCAGGCCCACCAGCACGAATGGCAGGTTTGTCAGTACATCGACCGCGTTGGCAATACCCAGCAGGGTTCGGTGATCGGCGAAGTCGTGGTAGTCCAGGCTCTGGGACAGCGGGGGTGTCAGCAAAAGCAGCAGCACTGCGCCGCCGGCTAAGAAGAATCGCGCTCTTAACCGCTGTGCCCCAGCCCCTGCAGAGTGGTCTCTTCTGAGGTTTCGCATACATTCACCTCCGCTATCGGCTGGTTTTCACCACCATTCTGACCCGGGTTGCAATTTGCGCAACCAAAGTCGATCAAGCATCCTAGAATGAACCCAGCGGTATTGCAGAGTGATACGATGCGACAGACCAAGGCGTTGATCGACACCCTCAAGGCAGAATTGCGCGCCCATAACAAAACCTACGCCGAGGTCGCCCCGGTGCTGGGCTTGTCGCAAGCCAGTGTCAAGCGGCTGTTTTCCACCGGCAACCTGAGCCTGCACAGGCTCGAGCGCCTCTGCGAGTTCCTCAACCTGGAATTTGGCGACCTGATCCGGTCAATGGAACGGCGGTTAAACCTCACCAGCAGCCTGACGCTCGAGACAGAAGCGGCGCTGGTCTCGAATATCCGCCTGCTGTTGATGGCGCACTTCCTCATCAGCGGGCTCGATGTCGACACCATCATCGACCGCTACGCGATATCGCCGCTGGAGAGCATTCGCCTGCTGGCGCAACTCGATCGCATGAAGATTATCGAGCTGCTACCCGGCAATCGCGTCAGGGTGCGCCTCTCACCCCAGTTCCGCTGGCAACCAGGAGGCCCTATCGAGCGATTTTACGAACAGGGTATTCAGTCGGAGTTTCTGCATGCATCGTTTAACGGTGCCGGCGAGCAGCGGCTGTTTGTTTCCGGCATGCTGTCTGCTGAGTCCTCCGCGACCCTGGTGGCCAAACTGAAACGACTGGCTGCCGAGTTCGACGAACTGAGCCGCGAGGATACTCGCAGGCCCCTCGAACAACGCTCCGGCACCAGCCTCATCATGGCAATTCGCGCCTGGGAGCCCAAAGCGTTTGCACGACTGCGCCGGCAACAATAACGCTTTTGGTGACGCCAGGAGCTGCTTTACCTACTCCCCCTGCACGGTGATCACGATGTGCCTGCTACCACCATGGTTACGGTGTTCGCAGAGATAGACCCCTTGCCAGGTGCCCATATTGAGACGCCCGTTTGTTATAGGAATCTGTACCCCAGGCCCCAAGATACTGCTCTTTAAATGGGCCGGAAGGTCGTCACTCCCTTCCAGGGTATGCTGGTAGTACGGCTGATCTTCAGGTACTGAACGACTAAAGAAGCTTTCGAAGTCGGCACGTACCGTGGGATCAGCGTTTTCATTGATCGTCAGCGACGCCGACGTGTGCTTGATAAAGACGCTCAACAAGCCGATTTTTATATGCCCAAGATCGGCAATGGCACGCTCGATCTCGTCTGTAATGAGGTGAAAACCACGCGCACGCGGCTTCAAACTAATTTCCTGTTGCATCCACATCACAAAATCCTGTTTCTGGAATGGAACCGCTTGCTTAACGTTGGCAACCTGCTGCGCTTGAGAATATGGGCTGGACTCTTCTTTGCGGCCCAGAGGTGAGCCCATTCACCTAAGTCTATACGCGAAGGCTGGAGGCGCCCATCAACCACCAAGCCGTACGCGATTGCGAATCACCAGGTCACTGAGGAAATCTGCCAGCACGCGGATACGGCGTGACCGGGCCAGGTCCGACTGGATCACCAGATAGATCGGCTGGACCACGCCGATATCCGCGTCAATACATGTCAGCCCGGCATCGAGAGCAATGAAATGCGGCAGCACCGCGAGCCCAAGCCCGGCCCTGGCGGCAGCCACCTGTGTTGAAAGCGATGTTGTGGTGATCGCGGCTTGACGCCCGCGCAAGACCCGCTCGACCCATTGCGCGGCGGGGAGGTGGGACTGCATCTCCGTCCAGCTAATGAAGGTATCCATATCAAAGCCGCCCAGATCGGGGTTGACTACACGCCGGGCAGCATAGCCGGCGCTGCAATAAAGCCCGTACCCCAGCATACCAAGACGGCGTAGCGTAACATTGCCCCGGTCAGGCTTGACCATGCGCACCGCGAGGTCGGCATCGCGGCGGTGCAGGTTTACGGTCGAGATATCGGTCACGATTTCCACTGACAATTCGGGGTGCTGTGCACGGAACTCGGGTAGCGCGGGAAGGATCAGTCCGGTCGCCAGATTCTCGGCCGTAGCCAGGCGTACCTTGCCGGCTATTTTTCTCTGCACGCCTGCACCCGAGGCAAACACCAGTGCCGCAGCTTCGACAGCCTCAGCCTTCTCCACCAGATCGGCCCCCTCTTCGGTGAGCAGGTAGCCCGATTGCTGGCGTACAAAGAGCGGTAGCTTCAGCGCAGCCTCGAGCCTTTCGATGCGCCGCGAGAGTGTGGCGATGCCAATGTCGAGCGACACGGCGCCAGCGCTGAGCGTGCCATGACGCGCGACCGCGAGAAAGGCACGGGTGTCGTCCCAGACAATATTCCGGGACATGAACTTTCCGTTTTCGGAAAATAACTTACCAGTTTCGCTATTTCTTTCCATTTTCGAAGTATGTCACGATGCGCCTCGATGACTCAAGGAGGTAGAAATGGAAAGCAGACAACTTGGAACCGGGCTCTCGGTCTCCGCCATCGGCCTGGGCTGCATGGGCATGAGCGAGTTTTACGGACCGCGCGATGACAAGGAGTCCCTGCGCGTGTTGGCGCGGGCCGTCGATCTGGGTATCGACTTCTTCGACACAGCGGACATGTACGGACCACATCACAACGAAGCACTGCTGGGTGCCTTTATGGCTCGTAACCACCCCCGCATCCGCATTGCGACCAAGTTCGGTATTGTCCGCAATCCCGGTGAATACAAACGCAGCCTGAACAACAGCCCCCGCTATGCACGCGAGGCCTGCGAGGCTTCGCTGCGCCGTCTCGGCGTTGATCAGATTGATCTCTATTACGTGCATCGGATCAACCCGGAACAGCCGATCGAAGAAACGATCGAAGGCCTCGTACCGTTGGTCAATGCGGGGAAAATTGCCCACATTGGACTCTGCGAGGTCAGCGCCCAAACATTGCGCCGTGCGCATGCCGTGCATCCAATTAGCGCAGTACAGACCGAGTACTCACTCTGGTCGCGGGAAGTGGAGCTTGAGGTGCTGCCCGCCTGCCGCGAGCTGGGCATCGGTTTTGTACCCTATTCGCCCCTCGGCCGTGGCTTTCTCACGGGCCGGTTTCAGGATGGCTTCGAGTTCGAAGAGGGCGATTTTCGCTCCAGTCTGCCACGTTTTAATCCAGGAGCAATCGGCTCGAACCGCCGGATTGCGGACGTGATCGCCGAACTGGCCACCCTCAAAAATTGCACCCCGGCTCAGCTCTCGCTGGCCTGGCTCTTGTCGAAGGGCCCCGATATCGTGCCGATTCCCGGCACCAAACGGTTGCGCTATCTGGAGGAAAATGCCGCTGCCACGCAAGTCGCCCTCAGCACTGATGAACAGGAGGCACTAGAGGCGGCGATTACGCACCTGCCCGTAGTCGGTGAACGCTACACCGCCGAAGGCATGAAGGGAGTCGACGCATGAGCGCCTCACCCTTCGACCGCCGCGCACAGGCACTGGCGTTGCTGGAACGCCTTGAGCCGGGCGCGCCCGACCGAGTAGCAGGTAACCTCGATAGCTTTCATGCCGAGGCAATTGAGCTGCTGCTGGGATTCGCATTTACCGACGTGATCGCACGCGACGGTATCGTGTTGAAAACCCGAGAGATGCTGACGGTCGCAATGCTCGCGGCGATGGGGACGGCCCCGGGCCAGCTCGAGTTTCACATGCGGGCGGCTTTGAACACCGGCGTCTCCCGTGAGGAACTCGTTGAGATCGTTTTTCAGGTGGCCGTTTACGCGGGCATTCCTGCGGCAATGAATGCAATCACGGCGGCCAAGACCGCCTTCAGGTCTATCGAGAAAGGACGCTAACATGTCTGCTCAAACCACCCACTGGCGCGACTGGGTTGCCGTAACGGCCCTTGGCGTCGGCAGTTTCACCATTGTCACCACCGAACTTGCCCCCTTCGGGTTACTCTCATCCATCAGCAGCGACCTCGCAACGCCCACCACCCAGGTGGGCTGATCGTTACGCTATATGCCTGGATCGCAGTGATCGCGGCGTTGTTTTCTGCAGTCGAGCTGACAGCTGTACCTTGACGCCCGCTCATCGTTTCACTGATGGTTGTCTTGGCACTGTCCAGTTTCGCCGCGGCGTTGTCCGAAACCTTTACCTCGCTTATGGGGGCACGGGTCATTGGCGCCCTGGCCCAGGGTGCATTCTGGGCAATGATTAGCTCAGTCGGGGCGCAGATCGTGCCACCGCACCGCGTTGGTTTGGCCACGTCGATCATCTTCGGGGGCGTTTCGGCTGCGAGTGTCCTGGGTGTACCCCTGGCTAACCTTATCGGCAACTCCGAAAACTGGCGCGTCGCCTTTGCCTGCGCCTCAGCCTTGTCCTTCGCTGTAGCGGCGGTGAGTTTTGTCACCTTGCCAAAGCTGCCGGGACTGGAAGGCGTCGGTATGGCGGCGATGGGCAGGGTGCTGTCCAACCGCCGGTTTCAGCGCATTTTCACCGCTACTGTGCTTACAATTACCGCCCACTTCATGGCGTTTACTTATGTCGAGCCCTTCCTGGGCGCACAAAGCAGCGTGGCGCCGTCGGCCATTGCACCGCTGCTTTTTGCCTTTGGGGGCGCTGGACTGGCAGCGAATGTGCTGACCGGCAGCCTGATCGACCGCAGCCTCAAATCTGTTCTGATGGCTGCACTTTGCCTGGCTTCGGGCGCGCTGCTTATACTGTCCACACTGTCGAATGAGCTCGGCACGCTGGGCACGACGCTGATGCTGGTCCCGTGGGGGGCGCAATCGCCGCGGTTCTGGTGGGATTCCAGACCTGGATCCTCAAGGAAACGGGTGCCGATGCCCTGCCGGCTTCGGCGATCTACGTGGCGATATTCAACGGCGTCATCGGACTGGGTGCTGTACTGGGTGCATTCGTGTTGTCGCTCGCCGGGCTCGCACAGATTTTTTCTGGTTGCCGCCGCCGCAACAGCCTTGGGTATGATCGCCATCGTGCTGCTGTCGGCACCGGCTGCGGTACCCGTATCTGTAAAGTGATCTAGCCTGAGAACGTACTTGCAGCACGGCGGGCTTCACCGAGGCCCGCCGTGCTGTTCCCCATCTCACACCACCGGTGCCAGACGCGCGAACCTTTTGAGTATTTCCCCCGCACCAAAGACGTTGCCTGGCCAGCTGAACCAGAAACGCGCACGCAAGCGGTACTCAAGCGTATGCGCAAGCCCGGGGCAACCCGGACACCGGTATAAACACGCCGCGACCTCAGCGGGTTTTCTCAATCGGGTAGCCCGCCTCCTGCCAGGCCGTCATGCCACCATCCAGCGCCGAGGTGCGCAAAAAACCCAGCTCGCGCAGTGTCGCAGCCGCCAATGTCGATATCTTGCCTAGCTGACACAGGGTGACGATACGCTGGGTCGGGTCCGGCAGGACATCGTTGACGCGCAACTCCAGCTGGCCCCGCGGTAAATTTATGGCGCGCGGTACATGACCGGCATCAAAGGCATCGCGCTCACGCACATCCAGCACAATCAGGTCGGCGCTACCTGCAACGATACGGGCACGCAGCTCTGGCAGCGACACAAAGGGGGTTTTAGTCGCCGCTTCGGCCAGCAACTGAGCGACACTCTTGCCGCCACTCATATTGGTACGCAGCGCCTCGGTCAGGTGCGTGGGTGCGCTCAAATCCAGATGCTCCATCATTTCGATAAACGCCATGCGATCGGTCTGCTGCAGGCGGGGATTGCCTGCCAGCTCCGCTGCGATGGTACTTGAGCCACGCTGGTGGTAGTCATGGGCCGGGAAGACGCGCAACGCCGGATCCAGCTTGAGAATACCGTTGAACAGACTGTCGTAGAGTGCGGATGGATCGCCCGAGGGCAGATCCGTCCTGCCGGTGCCGCCTATCAGCAGCGTATCGCCGGTGAATATCCGGTCATCCAGCAGAAGGCACATCGAATCCGCCGTATGCCCCGGCGTGTGTAACGCCTGCAGGCGCAGGTTACCCACCCGCAGCAAGTCGGCGTCCTGCAGCCGCAAATCGGCAAAGGGCGCCGGGCTGTCCCGATGCATCACCACCGGTACGTGCAGCATATTCGCAAGGGTTCGGGTCGCGGAGAAGTGATCCGCATGGGTATGGGTGTCGATCACATAACGGATGCGCAGGCCATCCTGGGCAGCCATGGCCAGATAACGGTCAACCTGGCTGATTTCCGGGTCGATCAGTGCCGCCGAACGCGTGTCTGGACAACCCACCAGATAGGACTGACACCCTCCCGTTGCAACCTGTTCAAAAATCATCGTAGCGCCCTGCCCTGTGGTAATCGCGGTTACTACAACTCTAGCTTCAGCGCCGCCAATGGCCAACTCACCGAGCCCGGTGCGAAAACCGATAGCGGGAGCAGGATAGTCACGGTCATCATGAAATGAACAAGCCCTGCACCTGCGTTACGGGTGAGCGGCCAGACAAAAGCGCCCGCCTGACTGCAGGCGGGCGCTCATGGATAGAAGCGTGCGTCGTTAGAGGACGCGGTTGGTCGTGAGATATTTGCTCGCGCCATCCGGGCCGGTGCCATCGGCATAGAGTGTCACACCCGAGCGCAGGCAGATATTGAGGTTCTCGTGGGATGCCGCGGTATCCGCTGGCAACAGATGCTCGACCATGGCTTTTTCTTCCAGCAACTCGCCTTCAGTCGCCTTCATGCGCTCGCGGCTAAACGCGTTAATTTCAAGCCCCTGCACGATCTGGTAGCGGCCGTAGTCACAGCGCACCGGGAACGAATAGAAAATACCCTTCTCGATGCCGTAGCTGCCGTCGCTGACGATACCCATGCTGACGAACTCGCCCTGCTCCGTTCCCAGCACCCAGTCGCGCATGTGATCCACAATGCCCTGGGCCGCCGATGCCGCACTCGACACGCCACGGGCCTTGATGATCTCGCCACCGCGAAACTGGATTTTGGGAATATATTCCTGCGTGTACCAGTCGAAACTGATCTGGTCCATGGCCGCGCGATCCAGAATCGTCGCCTGGTGCAGATCAGGATACTGCGTTGGGGAATGGTTGCCCCATATCACGACGCGGCGAATATCCCTGGGGCTGGCGCCGGTATGATTGGCCAGAATACCGCGGGCACGGTTCTGATCAAGGCGGGTCAACGATGTAAACTGCGAGGGGCTCAGATCCGGCGCATTACGGCTTGCAATAAGCGCGTTGGTGTTGGCCGGGTTACCCACCACCAATACTTTCACATCACGGTTGGCGAAATTATTCAGCGCCCGCCCCTGACGGGTAAAGATCTCGGCATTAACCTCCAGCAGGTCGCTGCGCTCCATTCCGGCACCACGCGGCCTGGCACCGATCAGCAATGCAAAGTGCGTATTTTTGAAACCGTCCTCGACATTGTCATGCAACGTGATGGTGTGGAGCAGTGAGTAGGCACAGTCTTCCAGCTCCATCGCAATACCACGCAGCGCTTCCATGGCCTGGGGCACTTCAATCAGCTGCAAAATGACCGGCTGGTCCTTGCCCATCATTTCCCCGGAGGCAATTTTAAACAGCAAATTATTGGCTATGCTGCCCGCCGCACCGGTAATGGCAATTCGTACAGGTCTTCTCATAGGGAGCTCCGTTCTGGAATGCAGGACTAGTAAAATCTTGTATAGAACTACTAATACCAAAGTCGAAAACGTAATGTAAGTTACGTCCTCGACTCTTTTATGACAAACCAGCACAAGGCCTGTACCAGGCCCGAGGCAAGATGCTATATGGCAGCCGATTTAACAAACGGCCGCAGCAAGAAGAACAGAAGATTTAGCGTGCAAAGAAGTGTGGGAACCCAGTACCCGGCTCAGACCGCGCGACGAAACAATTTGTAAAAATTATCGCTCGAGGCGGCGGCAATTTCTTCGACTGAAACACCCCGAATATCGGCAATGCAGCGGGCCACTTCAGAGACAAAGCGAGGCTCATTTTTTTTGCCTCGATGAGGCACCGGAGCCAGATAAGGCGAATCAGTTTCTATCAGCAGGCGCTCCAGCGGCATCTTGCGCACGACTTCACGCAGGTCTGCAGCGTTACGAAAGGTCACAATGCCGGAAAACGAGACAAAATAATTCATCTCCATCGCGGCAACCGCCATCTCCCAGCTTTCCGTAAAGCAGTGCAGCACACCACCCACATTAGGGTCGCCATGCTGCTCAATCAGCGCCAGGGTATCGGCACGGGCATCTCGAGTATGCACAATAAGCGGAAGACCGGTTTGAGTGCTTGCCTGCAGATGACGGATAAAACTGGCTTTTTGCAATTCGGCGGAATCTGCGCTGTAAAAGTAATCCAGCCCGGTTTCACCGATGGCGATCACCTTGTCACGTGCCGCTTCACGCACCAGCGCTTCAACCTCGACGAGCCCTTCGTCAGAATGCAGCGGATGGACGCCCACGGAGGCAAAGATGCCATCGTAAGGCTCGATACTTTGATAAAGCGCGGGGAAGGATTCCATACTGACCGATACGCTGAGCAGCGCACCGACCTGACTGGCGCGGGTCGCCGCCAGCATGGCGTCAAAATCGTTGTTGTAGGGCGCAAGATCAATTTTATCGAGGTGACAATGTGAATCAATAAACATCAGACGGGATAAGCTCGGCAGGATAAAGGGTTTTACATGGAGTTTGTGCGGCGCCCCGAGTTCAGCGAGCCCGCAAGATAGGTCTCAACCTTGCGCACCAGGGTATTGTCGTCCGGCGACAGCTGAATTCCGATACCGGGCACGCGACCACCCTGAGCGACCCGTGGCGTTACCCAGATAACCTTGCCGGTTACCGGCAACTTGTCCGGTTCGTCCATCAGGCTTAACAACATGAAGACTTCTTCACCGAGCTGATAAGCCCGGGGCGTTGGAATAAAGAGTCCGCCGTTGGTTACAAACGGCATGAACGCTTTGTAAAGCTCTTCCTTGGTCTGAATGGCCAAGGACAAAATACCATGACTGATGCGCGGCACTAAGGACATCGAGCTAAGCTCCCACTCAGTTTTATCTCACCAGCGCCGACCAACTCAACAATATACGCTCCAGTAGCAATTGACGGTTGGGATTCAAGCGCTGCATCAGGCTGACCCGTTCCTGATGGACCAGGTCAGAAAGTGCGTAAACAGTTTGAGCATCGGCTTTTCGCGACACGGCTCGCAGCATGTTATTCGCATCGATATGACGCAAACAACTCTCATCACCGGTTCCCAGAACCCGCACAATATCCAATAGCCAACCATACAACCATCCCAGCAAAAGCTCCAGATCTTCTTTGGCAAGCTGCTGTGCGACCTCCAGCGCCGAACGACGCTGCTTGAGTATATCGGCCAGACCCTCAATAAATTTACGCCGCAATTGCATCAGGTCCTGCTCGATATACTCGCGGGCACGAAGAGGCGACCCCAGGCAAATACTCAATAACTGACTCGCCTTTTCCGGCTCCACGGCCAACTGCCCGGCCAGCCAGGCTGTCGCCTGCTCTGGCTCAGGCAAGTGACAGTCGACCCGCTGACAGCGACTGCGGATGGTCGGCATAACCTGCCCCAGACGATGTGTCACCAGTAACAGGATAGTATCGCGCCCGGGTTCCTCCAGCGTTTTAAGCAGGGCATTGGCAGACGATGGATTCATGGCTTCCGCGGGTTCCAGAATCACTACCCGATAACCACCCTGCTGCGCCGTGCTGTGCAAAAAGCCTGTCAGGTCGCGTACCTGCTGCACCTTGATGGGCTTGCCCGCCTCCTCAGGAGAGAGCTGAAACAGATCCGGATGGCCACCGCTGTCAAACAGCACACAGCTGCGACAGGTACCACAAGCCGCATCGGCACGGGAATCCTGGCATAACAGGTAGCGCGACAGCGCCTGGGCGAAGTCTCGCTTCCCTATTCCCATGGGGCCGCTGATCATCAGCGCATGGGGCAAACGCTGCTGAACGTGCAAGCGGGCAAGGTGCTCCCAGCGCTCGCTCAGCCACGGATAAATCTCTGCTCGGGCGCGTACAGACTCATCCATTGCGCAACGCCTGCAACCGGTCAAGATGGGGCAGCAACTGGTGCTGGACCTGCTCGATGTCCTCGCCTGCATTGATAACGGCAAAACGCTCAGGCTCGGCCATGGCGCGCTGCAGATAACTGCGGCGAACGCGCTCAAAGAACGCCTGCTTTTCCTGCTCGAACCGGTCCGGCACCGAACGCTTGCGGGCCCGCTCGAGCCCGAGTTCAACCGGCAAGTCCAGCAGGAATGTGCAATCGGGACGCAGCGAGCCCTGCACCAGGGTCTCAAGCGTTCGAATCCGTTCCACATCGACCCCGCGCCCGCCGCCCTGGTAGGCGAATGTGGCATCGGTGAAGCGATCACACAGCACCCAGCTGCCCCGCTCCAGTGCCGGCAGAATAAGCGCCGCGATATGCTGCGCCCGCGCTGCGAACATCAGCAGCAGCTCTGCATCCTGGCATACGCTTTCTTCCCTTGGTCGAAGCAGCAGTGCTCGAATTTCCTCGGCCAGCGGCGTTCCGCCAGGTTCCCGGCTGAGCACAACGTCGATTCCCCGCGTCTCAAGCTGGCGTCGAATAAAATCAATATTGCTGCTTTTACCGGCACCCTCGGTACCCTCGACAGTAATAAAGCGCCCTCGCATCGTTGTCATGGGTCAGCCCCCGGGCGTCGAGCGGTAGTTTTCACGACGCTTGAGCTGATAACGTCGTACCGCGGAGTTGTGCTCGGAGAGTCGAGCGGAAAAATGATGACTGCCATCGCCCTTGGCGACAAAGAACAGCCAGGGACCGTCTTCCGGGTTAAGGGCAGCCTCGATCGCCTCTTCCCCGACCATGGCGATGGGTGTGGGCGGCAGCCCCTCGATCGCATAGGTGTTATAGGGCGTTTGTTTCAGCAGATCAGCGCGGCGCAAATTCCCCTTGTATTGGTCGCCCATGCCATAAATAACCGTCGGGTCAGTCTGCAGACGCATACCTTGCTGCAGCCGGCGTACGAAAACACCACTGATACGCGGGCGCTCTTGCGGTACGGCAGTTTCCTTTTCGATGATTGATGCCATGATCAATGCCTCGTAGACCGATGCATAGGGCAGCTCCGCCTGGCGCTTTTCCCAGGCACGCGCCAGGGTTTCATCCAGTGACGCGCGGGCACGGCGCAACAGATCCAGATCCGACATTCCACGCAAAAACTGGTAGGTTTCAGCCAGGAACAGGCCTTCAGGGTGCTTATCGGGCTCACCGAGCTGTGCCATGATCTCGCTATCATCGAGCTCACCCAGCGTCTGCAAGAGCACCGTATTGGCCGCCAGCTGTTCACGCAGCTGGGCAAAACTGGTGCCCTCGACCACGGTAAAGAAATGGCGCAGCGTGTCGCCATCAACCATTTTTTGTAACAGGGCTCGCAGTGACAAACCCGGTTCCACTTCATACTCACCCGCCTTGACGCGGTGCGCCAGGCCATTAACACGGGCGTAGATGCGCAGGTAAATCGGCCGCTCGACCAGGGTCGCAGCTTCCAGATCAGCCACGATCTGATTGAACCCCTGGCCCCGCTCAATCAGTAATGTGCGAGTACCATCGACCGGCAACGGGCTGTCGATATAGGCATTGATATGCTGCCACACGAAAACACCTAGCAGCAGGGTCAGCAGCATCCCGGCCACCAACAGGGTCATACACTTTTTCAACACGCGAGATAATCCTTTGCTAGCAGCGACTGCAACTGTCGAGTAACAGGTCCTACCGACCAGTGCTGCGCACCCAGCGCCACGACCGGCCAGATATCGATAAGACTGTTACACAGCATGACTTCATCCGCCTGCTCAAGTTCAGTTTTGTGAAAACGCCCTTCCACCACCTCGATCCCAGCACGAGCTGCAAGCAACAGCAACTGCGTACGCAGCACCCCCGCCACGCCACAGCGATCCAGCAGCGGCGCATACAGAATTCCACCACGGACCCAGAGCAGGTTGCTCATGGTACCCTCGACGACAAAGCCTTCGGCGTCACACAGTATGCCCTCGCGAATCGCGGGATCATTCCATTCGCTGCGCGCCAGCACCTGCTCCAGACGGTTCAAATGCTTGATACCGGCAAGACGGGGATTCAGCGCCAGTGTCATGTCACACCAACGCACGGTGACGCCTGCCTGAGCAGGCTGATCCGGATACTCCGGCATTGCGGATAGCAGCAGAATACGGGTCGCAGACACGCCCGCCTGGGGCAAATAACCACGACCACCCGCTCCGCGGGTGATCACGATCTTGAGTACACCGAAGTCCTGCAATTCACACAGGCTGGTAATCCGCTCAAGGTCATTTTGAAGCTCAGAGAATAAGCTGCGGGTATCGATCGACAGGCGCTCACAGCCATGGCGCAGACGCTCAAGATGCAGATCCAGCAGCAGGGGTCGACCCGCGCGCAACTGCACAGTTTCGAACAGGCCATCACCGTATGCCAGACCACGATCGGTTACCGCAACAGTGTCGGCAGGAACGCCATTGACCAGAGTGAAGGGAGATTTATTCATAGACGGACACCGAAGCCAAAAGCACCCCTGCCTTGCAAGGCAGGGATGCAGGACAGCGGATCAAATCTTGCGGAACGCAAGAGTGCCGTTGGTACCACCAAAGCCGAAGGAGTTGGACAGTGCCGTGTCTATGCGGCATTCCTGGGCGACCTTTGGCACATAGTTGAGGTCGCACCCCTCAGACGGGTTGTCGAGATTGATGGTGGGCGGCGCCACCTGATCACGGATTGCAAGCAGACAGAAGATGGCTTCAACGGCACCGGCGGCACCGAGCAAATGCCCCACCATCGACTTGGTGGAGCTCATGCGCACCGCAGAGGCGGCACTGCCGAGCACTCGCTTGGCTGCATTGGACTCGGCCATATCGCCCGCCGGCGTCGAGGTGCCATGGGCATTGATGTAATGCAGCTCATCCGGATTCATACCCGCATCGCGCAGGGTGTTTTCCATGGCCCGTGCGGCACCCTCGCCAGACTCTGGCGGAGCGGTCATGTGATAGGCATCGTCGCTCATGCCAAAACCCACAATTTCCGCATAAATCCGTGCACCACGCGCCTTGGCGTATTCATACTCTTCCAGCACCACAATGCCGGCACCATCACCGAGCACGAAGCCATCGCGGTCGCGATCCCAGGGCCGACTTGCCGCCGTCGGGTCGTCATTGCGGGTCGAGAGCGCGCGGGCGGCGGCAAAACCACCGATACCCAAGGGGGTATTGGCCATTTCGGCGCCACCGGCAATCATCGCATCAGCATCACCGTATTGAATCATGCGCATGGCATGTCCAATGTTGTGCGTACCGGTCGTGCAGGCCGTGGTAATGGCGATATTAGGACCACGCAGACCGTATTTGATCGCCAGGTTTCCGGCAATCATGTTGATAATGCTGCCCGGCACAAAAAATGGCGAAATGCGGCGTGGACCGCTTTCATTTAAAACGTCGTGATTTTTCTCGATCATCGACAACCCGCCGATGCCCGAGCCCACCGCACAACCGATGCGATGTGAATTTTCGTCGTTCACTTCCAGACCAGAGTCATCGATCGCCTGAACGGCCGCGGCCATGCCGTACTGGATGAACAAGTCCATTTTGCGAGCGTCTTTGACACTCATGTACTGACTGACATCAAACCCCTTAACCGGGGCCGAAAAGCGTGTCGCAAACGCAGATGCATCGAAGTGGTCAATCGGAGCTGCGCCACTTTTGCCAGCAAGGATATTGTCCCAGGTTTCTTTAACCGTATTACCCACCGGGGTCAGCATTCCGATGCCGGTAACCACCACTCTCCTGCGAGACATTGCGATCCTCCAGTTACTCTGGCCGTAAAAAAGAAAAGCCGCACTATACTGCGATAGATGCGGCTTTTCGCTTGTTCTTAAACGTGTCGATTACTGGTGCGCGTTGATGTAATCGATTGCCAGCTGTACGGTGGTGATTTTTTCAGCTTCTTCGTCAGGAATTTCTGTTTCGAATTCTTCTTCAAGAGCCATAACCAGCTCTACAGTGTCCAGGGAGTCAGCGCCAAGATCTTCAACGAAAGAGGCTTCGTTGGTCACTTCGTCGCCTTTAACGCCCAGCTGTTCTGCGATGATTTTCTTTACGCGCTCTTCAATGTTGCTCATAACTCTTCCTATATACTTTTCAACCCGTGCACCCTGTAGATGCGAAACGGGATTTTATAGATACCGCCATGCCCTAGCAAGCGTGGCGACGTTTATTATCACCGTAAACTGACGGCCAATTATCAACATATTGCCGAAAAAAACAATTGTTTGTGTCATAAGCCGTATTCAGGCCATGTACATCCCGCCATTGACCTGGATTGTCTCACCAGTGACATAAGCGCCCCCCTGACCGGCCAGGAAGCCCACCACGGCAGCGATCTCCTCGGGCTGACCGAGACGATTCATTGGAATCTGCGCCTGCAGATGGGCCTTGTGCTCATCCGCCAGGCCACTGGTCATGTCGGTATCAATAAAGCCCGGCGCGACGCAGTTAACCGTAATATTACGCGACCCCACCTCACGCGCCAACGCACGCGTAAAGCCTTCCATACCGGACTTGGCCGCGGCATAGTTCGCCTGCCCCGCATTACCCATGGATGCCACCACCGAGCTGACACTGATAATGCGCCCCCAGCGTGCCTTGGTCATACCCCGCAGGCAAGCCTTGACGACACGATAAACCGAGGTGAGATTGGTATTCAACACCGAATCCCACTCATCTTCCTTCATGCGCATCATCAGATTATCACGGGTGATACCGGCATTATTGACGAGGATCTCAACCGCACCAAACTCATCCTGAATGCGCTTGATAACCTGCTCAACTGACTCGGTACTGGACACATCCAGCACCAGACCCATGCCTTTGACGCCTGCTTCACTGAGGTAGGCGCTGATGGTCTGGGCACCGGATTCGCTGGTTGCCGTACCCACCACGATGGCGCCCTGGCTACCCAGATCATGCGCAATTGCCTTGCCGATTCCACGTGTGGCGCCGGTCACCAGCGCCACTTTACCTTCGATACTCATCTGTTGTCCCTTATCGATTTTTATTCGCCCAGTGCCTTGGCAAGGCCTGCGGGCTCGTTAATCGCAACCACATTCAATGCCCTGTGCACCTTCTTGTTCAAGCCGGACAATACCTTGCCAGGACCACACTCGACCAGCGTTTCAACACCGGCATCAACCATGGCCTGCACCGTACGGGTCCAGAGCACTGGACTGTATAACTGCGCCAGCAGGTTCTCCCGGATCTGTTCCAGCGTCTCCGGCTTCGCAGCGTCAACGTTCTGCAGCACCGGAATCTGCGGCGCGTTCAGGGCAATGTCCGCCAGCACTGGCGCCATCTGCTCGGCAGCAGGACGCATCAGCTCACAGTGAGACGGCACACTCACCGGCAGCGGAATCGCACGCTTGGCGCCCGCCGCCTTGCAGGCTTCCATACCGCGCTCAACTGCGTCCTTTTCACCGGCGATGACAACCTGCCCCGGGCAATTGAAGTTTACCGGCGAGACAACCTGCCCCTGCGCAGCCGCCTCACAGGCACTAGCGATGGCCGCATCGTCCAGCCCCAGAATGGCTGCCATCGCACCCGTACCCGCAGGTACAGCTTCCTGCATGAAACGGCCGCGCAATTGCACCAGGCGCACGCCATCTGCAAAACCGAGTACGCCTGCGCACACCAGGGCTGTGTATTCGCCCAGGCTGTGGCCGGCCATCAGCGCGGGCGTGGCACCGCCCTGCTGCTGCCACAGGCGCCATAATGCGACGCCGGCAGCCAGCAGCGCCGGCTGGGTCACTTCAGTCTTGTTAAGTTCGTCCTCAGGCCCCTGCTGCACCAGCGCCCAGAGATCATACCCCAGCGCCTGGGACGCCTCGGCAAAGGTTTCCTGAATAACAGGATACTGTTCGGAGAGTTCAGCCAGCATACCCAAATGCTGGGAACCCTGTCCGGGGAAAACAAAAGCAAGCGCCTGCGACATGGATTCCTCGTCTTTGCAATCTTATTGCGATAACCGCCCTACGGGCATAAAGGAGCGGTAGTTTACATGAATAACGGATGCTTGGCAGACCGAACCGCCCCGCGAGCCGCCTTAACCCGACACATCGGAACACAGTATAGGCACTCAGACGAGAGACGCAGCAAGCTGCTCGCTGATTCGACTTGGCACATCCATCTTTACTTCGGCCACCGCTTCATCGATCGCGTAACCAAAGCAGGCACGGCCCGCCCCACCATGGCTCTTGACTACGATACCCTGCAGCCCCAGCAAACTCGCACCGTTACGCCGAGACGGATCGAGCTGCTGCTGCAGCTCCTTCAACACCGGGCGCGCCAGCCAGGCAAGCATGCGCCGATAAAGAGTGCGCCTAAACGCCGCACCCAGCCCATGCGCAACCAGCCGGGAAACACCCTCGCTACTCTTGAGAGCAATATTGCCCACAAAGCCGTCACAGACCACCACATCGGCTTTCCCGGCGAAAATATCATCACCTTCCACATAGCCAATATAGTTAAGCCGCCCATACGCCTTGATCAGCGTGGACGCGAGCTTGACCTGCTCATTACCCTTGATTGCCTCCTGACCGATATTCAGCAATCCAACACGGGGCGCGGCAAGTCCATCCACCGCCTGGGTCATGACAGAGCCCATAATGGCAAACTGCAACAAATGCTCGGCGCAGCAATCCACATTGGCACCCAGGTCGAGCATGTAGCAGTGCCCGTCCTGCGTAGGCACAGCAGTGACGATGGCCGGCCGGTCGATACCTTCCAGCATACGCAGCACGCGACGGCCGATGACCATCAGCGCGCCGGTATTACCGGCACTGACACAGGCATTGGCCTGACCATCGGCGACCAGCTGCAACGCTATACCAAGAGACGTGTTCTGTCCTTTGCGCAACGCATGGGAAGGCTTTTCATCCATGGCAATAACGCCATCAGCCTGAACAGACTGCAGCCGTTCGCGCACGGATGCCGGGATATCACGCAGGTAGGGAGTAAAGGAATCAGTTTGACCAACCAGTTTAATGGTCAGACGGGGGTATCGCTCTAGCGCCTCAACGGTGGCGGGAACCGTAACGCGGGGACCGAAGTCCCCACCCATCGCATCAACCGCAATGGTATAAAAGCCGGACAAGCTTAGATTTCGTCCTGCTTGGTAACAACCTGACGACCACGGTAAAAACCATCGGCGCTCACGTGGTGACGCATATGAGTTTCGCCAGTGGTGGCTTCAACAGAAAGACTCGGGGTGCCCAGAGCGTCATGGGAACGACGCATGTCACGCTTAGACCGGGACTTTTTGTTCTTCTGTACTGCCATGGTGAGATAACTCCTAGTTCAACTCTTGTCAGCGTCGGCCTTCAGCTTGGCCAATACACTGAACGGGTTAGGTTTTTTGGGCTTCACATCTTCCGGGGCGACTTCCCCGAAAGAGGTCTGAATACTACAGTCGTCATGATAAGGCACTACCGGGAGGTTGAGGATTAACTCCTCCTCCACGACAGACCAGAGCTCGACATCTTCATCCTCAACGATCAGCGGATCATAATGACGTGGCAATGTTTTAGCCACTTCCTCGCTGGGCGCGACTGCCAGATTAAAGCTGGCTTCGACGTCAACCTCGACGGGCTCCAGACAACGCTGACACGCCATCTGGACCCTGCCTTCAGCACTGCCGGAAACAGTACGAATACGTTGCGGATCCAGCGAAAACAGAAGATCCACGGTGATCTCACCGTCTTTCTCAACGAGATAAGACTGCAAGCGCGGCATTCCATTCAGGCTGGCAAGCCCCTGGATACGTACTTCCCGTTCGGCAAGCTTTCGCGGGTCAACTCTTTTCGGTAATGGTCCGTACGACATAAGCGCGCAATTCTAGGGTGCAAAACCCTGACTGTCAAAGAAAAACAGGGGTCTTCCACAGGATTAATTCGGGTTAGTATTCTACGCCGGATAGAATCCCCTGTAACGCTGAAATGGCATTCAATGATGAATAAACTGATCCTGGCATCGAGCTCCGTCTACAGGCGCGCCCTGCTCGACAAATTACAGCTGCCCTATGAATGCATCAGCCCCGATATTGACGAAGCCGCCCACCCCGGCGAGTCCGCTGAAAATCTGGTACGGCGCCTGGCGCTGGACAAAGCCCGTGCCGTCGCCAAAACGACCCCTAACGCACTTATCATCGGTTCCGATCAGGTCGCCGTGCTGGATGGAGACATCATCGGCAAACCGCTGACGCACGACCGGGCGTTCGCGCAGTTACGGCGCGCATCGGGTCGCAGCGTACGTTTCATCACGGGCCTGTGCCTGCTGAACAGCAACAGCCAGCATAGCCAGATCGATGCGATTGACTTTTACGTGCACTTTCGTCGCTTGAGCGAGCAACAGATAGAGCACTATCTGCAACGGGAACAGCCCTATCATTGCGCTGGCAGCTTTAAGGCGGAAGGGCTCGGTATTGCGCTGTTTGAGCGCCTGGAGGGCGATGACCCCAACAGCCTGATCGGATTGCCACTGATACGTCTGGTTCGCATGCTGGAAAATGCCGGTGTCCAGGTACTCTGAATCAAATCGCAGCCAGCAAAAAGGGAGGCCTGGCCTCCCTCATAGCCCCAATGATGGGGGGCTGTCGATTAGCGCAGCCCGCCCATGCCCCCAAGCCCCAGCTCGGCGGCCATGGATTTGGAGAAACTGACACCGAGCCGGTCGATCAGTTTTTCCAGTGGCGATAGCTTGGAGCCGTACTGAACCAGCTCTTCCTCACCCACGATATCCCGCGCCACCATGCTGCTGCTGCCAAGACCATCAACAAGCCCCAGCTTCAGCGCCTGCTCGCCCGTCCAGACCAAACCGCTGAACACACGCTCATCCCCCTTAAGGCGGTCACCACGCCCCTCACGCACCTTATTGATGAACTGCTGATGGGTGGTACCAAGCACTTCCTCCCAGAAGCGCCGTTCGCTGTCTTTCAGCGGACTGAAGGGATCCAGAAAGGTTTTGTGCTCACCAGAAACCAAGGCGCGGCGCTCAATGCCCAGCTTGTCCATGAGCTCGACAAAACCAAAGCCCGCAGAGGTCACCCCGATGGATCCCACCAGACTGGCCTTGTCAGCGTAAATTTCATCCGCTGCAGCCGCAATATAATAGGCGCCCGATGCACCTATATCGCTGATGACGGCATAGAGTTTCTTTTGCGGATAGAGCCCCCGCAGACGCTTGATTTCGTCATAGACATACCCCGACTGCACCGGACTGCCGCCGGGGCTGTTGATACGCATGATCACGGCACGTGATTTGGGCTCCTTGAACGCAGAACGCAAGGCCCCGACCAGCTTGTCGGCACTGGCCTCTTCGCCATCGGCGATGGGCCCGCGCACATCAATAATCGCCGTGTGCTCCTTGACCAGTACATCATGCCCCACGTCCTTGCCCACCAGGAAGATGGCCAGGATCCCGAACAGATACGCAAAGGTCAGCAGTTTAAAAAAGATGCCCCAACGCCGGCTGCGGCGCTGCTCTGCATGCAACCCCATCAGCAGTTTTTCAATCAGGCGCCATTCGCGCTTGCCACCTTCCTGCGCCTTGTCCACCGTCGCTTGCAACTTGTCATCCATTTTTTCGTCCCAGGGGTTATCCGCCACGAGGTGCTCCTGTCAGGTTTTATTCAGTCCGTCGAGCCAATGTTCAAGCTCCGGGAAATTGTCTATTTCCAGCACCGGACGCCAGGGCTTGAGTCGGTCAATGTGGTGCGCACCATAGCTCACGGCAACGGTCGCCATACCCGCCCGACGCCCCATTTCCAGATCATATTCGGTATCGCCCACCATCAGCGCCTCAGCGACACTGACGCCGGTTTGCTGCAATATCTCGTGCAGCATATGCGGGTCGGGCTTGGAGGTGGTCTCATCAGCACAGCGGGACAGCTCAAACAGACTGCCCAGCCCCGTCTGCGCAAACACCCGATCCAGTCCACGCCGGTTCTTGCCGGTCGCCACGGCTAACCGATATCCCTTGCGATGCAGGTTTTCGAGCGTGCTACGGGCTCCCGCGAACAGGTGAGCGGGGGTGTCGTCGCCGGACACATAATAGTGCGCATAACGCTCGCGCATCGCCTCAATGCCCACAACATCGATACCCGGCACCAGAGCCCGTATCGCCTCGGGCAAGCCAAGACCGATAATATTGCGGATCGCTTCAGCATCCAGTGGGTCCAGGCCCAGGTCAAATGCGGAACGCTGCATACTCGAAATAATTCGAGCTGCAGAATCGATGACGGTTCCATCCCAGTCGAAAATCAGCAGTTTGTACACGACAGCTCCCTTATAATTCCCAAGGCGGCAAAGAATGCAGTAATGCGTCAGCCGGTGCAAGACGGCAAAGTTGCAGCACCCCGGCAGACCAACGTATATTTATAAAACATTTTAGGGATACTACGATGCAACTGAGTCGCTTCACGGACTACACCCTGCGGGTACTGTTTTATGTCGCGATCAACAACGATCGCCTGACAACACTGCACGAGATTGCCGACTTTTATCAGATATCGGTAGAGCACCTGCGCAAGGTGGTACATGCGCTGTCCAAAAGCGGGCATCTGAAAACCTATCGCGGGAAAAATGGCGGCCTCAAGCTCAACCTACCTCCAGCAGACATCAACCTTGGCGCCATCGTCAGCCAGAGCGAAGGCACCGCTCCGCTGATTGATTGCGAATCCCAGCCCTGCCGCCTGGCCGGCATCTGCAACCTGCAAAATGCCCTGGCCGAGGCGCAACGCGCCTTTATGGCAAGCCTTGGCCAGTACAGCCTGGCCGACATGCTCAACAACCCGCGCATGCAGCATCAGTTGATCAGCAAGACCGGTTGAGCCCGCGCAGGCACATCAAGACAGGCGGCGCCTTAATCGCGATCAGCCTCAACTCCCAGACGCCGGCGTAGCAACGGGCTGGTGGTGGTGTATTGCAGATGCACCCTCTTGCCAGGCTCCAGCCGGGCCTTGATGGCAAAGGCGGCCAGCGCCGCCTCATGAAAACCGCTTAGAATCAGCTTTTTCTTGCCGGGATAAGTATTGATATCGCCGATGGCGAATACGCCCGGGATGGAGGTTTCAAAGCGCTCGGTGCCAACCTGCACCTGATTGGCCTCCATGGCCAGCCCCCAGTGCTTGACAGGCCCCGGATCAGGCACCATGCCAAAGAATACCAGCAGACTGTCCGCCTCCAGCCAC
Source organism: Marinobacterium rhizophilum DSM 18822 (assembly GCF_000378045.1). GTDB lineage: Bacteria > Pseudomonadota > Gammaproteobacteria > Pseudomonadales > Balneatricaceae > Marinobacterium_A > Marinobacterium_A rhizophilum. Next base: position 57,065 of record NZ_KB899097.1, read on the forward strand.
TGCTTCCCGCCTTCACTGTCAGCCAGTTCTACCGCGGACAGATCGCCGTTGGTCTGACGATAACTGCTTGCCCGCCCGGCCACGAAACGCATGTGTCCCTGCGCACAAAGCTCATGCATCTGATCCACCAGCGCAGACTGAGCCCGAAAACGCTCAGAACGATGCACCAGTACCACGGAGCGTGCCTCTGGCACCAGAGACAGCGCCCAGTCCAGCGCCGAATCGCCGCCCCCAAAAATCACCAGATCCCTGTTGCGAAACTGCGCCCTGTCCTTGACCGCGTAAAACAGCTGACGTCCCTCGAAAGCCTCGACACCGTCCAGCTTGAGCCGCACGGGCTGAAAGGCACCGGCACCGGCTGCGATCACCACGGCGGCAACATCAAACTCGGTTCCTCGGCTGCCACGCAGCCAGAAGCGCTCGCCGCGCGGCTCAAGCGCCTCGATACGCTCACCAAAGCAGAACTGCGCTTTAAAGGGTTCGATCTGGCGCATCAGGTTTTGCGTCAGCTGTGCACCGCTGATTTCAGGGATAGCGGGAATATCGAAAATGGGCTTTTGCGGATAAAGCTCGGCACACTGCCCCCCCGGCTGGTCCAGCGCCTCAACCACAATGGCACCAAGCCCCTGCAGGCCAAGCTCAAACACCTGAAACAGACCACAGGGGCCCGCGCCTATTACCAGTACATCAGCCGTCTTCATTCATCCGCCTCCGTTGCCATGGACCGGAACCCCGCCCGGACTATGCCATGCAGCACACGCCCATGGTGCGCCCGGTTGTTGAATCCAACATGAACAGCGACACAGCTGGGTCCGCATCCTCAGTGTAGACGCCTGACTCAGGTCCCCCCCGGGCAACCCTCACGCGCCATTGACCCGTGACCGCGATGGCCGAATGACTAAACGCATGAAAAATATTGAAAACCACGAGACTGGCAGCCTGTAACAAACGGCCAGAAAAAGGGGACCAACCAGCGCCACACGCTTGCTGGCCACGGGCACAACCGGGCTCAGTCGTGCGGCAGTTCAAGCTTGCGCGGACTGACCAGCAGCCCATTGTTGTCACCGTAGACGTATTCACCCGGGCGGAAGGTGACTCCGCCAAAGGTCACCGGCACATTGACATCGCCAAGGCCCCGCTTCTCGGTTTTCATGGGATGACTGCCCAGCGCCTGCACACCCAGGTCCAGATCGGCAATTGCGTTGACATCGCGAATACAGCCATAAATCACGATGCCTTCCCAACCGTTATCGGCGGCCTTTTCGGCCAGCATGTCGCCCAGCATGGCCCGGCGCATGGAACCGCCACCGTCCACCACCAGCACCTTGCCTTCACCCGGCAGCGCCACCTGCTCACGTACTCGGGAGTTATCCTCAAATGCCTTGATGGTGACAATCTCGCCACCGAAGGCACCACGACCGCCGAAACTGCCGAACATGGGTTCAACCACCTGTACCAGCGCTTCGAAATGATCACACAGCTCGGGTAAAAGATCGTCCATCACTGACTCCTTGAAGTGAATATAAGCCGCCCACAGGCCACCGTAAAAATGCCATGATCGATGATCGGCGACACAAATGCACTACCACCAAGGCAGGGTAACGTCGGATAATAGGGCCCACACGGACATTTTCGCCCACCGCGACTTTAAGGAGCACCCTCAGCATGCACATATGGGTCGACGCCGACGCCTGCCCCAAAATCATCAAGGATATCCTGTTCCGTGCGGCGCAGCGTACCAACACGCGCACAACGCTGGTCGCCAACCAGTTCATGAGTACGCCGCCCGGTAACCTGATCGATTCCATACAGGTCGCCAGCGGGTTTGATGTTGCCGACAACACCATTGTCAGCAAGCTCCAGCCCGGCGACCTGGTCATCACGGCCGATATTCCACTGGCAGCCGAGGTCATTGACAAGAACGCCTGGGCGCTCAACCCCCGGGGCGAGCTCTATACACGGGAAAATATCCGTCAGCGCCTGTCGATGCGCGACTTTATGGATACCCTGCGCAGTTCCGGCATTCAGACCGGAGGACCGGCTGCACTCGGCAATGCCGATCGCCAGGCCTTCGCCAACCAGCTCGACCGGTTTCTGGCACGAAAGCCCAAACCGTGACAGGGAAGCGTTACGCGTACCCCGTCGCAACGCCGGCAAGCATGGCCAGTGGCACTAGCCAGATCACCCCAAGACCAAGGCCCCGCAGCAGAAAGAAGCCGACCAGGGCCAGCGCCAGGTCCTGTCCGGACAGTATCGCGCTGACGAATACCGGCTGGTAGAGTGCCGCCAGCAACAGCCCGACCACCGCCGCATTGACGCCGGCAATTGCACCGCACAGCTGCGGCTGCGATACCAGACGATGCCAGCGCCCCAGCACGCCAAGCAGTAGCAGAAACCCCGGCAGAAAAACGGCCAGGGTTGCCAGCAACGCACCGGCCAGTGGCGCTCCCGGTGCGAGCTCGTAGCCAAGGAAGGTCGCAAGGGTGAACATCGGGCCTGGGACGGCCTGCGCCGCCGCGTATCCGAGCAGGAAACGATCCGGCGCCAGTGCATCTCCGACCAGCCCCTGCAGCAACGGCAGCACCACATGACCGCCGCCGAACACTAGGCTGCCGGCGGTGTAGAAGTCGCCGACCAGACCTGGCAGGCCCGTTGCGGGAACAGCCAGGGCCAGCAACAGCAAGACCGCAAAGCCGCCCAGCGCCCAGTAATTGGCACCGCCCTGATCTGGCATCAGGCCCTCAGCACTGCGCTGGAGCAGCAAAGCGGCCCCGAGACCTGCCGCCAGCAACAGCACCAGCAGCTGTGTGATGATTCCCGGCACACAAAGTAGCGCCGCCGCGCTGAGGACAGCAATGGCGGCCGCACCACGACGCCGGCAGAAGCTTCGAAACATACCCAAAACAGCATCGGCCACGACAACAAATGCCAGCAGCTTTAGGCCGTGCAGCAGACCGTCGAACCAGGACTGCTGCACCAACCATCCCCCTCCACTGCCCAGCAGCAACATGAGCAGCAGCGCAGGTAATGTAAATCCTGCGAACGCACAGAGTGCGCCGCCAAGACCGGCGCACCGGTAACCGATCGCGAACCCCAACTGACTGGAGGCCGGGCCCGGCAGAAACTGGCACAGCGCCAGGAGATCGGCGAATGCCTTGTCATCGAGCCATTCGAGCCGTTCCACGAAACGGTTGCGAAAATAACCGATATGGGCGGCCGGACCGCCGAAGCTGATGCACCCGAGCATCAGGAACTGAAGAAAAACCTGCCACATACCAAGCGATCCATCCAACAAGAGATGGCGCCTTATACCACAGCCAACATGAACCTGTGCTGTCGCCCCGGCGCACCTTGACTGAGCGCGGATCTGAATTGGAGCGGGACATCTATACTGAAGGTATGCAAACCCAGTCAGCCTGTGCGAAATACCTGCGTCTGCTGTCGCTCCTGTTGCTGCTGTTCGGCCTGACCTGCACGTTGACGCCCTTCTCTGCCGCTCCTCCACCCGTGTCCGGCGGCATTTGGGTGCTTGACCTCAAGGGAGTACTGGGCCCCGCCAGTACCGATTATCTGAGCCGCGGCATCGACGACGCTGCTAAAGCCGGCGCGCGCGCGGTGATCATTCGCATCGATACGCCAGGCGGGCTCGACCTGTCCATGCGTGACCTGGTCCGCAACATCCTCGGCTCGCCCATACCCGTGATCGGCTACGTACACCCTGGCGGTGCCCGGGCCGCCAGCGCCGGGACCTATGTGCTCTATGCCTGTCACATTGCAGCCATGTCCCCCGCAACCAACCTTGGTGCCGCGACACCGGTGCAGATCGCGTCGCCCACGCTGCCCGCATCACAACCTGAGCGCGACGGGCAGAACGGCGCCACTGACGACAAAGACACAGCCGCCAATGCGCCGGGCACGGCGATGGAACGCAAGCTGATCAATGATGCTGTGGCCTATATCAGGGGTCTCGCCGAGCTGCGTGGCCGCAACGGCGACTGGGCCGAACAAGCGGTGCGCCAGGGCGCCAGCATCGCGTCCAGTCGGGCCATGGAGCTGGGGGTCATCGACCTGATCGCCAGCGATCTGGACGACCTCATCGCCCAGCTTGAGGGACGCACGGTCAACATTGCCGGCCAGAACAGAACGCTCAAGCTCGCCGACGCCCCCCGTGTCGAACTCCAGCCCGACTGGCGCAGCGAGTTCCTGGCAGTCATCACCAACCCCAACGTCGCCTACGTGCTGATGCTGCTTGGCATCTACGGGCTGATTTTCGAGTTCTCCAATCCGGGCGTGGGCCTGCCCGGCATCGTCGGTGCAGTCTGCATCCTGCTGGCACTCTATGCCTTTCAGGTACTGCCGGTGAGCTATGCCGGTCTCGGGCTTGTCATACTGGGCGTGGCCCTGATGGTGGCCGAGGCCTTTGCGCCAAGTTTCGGCGTGCTGGGGCTCGGCGGCCTGATCGCATTCGTCGTCGGCTCCATTATCCTGATGGACACCCAGCTGCCCGCGTACCAGATCGCGCTGCCCGTGATCCTGGCACTGGCACTGAGCAGCGCCGCCATGCTGATTTTCATGCTCGGCATGGTATGGCGTTCGCGCCACCAGGCCGTCGTCTCCGGAATCGACGCCCTGACGGGTGTGAACGCCGTGGTCGAGGAACTGCACGAAGGCCAGCCACTGGTAAGGGTTCGGGGCGAGCTCTGGCAAGCGGACTGCACTGAGCCGCTGCAACCCGGCGACCCCGTCGAGATCCTGACAGCGCGCGGGCTGCGCCTGTCGGTAAAGAAGCTGCGGAGGGAAACATGACCTTATACTTCACCACCACCGTCATTGTGCTTGTCGTCCTGTTCCTGCTGTCGATGTTTCGCGTTCTGCGCGAATACCAGCGCGGCGTCATTTTTCTGCTCGGCCGCTTCTACAGGGTGAAGGGACCCGGGCTGATCATCGTGGTGCCGCTGGTGCAGCAAATGGTCCGCGTCGACCTGCGCACCGTCGTCATGGATGTCCCCACCCAGGATGTCATCTCCCGCGACAACGTCTCGGTCAAGGTCAACGCAGTGGTTTACTTCCGCGTTGTCGACCCGGAGCGCGCCATCATCCAGGTAGAGAACTTTCTTGAAGCCACCAGCCAGTTGTCTCAAACCACCTTGCGTTCAGTGCTGGGGCAACACGAACTCGACGACATGCTGGCCGGTCGCGAAAAACTCAACGCCGACATCCAGGCCATACTCGACAAACAAACCGACGCCTGGGGCATCAAGGTATCGAATGTCGAGCTCAAGCATGTCGACCTTGATGAGAGCATGATTCGCGCCATTGCACGCCAGGCTGAGGCGGAGCGGGAAAGACGCGCCAAGGTGATTCATGCCAAGGGGGAATTCGAAGCGTCGCAACAACTGCTGGATGCTGCCAATATTCTCGCGACCCAGCCACAGGCCTTGCAGCTGCGCTATCTGCAGACCCTGACCGAGATCGCCGGCGCCCACAGCAACACCGTCGTATTTCCGCTGCCGCTGGATATATTCAGCGCCTTCAAGCGTGCAGCACCATCCAGTGCGCCACCCGATGACAGCACCAAGAAGGCTTAACTTTCACGACAGAGCTGAATCCAGCGCACCAACCCCGCGCTGCGGTATTTTTGCCGGTGAATGACAAAGTAAAACAGCCGCCTGAAGTCCCGCCCCGGTACCTTAAGCGGCACCAGGTCTCCGCGGCGAAAGGCATCCTCCAGCGTGACCCGGGACAGGCAGCCCACCCCGAGCCCTGCCTGCACCGCCCGCTTGATCGCTTCGGTATGCTGCAGCTCAAGCAGAATATGCAGCTGCGGCATCAGCCCGTACAGCGCACGATCGAACGCCTGCCGCGTGCCTGAACCGGCTTCGCGCAGTATCCAGGGTACCGCCAGCAACTGCTCATCGCTCAGTTCGCTACAGCGCGCCAGGGCATGATCAGCGGCGCAGAACACCACCAGCTCATCTTCGCGCCAGGGAATAACCTCCAGATCCGCATGCTGGACCTCACCTTCGACCAGGCCGATATCCAGCTCGTAATTACGCACCTTGTCGGCAATGATCGCCGTGTTCTCCACATCCAGAGAGACCCTGGCATCGGGGTGATCCACCATGTAGCGCGCCATGATACCGACCGCCAGATAATTGCCAATGCTCAGCGTGGCACCGACTTTCAGCGGCCCGGCTTCGGCATGCTGCTGCAGCGCCGTTTCCAGCTCCAGCGCCTGGGCCAGCAGTGCCTCGACGCGGGGCTGCAGCAGACGGCCCAGTTCATTCAGTTGCAGACGCTTGCCCACACGGTCGAACAGCTGAATGTCGAAATGGGTTTCCAGCTCGCGCAGGGCCCCACTGGCAGCGGACTGCGACATTGCCAGTTCCTCGGCTGCGCGGGTGATGTTCTGGCTGTGGGCAGCGGCCAGAAACACCTGAAGTTGACGCAGGGTGTACTTCATAATCGCTAAAACCGATAAAGGTTATTGAAAAATTCATTTTTACAGCTGGTTATAGATAGCGCTACTCTTGCTGTCATTAGGTTATAAGCATCGCCGATTAGGGTGAAGGAAAAGGCACAATGAGCAATCTCAACCGCGAAAAGGTTACCGCCGTACACCACTGGAACGAAACCCTGTTCAGTTTCACCACAACCCGTGATCCGGGTTTTCGCTTCAAGAACGGCCATTTCACCATGATCGGGCTGGAGCTCGAAGGGCGCCCGCTGATGCGCGCCTACAGTATTGCCAGTGCCAACTACGAAGACGAAATGGAATTTTTCAGCATCAAGGTACAGGACGGCCCGCTCACCTCTCACCTGCAGCGCCTGCAAGTAGGTGACGAAGTGCTGATCAGCCGCAAGCCCACAGGCACGCTGGTAGCCGATCATCTGCTGCCCGGGCGTAATCTTTACCTGCTCAGCACCGGTACCGGCCTTGCCCCTTTCATGAGCATTATCCGCGACCCGGAAATTTATGAGCTGTACGACCGCGTGATTCTGACCCATGGCGTTCGCTCCGTATCCGAGCTGGCCTATCAGCAGACCATACTGGAAGAACTGCCCAACAACGAATTTTTCGGCGAAGAAATCCGCGAAAAGCTGCTGTACTACCCGACGGTCACCCGCGAGCCATTCCGCAACCAGGGTCGCCTGACAGACCTGATGCGCAGCGGCAAGCTGTTCCGCGACCTGGGGCTGCCACAGCCTACCCTCGAGGATGACCGCTTCATGATCTGCGGCAGCCCGAGCATGCTCAAGGAAACCTGCGACATTCTGAATGACTGGGGCTTTAGCGAATCGCGCCATGGCGAACAGAGCCACTACGTCATCGAACGCGCTTTCGTTGAAAAGTAAGCTGCGAACAGGGTAACCCCTTCCCCCGCAAAAAAGGCGCCCGTGTTTTGCACGGGCGCCTTTTTTAATCGCACTCAATCACATTCAACTCAAGGTCGGCGATCAGGCCCGGGCCTGACAGAGCTGTTCCAGCAGGGCCTGCACCGGATGGGGTATTTCCTGCTCATCAAAACGCTTGACCTGGCTGCGACACGAATAGCCCGTGGCGACCAGACGCTCATGGTTCTGTGCATCATTCACCGGCTCCCGCCAGCTCAGATCATAGATACGCCGCGAGGTTTCCAGGTTGGCACTCTCGTGACCATAGGTGCCGGACATGCCGCAGCAGCCCACCGACAATAGTTCCAGACGCTGGCCCAGCGCCGAAAATATCTGCTGCCAGCTGCGTATGGACGGCGCCGCCGAGGTCTTTTCGGTACAGTGCGCCAGCAGCTTGAAATGGGCCGCCGGCATGCCTTTGCGGGCAGCGTCCAGCACCTCTTGCTGCTCAACCAGCCACTCCTGTATCAGGCGCACCGGCGGCAGTTCGTCTGACTTCAGCGCATAGGCGTACTCCTGCCGGTACGTCAGGGTCATGGACGGATCTATACCCACCAGCGGCAGGCCGCTGCCGGCCAGGGCATTGAGCATGCTGGCATTTTGTCGCGCTGCCTTCTCAAATGCCCCCATAAAGCCATGCACATGCAGCGGCTTGCCGTTTGGCCGAAACGGCGCCACCAGCACATAGAAGCCCAGCCGGCTAAGAAGGTCCACAAGATCCAGTACCAGTCCGGTTTCGAAGTAACTGGTGAAGGCATCCTGCACGATGACCACCGCCTTGCTGCGCTGGGCGTCGGACAGACCCTGAACCAGTTCAGGCGTCGCCAGCTCAATACCTCGCCGGCGCAGGCCCGACTGCAGATCACTGGTTGAGATGGCCGGGCTGTCCACCATGCCGACCTGACGGCTGAAGAAGCGCTTCATCAGCACGTTTTGCATGGCCCAGTTGTAGGGCCCCGGAAAGCGGGCCAGGGTCGGAATCATGTATTCGAGGCTACCGACCACATAGTCCTTCACCGGGCGCAGATAGCGGCCGTAATAAACTTCCAGAAAGCGGGCGCGGAAATCCGGCACATTGACCTTGATGGGGCACTGACCCACGCAGGACTTGCAGGCCAGGCAGCCCATCATGGATGCATGCACCTCGTTGGAAAAGTCATACTCGCCGCGACGCTTGCGCAGGCTGTTGCGAATGCGCTGCGGCAACCCTCTAACAAACGAGGAATTGCGCACCTGCGCGCCGGCCTCGTTCAGATCCACCCCCTGATTCGACATCAGGCGCAACCATTCACGCACCAGCGACGCGCGTCCCTTGGGTGAATGAATCCGCTCGCGGGTGCCTTTCCAGGACGGGCACATGGCGTCATTGGGATCATAGTTGAAGCAGGCGCCATTGCCGTTACAGTTCATGGCCGAATCATAGCTTTTGCGCACCGCTTCGCCGATCTGCCGGTCATGCTGTCCCCGGGTGGGTACTTCGTCGATTTTCAGCAGCTGCGCGCCCTCGATCATCGGTGTCGCGATCTTGCCGGGGTTGAGCTGGTTATGCGGGTCAAATGCGCCCTTGATGCGCTGCAATTCAGGGTACAGCTCACCGAAGAATTCAGGCGCGTATTCGGAACGCACGCCCTTGCCGTGCTCACCCCAGAGCAAGCCCTTGTATTTCTGCGTCAGCCGTACCACCTCATCGGTGACCTCGCGAATCATGCCCTCCTGCGCCGGATCCTTCATGTCGATGGCCGGGCGCACATGCAGCACGCCGGCATCCACATGACCAAACATGCCATAGGTCAGGCCACGCTGGTCCAGCACGGCACGGAACTCCATGATGAAGTCCGCCAGATTTTCCGGCGGTACGGCCGTATCCTCAACGAAGGGAATCGGGCGCCGGTCCCCCTCCGCATTTCCCAGCAGACCCACAGCCTTCTTGCGCATACCCCAGATCTTGCCGATCTCGGCGGCACCAAAGACCACCGTATGACCGAAACTCCTGCCTGGCTGACCGCTCACCTCCTCCAGATGCGCCACCAACTTGGCCACGTCATCACGCAGCTGCGCTTCATCGTCCCCGGTATATTCCACCAGGTTGATGCCCTGAATGCTGGGCTCACCTGCGTTGTGCGGGAAATAGTCACGCACCGAGTCCCAGACAATATCGCCCATGGCCAGGTTCAGCACTCGGGAATCCACGGTTTCGAGCGACGTCGGGCCCCAGGCCGTCAGCGCCTTGGCATCGCGCAACGAGCTTTCAAAGCTGTCGTACTTGATATTGACCAGGGCGGAATATTTGGGAATCGGCAGGACATTCAGCTTGGCCTCGGCAATAAAGGCCAGCGAGCCTTCTGATCCGCACAACACCGAATTGAGGTCGAAACGCCCCTGCTCATCGCGAATATGCGCCAGATCATAGCCGGTCAGGCAACGATTCAGCTTTGGAAAGCGAGCCTCAATCAGCTCCTTTTTCTCGGCGTAGATGCCGTCCACCAGACGGTGCACCTCACCCACCAGGTCGTCCCGCGCCTGGATCTTCTGCAGCTTGGCCTCCGTCAGCGGCTTTGACTCCCAGAAGCTGCCATCCAGCAGCACCGAGCGCAGCTCAAGCACATGGTCGCGCGTCTTGCCGTACAGGCAGGATCCCTGACCGCTGGCATCTGTATTGATCATGCCACCCAGGGTGGCGCGATTGCTGGTGGACAGCTCAGGGGCAAAAAACAGGCCATGGGGCTTGAGCGCAGCATTGAGCTGATCCTTGACCACCCCGCCCTGCACCCGCACCCAGCGTTCCTTGACATTGATTTCAATGATCCGGTTCATGTGCCGGGAGATATCGACAATCAGGCCATCGCTGAGCGACTGACCATTGGTCCCGGTACCACCACCGCGCGCACTCATGCGTATGCTGCTGAAGCGAGGCTGATTCGAGAGCCGCGCGATCAGCATCAGATCCTCGACACCGGCCGGATAGACCACCGCCTGCGGCAGCAGCTGGTAGATGCTGTTGTCGGTGGACTGCACCACCCGGTTGGCATAATCCGGGTTGGTATCGCCGCCAAACCCCTGTTGTTGTAACTGCTCGATAAACTCCAGGTAAAGGGTCGCCGTGGTGTCAGTGTGCCTGATGTGCGGGATCATGGGCTCGCGGGTCCTCGTTATCGCATCGCTTGCGCAGGGATGCGCGGGATTGTCTGTATGTGAACTATGATGCAGAATTCACATTTATCATTCAAACGCTAAAATTTTATAGATTAATAAGTAATGGCGAATAATATTTCAATCCGGCACCTGCGGGCCTTTGTCGCTGTCGCTCACCAGGGCAGCTTTACCGAAGCCGCCAAGCACCTGCACCTGACTCAGTCATCGCTGACCGCCACCATCAAACAGCTGGAACAGCAAAGCGGCCTGACATTGCTGGATCGAACCACGCGGCGGGTATTGCTCAACCCAGAAGGGGAACGCTTTTTGCCGGTGGCCGAGCGACTTTTATCGGACTTTGACACGGCACTGTCCGATCTGCAGGCCGTCGCGGAATACCAGCACGGCCAGGTCGGCATAGCCGCATCGCCATCCACCATCGCCTGCCTGATGCCAACGGTGGTAAAAGCCTACCGCCAACACCACGCCAACATCGGCATTCTGTTGCGCGATGACAGCGCCGCCGGCATTGAGCAACATGTACTGGCCAATGACGTGGATTTCGGCGTTGGGGGCAACCACTCCGATCAGCCCGACCTGAGCTATACCCCCATTTTGCGTGACCGCTTTGGGGTGGTGTTCAGCGAGGGACATCGCTTTAACCAGGCCGGCGCAAAATCGCTCACGTCCCTGCCCTGGAAGGCACTGGCAAGCGAAGAACTGCTGCTGCTCTCCACCGATACCGGCATTCGCGCCCAACTGGCCCAGACTCCCGCCGGGGATACACTAAGGGAGGGCCTGGACCGGCCGGCCATCGAAGTATCCAACCCTGCAGGCCTGGCCGCACTGGTAGAAGCAGGCATAGGGCTGTCCGTATTACCCGCACTTGCAGCCGGTACACGCTCGTTCGCACAGCTGGGCTTCAGGCCGCTATCAGAGCCCGCGCTGTACCGCGATCTCTATATCATCCGTCGGCGTGGCCGCTCCCTCAGCCCCGCGGCCCATGCCATGTTGCAACTGCTGCGACAGACCTTCGCCGCCATGCCAATGCCGGCCCATGTCGAGTGCGTTATCTAAACCGCAACACAAGATAACGGTATAAAAAACCTGGCAAAAAGAGCGGCCCGAAGGCCGCCGAATCATTGTTGAATCATTTTAAACAGGGGGGAATAAAACACTGCCTTGATGCAGCCATTCATTCAACCGCGTCTTTGTTGCAGTTACGCCATGGTCTGTCGTGTTTCCGGCAGATGATTGGCCAGGAAAAACCAGGTATCCAGCACTGAATCCGGGTTCAGCGACACGCTGCTGATACCCTGCTCCATCAGCCACTGCGCCAGATCCGGGTGATCGGACGGCCCCTGACCACAGATGCCGATATATTTGCCCTGACGGCGGCACGCCTCGATGGCCATGGACAGCAAGCGCTTGACCGCCTCATTGCGCTCGTCGAACAGGTGCGCAATAACACCGGAGTCACGGTCCAGCCCAAGGGTCAGCTGGGTCAGGTCATTGGAGCCGATGGAGAAACCATCAAAGAACTCCAGAAACTGGTCGGCCAGCAGCGCGTTGGAAGGAATCTCGCACATCATGATCAGGCGCAGACCATTTTCGCCCCGTCGCAGCCCGTTTTCGGCCAACAGCTCCACTACACGGCGCGCTTCACCCGGCGTGCGTACGAACGGAATCATGATTTCGATATTGGTCAGTCGCATGGTGTCGCGTACATATTTCAGCGCGCGGCATTCGAGCTCGAAACAGTCACGGAACGACTCTGCGATATAGCGTGCGGCACCGCGAAAACCCAGCATGGGATTTTCTTCGTCCGGCTCAAACTCGGCACCGCCTATCAGGTGACCATATTCATTGGACTTGAAATCCGACATGCGCACGATGACTTTCTTCGGATAGAACGCCGCCCCCAGGGTGGAGATGCCTTCCACCAGCTTGTCGACGTAAAACTGCACCGGGCTCGCATAACCGGCGCAACGACGCCTGATGGTCTGCTGCAGGTCCGGCTTCTGGCTGTCGAAATTCAATAGTGCCTTGGGGTGCACGCCGATCATGCGGTTGATGATGAATTCCAGCCGGGCAAGCCCCACACCGGCATTGGGCAGCGCCTGAAAATCAAAGGCGCGGTCGGGGTTACCCACGTTCATCATCACATCGAAGGGCAACGGCGGCATCGACGCCACACTGCTGGTCTGATGCTCAAAGTTCAGCTGTCCCTCATAAATCAGCCCGGTATCACCTTCGGCGCAGGACACCGTTACCTGCTGCCCTTCGCTCAGCAGCTCGGTGGCATCACCACACCCCACGATGGCGGGAATACCGAGTTCGCGCGCAATGATGGCCGCGTGGCAGGTACGGCCGCCGCGGTTGGTAACAATGGCCGCTGCGCGCTTCATGACCGGCTCCCAGTCCGGGTCCGTCATGTCTGTAACCAGTACATCACCCGGCTGTACCAGGTGCATCTGGCTCAGGTCGTTCACCAGACGCACGGGACCGGCTCCAATGCGATGACCGATGGAGCGCCCCTGGACCAGCACCTTGCCTGTTTCCTTGAGCATGTAACGCTCAATCACGTTGCTCTGGGCACGGCTTTTGACCGTCTCCGGGCGCGCCTGCACGATATACAGCTGGCCGTCGTCTCCGTCCTTGGCCCATTCGATATCCATCGGCCGGCCATAATGGTTTTCGATAGTCACCGCAATGCGCGCCAGCCCTTCGACGTCGGCATCTGTAATGGAGAACTGATTGCGCGCCTCCACGGGTACCTCGACGGTTTCCACCGCCCGGCCGGCGCGCCCTTCGGCGGTATAGATCATCTTGATCGCCTTGGAGCCCAGGTTGCGGCGCAAAATGGACGGCACATTCTGGCTCAAGGTCGGCTTGAATACATAGAACTCATCGGGATTCACGGCCCCCTGCACCACGGTCTCGCCCAGACCGTAGGCCGACGTAATAAACACTGCGTGCTGGAAGCCGGATTCGGTATCCAGGGTGAACATGACGCCGGCGGCACCGGTTTCACTGCGCACCATGCGCTGAATACCCGCGGAGAGCGCAACATCAATGTGTTCGTAGCCCTGGTGTACCCGGTAGGAAATGGCCCGGTCGTTATACAGTGAAGCGAAGACTTCACGAATCGCGTGCTTGACGTTATCCAGGCCGCGGATGTTCAAAAAGGTTTCCTGCTGCCCGGCAAAAGAGGCATCCGGCAGGTCTTCGGCCGTGGCGGAAGAACGCACGGCCACCGCCATCTGCTCATTGTCTTTCGTCATTTCGGCAAAGGCGGTTTCAATGGCCCGCTCAAGCTCCGGCTGCAGCGGCGCATCCAGAATCCACTGGCGAATCTTTCGGCCGGTACTCGCCAGCGCCTGAACATCGTCGGCATCCAGCATTTTGAGCGTCTCGTCAATACGCTGCGAAAGGCCATCGAACGCCAGAAAATCGCGATATGCCTTCGCCGTGGTCGCAAAGCCCGTTGGTACCCTGACACCCGCCGAACTCAGCTGGCTGATCATTTCACCTAACGATGCATTTTTTCCGCCCACTGTATCGACATCTGCCATACCAACCTGGTCAAGGCGCTGTACATAATGCTGCAAAATGCGTTCTCCTGTTGCCCGTTGTGAGTACCGCCAAACCGCCCATTTACACGGAATCAGCCGGGATAATACTGCACTTTTATTAGAAAATCGCCGCTACCGAAGGGCTAATTTAACCTCATTAGAATCTGTTATAGTGCCAAAATTAAGCGGTTTTCATGCCGCTTCAACTTCATTTATCGACCCTTGACGCCCGGATGCACGCCATGAAACGTACTGCTTTCTTTATCTCGGACGGCACCGGCATTACCGCCGAAACGCTGGGAAACAGCCTGCTGTCGCAGTTCGATGGGATCCAGTTCAACAAGGTCACACTGCCTTATATCGATACTCTCGAGAAGGCGCACGCCGTGGCGCTGCAGATCAATGCCGCCGTTGAAGCCGACCAGGTGCGCCCGATAATTCTGGATACCATCGTCAACGACGAGATCCGCAACTATATCGCCCAGTGCAACGGCATGATGATTGATGTATTCGCCACCTTTCTCAAGCCACTGGAAAAAGAACTCGGGGTCCATTCAAACTACACGGTCGGCAAAACCCACGCCATCCAGCAAATGCACCTCTACAAGAACCGTATAGAATCGGTCAACTTTGCCATCGACAATGACGACGGCGCCCGCACCCAGCAGTATGACCGGGCCGACATCATTCTGGTGGGCGTGTCCCGCTCGGGCAAGACACCCAGCTGCCTCTATATGGCGCTGCAATACGGTATCCGCGCCGCCAACTACCCCTTCACGGAAGAAGACCTGTCGCTCAAGAGCCTGCCCGCCTGCCTGGAGGCGCACCGGAGCAAACTTTACGGACTCACCATCGACCCGTTCCAGCTTGCCGCCATTCGCCATGAGCGGCGACCCAACAGCCGCTATGCCTCACTCGATCAATGCACGCTGGAGGTACGCACCATCGAGCGGCTGTTCCGCCAGGAACGCCTGCCCTGCATCAATACCACCACCTTTTCGGTGGAGGAAATTGCCACGCGCATCATTTCCGAGGCCAAGCTGGTCCGACAGCCGTAACCGGCCTTTCAGTTCCTATTCCTGCAAACAGGCTCGATCTGCGGCCAAGAATCAGATCACCAGCAGGTCCATGAACGCATTGACCGGCATCGCGCCCAGCGCCGCCGGGTCCTTGCACAGTGCAAAAATCCGCTCACAGCGGGCCGCGGGAAAGCGTGTCGCCAGGTTTGCCCTGAACTTGTCTTCAAGCAACGGAATACCTTCGTTGCGCCGACGACGGTGGCCCAGCGGGTATTCCACGATGACTTCGGCCGTGTGACTGCCATCGACAAAGAACACCTGCACGGCATTGGCAATGGAGCGCTTGTCGGCGTGGAGATACTCGGCACTGAAACGCGGCTCCTCAATGACCTCCATCTTGTCACGCAACACGTCGATGACAGGGTTGGCGGCATGAAAGGAATCCTCATAATGCTCGGCCAGCAGATTGCCAAAGATCAGCGGCACGGCGGTCATATACTGCAGGCAGTGATCGCGATCGGCCGCGTTGGCCAGGGCACCCACCTTGGAGATGATGCGGATAGCAGATTCATGGGTACGAATAACGATCCTGTCGACCTGATCGAGCCTGCCCCTGACCTGCGGATGCAGTTGCACCGCGGCCTCGACGGCAGTCTGGGCATGGAACTCAGCCGGGAAGGCAACCTTGAACAGCACGTTCTCCATTACGTAGGTGCCATAGGGGCGTGAAATACTGAACCGGCGCAGGTCCTGGGGCTTAATCCGCTGATCGGCGTTGGTCTTGCTGAACAACACGTCATAGAAGCCCCACTGCCTGGCCGTCAGCGCGCCGGGAATCCCCATCTCGCCGCGCATCGACATGTCGGCCAGGCGCACGGCACGGGCGCTCGCATCACCCGCCGCCCAGGACTTGCGTGAGCCTGCATTGGGGGCATGACGATAGGTGCGCAGCGCAGCACCATCGACCCAGGCCTGGGACAGGGCCGCCATAATGGTCTCGTGGTCCCCGCCCATCAGTTTGGTGACGACGGCGGTAGAGGCGACACGCACCAACAGCACATGATCGAGACCCACACGATTGAAGGCGTTTTCCAGCGCGATCACCCCTTGAATCTCGTGGGCCCTGATCATGGCATCCAGGACATCGCGCATGCCAAGCGGCGCCTTGCCCTGCGACATGCGCTGCTGCGACAGGTAGTCGGACACGGCCAGAATGCCACCCAGGTTATCGGATGGATGGCCCCACTCGGCGGCAAGCCAGGTGTCGTTATAATCGAGCCAGCGGACAAGACAACCGATGTCCCACGCGGCCTTGACCGGATCCAGCCTAAACTGCGTGCCGGGCACACGCGCGCCATTGGGCACCAGGGTCCCTTCCACGATGGGCCCCAGGTGCTTGGTGCACTCGGGGAAGCGCAGGGCCAGCAGAGCGCAGCCCAGGGTATCCATCAGGCAGTTGCGCGCCGTATCCAGCGCCACCGCACTGTCGATTCGGTAGTCCAGTACGTAGTCCGCTATATCCTGGATAACCTGGTCATAATCCGGGCGCTCGTTCAGATCGAAAGCATCCGCCATCATCCTGCTCCTCCCCTGACGAAAAAGGCAAAAAGCGGCAAAACGGGGACGAAAAATCCGCCCCGTTACCCTGCAGGATAGCGGCGTTTAAAACGAATCGCCGGGAATACGGACCCAGCCTTCCATCAACACACGGGCGCTGCGGCTCATGACCGCCTTCGTCACGACCCAGTCGCCATCGACCTGCCGGGCCTCGGCACCTACGCGCAGGGTGCCCGACGGGTGACCAAAGGTCACGGCATTACGCGCGCCACCGCCGGCGGCAAGGTTCACCAGGGTACCGGGAATGGCGGCAGCAGCACCAATGGCAACGGCGGCGGTGCCCATCATGGCGTGATGCAACTTGCCCATGGACAACGCCCGTACCAGCAGATCCAGCTCCGAGGCCTGTACGGCTTTACCGCTTGACGACAGGTAGTCGGCCGGTTTGGCTACAAAGGCCACCTTGGGCGTATGCTGGCGCGTAGCCGCCTGATCAACGTGCTCAATCAGCCCCATGCGCACCGCGCCGTGCGCACGAATCAATTCAAAGCGCGCCAGAATCTCGGCATCGCCGTTAATGTCATCTTGCAGTTCGGTGCCGCGGTGACCAAGATCTTCGGCATTCAGAAAGATGGTCGGAATGCCGGCATTGATCAGCGTGGCCCTGAAGGTACCAACACCGGGGACGTCGAGATCGTCGACCAGATTACCGGTCGGGAACATCGCGCCCTCGCCGTCGGCCGGGTCCATGAACTCGACCTGCACTTCCGCCGCCGGGAAGGTCACACCATCGAGTTCGAAGTCACCGGTTTCCTGTACCGCACCGTCGGTCATCGGCACATGGGCGATGATGGTCTTACCGATGTTGGCCTGCCAGATGCGCACAATCGCCACGCCGTTCTCGGGGATGCGACCGGCATCGACCAGCCCACTGCTGATGGCAAAGGAACCGACCGCCGCGGTGAGATTGCCGCAGTTGCCACTCCAGTCGACAAAGGGCTTGTCGATAGAGACCTGACCGAACAGGTAATCGACATCATGCTCCGGCTGCTGACTTTTGGACAGAATAACGGTCTTGCTGGTACTGGACGTGGCACCACCCATGCCGTCAGTCTGCTTGCCGTAAGGATCAGGACTGCCGATAACGCGCAGCAGCAGCGCATCGCGCGCAGCACCGGGCACACGGGCCGATTCAGGCAGATCGTCAAGGCTGAAGAACACACCCTTGCTGGTACCGCCACGCATATAGGTGGCAGGAATCTTTATCTGTGGAGCGTGAATCTGGGGTACTTGGGACATTACTGAACTCCTAAAGAAAGCGGGCGCCGCCAGGGCGCCCGCTCGAACCGATCAGGCACTGACACTGGACTCAAGGAAGTCCTGCGCAAAGCGCTGCAACACGCCACCGGCGCCATAGATAGACACTTCTTCAGCGGTATCCAGGCGACAGCGCACCGGTACCTCGACGCGCTCGCCATTGCGGCGATTGATCACCAGTGTCAGCTCCGCGCGGGGTGTCGGCTCACCCACCACGTCATAGGTCTCGGTACCGTCAATGGCGTACGTATGCCGGTTTTCTCCCAGCATGAACTCCAGTGGCAGGACACCCATGCCCACCAGGTTGGTACGGTGAATACGCTCGAAACCTTCCGCCACAATGACCTCAACACCAGCAAGACGCACACCCTTGGCCGCCCAGTCTCGGGACGAGCCCTGACCATAGTCGGCGCCGGCCACAATGATCAGGGGCTGCTTGCGCTCCATGTAGGTCTCGATCGCCTCCCACATGCGCGTGACCGTGCCTTCAGGCTCGATGCGGGCCAGGGATCCCTGCTTGACCTTGCCGTCTTCCTGCACCATTTCATTGAACAGTTTGGGATTGGCGAAGGTCGCACGCTGTGCCGTGAGGTGATCGCCGCGGTGGGTCGCATAGGAGTTGAAGTCCACCTCCGGCAGGCCCATCTTGTGCAGGTAGGCGCCGGCGGCGCTGTCGAGCAGAATCGCATTGGACGGCGACAGGTGATCCGTGGTGATGTTGTCACCCAGCACCGCCAGCGGGCGCATGCCTTTCATGCTACGCTCACCTGCCAGTGCCCCTTCCCAGTATGGCGGGCGACGGATATAGGTGCTTTGCGGCCGCCAGTCATACAGTGGCGTCACCTGCTCACCGTTGTCATCTTCCACGGCAAACATCGGTATGTACACCTTGCGGAACTGCTCAGGCTTGACGCTCTCGCGCACGATGGCATCAATCTCTTCATCACTCGGCCAGAGATCTTTCAAGGTGACGGGCTGGCCGTCCTTGTCGATGCCCAGCACATCCTTTTCAATATCGAAGCGGATGGTGCCTGCGATGGCGTAGGCGACCACCAGCGGCGGCGAGGCCAGGAAGGCCTGCTTGGCGTAGGGATGAATGCGGCCATCAAAATTGCGGTTACCCGACAGCACCGCTGTCGCATACAGGTCGCGGTCAATCACTTCCTGCTGGATCTTGGGATCCAGCGCCCCGCTCATGCCATTGCAGGTGGTGCAGGCAAAGCCGACGATGCCAAATCCCAGCTGTTCGAGCTCGGGCAGCAGCCCTGCGTCTTCCAGGTACAGCTGCACCGCTTTTGATCCCGGCGCCAGCGAGGTTTTCACCCAGGGCTTGCGCACCAGGCCGCGGGCATTGGCATTGCGTGCCAGCAGGCCCGCGGCAATCACGTTGCGCGGATTGCTGGTATTGGTACAGCTGGTAATGGCGGCAATGATCACCGCGCCATCCGGCATGAGTCCCGGTTCGTTTTCCACCGTGCCGGCGATACCGCGATCGGCAAGCTCGGAGGTCGGTACCCGGTTGTGCGGATTCGATGGGCCGGCAATATTGCGACCGACGCTGGACAGGTCGAACGTCAGCACGCGCTCGTACTCGGCATTTTTCAAACTGTCCGCCCAGAGGCCGGTGGTTTTGGCGTAATTTTCCACCAGCTTGACCTGCTCGTCTTCACGGCCGGTAATGCGCAGGTAATCAATTGTCTGCTCGTCGATGTAGAACATCGCCGCCGAGGCGCCGAATTCCGGCGTCATATTGGAGATGGTGGCCCGATCCCCCAGGGTCAGTGCGGCAACACCCTCACCGAAGAACTCAAGGTAAGAAGACACCACCTTCTGGGCGCGCAGGAATTCGGTGACCGCCAGCACGATATCGGTGGCCGTAATGCCGGGCTGGCGGGTTCCCGTCAGTTCCACACCAATAATGTCAGGCAGGCGCATCCAGGACGCCCGCCCCAGCATGACACTTTCAGCTTCCAGGCCGCCAACACCGATGGCAATAACGCCCAGTGCATCGACGTGCGGCGTATGGCTGTCCGTGCCCACCAGCGTATCCGGGAAGGCCACGCCATCGCGGGCCTGAATCACCGGAGACATTTTCTCCAGGTTGATCTGGTGCATGATGCCGTTACCGGGCGGTATCACATCAACGTTCTTAAACGCCTTCTTGGTCCAGTTGATAAAGTGAAAACGGTCTTCATTACGGCGGTCTTCGATGCTGCGGTTCTTTTCAAACGCATCTTTTTCAAAGCCACCGTGCTCCACGGCCAGCGAGTGGTCAACGATCAGCTGGGTCGGTACCACGGGGTTAACCTGCGAGGGGTCACCACCCTGCTCGGCAATGGCATCGCGCAGGCCGGCAAGATCCACCAGCGCCGTCTGGCCAAGAATGTCGTGACAAACGACACGCGCCGGAAACCAGGGAAAATCCAGTTCGCGCTTACGTTCGATAAACTGCTTCAGCGAGTCGGTCAGGGTGGCGGGGTCGCAGCGACGCACCAGGTTTTCCGCCAGCACGCGGGATGTGTACGGAAGCTTGTCATAGGCGCCGGGCTGGATCGCGTCGACAGCTGCCCGGGTATCGAAATAATCCAGGTCGGTGCCTGGCAGGGATTTGCGGTATTGAGTGTTCATTGCGCCGGGACTCCATCGAGTAGCACTCAGCAACGCGAGCCGGCGGGCATCAGCATCCGGGCGTCTACGCCGGCTGCCGCGTTACTGAGCAAAAAGGTGGGCGAGGCGATCGCACGGCGATCGCCTGCAGGCTCAGGTGCGATCTTCGATCGCGATCCAGTCAGCATGATCGGGGCCGGTGTAGTCGGCACTCGGTCGAATAATGCGGTTGTTTTCACGCTGCTCGATAATATGGGCGGTCCAGCCGCTGACGCGCGAGCACACGAAGATCGGCGTGAACAGCTTGGTGGGAATGCCCATGAAGTGATACGCCGATGCATGGAAGAAGTCAGCATTGCAGAACAGTTTCTTCTCGCGCCACATCACGGCTTCACAGCGTTCAGAGACGGGGTACAGCACCGTATCACCCACCTCTTCGGCGAGACGCTTGGACCACTTTTTAATGAGTGCATTGCGTGGGTCGGATTCGCGGTAAATCGCGTGACCGAAGCCCATGATCTTTTCCTTGCGTTCGAGTTTGCCCAGGATTTCGCGCTCAGCCTCATCCGCCGAGGTCCAGTGCTCAATCATTTCCATCGCCGCTTCGTTGGCACCGCCATGCAGCGGGCCACGCAGCGTGCCGATGGCAGCCGTGACGCTGGAATGAATATCGGACAGCGTGGAGGCACAGACGCGGGCGGCAAAGGTCGAGGCATTGAATTCATGCTCGGCGTACAGAATCAGCGACACGTTCATGACGCGCTCGTGCAGCTCGTTCGGCTTTTCGCCCCGCAACAGGGTCAGGAAGTGCCCGCCAATGGAGTCGACCTCGGGTGCCCGAGTGTCGATGCGCACGCCATCGTGGCTGTAACGGTACCAGTAGCAGATGATCGACGGAAAGCAGCCCAGCATACGATCGATATGATCATGCTGGTCGGTAAAGCTGTGTTCAGTTTCCAGGTTGCCCAGCATCGAGCATCCGGTGCGCATCACGTCCATGGGATGAGCGTCGGCCGGAATCTGTTCAAGCACCGCCTTCAGCGCCTGGGGCAAGTCGCGATAGCCCTTGAGCCGCGTAATGTAGGCGTCCAGCTCGGCCCGGTTGGGCAGCTTGCCATACAGCAGCAGATAGGCGACTTCCTCAAACTGAGCCTTGTCGGCCAGTTCCGCAATATCATAGCCCCGGTACGTCAGGCCAGCCCCGGATTGCCCCACCGTGCACAGCGCCGTTGCGCCAGCAGACTGACCACGAAGACCGGCGCCGCTCAGTTGTTTTGCTTCAGCCATCCTGTCTCTCCTTATTTTTTTTACCGGCAACAGCCGTTGTACTGCCCGGTTGTTCGAATTGGGTACAGCGAGCGACGAGCGGGTCACACCCCTCTTCGGCCGGCATCGCTGCTACTTGTTCTTGCCTTCGGCGAAGAGCGCATCGAGCTTCTGCTCAAACTCGTGATAATTCAGGAAATCGTAAAGTTCCATGCGGGTCTGCATGCTGTCGACGACAGCGCGCTGATCACCATCGTGCAGCAGATGTTCGAACACATTCAGCGCCGCCTTGTTGGCCGCCCGGAAAGCCGACAGCGGGTAAAGCACCATGCTGGCGCCGTTCTCGGCCAGTTCCTGCTTGTTGAACAACGGCGTGGCGCCGAATTCGGTGATGTTGGCCAGCAGATGCGCTCCCTGGATGCCATCGGTAAAGGCGCGGTAATCCTCCAGCGTATGTACCGCTTCAGCGAAGATCCCGTCGGCACCGGCTTCCAGGCAGGCCTGGGCGCGCTCTACGGCCGCATTCAGCCCCTCCATCTGGAAGGCATCGGTACGGGCGATAATGAAGAAATCGTCATCGGTACGGGCATCCACCGCCGCTTTGACCCGATCTACCATTTCTTCCAGCGAAACAATCTCCTTGTTGGGACGATGACCGCAACGCTTCTGGGCGACCTGGTCTTCGATATGCACGGCCGCCGCGCCACCCTTGATCATTTCCCGCACGGTGCGGGCAATATTGAAGGCGCCGCCCCAGCCGGTATCGATGTCCACCAACAGGGGTGTATCCACCGCATTGGAGATGCGTCGCACATCTTCGAGCACATCATTCATGGAGGTCATGCCAAGATCCGGCAGGCCGTAAGAAGCATTGGCCACGCCGCCACCGGACAGGTAAATGGCCTGGTGCCCGACACGGGTTGCCATCATGGCGTGATAGGCATTAATAGTGCCCACGATTTGCAGCGGCTTGTTTTCAGCCAGTGCCTTGCGAAAGCGTCCGCCTGCAGTAAGTTTGTCAGCCATGATGTTCCCCCAGAGTTGAATTCACTGATTCAAGTTTATTTTCGATGTTGCGACGCGCCGCACTGATGTGTCGACGCATGAGCAATTCCGCCAGCTCAGGGTCCCGCGCATCGATCGCATCCACGATCTGGCGATGCTCCTTGAGCGCCCGTTTGGGACGCGAACTGGAGACACTGAATTGATAGCGGTACATGCGTACCAGGTGATAAAGATCGCTGCCGAGAATCTCCAGCAACTTGGCATTCTTGCTGCCCTGTACGATCCGGAAATGAAAATCCAGATCGCCCTCTTTCTGAAAATAGGCCCTGCCTTCGAGCTCTTCCACCGAA
The DNA here is from genome assembly GCF_000378045.1 of Marinobacterium rhizophilum DSM 18822. Taxonomy (GTDB): domain Bacteria; phylum Pseudomonadota; class Gammaproteobacteria; order Pseudomonadales; family Balneatricaceae; genus Marinobacterium_A; species Marinobacterium_A rhizophilum. Next base: position 80,288 of record NZ_KB899097.1, read on the forward strand.
CGCTCATGCGCATCCAGCAGGTCCCGCAGCCCCTGAATTTCGGCCTCGGTCATGAACTCGGCCGCCAGCCGGCACGCCATGCCCTCAAGGGCCTCACGCACCCGGTAGATCTCAACCAGTTCATTTGCCGACAGCTTCACCACGCGGGCACCGATATGGGGCTTGCGCTCAATCAGGCGCAGGCCTTCGAGACGACGCATGGCTTCACGCAACGGACCCCGGCTGATGCCATAAACGCGTGCAAGCTCAGGTTCGCTTATCTTGTAACCCGGCGGCATCTCGCCCTTGACGATCGCGGTGACGATTTCCTCACAGACGCGATCCGCCAGTGTTCGGGTTTCCATCTGAAGGGATCGTACAATTGTTTTGTCTGTCATAAGGGCTCACAAAGTGAAGACTGTCGACAATGTTCAATACAGACAACCTTAGCGCCACATAAAGAATAGTTCAACAGCCATATTGATATAAATTGTCGACACTATACGAAGTGTGTACACGCCGGGCAGCGAATCGCCCAACACTAGATGCCACTCGATCCCAGATGCCGTAGCAGCTCGGCCTCCATCGTCGCCGCGATCTGACGCGGCTTCTGAAACGGCAGAGAGTGATCGGTACCCGCCACCAGAAAGTAGTGCCAGTTGGGCAATCGCTCAGCCAGGTGACGGTGATACTGATGCATGGGATCGACGCTGCGCCCGCCAATAAAGCTGCTGACATCCCCCTGGGCGGCCACGAGCGCATCACGGTCCAGCTCATTGATCGCGCGGGTAACAGCATTGAGCGCATTGGCAAAGCCCTGCGGGCGCGCCGCCAGGCGGGCAACCATCATTGCTTCGGCCTCGGGCTTGATCTTTCGATCCGGCGAAATCGCATCGAGAAACTGATAAATGCCCTGCCTGGCATCCTCGCCGCTCAGGTGCGCCGCTGCATGGGTGTAACGCTGGCGCAGTGCTACGGTGCTGCCCCAGTCGGGGCGATCCAGCACAGCGGACTCAAGCAAGTACTGCTTTTGCACCCACGCACTGTGCTGCTGCTTGAACAGCATGGCCACCAGCCCGCCCAGGGAATAGCCTCCCAGGTCGAAAGCATCCCATCCAAGATGGCCCACCAGCGCTGCCAGGTCCGCCACTAGCGTATGAATGCTGTAGGGATGCTCGTGACCATCGGGACTGTGCGTGTCGCCCATGCCGCGCAGATCAGGCACGAGAATCCAGCGCCACTGGGAAGTGAACGCAATCAGCGCGTGCCAGGTATCGAGACCGGCCACACCGGCACCGTGCAGCAGCACCAGATGCCGATCGGCAGGTGCCTCGGGGTTATGATAAAGCCTATAGGTCAGGTGCTGATCCGCCAGTTTCAGACAGTGTTTTTCGATGGCAAAAGGGTGACGCATGTAAAGATCCTTGATTAAGCGAACAGGCCGGTAGCCGCGTTAGTTCAACACCGGACGAACGCTCGATAGAAAAAGTGTCGACACTTCGAGCATCGCAGGGCAATTATAGCCTCTGGGCACTATTGCGCAGCCTTATCCTGTGCTGACGACAGTCGCATCAGCATCCGCCTCGTGCATTGCCTGTGCACCGCGGGTAGAATTGCCGCTTTATACCGGCAGGCAGAACTCAGGCACGTGATCAGTCGTACAGCATTAGACTACCGCGAAGACAGCAGCCCCCTCTTCGAAGCGATTCGCGACCTTGGCAGTCCGGTCTGGCTGGACAGCGGCCGGCCGCTCAGCCCTTACGGCCGCTTCGACATACTCTCTGCCGCGCCGGACTTTCTGGTGCGCTACAACCGCGGCAGCCTTGAGCTTGTGCGCAATGGCGCCATCGAAGCTCTGCCTGGCTCCCCCTTTAATGCACTAAGACGCTTGCTGGGCGAACACCCGTCGCCTGATGCGCAAGACGATTTGCCGTTCTGCGGTGGCCTGATTGGTCATCTGGGATATGACCTGGGACGCGCTCTGGAGCAGCTGCCTGCGCTGGCAGAGGATGACATCGCGTTTCCGGAAATGCGCATGGGTTTTTATAGCTGGGCCATCATCGTGGATCACCACCAGGCCCGCGCAGAGCTGATCGCCCACCCGAGCTGCAAGGCGCAGCAAATAGAGGCGGTACTGGAGCGGTTGAAACATGTAACAGCAGCCTCAGCTGCGCCTGCCACTGCAGCGGCATTTCAGCTGCGCGCAAACTTTAACAACGACCTGCCCCCCGAGCACTACAATCAGGCACTGGCGCGCATTGATGCCTACATACGCGCTGGTGACTGCTACCAGGTCAATTTCACCCAGCGCTTTAGCTCCAGCTTTGATGGCGACCCCTGGCAGGCCTATCAGATGCTGCGCCAGGCGGCACCGACACCCTACTCGGCCTACCTGGAAAGCAGCGATGGTGCGGTACTGTCACTGTCACCCGAGCAGTTTCTGTGTACCGATCGGGGCCAGGTGACGACCAAGCCCATCAAGGGCACGCGGCCACGGGGCGGCGACCGGGACTCAGACGCACTGCTGAAAGAGGAGCTGCGCGAGTCACGCAAGGACCGCGCCGAGAATCTGATGATTGTGGATCTGATGCGCAACGACCTGAGCAAGGTTTGCGCGCTGGGATCTGTGAAAGTGCCGCGTCTGTTTACCGTGGAAAGCTACGCCAATGTGCACCATCTGGTCACCACGGTGACCGGTACACTGGCCGAGCAGCAACAGCCGCTGGATCTGCTGGAACATTGTTTCCCGGGTGGCTCGATCACCGGCGCACCCAAAATCCGCGCCATGGAAATCATCGACGAACTGGAACCGCAAAGACGCAACATCTATTGCGGTTCCATCGGCTATATCAGCCTGTGCGGTCGCATGGACACCAGCATCACCATCCGCACCCTGTTGTGCGAACAGGACCGCATCTACTGCTGGGCCGGCGGCGGTATCGTCGCCGATTCAATCACCGAGCAGGAATACGCGGAAACCTACAGCAAGGTGAACAACCTGCTGAAGACGCTCGAGGCGACCTGCCGTAAAGGCGCATAGACCTTACTTTTTAGGCTTGCCACCCCCTTTTCCGCCGCCCCCTGTACTTCCACCGCCACCACTGCTGTCCACGACCGTGACAGTTTCGGTGACAGGCATCTCTGCCCAGTCGGATGCCTGCCCCCCATCAAGCGCCCGAAGGCTGTAACGGTAAAGCCCCTCAGGCGGGTCGTCCATATCGTCACGCACACCGCCGGCAAGCGTCTTGAAAACCGTTTCAGTGACCCGACCATTCTTCGGATGGATACTGTCACGCTTCACCTCGAAGGCGCCCGGATCGACGCCGTAACTCCAGCTCAGCAGCGCCACGCCATTGCCGCTGTCATCGCCGGCTACAGCAGTGAAGCCCCCTGGCGGCGGCGGGGGGTCTTCAGCAGGTAGCACAGGCGGCTCGGCACCCGCCAGCAGCGCGGCCTGGACATTCAGCCGCCCGTGCATCGACCAGGCCAGCATATTCTGTCCCAGCGCACCTGCCGTGTCTGCGCCGGATTCAAGGCGGTTGCGTACCGCCTGGTTGCAGGGCGTGATACCGTCGGCATCGGTACAACTGCCAGGATCGGCCAGACTGGCCGAGAACAGGTGCGCCCAAACTAATGCCGCCGCACCGGCCACATGGGGACTGGCCATCGAAGTGCCGGAATACCAGTCGAGACAGACGTCGCTGTTCGGATCAAATACCAGCCCCAGTATATCCGCATAGAAAATGCAGAAGTCATTGGGGACGGTAGAAAGGATATTCTCACCCGGCGCCATCAGTGATACCCAGCTACTGCCAAAACTCGAGAAATCGGGCACGTTGTCGTCATGGTCCGTCGCTGCAACCGCGATCACTTCAGGGTAGGCGGCCGGATATAGTTGAGTGTCGGTCCCTTCGTTGCCCGCGGCGGCCACCAATACCACACCTGAAGCCCAGGCATTGGCAACAGCATCAGCCTCCGTCTGCGAATAATTACCGTAGCTTACCGGCTCACCATTGACGTCAAATTCGTCACTGGCGTAGCTCATGTTGATGACGTGATAGTCGTTGTCGGCGGCGTACTGAATAGCGGTAGCCGATGCCGACACCGGACAGACGCCAATATATACATAACAGCCGCACCATGGCTCAAGTTCAGGGTACGGGTAGTATTTGTATGAAAAACAGGTTTTGAGACTCCCAACCGAGCTGTTCCAACCCACCCCGGCAACACCAATGCCATTATTTGTCGCCGCGGCCGCGATGCCCGCGACATGGGAGCCATGGCCGATGTAATCGAGCAGATTTTCCTCTTCGGCAACAAAGTTGACCTGCTCAACACATTTTCCGGCAGAAAATTCAAGACTACCCAAAGGGTTAGCCCCGTCCCGGCAGTCTACCCCGGTATCCAGAATGCCAATCTTGACGGCAGCCGAACCGGTTGTGATATCCCAGGCCTGCGGTGCGTCGATATCTGCGTCCGACGAACCCCTTACTTCGACAATACCCTCATCCGGGTCGGAAATCGCATGAAACTGACCAGTATTGTTTAACGCCCACTGGTCGGAGAAATGATCATTGCCGGTACCATCGGGCGGGGGCGGATCAGTGCCTTCATTTGGCTCGATCAAGATGCGATAAAAATCCGGCTCGGCATAAAGCACGTTCGGATTACGCTGATAAAGGGCTACCCGGCCCAGCACTGATCCGGCAGGAACCTCAAGCACATGCACATCAAGCCCTGGGATCGAACGCAGATGACGATCCCCCGACTGACGAGCCAGCGCCGCCACCTCGGATTCTGCGAGGCCCGGCTTAAACTTGACCAGTACCCGGTCGGGCGCATACGCCGGCGGTGGTGAGGCATGAGTCCGCCCTGGATCAAGCGGCGGCAATGCCTGAGCATCACTCAACGGGGAGAAAATAAGCACAAGGAAGACAAAAAAGGACATCAGATGGCGCATCGCGTTTTCCTCTGCCCCGCCACTGCCGCGCTTATGCGCGACCGGTGAGCCCTACATCCGGCAGGGCGTCAGGCAGGACTTGCTTTCGCTGCCACCCTCTACAGGCAGTGACCGAAACCAACCCCTTGCAGCGAACAACCACCATCCCTGACATTCAAGCACTACAAGGAATTCCGAGTTGGAGTACGACGCAATCTCCAGACTGGTACATGCCTGCTACAAACTAATAACGGCTCAACAGACGCACGCACCCTATTGATGAAGTTTAGCGCATCGGCCGTGCGATCACCCTGCCTATACCTGCAAAAAATTTAAGCGAGGTGTTCCACAAAGGTTACAGGTTAAGGTCTCGCTGGCTCGCGCTGATAAATTCGCGCTTGAGATCATCAAATGTCTGCACCGCTGGGAATTGCGGGAATTCGGCGATCACATTGTGCGGCGCATGGAACAGGATACCGGCCTCGGCCTGAGACAGCATGGTGGTATCGTTATACGAATCACCGGCGGCAATGACCCGGTAGTTCAGCAGCTGAAAGGCCCGCACGGACTGGCGCTTTGGATCCCTTTGCCGCAACCGGTAGCCGGTAATCCGACCCTGCTCGTCGGTTTCCAGCTTGTGGCACAACAAGGTCGGATAGCCCAGCTGCTGCATCAGCGGCGCGGCAAACTCATAGAAAGTATCGGACAGTATGACGACCTGAAATCGCTCGCGCAGCCAGTCGATAAACTCCTTCGCCCCCTCCAGTGGCTGAAGGCGGCTGATCGTCTGCTGAATTTGCGGCAGCGTAAGGCCATGCTCGTCGAGAATGCGCAGACGCTGCTGCATCAGCACATCGTAGTCAGGAATATCCCGGGTGGTGGCTTTGAGGGCATCAATACCCGTTTCTTCTGCAAATGCGATCCAGATTTCCGGGACCAGTACACCTTCCAGATCAAGACAGGCCAGCTCCACAGCACTCTCCTTGCGTAATTGACAGGCGAAATCACCAGCCCGTCAATCTACCCCCTGCCCTTCAGGTTCGCAACCCGGGTTGCAGCGACCCGCCAGAATCACATCTCCGGCAGCACCTGGCCGTCAAAGATGGCATCGATTTCAGCCCGGCTCGAGCAGGCCTGCACCTGTCGCACCACATCCTCGGTAAGGTGCGGGGCAAACTTCTGGATAAAGTAGTACATATAGCCACGCAGGAAAGTTCCCTTGCGAAAGCCGATGCGCGTCGTGGATGCCTCGAACAAATGGCTGGCATCCAGCGCCACCAGATCGCTGTCAATATCCGGCTCATAGGCCATGGTGGCGATGATGCCAACACCCAGCTTGAGCCGCACATAGGTCTTGATCACATCGGAGTCGACGGCGGTAAAAATGACCTTGGGGGTCAGCCCCTCGCGGATAAAAGCATCATCGAGCTTGGAACGCCCGGTAAAGCCGAATACATAGGTTACCAGCGGATAGGCCGCCAATTCCTTGATCGTAAGCCTGGAGACCTGGCACAGAGGATGGTCCTGGGGGACGACGACCGAACGGTTCCAGCGATAGCAGGGCATCATGATCAGGTCGCTGAAATGGGACATGGCCTCGGTGGCGATGGCGAAGTCCACGGTACCGTCGGCGGCCATCTCGGAAATCTGCATCGGCGTACCCTGATGCATGTGCAGCGATACATCGGGATAGCTTTTGATGAACTGGGTAATGGACCAGGGCAGCGCATAACGCGCCTGAGTGTGCGTAGTGGCAATGGCAAGACTGCCCTTGCGCTCATCGCTGAACTCCTGCGCCACCTGCTTGATACTTTCGACTTTCTGCAGGATTTCGCCGGCCACCGCCAGTATGGCTTCGCCAGCCGTGGTGACCCTTGTCAGGTGCTTGCCGCTACGAGCAAAGACCTCCACCCCAAGCTCATCCTCAAGCAGGCGAATCTGTTTGCTGATGCCGGGCTGGGATGTATACAGGCTCTGCGCGGTCGCCGAAACATTGAGATCATGCTTGGCAACCTCACAGATATAACGCAATTGCTGAAGCTTCATTGGCCTGCCTGACCTCGCATTCTGGCTGTTAACATATCGCTACAGGTTCAAAAAAACAGCGACTTATAACAGTATAGAATAAGATGAACAGCGTCCCAACCGAAGATCCAGACTGAAGGCCCGCCCCTAAAGCCGGGCTGTCATTCGCTTGAGCTCTTCATCCTGGGTTATCAGGCGCTTCTCCTGCGCAACCACCTTGGCGTTCACCCGCAGCAGCTCTTCTTCCCGAGCCTGGACCTGCGCCCGCAGCGCATTTTCCCGCCGTGCCGCTTCACTTGCGGCGCTGGCACCACGTTGCACCTGTTGCTTGATATCGCCTTCAAGCTCCTTGACCTTGTCCTCCAACCGCTTGCTGCGATTGACCTCAGACAGAAGGCTCGCGTTCACCTTGGCCAGCTCGCGCTGCTGCACGGCAATTTCCTGCTGCGCGGATTTCAACTCATCTTCAAGACTGCGGATGCTGGCCTGCAGCGTGTCGATCCGGCTATCCTTTTTGGCCTGCAATGCCTGCAGGTCACTGATGTCCCGCGCCAGCACGGACTCTTTCTTGCCAAACTCGTCACGCAGTTTTTCCTGCAAGGAACGGTAGTGCTTTACATCTGCCTCACTCTTGGCGAGTGCTTCAAGGTTGTAGCGCTGCTCCTCCTTGATGCGCAGATCGAAGCTGCGCTTGGCATCTTCATAGGTCTTGTGCAGGTGCTCAAGCTCTTGCTCGAGATGCAGGCGCTGAGCCTCTTCCTTGGCAAAACGTGCGGCCTCGGCCGTCAGACTGTTCTTCAGATGCGCGACCTCCGCCTCCGCCGTCTTACCGGCACTGACGGCCCTTTCAAGCTTCAGAACCTGCTCGCGATAGCGCGCCTCGAGCTCCTGATAATGGTCATGGGACTGCTTGAGCGCATCTTCCGATACACGGCGCTCCGCTTCAGCACCGTATTCGGCATGGCGCTTAACCAGCGTCACCGCGGAGGAGGCCTCCTGAACCGCCTGCTGCCAGACACGGGAGAAAGCAGCCGCCAGGCTATCCGGCACTTCCGGAATGGGCGTCACCGCAGCATCCAGACCCACGCGTTCAGACAAAGTCTGCCACCACAACGCCAGACAAGGCTCAATCTCGCCGTCTTCTGCATCCAATTGACGCTGAATCAGCACCGCCGTCGGAGACTGACCACTGAGCAGCAGCTGATCAGCCACTCGGAACACCTGTTGTTTCAACTCGTTATTACTCATTTGATCCTTCCTGGACATCCACACCATCAGACCCGTCTTCCTGCAGCTTGGTCAAGCCTTCCAGCAACTGCGACTCCAAAGGAGCCTCCACTCGCAGGCGTTCTCCATTTGGCAGGGTTAAGCGCAGCTGCGCCGCATGCAGGAACAGCCGCCGTATACCAAGTGTTTTCATCTCTCGATTTAACTCATCTACACCATACTTTTCGTCACCGATGATCGGGTGGCCCGCAAACTGGGCATGCACCCTGATCTGGTGGGTGCGCCCGGTGACCGGCTGTGCTTCAACCAGCGTCGCACTGACGCCGAAGCGGCGCAGTACACGGAACAGCGTCAGCGACGGCTTGCCCTCGGGCTGCACCTTGACGATACGCTCGCCAGACTTGAGCTCATTCTTGTTCAGCGGCGCATCGACCTTATGGGTGCGTGTCGACCAGCGCCCAACCACCAATGCCTGATAGATTTTGGTGATCCGGCCCTTTTGACGCAAGCCCTCATGCAGAAACTTCAGCATCGAACGTTTCTTGGCCACCATGATGCAGCCTGATGTATCACGATCAAGCCGGTGCACCAGCTCCAGAAAACGCTGCTCTGGACGAATCTGACGCAGCGCCTCGATCAACCCGAGACTCACGCCGCTGCCACCGTGTACCGCCAGCCCTGACGGCTTGTTAATAATAATCAGCTCATTGTCTTCGTAAAGGATCGCCGCTTCCAGCACATCAACCAGTCCCTGCTTGACGGGTGCGTCCTCACGCGGCGCAGACACTCGAATCGGCGGTATTCTGACCAGGTCGCCGGACTGTACCTTGTAATCAGGTTTCACCCGCTTCTTGTTCACCCTCAACTCGCCCTTGCGAACGATGCGGTAAATCAGGCTTTTGGGGACACCCTTGAGTGCCGTACGCAGGAAGTTATCGATCCGCTGACCGTCCTGATCTTCCGTCACTTCAACAAACTGGACACTGACCGGCGCGGCCGCAATATTTTTTGACATATTAATAGGATAGAGCGCTCTGATTGATGCCTTTAGGGATAGCTGATATATTCTACCGCTGCCGTGTGCGGTTGGCTCTTAGAGAATGCAAATTTATCGAACCGCCTGACCCTCCCCGAGCAATTGCTGGCGATGCGGCGGGCGCAGAAGCCCGAGTGCCGGCATAATAGACCTATTCAACAACAGTTTTCGGGAATGCACTCCAGCCACCGGTCCTGAGCGGTCCGGTTGCAGGTGAAGATGTACACCAGCCCAGAACCTGCCAAAGCGGCAGCAACAAGCAAAGAACTTAGAACTATATTGGCTGGCGTTTCCTCCACCGACGATACGAGTCTACACATTGCCAGGCGGCACCATCAGCCGCTGGCCGCGTCACACTGACCGCGTCACAAGACCGGACCGTACCAACAAGATACGGTCATACAGCTCGACCAGTGGCCAGACGTGCAGTCCCCTATTTAAAGAATGCTAACTACATGAAAAGAATGCTAATAAACGCAACTCAGCCAGAAGAGTTGCGGGTCGCCCTCGTTGACGGGCAGCGGCTATACGATCTGGATATAGAGTCATCCAACCGCGAACAAAAAAAGGCCAACATCTACAAGGGCAAGATCACCCGCGTAGAACCGAGCCTTGAAGCTGCTTTCGTCGATTACGGTGCCGATCGCCACGGTTTCCTTCCCATGAAGGAAATTTCCCGTGACTACTTCAGCAAGCAACCCGAACGCGGCGGACGCCCGAACATCAAGGATGTTCTTAAGGAAGGCACCGAAGTCATTGTTCAGGTTGAAAAAGAAGAGCGTGGCAACAAGGGCGCAGCCCTCACCACCTTCATCAGCCTGGCCGGTCGCTACCTGGTTCTGATGCCGAACAACCCTCGTGCAGGCGGTATTTCACGCCGCATCGAAGGAGAAGAGCGCAGCCAGCTGAAAGAAGCCCTGTCCGGCGTTGAAGTGCCTGAAAAAATGGGCATTATCATCCGCACCGCAGGTGTGGGTCGCAGCTCGGAAGAACTGCAGTGGGACCTTAACTATCTGGCCACCCTGTGGGAAGCCATCACCGAAGCCAGCACCAAGCGCAACGCTCCCTTCCTGGTTTATCAGGAAAGCAATGTGGTGATCCGCGCAATCCGCGATTACCTGCGCAACGACATCGGCGAAGTGCTGATCGATAGCGATAAGGTGTTCGAAGAAGCGCGTCAGTTCATCCGCCACGTGATGCCGAGCTTCGAGAACAAAATCAAGCTCTACAAAGAGCAGACCCCGCTGTTCAATCGCTATCAGATCGAATCCCAGATCGAGACAGCCTTTGAACGCGAAGTCACCCTGCCCTCCGGCGGCTCGATCGTGATCGACCCGACCGAAGCCCTGGTGTCCATCGACATCAACTCGGCCCGTGCCACTCGGGGCAGCGATATCGAAGAGACCGCACTGCACACCAACCTCGAAGCGGCGGAAGAAATCGCTCGCCAGCTGCGTCTGCGCGATATCGGCGGCCTGGTGGTGATCGACTTCATCGACATGACACCGATAAAGAACCAACGCGCCGTGGAAGACCGTCTGGCAGACTCCCTGAAGCTGGACCGCGCCCGCGTACAGATGGGCCGCATTTCCCGCTTCGGCCTGCTGGAAATGTCCCGTCAGCGCCTGCGCCCGTCACTGGCCGAATCCCGCGGTACTGTGTGTCCGCGCTGCAACGGCCAGGGCTCCATTCGGGATACCGAATCCCTGGCCCTGTCGATCCTGCGCCTGATTGAGGAAGAGTCCTCCAAGGATCGCACATCCCAGATCCGTGCCATCCTGCCGGTCACGGCGGCGACATACCTGCTGAACGAAAAGCGTCACGAAGTACACGAAATCGAACTGCGCCACCGCGTGCGCATTGTCATTGTGCCGAATCCAAATATGGAGACGCCGCACTATGAAGTCGTGCGCCTGCGTGATGACCACACAGTGGCCACCACCAACGACGCCAGCTACAACCTGCAGCCGCCCCCCAAGCAGGAAGAGTTCACCTCGACTGCAGCCAAGGCTGTCAAGCGCGAAGAAGCCGCGGTACAGGGCGTAGCCCCCGCCTCGCCTGCACCCGCTGCAGCACCTGAAGCGGTCACCCAGCCCGAGCCCGCCGCAGCGCCGAAACCTGTCGAGCGCACACCCGTTGCCCCCAAGGCGGCACCCACAGCACCCACAGCGCCTGCAGCGCCTGTAAGCCTGGGTAGCAAACTGACCGGCTTCTTCAAGAGCCTGTTTGGAACAACAACAGAAAAGGCTGAGCCGGAACCCACGCCACTGCCTGAGATTCGCCAGGGCCGGGCGCCCAGCCAGAACCGCGAAGAACGCAGCCGCACGTCCCCTTCTGCCACTCAGGAGCGCAGCAAGCCCAAGCGTCGCCGCGACAGCCGGGACAATGACCGTCGTCGCCGTTCGCAGCAAGACTCGGACGAAATAATCACCATCACACCGCAGCAGGCCGACAGTGCTCCGCCGCCCAGCGCAGAGGAGCAAACCAAGCCCAGCAAGCCGCGTCGTCGCCGTCGCAGCCGCAAGAGTGACAGTGACGAGTCCCGCACAGAACACGCTGCCCGCAGCGCCGAGACGGGCGAAGAGCAGCGCCCCGCACAGGCCGCCGCCAGCACCGAATCGCCGGATACCGGCAGCGCGCCTGAAGTCGAAGAGACGCCCCAGCCCAAGCCGGCCGCAGAGAAGCGCGAAGCACGGGAGAGCAGCGATGACAGCGAAACCCGCGGTCGCCGCCGTGGTCGTCGTCGTCGCGGTTCTGAACGAGTTGCTGAACGCACCCAGACAGCGGACGCCGTAGCTGCAGTGGCACCCGCTGCACCTCAGGACGAGGCAGACGCTGTTGCTGCACAAGCGGCAGCAGACACCGCCGCCACACCGGTAGCTGCGCAGGATACGTCCGCACCGGCACAAGGTGATGCCAAGCCTGATGTACAGGCTGCTGCCACCGAAACGACTGCAAAGCACACGGCTGAATCCGAAGCAGAAACAGCCCCTGCGGCAACTGAGGTGACTGAAACGGCTGAAACGGCTGAAATGGAAACAGCACCGCAGGCTGCTGAAGCCACCGCCAAGACCTCAGCTGCGACAGCTGCAGAGACAGCGGAAGAGACGGCTGCAGCCGAAACTGCCAAAGAACCCGCTGCAGCACGGGGCACCCCAAGCGACGCTAACGCGCCGCTGACGGCCGCTGCTGAAGTGGTTGAAGCTACTGAAGCTACTGAAGCTACTGAAGCTACTGAAGCTACTGAAGCTACTGAAGAAGCTGCGATAAAAGCTGATACTGCAACAGCAGATATAACGGAAACCGCATCAGCTGAGCTTGAAGCCGCGAAAGAAATCGTTGAAGAAGCGGAGAAAGAAGACACTGTTGCAGCCCTCCAGCCGGAATCGACGGAGCCTGCCGCTGTGGAATCGACTAGCGTTGCAGAAGACTCGGCACAGACAGCTGCGCCTGAGGCTGCTGAACCTGAATCTGCTGAACCCGAAAAAGCAGCCAAGGCGGCAGATCTGGCCCCGGCGGAATCTGAAGCGGACGTAAAAGCTGAAGCTCCGGCAGCCGACGCTGAAACCGAAGCCAATGCCCAGGTGCCTGAAACGACCGTTGACGCCAAAGCGCCTGATGCAGCATCGGAACCGGCACCTGAAGATGCCATTGCTGAGCCGGTTGCCGCTGACACAACCGACACCGATGCAAAAGCACAACGGCACGCGCCGCGTCGCCGTCGCCGTGCAGGTCGTGCGCCCAACGACCCCCGGGAGAAACGTCGTAGCCAGCAGAAAGCACAGGACGAAAAAGCTGAGAACCAGCACTCCTGATCACTGAGTGCTACACACTAAAAAGCCGGCTATTAAGCCGGCTTTTTTATTACTCAGTTCTCAGCCCTCATTCGGGTTCAGGCACGCGTTGCGACCGCGAGCCTGCCAATCAGGCCGGGTAGAGTCGCGGCTCCATCTCAAGCGTCACACCGAAACGCGCTTCAACCGACTGCACGATCTCGTCCGCCAACAGCATCAACTCACTTGCCGTACCGGTTCCCAAATTGACCAGCACCAGCGCCTGACGCGCATACACCCCGACCGATCCACGGGTGTGCCCCTTCCAGCCGCACTGCTCTATCAGCCAGCCGGCTGCCAGCTTGTAATCTTTCCCTGCCGGATAAGCGACCAGTGCCGGGTACTGCCGCTGCAGGTCAGCGTAGTGCGTCTCCGATATCAGCGGATTTTTGAAAAAACTGCCGGCATTGCCCACAGCGACTGGATCGGGCAGCTTGGACCTGCGAATATCGCACACCACCTCAAACAGGTCCCTGGGGTGCGGCTGCTCAATTCCCCGCGCCTGCAATTCATCCACCAGCACCTGATAACGCAGCACCGGCCGAGGCTGCAGCGATAGGCTAAAGCTGACATCAACGATGATATACCTGCCTGGCGCTGCAGATTTGAAATAGCTGTCCCTGTAGCCGAAGCAACACTCCTCGCGGCTAAAACGCCTGAGCACGCCCGTTTCGGTATCCAGCGCCTGCAGAGAATTAAAACCCTGCTCCAGCTCTACGCCGTAGGCGCCAATGTTTTGCATGGGTGCAGCACCCACAGTACCAGGAATCAGCGCCAGATTTTCCAGCCCGTAGTAACCCTGATCCAGCATCCAGATCAGGCTGGGGTGCCAGATTTCACCGGCGCCCAGTGTCACCAGGACCTCGTCCCTGCCCACAGGCTGAGCCTGCCGCCCAACAATCCCCATCTGAATGACCAGACCCGGTACGCGCTCTCGCAGCACAAGGTTGCTACCACCCCCAAGCACCAGCATGGGCCAGCGATTCTGCCTGGCCAGCACAACCGCATCCTGCAACTGCACCAGTGATTCAACCCGAACAAAGTTCTCGGCGCGGGCGGCAAAGCCAAAGCTGTTGTACCGACTCAAATCCACATTGTGCTCGAGCTTGCTCATCGCCAGACTCCGCGATGCAACTGATCCACCAGGCCAGCGGATGCCGCTTCGACCAGGTCGAGCACCTGCTCAAAACCGGACACTCCCCCATAGTAGGGATCGGGCACCTCGCTCACAGTGGCGTCGGGGGCGAAATCCATGAACAGCCGCACGGATGCAAGGCAACCCGAGGGGGCCATTTCGCGCAGGTCATCGAGATTCTGTGCATCCATGGCCAGTATCAGATCGAAGGTGTCGAAATCCGCCGCAACCACCTGGCGGGCACGCAAGTGTGCAAGCTTCACACCGCGCTGTGCCGCGGCGGCAGTCGAGCGCGCATCCGGCGCCTTACCCAGGTGATAAGCCGCCGTACCGGCCGAATCGACGCCGACCCAATCCAGCCCAGCTTCCTGCAGGCGATGCTCAAGGACCCCGTGAGCGGTCGGAGAACGACAAATATTACCCAAACAGACCAACAAAACGCGCACAGTCTCTTTACAACTCATAAGCTCGACAACACCCGGCAAGCGCCAACAGCGCCACAGTGACAAAGCTGAACATTATAATGCAATCCACCGCCATTGCAGACAGTAAGGCACGCGAGACAAACAGCACAAGGACAGCCAGAAACACCAACACCGCCCTCGCGCCCCTGAAACCAACCCACGAGGCATTCGGCGCTAGAAAGCCGTCCGCTGAGCGTTGATGACAGCCCCAAGGCCTATCCCTGCCCCCGGGCGCGGGTGTGGTGAGGTTTGGCAACTTTCTCGATAAAATCAACAATCAGCCTGGCGATGTCCTTGCCCGTCGTTTCTTCGATGCTTCTAAGTCCCGGCGTGGAACTGACTTCCAGCACGACAGGACCATGGTAGGAGCGCAGGAGATCCACCCCCGACAGATTGAGTCCCATGATTTTTGCCGCCCGCACCGCGGTTGAGCGCTCTTCCGGCGTGAGGCGCACCACTTCTGTACTGGCGCCGCGATGAAGATTTGAACGGAACTCACCGGGCCTTGCCGTGTACTTCATCGCCGCCACCACCTTTTCGCCGATAACCAGACAGCGGATACGGCTGCCGTGGGACTCCTTGATAAATTCCTGCACCAGAAAATTGGCATCAAGCTCGCGAAACGCATCGATCAGTGTTTGCGCGGCCTGTTCCGTCTCGGCCAGGAACACGCCCTTGCCCCGGGAACTCTGCGACAACTTCAACACCAGCGGTGCTCCGCCCACGATCCTGATCAGCTCCTGAGTGCTCTCGGTTGAGCAGGCGAACCCGGTCAACGGCAGTCCGATTCCGCCCCTTGCAAGCAGTTGCAGCGAGCGCAGACTGTTACGGGCGCGCGAAATAGCCACTGACTCATTCAACGGATAGGTGCCCATCATCTCGAACTGTCGCAGAACCGCAGTACCATATTCGGTGACAGTGCTGCCAATACGCGGAATCACCGCATCGTAAACGGGCAGCCTTTCGTCACCGTAATGAACACTGGGGCGATTTGAGGCGATATCGACATAGCACTTGAGATGGTTGATCACCTCCACCTCGTGACCGCGCAACGCGCAGGCCTCGGCAAGGCGCCGGGTAGAGTAGAGTTTCCTGTTGCGCGACAGAACAACGACTTTCATCACAGCTCCCATCCAAGGGGAAGCTTCCTTGCGAGAAAATTCAGACTTTCCCTTTACCACCGGCAGGCTTAACAGGTCCGCCGCCTGGACATGACCGTCGGTGTTTTCACAACAAGCCTCTCGCCAGTTACTCTCAGTTTAGAGTGAATCTCACCCAGGGGTAATCTTGAAAATCCGGCAGCCCTCGCCTGGCAAGCAAATGACCAACGTAATGAAACGGGTTCCGACGCGCAGTCCGCCCTCTCTTCGGGTCTCGCGAAAATCGGCGCCGAACTGCAAAAAGGGTTCAGAATGAACCCTTTTTGCACATCAGATTAAATAACGGCTAGCGTACCGGGGAAGTTGCAGCTGTCACACCGTCATCAACCCAGTCGACATCGTTCAGATCGGTAATGAGCTCATCGTTTTCTGCCCAGGCCCTGCGTTCAGCCTCGCTTGCGCGTGGCGAGAACATTCCGAGATTGGCATAGGCTATGCCGATCAGCGGAGATACCCAGCATGCAAAGGCCAGCGGGATGTACAGCAGGTTTTCAAGATTCCCATCCGCAATACCAAGCCCCAGCGCACTGATCACGAAGGCACCGCCGGCGTTCCAGGGAACCAGCGGCGAGACGAGAGTACCGCCTTCCTCGATCGCGCGTGACAGGTTCAGGGTCGAATACCCCATGCCTCTGTAGACCGGTGCATACATGCGACCCGGCAGCGCGATGGACAGGTAAGGGTCACCGGCAACCAGGTTGGTAGCAACCGAGGTAGCTGCGGCCGCAGTTTGCACACCTGCAAACCCGCGCACCTTGGTGATGATCACGCCAATGATCGCCTCGAGGCAGCGGGTCTTTTCCAGCGCACCGCCAAAGCCCAGTGCGATAAGCACGAGGGAAATCGTCCACATCATCGACTGGATACCCCCCCGGTTGAGCAGGCTGTCTATCTCACTGACACCGGTATCGATCGAATAGCCGCTGTTACCATACGTAAAGACATCGTGCAGCCCGGCACCCTGCACCAGCATCGCCGTTGCGGCACCCGCCAGAACGCCCGCGAAGAGCGACGGAATGGGGGGCATACGCTTGACGGCCAGCACAATAACCAGAACAGCGGGCAGCAGCAGCCAGGCCGAGATCGTGAAGTTGTCCTGCAAGGACGCGGTAATGGCATTGATCTTGTCGAAGGAGGCACCATCCTGCTCAATGAGGGCAAAGCCCGCGAAGAGATAAATCGCGAAGGCGATCAGCATGGCCGGGATTGTCGTCGGCATCATGTTCTTGATGTGAGAGAAGACGTCCGTTCCGGTCACGGCCGGGGCGAGATTGGTCGTGTCCGACAGTGGCGAGACCTTGTCGCCAAAAAAGGCTCCCGAGACCACCGCGCCGGCTGTCCAGTACATCGGAATATCAAAACCGGCCCCGATACCCATCAGAGCCAGACCCACAGTGCCGACGGTACCCCAGGATGTGCCCAGTGCCAGTGAAACGACAGAGCAGAGCAGCATCGCTGCGGCCAGGAATATTTGCGGCGTCAGCAGAGTAAGGCCGTAGTAAATCAGCGTGGGAACGGTGCCACTGGCAATCCATACGCCAACTATCATGCCGACACAGATCAGCACGGACACAGAGGGCAGGGAAACATGAATGACGTGAAAAACACCGTCTTCGATATCGCGCCACTTCAGCCCGAGCTTTATTCCGACGAGGGCCGTGATCGACAAACCAAGCGCCAGGGGAATATGCGGGGTAAAATCGCCGAAATAGAATAGCTGAATACCGAGTACCAACAGCGTCAGGACAATGGGCGTCAGGGCCAATGGAAGACTGGGCAGTCTGCTTTCCGTTTTCGATGGATCTGTCATGTTAGTTCACCTCATGTAATCGCTTTTTGGGGTTGCTCTAGTCAATTCTTGTTCTAATTAGTAATGACATGACCCACCTCACTCTGGTCGCCGCTGTTTTGCAGCTACCAAGGCGTGACACTCCCCCGCTTAGTAACCGATCCATACAGATGGATCAGAAAACATCAGGGATACAACGTCGGGCGTATCAAGTCCGCTGGCAATTAAATGACGAACGATGCAGCGGTACGAACCGCCATCGCTGATAAGATTTTTAGTTATTGGTTATTAGATGTGCCCCTGTGATCAGAGGCGTGGAACCAACCGTTCCACCGTACAGGCTCAAAATTGAGCCTGCTGTGGTTCAGTTGGAAGAACGGATAAAGCAGGTATCTTCGTCGTCCCAGTCAAGCTGCGCATCGCGCGGCTTAAGGTCGTCGGACGTCTTCTGTGCTTCGGACTCATGGCTGTAAAAGCCGTGAGACGGTGTATCTACGAATACTGCGCGGGAATTTTCCAAGACCGCATCTCCTCATGCGTTGCAGTGAAAAACGACGGCTGTCGCCCTGCCTTCATGGCAGGGAGCCAGCCGTCAGGTGCCTGGGGAACTTATTCCGAGGCGGCAATCAGGCTTGCGTTGCCGCCCGCGGCGGTGGTATCGACACAGAGATGACGCTCGATCACAAAACGCTCGGGCGCATCCTGCTGAGTGAGCAGCGGCAACAAGGCGCCGTCGCGTTGCGACAGAGCCACGCGGTATTCGCGCAGCGTCTGCAGCGGGGCCGCGCTGACCACGGCGACGAAACCGTCAACGGTCTGCAGTGCCGCGGGCTGAATCAGGCCATCCAGTCCCTTCACGGGAATGCCTGCAGCCTCTGCCGCGCCCAGCGCCTGCGACGCACCAGGAGCCACCACCACCACCGTATTGCCCTGCGACAGCGCGATGCCGGCCTGCTGCATTGCCGATGCAAGGTCGGGTCCCAGACAGACAATCACGCCGCGCGGACGACAGGAGAGACGGTTGAGCTCACCGGTCGGCCCCGGCATCTCTTCCGGTGCGGCATCCAGCGCCGCGGGCACGGCACCAAAGATCGGCTCAAGCCGCTGCGCACGATCCTTGGCCACTGACCATTCCTGGCCATTCAGCTGGTTGATCGCACTTTGTAACTGCTGCGCGGTGACCGTTTCGGCCGCAGAAATCTCAACCCCCTGAGCCGATTCGGTCTTCATGAAGCGGCGCACATACTGGGGGCCACCCGCCTTGGGACCGGTACCCGAAAGCCCCTCGCCACCAAAGGGCTGGGAACCGACGATGGCACCGATCTGGTTGCGGTTGACGTAGATATTGCCGACCTTAACGCGGTTGATGATGCGCTCGACCCGCTTGTCGACACGGGTATGCAGACCGAAGGTCAGTCCGAAGCCCTGGGCATTGATCTGGTCGACCACCTGGTCGATCTCGTCAGCCTCGAAAGTGGCAACGTGCAGGACTGGCCCAAAGATTTCCTCTTCCAGCTCGTGAATTCCGTCGAGCTTGATCACCGTCGGCGCTACGAACAGGCCTTCAGCGGGAATGGGCAGCTGCTTGAGCACGCGCCCTCTGGCCGCGAACTTTTTGCAATGCGCCTCGATTTTCTGCTTTGACGCCAGATCGATAACCGGCCCCACGTCGGTGGAGAGCGGCCAGGGGTTACCCACACGCAGCTCGTCCATGGCACCGAACAGCATCTCCAGCAGGTGATCGGCGATATCCTTCTGAACATAGAGCATCCGCAGGGCTGAGCAGCGCTGCCCCGCACTCTGGAAGGACGAGGCCAGCACGTCACGCACCACCTGCTCAGGCAGGGCCGTTGAATCCACGATCATGGCGTTCAAACCGCCGGTCTCGGCGACCAGAGGCGCATCCGGCGCCATGGATTGGGCCATCACCTTGTTAATGTGCTGTGCCGTGGCAGTCGATCCGGTAAAGCAGACGCCTGCAATGCGCGGGTCGGAGGTCAGCGCCGCGCCGACCGTGCTGCCGCCACCGGGCAACAGCTGCATGGCGGCTTTCGGAATCCCGGCTTCATGCATCAGCTCGACAGCACGGGTCGCAATCAGCGCAGTCTGGCCGGCGGGTTTGGCGATAACGGCATTTCCCGCCGCAAGCCCCGCAAGCACCTGACCTGCAAAGATGGCCAGCGGGAAATTCCAGGGCGAGATACAGGTGATCACACCACGACCGGCACCGAAATCCTTGTTGCGCTCCGCTTCGTTGGGATAGTAGCGGGCAAAGTCGACGGCCTCGCGGATTTCAGCGATGGCATCCAGCAGACTCTTGCCGGCTTCCCGGGTGCACAGCGCAAACAGCTCAGGCGCATGGGCTTCAAACAGGTCGCCTACGCGGCGGATACGGGCGCTACGCTCCTCAACCGACAGCGCAGACCAGGCCTCAAAGCCTGACTGTGCAGCCTCGATAGCACCCTCGATATCTTCTTTGGATGCCTGGGTGACATGCCCCACCAGGTCTGAAGGGTCAGCCGGATTGCGCACTTCCTGCACTTCCCCACCCTTAACCTCGCAGCCCAGTACCGGGCCGCCCTGCCACTGGCAGGTTTTGAAGCGACCCCGCTCTGCTTCAATCTCCGCGACTTCTACCGGGTCGGTGATATCCCAGCCCTTGGCATTACGACGCTCGGCACCGTAAAGCGCGGCAGGTCGAACGATCGCCTTGCTCGACAGTGAATCCCCCATCGCCTCGACCGCATCGAACGGGTCACGGGCAACATCTTCGGGCTTGATGCGGGTATCGACAATCTGGTTGACGAAAGAACTGTTGGCACCGTTCTCAAGCAGGCGCCGAACCAGGTAGGCCAGCAGATCCTGGTGCGCACCCACGGGTGCATAAATACGGCAGCGTGCCTGCTTCTTGCTGACGATCGCATCGTGCAGCGATTCACCCATGCCGTGCAGACGCTGGAATTCAAAGCAGTCCCGCCCCTCGGCCAGTTCCAGAATGGCCGAAACCGAATGGGCATTGTGGGTGGCGAACTGCGGATAGATACGATCGGTCATGCCCAGCAGTTTCTTGGCGCAGGCGATATAGGACAGGTCACTGTTGACCTTGCGGGTAAATACCGGAAAGCCCGGCAGCCCCATAATCTGGGCGCGCTTGATTTCCGCATCCCAGTAGGCGCCTTTCACCAGCCGCACCATGATGCGCCGGTCCAGTTTGCTGGACAACGCGTACAGCCAGTCGAGCACGTGAGAGGCACGCGGTCCGAAGGCCTGCACCACGACACCAAAGCCATCCCAGCCCGCCAGTTCAGGATCGGACAGCACAGCTTCTATAACGTCGAGGGACAGGTCCAGACGATCCGCCTCTTCCGCGTCAATATTGAAGCCCATATTGGCCGCTTTAGCCTGTTTGGCCAGCTCAAGCGCACGGGGCACCAGCTCACCCATGACCCGGTCTCTCTGGCCGAATTCATACCGGGCATGCAGTGCAGACAGCTTGACCGAAATACCGGGATTGTTGCGGATCTCATCGTGTACACAGCTCGGCGCCAGCGCCGCAATCGCATTTGAATAGGAGCGGTGATAACGCAGTGCATCCGCATCGGTGCGGGCCGCTTCGCCCAGCATATCGTAGGAGTAGGTGTAGCCGCGGGACTCGTACTTGCTCGCGCGCTTGACCGCTTCCTGAATATCGCGTCCCAGTACGAACTGACGCCCCATTTCTTTCATCGCCTGCGCGACGGCGGTCCGCACCACGGGCTCACCCATGCGCTTGACCATTGCGCGTAATGTATTGGCCAACCCCTGCGGGTCAACCGGCGAGAGCAGCTTACCGGTCAGCAACAGTGCCCAGGTAGAGCTGTTGATGAGCGAGGAGTTCGACTGTCCGCGGTGATCGCCCCACTTGCCGGAGGAGATCTTGTCTTCAATCAGCGCGTCAATCGTGCTTTTGTCCGGCACGCGCAACAGCGCTTCGGCCAGACACATCAGCGCCACGCCTTCTTTGGTGGTCAAGCCATACTGCGCCAGGAATTTTTCCATCATGGTCGGGGTGGAATTGGCGCGAACGTCACGGACCAGCTCGGCAGCACGCGCCGAGATGCGACGACGGACGTCGGAGGAGATGCAGGCATTGGCAACCAATGCTTTGATAACCGTCGTTTCATCCGCCAGGTAGTGACTACGAATTGTCTGCCGGCAATCGGCCATCGACAGCGTTGTGTTATTCATCTGCCCTTCTCCTATGTATGAAAATCTCAATAGATCCATTCTACTCACCTGCGAAAAAACAATTTCCCTATAGATGGCAAAATGGCAATTCAATTGAACTTTATAAAAATAACTATTTGTTATTTATGACTACTAAAATATTAAGTTTTAGTTAATTCGACCTAACCATGCCCTGCAGCCCGCGTCATCCACAGCAATCTGAAAACCAATGCCCTCCCGAAAAAAACCGACGCAAGGATGTGCAGGCTGGGGCGGCTCAGGGGCCACGCGCCGGTAAGCCGGCGATCGAACCCAGCAAGCCGCCCGAAAATGTTCGCCGTCATGAGAGCCGGCTGACTTGGGCTGCTTATTGCGGTGTTTAAAAGCGATAAATCGGCGGCATTGCCGACGTACACGGTTGACTTCCCACCGAACAAGCCACAAGAAGGCGGCCTGCAAATAACGACCTTATTTAACGTAGCTTAAAACTGTACAAAAAACCGACAACCCCAAATGACCCGCAGCAGGTCGAGCGCTCCAGCCCAGCCTCCCAGGCAAGCTCCGGCAGACCCCTCAATGCAACGGAAAATACGCCACAGTCGACCGCTTTCATCTCCTGAATTTCGGCCAGCGTTGGGTGCCAGCGGGCGAGCACCACGTGCCGGTGCTTGAACCCGTACTCAAGCACAGCAGAAACCCCGGGCTTCTCCCGGTCCTCCTGCGCCATGTCGAGCACGCCCTGGGTCAGGGCACGTAGCTGGTCATCAAGCTCATTGCGATAACTGCTGGCCGCCAGCGCCTGCCAGTGACTGGTCGCCGTAAAGGCACGAATCTGCCGATCAAGCCAGACGGACCCCGGATGGATGCAGGATCACCTGAGCATCGACAGACAACCACACCATTCTACGCGAGCCTGGGAGGGCATTTTCTCTCTATACATTCGACTTACAGGACAATAGAATTAATTTTCAGCAAAATTAAAAACGATTCGACCATAAAGAAACATTTTTTTGGACAAAAGACGAAATTATGGGAATTCTGGACAGAACAGATCTGAAAATCATCAGTGAATTGCAGAAAAATGCCCGGATCACGGTCACCGAGCTCGCGTCCCGGGTGGGTCTGTCAAAGACACCCTGCCAGGTACGCCTGCGCCGCCTTGAAACAGAAGGCTACATCACGGGCTATACCGTGCTGGTTAACCAAAGCAAACTGGGACGCAACCACATCGCCTTTTGCCAGGTGACACTCAACAGCACCAGCAGCAAGGCACTGGCGGCTTTTAACGAAGCAGTCTGCAAGATTGCACAAGTGGAGCAATGCCACATGATTGCGGGGGGGTTCGATTATTTGCTGAAGATACGCACGAAAGACATGGCCTCCTATCGCGCGGTTCTGGGCGAGGAAATATCCGCTCTGCCACATGTGCTGCAAACCACCACCTTCGTGGTGATGGAAAACGTCAAAGACGTCGCATTATAGGTCCAGGGGAACAGGATGGCAGGACGCCCCCGCCATCGGCATCCTCTGGCAATACCGGGCAGGATCAAGGCTCCCTGAGCATGGATGGATTGCCCGGCGGCACCGGTTCAGATGTTAACTGTAAGGAAGCAGGAGCTCGTGGCCAACCACTTTATCGACTAGGTCATAGGTGATTTTGTACTGCGCTCCCTTGTACTTGACGACCGCATAATCCAGGCACATTTTTATGATCGTGCATTCAATAATATTGCTGCCATCGGTGATGCGAACAATATTGTAGTTGTGCAGCAAAATTCCCACGGTCCACCCCTGTCTTAAGAAGACGACTTTATAGCCCTCACTCTCCATGAGGACAACCCTGTATTAAGGCAGCAGCGAGCGCAGTCTCCTGTTTTAGAAACGCGCGACGCTGTATGGCTCCGGATCAATCGGTGGCTGCATACCCTTCATCAGGCTAACCACGAGCTCGGCACTGATGGCAGCCTGGGTAAGGCCCAGGTGCTGATTGCCGAAGGCAAACAGCAGCCGCTCATATTGCGGGTGGAAATCGATGACTGGAAGCGAATCGGGCAGCGTCGGCCGGTGCCCTATCCACTCACGCACGTCCATAGCCGGATCGGCCAGTTCGGGCAACAACGCCTGGCTGTGCCGACGCAAGGTCGCGAACCGCTGCCGAACGGGTTTGAGCTTCAAACCGCCCAGCTCGGTGAACCCCACAGCGCGCAGCCCCGAGTCCAGTGGGCTCATGACAAACCGCCGCTCCGCCGAGCCGATCGGCCGCTGCAATGAGTTGACGCCGGCATCGAAGCTCAGGTGATAGCCCCGTTCAGCTTCCAGCGGCACATTGATGCCCGCCGTCTGCAACAGCTGCTTGCTCCAGGCGCCCGTACAGACAATAGCCCGATCAAAATTCAAGTTCCCCGTGTCCGTTTGCAGCACCACGCCATCGCTTGCAGGCTGCAAGGCGCCAACAGGTTGTTGCAGGTAAGATCCACCGCGCGCCTGAAAAGCCGCAAACAGCAGCTGACACAACCGAAAGGGTTCGCGTACCTGGCACGCCTCGGGAAAGTAGAGCGCATGGCTGACAGTGCCCGCCAGCGCCGGCTCAAGCTCGGCCAGCCGTGCTCCGCGCACCAGTTCGGTGGGGACATTCCAGCGTTGCAAGTAGTCGGCATGACGGCGGGCATCCTCGAGCCGGTGGGCCGACTCCCACACCAGCAGGTAGCCGGAACGGCACAGCTGCTCACTGGCGCCAATGTCATCCAGGCAACGCTGCCAGGCGGGCACAGCCGCACGGTTCAACGCCACAAGCCCCTGGCGCGACCGCTCCACCTGCGCCGGACGCGCCGCCGCCACAAAACGTGCCAGCCAGGGCAGGATGCGGTGCAGATAACCCAGCGGCAGCGCCAGCGGCCCGTGCGGATTCAGCCACATCGACAGCGCCGAACGCAGCGTTTTCGCACTGGACAGCGGCTCGACCAGCTCGGTGGCCAGGTAACCGGCATTACCAAAGGATGCGCCCTTCCCAGGCGCCTCCCGGTCAATCAGGGTCACCTCGAACCCCTGGCGCTGAGCTTCCAGCGCCGTACAGAGCCCCACTATCCCGCCACCGACAATCGCCACCGTACCGGGCCTGCCTGCAGGCCCGGATTCCGAGCCGAGGTGTTTCATCAGGCGAGCCCTTTCACAGCTTGTTTCATTGGTTTAGCGCCATTGTCTTGCGTCGGCCCGCCCGGTACTGGCACCCCGCTGTCATCGGCGCGGCGCGAGAACCAGCCGGTCTGCGCATAGAGGATACCGATCGCCGGCGACAACCAGCAGGCAAAGGCCAGAGGTGCATAGAGCAGGTTGCTGTAATCACCGGAAACAACCGTCAACCCCAGCGCGCCGATCACGAAGGCACCGCCGGCATTCCAGGGAATCAGCGGCGACACCAGGGTTCCGCCCTCCTCTATTGCACGGGACAGATTAAGGCGGCTGTACCCCATCTTGTTGTATTCAGGTCCGTACATGCGACCCGGCAGCGCAATCGACAGGTAAACATCGCCGGAAACGATGTTGGTCGCCACCGAAGTCAGAATCGCATTGGTCTGCAACCCGCGAAAACCCCTGATGCGCTGCATGATTGCGCTGACAACCGACTCCAGGCAACGGGTCCTTTCCAGTGCCCCACCGAACGCCAGGGCAAACATCATCAGGGTCACCACCCAGGTCATCGATGCAACACCACCACGGTTCAACAGGCTGTCCAATGCGTCGGAATCCGTGCTGATCTTGAAACCGCTGTGGGCGATGGTAAGGATATCGTTCAAGCCATAGCCGTAGTTAACCGCGGCCACCAGGCCGCCCATCACGAAGCCTGTAAAGAGCGCTGGGATCGGCGAAACCTTGAAAAACGCCATGCCAATGACCGTCAGCAACGGAATCAGCGGCAGGAAGCCGAGATCGAAATGCTCACTCAGACCGGCCTTGTACAGGCGAATCTGCTCCAGCTGGGACGCGTCCACATTGGCCTGGCCGCCCACCAGCAGGTAGATCACAAATGCAATGACCATCGCCGGGATGGTGGTCGGCATCATGTTGCGGATGTGATCAAACACATTGGTTTCGGTCACGGCCGCCGCAAGGTTGGTCGTATCCGACAGCGGTGAGATCTTGTCTCCAAAGAAGGACCCGGAAACAACGGCACCGGCTGTCCAGTACAGCGGAATACCGAAAGCCGTACCAATGCCGACCAGCGCCAGACCGATGGTGCCAACGGTGGTCCAGCTTGAACCGATCGACAGCGACACCACCGAACACAGCAGCATGGAAGCGGCCAGGAACCAGGCCGGATCAATCATATCGAGCCCGTAATAAATCAACAGCGGAACCGTCCCACTGGCGATCCAGGTGCTGACCAGCATGCCGACCACGATCAGGGTCGCAATCGACGGCATCGCCACGTGCAACACATGAAACGCGCCGGCTTCGATGTCCTTCCAGCGGTACCCCTGAGACCAGCCAACGAGGCCGGTAATGGCAAAGCCTATCGCCAGGGCGATATGGGGTGTGAAGTCGTCATAATAAAAGATCTGCAGGCCCAGCAAGCCAATGGTCAGCACGATGGGTATCAGTGCAACCCAGAGGTTGGGCATTGCATTTTGGGGGGCTTGTTGTTTCATGTACTTAACTCCGCAAGATGAGAGATCGCCGTCTTCATCCTTTTTTATTGTCGATGTTAATAGACCCTGCTCCGCACCCCTGCAGCCGTGTATACGTCTGAGCCCGCAGGCTGAACGCCAGCGCTCACGGAAATATCGAGATTGCGGGAGCAAACATCGGTGACGTACATCCCTGTACAAAAGAAGGGCCACCCAAAAGGATGAGCCCAGGCAGCACTTTTCTATTCCTGGTTCCGGTACGCCAGGATCGCTGCCGCAAGGTCTTCGCGCGAATCGCCTACGGACTTGAACAGGGTGATGGCACTTTGCGGATTCGCCAGCGACGTGCGCCCCTGGTGCCGGCCGCGGCACAGGTCGGCGAATTCTGCGTGGATATGCTCGGGCGTAATCGCGCCTTCGCGGATCGGGGTAATCAGATCGCCGGTTTCGCTCAGCGCACCTGCCCGAGTATCGACGAAGACCGCGCTACGCTGCATGGCCCGGTTGTCGGTTTCACGCATCGTCGGCGTAAAGCTGCCGACCAGGTCAAGGTGGGCGCCGGGCTTGAGCCAGTCGCCCAGAATCACGGGATCCGTGGCCAGGGTCGCACAACTGATGATATCCGCGTTACCCGCTGCCTGCTGCAGCTGGTCGGTCGGACACACTCGGGCATCGATATCGGCGGCCCGCAATTCGTCAACCAGTGCCTGGGATGCGGCTTCGTTGCGATCCCAGACACTGACGCGGCAGATCGGGCGCACTGTCATGTGGGCCGGAATCAGCCGGCGGCCCATGCGGCCGGCACCGACCATCAGCAGCTCCTGGCTGTCTTCGCGGGACAGAAAGCGCGATGCCAGCGCCGAGGCCGCAGCGGTGCGGCGGGCGGTGACTTCATTACCCTCGAGCTGCACTAACGGGTTGCCGGTTCGGCCGCAGCTGAGCAGGTAATGGCTGCTCAGGCCCGGCTGATGGCGGGCGCTGTTGCCGGGAAACACATTGACCTGCTTGACGCCCAGGTACTCGCCCGGGATCCAGGCCGGCATCAGCAGCAGCGTGGCTTGCGGCTCACTGGGTACGTCGATGCTGTGATGGTGTCGCACCGGCGAACAGACATCGTCACGGGCAAAAATATCGTTCAGCGCATCGATCATCAGGTCCCAGGGCAGTGCATTACAGACCTGCTCGGCATTCAATTGCATAACGGTTTCTCCGGCTGTTATTCTGTTACTTCATGGTAACGAATCCAAATGCGTTGCCATTGACCGAGGCACTGATGTTCTATACCCAGGCTACGGAACGACTCCATGCACACCGGGTGCGGAACCTGATTCGATGAATAACAGCCAGGCACGTCGCAACCTGATCGCTCGCAAGAGCGGCGAACACAGTCATGATTACGCCCAGGTACTGATTGGATGGCGCGGACGGATGAACTGCCACTTCACCGACACAGGCGGGCGCCTTGCCAGCGGTACGGCAGCCATTGTGCCGACCTCGGCGAATCACCTGTATGAAGGGTTAAGTGACAGCAGCGAGTTGCTGGTCATTGACGTAGCCCTGGCCGATCCCTACATCGCCTCTCTCGAAGCGGCCTGCGGCCTGCAGTTCAGCGAGACCCTGTTCCAGCGGCCGGAATTCATTGTTCTGGATGCCGATACGCTTCCACTGCTGGATTTTGCCGCTTCGCAGTTGCAGCGCGGCACAGGCCGCAGCAATGCCCTGGTCAGCTGTCAGCTGGTATCCCTTTTCATGACGCAGCTGTGCCAGCTGTACCTGAGCGACACGGCTCAAGCCCCGGCCCGGACGCGCCTCGACGCCACTCAGCTGAACCGCTATATCGACAGCCAGCTTGCAGAGCCACCCAGCAATATGGAACTGGCGAACGCCATGAACCTGAGCGAAAGCCATTTCCATCACCTGTTCCAGCGCCAGTTCGGCGTCACACCACAGCAGTACCTGATGCAGCGACGACTGCAGCGCGCCCGCTATCTGCTGCTCAACAGCCGAATGCCGCTCGCCGCCGTCGCACTCGAAGTCGGCTTCGCCGATGCCTCCAGCTTTTCGCGTGCCTACAAGAGCCGCTTCAACGAGACACCGGGCACCGCACGGCGCGCATTTCAAGCGCCGGGCTGATCTGGCGCCCTGGGCCACTAGGGCGAGTCATGCCGCGCTTGTCCTTGCCTTGCGGCACTCGTTGATGAGCTGGGTAATCGGCTCGCCACGGACCGGCGAAGCCAGAATGCCAATCTCCCGGACGATCCCGACGTCCTCCAGTTCAGTGACAGTCACACGATCGAAGAGGTCGGCGTAGGCTTCGGCTTGCGGCAGTATGGCGACACCCATGCCATCAGCCACCATGCTCAACAGGGCCGGAATGTCGTCGATTTCGACCCACTCGATAACACCTGCCCCCTGTTGCTCAAGCAGGCGTTCAACCTGACGTCCGCCAAACGAATGGCGGCTGTAGCGCAGAAAAGGTTGTTCATTCAACGTCTTCTGCCAATGCGAAACCGGCATCGCGGGCGGCGTGACCAAGACGAAACGTTCTTCAAGCAGGGGCTCCCAGACCAGGCTCTGCGGCAAACCGAAGCCCGGGCGCACCATCACGGCCAGCTCCAGTTCGCCTGCATCCAGCCGGTCCAGCAGTTCCAGGGAGGTGCCCGGTACAACCTGAATATGAAAGCGGGGAAACGCGGTGTGAAACGCCTTTAAAGCGCGCTTGAGGAGGGTCGGCTGTACAGACGAAATGGCCCCGATGCGCAAGCGACCCGTACTTGATGACCAGTCTGCAGGTTCGGCCAGGTTCTCGATAAGCGCCAGCACCTCGCCAGCCCTCGCCAGTACGGTGTGGCCAACAGGGTTCAGCGTTGCCGAGCGACCGGTCCGGTCGAAAAGCTGCATGCCCAGCTTGTCCTCAAGACGCTTCATCTGCCCGCTGACGGCGGCCTGGGTCAGGCCTATTCGCGCCCCTGCCGCCGCAAAGGTTCCATATCGAGCAACGGCAACAAGCGTTCTGAGTTCGGTGATCATGGCGACTCATAAGATTATTTTGATCTCACCGCAAAAATATACAGTTTTTCGTTTATCTTGGAAAATTCTATCCTGCGTACAACATCACCCGGGAGTTACCTATGAACACGCAACCCATTCGCCCCTTTCACCTCGCCTTTCCCGTCGACGACCTCGAAGCTGCACGCGGCTTCTACACGGGCCTGCTCGGTTGTGGCGAAGGCCGCAGTTCGCCCGACTGGATCGATTTTAACTTTCACGGCCATCAGATCGTGGCGCATTTGGCGCCTGAGGAAACGGGCAAGGGACACACCAATAGCGTCGACGGCCATGGCGTTCCGGTGCGCCATTTCGGGGTCGTGCTATCAATGGAGGAATGGCAGGAAACGGCCGACCGCCTGACGCAGGCCGGTGTCGAGTTCGTTATCTCCCCGTACATTCGGTTCAGGGGACAGCCCGGCGAACAGGCCACCATGTTCTTCAACGACCCGGCCGGCAACGCCATTGAACTGAAAGCCTTCAAGGACATCGGTCAGCTGTTTGCCAAATAAGCCATGACCGCCTTGTACTGTCAAAGTCCTCCGGAATCATAGAGCCGATCGCACGGTGACGGCACAAGGTGTGTCATTCGCACTGAGCCTTTCACTCAGCTAGCCCCAGCCCGCTGGATCTGTTGCGCAAGTCTTCGATATCACGTTTGGGTGGCGTTCCATAAAGGCGACTGTACTCACGACTGAATTGGGATGGACTCTCGGATCCAACGGTAAAGCAGAAGGACTCCGCGTTAAACAGGCGATTCAACGCATTCTGCGCCCCGAGAAGAACGCGGGTTAATAACCAGCCTACTGTCCCGAGACACCTGTTACCCGAGTCGACAACCTTTCAGGCTGGCCGCGTCTTTTCGGCGCGGTTTAATGACGGCCTTTGCTCAGCTCGCCACCGGGCAGGGATCGACTGTCGACGGCATTATGTTTGACCACTACGGTTATCAGAGCACCTTCAGCCTGAGCGCGACCTTGTTGCTCGCGGCCTCCCTGAGCGTGCTTATCCCGCGCTCGCTGGATTCAGGTAAAAGGTAAAAGGCTTTTGTCTTTAAACTGGAAAAGATCACTGGGTAACGGCAGTGTCGTCGTGGTGACCATTGCCGGGCAGTGGGTATACCTAAGCACAGCAACCGCAGTTCGGCGTTATAGCCGATCCAGTAAGTCCGTATCTGTTGATTTAGCGCGATCTTTCAGGAAAGTGTGGGGCCTGATGGGATGACGACTTGGAGCGGGTGAAGGGCAACTAACGCAGCACCCAACCCATTGCTAACAAACAGATTCTTCCCGTTCGTTCAACGGGATAAGACCGCATTCTGTACCGCCCCTACCCACAAGACAAGTCGGCTAAAACCACTAAAGTCTTTTGACGTCCACTAACTGCCGTTAAGGCAGTGCTAGACAGCGGTATGTCTTGGAACTCGCCTGACAGAACGAGCCGCATTCAGCCGAGCTGAGCAAGTAAACCGGATGCCATGTTGTCACGCCTCATTAGATTCGTACGCTCTACCAACGCACCGGACATGAACAAGCCTTTTCCAACCAGGTTCAGTCGCGACCACCTCCCCGGAAAGACAACCTCGCATTTGTAGGTGGAAGAGCACTTTGGATGACCGCCTGACAGTCAATACAGTCTGAGCGTCAATTAACGGCACAGAGCGGCCGCTGTAGTAGCACGTTATAAGGGCACCCAGACAAAGGGCGGTGGCTCCGCATCCAGCACTGCCGCATATACGGGTGTCGGGACTCGAAAAACTAATTTCGCTCTGTCGCTTCGCCAGTCGACATGAACGGAAGCCTTTTCCAGACATTCAGGGCGGCACCATGATGCCAATGACAGCGAAATCCTCTCCGTTGCCGCTTTTCAGCTGCTGCCGACCGATGTTTTGTCGAGATTCAGGAAGTAACGCTTCAGACGCTCCGCGACATCCATCACGTCCGGGCGCTCAAGGTTGCGCTGAGGAACCCAGAGGGCAATGTCCCGCGTTGGCAACAGGGTTTTGACGCTCAACACGTGATCGTCGTTGAGACGCTCGGAGAGCATGGTCATACGGTAAGGCAGCGTCACGACCACATCACTGCGCTGCAACAGCGATATCACCATATCGATCCCGCCGGTGAAGATCATCCGGGCCGGGCCGCTGAAACGTCCTGCATCGAGGGCTTCGAAGATTCCTGAGCTGGCGCCCGACGCGATCCAGGGCTGAGATTTCAATATCTCGGGCTCAATGGACGATTTACGGCCATAAAAAGGGGAGTCGACGCCCGCGAAGATACGCATTTCGTCGTGGAAGATGATCTGGCGGGTCAGGTTGTCCTGTACCACGTCGATATTGGCTGGGGTCAGCACCAGATCCAGGTCACCTTCATGCAACTGCCTGATCAGGGTGGAAGCCGTTGCCGTGACAAAATGAAGTACCGAGCGGGTGTCCGTAACGGCTTCCGTAAAGAAGCCGTTGATCGCACCCAGGGCGATGAGAGGACCGGCACCGACACGGATCTCGCCGCCAAGTCCCTGTTGCCACTGCGCGATCAGAGTCGTGCTGTGCTCCGCATAGTCGCTGATCCGTTGACCGACTTCTGCAAGGCGGGCGCCTATTTCGGTCGGGCGTACACCACTGGACGTTCGCACCAGCACCGGCCCCCCAACCTTGTGCTCGATGGTCTGAATCGCACGGGTCAGTGTGGGTTGGGTTACATTGAGTCGTTCAGCGGCCCGGCTGAGCGAGCCATGCTTCACGATTACAGCCAGTTGTCTAAGTAAGCGCGGATCCATCTATAAATTTCTGTATAGCCGTACCGTAAAATGTAATTTCATTTATATCTCACAAAGATTCTATGATCAACGTATCCAACAAGTCCAATTAAAACGATAAGAGGAATTGTACAGTGAACTTTCTGAAAAACACCGTCGCTGCAGGCATCCTGTCCTTAGCTGCCCTTGGCGCCCAGGCACAGTCCCTAGGCTTCGAGGGGGCCGGCTCCGCTTCCCTGACCGGCATCGTGCCACAGTCGATGGCTCCCTACGCCGCCAAGGAGGGTGTCGACCTGCAGGTCGTGCTGGGGCAGTCTCTGACCAAGTCGGTCATGAAGGTAGCCGCCGGCAGACTGGACCTTGCCGTTGCCCCACCACCCGCCATCACAGCCATGAAAGCCGGCGCAGGCCCCTACAAGGGCAGCCCCGATCAGGCGAAAAAACTGTCCGGCAACCTGCGCGCACTGTTCGGCTTCTCCGCCAGCGCTATGCACGGCATCGTCTGGGCCGATTCCGGCATCGAGAGCTGGAAGGACCTCAAGGGCAAGCGCGTCTTTATCGGTGCGCCGGCAGGTGCCGCCGCAGACCAGTCCGCCGGACTGATCGAGCAGGCCTCCGGCGGCCTGGTGGCCGGTACCGACTATGAAGGCATCAAGCTGCCCTGGGGCGCGGCCCTTCAGGGGTTCCAGGACGGCCAGTTCGACGTCTATATGGGCTTCTATCCGATCGGTTCCCAGGCACTCAACGAGCTCAGCCTGCAGCGCCCGATCCGGATTCTGTCGGTGAGCGAGGAGGTCATCGCCTCCCCTGGCTGGACAGAGTTTCAACGCCAGCAGGTCATCGGCC
Source organism: Marinobacterium rhizophilum DSM 18822 (assembly GCF_000378045.1). GTDB lineage: Bacteria > Pseudomonadota > Gammaproteobacteria > Pseudomonadales > Balneatricaceae > Marinobacterium_A > Marinobacterium_A rhizophilum. Next base: position 113,357 of record NZ_KB899097.1, read on the forward strand.
TTGCAACCATTGCGGCCAACACCTACTCCGGACAGGTCAATGCCGACCAGGCGATCAACACCGGTACGACGCTGATGATGGTGGTCACCAACACCAAGCTGAATGACGATACCGCCTATAAGCTCACCAAGGCATTCTGGGACAACATCGACGCGATGAAGCAGGCCAACGCCCTGATGAAGCAGGTCGATCCGTCCCAGCCCTTTACCGGGGTGAACGTGCCCTTGCATCCGGGCGCGGCTCGCTACTACCAGGAACAGGGGATCGAGATTCCCGCCGACCTGATGTAGCCAGACGGATGTAACAGACCCTTCGCACGTTCGGACGCACCGGCCGGCAGCCACCGGCTGCCGGCCAGATCCCACCTCAGCTTTCGGGTTCCACCATGCTATCTACTCTCTACTCTCGCTTCAGCTTTCTGGTCGGGCTGGTGATCGCGTTGATTGGTCTTGGCAATGTGCTGCCGACCTTCGACGTCCTGCCGCGCATCGGTCCCTTCGCGATCGAATGGTATCGGCCGCTGTTTTTCTTGCTCTGCGTTATGGCGTTCCTGAGCCACCGCCTGATAAAGCATCACCGTCCCCTCGATCTGCTGCTGTTCGCGGTCGTGGCGCTGGCGACAGCCTTTGTCTGCTGGGACAGCTACCACATCGGTCAGGTCCTGGTGAATGAGATTTACTTCTTCGGTCCACGGGAAGGCATCATTGCCGCCTTCGCCGCCGCGCTGACGATCTTCATCTGCTGGAAGCAGTGGGGCGCGCCGATTGCGATTCTCGGCATGATCGCCGCGCTTTATCTCGCCACCGGTCAGTACTGGCCCGGCGTCTTCGCAACCATTCCGTCCGATATCAGCGAGACGCTGGCCGCCAACCTCTGGTACAGCGCCGACCAGGGCATTCTCGGCTCGATCATGGGCATCGTCCTGACCACGGTACTGCCGTTCATCATTCTGGGCGCCGTGCTCGAGGGTGCCGGGGCCGGCAGCTCCATGATCCGTATCGCCTTCTACTCGATGCGCGGTTTCCGTGGAGGCCCGGCCTACGCCGCGATCGCCGCGTCGGCGCTGTTCGGCACGGTTTCCGGCAGTGCCGTGGCCAATGTCGTCGGAACCGGCGTTGTCACCATTCCGATGATCCGGCGCCGGGGCTTTTCCGCCAACTTCGCCGGTGCCGTCGAAGCGGCGGCTTCAACCGGCGGCCAGATCCTGCCGCCCATCATGGGCGCGGCGGCACTGGTGATGGCCGATATCGTCGGCGTCAGTTACCTCAGTGTCATCACCGCGGTTCTGGTACCGGCGCTGGCCTATTACATCAGCCTGTTCATGTCGGTCTATTTCGAGGCCCAGCGACTCAATATCTCGGCAACCGACGATGAGCCTGCCGAGAAACCGGAATCCCAGGACTGGCTGAACCTGATTCTGGTGTTCGGACCGATCTTCCTGATCGTCTGGCTGCTGATCAGCGGCATGTCGCCGGCCGGCGCCTCGATTTCGGCGATCCTGCTGCTGTTTCCGCTGAGCTTGATCAACCCGGAGATCCGCAAGAAGCCGGCCAAGCTAATCGGCGCCCTGTCGTCCGGCGGCCATACCGTGGCGCAGCTGATCATTGCGATCTCGATCGTCGGCATTGTCGTGGCGACGCTGGAAGCAACCGGAATTCCGTCCAAGCTGGGGGTACTGCTGACCGAGGCGGCAAGCTCGTCGCTGCTGATGGCACTGATCATCGCTGCCATCGGCTGCGTGGTACTGGGTATGGGGATGCCCACCCTGCCGGCCTACATCGCCATTATCAGTGTCATGGGCATCACCCTGCAGCAGCTGGGTCTGGACCTGCTGACCGCGCACATGTTCGTGTTCTTCTTCGGGGTGGCGTCCGTCATCACGCCCCCGGTGGCCATCGCGGCCTATGCCGCCGCCTCCATTTCCCAGGGCAAACCGATCGGAACCGCGGTCGAGAGCTCGCGCATCGGCGCGATGATCTTCCTGATCCCGTTCGCCTTCGCCCTGGATCCGGCACTGCTGCTCGGCGCCGCATCCGACGCCCCGCTGGAGCCGCTGCACCTGGTGATTTCGATCGTCAGTCTGCTGGCCGCCATCTACCTGGCCGCCAGTGCGCTGATCGGTTTCGACCGCTGCGAGCTGGGCATACCTGAGCGCCTGGTCTTGTTTGCACTGGCACTGGCACTGCTGTCGCCCTTTGTCGTCGCCAAGCTGGTGGCCCTGGTGATCGGCGGCCTGCTGGTGGCGCGACGAATTCTGGCATCCAGCTCAACCCCGGCGATAAAGGAGGTATAAAATGAATCGCAGGCCCAATTTCATAATGATCGTCTCCGACCAGCAGCGTGCCGACTGGCTGGGATGTTACGGACATCCGGTCCTCAACACCCCCAATATCGACAAGCTCGCGGCCCAGGGTATTCGTTTCGATGAATTCCACACCGCGTCACCGGTGTGCATGCCCAACCGCGCAAGCATTCTCACCGGGCGTTACCCCAGCGTCCACGGCTTGCGTTACAACGGCTGCGCACTGACCAGCCGCGCCAACACCTTTGTCGAGGTGCTGAAAGCCTCCGGCTACCAGACCGCGGCGATCGGCAAGAGCCATCTGCAGCCGTTCACCTCCAATGATGCCCCCTTCGGCAAGGCCCTGGAAGAAAAGTACAACGGTCCGATTTCGGAAGCCTGGAAGGACGACTTTAAGCCGTACGTGTACGAGGAACCGCGTCAGTACGAAGGCACGGAGCGTTACGACTTCCCGACGCCCTACTACGGCTTCGACCATGTCGATATGGTGACCGACCACGGCGACAGGGCCGGTGGTCACTACCTGCAGTGGCTGCGAGGCAAAACGCCGGAATGGGAGCAACTGCGTGACCCGAAGGAGCAGTTCGAGCATGACTACAGCTGCCCCCAGGCCAAGCGGACCAAGATGCCCGAAGAGCTTTACCCGACGCGTTACATCGAAAACCAGGCCGTCGAGTGGATCAACGAGCAGGCCAGTGAGGAGGAGCCGTTTTTCCTGTTCATATCCTTCCCGGATCCCCATCACCCCTTCAACCCGCCCGGTAAATACTGGGACCGGTATCAGCCCGAGCAGTTTGAGCTGGACGTCAGGGCCGAGGATCTGAAAACGCCGGCGCCGCTGTTGGAATTTGCCCGGCAGCGCCTCGAGAAAGGCGAGTATCCGGATACGCCGCAGGAAGCCTTCGCCGCCACCGAGCAGCACTGCAAGGAGGCCATGGCGCTGACCGGCGGCATGATCGACATGATCGACGATGCCGTGGGCAGCATCACGGCCGCGCTCCGGGCCCGGGGGCTCGATGACAACACCGTGATCATTTATACCGCCGACCACGGGGATTATCTGGGCGACGCCAACATGCTGCTCAAGGGCCCCTGGATGCGCAAATCCATTCACCGCGTGCCCTTTATCTGGCGCGACCCGACAGCCGAGCCCGGCACGGTCACGGACCATCTGGGCAGCGCCGTCGATATCGGCCCGACCATTATGGCCCGCGCCGGCGTCAGCCCCTATTTCGGCATTCAGGGACGCGACCTGCTGGCCGACGTGGCAAGCGGCGAAGGCCGGGAGCAACTGCTGATCGAACACAACGACAACGTGCCCCGCATGGGTCTGAAAAAAGCCTCCCGCAGCCGTACGCTGTACACCCACGACTGGCGCCTGACCCTCTATCCGGGCGAGGAATGGGGGGAGCTGTACCACACGGCAGAAGACCCGAAGCACCTGAACAACCTCTGGTTCGATCCCGCTGCCCGGGAGAAGAAAGGTGAACTGATGGAGCTGCTGGCGCTGGAAATCACCGCGACGATGGATGAAAGCCCGCGCGCCATTCGCAGGGCCTGAGGCGCAACCGGCACCCTCGGACCCGGACGGCAGTTCCGGGTCCGGTTAACGGGAGACGGCCTCTGCACCGTCTGTTCTCAGGCTGACTCCACTCGGACCACGTGCCGCTCCGCGGCTTGTTCCGTTCTGCCGGCAAAGGTTTCGGCATCGCGCCCGAAAGGCGATACGCATCGGCGTCCCGGAAACCTCCAGCCGTTCGGCGGTCGGTATTTCGGCCAGTCGCTCACCTGCGGCCAGCTCATCGGAAATGATCATCTGTCGCAATGCGCTCAGCACACGCTGCCCCGCTTTGCTCATATCAAACCTCAAGCCCCGACGGCTGTGAATTCATCGCTTTTATCCTGCTACCGACTATAGCAATTTTGGATCCAATAGCCTTCCAGCATATAAGCGGAAGCTTCTATTCCCGAATGCCAAGCGACGTCATGAGCTACCGGCTCTGACTAAGCAGCCCGAAATCGAGCCGAAAAAGGCCTATCTATAACAAAAAAAGCCAATAAGGAACTTCCTTATAAATTCAAATTGGATCCAATATTGGATAGAAAGCTTGATATTAATCAAGATATCCCTATAATTGGATCCAAAATAAAACAAGCACCCAGAGGAGTCTCAAATGTTTCTGAAGAACACCTGGTACGTCGGCTGCACCCCGAACGAATTCGCAGACAAACCACTGGGCCGCCAGATCTGCGGCGAGAAGATGGTTTTCTACCGTGGCCCCGAAGGCCGCGCAGCGGCCGTTGAAGATTTCTGCCCGCACCGCGGCGCTCCCCTTTCTCTGGGCTACGTCGAAGACGGCCTGCTGGTCTGTGGTTATCACGGCCTGAAAATGGACAACGACGGCAAGACCGCCGAGATGCCCGGCCAGCGCGTTCGGGGCTTTCCGTGCATCAAGAACTACCCGGTGGTGGAGCGCTACGGCTTCGTCTGGGTCTGGCCCGGCGATGCATCCAAGGCCGACCCCGAGCTGATTCCCGTACCGGAGTGGGCCGACAACCCGGACTGGGCCTACGGCGGCGGCCTCTACCATATCAACTGCGACTACCGCCTGATGATCGACAACCTCATGGACCTTACACATGAGACCTACGTTCACTCCACCAGCATCGGCCAGCCCGAGATCGACGAGGCGCCCGTCGCCACCGAGGTGAATGGCGAAGAGGTGATCACCAGCCGCTATATGGACAACATCACGGCGCCGCCATTCTGGCGCATGGCCCTGAAAGCGAACCACCTGGCCGATGACGTACCGGTGGACCGCTGGCAGATCTGCCGTTTCACGCCGCCGAGCCACGTCATGATCGAAGTCGGTGTCGCCCATGCCGGTCACGGCGGTTACGACGCCCCGGACGAGTACAAGGCGGCCAGCACCGTGGTTGACTTCATAACCCCCGAAACCGAGACCAGCCACTGGTATTTCTGGGGCATGGCCCGCAAATTTAAGCCGGAAGATACCAACCTCACGGCCCAGATCCGCGAAGGCCAGGGCAAAATCTTCGGCGAAGACCTGGATATGCTCGAACAGCAGCAGCAGAACCTGCTCGACTATCCCGATCGCAAGCTGCTGAAACTGAATATCGATGCCGGTGGCGTCCAGTCACGCCGCATCCTGGATCGGCTCCTCAAGGCGGAACAGGAACAGAACGAGTCCGTGGCCAGCGGCAACTGACCCCCGAACAGGAGACCTGACCATGATCGAAATTGAAGTTATTTCCAAGACCCTCGACGCCGAGGACATCTTCCGGTTCGAATTGGCACGTCCCGACGGCGCCGCGCTGCCGGCTTTCGGCGCCGGCGCCCATATCGACGTCCATTTGCCGAACGGCCTGGTACGCCAGTATTCGCTGTGCAACCACCCGGAGGAGAGCCATCGCTACGAGATCGGCGTGCTGAAAGATCCATCCTCCCGCGGCGGCTCGGCAGCGATGCACGAGCAGGTACAGGCCGGCGACCGGCTGCAGATCAGCGAGCCGCGCAATCATTTCCCGCTGGCCCACGAGGCCGCGCGCAGCCTGCTGTTCGCCGGAGGTATCGGGGTCACGCCGATTCTGTGCATGGCCGAGCGACTGGCACACAGCGGCAGCGAGTTCGAAATGCACTACTGCACGCGCTCCGAAAGCCGTACGGCCTTCCGCCAGCGCATCGCCGACAGCGGCTTAGCCAAGCGGGTACAGTTCCATTTCGATGACGGCGACCCGACACAGAAACTGGATGCGGCCAGCCTGCTGGCCCGCCCGGAAACCGGCACCCATATCTATGTCTGCGGCCCCAAGGGCTTCATGGATCACGTACTGGACACCGCCGAGCGGCAAGGCTGGCCGGCGGACCAGGTGCACCGCGAATATTTCGCCGCGGCGCCGGTCAATCATGACGCCGACGCTGCCTTCGAGATCCAGCTTGGCAGCAGCGGCCAGATACTCGAGGTTCCGGCCGACAAGAGCGCGCTGCAGGTGCTGCTGGAACAGGATATCGACATTCCTTATTCCTGCGAGGACGGCGTCTGCGGTACCTGCCTCACCCGGGTACTGGAGGGAGAACCAGATCACCGCGACCTGTTCATGGAACCCGCCGAGCATGCTGCGAACGACCAGTTCACTCCCTGCTGCTCGAGAGCCAAAAGCAAGCGCCTGGTGCTGGATATCTAAGCTGCGGCGCCTGAGCGCACCGTCGCTCAGGCATCCTGCAATGCTTGCTCGATGGTGACGCGGATGCTTTCGACCAGACCCCGGAACTTGCAGTCCCGGCGGTGCCAGAGGCAGATATCACGCCGGCCGAAGTCGGTGTCGACGGGTAACCGTCGAATCCCGTAATCCCGCTGAGCCAAGGCGGTCAGCCGCACCGGCATCAGGCTGAGGTAGCGTCCCGTCATCATCGAATTCAAGCAGATCATTACATCGCCGCTGAGCGCGATCGCGGTGTTGAAGCGCTGAACGCCGGCGCGCTGCAGCAGCTCGACCGACGACTCGCCGAAAAAGGCGTAGGTCGCCAAGTTGATCCAGTCATAACCGTCGAGGTCGGAAACTTCCACCCTGTCGGCACCCGCCAGCGGATGTGACGCCGAGGCGAACACCGCCAGCTCGTCCTCGAACAGGTGCACGCGCTCGAGCTCGGGCCGCGCCGTCGGCACCTCCGGACCTATGACCAGATCCAGCTGGCCGCGATTGAGCTGATCGAGCGAACGCGACGGCGTTTCGACCTGAACCACCACCGACAGCTGCTGCATCTGTGACTGGAGACTCTCGGTCACCCGGTGCATGAGCAGCGATGCCACCATAGGACCGACGCTGATGCGCAGCTCCGACTGCATGCCTAGACGGTGGCGCACGGCTATCTGCTGCGCGGCCCAGAGCGCATCGCCGATCACCCGCCCCTCACGCGCCAGTGCCTCGCCCAGTTCGGTCTGGCGCACGCCGTGACGACTGCGGCTGAACAGGCTGGCGCCGGCCTGCATTTCCAGCGTCTGCATGTTCTTCGTGAGCGTCGGCTGCGAGACGTTGAGCTGCTGCGCCGCCAGGTTGATCGAGCCACAGTCCAGAATCGTTGCCAGTTGAATCAAATGCTTGGGTTCCATCGCTACGCGCCTGCTCTTGTATTCATTTTTTTATGTTTAAAACCTTAAAAAGTCATTATACGAATTGGATCCAGTACTGCACACTGGCAATCACGACATCACACCATATAAACAATTAAGAGGTCGTCATGAAAAAAATAATCGCCGTTATCGGCACACTCTGCACACTTCACCTGACTCCCGCCAGCGCCGAAACCCTGCGTCTGGATGCCGGCGGCGCCTCCTCGGTCACCGGGATACTGCCGCAGGCAATCGCCCAGTACACCGCCAAGGCAGACATCAACCTCGAGGTCATCCTGGGCCAGACGCTGACCAAATCGATCATGAAGCTGGGCGCGGACCGGCTCGATGCATCCCTTGTGCCGCCGCCCGCGTTCAGCGCCATGCGCAACGGCACCGGTCCCTACGCCGAGCAGGCCGAAGCGGCCAGGAAGCTGGCCGGCGAGGTTCGTGCCCTCACGGGGCTCCCGGGCAGCACCTACCACGCCATCACCTGGGCCGATTCCGGCATCGAGAACTGGGATGACGTGCGCGGAAAACGCGTCTTCGTCGGACCGCCGGCCGGCGCCGCCAACATGCAGATCATCGGCATGATCGAAGTGGCGTCGGGACTTAAGCCCGAAACCGACTACGAGGCCATCCGCGCGCCCTGGAATATTGCCATCCAGGGATTCCAGGACGGCCAGTACGACGTGCTGGTCACCAGCGCGCCCATCGGGCAGCAGTCGATCAACGAACTGAGCCTGCAGCGCGAAATCCGTATTCTCGGTATTCCCGAAAGCGTTACCGGCACCGATCAGTGGCGCGAATACAAAGACAAGGCCTACATGACCAGCTCGGTGATTCCGGCCAACACCTACGCCGGCCAGGTCAACGGCGACCAGAACATCCTGACCGGGTCGAATATCATGTACCTGGCGGTCAACCGCAACATGGCGGACGACGTCGCCTACCGCTTCACCAAGGCGTACTGGCAGAACATCGATGCGATCAAGGCATCCAACGCGCTGCTCAGCGACACCAACACCGCAGACCCCTTCGCCGGCGTCAATGCACCGCTACACCCCGGCGCGGTCAAGTACTACCGCGAAGTCGGGATCGAGATCCCGCAGCAGCTGCTGACCGACCAGTAACCCGGTCGGCACTTAAGCTCGACGACCTGTCAAGGCGTCTGTAGCCGGGGCCCGACGGGCCCCGGCTAATCCCACTCGCAACCGAGAATTCCCATGTCCAATCGCATCAACAAACTGCAGTACCTGATCTGGGTGCTGGGGGGCCTGCTGGCCTTTTTGGGCCTGGCCAACGTCATGCCGGGTTATGCCTCCATACCCCGCATCGGCCCGTTCGAGCTCGAATGGTTCCGGCCACTGTTTTTCTTCCTCTGCGTCGCCATCGCGATCGTCTTCGGCTGGCAGCGCAACCTGACCACCGGAAGGCCGCTGCCGGCCTGGCGCATCCTGCTGGATCTGATCGCGCTGGTGCTGGTCGCCTACTGCTGCGTGCGCTACTACCAGGTCGGTGTCCAGATGATCAAGTCCATCGTCTTCTTCGATGCCGCCGATGCCCTGGTCGCCGTCGCCGCCGTGGCTGTGGCCACCTTGCTGTGCTGGCGCCTCTGGGGCGCACCCATCGCCATCATCGGCCTGCTGGCGTTCGCCTACCTCAGCACCGGCGACTACTGGCCCGGCATACTCAGGACGTCCGGCGGCAACTTGGTCGACGGCCTTGCCGAGAACCTCTGGTTCGGCGCCGACAACGGCCTGATGGGCAGTATTTTCGGTATCATTCTCAGCACCGTCCTGCCATTCATCATTCTCGGTGCGGTGCTCGACGGCTGCGGTGCTGGCGACTCGATGATCCGCATCTCCTTCGCGCTGATGCATCGCTTCCGGGGCGGCCCAGCCTATGCCGCCATTCTCGCGTCCGGCATGTTCGGCACCGTCTCCGGCAGTGCGGTCGCCAACGTCGTGGGTACCGGCGTCGTCACCATCCCGATGATCCGCAAGCGCGGCTTCTCCGGCAACTTCGCCGGCGCCCTCGAGGCCACCGCCTCGGCCGGCGGGCAGATTCTGCCACCGATCATGGGTGCTGCGGCGCTGGTGATGGCGGACTATGTCGGCGTCAGCTACCTGACCATCATCATCGCGGTGCTGATTCCGGCGCTGGCCTACTACGCCAGTCTGTTCCTGGCGGTCTACTTCGAGGCACGTAAGCTTGGCGTCGAGGCCAACGACACGGAAACAGCGGAGCCGGTGACACGCCAGGACTGGATCAACCTGATGCTGATCGTTGCGCCGCTGGCCATCATCGTGACGCTGCTGATTCAGGGCGCCTCCCCCGCCGGCGCTTCCATCACCGCGATCTTCGCGCTGCTGCCGCTAAGCCTGATCAACCCGCAGATGCGTCGCCAGCCCCAGCGCCTGCTGAGTGCCCTGGCCGAAGGCGGCATCACGGTTGCGCGCCTGAGCATCGCCATCGCCATCGTCGGCATCATCGTCGCATCCATGTCGTCCACCGGCATCCCGACCAAGTTCGCCGTGCTGCTGTCGGGCGCCTCGGAATATTCACTGCTGGCAGCACTGGTGATCACCGCGATCGGTTGTATCGTGCTGGGCATGGGTATGCCGACGCTGCCGGCTTATATCGCCATCATCGTCGTAATGGGCCCCACGCTGCAGGCCTTCGGCCTGGAGATGATCACCGCGCATATGTTCGTATTCTTCTTCGGTGTGGCTTCGGTCATTACGCCGCCGGTCGCCATTGCCGCCTTCGCCGCGGCGTCGATCTCCCAGGGCTCGCCAATGGCGACCGCGCTGGTCAGCACCCGCATCGCGGCGATGCTGTTCCTGATCCCGTTCGCGTTCGTTTACAACCCGCTGATACTCACGGTGCCAGAGGCCGGCGGCGTGTTCAGCCTCGGCGCCTATCTGTGGATGCTGGCGCAGCTGGCTCTGGCGCTGTATCTGGCAGGCAGCGCCCTGGCACGCTTCGATCAACAGCCGCTGTCTCCACTGTCGAGCCTGATCCGATTCGCCCTGGCGATAGTGCTGCTAGCGCCTTTCCAGTTGCCGAGCCTGGTCGCTGCCGCAGTGGGAACCGGCATGCTGATCCTGCACCGCATCAATCAAGTCAAACCTCAAGAGGCGCTTAGCTGATGTCCGCCAAGAACATCCTGTTTATCATGATCGACCAGTTGCGCTGGGACGCCCTGTCCTGCTACGGAAACCCTGTGGTCGAGACACCCAATATCGACCGGCTGGCGGCACGGGGTGTGCGTTTCACCAACGCCTACACCCAGGGCACCAGCTGCGGCAACGCGCGGGCCTCGATCTACACCGGACGCCACGTGCGCTCCCACGGCGCGACCTGGAACGACTGGCCCTTCCGGCTCGACGAGTGGACCCTGGCCGATTACATGCAGGCAGAGGGGCGCCGGGTGGTGCTGCTGGGCAAGACCCACATGAAACCGGACCGCGAGGGCATGGATCGTCTGGGTATCGACCCGGAATCGGACCAGGGGCGCGCCCTGACCAACGCCGGCTTCGTCGAGGGCGAGCACGACGACGGCATCCATCCGGAGGGGCCGGCGGGTCCCTACTCGAGCCGTGAACCGCGCTACAACGACTACCTGCGCGAGCAGGGCTTCACCGGCCGCAATCCCTGGCTCGAGTGGGCCAACGCCGCCGAAGGCGACGACGGCATCCCGCTGTCCGGCTTCTACATGGAGAACGCACACCGCCCGGCCCGGATACCCGCGGACTATTCGGAGAGCGCTTATCTGACCGGGCGCGCGATCGAGACCATCGAGGCCCTCGGCGATACGCCCTGGTGCCTGCACCTGTCCTACATCAAGCCGCACTGGCCCTACCTGGCGCCGGCACCCTACCACGACCTGTACCGCGGCTGCGAGCTGCCAGCACCGGTACGCTCGGAACGGGAGCTCGAGGACCCGCACCCGCTGGTGAAGGCTTTCATGCAGCTGGGCGTCGCCCGCACCTTCCAGGACGTCAACAAGCGCAATCACGTGCTGCCGACGTACTACGGCCTGATCAAGGAGCTGGACGACCAGCTCGGCCGACTGTTCGCGTACCTCGAGCACAGCGGTCAGGCCGAACACACCCTGATCGCGCTGACCGCCGACCACGGCGACTACTTCGGCGATCACTGGCTCGGCGAGAAGGACCTGTTCCATCAGCCGTCGGTGAAGATTCCGCTGATCATCCATGACCCCGCCACCACCGCCGACAGCACCCGCGGCCAGACCTGTGATGCCCTGACCGGTGCCATCGACCTGCTGCCGACTTTCATCGAGTCGCTTGGCGGCACACCGCCGGAGCACCGCCTGGAAGGTCATTCGCTACGGCCCTGGCTGCACGGCGAAGCAGAAGCACCCGCGCGAGCGGTGATCTTTTCCGAAGGCGACTACGGACGCCTGCCGGTGGCGCAGCAACTCGGCGTCGACCCGCTGAAAGCCCGCACGACGATGGCATTCGACGGCCGCTACAAGCTGGTGCACTGCCTCGGCCTGCCGGACATGCTGTTCGACCTGCACAACGATCCGAACGAGTTCGTCGACCTGGGCCGGGATCCCGGATACGCGGCGATCCGCGCACAACTGCGCGGACAGATGCTCGACTGGAGCGCCGGTCTGCGCAACCGCTCCACCGTAAGCCGGGAGAAGGAGCGATCCCTGACCGGGCTGTCCCGTCGCAAGGGCATCCTCGTCGGCGTCTGGTCCGGCAGCGAGCTGACGGACGATGTGCGCCCGCCGGCGGAAGTCGGAGTGTTCTGACCATACCGCAGGGGATGAACAACCGAATACCGCTGCCCGGAAAGATGCATGACCAATGCCCGTGCATCACTCCGTGGTCACACAAGGGGCAACCCAACCCAACAAAAATACCAACAACAATACCAACAAGAAGCGGAGACTATGCTCGATGACTTACATCAAACCGACCCGACAGAACAGCACCCAGTCCCTAAACCGACTGCAACCGCGCCTCCTGGCCTCGGTGATTGCAGCAACCCTGGCGACGGCGGCTGCCCAGGCCAGGGCCGAAACGGAACAGGGCTTCGCTCTCGAAGTCGGCCTTGGCGCACACGCCGGCCTCTCGTCGATCGACTACAAGGACAGCACAGCACCGAGCCCGAGCAAGGAGGAGATCAACAGCGGTCTGCCGTATTACTACACCGCAACCACCACGCTGGACCCGATCTATAACTTCCTCAGCGATCGTCACGGCCAGTTCCAGCTCAAGCTGCACAGCGCCATTCAACTGGACGACGCCTGGCTTGATGATGACCAGATCGACGAACTGTCGATCGAACTCAAGAGCGAGCGCTACGGCAACTTCTACCTCGGCGAGGACGATGGCGCCGCCGACCGCCTGAAGCCGCGACAGTCGGGTCGGGTCGGCATTGCCGTCGGTCACGGCGCCTTCACCGGCATCATTCCCTGGTGGGGCAACCTGCCGTTTGCCGGCGGCACCATCCGCGAGGGCTCGGCCCCCTATAACTGGGACTGGTCCAACGGCATCGTCGGCGGCGACTGGCGCGCCTTTTCACGCGACACCTCGGACGCCATCAAGATCGGCTACGAATCACCGGTCTGGAACGGGTTTATGTTCGGCGCCTCGATCAACCTGCAGGATACTTACGCCGGATACGACGGGGTCCGCGGCAGCATAGCGGACGAACAGGACAGCTGGAGCGACCTCGGGTTCAAGGATGACGAGTACGAGCTGGCACTGCAGTGGAACGGCAAGACAGCGGCGGGCTATGCGCTGAGTGCCGGTATTACCCACACGTCGGCGCAGATTGTTAATGAAGACATGCTGCAGGAGAGCACCGATGTCGGATTCAAGATCGGCAAGAAGCTCGACTCCGGCGCGATGGTCAGCGGCAGCGCCTACTACGCCTACGAGGATTACAACAACGACAAAGCGGACATTCATGTCGATGATGAGCAGGTCCACATCGGTTTCGACTGGACGAAGAGCAAATGGAAAGTCGGCGTGAACTACACCCAGGCCTGGGATTCGTACAATCCGGCCGGGACGGTACAGCTCGGCGGTGGCGGTAACAAAGGCTACAGCATCGGCGCCAACTACCAGTTAGCCAAGGGGCTGACCCTCGGCGGCGGCGTTCTCTACGCCGAGAACGACAACGGCGAAGAGGCCACCGAGGTGGGCATGAACCTGACCTACCGTTTCAAGACAGTACTGTTCTGACAGGTTGTTGACCACTGAATCCAACCGGCGCCTTCAGGTCCTGACCTGGGGGCGCCCGTTATCAGGAAGGAATCCATGAAGTCTCTGTTGTTACTGCCGGGCCTGCTCTGCGACGATGCGGTCTGGCGCGACCAGGCCGCATCGCTTGACGGTTGGCGTTGCCTGGTGCCGGACTACGGCCTGGCCGACTCGATCGAGGACATGGCCGCGCGCGCCCTCGACAGGGCCCCCGAGCACTTTGTACTGGCCGGCCATTCGATGGGCGGACGGGTGGCGCTGGAAATCTATCGCCAGGCCCCGGAGCGGGTCAGCCACCTGATTCTGCTGGATTCCGGCTACGCCGGCCGTCCCGCAGGAGAAGCCGGCGAGCATGAAAAAAGCCGCCGGCTGGCGCTGCTGCAGCAGGCCAAAGAGGCCGGCATGCGCGCCATGGGCCGGACCTGGCTGGCGGGCATGGTGCATCCGTCCCGCCTCGACGACTCGGAGCTCGTCAATGACATCCTGGCGATGATCGAACGCAAGACGCCCGAAATCTTCGCCGCCCAGATCGAGGCCCTGCTTCACAGGCCCGACGCCACCGCGCAGCTTGGCGAGATCGACTGCCCGACGCTGCTGCTGTGCGGCCGGGAAGACAGCTGGAGTCCGCTGGCGCGCCACGAGGAAATGGCGAGTCTGATACCGGGCAGCCGCCTGGAAGTAATCGAAGACGCCGGTCACATGAGCACCATGGAACGGCCACAAGCCGTAACATCGGTGATCCGCGACTGGATGGAGGCACAAGCATGACATTGCCGACCCCGGAGCAGCAGGAAGCCTGCAAACGGCTGGTGCTGGAGGCGGCGTTTCGCGCCGACCAGCAGGACTACGAAGGACTGGCGGAGCTGTTCACCGAAGACGCACTGCTGTACCGCCCGAGCGCGCCCCGGACACCGCTGAAGGGCCGCGACGCCATTCTGAACAGCTACCTCGTCCGACCGGCGAGTCGAATCACACGCCACCTGTGCAGCAACTTCCGCTTCAGCCGGGAATCGGCCGACTGCGTACGGGTCCGCTGCTACGTTCAGCTGTACGCCTCAAGCGGCCCCGCCGAACCCGGCGACCCTTTCGGCGCCCCACTGGACGGCAAGGTACTGATCGGCGAGCTCGACGATCTCTGCCGCCACGGCAGCGACGGCTGGCGCCTCGCCGAACGTCACGCCTGTTTCGTCCTTTACGGCGAATGACACTGGGAGAATTCAACGATGTCAGATAATCAGGACCGCTGGGGCATCCCCGGCACCTACGTATTCGACTTGCGGCTGTCCCGACGGGGATACGCCATCAACAAAATGTGCCACTCGCTGAGGCTTGCGGAAAACCGCGACCTCTATCTCGCCGACGAGGAAGCCTACATGACCCGCTTCGGGCTCGACGATGAACAGAAGCAGGCGGTGCGCGAGCGCGACTGGCTGCGCCTGACGCAGCTGGGCGGCAACCTGTTTTTCTTCCTCAAGCTCGGCGCCACCCTCGGCCACGGCCTATACCCGATCGGCGCCCAGATGCGCGGCGAAAGCTTAGAGGACTTCATGAAAACCCGCAACGTTCCAGGAGCGACCTGATGGCCAAGATAGTCGCCGGTATCGGCTCTTCCCACGTCCCCTCCATCGGCCGGGCCTACGATCAGCAGAAACAGACGGACCCCGCCTGGCAACCGCTGTTCGACGGCTATGAGCCGGTCAAGCGCTGGCTCGCCGAAGAGGTCAAGGCGGACGTCGTTATCCTGGTCTACAACGACCACGGCACCGAGTTTTTCCTCGACCGCTATCCGACCTTTGCACTCGGTGTTGCGGATCAATACCGGGTCGCCGACGAGGGCTACGGCCGGCGCCCGTTGCCGGACTTCCCCGGCGACGCCGACTTTTCCGAACACCTGGCCAACGCTCTGGTTGCAGATGAATTTGACCTCACCCTCTGCCAGGAGATGGAGCTCGATCATGGATTTCTGACGGCCATGCCGCTGCTGTGGGCACACGACGAAGACCAGTGGCCGGTCAAGGTGGTGCCATTGCTGACCAATGTCATTCAGCACCCGATACCCAGCGGCAGACGCTGCTACAAACTCGGACAGGCCATCCGCCGCGCCGTTGAGTCCTACCCGGAGGATCTGCGCGTTGTGGTGGTGGGTACGGGCGGGCTGTCTCATCAGCTCAACGGCGAGCGGTTCGGGTGGATTAACGAAGCCTGGGATCGTGAGTGGCTCCAGCGTATCCAGGACGAACCCGAAGCCTTGGCTGACCTATCCCACAAGGAGGTGATGACAGCCGCCGGCGCCGAGGGTGGTGAAATGATCATGTGGTTGACCATGCGCGGCGCCATGGCGCCGCAGGTACGCGAGGTACACCAGTTCTACTACGCGCCGATGACCACCGGCATCGGCCTGCTGGCGCTGGAAGATGACGCTGGCGCGCAAGACGCCGGCTGAGAACAAGTTTCAAGCAGCCTCCGGGGCCTGATCGCAGGCGCCCCGGAGCAACACAAGAAAGGAGAAAAACATGAGTGCGTCCACAGAAAACCGCGGTGTCGTTTACAAAGGCGCCGGCAAAGTCGCCGTTGAATCCATCGCCTACCCGGAACTCGCCATCGGCAACCGCAAATGCGACCACGGCGTTATCCTCAAGGTCGTCACCACCAACATCTGTGGCAGCGACCAGCATATGGTGCGCGGGCGCACCACCGCCGAGGAAGGTCTGGTGCTGGGTCACGAAATCACCGGCATCGTGGTGGAATGCGGCCGCGACGTTGAATTCATCCAGCAGGGCGACCTGGTCTCAGTGCCCTTCAACATTGCCTGCGGCCGCTGCCGCAGCTGCAAGGAAGGCAAAACCGGCATCTGCCTCAATGTGAACCCTGCGCGCCCGGGTGCCGCTTATGGTTACGTTGACATGGGTGGCTGGGTCGGCGGTCAGGCCGAATACGTCATGGTGCCCTACGCTGACTTCAACCTGCTGAAATTCCCGGATGCCGACCAGGCGATGGAAAAGATCCGCGATCTGACCCTGCTGTCCGACATCTTCCCCACGGGCTTCCACGGCTGTGTTACCGCGGGTGTTGGTCCTGGCTCCACCGTTTACATTGCCGGTGCCGGCCCGGTTGGCCTGGCGGCCGCTGTCTCCGCCCAGCTGCTGGGTGCCGCCTGCGTTATCGTCGGTGACATGATCGAAGACCGCCTGGTCCAGGCCCGCAGCTTCGGCTGCGAAACCATCGACCTGACCCAGGACGGCGATATGGCCGACAAGATCGAGGCCATCCTTGGCGAGCGTGAAGTCGATGCCTTCGTCGACTGCGTCGGTTTCGAAGCCCACGCCTGTGGCTGCAACCACGGCAAGGAAGCACCGGCTACCGTGCTGAACTCGGCGATGTCGCTGACCCGCGCCGGCGGCCAGATAGGTATCCCGGGCCTGTACGTGACCGAAGACCCGGGTGCGGTTGACGACGCCGCCAAGCAGGGTGCCCTGAGCATGCGCTTCGGCCTCGGCTGGGCCAAGTCCCACAGCTTCCACACCGGCCAGTGCCCGGTGATGAAGTACCATCGCCCGCTGATGCAAGCGATCCTGTTCGATAAGGTGAAGATCGCCGACGCGGTCAACGTGGAAGTCATCACGCTGGATCAGGCGCCCAACGGCTACGCCGAATTCGACGGCGGCGCGGCCAAGAAGTACGTTATAGACCCGCACTGTTCGGTGACAGCCTAACCCCAATCAATCAGGAGGGTGTAAAAAGCTTATCGCAGTGGCACTCTGCCCAGCCTGTTAAAAGAACAACAGAATACCTATCCCGGATTTTTCATAAATAGGGGCGAGTCTCGTTTAACCTTTTGATGTAAAAGGAGTTACGCCAATAACGCTTCGTGCGAAGCTTAAACGAGACCGCCATGCGAGATTCTACCCAAAACCAGCTGCGTTTTCCTGCCATCGCCGGTTTCACCGTGCGCGCTGACTTCGAAGGCGGCGCACTCTCGAGCGATTTTGGCCCCTTGCTACTCCGTGGCGTCGAACAGCAGTGCGGGCTGATCGGCCGCCTCGCGGAAGCGATCAATGACCGCCGGCATCCGTCTTACATCGAGCACAGCGTCGTCGATCTGCTACGCCAGCGGATCTATCAAAGCGCCTGCGGCTATGTCGACGGCAATGACGTCAACAGTTTGCGCCGCGACCCTGTGTTCAAGCTGGCACTGGAGCGCACGCCGTTGGACGAAGCTACTGCGCTGGCCTCGGGGCCCACCTTCTCGCGCCTGGAGAACAGCCTCAGCCGCAAGGACATCTATCGATTGGGCAGGGCCTTTGTCGAGCGCTTCATCGCCAGTAACGCCCGCCTCGCGGGCACGGCGGCGCCGGGCGCCATGCGGCTTTATGATGATTTCGACTACAAGGCCCGCTCTTGGGCCAAGGCCTACCGGGTCGTCCTCAAGGCCGAGGTGATGGCACTCGGTGCCACCCCGCGTTTCGTGGTCACCTCGCTCGGTGACCCGAGCCCGGAGGCGCTGTACCGTGACCTGTATTGCGCCCGTGGCCAGGACGAAAACTTCATCAAGGCGGTGAAGAACGACCTGGCCAGTGACCGCACCTCCGATCATGCCTTCCTGGCCAACCACCTGTGCCTGTTCTATGCCTGCGCCGCCTACTGCCTGATCCACAGCCTGCGTGAGAACACGCTGTGCCATACCGAGCTGGCCCGGGCGCAGCCGATGTCGATCATCCTGAAGCTGTTCAAGTTGGCCGTGCGGGTCGTGCAATACAAGGACCGGATCAAGTTGCACCTGCCAAGCGCCTGCCCGGTCAAAGGCGTGCTGCACCGCATCAGCGAACAGCTTTACCTCGCTCACCCGCCACCGCTGCGCCGCTGACGCCAAACGCGGTTTTACTCACCGAAATGATTTGATCCGGCCAAGGCCGGAGGCACTAATACGCCTGGCCTCAGCGATTCAGGGCGCACCGCGCCACTCATGCAAGTCGCGGCCTGGGTTCTTTATGTGCAGAGCATCAATGTCAACCTGGCGGTGCCTGACTCGGCCTTCAAACGCGCGAGAAAAAACGGCAGCCTGCTCAAATTTCGAGCAGGCTGCCGTTTTTATGAAACATCCGGGTTAGACGAGGGGGTGGCATAAGCTTCAACCGGTCGAGATTCAACAGCCTTGACAGCATGCCGGCCAGCGGGGGTGATAAATA
This sequence comes from Marinobacterium rhizophilum DSM 18822, assembly GCF_000378045.1. Classification (GTDB taxonomy): domain Bacteria; phylum Pseudomonadota; class Gammaproteobacteria; order Pseudomonadales; family Balneatricaceae; genus Marinobacterium_A; species Marinobacterium_A rhizophilum. The sequence continues at coordinate 132,228 of NZ_KB899097.1, forward strand.
GAGAGGTTTCGGCCCCAAGCGTCCCTTTACAGGTGTCTCGGCGCTAGAAAAATAGTTATACTAAATAACCTTATTGGATCGCCGTGTGATGAAAGACCATGTCCAAACTGGAATACAGCCAAAAGATCGATAATGCTTACTCTGGCGTTCAGTCAGATAGCCTTCTGGATAACCTGATTGGGTATGCCCTGAAACGTGCCCATGTCCACCTGAACAAAAATCTCGTGAGCAAGCTTGGCGAATATGAGCTTCGGCCGTCTCAGTTCGCCGCCATGGTGATCATCAAACAGAATCCTGGCCTTATGCAGGCAGAACTTGGCGCCCAGCTTTCCATAGAGCCTCCCCAAGTTGTCACCCTGATCAACAAACTGGAAAATCTGGGGTTGGCGATGCGGGTTAGGTGCAAACCCGACAAGCGCTCTTACGGTGTTTTCCTGAGCAAGGCAGGGGAGCGGCTGCTCGAGCAACTGAAGGTAGCCGCCAAGGCTATCGATATTGGCGGTACCGTAAACCTCAGCGAAAACGAGCGCGCCGAGCTGCTCAGATTATTGCGAAAGATCTATCAATAAAGCTCTAAGTCTTGAAAAATACCGCTTTTCAGGCGGTATTTTTGGGCTTGTTTTCCTTCATATTTTCGACGAGCAGCATACCGGACAGTACTCTGGAGTTCGACAGTTACGGCTCTAAGCTATTGATTTAATTAGGAAGGTATGCCTTGTAATGGCATTTTTTGTCCTATATAAATCAATGAGTTACGTTCGAAGTGTCGAACTCGGGAGTACTAGCCCTCCGGGTCAATAAATGAAGCAGGCATGCTCAATTTGGCCGCAGATTAGCACGAACGCCAGCAAACTGCGCCCGTTCTAGTGACCTATCGGGAAAATAATCAGGTGACTTCCCTGTTCGCCAGACTAATGGCATTTCTCGCCGAGAAAATTAAAAAAGCGAAAAAAGGCCGCTACTGCCATAGCGGCTTTCCGGTCCGATCTCAAACGAACGGCATCGGCGAGGCGGCGGCCTCGATCAGTTCGACTCGATAGCGATACTCCGGCAGAAGGTAGTTGAAAAAGAACCCAGCCGTTTCCAGCTTTTGCCGGTAGAACGGCTCCTCGCGGTTCAGGGACTTGCGCACCGTTCTGGCCCAGGCGTAGGCCATGAGCAGCAATCCCATCAGGCGCAGGAAATTGCCTGCGGCGCGGTACGGATACTCGGCATCCTGACTGTCGAGCATCATTCCAACCACGGCATCAAGCCCAGCGGCTGCCGCCTCCAGCTGCTTTGCGTAAATCGGGCAAGCGCCCGCCAGTCGCGCGCCTTCCGCACGGATCAGCGCGAGCAGCTGTTGCACGCCTTGGCCCCCGTCGCCCAGTACCTTGCGCAACAGCAGATCATTGGCCTGAACTTCGTTGGTACCTTCATATATCATCACGATCCGGCTGTCGCGCAGGGTCTGCTCGATCGGGTATTCACGGGTGTAGCCGTAGCCACCGAATACCTGCAGCGCATTGCTGGCCAAGCGGAAGCCCTGCTCGCTGAAGAACGCCTTGACCACCGGCGTCAGCAGCGCCACGCGTCGTTGCAGCACAGCGGCTTCCTCGCCCTCCGCTTGGTGCAGCGCGTCGAGCATATGGCCGGCCCAGTAGCCCAGCGCCCGCATGCCCTCGGTGAAGGCCCGCAGTTCCAGCAGCGTGTGGCGCACCGGCGCATGGTAGGCGATGGGGTCAACTGCCGCCGGTTCGCAACCCCCGGGCCGCGTGGCTGCACGCATCTGACGGCGCTCGCGGGCATAGTCGGTGGCGGCCTGCAGCGCTTTCTCGGCATGCCCGAGCCCCTGCAGCCCAACGTGCAGTCGCGCGGAGTTCATCATCACGAACATCGCCTTGAGGCCTGCATGAGGCTCGCCTATCAGCCAGCCGGTAGCCTTTTCGAACGATAGGCTGCAGGTGGCGCTGCCACGGATCCCCAGCTTGTGCTCGATGCCGATACAGTGCACTCCATTGCGCACCCTGTCGCCGTTCTGCTCCAGCCACTTGGGTACCAGGAACAGTGACAGACCGCGGGGACCGGCCGGCGCGGCCGGCAGCCGGGCCAGCACCAAGTGCAGGATGTTCTCGGTGATATCCTGTTCACCGCCGGAGATGAAAATCTTGTTGCCGCTGATGCGGTGGGCACCATCCTGCTCCGGCTCCGCCCTTGTGCGGATCAGACCGATATCGCTGCCCGCCTGGGGCTCGGTGATGCACATCGTCGGCAGCGCCTCGCCGGAGACGATCAGCGGCAGGTAACGCTCCCGGATCCAGGGCTCCGCCGATTCGCTGAGGCATTCGTAAGCCCCGTGCGCGATGCCCGGGTACATGGCCCAGGCATGGTTGGCCGAAAACAGCATTTCCAGCAGCGCGACATTCAGCAGCTGCGGCAGCCCCTGGCCGCCATCTTCTTCGGCACAGCAGAGCGATGGCCAGCCGCTTTCGACGTAACGGGCGTAACTGCCGGCGAAGCCCGCCGGCGTCGATACGCTGCCGTTTTCGAAGCGGCACCCCTGTTCGTCACCACTGACGTTGAGCGGCGCCAGTTCGTTGGCGGTGAACTTGCCGGCTTCCTCCAGTACCTGGGCCGCGAGCTCCGCGTCCAGTTCCGAGTGCTGTTCCCATCCGGCCCAGTCCTGCGGCGCCTCGAGCCACTCCTTGATGACGAACTGCATATCCTGCAGCGGTGGATTGTAATTCGACACGATAGCTCTCCGGTCCCTTATGGTCTGTAGTCGGGGTTTTCCAGCAACAGCGCCATCCCCTGCCCGCCCCCAACACAGGCGGCGGCGATACCGTAGCGCAGATTGGCTTCGCGCAGTTGCCGGGCCAGTGTCAGCGACAGCCGCAAGCCGGTCGCGGCCAGCGGATGGCCGATAGCAATCGCGCCGCCGTTGACGTTGACCTTCTCGACGTTCAGCTCGAGCACCTGCTGTACCGCCAGGATCTGGGCCCCCTGGGCTTCGTTGATCTCGAAACGATCGATCTCGTCGATGCCGAGGCCACTGCGCTCGAGCAACAGGCGGATCGCATCGACTGGTCCGATGCCCATCACTTGCGGCCGCACGCCGACGATGGCCGTCGCCCTCAGATACGCCAGTGGGTTGCCGCCATCGCCCGGTTGTGCGCGGCATACCAGCGCGGCTGCCGCCCCATCGACCACCGCGCAACTGTTGCCGGCGGTCTGCACACCGCCAGGATAGAGGCTGTTCAACCGGGACAGCGTCTCGAGCGAGGATGCCCGGATGTGGCTGTCGCGGGTGACGCTGTCGCAGCCACGGGGCAGCCTGATACCGCGGGGCTGGCAGCCTTCGGCCTCGAAATCCTGGGAACGGACAGCCACGATTTCACCGTCGAACCAGTTCCGGGCCTGTGCCGCGACCGCGCGTTCGAAACTTCTCGCCGCCCAGACGTCCACCTCTTCGCGTGCGAGTCCGTAAACGGACGCAATGCGTTCGGCGGTCTGGATCATGTTCAGACCGACCGCCGTGTCGAGCAGCGCCTCCCAGAGAAAATCCTTGAATTCGACATCCGCGCCGAGGCGAAAGCCGTTGCGATGGGTGAAGGCGGCAATCGGATTGCGCGACATCGACTCGGTGGCCACGCACAAGGCCAGGTCCGACGCACCCTGCTGCACCTGATCGGCCGCCTGTCGCAGCACCTCGAAACCGGTGCCACAAATACGCTGCACGAGGAGTGCCGGCACCCGCAGGTCGAGCCCGCTGTAAAGGCCGATATGACGAGGCAGCAGATAGGCGTCGAATGCAGCGGGCCCGACAGACCCGACCACCAGATTGTCGACGTCCCCGGCATCGACTCCCGCGGCCGCCAGCACCTCCCGACCGACCTTGATACCGAGGTCGGTGGGCGATACCAGCGACAGGGCCCCGTTGAGATCCACCCAAGGCGTGCGCAGCGCCGTCCGAATGCCGACGTCGCTGAATGCCTGATACTGTCCGCGCAGCCCCCCCGCCTTGCTAGTCGGCGAAAACGATGTCATCGGCCTGTCCCTCGTACAGGGCATCCACCCCGGATGCCCGCTTGCTCAACACTGCGCCCTGGTTGATAGACCCCTTGTCGGTCACTTCGCCCAGATCGAGTGACGGCGGCTCGGCCAGCAGGCAGGCACGATCGATGCGGTTGGAACTGCCCGAGGCGTCTTGGTTGAGCTCCCGCAGCAATCCCTGCAGCCACTGCCTGACCGCCGGAGCTGCCAGCGCCTCGGCGACGCTGGCCTCTGCCGGCAGGCCAGCGAGTTTGCGGCACTCCCGTACATCCGGAAAAATCATCAGCCCCAAATAATCGCGGTTGGGGGCCGTGACCACCACATCCTGCACGTACGGCGCGCCCTTCAGGATCGTGCGGGTGCGCAGCGGGCCGACGCTGACGAAAACGCCCGAGGAGAGTTTGAAATCTTCGGCGATCCGCCCGTCGAACATCAGACCCTTCTGCGGCTGCTCCGGATCCATGAAACGCAGCGCATCGCCGCTCTGATAGTAGCCTTCGTCATCGAAAGCCGCCTGCGTCTGCGCCTCGGAGCGCCAGTAACCCGGCATCACGTGCGGGCCGCGGAAACGGGCCTCGAGCTTGCCGTTGTCCGGTGCCAGCTTGACTTCGCAACCGGGTGCCGGCAGACCGACGTAGCCCGCAACCGAGCAGACGGGGCCGGTGGTGAAGGTGCAGGACGGCGCCGTTTCGGTCATGCCCAGCCCGGCCATCATGCGTATGCGCTCGCCGCAGTGCTGTTCGGCGATCCGGTCCAGCTGGTTCCAGACCGGCTGGGACAGCCCGGCGCCAGCGAAGAAGAACAGTTTCATGCGCTTGAAGAAGGAATCTCGCAATTGGGTATCGGACTCGAGGGCATTCGCCAGCGCCTCCCAGCCTTTCGGCACGGTGAGGTAGGCGGTCGGCGAGATCTCGCGCAGGTTGCGCAGCGTCTGCGCGAAATGCTGCGGTGTCGGCTTGCCGTCGTCGAGGTAGAGGGTGCCGCCGTTGTAGAGCACGATGCCGACATTGTGACTGCCGCCGAAGGTATGGTTCCAGGGCAGCCAGTCAACCAGCACCGGCGGCTCCTCGCCGAAAACCGGAAAGGTCTGCAGCAGCATCTGCTGATTGGCGCACAGCATGCGTTGCGTCGTCGTCACGGCCTTGGGCAATTTGGTCGAGCCGCTGGTGAAGAGAAACTTGGCGATGGTATCCGGCCCGGTGGCGACGTAAGCACGGTCGGCGTCGCTGCAGTCTTCCGGCGCCAGCAGGCTCGCGAACGACAGCGTCTCCCGATCCGGCAGCGTGCCTTCGGTGAGGACCACCGGCGTGTCCTTCGGTACCACCGCCGCGATGGCGCGGGCGAAGTGCTCGCCGCTGGCGGCAAAGACGAGGCCCGGCTGGATCAGGTTGACGATATGCTCCAGCTTGGTGAAGTCCTGGGCGATCAGGGAATAGGGTGGCGATATCGGCGAATGGGGAACGCCGACGTACATGGCCGCGAGTGCCAGCTGCATGTGCTCCAGGTCATTACCGGAGAGAATCAGCAGCGGACGGGTCTCGGACAGGTCGAGGCTGACCAGACTCTGGGCAATTTTGCGTACCCGTTGCAGCATCTCGCGATAGCAAATGCGCTGCCACTCGCCGTCATGTCTCCGCCGGGCGATAAAGGTCTGTTCGGGGCTGACCCGGGCCCAATGTTCCAGCCGCTCCAGCAGCCGGTCCGGATAGGCTTTCAACGGCTCGCGGGCACGCAGATAGATATTACCGTCCTGGTGGCGTATTTCCACGTCCGGCTCGCCGATCGAAACCGGCCGATAGACGGCTTGCGAGGATGACTGGGTCGGAATAGTCACAGCAACGACTCCCTGGCTAAGATAAACACGAGGCCGCGCTATTGCATAAGCAGTTACGGCCCCGGCTTTAATTGTTATGGGCGACCAGGTGCCTGTCGGGCTTGGCTTTAAGTCCGACAGGCTCCCAGGCTCAGATCGGGTAGTGACGCGGCTCGTTCTGGATGGTGATCCAGCGCAGCTGGGTGAAGTGTTCAATCGAAGCCTTGGCACCGAAACTGCCGTAACCGCTCGACTTCACGCCGCCAAACGGCATCTGCGCCTCGTCATGCACCGTCGGGCCATTGATGTGGCAGATGCCGGACTCGATGCGCTGGGCAATGCCCATGGCACGGGAGACGTCTCGACTGAAGACTGCGGCCGACAGGCCGAACTCGGAATCGTTGGCCTTCCCGACCAGGGCGTCGTCACCGTCGGCGCGAATCACCACGGCCACCGGCCCGAACGACTCCTCGTAATAGAGCTTCATCTCCGGAGTCACGCCATCGAGCAGCGTAGCCTGCATGATGCTGCCTTCCAGTTGACCACCGGTCACCAGGCGGGCGCCCTTGCTCACGGCATCCTCGACCAGCGCCTTGATGCGCTCGCCCGCCGACACATCCACCAGCGACCCCAGCACCGACTCGCTGTGGTTGGGATCGCCTGCGACCAGCGTCTTCGTCTTGCGCGCCAGCTTCTCGACGAAGTCATCGGCAATGCGGTTGTCGACGATCAGACGCTCGGTGGACATGCAGATCTGTCCCTGGTTGAAGTAGGCGCCGAAGGCCGCCGCCTCGACCGCTGCATCCAGGTTGGCATCGTCCAGCACCAGCAGCGGCGCCTTGCCGCCCAGCTCCAGCAGTGCCGGCTTGAGGTGGCGTGCGGCCAGCTCGCCGACGATGCGGCCGACCTGGGTGGAACCGGTGAAGTTGACGCGACGTACCGCCGGGTTGGCGATTAGCGCCTCGACAATGGCCGGGGCGTCCTCAGGCGCATTGGTGACGACGTTGACGACGCCGTCGCCCAGCCCCGCCTCCTGCAGCACCTGGCCGATCAGGCGGTGGGTATGCGGGCTCAGTTCGGAGGCTTTCAGCACCACCGTATTGCCGCAGGCCAGCGGCATCGCGATGGCCCGGGTACCAAGGATCACCGGCGCATTCCAGGGCGCGATACCGAGCACGACGCCGCAGGGCTGACGCAGCGCCATGGCAAAGCTGCCGGGCACATCGGACGGAATGACTTCGCCGTTGATCTGGGTGGTCATCGATGCCGCTTCGCGAAGCATGCCGGCCGCCAGGTGGACATTGAAGCCGTACCAGTTGGCGGCGGCACCGGTCTCGCTGGCGGCCGCCATGAAGGCTTCCGCTTTCGACTCCATCAAGTCGGCGCATTTGAGCAACCGGCGGCGGCGCTCGTTCGGCGCCAGCGCCGACCAGGCTGGAAACGCCGTCTGGGCGGCTGCCACCGCCGCGTTGGCATCCTCGACCGAGGCGGCTGCCGCGCGGGATACCACCTCACCAGTCAGCGGGCTCAGGCGGTCGAAGGTGCGACCGTCCGCTGCCGCGACAGCCTGACCACCGATCAACAAAGGTACGTCAAACATAGGACTTTCTCGCTTATTCTGATTATTGGGGCACCAAGGGGTCGTGCCGTATGGCACCAAGCGGCAACCGGAAGACAACGGTTGCCGCTGCGATTTCGTTCAGCGCTTGTAGGTTTGCAGCCCCGGTTTTATCGACTTCTCGTCGAGGAACTGCTTCATGCCTTCCTCACGTCCGCCTTCGGTGTCGAGCAGCCGTGACTGATCCAGCTTGGCGTACAGGTAGTCCTCGTTCTGCTCCCAGGTCAGCTCGCGACAGCGCTTGAAGCCATTTTTCGCTGCCCGCATAACCACCGGGTTCTTCTCAAGCAGATTATTGGCCAGCTCGACGGTGGTCTCGCGCAGCTTTTCCAACGGCACGCTTTCGTTGACCAGCCCCATTTCGGCGGCCTTGCGACCATCGAAGGTATTGCCGGTCATGATGTAGTACAGCGACTGACGATGGCCGACGGTGTCCGCCATGGCCTTGCTCACCAGGTTGCCCGGAGGAATGCCCCAGTTGATCTCGGACAGGCCGAAGGTGGCCTCGTCGGCGCAGATCGCCAGATCGCAGGCAACCAGCGGGCTGAAACCGCCGCCGAAGCACCAGCCGTTGACCATCGCGATGGTCGGCTTGGCAAACATGCGCAGGCGGCGCCACTGCCATTCGGACGCTTCGCGACGCACCTTCTCCTGCAGGATCTCGGGACCCGAGTCGGTCTCGCGAAAGTACTCCTTCAGGTCCATGCCTGCGGTCCAGGATTCGCCGGCACCGGTGATCACTACTACGCCCACGTCCCCGTCCTGCTCGACCTGATCCAGCACTTCCAGCATTTCGCGGTTGAGCGTCGGACTCATGGCGTTGCGTTTCTCCGGACGGTTCAGCGTGACCCATCCAATACCGCCCTGAACTTCCACCAACACGGTCTGCCAACGGTTTTCGTACTTGCTCATCTTCTGGCCCTCACTTGGCACTTCTTGTTCGATTGCGTGACTTCAAGATATCGCGATAGTTTAGTTATGTCAATTAACTATTTTAAAAAACCTATTTACATAATATATTCCCTTATATTACAATCATTTATAATTTATCAAAATTTATTATAGTTACTTATAATAACTATTTTAAACCAGGTGAACATCGCCTCGACATCTGACTTCAGAACAGCCGGCAGATCCGGGCATCGCGTGACGACCATGGAAGGCCAAGCTACGAAAGCCATGCGGCAGGACAGCACCGCTGACGGCCTTAGCCACCCTACGTTTTCATCGCGATCAGACATAAAAAGACCCCACCGAAGCAGGGCAACGCTGCTTCAATACTCAATTGAAGGGTGAATCAGCAGACTTCGAACAGCTCCAGCTCAACGTCATCGGGTCGCCGGATACCGGTACCGATAAACAACCGCTCGCAGATCCATTTCAGACTCGGCGACACCGTCTCGAACGAAGGGCTGCAGCGAAAATAGATCAGCGACGGGTCGACGCTCTCCCCTCTCACCAGGCGCGCAGTCGTATCCGGATCGGCGACGCGGATCGCCCGATTCTGCACGTAGATGTAGTCGCCACCGTCGGTTTCGATCGTATAGCGGGCATCCAGTTCGGCCATGCGCGGCGTCACGATCAGCTGGTAGTCGGCGCCGCCGCGCAGCACGCGCCCTTCCCAGCCGTCACCGACGACCTGGCCGCCGAGAATGGGAATCAGGCGCCGCAGTCCATGCTGCGCGGTGCCCACTTCCTGCGGGCTGTCCACCTGTATCTGCAACTTGGCGAAGGGTTTCAGGGTTGGCAAGGCAGTCATCGTCGTTCTTACCTCTGCGGCATATCTTTGAGTGAATATCCCAAACTGACGGTGGCGTCTTCCGGGATCGGCGGGATGGTTTCATTCCAGGCCAGCCACTGGTCGCGCATGGCGCTGAGGCGCTCCGGCTCCCGCTTCGCCAGGTTGGCGCGCTCGCGGGCATCCTGGGACACATTGAACAGGTATTCGTGCTCGTTGACCTTGAGGTACTTGTAATCCCCCAGCCGCAGCGCTCGCTGATCGCGATGGTTCATGCGCCAGTACAACGGACGTTCGAACTGCTCGACGTCGCCGCGTAGCACCGGCAGCAGCGACACGCCGTCCACCGGATATTCGGGATCGACCTCACCGTTGCCGGCCTCCAGCAGGGTACGGGACCAGTCCATCGTCATGCAGTGCTGCATGCTGACGCTACCCGGCTTCACCACGCCGGGCCAGCGCACGATCCAGGGCACCCGGATGCCGCCTTCGGTCAGGTCCATCTTGCCGCCCACCAGCGGCCAGCTGTCGGAGAAGCGTTCGCCACCGTTGTCGCTGGTGAAGACGATCAGGGTGTCATCGGCCAGCCCCTGCGCCTCCAGCGCCGCCATCAGTTGCCCGATGCCTTCGTCCATATGGTGAATCATGCGCCGGTAGGTATGGATGTTGCCGCCATCGAGATGGAACAGGCTGTTCCTGGAGATATCCTCGGCCAACTCGGCATCGTCCCGGGTTTCCCAGGGCCAGTGCGGAGCGGTGTAGTGCAGGCTGAGGAAAAACGGCGTATCTTTCCGCGCCGCTGCCGCGCGACGATTGACGAACTCGACCGCACGCTCGGACAGCAGATCGGTCAGATAGCCGATCTCGTGATGCTCTTCCTCGTTGATCCAGAGATCATGATCACCACGCCCGCTCATGTGCGTGAAGTAGTCGACACCGCCGGCCATAATGCCGTAGAACTCGTCGTAACCAGATGCACGGGGACCGAAATGCGGCGGGTAGCCCAGATGCCACTTGCCGATCAGGCCGGTGTGATAGCCCGCCTTCTTCAGCTGCGACGGCAGCGTCGGGATATGGGGCGGCAGGCCCAGCGTGCTGCTGCCCTTGCTGCGGCTGTTGATCGGCTCCTCCAGCGCGCCCCGCAGGCGATACTGATAGGCCATGGTCATCAGCGCAAACCGGGTCGGCGAGCAGACGGGCGAGTTGGAGTAGCCTTCCAGAAACAGCATCCCTTCTTCCGCCAGGCAATCAATATTGGGCGACACCTGACCGAACTGCGCCTCGCGACCGCCGTAGCATCCCAGATCCGCATATCCCAGATCATCCGCGACGATATAGATAATATTAGTCATTGATGAAACACCTTCGAATAAACGTTTTTGCATTCACACCAGTGATGACCGAAGCACACCACGGCGGCCAGCGCGATACCGGCCATATCCCAGCCCGCATCGGGCACGAACAGCAGCGTCACGGCAATGAGTCGCAGCGCGATCTCGAACAGCCGCAGTTTCTTCAGGTCAAACCCGGTCAGGGCGGACGCCAGCAGATAGATCCCGAGTACGAGCTTGGCGATCAGCCAGAGCCAGGGCACCAGTTCGAACGCCGCCCCTGCCTGTTCCACGGTCAGCAGCAGCGGGTTATAGGCGAAGATGAAGGGAATGATGAAGATCATGATCCCGACCTTCGATGCCTGTACCGAGGTCGCGATCGGACGCCCGTCCGATATACTGGCCGCCGCATAGGCCGCGATCGCCACCGGCGGCGTGATCGCCGACGCGACGGCAATCAGGAAGACGAACATATGCGCGGTCAACGGCTCCAGCCCCAGTTGCTGCATGGCCGGAATAGCGATGGTCGCCACTGTGACATAGGCCGGCAAAGTCGGCATGCCCATGCCGAGCACGACGCAGCAGGCCGCCGCCGCGATCAGCGACAGCATCAGTGAATCCGTCGCCATGCTGCTCAGCAGGATACCGAACTTCACCGGCACGCCGGTGGCCGACAGCGCGGAGATCACGATACTGACCGCGGCAATCGCCATCAGCAGTCGCGCGAAGGTACTGCCCCCGTCACACAGGCATTTCACCAGTTTGACCGGCTTGGCCCGCACCTCGGGGTTGATCAGGCTCAGCGGGAACAGCAGCGCCAGCGCCGAGATCGAGGCACCGGACGGCGACAGGCCGGAAATCAGCAGCGCCACGATGACCGCCAGCGGCAGGAAGATCAGCAGCAGGTTCAGATAATCCTGCCGTGTCGGCATGTCGAGTTCGGACTCGGCACCGGCGTCGGCCTTGATGCCCAGGCGCCGCGTTTCGAACAGGATCATCGCGAACAGGCTGCAGTAATAGGCGATCGCCGGTACCAGAATCGCCACAATCACGGTGAGATAGCTGACGCCGACGAAATCCGCCATCACCAGCGCCGCAGCCCCCATGATGGGCGGCATGATCTGACCGCCGGTCGACGCCGCCGCCTCCACCGCACCGGCAAAATTGGGCGTAAAGCCCCTGCGCTTGATCATCGGAATGGTGACGACGCCGGTACCGACCACATTGCCGACCGCACTGCCGGAGACAGTGCCAAAGAGAGCGGACGACAGCACCGCCGCATGGGCCGGCCCGCCGGCGGTGCGGCGCATCCACGAAAAGGCGATACGGATCATCGAATCACCGGCGCCGACGCCTTCCAGCACCGCACCAAGAATAATAAACGGAAATACGGTCGTGATCACGACCGAAAAGGTGCTGCCGAGAATGCCGGCATCGAGGCTGTAAAGCAGATTCTGCGCCAGCATCTCTTCGACGCTGCCGCCCACGGTCCGCAGCGGCCCGGGCCACAGGTGACCGGTCGCCATATAGGCAATGCCGACAATCCCGAGCAGCGCCACCGGCGCGCCCCAGATGCGCCAGCAGAAAAACAGCGCGCCACTGGAGGCCAGCAGAGCGATCCACACCTCCTGCGGACCGAACAGGAACATCGACTCCTCCAGTTGAATGCTGACATGGTAAAAGGACCAGCAGGACCAGAGCAGGCCGCCCGTCAGCAGCACCGCCACAGCGGATATCCAGCGGGGCAAGAGGGTTTCCCGCTTATCCAGCACCCCCGCCAGCACCACCAGCACACAGAGCGCGAAAAAGGTGGCTCGGAAGAACACCATCGGGAAAGGCCCGAGACGAAAATCGCCGATCGCGGGCATGACATTGGCCAGACCATAGAGGCTCACCAGCAGGCTGAGCGCCGAGGTGAGCCAGAACAGCGGCTTTCTGACAATTGAAGAACAGGAAGACATTGCAACCTCCAGGGGAGCGGCACCTTCGGCGCCTCTCGAGAGCAGCGAATCCGGGCAGCCGGCCCGACGGAAACGCGGGGCCGGCTCAGCGCCTTAGTTGGGCAGTAGGGCTTTCGGCACTTCGATACCGGCTTCGCGGTAATAGCGCAGCGCGCCGGGATGCAGCGGCGCATTGACGCCGGCCAGCGGATCGGCGGTTGGCAGCTCCCTGAGCAGGGCATTGCCATCGGCCAGAGCCTGACGGTTTTCCATATAGGATTTGGTCAGCTGATAGGCGAGATCGTCCGACATGTCCGTTTTCACGCCCAGCATCAGCACCGCCTGCCAGGCAATGACCTCGTCGTCGTTTTTCTGCCCGGGATAGGTGTGCGGCGGAATCTTCGCCGGCACCAGCCCGAGCCCCGCCGGCGGCTCGCCCTTCTCCGGCAGCACCGACAGCAAGCGGATATCGCGGCTCATGCTGAGCTCCGACAGCGCCTGCGAGCCCAGGCCGTAGGTTGACACCAGCACGTCGAACTGGCCGTCCTGGAAACTTTGCGCTGCGGGCCCCCAGGGTGCCTTGACGGCTTCATACTGATCGTCGTTCAGACCACCGGCCTTGACCATCGCAGTTATCTGCTCATTAGCGGCCCCCCCCGGCGGACCGATATATACCCGCTTGCCCTCGGCGTCGGCCCAGGACTTGATGCCCGAATCGTCCCAGACGATGGCGTGGTAGACACTGGCGGGGATGCTGAACAAAGAGCGCACCTTCTGGGCCAGTGCAGCTCCCTGGTCCCCCATGCCCGCGTACGGCGCTTTACCGTTGACCAGCGCATTGTAGGCGTTCGGGGGCACGATGGCAGAATCCAGTTTGCCCTGGGTCATTTTCAGCAGCGACTTGGTCAGGGTCTGATTCATGGACAGCTGGACATCGACCCCCTCCTTGGCCCAGTAGCTGGCCATGGTCTGGGGCACGATACCGGCGACGCTGCTGGGCGCGACGGTTTCCATACTGATCTGTTGGGCGTTTGCTGTTGTAGCGAGACTGACCGCTACCGCACAGAGACTGCGGCGCAACCATTTTGCTGAGTTGGTCATGAGACCTCCACTTGTTTTATTTGTTATGGATATTAACTAAGTTACATCCCGACTCAGTCGTTGTAAAATACAAAATCGATCGCCCAATCATTCAAAAATGGATAAAAACAGATAGATGAGGGGTAACCGCTCCGGCACCCGGCACCTGCCGGTCAATCCGGTATCGATCACAGGCAGGCGCATGGTGAAACGAAGCAGCTGAGGCCATAGGCCCGACTGCTCGTCACTCAGGGACCTCGTTCAGAGGAGTCAGTGGATGAATGTCTTGTAGCGGTAGCTCAGGTTGAGACCCACTTCGGTGGCTTCCTCACCGCGGTCGTTTTCGGCATAGAGCACGCCACCACCGAGCGTCAGCCCCTTGGCCAGATTGTAGTTGGCACCGATGCTGTAGCCCTCGTTGTCGCCGCCCGCTAGCAGGAAGGTGCCGGCCGGATTGTAGGGGTCCCAGGCCTTGGTATAGTTCACGCCGACTTTCCATTTGCCCTTCGCCCAGTCGAAGCCGACATGGACCTGCTGATCGTCGACATGAATATCGGCCTTGTCGTTGTTATAGTCCTCGTAGGCGTAGTAGACGCTGCCGCTGACCGTCGCGCCGGACTCGAGCTGTTTCCCAACCTTGAAGCCGGCATCGGTGCTTTCCTGCAGCATGTCGTCGTTTACCACGTGAACCGAGGTATGTATAAGACCGGCACTCAGCGCATAGCCCGCGGCCGTTTTCCCGTTCCACTGCATCGCCAGTTCGTATTCGTCGTCCTTGAGCCCGAGATCGCTCCAGCTGTCCTGCTCGTCCGGTATGGTGCCGGGACCATCGAATCCGGCATAGGTATCCTGCAGGTTGATCGAGGCACCGAACGTAAACCCGTTCCAGTTGGGTGTCTCGTAGCCGATCTTGATGGCGTCCTGAGTATCGCGGGAACTGGAACGCCAGTCCCCGCCGACGATGCCGTTGGGCCAGTCCCAGTTGTAAGGATTTCCTCCCTCACGGATGGTACCGCCCGCGAAGGGCAGGTTGCCCCACCAGGGAATGATGCCGGTAAAGGCGCCGTGACCGACGGCAATGCCGACCCGGCCCGACTGTTTGGGCTTCATGCGATCCGCCGCCCCGTCATCTTCACCGAGGTAGAAATTGCCGTAGCGGTCGCTTTTGAGCTCAATCGCCAGCTCATCGATCTGATCGTCATCGAGCCAGGCATCGTCGAGCTGGATAGCCGTATGCAGTTTCCACTGAAAGCCGCCATGGTTAGTCGTGTCGAACACATAGGTCGGATCGATGGTCGTCGATGCCGTATAGTAATATGATAGGTCACTGTTGACATTTTCCTTGTCCGGGTTGGAATTGGACGAGTCGGAATAGTCTACCGATGAAAAACCGGCATGCACGCCTAGCCCGAGCTCAATGCCCAACCCCGCTTCCTGAGGCCCCTTCTGGAGCCCGACCGCCGCCACCTGGCTCGACGCCAGCGCCAGTATCAGAGCGCTGGCCAGTGCCGTTCTCTCACCCGAGAACCGGCCTGGGATCCTGAGCGCCTTGGCTGCAGAATCCGCCTTTCGCTTTTTACTTACAAGAAGATTACGCATCTATAGTTCCTTAATTTTAATCGTTATTGTTGAGAAACAGTTTTTCGAGGCCGGGATTCATGCGCAAAGAAAGTCTCCCGGCACCACCCGGAAAGTTGAGTTCTAATTGGAAAGAAAATGACTTTCCCGCGCAAAGCTGATAGCAGAAATAACCTGTCCTTTTCAGGACAGATAACAATGCACTATTGAAAGCAGAGAAGCCTTTACGGCGTTGCGTACCGGCTTATCACGATTTCCTCTAAGAAAACCTGTGGGAGTCGAGCAGCCCCCAGTTCCGGCTGCTCGCACTAAGTCGGGAGTGCAAGCCGGCGAGACTGGAAAGCGCAGCAGTTTTCATACATATCCATGCTGGATGGAAGAAATGTGGCCCACTCGCCGCAGGTGTGATAAGAACGCCGTGCCAGCGTATTTTGAGAACGTCCACAGGATCTCCGTTGCTTTACTTTGTTATGTTTATTAATTAATTTACGGAGTATCCTCTACGTTGTAAAATGCAAAAACAGCCACTCGATATTACAAAAATGTATGGATCCACGACATCTCGTTTATCTCGCCGTGATATTGGACAAAGGGTCGATCACGTCCGCTTCCAAGCACCTGCTCGTTGCGCAACCGACACTCACGCGTGTCATGGCCACGCTCGAAATGCAGGCCGGCACAAAGTTGTTCTCGCGCAGCCGGTTCGGAGTCAAAAGTACGCAGATGGGCGAAGCCCTGGCGCGGGAAGGACGCGCAATCATGCGCAACATGGAGATGGCAAAGGAGCAGGTCTCGCGTTACCGAACAGGTCTGAACGAACAATTGCGCGTGGCGATCGGACCGATGATCGGGATGGCGGTGATACCGGCACTAGTCGACCGCCTGACCCTTGAGCATCCCCGCATGGCCATCACCGTCACCTCGACCTCGCCCTCCGCAGCCTTGGACGCTCTACTGGACGACCTGCACGATGTGGTCATTGCGCCGGCACCGCATGACCAGGTACTTTCAGGGATCCATCGAGAATTGCTTCTGGAAGATCAGCTGGGCGTCTTTTGCGCCACAAGCCATCCTCTGGCGCAACAGGACACCATTACCGTTCAGGACTTCGAATCGGCGGAGTGGTTGAGCGTCGGACTCGCCAGCCCCTTTGAAAAACAGTTCATCAAGATGCTCACGGCGGAGGGCATCCAAAAGATCAAGACACAGGCCGTATTCAGGAACGATGCCGCCATGCTGCTCAACCTGCTGGCCCGCGGCCGCCACCTGGCGGTATTGCCACGCATCCCGGTGCGTGCGGTCACCGATCCGAGCCGGATCATTGAACTGGACCTGGGAGCGACCAGCGATACCGAGCGCAATATCTACCTCTGGTCGCGTGAGAAGGTGATCGATTGCGAGGTTTATAGGTACTTCAAGCAGGAGCTGGAGTCGGTGTTTCAGCAGTTAATGACCCACAAGTTGCGCCCGCCAGCGCTCCATGGGTGATGCTGGCAGCTGGGACAATGCATGGGGCGCATTTGCCGCAGCAACCTCGAGTTAGATATCTGTGCGATCGACGGGGGACTAGATCGACCTATAGTAGTATTTGGTATGGTCTGTTACTACGGAGACCAATATGGCAACGCCAACGCCCATCAAACCCGATGATGACTTGATAGGGCGTCTTCAGCACCTGGTCTACGCTCGCCGGCGCTCGGCGCACTGGTCATGCGGGAAGTCATCGAGGAGTATGTGGAGGGCGAGGAAAAGTGCGAGGCCTTCAGGCTGAATGCGGTCAACGCCTGGGAGGTTTTCCAGGCCACCGGCCGGTACACGACCGCTGGCGAAGTGGCTGGACAGTTGGGGAACTGATAACGAGTAGCCAGCGCCGAAATGCCACAAGCGATCTTTGCCTCGGCACGATCTAGGATTTAGAGCGTCTGCGCGACTTCCTGCAGTCGAAGAATCCGGCAGCACCCGAACGGGCCGCGAGAGCCATAGTGTGCGGCGAAGACATCATTCAGAAATCTCTGTTCACAACGGTGCACCTGGGCACCTTTGTTCCCAGTGATCACCCGCTGCGGCCAGTCCGACAACTGATCGATAAAGCCATGAACCGTCTCAACTGGCTGTGTGATCGTAACTATGCCGAAGGCGGCCAGCGTCGATTCCGCCCGAGCGATTTATACGGGCACAGTTGTGTGCAGGAATTCTATTTCATCCACAGTGAACGGCAACCGGTCGAGCCGATCAGTTGCGAACTGCGGTACCGCTGATTCGTCGAGCTGACCATAGATGATTCAGGGCGGCGCCACCAAAGCTAGTGACCTGTACATCACGAGTTGACCAATGGGCCAGGCGACCACACTTGGCCGTTCGGTGACTTACAGATACGAAGGAACCGTTGCCTTCCCCACTGTCTCGGTAAACTCGTTCATGACTGTTGGAACGGATGCAGACGCGTCGACGACTGGCTCGAAGAGGTCGCGAATACGGAAGGGGGACTCAGATCTCTCGCAGCACTCGCATCGGCACGAACAGGCGCATGGGACCATGCGTAAAGGGCTCAAAGATCTCAAACTGCTGATAGAAGCGCAAAGCAGTGTCATTGAGCACATCCAGTGTGACGCCAACGGCAGGTAAGCCTGTATCGCTAAGCCTAACCGCATGCCGCAGAGCTGAGATGAGGGTCTTTTCGCCAATGCCCTGATTCTGGTATCGGATGTCGACGGCCAGTTTAGCCAGCAAGGTCACAGGGATCGCATAGGGTGGCAGCTTTTTCTCCGGGATCTGGTCACGCGTCACGGTCGCCGAAGCCAGCGTATAGTACGCGGCCAACCGAGCTTTCTCTCCTGGAGCAGCCTCGTCAGTGAGAAGTCCCCAGGTCGCACTGATACCGAGTTTCATGTCCCGGCATGCAAATCGAGCCAGGAACTGGTTCATTCCTGGCTCGCCACAATCAAACGCTTTCAGGTCGTGTTGCTGTTGGTCGACGAATACGAATCCATGTAGTACCGGCAATTAGAATCCCTCGTCATCCAAGCGTTTGGCTGCTGCCAGAATTCGAGCGCTGGGTTTGCGAGTTTCGTCCTGACAGACCGCCATGAAATGGTCGAACTGCTCGTTAGTCAGCTGGATCGAGGCCTGGCGTTCGAGTATCGCTGGTGCATTTTCACGGATTAGGCGGGTGATGAACTCCGTCAGGGAGGCGCAACCAAGTGCCGCAGCGGCACGTTCCGCCATCTGCTTGGTCTCTTCATCGACACGCATATCAATGCGTTCGCGTGCTGCAGCTGCCATGACAACCTCCTTCAAGTCATCAAATGTACGGGAGAACTCCGTACATAATAGTCATCTTACAACAACATGGGCCAATAGCGAAATGTTCGACAGACCGCCGCCATGATGGTCGGTAGCCAAGAGACACCGGAAAGCTGCTGCCTGCGATCCACCAATCGTGAAAGTACTACAATTTTTCTTCTGTCCAGGGTGATCTATGGAGTCGCGGTACTTGGATTGAACGATTGAACTTATGCCTTACGAACTGCTGGCTTGCAAGTTTTTCGCAGGTACGGTCCTCTCGCCCAGCGGCAGCGCCCGGCACAATGCGGTCTCCGCTGTAGCACGTTAATCGTGCACCAATTTCTCGGCAGCTGCGCTAGCTTGGTCGACGGGGTTTAGGCAAACGGACAAAAAGCCGTGCATAGTGCCATATCGTCTGCAAGCGTACAATGGGATGGACTCCTCCTCACCCCACTCCGGCGCCATGCGCCAAAATGGTGGGTGTGAAGATCCAACCATCATGTGGATGAGGAGAAGCCCAGATGAACATTATCCGTGTCGGTGCCGATATAGCCAAGTCGGTGTTTCATGTGCACGGCGTTTCATCTTCACTCATCAATCGACTGTCGGTATTAAGCACTACAACCTGATGTTGTGAGAACAGGCTTTCCACACCCTCTACGGACAGAGCCACCCCGGTTGTAATGTGCTTTTGCTTTAATTTTCCGGCAACTTCTTGGCCGCCGGTAAAATCATCAGCCAGAACAAGGTATTTTTTCATCTCCTCTCCCAACTGTAAAAGCAAACGCTGCGCCAACATAAAAACTTATTATTTAACAAAAATTTATATAAACAAACCATTAAACACAGACAGGGAATGGTGAATTATTTTTCAGTCAGTAGTGAAATTTACCCCTGACAAGAGCGCCTTTGCCTTTGGTATCACGGATGACAAGCAAAGGATCGGACGTTGACGGTCGCTTACTGGACTAAAGATGACTGAAGGAGTTTATGACCTGTACGTGGCCGGCCTATTAGCTTCGCTCACCCCGATGGGCAGCACAAAAGTACGTTCAGGCGAAGCCCGTAAGACGAACGTTAATGCTGTGATTACAACGCGGGCAGTTTTCATCAGTCTGCAAAAGCTGCACTTCCCTGTGCCGCAATAGCGACGGGTACCGGCAAGGACCTGCCCACAGCCAGCCAGTTCAGGCCAGCCCCTGCGCAAGCACTGGAAACAGAATCAGCAGTAGCCGAACGATAAGATTGCGTTCAAAGACGAGGTAGTCGCGCAGTTCGAATAGTTTATCCTTCGGCGCGTCACTGGGCGTGTACTTGTGCTTGGGATAGTACGGAAACTTGTCCGCCAAGCGATTTGATCTTGCCCAGTAGCCCTGCACCGCGGCGGTGACATCGTCGCCGCAGTTCATCACCGCCTCGTAACTCTGCGTGGCCTCGGTCAGTATCTAGGAGGGATAAAACTCGACCTCGATTCAACCGTCGAAGGCGTCTTCGAGGGATTTGCCCCACGTCTCGAAGGCGGCACGCCGAAACTCTGCGGCCAGAAGTGGACGAAACGCAGGTTTTAATCCGCGGCCTGGGCCGGCGAACGGCAGCAGGCCGATGAGGGCGGAAGCAGCGAGACGGGTCAGCTTTTTCATGTAAATCATATAACTGTTGTGTCAGCCAGGGTTGGAATCCCGCACCCCCTCCCGCGAGCCGTTACCGCTCGACTCTCGCTTGCGGGTGGTTCAGGTACTTCAACGCGATCCATTCAAACCTCTGCGAGCACCGGCCGACCCGGGTCCATTGCTGACACTCGGGGTATTCGTAAACCGGCAGCTTGCGAACTGCCGGTTTTCTAGCGTTCCCCCTGCTGCTTACTCGGGCAGCAGCAACTGGGTACCGGCGCCGGTATTCGAGATCGGCGCCACGTAGTTGCGGTGCACCTCGCGAACGTTGCCGAGCATGCAGCCGCGCATCGCGAGCCACATGTTCAGCTCGACCCCCTGGGCACCGGCAATCTCGATCAGATCGTCGTTGCTGTATCGGGTCAGCGCCTCCGGATCCGAAACCAGCTTGTCCATGCACTCGTTATCGAAGTCGGCATTGATGATGCCGGCACGCTCACCGTCGAGCTGGTGGGACAGTCCGCCGGTACCGAATACCACTACCTTCTGATCGCCCGGGAAGGACTCGACCGCACGGCCGATCGCCTGACCCAGCGCATAGCAGCGCGACGGCTTGGGCATCGGGTGACGTTCGCAGTTGATGCAGACCGGGATCACCTTGAGGTGCTGGTAATTGCGGCCCGGGTACATCAGCGAAAGCGGCACGGTCAGACCGTGGTCGACCTTGATGTCCTGGCAGACGGTCGGATCGAAGTCGTTCTCAACCAGTTCGTTGACAATATGCCAGGACAGCTCGGTCTCGCCGGTCACCGGCGGGATGGTGGCGATGCCCCAGCCCTCGTCGGCGTTCTCGTACTGCGACGCGCAGCCGATGGCGAAGGTCGGTTTCTTGTCGAGGAACATCTCCAGACCGTGGTCATTGTAGAAGACAATGGCGATGTCAGGCTGCTGCTCGTTTAGCCACTCGCGGATCGGCGGGTAGGCGGCGAAGAAGTCCTTCCAGTACGGGGTGTCTTCGATGCCACGGTCCATGGCGATACCGATCGCCGGGATGTGGGAGGTGGTGATACCACCGATAATCTTAGCCATTGCTCTTACCTCTCCCCTGGCTGTCCAGGTATGCCTTGAACTCTTCGGTTGTGCGACCGGTCTGCAGACCGCCCACATCCTGCACGTTCAGGCCGAGAACGCCGGCGAACTTGGCCAGGTAGTAGATGCTGCCACCTTCGCGCTGCAGCGCCAGAATATCGCGTTTGAGGATCGCTTCCTTCTGCTCCGGTGTCAGACCGAACTTGTCGCAGTAGGCCGCCTCGTCCTTCTTGAATTCCTCACGCCCTTCAGCGCCGTTGAAGGAGTAGCACATCTTGTTAAGAGCGTAGCCCTTGGTCGCCATGGGACCATCAAACTTGATGGTACCCCAGGTTTCTTTTTTCTCGGTCATCGGGAGGTCTCCTCTCTCAGGACCAGTAAAGCCGCATCGGGTTGTCTACCAGCAGCTTCTGCTGCAGCTCGGCAGTCGGTGCGATCTGCGGAATAACATCCACCAGCTTGCCGTCGTCCGGCACATGCGACTTCATGTTCGGGTGCGGCCAGTCTGTACCCCAGAGCACGCGGTCCGGGAACTGCTCGACCAGGGTGCGGGCGAAAGGCACCACGTCGCTGTAATCCGGCGGCGTCAGGGTCAGGCGTTCGGGGCAGGACACCTTGGTCCAGACCTTGTCGTTGTCGCGCATCAGCTGGATGAAGCGCTGGAAATCGGGGTGATCGACACCCTTGGCCACGTCCGGACGACCCATATGGTCGACCACGATGGTGGTGTTCAGCTCGTTGAGGAACGGGATCAGATCTTCCAGGTCCGGCGCCTCGAAGTAGACCACGATGTGCCAGCCCAGCGGCTTGATCTTCTCGGCGACCGACAGAAACACCGCTTTCGGGGTGGTGTCGACCAGACGCTTGACGAAGTTGAAACGCACGGCGCGCACGCCCGCCTTGTCCATCGCCTCGAGTTCCTCGACGGTGATGGCCGGATCCACCACCGCCACGCCGCGGGCCAGGTCACCGGCGCTTTCCAGCGCGTCGATCAGCGCAGCGTTGTCGGTGCCGTGGCAGGATGCCTGCACGATGACGTTGCGCTCGAAGCCGAGGTAGTCACGCAGCTCGAACAGCTTTTCCTTGGGCGCGTCGCAGGGCGTGTACTTGCGCTTGGGGTGGTACGGAAACTTGTCCGCCGGACCGAAGACGTGACAGTGCGCATCGACCGCACCGGCCGGCGCCTTGAATTCGGGCTTGCTGGGGTTCGGATGAAACGGGAGGTAATCGGGATCCATCATTTGCTGCACCACTCTGTCAGTTGTTATGGGCGAAGACTTCGCCATCGAACAGTTTGCGCGCTGTCCGCAGCAGCGCCGCCGGGCCGAGATTGCCGGCCTCGTCAATGTCCAGTATCACGGTCATCTCGCCGATCGGATGCTCCACCGCCAGCGTCTTGCGCGTGCCTTCGGGAACGCTGGCCACCGCTGCCGCCGGAGAGCCCGGCAGCACCGCCGCCGTCGCGACGCTGACCGCACCCAGCACGCCGATCGAGGCGTGACAGCGGTGCGGAATGAAGGTGCGCGTGGACAGGCAGCCACCGTTGCTGGCCGTGCTGACCATGGTCATCTTCGGTACCGACTTCTCGCTGACGTCGCCCAGGTTCATCAGCGGGCCCGCCTTGAGCCGGATCGACTCGAGCTTCGCCCGCAACCCCGCGTTGGCTTCCAGTTCCTCACGGGTTTCGCCGCCGCTGATACCCATATCGCTGGCACGCATGATCACCACCGGCATGCCGTTGTCGATCAGCGTGACCTCGACACCGTCGATCAGATCGACGGTATTGCCGGTCGGCAGCAGCGCGCCACAGCTGGAGCCGGCGGTATCGGCGAAGGTGATCGGCAACGGCGCGCTGTGACCGGGCACGCCATCAATGCGGGCGTCGCCCACATAGCTGACCTTGCCGGCCGGCGTGCAGACGCGTGCGGTGGCGATCTGTCCGGTGTTCACCATGAAGATGCGCACCTCGGTCTCGCCATCTTGGGCCGGTACCAGGCCGCGCTCGATGGCGAAAGGCCCGACACCGGCGAGGATGTTGCCGCAGTTCTGGGCGTCGGTGACGATCGCCTGGTCGACGAACACCTGCAGGAAGAGGTAGTCGACATCGGCATCGTCACGGCTGGACGGGCTGACCACGGCGACCTTGGAGGTCAGCGGGTCGGCGCCGCCCATGCCGTCGATCTGGCGCGCATCGGGCGAGCCCATCACGCGCAGCAGAACGGCGTCACGCTCGGCCGTATCGGCGGGCAGATCCGAGGCGAGGAAGTATCCCCCTTTGGAGGTACCGCCGCGCATCCACATGCAACGGATGCCGTCAGACATACTTCAGGCCCTTTTCTTTCAGGCGCGGGCGCATGTCATAGATATCCAGGCCCAGTTCGCCGTTGGCCATGCGCACGCGCTTGGCCTCTTCGCGATCCATGCGTTCCAGCGCCAGTTGCAGCACCTCGGCGGCCTTTTCGCGGCGCACGACCACAACACCGTCGTCGTCGGCGACAATAACATCACCCGGATTGACCAGGGCATCGGCGCAGACGATCGGCACGTTTACGGAACCGACGGTCTCCTTGATGGTGCCTTCGGCGAAAACCGCCTTGGACCAAACCGGGAAATCCATCTGACGCAGGTCGCGGGTGTCGCGCACGCCACCATCAATGACCAGTCCCACCACGCCACGGGCCTGGGCGGAGGTGGCCAGCAAGTCGCCGAAGAAACCGTGGTAAGACGGGGATGTCGGTGCGAACACCATCATGTCGCCGGCTTTACACTGCTCGATAGCCACGTGCATCATCCAGTTGTCGCCCGCCGCGCCGGAGATGGTCACTGCAGAGCCCGCAATACTCTTGTCCATCTGAATCGGGCGCATGTAGTGCGCCAACAGACCCACACGGCCCTGCGCCTCATGAATGGTGGCAACACCACATTTGGCCAGGCCATCGATCACGGCCTGCTCGGCGCGCTCGATATGCTGTACAACGATGGTCTCTTTCATTTCAGTTCACCCCTCTTATTTCTGTCGCGTCAGACTTTCAAACGGCTGAACACTCGACGGGTGTTGCCTTCGAAGATCTGCTGTTTCTGGCCAGCGCTGAGCGCCTGGTTGTTGTCGATATAGCGCTTGGTATCGTCGAAATAATGGCCGGTGAGCGGGTCGATGCCCCGCACCGCACCGATCATCTCGGAGGCGAACAGAATGTTTTCGACCGGAACAATATCCAGCAGCAGATCAATGCCGCGCTGATGGTAAACACAGGTATCGAAATAGATATTGTTCAGCACGCGTTCTTCCAGCTCAAAGCCCTGATCCAGCGCCAGACCTCGGAATCGCCCCCAATGATAGGGCACAGCGCCACCACCATGGGGAATGATGATCTTCAGCTGCGGGAAATCCTTGAACACGTCGGACATCATCAGCTGCTGAAAGCCCGTGGTATCAGCACCCAGGTAGTGGGAACCGGTGGTGTGAAAGCAGTCGTTGCAGGCCGCGCTGACGTGCACCATGGCCGGAATGTCGTACTCAACCATCTTCTCGTAGATCGGGTAGAAACTGCGATCCGCCAGCGAGGCACCGTTCCAGTGGCCACCGCTGGGGTCCGGGTTCAGGTTGATGCCGATGAAGCCCATCTGCTCGACGGTACGCACGATCTCCGACACCGACTTGGCCGGATCGACGCCGGGTGACTGCGGCAGCTGGGCCACGGGCGCGAAATTGCTCGGAAATAGGTCGCAGACACGGCGGATCAGGTCGTTCTGATGCTCTGTCCAGAACTGGCTGGTGTATTCATTTCCGATATGGTGTCCCATCCAGCTGGCCCGCGGCGAGAAAATGGTGAGATCGGTGCCGCGTTCCTGCTGCAGTCGCAACTGGTTCTTCTCGATGCTTTCGCGGATCTCGTCATCGCCGATGATCATTTGCCCTTTTTCCCCAATGAAGGCAGGGTCTTCGGCAACGGCGGCCTTCTGCTTGTCGCGATACTCACCGACTTGCGGCGGTGTGGTGGTGTAGTGGCCATGACAGTCGATAATCATTGCTAGACTCTCTTTTTTCCGTTCGGTTTATCGTCGCGCCGTACTGCACCCCATGCCCAGTGGCGCTCGGCGCTTGCGGACCGGATCCGGGGACCGGCGCCAGCGGCGTCTTACATCGTGTAATCAGTATCGACCGACCCGATCGTTTTTGGCCATTTCATTTTGACTGCGATGGTATTAGATTTTGATATAGCACCTTCCATCGACAAAAAAACGAGCGAGACCCATGACGTACCCGATCCCCAATTTCAGACACCTGCGGGTGTTTGTTGAAGTGGCGAAATATCAGAGCATCAGCAAGGCTGCACCGCGGGTCTTCCTGTCTCAGCCGGCGATCACCCAGGCAATTGCAAAACTGGAATCGCTACTCGAATCGGAGCTGTTCGAACGCCACTCCGACGGCATGTACCCCACCGCCGCCGGCAAGGTATGGTGCAACCGTATCGGGCGCTGCCTGGACTACATCGAACGGGGTATCCGCGAAGCGCTGAAAAACCGCGCCGGTGGCCGTCCCGCATCGGCCCAGCAGATACTGCCGTTGCTGACCACCACCCAGCTCAAGGCCATGGTGGCCGTCAGCGGGGCGAAAAACTTCACCCTCGCCAGCCGCAACCTCGGCGTTTCCCAGTCGTCGCTGCACCGTGCCGCCCGGGAGTTAGAGCAGCTGCTGGCAATACCGCTGTTCGAGAAGACCAGCACCGGCATCAGCACCACCAAGGCATGCCAGGTGCTGGCCCGGGCCACCAAGCTGGCGTTCGCCGAAATCCGACAGGGCTACTATGAGATCAGCGCCTTGCGGTCACGGGAAGTCGGCCGCATCAATCTCGGCAGCATGCCGCTCGCGCGCACCTCGATTCTGCCGGAGGTGATCAACCGCTTCAGCGCTCTGCACCCGGATATCGGCATCAACGTGGTCGATGCACCCTACGACGGCCTGCTGCAGCGCCTGCGCGAGGGCGATCTTGATTTTCTGGTCGGCGCGCTGCGCTTCCCGCCGCCGGTCGACGACATTCTGCAGGAAGAGCTGCTGGCACCGCCGCTGGCAATCGTCGCGCGCAAGGGTCATCCGCTTGCCACTAGCACGTCCCTCGATATCGACACGCTGGCCGAATACTCCTGGGTGGTGCCGCGCATCGGCACCCCCACCCGCACCTTCTTCGACTCGCTCTTCGTCGAAAGGGGACAGTCCACACCGCACCGGCTGGTCGAGACCAGTTCGCAAATACTTATCCGCGAACTGCTGCGCGGCAGCGACCGACTGACGATGATATCGACTCACCAGATCGAGCACGAACTTCGCCTCGGCGTGCTCTGCGTGTTGCCTTTCTCCCTCAGTCATACGCGTCGACCAATTGGCATTACCCTGCGCCGAAACTGGCAGCCTACCCCCGCCCAGAATCAGTTTCTCGACATGCTGCGCGCCGCCGCCGGCCGTTATGCCGACCTCTGATAAAACATAGGACTATGCATAAATTGAATACCATTAAACCAGATTCAATTATTCAGTCCCGGCCACCGCTGTTACATTGAAACAAGAATTCCGAACCAGCGAATTGATCGGCAATGAAATGGCCAGCGCCACGACCACTTGGCAGCAGCGCGTAGGTGATCTGCAGCTATGCGGTGATGACACGGACCTGACGATGCAGACAGACAACATTCTGGCGCGGCTCGGCCGCGCCGCGGGCTGACCCGTTCAGCCTGAACACCCGCCGGTGCAAACAGGCATCGGCACTGACCTTATAAGGGTGCAGCCCGCCCGGGACTGCACTATCCATAGCCCCAAGAAGGCACCGGGCACACACCGGACCGGCTCTGCCCCCCGGTCCGGCCCCCGGCAACTAGCAGGAGAAGACAGATGAGAGTATGTATCGCAGGCGCTTCCGGCGCTTTCGGCATGAAGCATATGGATGCCATCGCCGCTATCGAAGGCGCCGAGGTCTCCTCGGTTGTCGGCACCAAGCTGGATGCGATTCGCGCCTTTGCCCAAGAGCGCGGCGTCGGCCACTACTGCACCGACCTGGCCGAAGCCCTGGTGCGCGATGACGTCGACGCCGTGATCCTGGCCACGCCGACCCATCTGCACGCATCCCAGGCCATCCAGTGCCTCGAAGCCGGCAAGCATGTGCAGGTGGAAATCCCGATGGCGGACAACATCGAAGATGCGCGTAAGCTGGTCGAAACCCAACAGCGCACCGGTCTGGTCGCCATGGCGGGCCACACCCGCCGTTTCAACCCGAGCCACCAGTGGATCCACAACAAGATCATGGCCGGCGAGCTAAAAGTGCAGCAGATGGACGTGCAGACCTATTTTTTCCGCCGCACCAACAAGAACGCCCTGGGTCAGGCGCGTTCCTGGGCCGACCACCTGCTGTGGCACCACGCCTGTCACACCGTCGACCTGTTCCAGTACCAGACCGGTGAAACCGCCAGCAAGGTACAGGCGCTGGAAGGCCCGACTCATCCGGAGCTGGGCATCGCCATGGACATGAGCATCGGCATGAAGGTCCCGAGCGGCGCCATCTGCACCCTGTCGCTGTCGTTCAACAACGACGGTCCGCTGGGCACCTTCTTCCGTTACATCTGCGACAACGGCACCTACATCGCCCGTTATGACGATCTGTTCGACGGCCACGAGAACAAGATCGACCTGAGTGGCGTGGCCGTATCCAACAACGGTATCGAACTCCAGGATCGCGAATTCATCGCCGCCATTCGGGAAGGCCGCGAGCCCAACGCCAGCGTCGCCCAGTGCCTGCCGGCGATGGAAACGCTGCACCGTCTAGAGCAGTGCCTGCAGGAAGACGCCTGATCAGCACGACCCAGAACGAGGCAGCTCTAGCAGCCTGTCGGACTTAACATTGATCTACTGCGGAAAGCCCGACAGGCTCCTAGGACTGCCTTTTGTATTTTGGCTGGAACGGATGCCTGCTTTATCGTCCGGACACTAAAAGGAGGCCTGACACGATGCAGATTGAAAACCCATTCTTCAACGGCCCCGGGATCGGCCTGGGCTGCATGAACCTGTCCCACGCCTATGGCACCCCGCTGTCGGAACCCGACGCCGCCCAGGCACTGAACGCCGCCTTTGACATGGGCTACCGCCATTTCGATACCGCCACCCTCTATGGCGGCGGGGCCAACGAAAAGCTGGTCGGCAAGGTGCTGAAAGACAAGCGCCAACAACTGTTCCTGGCCAGCAAGTGCGGCATGGCGATCGGCCAGGAGAGCGGCAAGAAAGAGATCGACGGCCGCCCGGAAACCCTGAAAAGCCAGTGTGAAGCGAGTCTGCGCCGGCTGCAGACCGACTTCATCGACCTCTATTATCTGCACCGCCTCGATCCGCAGGTGCCAATCGAGGAGAGCGTCGGTGCTCTGTCCCGGCTGGTCGACGACGGCAAGATCGGCGCCATCGGTCTGTCGGAAGTTTCGGCAGTCTCGCTGGCCAAGGCCCAGGGCGTGCACCCGATCGCTGCGCTCCAGTCCGAATACTCTCTCTGGACCCGCAACCCGGAGATCGCCGTGCTTGACGCCTGCCGCGCTTCCGGCACCGCGCTGGTCGCCTTCAGCCCGCTGGCACGCGGGTATCTGACCGCGACGCTGACGGATACCGGCAGCCTCGAATCGAAGGACATCCGCAACATCATGCCGCGTTTCAACGCGCAGAATTATCCGAAGAACCTGGCATTGCTGGATGAATATGTGGCCATCGCACAGGAGGCCGGCTGCACACCAGCACAGCTGGCGCTGGCCTGGCTGCGCAGCAAGGGTGACTTCGTCGTACCGATTCCGGGCACCCGGATCGTCGACCATATGCGGGAAAACCTGCAGGCCGAAAGCGTCACGCTCGCCAACGAGACCGTCACCCGGCTCGACGCGCTGATCAACCAGTCCAGCGTCTCCGGCACACGCTACAACGCCGCACAGCAGGCCGAGATCGACACCGAAGAGTTCGCCTGACACCAGACTGCCCCGGCATCGACCCGCGGCCGGGGCGCCCCCTGGCCGCCCCGCCCTTCTGCAGCACCCGGCGACCACCGGCCCCCGCGGCACGGCCGGTCACATCAAGGTTTCAGTAGACCAAATAGGTCAGCTGCAACTGGGCTATTGTTAAAGACAGCGTTTTGCAGCGAACCGTTGCACTACTGGCTGACAGCAACAAGAGCGATAAGATGGAACCGGTGAGCTTTACATCATTGCGCAAAGAACTGGATCCGGACTGGTTGCAGAGCGGCTCCATTTTCGGCGCCATATCGCGCGACGCGATCGAGTTCCTGCTGCAAAACGGGCGGATCTTTCGCGTCCGCAAGGGCGAGGAAATTTTCGCCGCCGGCACCCCCGGCGACAGCTTCTTCATCGTCTGCCAGGGGGCGCTTGACTTCTACAAGCAGCACCGAGGCGAGCACGCCTACACCCGGACCGCCGAACCCGGTGGCGAGGTGGGTTTCGTCGCCATGATTGCGCTGCACGAGCACGTCGGCAAGGCGGTAGCGAGGGAAGACAGCATCGTGCTGGAGATCCCCTGCGCCCTGTTTGCCGAGCTGCATGAAAAGTACCCATTCGATTTCGGCATCATGACGCTCAACCTTGCGCGGGATCTGGCGAGAATCGTCCGCAAGCTGAGCGACATCCTGGTAGAACACGCGATCGGACACTGACCCCGGCCGCGCGGCCGGTTACTAAGGAAATGGGATGGACTCCCCCTCCTACGGCATCTATGTGCCAGATTGGAAGTTGACGCAACCAATCGTAAAGAAGGAGCCCATCATGGAAATTATGCGTTTTGGTCTCGACTTGGCCAAGAGTGTTTTCGAAGTCTTTGGCGTTGATGAGCAAGAACAACAGGTCCTGCGCAAGACGCTCACGCGTAACCCGGTAATGGAGTTCTTCGCTCTGCTCCATCCTTGTATTGTCGGCATTGAAAGCTGCGGCAGTGCCCACCATTGGGCGCGAAAGCTACGCAGCGTTGGCCATGAAGTCAGAATGATGGCTCCACAGTTTGTGGCTCCATACCGAAAGAGCGACAAAAACGATCACAATGACGCAGAAGCCATTTGTGAAGCCGCCGGTCGGCCCAATATGCGCTTCGTACCGATAAAGACCGAAGAGCAGCAAGCCGTACTGATGGTCCACCGAGTTCGAAGCTTGGTGGTGGGTGAGCGTACATCACTCGTCAATCAGATCAGGGGCTGTTGGGCGAGTTCGGTATTGTTTTGCCGCAAGGCCGCTGCCATGTGCGCAGCCAATTACCCGGTATTCTCGAGGATGCCGAGAATGAATTGCCGGCTATAGCGAGAGAGGTATTCGCAAGCCAGTATGAACGGCTTTGCAACCTGGATCGAAAGATCGGCGAGTATGACAAGAGAATTGAGGCGCTGGCCCAAGCCGATGCAGACGCCAAAAGACTGATGGCTCTTGAGGGTGTTGGTCCGATTACGGCTACGGCTCTCATTGCCACGGTTGGTGACATCAGCACCTTCAAAAACGGCCGGCAATTTACGGCATGGCTCGGGCTTGTACCAAGACAGTGGTCAACCGGTGGTCGATCGCGACATGGCCGGATCACCAAACGCGCAGACGTTTATCTGCGAACGCTGCTGATCCATGGGGCGCGCGCTGTAATGCGCTACCTGATGAATAAGGATGACCGAAAGAGCCAGTGGGTCAAGGCGGTTCGAGAACGCAGAGGCTTTAACAAAGCAGCGGTTGCCCTGGCGGCAAAGCATGCACGGATACTCTGGGCGATGTTGGCGAAGAGGTCTGAATACCGGCCGGCATGAGTTTGAAAAGTGTTAACCGAGGTGAATGCAACAGCATTGGCGTGGTGGCACAACCGGTTGTACCGTGGGTTGGTGCCCTTGGCAACCAGCGAGCGCGTCTCGTCTCGCAGTTTCCGGGCTTCGCGCAGCGACAACTCGAGATAGCTGCCCAGGGAGATGCGGCTGCGCTGACCCATCCAGGAATAGCGGAAGTGCCAGGCCTTGCTGCCTTTGGCCGAGACGAAGTGGGAAAGGCCGTCGAAGTCGGCGATAGTGTACGTTTTGCCGGTAGCCTTGGCTTGGCGGACTGTCATATCGGTGAGCATGTGTCCAACTCCTTTTGAAGCGAACTGGATGCCATGTTCGTTATCGGGCCCGTGCTCCTCCAGTAACAATGCGGAATGGGCGCTCGCCGCATTGTTGTACCACTTTTTGTACCGTTTTGTACCGGTAGTCAGTGGATTGCGCTGGACGCCACTGGATCGAGCTCAGGCTAAAAAATTAACATAATCAGTGTCTTAAATAAATCTATCGACTTCAGCGGAAGCCCCTGGAAAGCTGACTTGGAGCGGGTAGCGGGAATCGAACCCGCCTCGCAAGCTTGGGAAGCTTGAGTAATAACCACTATACGATACCCGCCTGATGAGCCAATTTAACGCTGTGCCGCAATGCGTGCAATACCCGGTGCCGCCGCGCCGCAACCAAAAGGCGCAACAGCACTCTATCGATCAATAATACAGACCCTAAGGCCGTGCAAACGCCTGGCGCTCGGTGCCTACTCGGGTTCCGTGAACGGCAGGGCCGTGGCACCCTCGCGGCGCACCTCAAACACGTTCAGTGTCATGGCAACCAGCGCGTAATAGCCAAAGATCCCAATTAACTCGACCAGAGCAGGCTCACCAAACTCGGCCACGGCACGCTGGTAGAGCTGCGCGTCTATGCGCCGGGTTTGATACAGCGTACAGCCAATTTGATACACCAGCTGCTCGTCTGCATGCTCAAATTCTGGTGTAGCGCCCAGGCGCAGTGCATCAATAACCTCGTCGCCAAGGCCGGCCTGGCGCGCAATAGGCTCGTGAATCTGCCACTCGGCCTGGGACTGCCACCAGGCCGCCGTGACCAGAATCACCAGCTCAGACAGACGCAACGGCATGGACGTATGGTATCGGCAGAATGCTCCCAGCGCCTGGGCATTATCCGCCAGCCCTGGACTGTGAATCCAGGCCAGAAAGGGTCCGTCCAGATTGCCGCGCGGGCCGCTGAGAATAGCGTCCAGCACGCGCTGCTGCTCGGGGCTCATCTGTGCGGCCGACAGCTCGCTCAAGCGCGACTTCATGCACGATCCCCTTTTACCTTGCGCAGTGATACGCCAATGGCGCGATCCAGCTTGTCGACAAGCTCATCCAGGTGGTGCTCTTCCAGAATAAAGGGCGGTGCCAACAGGATATGATCGCCCTGCCGACCATCGATGGTACCTCCCATCGGGTAGCACATGAGGCCCTGCTCCATGGCCTCGCGCTTGATGAGCGCGTTGAGCTTGAGCGACGGATCGAAAGGCGCCTTGGTCTCACGGTCAAGCACCAGCTCCAGCCCCTGGAAAAGACCGCGACCACGCAGATCACCAATATGGGGATGATCGCCAAAGCGATCCTGCAGCCGTGCTTCAAGTGCATGGCCGAGTTCCCGTACGCGCGGCAAAAGCTGCTTCTGCTCGATGGTGCGCTGCACCGCAAGTGCCGCCGCGCAGGCAGTGGCATGACCAATATAGGTGTGACCATGCTGGAAGAAGCCACTACCGGCGGCAATCGCATCATAGATACGGCCACTGACCAGCGTCGCGCCAATGGGCTGATAACCCGCCCCAAGCCCTTTGGCGATCGTTGTGATATCAGGGCTGATGCCATCCTGCTCGATCGCAAAGAGGGTACCGGTACGCCCCATGCCGCACATGACCTCATCCAGAATCAGCAGCACACCGTAACGGTCACAGACCTCGCGGATCTTGCGAAAGTAACCCGCCACCGGTGGTACGGCACCCAGCGTTGCCCCCACGACCGGCTCTGCGACAAAGGCCATCACCTCATCGGCACCCAGGCGCAAGATTTCATCTTCCAGCTCCTTTGCCAGACGCGTGGTGAAGGCGTCATCAGATTCCTGCTCGCCCTGTTCCCGATAGGCATAACAGGGCGTCAGATGGCTGACACTGGTGAGCAGCGGCTCAAACTGGGCACGGCGCCAGGCATTGCCACCGGTCGCCAGCGCACCCAGGGTGTTACCGTGATAGCTCTGGCGCCGGGCGATCAGATGCCTGCGCTGCGGCTGCCCTGTCTCGGTGAAATATTGCCGCGCCAGCTTCAGCGCCGCCTCCACGGCCTCCGAACCGCCGGAAACAAAGTACACGTACTCAAGTCCCGCCGGGGCACGCTCGATGAGAAAATCCGCCAGCTGCTCCATGGGCTCGGTGGTAAAGAATGAGGTATGTGCATACGCAAGACTCGCCACCTGCGCCTGAATAGCCTGCACCACTTCAGTGGCACTGTGCCCCAGGCACGAGACTGCCGCCCCGCCACTGGCATCTAGGTAACGGCGCCCGTCAGCCGCAATGATATAGGGGCCATCACCGGCGACAGCAACCGGGTAGGACTGGTGGATATTGCGGTGAAAGACGTGAGTCATGTAAATGTTCCCCGATGGGTGAGCCTATATATGCAAATATATTTGCATTAAAATAAATATGCAAATCTTTTTGCGCAAAGACAAATAACAAACAACAACCGGCGAGCCCGATAATGCCCCGGTCCTGCTGCTTTCCTGTTTAAAAGATAGTGAGTAAAAGGGCGCAAACGCCATTGCCGGTATTTTCGACAACCACAGACGGCTGCGCGACAGCGCTCAGGCCCCGACAGGTCCTTAACCAGCCAGAACCTGAACGGGCTGCAACTGTCTGGGAGCAGCAGCCATTCCTAACGTTTTCAGGCGGAAATCTTGCAAGGTAACGACACAACGCCACAGTCCCTGCCTGAGGGCCCACGTCGCGCCATGAGCATGGCAACAATGAGAAAATGATCGTTTAACGGCGCCAGACCAACACGGGCTCCAGTCGAGGTCGGCCAACAATGCAGGAAGGCCAGCTGGAACGGCTCGCGCTCGGCCACTTTATGGTCTTGCCATGATGCCTATCGCCGCCAGCCCTGGCCACTGTCTTGGCGTCATACCCTTAGTATGACCCTGCCGCGCCCCATTCCGGCTGGAGCACGGCGTACGTTTAAATTAACCCGTCGCCCGCAGAGGGTCAGTTACCGCACTCAGCCCCTTTTGACGTTCGACCCAGCCCCGTGCATCAGTTTCGCTGCAGGCAAAATGCACCACCCGACTGGCATGCAACGGCGTGCCGTCGCGCGACACCTGGCGGCGAATAACCCACCAACTTTCGGGGCCCCACTGCTCCATGCTGTCCACCTCCTGCACTCGGTTGAAACGATGCAGGTACAGGATATTGCTCATGGTATTGTCCATATCTCTAGTTGAATGAGCCAGCCGGCATACCCCCCGGCCAGCCTGTTGCTCAGGCCTGAGAAAGTTCCTGCAGTTCGCGCAAGGCCACGGAAAAAATAGCGCAATCCTGAACCTGAGCCGATCGCATCTCCTCCAGCATGGCCTGCCAGCGCTTCAATGGCTGTGGATGCTGCGCAAGCCAGTTACCGACCCTTTTTCTGGCTGTTTCGGCCTCGCCTGGATCACGCAACGCCTGCGCCGTGAGTGCGCGTTGCTGCGTACTGACCTCATCCAGATATCCCTCACAGGCCAATGCTTCCCAATGACTGCGGGCATCGAAGCTGCGTACCTGCTGTGCAAACCAGTGCATATCCAGACAGTCGCCCACCGTGAAATACACCAGTCCCACGCGGTCAACCGGCTGATCAATCTGCTGCGCGATTTGAATGATGCCGAGCAGGGAGAACAGGCTATCGCAACTGGCCACGATAGCTGCGAGCGACTCACCCACACCCGACTCAAGGAGCTGCCCCTTGCGTTCATCCCAGGCCTTGAGACGACTGCCGTGAATCAGATCACTCATGCGCATCGACAGCGTTTCGACGCCAGGACGGTAGCAGTCTATACAGCCGGCAACATCGAGACCCTGCGGCTGATGACGCACAAACCAGAACGTAGAGCGGCGAACCAGCCGCACCAGCTCAGCCATCATCGATACCTGAACATCGGCCGGCACCTGCCCATCGAGCGCTTCAATCTGCTGCCAGTACTCATCCATGCGGAATACTTCACGCGCAATGACATACGCCTTGGCGATCTCGGCATCGTCAGCCCCCGTTGCCTGCCTCACCACGCTCACAAAGCTGATGCCCATACGATTGACCATGCCATTGGCCAGTTGCGTGGCAAGTATCTCATTGCGCAGGCGGTGGCCGGTTACCGCATCAGGGAACTGCTGCACGATGCGCGCAGGGAAAGCGCCGTCCACTTCGCGTGCCAGGTAGCTGTCCTGATAAATCGCGGGGCAATTCAACCCCTGTTTCAACTCCGCCTTGACGTAGGAAATCAGCACCGAAAACTCGGGCAACGTCAGGCCCTGTTCGCGGCCTTTACGCAACTGCAGCTCTTCGTCGCCGGGTATGAATTCGAGCTCGCGATCGAGTTTTCCATCAGCCTCAAGACGGTCGATCAAGCGTATATATTCGTCCTGCGACTCCCGGGCATGACGTTTGGCAAGACTCAGCGCCTGCACCTGGTGATAGTTGTTATTCAGTACCAGCTGGGCAACATCATCGGTCATCTCCTTGAGCAGGAGATTACGCTGCTTCACGGTCATATCGCCGGCCGCTACAACTTCATTAAGCAAGATTTTGATATTCACTTCATGGTCGGAACAGTCAACGCCACCGGCATTATCGATAAAGTCGGTATTGCAGGCGCCGCCATTCAACGCAAATTCGATACGACCAAGCTGCGTGAACCCAAGGTTCCCCCCCTCGCCCAGAACGCGACAACGCAGCTGTGCACCGTTGATACGCACCGCGTCATTGGCCTTGTCTCCAACGTCGGCATGGGTCTCCTGGCTTGCCTTGACGTAGGTACCAATACCACCGTTCCAAAGCAGGTCAACCGGCGCCCTGAGTAAGGCTGATATCAATTCATTCGGCGTCAACCGCTGGGCCTGTATATCGAACCGCTCGCGCATTTCGTCGGTTATTGCGATCGACTTGGCCTGACGCGGGAAAATGCCGCCACCGGACGAAATCAGGCTGGCATCATAATCAGCCCAGCTCGAACGCGGTAACGCGAACATCCGCTCGCGCTCCTTGAATGCTGCCGCCGCATCCGGATTCGGGTCGATAAAAATATGCTGATGGTTGAATGCCGCCACCAGGCAGGCAAACGGGGACAGCAACAAGCCGTTGCCAAACACGTCGCCGGCCATATCGCCCACGCCCACGACGGTGAATGGCTCGCTCTGGGTGTCCAGTCCAAGCTCCCTGAAGTGACGCTTGACCGATTCCCAGGCACCCCGGGCGGTAATGCCCATGCCCTTATGGTCATAGCCCTGACTTCCACCAGATGCGAAGGCATCACCGAGCCAGAAACCATATTCAGCCGCAATTTCGTTGGCAATATCCGAGAAGGTGGCTGTCCCCTTGTCGGCAGCGACCACCAGATAGGGATCATCGCCGTCATGGCGCACCACATCCGCAGGCGGTACCAGCTGACCCGCCACGAGATTGTCTGCCAGGTCCAGCAAGGCGCGGATAAAGACCTTGTAACAGGCAATGCCCTCAGCCTGAATCGCTTCGCGCCCGCCGTCCTCCGGCAGACATTTTGCGACAAAGCCACCTTTGGCGCCGACGGGCACGATCACGGCATTTTTAACTTGCTGAGCCTTCACCAGACCCAGGACTTCGGTACGGTAATCCTCCAGGCGGTCAGACCAGCGCAACCCGCCACGGGCCACTTTTCCGCCACGCAAATGCACCCCTTCAACACGAGGTGAATACACGAAAGTCTCAAACATCGGACGCGGACGCGGGATATTGGCGATACTTCCCGGATCGAGTTTGAACGCGATATAGGGGTGCGGCTCGTCATCGGCACCCGTCTGGAAATAGTTGGTCCGTAACGTTGCCTTTATCAACTCCAGCAAACGCCGAAGAATCCGGTCGTCATTTAGATTATCGACCTGATCGAGGGCTTCCAGCACGCTGGCTTCGAGGCGCTTGACGACCGCATCCGCCTTGTCACTGCTGCGTCTGGCCGGGTCGAACCGTGCCTTGAACAGGTTGACCAGCAGCTTGGTAACATACAAATGCCGCGCCAGGGCATCGGCTATGTAAGGCTGGCTGAACTCGAATCTCAGCTGACGATTGTAACGGGTGTAAGCACGTAGCAGCGCCACCTCCCGCCAGTTAAACTTGCCGCCAACGACCAGACGGTTAAATTCATCGTTGTCGGCCTGCCCCTGCCAGATCGCCCCGAAGGCATCCTGGAAGATGCTCTTTACGTCTTCGAGCTCAACGGGCTCGTTGCTGTTGTACTGCAAGGTAAAGTCATGCAGCCAGAAATGCCGGCCGTCGCGCCGGCGGACTTCATACGGATGCTCACCCAGTACACGCATGCCGAGGTTTTCAAGGATCGGGATCATATCGGACAGCACCAGCGCCTGGTCGGCCGTAAACAGCTTGAAACGCAGCAATTCACGGGACTGCTCGAGCTTGCGGTAAAAGCTCATCGACAGGGGCCGCTGAGGCGAGAGTTCGTCCAGTCGCTGAATATCGTAAATCGCGTTCCCGGCCGGGAAGTGTTCCCGGTACGCACTTGAGAAAGTGCCGCGGTACAGGTTGGCGTATCGATTGCCCTGCTCTTCGCCGCACACCTCTACCAGCGAGCGGTGCAGTTCCTCGTCCCAGGCGCGGGAAATGCCAATGACATGGGCTTCAAGCACTTCGGAATCTGCAGGGATAGCGCGATCCGGATCGAGGCGCAACACAAAATGCGTACGAGCCAGAATGGACTCGGAGAAATGCGTGGTGAACTCGGCATCCAGCGCATTGAAATGCTCGACCAGCAAATTCTGTACACGCGTGCGCAAATCAGTGCCGTAAATTTCGCGCGGCGCAAAATACAGGCAGGAGACAAACCGGCCACAACGGTCCGGTCGGACGAAAAGCCGAACTTTTCGCATTTCCTGCAGATTGAAGATACCAATCGCCGTCTCGAACAGTTTATCCGCCGTGGACAAAAACAGTTCCTCACGCGGCAGCCCCTTAAGAATCTGCAGCAGCTCCTTGCGGTTGTGTCCGCCAGGCTCGAAATTGGACTGTTCGAGCACCTGTGCCACGTTTTGCCGTATTACCGGAATACTGGCGGGTGCCTGGTCGTAAACAGCCGACGTATAGAGTCCATAAAAGCGCTTTTCACCGATCACCCCGCCGGCATCATCAAAATGCTTTACCACCACCAGATCCTGGTAGGCCGGGCGATGCACGCGCGACTTGCTGGCCGCCTTGGCAAACATCAGCGGCTGGGACGCCAGGATGAACTCTCGCTCGCAATCGCGCAGTCGAGTCAGGGTGTTGTTGCGCTTGGCCTTGTCTCGGCAGCGCAGGGTACCAAGCTCAGAGTCTGAAACCTGCTTGAAGCGGGTAGCGTCACCCTTGCGACTGACCTGCAGTTCATCGCAGGCCAAAAAAGTAAAGTGGTCCACCAACAGCCATTCAAGAAACGCTTTAGCTTCCTGCACGGCCTGACTGTCGACCTCTTTAGCCACGGTACCGAGGCGCTCAATTTCAGTGCGGACCTCGGCCTTCATGGAATCAAAGTCCTGCACAGCAGCCCACACATCACGGAAAACGTCCAGCAAACTGGCTTGAATCGCTTTCAGGTCTTCAACATCATTGTGGCGATCGACCTCCAGATAGACCACCGATTCGCGCCGCAAATCCTTCGAAGGCTCGTCCGGCTGGGCAACATTCACCAAGACACCGGCGGGATCACGCACAACCCGAAGCACGGCATTGTGAAGGGCATGGATCGACAATTCCTGGCGGATCAGCTCCATGCGGATCGAATCGACCAGAAACGGCATGTCCGGGTTCAGGATCTCGATCACGGTATGTTTGGAGTGCCAGCCGTGCCGTTCGAAATCAGGATTGAATACCCTGACCTTGGGCCCCGCGCCATTCAATTCCTGTATGAACTGCCAAACCGACAGCGTTACGCCATACAGGTTCTCGGGCTGCCCCGTTACTAATTCCGCCTGCAGAGTGGCGCGGTAATATTGCCGAGCGAAATTGCAAACGGCCGCGGCCATGGTCTCGTCCAGCCGATCGTTAAACTGCTCACTGAGTTGCTTCAGCAGTTCGCCTTTAGGACTTTCCGTAACATCATACATTGCGAATATTCACCCCGGCGCAAGCCGGTCCTATAAGAATAGAGAATGATCAGAAGCTGGCGTCATTGTGGCCATTCAGCCCGCATCGTTATTCGATCGGCGCAACACAAGCACCGAGCATTGCGCACGTTCCACCACCCGGGCGGAGTTCGAGCCCAGCAGTGCACTGCCCAGGCGGCCACGGTGATGGGCCGACATGATGATCAGGTCGGCGTTAATGGCCACTGCCTCCTTGATGATCCGTTCCGCCGGATGCCCCTGATGCACTGATAACGTATGCGCGACATCAGCGTGCAGGTGCGTGGCGGCATACTCAACCAGGTGCTGGTCCACCGCCTTGTGGACCTTTGCCACCACGGCCGGATCAAAAAACGACGCCACCATCGGCGATACAAGGCCCTGCCTCATCGTAGACTGGCGGGTCTTTTTTGGGGTCACTCATAACGTCTCCGGTTTATAGACTGCGCCCGTAAGAACTGTTCAAAATCGCTACACGCTGAACGAAAAACGGCCTGCCATGCTGGCAAGCCGTTTTATTAACAAACCCTGATTACATCCAGCCACGTTCTTTGTAGTAACGTACCGCACCTTCATGCAGCGGGGCCGACAGGTTGTTCTTGATCATCAATGCAGGGTCCAGGTTTTCAAACGCCGGGTGCAGGCGCTTGAAGCGATCGAAGTTATCGAACACTGATTTAACCACCTGATAGATCACGTCGGCATCGGCCTTGGTTGACGAAACAAAGGTCGCGCCCACACCGAAGGTTGCCGTATCCGCATCCGTACCCTTGTACATGCCGCCCGGAATAATCGCCTTGGCGTAGTAGTCGTTTTCGCCGACCAGCGCATCCACCTCAGCACCTTCCACCGGCACCATGACCGCGTCACAGGAGGTGGTGGCTTCCTTGATGGAGCCATTGGGGTGACCCACGGTGAAGATGATGGCATCGACCTTGTTGTCACACAGTGCCTGCGACTGCTCGGACGACTTCAGCTCAGAGGCAAGCATGAAATCATCCAGCGTCCAGCCCTTGCGCTCCATCAGCACTTCCATGGTGCCGCGCTGACCGGAGCCCGGGTTGCCGACATTGACCCGCTTGCCCTTGAG